>NZ_JBBOVK010000001.1:4037500-4096916 GCF_038006525.1 Niallia sp. FSL W8-0951
GTGAGAATGCCGGTATGAGTAGCGAAAGATGAGTGAGAATCTCATCCACCGAATGCCTAAGGTTTCCTGAGGAAGGCTCGTCCGCTCAGGGTTAGTCGGGACCTAAGCCGAGGCTGAAAAGCGTAGGCGATGGACAACAGGTTGATATTCCTGTACCACCTTTAAATCGTTTGAGCAATGGGGGGACGCAGGAGGATAGGGTAAGCGTGCTGTTGGATTAGCACGTCCAAGCAGTTAGGCTGGTAATGAGGCAAATCCCATTACCACATAAGCGGAGCTGTGACGGCGAGGGAAATATAGTACCGAAGTTCCTGATTCCACACTGCCAAGAAAAGCCTCTAGCGAGATTTAGGGTGCCCGTACCGCAAACCGACACAGGTAGGCGAGGAGAGAATCCTAAGGTGAGCGAGAGAACTCTCGTTAAGGAACTCGGCAAAATGACCCCGTAACTTCGGGAGAAGGGGTGCTCTTGCGGGTGCAAGCCTGCGAGAGCCGCAGTGAATAGGCCCAGGCGACTGTTTAGCAAAAACACAGGTCTCTGCGAAGCCGCAAGGCGAAGTATAGGGGCTGACACCTGCCCGGTGCTGGAAGGTTAAGAGGAGGGGTTAGCACGTTAGTGCGAAGCTCTGAATTGAAGCCCCAGTAAACGGCGGCCGTAACTATAACGGTCCTAAGGTAGCGAAATTCCTTGTCGGGTAAGTTCCGACCCGCACGAAAGGTGTAACGATCTGGGCACTGTCTCAACGAGAGACTCGGTGAAATTATAGTACCTGTGAAGATGCAGGTTACCCGCGACAGGACGGAAAGACCCCGTGGAGCTTTACTGCAGCCTGATATTGAATTTTGGTACAGCTTGTACAGGATAGGTAGGAGCCTTGGAAGCCGGAGCGCCAGCTTCGGTGGAGGCATTGGTGGGATACTACCCTGGCTGTATTGACATTCTAACCCGCACCCCTGATCGGGGTGGGAGACAGTGTCAGGTGGGCAGTTTGACTGGGGCGGTCGCCTCCTAAAAAGTAACGGAGGCGCCCAAAGGTTCCCTCAGAATGGTTGGAAATCATTCGTAGAGTGTAAAGGCACAAGGGAGCTTGACTGCGAGACCTACAAGTCGAGCAGGGACGAAAGTCGGGCTTAGTGATCCGGTGGTTCCGCATGGAAGGGCCATCGCTCAACGGATAAAAGCTACCCCGGGGATAACAGGCTTATCTCCCCCAAGAGTCCACATCGACGGGGAGGTTTGGCACCTCGATGTCGGCTCATCGCATCCTGGGGCTGTAGTCGGTCCCAAGGGTTGGGCTGTTCGCCCATTAAAGCGGTACGCGAGCTGGGTTCAGAACGTCGTGAGACAGTTCGGTCCCTATCCGTCGTGGGCGTAGGAAATTTGAGAGGAGCTGTCCTTAGTACGAGAGGACCGGGATGGACGCACCGCTGGTGTACCAGTTGTCTTGCCAAAGGCATCGCTGGGTAGCTATGTGCGGAAGGGATAAGTGCTGAAAGCATCTAAGCATGAAGCCCCCCTCAAGATGAGATTTCCCATAGCGCAAGCTAGTAAGATCCCTGAAAGATGATCAGGTTGATAGGTCAGAGGTGGAAGCGTGGCGACATGTGGAGCTGACTGATACTAATAGATCGAGGACTTAACTAAAATGAAAAGCGGAAACGCCTGTTTATCGGAAGTTTGATAGGCGTTGGAGCTGGACAAAATGATTACTTGGCAACTTGGAATACTTCTAAATGATTTAGTTTTGAGAGAATAATTCTCGAAATAAATAAGTCTGGTGGCGATAGCGAGAAGGTCACACCCGTTCCCATACCGAACACGGAAGTTAAGCTTCTCAGCGCCGATGGTAGTTGGGGGTTCTCCCCCTGTGAGAGTAGGACGTCGCCAGGCAATAAGGAAACAAGCATCTATTCGTTAGATGCTTGTTTTTTATTTATATCTAAGCTTGTCGTCTTTCCTGAAGAGTTCGTGCTTTTCCCATTTGATGAACAAAAAATCGATATTTGGGATCATTTGTCTTCGTATTAACAATCTCTCTTTCGCAATCCATACATATAAAGGATTCGAATAGATGAATGCCTTCTAATTTATATTCTTCGCATATGAGACAGGCTTCTGCTCTACTTGATTGATACTTCCCCATTTCTCCACCTCCATAGACATTATTCTAACCATTTTAGTAATCACGCATACCTTTATTCTTGAAAACTACTAAACTAAAATATTACTAATAAGAAAGACTAAAGGGGTATTGATAAATAGCCCAGTATGAATGAATAAGGGATTTATATTATCTAAAATACTTTAAATAAGAAAATAGAAAGAAGCGTAAATTACTTCCTATAAAGAAAAAATGATAAAATAAATAGAGTGAAAAAAGAAAAGAGGAATACAATTGCAAGAAAACACACCGTTATATTCTAAACTTTTGCAATTTCAGTCGAAAAATAATATTTCTTTTCATGTACCTGGTCATAAGAATGGAGAATTAATTTCTCCGGAAGATGAGTGGAAAGGACCTTTATGGAATTTTGATGTGACAGAGCTTAATGGCTTAGATGATTTACATGCACCAACTGGTGTTATTGCAGATGCAGAAAAACTACTAACAGATTTTTATGGAGTTAAGAAAAGTTATTTTCTTGTAAATGGGAGTACTGTTGGTAATTTAGCAATGATATTAGCCACCTTAACAGCGGGTGACAAAGTATTTGTACAAAGGAATAGCCATAAATCAATTATGAATGGAATAAAGTTAGCAAAGGCACAGCCCATTTTACTTAGCCCGGATTATGAGGAAGATTGGAAAGTCGATACAGTCCTTTCGAAAAAAACAATTGAGCAGGCAATTGCACGATTTCCAGAAGTCAAAACGCTTATTTTAACTTCTCCTAATTATTATGGAATGGTTGGAAATTTACCAGAGATTATTGACTTAGCCCATGCTAATGGAATTTGTGTATTAGTAGATGAAGCGCATGGGGCTCATTTTAAAGGAAATTCAAATTTTCCACCTTCAGCAGTTGAGTCAGGTGCAGATATAGTTGTTCAATCAGCACATAAGACGCTTCCAGCATTAACAATGGGTGCTTATTTACATTATAATACGGCATTCGTTCAACAAGAGGATGTTAAACATTACTTAGACATTTTACAGTCCAGCAGTCCCTCTTACCTTATTATGGCCTCCCTAGATAAGGCTAGGCATTATATAGCAAACTATAGCATGGAGGATTGGGAATACCTACATACAATGGTAACTTTTTTTCGGGAACAACTTCATACAATTCCTCAGCTAAACGTACTAAACTATCCTTATGATGGAGATCCTTTAAAAATTACTATTCAATCAACAGAAAATAGAAGCGGATTTGAATTACAAAAAGAATTAGAAAAAGAGGGTATATATACGGAGTTAGCTGATTCAAATAATATATTATTTGTCTTTCCATTGTTAAAGAAAGGAATCTCTTATCCTTTAGAGAAGATTATTTTTAAAATAAAAAGGGCGCTTCTTAAAAATATACATACTCATTCTGCTCAGAGTGAGACAGTTGAATCTATAAAAAAGCGTGAGGATATAGTAGAATTAAAACTTAGTGAAAAAGAACAAGCCACACGAAGTAAGGTGGAAGTTTCATTAAGTGAAGCTTTACATGCAGTTTGTGCAGAAACAATTATTCCATATCCACCAGGAATTCCTATTTTAATGCCTGGAGAGGAAATAACGAACTATCATATTAAACAAATAACGAACTTATTAAAGGATGGAGCAAGATTTCAAGGAAGCCCATCTATATATAAAAATAAAATTACCATTTTTGAGAAATGACAACTTAGGAGGACAATAAGGTGACAAAAGGTATCTTTATTACATTAGAAGGACCAGAGGGAGCGGGAAAGACAACCGTTATTGATATGTTGTTAAATTATTATCAAGAAAAAGAACTACAGATTATAAAGACAAGGGAGCCAGGTGGTATTCCTATTTCAGAAAAAATTAGAAATATTATATTAGATCCTAAGCATACTGAAATGGATGCGCGAACAGAAGCATTGCTTTATGCAGCTGCTAGAAGACAGCATTTAGTAGAGAAGGTCATTCCAGCTTTAAACGACGGAGCGATTGTATTATGTGACCGTTTCATTGATAGTTCATTGGCATATCAAGGGCATGCAAGAGGAATTGATATGGATGAAATTTGGGAAATTAATCAATTTGCAATTGGAGATACCATGCCTGAGCTAACCATTTATTTTGATTTAGATCCAAGGGTTGGTTTAGCAAGAATTAGTAATACGAGTGATAGAGAAATTAACCGTTTGGATTTAGAAAAGATTGAATTCCATGAAAAAGTACAAGAAGGCTATTATAAGGTAATAGAAAGATTTCCAGAGAGAATCATAAAAGTAGATGCATCGAAACCATTAGAACAGGTTTTGGAGGATACAGTAGATATTATTAATCGTTTTTTAAAGTAGAAGTGCGTTGCTATTTAAATAATAGGGTATTATGCATATAGTGATGACAAAATAAAAAATGGATAGGCTCTCAAAGAATTATTTTTTCTTTCAGCTGTTTGTTTTTATATTTATTGCTATAATAGGAACAAGTTATAAAATCATTCGGAAACTATAATAAGGGGCGGGATAAAAATGAAATTAATTCTAACAGTCATTCAAGATAAAGATAGTAACAAATTACTTAATGCACTAGTTGAAAATAATTTTAGAGCGACAAAGCTTGCAAGTACTGGCGGATTCTTGAAATCTGGAAATACCACCTTTATGATAGGAACGGAAGATATACGTGTGGAAAAGGCATTACAAATCATTAAAGAAAATTGTCAATCAAGAGACCAATTAGTAGCACCTGTATCGCCAATGGGAGGAAATGCAGATTCTTATGTCCCTTATCCAGTAGAAGTAGAAGTTGGCGGAGCAACAGTCTTTGTATTACCTGTAGAGCAATTTAAACAATTTTAAGCTGTACATCGGTAACTTCTGTTACCGATGTACTTTCATAGTTAAATGATAAAAGTTAAAAAGTAGGATACGCATATCCTTTTCTAATAAGTAGCAGACCACTCTTCAGGAGGAAAAATAGAAGTTAATAAAGAGATTTGAATCAATCTGGAAAATAGATTAGAAACAAAGGTAGTCTTAGGAGCTTCTAAATTTCAGATATGTCCAACAACAAAATGAGAAATTAAAGGTCGATCAGCTTCAAAATTGTTGAAAAACATCGATGATATTAAAGCAATAGGTTAGGGAAACCCAAAATTTCAAAGACTTAACTAAATATAAATCTCTTGTTAAACAGTTTGTAAAAGAAGCTGTTGAATTTGGGATGAAAGGTAAAAAGTACAACGCGAGGGATCAGTTTGGCTTAGGAAAATTCGCGTGTTGTACAGGTAATTGATGATAAGTTAGTATAATCAACAGAAGAAGTAATCGCGAATGAGAAAAATGGCATAAATACCTTAGATAAAAATGGTAAAATTAAAGGTCTACTAATTAATATATATATGTAAATGGAGTGATTGTCTTGACAAGGACGTGGGAACAGCTTGAAGGGACACAACCCATTGTTTTAAAGATGCTAAAAAACAGCTTGAAAAAAGAGCGATTAGCTCATGCTTATCTTTTTGAAGGAATGAAGGGAACAGGTAAAAGGGAAATAAGTCTAGTTCTCACTAAGAGCATTTTATGTGAAAATACTATAGAAGGATATGTTCCATGTGAAACATGTTCAAATTGCAAGCGGATAAATAATGGTAACCATCCTGATGTGCATTTACTTGAGCCAGATGGATTATCCATAAAGAAGCATCAAATACAAAGCCTACAAGAAGAGTTTTCCAAGACTGGAGTAGAGTCAAAGCAAAAGGTGTATATTCTTGTTCATGCAGATAAAATGACTACAAATGCGGCTAACAGTTTACTGAAGTTTTTAGAGGAACCGAATGCAGAAACAACGGCCATTTTAATAACAGAACAAATTCAGCAAATATTGCCGACTATTTTGTCTCGGTGTCAGGTCCTTTCCTTTACACCATTATCCCCAAATGAAATGGCTAAAGAACTAGTAAGAAATGGAATAAAACCAAATGAAGCCCCTTTACTTGCGCAAATTACCAATAATTTTGAAGAGGCATTGTCACTTAGTACGGATGAATGGTTTGTACAAGCGCAAAAAATAGTGGTAAAATTATATGAGGCTCTTAAAGGAGCTCCTTTAGAAGCATTAGTAGCTCTTCAAAGAGACTGGTTTTCTCAATTTAAAGAAAAGGACCAGTTTGATAGAGGACTTGATTTATTATTGCTGCTTTATAAAGATTTATTATATATACAGCTTGGCAAGCACGATCAGATTGTATACGTTAGCGAAAAGGGACGATTAGATACTTACGCTTTAAGAACTTCTAACAGACGCTTAACGGAACAAATGACAGCTATTTTTGAAGCAAAGCGAAAGCTGCAGGGGAATATGAATCCACAGTTATTGATGGAGCAGCTGGTGCTAGAGCTGCAGGAGGGATCTTCAGTTGTATGATGTTGTAGGAATCCGCTTTAAAAAAGCTGGAAAAATATATTATTTTGATCCAAATGAATTAATCATTCAAAAGGGAGACTTCGTCATCGTCGAAACTGTTCGGGGTGTAGAATTCGGGAGAGTAGTTATTGGACCGAAAAAAGTAGATGAAAATGATGTAGTTTTACCTTTGAAAAAAGTATTAAGAATCGCGGATCATAAAGATCAGATGATTGTAGCCGAAAACAAGGTTGCAGCAAAAGAGGCTTATGATGTTTGTTGTGAGAAAGTGACGCTGCATGAATTAGATATGAAATTAGTGGATGTAGAATATACATTTGACCGTAATAAAATCATTTTTTATTTTACCGCAGATGGTCGAGTAGACTTTAGGGAATTGGTAAAAGATTTAGCTTCCATTTTTCGAACAAGAATTGAACTTCGTCAGATTGGTGTAAGAGATGAAGCGAAAATGCTAGGCGGGATTGGTCCTTGTGGAAGAATGTTATGCTGTTCGACTTTCTTAGGGGATTTCGAACCAGTATCTATTAAGATGGCAAAAGACCAAAACCTTTCCTTAAACCCAACGAAAATTTCCGGATTATGCGGGCGACTAATGTGTTGTTTAAAATATGAGAATGACGATTATGAAGCTGCAAAGGAACTTTTACCAGACTTAGGTGATTGGATTGATACACCGGATGGAAAGGGAAAAGTTGTTGGTTTAAATATTTTAGAACGTGTACTCCAAGTGGAAATTTCTGAACAAGAACGAGTGCTTGAATATACATTAGATGAGATACTGCAAGAGGATGCTGTTTCAGTTCAATCCACAGATTAATGAGGTGGAAGAGTGGATAAAAAAGAAGTTTTTGAATCAGTAATAAATATGGAAAGTCAAATTGGTAATTTATATAAGCAATTAGGTGATCTTAAACAGCATGTAGCAGAGCTTATTGAAGAGAATAATAGGCTGCAGCTAGAAAATGAAAATCTAAGAAGGCACTTAGAGGATATACCAAGAGAAAAGGATTCGAAACAAGATAAAAATAAAAGAAGGAACATAAAACAAGGTAAGATGATAGAGGAGAAAAATATTGATATAGGGGAAGGGTATGACAACCTGGCAAGACTATATCAAGAAGGTTTTCATATTTGTAATCTTCATTTTGGAAGTCCTCGAAAAGATGGAGATTGTCTTTTTTGTTTATCGTTTCTTAATAAAAAATAAGGATGTCTCAAAGAAATTATTGCCCGAGTATGTAAGCAATACAACCAATGTATTGTCAGGGGATGACTCTTCTTCTTGAGACATCTCTTTTTCTATGCAGGAAATAGGAAAGATGGAGGTATAAAGAGTGGTTCCATTAATTGGAGATGAAAGATTAGATTATTTGCTGGATGAACGATTAAGAATTATTCAAAGTCCATCTGTTTTCTCCTTCTCATTAGATGCAGTATTATTAGCGGATTTTGTCTCTATTCCTGTGAAAAGGGGGGCGATTGTTGATTTATGTAGTGGGAATGGAGTAATTCCACTCTTTTTGTCGCTTCGAACAGAGGGAGATATTGTAGGAGTAGAAATACAAGCAAGATTATATGATATGGCAAATAGAAGCATTCAGTATAATCGTTTAGAGCAAAAGATAAAAATGATTCATGGTGATATTAAGGATGCTCCTGGTTTACTTGGGTATGAGAAATATGACGCAGTGACGTGTAATCCACCTTACTTTAAGAAGACTAATTCAGTGGAAGAGATTAATGGTAATGAGCATCTTGCTATTGCGAGACATGAGATCCTCTGTACGCTAGAGGATACAATTAGTATATCCAGTCAATTGGTTAAACAAGGTGGAAAAGTAGCTTTTGTTCATCGACCAGGAAGACTATTAGATATTATTACATTAATGAGGGCAAATCGATTGGAACCAAAGCGTATCCGATTTGTTTATCCAAAGGAAGGAAAAGAAGCGAATATTTTATTAGTTGAAGCGATAAAAGATGGGAAACCAGATTTAAAAGTTCTCCCTCCGTTATTTGTTTATAAAGATGGCAACAATTATACAGAGGAAATGAGCAGAATACTGTATGGAAAATAAGAGTCATTATTTTTATGTATTAATGTGTAAGGATGGCAGCTAT
Source organism: Niallia sp. FSL W8-0951 (assembly GCF_038006525.1). NCBI lineage: Bacteria > Bacillati > Bacillota > Bacilli > Caryophanales > Bacillaceae > Niallia > Niallia sp. FSL W8-0951. The sequence continues at coordinate 4,046,182 of NZ_JBBOVK010000001.1, forward strand.
TATGCTGGCTATACAAATGATCTTCAAAAGCGCGTAAAAACGCATAATGAAGGTAAAGGAGCAAAATATACAAGAGGACGTTTACCGGTATCTGTTATTTACTATGAGGAATTTCAGACAAAACAAGAAGCCATGAAAGCAGAGTATGCTTTTAAACAGCTAGATAGAAAGAAGAAGGAAAAGTTTTTATGGAAGGAAGTAGGTGAAGGAAATGAAACAACAAAAAAGCTTTAAAGAAAAAGGGGGAGCGTTGTATTTAGTCCCTACTCCTATCGGGAATTTAGAAGATATGAGTTTTCGAGCAATTAGAATTTTGAAAGAGGCAGATATTATTGCTGCAGAAGATACACGTAATACAAAAAAACTATGCAATTATTTTGAAATTGCTACTCCAGTAGTCAGCTATCATGAACATAATAAAGAGGCTAGTGGTCAAAAGCTAATACAAGCTTTGAAAGAGGATAAAATAATCGCATTAGTAAGTGATGCGGGAATGCCAACCATTGCAGATCCAGGATATGAACTAGCTATAGATGCTATTAATCAAGAAATACCAGTTATTCCTCTTCCAGGAGCGAATGCAGCATTAACAGCACTGATTGCTTCGGGGCTTCCGACACATCCTTTCTACTTTTATGGTTTCCTTAATCGCCAAAAGAAGGAGAAGAAAAAGGAGTTGCTTTTTCTAAAGAACGTTCCAGGCACGCTGCTCTTATATGAATCCCCGCATCGTTTAAAAGAAACATTGGTTTTAATAAGGGAGATTCTCGGTAATAGAAAGATTACATTATGTAGAGAGCTGACAAAGATATATGAGGAATTTATTCGTGGAACTCTAGAGGAAGCAATTGCTTGGTCTCAATCAGAAGAAATAAGAGGAGAGTTTTGTTTAGTTATTGAACAAGGAGAATTACAAACAGAAGAAAATAATTGGTGGGAAGACTTGTCTATTGTTCAACATGTAGATCACTATGTGGAAAAAGAGGGAATTACGGTAAAAGAAGCAATTAAAAAGACTGCATTAGATAGAGAAATGCAAAAAAGAGACATATATCAAGAATATCATATTCAATAAGAAAAAGGGCTGCTGCCTTAAATCGGAACATCAAAAATATGATGGTGTTCCCCTTTAAGGCGGCAGTCCTTTAGTTTATAAAAAGAACGAATAAGTATTTCTCTTAATTTTTTTCAAGAAGCTACGAATCAATAAAGAGTGATGTACTTACACATTGCTTACTTTATTTTTATTTTGCAAGTTCAAAATTGCTTTTGATTTCCGCGATTAATTGCTCTGCACCTTCACGGCTAAGGATTAATTTACCACCAGCTAAAGATAGATTATCATCTGATACTTCGCCAGTAACTTGGCAAGTCATGTTTGGTTTATATTTTTTTAAGATGATTTTTTCATCATCTACATAAATTTCTAGAGCATCCTTTTCAGCAATTCCTAATGTACGTCTTAATTCGATTGGAATAACCACACGACCTAATTCATCAACTTTACGAACAATACCTGTAGATTTCATTTTCTTTTCTCCTCCCAAAAGTAAGTATTTATATTTTTTTCGCTAATTTTCGACAAATTTCTTTGTATGTTTATTATAATACCAGCCATTCCCATAAACGTCAATTATTTTATTTTGAAATTATTGTATTTTAAAAACCTTATTAAATTAGGCTTTTCAGGAGAATAAATTGATAAATAAACATAGGATGGGATAAATTGGTATAGTCTTTTTGTTCTATTTTTATTATTTTTTCGACAAAAAACAACATTTTTATTTCTCATTCTTTCTTCCAAAACATCGCTGTTGCATTACTAATTATTTTTAGGTATATTTTGATGGGATAAAAGGAAAAATGGCATTAATTATGCGGTTTATAAATGTTCTTATACTTTTTTGTTTCGATAAAAAAGAAGAATGGTTACAATAGTAATAGCAGTTATCTTACTAAAGGTACATATTATATACATATATATAGGAGGAAATTAAGTGAAGGATCAAGAAAAAACTTTTTATATTACTACGCCAATCTATTATCCAAGTGGCAATTTACATATTGGACATGCTTACACAACAGTTGCTGGAGATGCAATGGCTCGTTATAAAAGAATGAGAGGATATGAAGTTCGTTACTTAACTGGAACGGATGAACATGGGCAAAAAATTCAGCGCAAAGCAGAAGAAGCAGGAATTACACCTATTCAGTATGTAGATGAAATTGTGGCAGGAATAAAGGAATTATGGGATAAGCTTGATATTTCCTATGATGATTTTATCCGTACAACAGAAAAACGACATACAGATGTTGTCGAAAAAATGTTTAAGAAATTAGTGGATCAAGGAGATATTTATTTAGATGAATATCAAGGATGGTATTCTGTTTCTGATGAAACATATTATACAGAACTGCAGTTGGTTGATCCTATTTACGATGAACATGGCAAAATAATTGGAGGGAAAAGCCCCGACAGTGGTCATGCCGTTGAACTAGTAAAAGAGGAATCATATTTCTTTAGAATGGGAAAATATGCAGATCGCTTGTTAGCATTTTACGAGGAAAATCCAGAATTTATCCAGCCAGAATCTCGCAAGAACGAGATGATCAATAACTTTATTAAGCCTGGATTGGAAGACTTAGCAGTATCAAGAACTACTTTTGATTGGGGAATTAAAGTGCCAGGGGATCCGAAGCATGTGGTATATGTATGGATCGATGCCCTTTCCAATTATATTACTGCGCTAGGATATGGCTCTGATGATGAGAGTCTATATAAAAAGTTTTGGCCGGCAAATGTACATTTAGTTGGGAAGGAAATTGTTCGTTTCCACACGATATATTGGCCAATCATGCTTATGGCATTAGATCTACCATTGCCAAAGAAAGTCTTTGCACATGGCTGGATTCTAATGAAAGATGGCAAAATGTCTAAATCAAAAGGAAATGTGGTTAATCCAGTGACGTTAATTGACCGTTATGGATTAGATGCTCTTCGTTATTATTTATTAAGAGAAGTACCATTTGGCTCTGATGGTGTGTTTACTCCTGAAGCGTTTGTAGAGAGAGTAAATTTCGATTTAGCAAATGACTTAGGGAATTTATTAAATCGTACAGTGGCGATGATTAATAAGTACTTTAATGGTGAAATTCCTACCTATAAAAATTCAGAAGGCACTTTTGAAAAGTCACTTGTGGAAGCACATCAAGAAACGGTTAAGAAATATGCGGAGCATATGGAGAATATGGAGTTCTCTGTTGTACTAACAACATTATGGCAATTAGTCAGCAGAAATAATAAATATATCGATGAAACACAGCCATGGGTATTAGCGAAAGAGGAAAAGACAGAAGAATTAGCAGTTGTGATGAATCATTTAGCAGAATCTTTAAGAAGAATCGCCATTTTGTTAAAACCATTTTTAACAAGAACACCTGACAAGATTTTTAGACAGTTGAACATACAAGACGAATCCTTACAGACATGGGACAGCCTGGAACGTTTTGGTGTCATTCCTGCGGGTACTATAGTAGAGAAGGGAGATCCTATTTTCCCTAGATTAGACATTCAAGAAGAAGTGGAATTTATCAAAAGCGAAATGAAGGGACCTCAAATGGAAGAGGAAAAGAAACAAGAGGTTCAAGAAGTTCCGGACGTAGAGGAAATTACAATAGATGACTTTATGAAAGTAGACTTACGTGTAGCACAAGTACTGGAAGCTGAACCTGTAAAAAAAGCGGACAAGTTATTGAAGTTACAATTGGATCTAGGTTATGAAAAAAGACAAGTTGTTTCTGGAATCGCTAAATATTATTCTCCTGAAGACTTGGTAGGACGAAAAGTTATTTGTGTAACAAATTTAAAACCAGTTAAATTAAGAGGCGAGCTTTCACAGGGAATGATTTTAGCTGGAAGTCATGACGGTGAATTGTCTCTAGCGACAATCGCAGAGGCTTTACCACTCGGTGCAAAAGTAAAATAAAATGATATAAAAAACATGGAGATGTTTTAATGGGGAAATCGCCAAGATCTTTTATGGAGAAGAATGGGCGGGGAAATTCCATATTTTAATCATCTCTATGTTTTTTCTTCTTTCATTAAGACTGTGGCGCAAGGATAGAACGGTCTTAAAAAATAAAGTGTAAATATATCTAACAGATGATGGAGGGATGTTTATCATGTTATTTGATACACATACACATATTAACGCAAATGAGTTTCAAGATGATATAGAAGAAGTGATACAACGGGCACTTGATGTAGGAATGGAAAAAATGGTAGTGGTGGGGTTTGATAGACCTACTATTACAAAGGCGATGGAGCTTATTGAGCAGTATGATTTTGTTTATGCAAGCATAGGATGGCATCCTGTAGATGCTATCGATATGGTAGATGAAGATTTGGCTTGGATTGAAGAATTGGCAAAGCATCCAAAGGTCATTGCAATAGGAGAAATGGGACTAGATTATCATTGGGATAAATCGCCAAAAGATATTCAAAAAGAAGTATTTAGAAAGCAAATTCAATTAGCAAAAAAAGTAAAACTCCCGATAATTATTCATAACCGTGAAGCGACTGCTGATATTGTTGAAATCTTAAAAGAGGAGGATGCAAAAGAGGTAGGCGGGATTATGCATTGTTATGGAGGAAGCGTAGAAACTGCACTGGAATGCATAAATATGAATTTTTATATTTCGCTTGGTGGAACGGTTACTTTTAAAAATGCACGAAAGCCAAAGGAAGTTGCAGAAGCCATTTCGTTAGATCATTTATTAATCGAAACGGACTGCCCATATTTGGCTCCGACCCCTTTTAGAGGAAAACGCAATGAACCTAGTTATGTAAAACTAGTAGCAGAAGAGATAGCTGCTATTAAAGGGATTTCCTATGAAGAGGTGGCATCAAAAACAACTGAAAACGCAAAAAAATTATTCGGCATAAACTGATAAGGTTTTTTGTCGAATGCAGAAAGAGCTTGTCCGAACTTCCTCTTATTTTTAATGGTTCTACATTGCTTCCTTTTCTCATAGACTAATTATGTCGAGATTTCTTTCTTTCCTTTCGCTGGTTTTTTTTGCATAATAGGATATACGTTCAGAGATTCTAAAGGGTTGACAGCGGACATGATACTCTATATAATCACTCCGAGAGAAAAGGAGGCGTTTTTCATCGTAATCAAAAACATGAAAAACCTGTTTTCAAAATCTTTGAGCAAGAAGAAAGTGTCTATCTTTTTAGCTAGTTTCATCGTTTTTGCGAGTAGTATTGGATTTATAATTTATGAAACTACTAAAAGTACTGTGGCACTAACGCTAAATGGTAAAGAACAAATCATCGAGACGCACTCATCTACTATACAACAAATATTTGATGATTTAGGCATTACCGTTGGCTCAGAAGATTATGTGTTTCCCTCGTTAAACACAAAGGTGACAGATAACTTAGAAGTTGTCTGGAAAGAAGCTAAACAGGTTGAATTGCAAAAAGACGACGAGAAGAAAACGGTTTGGACAACAGTTGATACTGTTAAGGAATTTTTAGAAGAACAAAAAATTTCTTTGAACGAGCATGACCAGATCAATCAGAAAGAAAATAACCCTATAGAACATAAAATGGAAGTTGTCGTACATACAGCATTTCCAGTAACACTAGTAGACGCAGGAAAGAAAAAGCAAGTATGGTCCACTTCGACTACGGTCGCTGACTTTTTAACACAACAGAAGATCTCACTTGATAAATTAGACCGAGTTGAACCAGCTCTAAAGGAAAAAGTGAAAGACGAAGCTATTGTTAATATAACAAGAATAGAAAAGGTCACCGATGTAGTGGAACAACCGATTAATTTTGCCGTAATCACCCAAAAGGACGATGATCTTCCACACGGAACAGAAAAAGTACTTAAAGAGGGAACAGAAGGAGTGGTCTCTAAAAAGTATGAGGTGACGAAGGAAAACGGCAAAGAGATTTCCCGAAAATTGCTAAGTGAAACAACAGTGAAAGAAAAGCAGGATAAAATTGTATCTGTTGGAACAAAAGACGACGTCATTCAACTTGCATCACGTGGTGAAGAAAATGGGCAAGAAGTGTTCGTCAATTCAACAGCATATACTGCTAGCTGTAATGGATGTTCTGGCCGAACGGCTACTGGTATTGATCTGAAAGCTAATCCGAATGCAAAAGTAATCGCTGTCGACCCAAGTTTTATCCCTTTAGGAACAAAAGTTTATGTTGAAGGCTATGGCTACGCTGTTGCCGCAGATACTGGCGGAAGTGTAAAAGGGCAGAAAATAGATGTTTTCTTTTCCACGAAAGCCGAAGCTTACCGTTGGGGTAACAGGCAAGTTAAGATAAAAATAATTAATTAGGTAAAATAGAAATCTCGACATTTTATCATCTAATATTGATGATAGAAAGATAGCTGATTTGGCAGAGGAAGCATCTCCTCTGTCTTTTTTATGGTTCAATATCTGTTAATTAACTTGCAAAGAGTCAGCCATTTGTTTAAACATAAATATTAGCTATAATGATAATAATTAAAATATTTCTCTCTCTGTATATATAGACGATTCATGTTACAATTATGTTTCATTTTTTTTTCAAATTTTAAATATTTTTTGGAGGTTCCATGAAGATTAAAGAAATAATAGTAGTGGAAGGTCGAGATGATACCACCGCTATTAAGCGAGCGGTTGATGCAGATACAATTGAAACAAACGGTTCAGCCATTAATCAAGAGACATTAGATAAAATAAAGCTAGCACAAAAAACAAGAGGAGTTATTGTTTTGACTGACCCAGACTATCCAGGTCAAAAAATTCGTCATACAATTGAAATGCATATTCCTGAATGCAAGCATGCCTTTATCCCGAAGGAGCTTGCTATCCATAAGCATGGTAAAGGTGTTGGGGTGGAACATGCATCAGTAGAAGTAATTAGAGAAGCATTAAAAGAAGCACATTTGATGCAGGAAACAATAAAGGAAGAAATTACGAAAGAAGATTTAATTGATGCAGGCTTAATTGGCGGTGCTGATTCTAAGGAGCGAAGAGAACAGTTAGGTAGGCTGCTTAAAATTGGGTATACAAATGGAAAACAGCTTTATAAACGATTACTGATGTTTCATATTACAAAGGCAGAGTTTGCACAAGCGATTAAGGAAATACGCCAGGAGGATAAGCATGTATAAAGATATAGCAACACCCGCGAGGACGAGAGCAATACTAGATAAATATGGATTTTCCTTTAAGAAAAGCTTAGGACAGAACTTTTTAATTGATACAAACATTTTAAGGAATATTGTGGATCATGCGCAGTTAACAGAAGAATCAGGCGCAATAGAGGTTGGTCCTGGAATTGGTGCATTGACAGAACAATTAGCAAAGCGCAGCAAAAAGGTTGTAGCGTATGAGATTGATCAACGTCTATTACCGATTTTAAAAGAGACACTTGAACCATATCCTCATGCAAAAATTATCCACCAGGATATTTTAAAGGCAAATGTAAAGGAAATGTTAGACACAGAGTTTAAAGATATTAAGGATATTATGCTTGTTGCTAATTTACCTTATTATGTTACAACGCCGATTATTATGAAGATATTAGAAGAAAAATTACCCTTAAGAGGCATTGTTGTGATGCTTCAAAAAGAAGTGGCGGAACGAATTTCAGCGAAGCCAGGAACGAAGGAATATGGTTCTCTTTCAATTGCCATTCAGTATTATACAAAACCAGAAGTGGTTATGATTGTACCAAAAACTGTTTTTGTTCCTCAACCAAATGTGGATTCAGCTGTTATTCGTCTTACGATTAGAGAAACACCGTCTGTTGTAGTGAAAAACGAAGCATTCTTCTTTCAAGTAACAAGAGCAAGCTTTGCCCAAAGAAGAAAAACGATTCTCAATAACTTATCGAGCCAATTAGAGGGTGGAAAAGAAAAGAAGGCAGAAATCATAGCAGCGCTGGAACAAGCGGGAATTGAGCCTTCTAGACGCGGAGAATCATTATCTATTGAAGAGTTCGCAAAGCTAAGTGACATACTTTATGAAACGTTTGGAAAATAATGATGATAAATAGGTGTACAGATTAATTTCTCTTCCTTAAAAAATTTCAAGGAAGAGGAAGCTTTCTGTGCACCTTTTTATATGATGCTTTATTTGATAAAGGTTGTTGTTAGAAAGAGAGCAGCAGATGTTTTAATTCTTCTTTTTGAATTGCTCACAACTTTATAGACGTATGCATAATTTATCAGAGATAGATATTGAATAATAATATCCACTCAGGAGAGACATGTTTGGGTTAATTGGAGTGACAAGAGTGACTATAAATATCATGGATATCGTCGGTAGAGAGTCTTATCAATGTGATTTATTGTTTCGAATAATTGACATGAAAGAGGTAAATGGCCAAAAAATTGCCATTCTTTATGGAGAAGATTTTCGCTTGATTGCAGATGCTCCATATGAGGATTTAGTATTGATTAATCAACCGATGCAACGAAAAATTTCCCAAAAGGTTCAGTTGATGGAGGAACAATCTCTCCAATTATTTCGACAAGATGTGAATCTTTTGCGCAGAAAGCAGGAGTATCAAGTAACAGAAGCTTATAGCAAGCCTTCTAACTATTTTCAATTACCAGGTAAGGTACTCCATATTGATGGAGATCCAAACTATTTGAAAAAGTGTCTCACTTTATACGAAAAAATTGGGATACCCGTAAATGGAGTGCACTGCAATGAAAAAGAGATGCCAAGTAAAATAGGCAGTCTTTTGGATTACTATCGCCCTGACATACTAGTTATAACAGGTCATGATGCTTATTCTAAAGCGTTAGGAGATAAAAGTGATATTAATGCCTACCGACACTCGAAATACTTTGTACAGACCGTCAGAGAGGCGAGAAAGAAGCTTCCTAATCTGGATCAGTTAGTTATTTTTGCTGGTGCTTGTCAATCCCACTTTGAATCGCTTATTTATGCAGGAGCTAATTTTGCAAGTTCCCCCTCAAGAGTAAATATTCATGCCCTTGATCCAGTTTATATTGTTGCCAAGATAAGTTTTACACCATTTATGGAAAGAGTAAATGTTTGGGATGTTTTAAGGAATACATTAACGGGTGAAAAGGGGCTAGGTGGAATTGAAACAAAGGGAGTTTTGCGAACAGGCATGCCATATCATGTAGATTCAACAGAAGAGGTGTGACAAAGATAGAAGCATATACTAGGTTTAACTATTACACACAGGATAAGGTAAGCTTTTGCCCTTTAATAAGGGGGTTATGCTAGCTGGATTCTGTGTGTTTTTATCCTGAATAATCTTTATTGCAATTGAAAGATATAAGTATTTGAAAAAAATTGAAATTTTCTACATATTTATGCTCACTTTGTGCAAACTATCTTTGTTGAAAAATTGGAGAAAAATAAGAATAAAAAATATTGACAACTTCTAAAAAAGACTGTTATAATTTATGTTTTTATTTGACTCTGTTGTGTCAGTATGATATACTTTACACAGTGAGGTGGACCGAATGGCAAAAACATTATCAGATATAAAAAAAGCTCTTGATTCAAATTTAGGAAAAAGACTTATGCTGAAGGCAAATGGCGGTCGTCGGAAGACAATTGAACGTTCAGGAGTATTAGCAGAGACTTATCCATCTGTGTTTGTAGTGGAGTTAGATCAGGATGAAAATGCATTTGAACGTGTATCATACAGCTATGCAGATGTTTTAACAGAAACGGTTCAAATTACCTTCTTCGAGGATACATCAGGACAAATTGCTTTAAGCTAACTATTATTGCTTGAAAGCATTAAGCGGCAGTGAACAATTTGTTTGCTGCTTTTTTCATGGAGAAAAATAATGATATGGCAAAACATATGCTTATAGATGTATAAATAAGCATATGTTTTGGCAACAAATAGATAACATGAAAAACTAGTGATGGATACATACTAAGCTTACCGTGGGTGATGAAAGGGGAGATTCACTTTGGGTAGACGAAAAGGAATTATGTCCGAAGGATTAAAGGAAGAATTAGCAAAAGAGCTTGGTTTCTATGATGTGGTCCAGAAAGAGGGCTGGGGCGGTATTCGTGCAAGAGACGCAGGGAATATGGTCAAAAGGGCAATAGAAATAGCAGAGCAAAGTCTTCTTACTCAAAATAAAGAGTAACCTGTAACTTCAAAATTCACTTTACGTCCATCTTATTTGTACGATAATCAAATTGGATTTACCCACGGCAATTTATAGAATCTATCATTAGCGAATATCTATATTATCCATTAAATAGTATAGATATAAGGAGTTAATGATAGATTCTTTTTTTATTCAAGATAATGGGGAGTAAGACCGCACCTCAAATGTTGATAAATTATAGGGAAAACACAATCTCGATTGTATGTAAGAGAATAATTTGTGGTAAAATCACTATATCTATATAGAAGATTAGATGAGCATAAAGCTTGTTAGACACGGAATAAGGGTAAGATAAAGTTCGTCTAGCCTACTATTATTATCTCCTTTAAGGAAAATCCTCTTTCGTTAGTTGGAGAAAAAAGTAAATGATGAAATTTGTTAAGTGGGTGGAAATATTGAAGCTTTTGGTGAAAGCGCCAGCTAAAATCAATTTGTCATTAGATGTGCTTCATAAGAGACCAGATGGGTATCATGAAGTAGAAATGATTATGACGACAATTGATTTAGCAGATAGAATTGAGCTAGCATTGTTAGACAACGATGTAATAAAAATAGTTTCTCTTAATAGGTTTGTTCCTGATGACCAAAGAAATCTTGCTTATCAGGCAGCAAGTATATTAAAGGAAAAATTTGATGTGAAAAAAGGCGTAGAAATTAAAATTGAGAAACATATTCCTGTTGCAGCAGGTCTTGCTGGAGGAAGCAGCGATGCAGCGGCAGTATTACGTGGTTTAAATAAGTTATGGGATTTAGGGTTAACATTAGATGAATTAGCTGTCATTGGAGCTGAAATTGGGTCTGATGTGTCCTTTTGCGTCTATGGGGGCACTGCCCTTGCAACTGGAAGAGGGGAAATCATTAAGGAATTGCCTGCGCCACCAGTGTGCTGGGTTATTTTGGCAAAACCGTTTATTGGTGTATCAACAGCTGATATTTATAAAAGACTAGATACTGAGACAATACAGCATCCAAATACGGAAAAAATGATTGAGTCCATTTCAGCGAAAGATTATGATTTAATGTGTGAAAATGTCGGGAATGTGTTAGAGAATGTTACTCTAACCTTATACCCAGAGGTTGCTCAAATTAAAGAACAAATTTGCAAATTTGGTGCAGATGCTGTTCTTATGAGTGGAAGTGGACCTACTGTTTTTGGATTGATTCAACATGATTCAAGGATGAATCGTGTTTATAATGGTTTAAGAGGATTTTGTGATCAAGTATTTGCGGTTCGAATGATTGGACAGCGACATACCCTTGATTAAATCCGTATAATAATGTAAAATTGTCTTTAAATATTCGGATTTTGGGGGTTCAGTTATGAAATTTCGTCGTAGTGAGCGTTTAATAGACATGACGAATTACTTGCTGGAGCATCCTAGGCAGTTAGTATCTCTTTCTTACTTTGCAGAAAAGTACGGTGCAGCCAAGTCTTCAATCAGCGAAGATTTGGCTATTATTAAAGAAACATTTGAGCAAAGAGGAATAGGGACTTTACATACATTGCCAGGAGCAGCCGGTGGAGTAAAGTATCAAGTAAAAGTCAGTGATGAAGCAGCGAAACCATTTGTTGAAGAGCTTTGTGATTTGATAAAAAGTCCAGAAAGACTTTTGCCCGGTGGTTATCTATATATGAATGATATTCTGGGAAATACGACTATCATGCAAAAAGTGGGGAGACTGTTTGCCTCTGCCTTTGCTGATACGGATATTGATGTGGTCATGACAGTTGCTACTAAAGGAATTCCTTTGGCATATGCAGTTGGAACTTATTTAAATGTTCCTGTAGTTATGGTTAGAAGAGATAGTAAAGTAACAGAAGGTTCCACGGTGAGTATCAATTATGTTTCTGGTTCTACAAAAAGAATCCAAACGATGTTGCTTTCTAAAAGAAGTTTAGAAGATGGCTCAAAAGTTTTGATTGTGGATGACTTTATGAAAGCTGGCGGTACCATCAATGGTATGATTAGTCTATTAGAGGAATTTAATGCAAGCGTTGCAGGAATCGCAGTATTAGTAGAAGCCGAGGAAGCCGAGGAAAGACTAGTGGATGATTATTTATCACTAGTAAAATTATCCGGTGTCGATGTAAAAGAAAAGAAAATTTCTGTGGAAAATGGTAATTATTTCGACAAAAAGTAACTCTTAGGGGGAAAAGACAAATGAAAGTTGTTCAAACAAATAACGCACCAGCAGCTATCGGACCGTATTCTCAAGGGATTATTGTGAATAATTTATTTTTCAGTTCTGGTCAAATTCCTTTAACTGCAGAAGGTAACTTAGTAGAGGGAGATGTGCAGACACAGACACATCAAGTATTCAAAAACTTAGCAGCTGTTCTTAAAGAGGCAGGTGCTTCCTTTGAAACAGTTGTGAAAGCGACTGTATTTATTAAAAATATGGAAGACTTTCAAGCAATCAATGAAGTGTATGGAGAATATTTCTCTACACATAAGCCCGCTCGTTCATGTGTAGAAGTAGCTAGGCTCCCTAAAGATGTATTAGTTGAAATCGAAGTCATTGCGCTTTGTAAATAAGTTGCTTCCTGAAGGAGGATAGTCGGAGAATAAGTGGAAAAACAGAAGATTTTATCACTTTTCGGCACTTTTTCTTTACTTTATTCCTAAATATTCTAAAAAATTTCACCTAAAAGAAGGAGTTATGAAAATTCTGTTGAATTTAATAACTAGATTTTATCTTCTAGTAAAGGTGGTGAACAGGATGGAAGTAACTGATGTAAGGCTACGCCGAGTTAACACGGATGGACGTATGAGAGCTATTGCCTCTATTACACTAGATAATGAATTTGTTGTTCACGATATTAGGGTAATTGACGGAAATAACGGACTATTTGTAGCGATGCCAAGTAAACGAACTCCAGATGGTGAGTTTAGGGATATCGCTCATCCAATTAACTCTGGTACAAGAGGAAAAATCCAGGAAGCAGTTTTGGCAGAATACCACCGCCTGGGTGAATTAGAAATTGAATTTGAAGAAGCTGGAGCTTCCTAAAATAATCTGCAGCTAGAGCCTACTTCCTAAGAGTAAGGCTCTTTTTTTATTTCTATTTCTCTCCTATTTACCCCTTGATTTTCCAATGAAAACAATTTGTTCTTTTAGTATCATAAAATAGATAAGGTTTATCACTTTCTCATGGTTGGCGAAGGTATTCTCTATAGGGAAAAAAGAAAATGTTACAATTAATAAAACAGCTTTTATAAAGAAGCATACATAAAATGTGAATCCTTCCTTGAAATCAAGATGTATTTGAGATATATTTTTTAGTGGATAAAAAGGTTATTGGAGGCCTGTGAATGACAACTCGTTACGCAGTGATTTTAGCCGCAGGACAGGGTACTAGAATGAAGTCAAAACTTTATAAAGTACTTCATCCTGTTTGTGGGAAACCGATGGTACAGCACGTTGTAGATCAAGTGGAAAAGCTACAAGTGGATTCAATCGTAACAGTAATTGGCCACGGTTCAGAAAAAGTAAAAGCACAGCTTGGTAATAGTGTGAAATACGTAAATCAAAAAGAACAGCTTGGAACGGCACATGCAGTAATACAAGCAAAAGATCTCCTTGTAGACAAAGAAGGAGTGACACTCGTTATATGCGGGGATACGCCACTTATGACAAGTGAAACGATAGAAGCACTCTTTTTACACCATGAGAAAGTAGGAGCGAAGGCAACCATTTTAACGGCAAAGGCAAGTAAGCCAGATGGGTACGGCAGAATCATTCGTAATTCAATGGGAGTAGTAGAGAAAATTGTAGAACACAAGGATGCAACGGATGAAGAAAGAAAAATAACAGAAATTAATACAGGTACCTATGTATTTGATAATGCACTGCTATTTCAGGCGTTGGCTAATGTCTCCAATGAAAATGTTCAAGGAGAGTACTATCTGCCAGACGTTATTGAGATTTTAAAAAAGCAGGGAGAAACAGTAAGTGCATTCCAAACCACAGATTTCAATGAAACAATTGGTGTGAATGACCGGATTGCTTTATCTGAAGCAGAATCAATCATGAGAAAGCGAATCAATGAACAGCATATGCGGAATGGCGTGACGATAATTGATCCGTCCAATACTTATATTGAAGCAGACGTAGCAATTAAAGAGGATACCGTTATATATCCTGGAAGTATGATTAAAGGAAATACTGTAATAGGTGCAGATTGTATTATTGGGCCAAATACAGAAATAAATAATTGTACAGTGGGAAATAATACGGCTATTAAACAATCTGTCGCCCATGATAGCAGCATTGGCTCTGATGTGAATATTGGACCGTTTGCACATATTCGTCCAGCATCCATGATTGATGATGAAGTGAAGATTGGAAACTTTGTTGAAATCAAGAAAGCGACATTTGGAAAAGGCAGTAAGGCATCTCATTTAAGTTATATTGGAGATGCGAATGTTGGTAGTGATGTCAATATTGGCTGTGGAACCATTACAGTTAATTATGATGGCAAAAATAAGTTTATGACGACGATAGAAGATGGCGCATTTATTGGATGTAATTCCAATTTGATTGCACCTGTCACAGTTGGAAAAGGTGCTTATGTTGCAGCAGGCTCCACCATTACAGATAATGTTCCTTCTGAGGCACTTTCGATTGCCCGTGCACGTCAAGTTAATAAAGAGAATTATAAACGTAAATAAATAGGTTAAAAGGAAGAATAATTCGTTTAATAGATATGTTTCATTCTTCGTACTATAAGAGGAAAAAGACCAGTGGAGGTTCAGCATGCCAGTTAAGAATTTAGATCCAAATTTGAAGGTATTCAGTTTAAACTCTAATCCAGCTTTAGCGCAGGAAATTGCCGATTCAATTGGAGTAGAATTAGGGAAATGTTCAGTAACACGTTTTAGCGATGGTGAAATTCAAATTAATATTGAGGAAAGTATCCGTGGTTGTGACGTCTATGTTATTCAGTCAACAAGTGCACCTGTTAACGAACATATTATGGAGTTATTAATCATGATTGATGCATTGAAGCGTGCCTCAGCTAAGACGATTAACCTAGTAATTCCTTATTATGGGTATGCTAGACAAGATAGAAAAGCAAGAGCACGAGAACCAATTACAGCGAAATTGGTAGCTAATTTATTAGAGACAGCTGGAGCAACTCGTGTTATTACATTAGACTTGCATGCACCACAAATTCAAGGTTTCTTTGATATTCCGATTGATCACTTAATGGGTGTGCCAATCCTTGGTAATTACTTCAGTCAACGTGAATTCGATGGAGAGCTTGTGATTGTTTCTCCAGATCATGGCGGGGTTACAAGAGCAAGAAAACTTGCAGAACGATTAAAGGCGCCAATTGCTATTATTGATAAAAGACGTCCAAAGCCAAATGTTGCGGAAGTTATGAATATTGTTGGTAATATCGAAGGGAAAATTGCTATCCTTATTGATGATATTATTGATACAGCTGGAACCATTACACTTGGTGCCAATGCTCTCGCAGAAAATGGAGCAAAAGAGGTTTATGCATGCTGTACACATCCTGTTTTGTCAGGACCTGCAATGGAAAGAATTAATAATTCTAAAATCAAAGAATTAGTTGTAACAAATTCTATCGAATTGGGTGAAAAGAAACTTTCAGCTAACGTTATTCAATTATCAGTTGCTGACCTATTAGGTGAAGCGATTTTACGTGTTCACCAAGACCAATCAGTAAGTTTCTTATTTGATTGATAGAACCCTTTATATCATTCAGATTAGTCGCTTGTCTAAAAGGCAGGCGGCTATTGGTATTGTGCCTTTCCTTTAAACAGAAAGCAAATTCTTTATGTTTAAATATCTTCCATTTAGGGCATTTTTTATATAAGAGTGTTCATTTGATAAAATAATGGAAGGTGAAATCATGACAACAACTTTACAGGCAAAAAAACGTACGATGGACAAACATTCAAGCTTAACAAAATTAAGAAATAATGGAGAAATTCCAGGTATTGTTTATGGATCAAAAATAGAAAATACGGCAATTTCCTTGAGTGAGGCTAATTTCTTGAAAACGATTCGTGAAGTTGGAAGAAATGGCGTTATTTCACTAGATATTGATGGGGAAAATTATAATGTCGTTTTAAATGAGTATGATGCTGATCCAATTAAGCGAGGCATTATACATGT
Source organism: Niallia sp. FSL W8-0951 (assembly GCF_038006525.1). Classification (NCBI taxonomy): domain Bacteria; kingdom Bacillati; phylum Bacillota; class Bacilli; order Caryophanales; family Bacillaceae; genus Niallia; species Niallia sp. FSL W8-0951. The sequence goes on from NZ_JBBOVK010000001.1 coordinate 4,062,528, forward strand.
GGATTTTTTAGCGGTAGACTTATCAAAGGCTATCAGTGCACCAGTAAAAGTATCTTTAGTGGGGGAAGCTGCTGGAGTAAAAGATGGCGGCGTTATGCAGCAGGCTTTACACGAAGTAACAGTGACAGCAAAGCCTAATGATATCCCATCTAGTATTGATATTGATGTAACAGAGCTTCAGGTAGGAGATACGATTACTGTCGGAGATGTGAAGGGTTATGATAAAATAGAAATTAACCACGAAAAAGAGGAAGTTATCGCATCAATTCTTGCACCAAGACAGGAAGAAGAAATTAGTACAGGAGAACAACAAGAAGAAGGTATGCCGGATAATGTGGAAGGCAGAGAAACAGAGCCAGAAACAGCTGAAGAATAATCCGATTTATCTAAATGTATTCTCCCTGTACTTTTTTAGAAAGGGATTTCTAGAAAAGCAAAAGCAAGAAAAAGGTTTGACCGATTAGCATTCTATTGGCCAAACCTTTTTCTTGTATGATATAGGAGTATAGAATGAAAAAGCAGGGGGATTCATATGAAATTAATTGTAGGTCTTGGTAACCCAGGGAAGCAATATGATAGAACAAGACATAATATTGGATTTGAAGTAATTGATTTTTTATCAAGTCATTATAATATTCCATTAGATAAGGCAAAATTCAAAGGAAATTATGGAATAGGAGTTATTGGCGGTGAAAAAATGATTTTATTAAAGCCGCTTACATATATGAATCTTTCTGGGGAGTCTATTCGTCCAATTATGGATTACTATGATCTAGAGCCAGAAGATTTAGTCGTTATTTATGATGACCTAGATCTGCCAGTCGGAAGAATCCGACTTCGACAAAAAGGAAGCTCTGGCGGACATAATGGGATTAAGTCAACTATTCTTCATGTTGGCACAGAAAAGTTCAATCGTATAAGAGTTGGAATTGATCGTCCTAAAAATGGAATGAAAGTAGTTGATTATGTCCTTGGAAAATTTACTAAAGAAGAAATGGACATATTAGAGGGAACCATAAAAAAATGTGCAGATGCGTGTGTCCAATGGGCAGAAGAACCCTTTTTACAAGTAATGAATAAATATAATATCCAGTAAGATAGAGAACCATCCGCTTATTTTGGTTATATTTACATCCGAATAGGTGAATACTAGCAATATTAATGTGCTAGTAAGGAGGCCTAGGGATGGCTATACATTATCATTGCAGACATTGTGGTGTGCATATGGGAACACTTGATACAGAGTCCATTGCAGCAAATCGCTTAGGATTTGATCATTTATCGGACGAAGATCGATCAGAAATGATTCAATATCATCAAACAGGTGATATTGAGGTAAAGTCTATTTGTGAGGACTGCCAAGAATCATTGTCAAAAAACCCAGGCTACTATGAAAATGATTATTTGATTCATTAGAGGATTGTTTTTTAATTCGGAAAAAGCTTTGGAATAATCCAAAGCATTTTTCCGTTGTCTATATATTTGTTTTCTTGCGGGTAGCAGGAATATAGGCAAGATATCTCGTATATAACAACATTAAGGAGTATTTTCTTTCATCTTTTTTTAAATGATGTCATGATAAGCATGATTCCATTCTGCTTAAGGGGCATGAGCTGAAGGATTAATAGTAACTAGTCATTAATTAGGAAATAAATAGATTGCAATCATAGATATATCGTGTAAGATAAGAACAAATTATCAGGAATGGATGCACGTTGAAAATAAAAAGAGCTAGCAAGCAGGAAGTCATATACTTTACTAAAAAATAAGAAAAAACTAGCTCAACACCATTTTATGGTGTCTTTTGCTTTCGAATGGGAGGGAAAATTTTTTGTTAGGGCTAAAACAATTATTTAAACAGCAAGAAGATATACAAAATGTCATTTCAGGACTAGATGCTGGATTACATGAACAATTAGTTTCAGGACTTTCCAATTCAGCACGTACTTTATATATGACTTCAATTTATGAAAAAACAAAGAAGCCATTATTAATTGTGACTCATAATTTATTACAGGCGCAAAAGCTATACGATGATATTACCAATATAGTGGACGAAAAGGACGTTTTTCTCTATCCTGCTAATGAATTAATTGCAGCTGAAATTAGTATTGCAAGTCCAGAATTAAAGGCTCAGCGTATAGAGGTATTGAATTATTGGGCGAAAAAAAAGTCGGGAATCATGATTGCGCCAGTAGCAGGTCTGAGAAAGCTGCTTCCTCCAAAAAAGTTATGGAAGGAAGCGCAATTAAAGCTTGAAATTGGGCAAGATCTTGATTTAGAAGCCTTTTTATTAAAGCTTGTTCATATGGGATATGTACGCTCGGAGATGGTTTCATCGCCGGGAGAATTTAGTGTGCGCGGTGGAATTTTAGATATTTATCCATTAACAGAGGAAGATCCGCTCCGTATTGAATTATTTGATACAGAAATTGATTCGATTAGAGCCTTTTCGCTTGAGGATCAACGCTCGAAGGAAAAAAAGGAAAACGTAAGCATTGGACCGGCGACAGAAATTCTTTATGATGAGAATGCAGTCGGCGACTTGCTGGCTATGCTGGAAAAAGGCTTAGCCCAAAGCTTAAAAAAAATAAAAGATGAAGCGACAAGAACGTTACTGACACAGAATATTAGCAGGGAAATGGAACAGCTAAGAAATGGGCAAAAGCCAGAACAACTATATAAATACTTATCCATTCTCTATGGAGAACATGTCAGTTTAATAGATTATTTACCGAGTAACGGTTTTTTAATTGTCGATGAAATTAGTAGAGTGCAAGAAATGAATGACACGCTTGAGAAAGAAGAAGCTGATTGGTATACAAGCTTGTTAGGTGAGGGAGAAATTATTCATGGGTTAACCTTATCTCAAAGTATCAATCATCTTTTACATCAGGCAAAACAGCCAATTGTCTATTTATCTTTATTCTTACGCCATGTTCCAAATACTAATCCGCAAAATATCATAAATGTATCCTGTAAACAAATGCAGAATTTCCACGGGCAAATGAATGTTTTGAAGACAGAAATGGAAAGATGGAAAAAAAATCATTACACCGTTGTTCTGCTTGGTAATAGTGAGGAGCGCTTAGAAAAGTTAGAGCAAGTTCTTCAAGATTATGATATGGAAGTAATGATTCAAAAAAACGCTAAGAAGATTTCCGAAGGGAAAATTCAATTATTAGAAGGTCATCTGCAGTCAGGATTTGAGCTTCCTATCCTAAAACTAGCGGTAATAACAGAAGAAGAACTATTTAAGACAAAGACTAAAAAGTTATCCAAAAGAAGACAAAAACTAACAAATGCAGAGCGTATAAAGAGTTACTCTGAGTTAAATGTTGGTGACTATGTAGTCCATGTTAACCATGGTATTGGTAAATACCTTGGGATTGAAACACTTCAAATTAATGGTGTCCACAAGGATTACCTACATTTACGATATCAAGGAAATGATAAGTTATACGTTCCTGTTGAGCAGATTGATTTGGTCCAAAAATATGTTGGATCAGAGAGCAAAGAACCAAAAATATACAAATTAGGCGGTAACGATTGGAAGAAAGTAAAGAAAAAGGTAGAGTCTTCTGTTCAAGATATAGCGGATGATCTTATTAAGCTGTATGCGGAAAGAGAGGCTTCTGTTGGTTATGCCTTCTCTCCAGACGGGGAAATGCAGCGAGAATTTGAAGCGGCATTTGCCTACCAGGAAACAGAGGATCAATTACGGTCTATTCATGAAATCAAAAAAGACATGGAAAGAGAAAGACCGATGGATCGTCTTCTTTGCGGAGATGTTGGTTACGGGAAAACAGAGGTTGCAATCAGAGCGGCTTTTAAAGCGATAGCGGATGGAAAGCAAGTAGCTTTCTTGGTTCCAACAACTATTTTAGCGCAGCAGCATTATGAAACGTTGAGAGAGCGTTTTCAAGATTATCCAATTGAAATTGGCTTACTCAGCAGATTTAGAACGAGAAAACAGCAAAATGACACGCTAAAAGGACTTAAAGCAGGAACCATTGATATTGTCGTAGGAACGCATCGGATTTTATCAAAAGATATCTCTTATCGAGATTTAGGTTTATTGATTATCGATGAGGAACAACGCTTTGGTGTAACGCATAAAGAGAAAATAAAACAATTAAAAACGAATATTGATGTATTGACGCTAACGGCTACACCAATTCCAAGAACACTCCATATGTCTATGCTAGGTGTACGCGACTTATCAGTTATCGAGACCCCTCCGGAAAATAGATTCCCTATTCAAACCTATGTAATGGAGTATAACGGTGGACTTGTAAGAGAAGCGATTGAAAGAGAACTTGCCAGAAATGGCCAAATTTATTTTCTGTATAACCGGGTTGAAGACATTGAGAGAAAGGCTGAGGAAATTTCAATGTTGGTGCCTGACGCCAGAGTTACTTATGCTCACGGGAAAATGACAGAAAATGAATTAGAATCAGTAATGCTTGGGTTTTTAGAAGGGGAATATGACGTTTTAGTAAGTACGACGATTATTGAAACAGGAGTAGATATACCAAATGTAAATACACTAATTGTCCAGGATGCAGACCGTATGGGGCTGTCGCAATTATACCAATTACGAGGCAGGGTTGGACGTTCGAATCGAGTAGCTTATGCATATTTTACGTATAAGAAGGATAAAGTTCTAACAGAGGTCGCAGAAAAAAGATTGCAAGCAATCAAAGAGTTTACGGAGTTAGGATCTGGCTTTAAAATTGCCATGCGCGATTTGACTATTCGTGGTGCAGGAAATCTTCTCGGTGCCCAACAACATGGATTTATTGATTCAGTCGGGTTTGACTTATACTCTCAAATGCTAAAAGAAGCTATTGAAGAGAGAAAAGGAACAATTAGTGAAGAACTAAGGCAGACGATTGAAATCGACTTAGATATAGATGCCTATATTCCTGATTTTTACATTAATGATGGACAGCAAAAAATTGAAATGTATAAGCGTTTTAGAGGTGTTACTTCCTTAGAGGATATGGAAGAGCTAAGAGAAGAATTAATTGATCGTTTTGGAGACTATCCAGAAGAAGTTTCGTATCTTTTCAAAATTACAGAAATGAAGATTTATGGAAAGCAAGCAGGAGTAGAGTTGATCAAGCAGACGAAGGATGAAGTACTTATTTTATTATCGGAACATGGAAGCGACCGTATGGATGGCCAAAAAATATTTGAGAAGAGTTCTAAGTATGGTCGAATGATTGGTCTTGGTATGGAAGGAAGAAAATTAAAAATGATCTTCCATGTAAAGGGTGTTGAAAAAGAAAAGTGGCTGAAGGCTTGCCATGAAATGGTAGAAGCATTAAATACATTTAAAAAAGAACCAGAACAAGTTACTAAATAATAGGGATGAGTTTCCTTACAGTCTTGTGATTGGAATGTAAGTATTCCCACAAAGGAGAAACCCGAATGATTATACGGATGCTAATAACATTTCGTATAATCATTTGGGTTTTTCATTTTCAAAGATCTAAAATCCTCTAATTTGGAAAGTGTTCTCCACAATTGGCTTATAAATACTATATGAGAAACCAGTTATTATTGAAATCGTTATATAGATTACCCATCTTTCCACATTAGCTATTCTTTGTGCACCTTCCTTTCCATTTCCCTATTTTATAAAGAAAATAGCGTGAATAGGATGTTTAATATAGGGGGACAAGGGTATAAACAATATAGATAACAATAGTAGATTTTCTTTGGAATGACATCTAAGTAAATACAATAATAAATAAATGGTTTATCCCAATCCGGGAGGTAAAATTGATAATATGGTAAATCATCTTTTTCCTTCTTGAAATATTCAAAAAGGAAAATAAAGCTACCTAGAGAAAATTTTGCATGATTAATGTATAGAACTTACCATATGAAAGATACTATGTTTAAATATGGTGAACATTTCATGTATAGTGAGAATGCTTTCGCCAATTTAAAAAAAATCATCTGATGAAAGTGAGGCAACACGGAATGAAAGCAACTGGAATTGTGCGTCGAATCGATGATTTGGGTCGTGTCGTTATCCCAAAAGAAATCAGAAGAACATTACGAATTCGCGAAGGGGATCCATTAGAGATTTTTGTTGATCGAGATGGAGAAGTAATTTTAAAGAAATATTCACCTATAAGTGAATTAAGCGATTTTGCTAAGGAATATGCTGAGGCTCTCTATGATAGTTTAGGAAATGCTGTGCTAATTTGTGATAGAGATTCTTACATCGCTGTTTCGGGTGGATCGAAAAAGGACTATTTAAATAAGAACATTAGTAGTGTAGTGGAAAAGGCAATGGAGGATAGAGGGTCCATACTGATGAATCAACAAGACCAAGTATCCTTAGTTGATGGTACTACTGAAACGATTTCTGCCTATACCATTGGTCCTATTATTGCAAATGGTGATCCAATTGGGGCAGTTGTCATTTTCGCAAAAGAGGATTCACTTGGTGATGTAGAGAAAAAGGCAGTTGAAACCGCAGCAGGATTTTTAGCTCGCCAAATGGAATCATAAGGTTAGCCTAACATTTTTACTAAACCATATATTTTAAAAGTCGACAAACTCGGGAAAGAGCTGTCGACTTTTTTTGTTTACGAAAAGAATAGCACTCTAGGATGAAATTTGTTCTACTAAAAGTAGAACAAATCTGTTATAATGAGAATATAACAGTATGAGGTGATTAATGATGTATATACAAATAAATCCTGAATTGGAAATGCCCATCTATGAACAACTTACTATGCAAATCATGATAGGGATAATTAGGCAAGAATTACAGGATGGTGATGTGTTACCATCTGTTCGTTCACTGGCCGCTGATTTAGGTGTCAATATGCATACTGTGAATAAAAGTTATCATGCTCTCGAAAAAAAGGGGCTTATTCAAATTATTCCTAAATCTGGTGCAATCATTCGAACAAACAATGGGATTCCAACCCAAGAAGAGCAGGACAGAATTTCAAATAGCTTAAAACCAATGATTGTGGAGGCGTTAGTAATAGGAATGAAGGAAAAAGAAATAACTGGGTTAATACAATCCATTATCCATAAATTAAAGGAGGAATAAAAAAATGGAAACCATTATTTTTATTAGTATGATCATCATTACTGTTTTTTTTGAAGCGGCTATGCCTTTTCTAGTACGAAAAACAGTTGTATTTGGGGTAACCATTCCCAACAAACAAGTAAATAATCCGCAAATTTCAACCTATAAAAGACGATATTCTCTCTTCGTTATCGTTCCTTCTCTTATTGGGATTATAGCTTATTATATTTGGCAAGCTGCGAATAATATTCAAGCAGATCAAGTAGCGATTGGTGGAACCGTTTTGCTGTTTGCTATTTTGTTTTGGAGCTTAAGTCTCTACTTTTACTTTCACGGAAAAATGATGGCACTAAAAGCAGAGAATAAGTGGGAGGAGGAGCTAAAAGAAATAAATGTAACAGAAATTGGAGTTAGACAAAAGGATGAGATGCTCCCGTGGTATGTATTTCTTATTCCAATAATTATTACGGTAGGATTTTTGGTCTTTACGGCAACACAGTATCATTTATTACCAGCGGAAATACCTGTACACTGGGGATTGTCTGGAAAAGCTGATCGATTTACGAAGAAGACGCCTATATCTGGTGTGTCCATGCTATTGATTTTACTGGTTATGCAGATTATGTTCTTAAGTATAAACAGCGCCACTAAAAAATCAGGGATTAAAATAAGTGCCAATAATAAACAAGCATCTAAACTTAGACAGCTAAAGTATCGCAAATATACAAGCTGGTTCTTTCTTCTTACGTCTATTGCTATAACGGTTCCTATCATATTGTTACAATTAACAATTTTATACGATAATATCTTCAGTGATCACTTAGTCTTTCTTATTCCAATTATTATTACCTTATCTTTATTAATTGGAGCAATTTTCTTTACGATTAAATTAGAAAGATTAAATCGCGGAGCGGAGGGAGAAGAACAGGACACCAAAGAAATCTCATCTTTTGATGGAGATAGCTATTGGAAAGGTGGTTTATTTTATTTTAATAAAAGTGATCCTTCTATTTTTGTGGAGAAGCGTTTTGGTGTTGGCTGGACATTAAACTTTGCTAATCCAATTGGGTATGTCATTGTTTTTCTACCAATGCTTATTATTATCTTGATAAGCATTATGTAATAAGGGGATTTGTTTTTAGGCGTGGCTGGGAAAAAACAAAATATATAATGGATAAAGATGAACAACCTCTAATTTAGTTGTGAAACCAATTCGTTCCATTACGCTACAGACACTCTATGCGCCGAGGAGGCTTGGCGCTCGCCCCATGGGAAGCGAAGTGTATTCAGTCTGCGGGTGATTACCACAACCCCTCTTTCATAAAATAGATAAAAGCCTCGGACAATTATACGAATTTTGTTTACGTATAATTGTTCGGGGTTAAATTTGACTTAAACAATTATGTCCCCCTCCTCTTTTTATGTTAATTTGTGGAAAAAGTGTTATGTGCAAGGATACATCTTCCATCTAACTATGCTATAATACTAGCGAAAGTAATTATGGAAGGAGCTAGACATGTGAAGACTTCGCAATCAAATGTCTGGTTTAAAGGCGCTTTTATTCTCATGATAGCTGCCTTAATAACTAAAGTACTAAGTGCTGTATATCGAATACCGTTTCAAAATATTGTTGGTGATAAAGGCTTTTATATCTATCAGCAAGTTTATCCTTTTTATGGGGTAATTATTGCTTTATCTACATATGGTTTTCCAGTCGTACTATCAAAATTGTATATGGAAATGAAAGTAGAGGGGAATCAATCAGGTATAAATAGACTTGTGAGTTCCTCTTTTTTCTTATTTGTTCCCATTGGCATGATAGCTTTTCTAGCTCTATTTTTTAATGCAGGAAGACTTGCCTCTTGGATGGGAGATCCTCATCTGGCATCCTTAATGAAAGTTATTTCTTTTGCGTTTCTGTTTTCCCCTTTGATTGCTATTTTGAGAGGGATTTTCCAAGGGGAAGGAAATATGATTCCGACAGCAGTTTCACAGGTGGGCGAACAATTAATCAGAGTAGGGATTATTCTGTTCGTCGCTGTGTTTTTTTCTTATCAAGGTTACTCCTTATATGCCATTGGGGCAGGTGCTATGTTTGGCTCTATTGTCGGGGGCTTACTCTCCTTGTTCGTCTTAATTTATTTTTATAGGAAATCCGCCCTTTCTTTTTCGCTTTTTCACTTTTCGCTTCTTTTTGAAAAGGAGAATCGTATTCTTTGTAAAAGAGTAATATATGAGGGCATAACTATTTCTATTAGTAGTATGCTTTTAGTGTTATTGCAACTAGCAGATTCATTGAATTTATATTCCTTATTAATGGGAAATGGCATGGCTGATGAAAAGGCCAAAGTGATGAAAGGAATTTATGATAGAGGGCAGCCGCTCATACAAATTGGAAGTATCATTTCTACTTCGATGGCTTTAAGTATTGTCCCGCTTATTACAAAGAATCGCCAAAAGACAAGTAAGAGGGATCTTATGAGAAATATCCATTTCTCTCTTTTAGTCAGTTTTTTTATTGGACTTGGAGCGACTGTAGGGCTAATTGGGATTATTCGAGAGACAAACAGCATGCTGTTTAAGAATGATGCCGGTTCAGAAGTGCTTACTGTTCTGTTTTTTGTAATATTCCTTAATGCTATTATTGCAACGATAATGGCCGTTCTTCAAGGCTTAGGGCAATCTTTCTATCCAGCCCTTTTGATTGTATTAGGTTTTATAGGGAAGTATGTTCTTAACATTGTGCTCATTCCTGCCTTTGGGATAGATGGAGCAGCCTATGCATCGCTTATTGTATTATCTATCATTCTAATTTTAATGGCAGTAAAATTGAAAAAAATAGTCAAAGAACCGCTTATTAGTTTAAAACAGATAATGATTATAAGTGGTGCGAGTCTAGTTATGTTACTTGTACTGAGAGGATATATACCACTTACTTCTATACTGCTTGAAGGGATCGAGCATGACCGGATTAAAAGCGCTATTCAAGCAGTATCCGGGGTAGTAATAGGTGGAATAATATATGTGGCACTCGTGTTGCGAGGAAATGTTTTTAAAGAAAAGGAATTATCATTATTACCATTAGGAAGTAAACTAAAATGGTTTTTACCGAAAAAAGGAAGGAAATAAAATGAGTCAAATAAAAATTATTGGATTAGGAGCTGGGGATATAGACCAGCTGCCGTTAGGTGTCTATCGCAGCTTAATTGATGACAATAAAACTGTATATGTCCGGACGAAGGATCATCCCGTTATCTCAACGCTTAAGCAAGAGGGAATAACCTTTTATTCCTTTGATTCTATTTATGAAAAACATAATCAATTTGAAGCCGTATATGAGGAGATTGTTGAATTCCTTTTAGAAAAAGCAAAAGAGATGGATATTGTCTATGCTGTTCCAGGTCACCCGCTTGTTGCAGAGAAAACAGTACAACTCTTAATAGAAAAAGATAAAGAAGGAATTGCCTCTATCGAAATTGCTGGGGGTCAAAGCTTTTTAGACAGTATTTTTCAGGCATTGCGAATTGATCCAATTGAGGGCTTTCAGCTGCTAGACGGAACTGCTCTTAATCGAGCAAGTATTCAGCTTAGAAATCATTTGATTATTGGCCAGGTATATGATACTTTTTCTGCATCGGAAGTGAAGTTAACCTTAATGGATATGCTGCCATATGATTATCCAATTAAGATTGTCACTGCAGCGGGAAGCAGTCTAGAAAAGATAAAAGAAATAGAGCTGCATGAGTTGGATAGAGAGGTAGATTTAAATAATTTAACAAGCATATATGTGCCTCCTGTTCAGGAAGAAAAATTCTTATATAAAGAATTTTCTCAACTGAGGCAGATAATAGCAGAGCTTCGTGGACCAAATGGCTGCCCATGGGATAAAAAGCAAACCCATGAAAGCTTACGGAAATATTTACTGGAAGAAAGCTATGAATTAATTGAAGCCATTAATGAAGGAGATATTGACCACATTATTGAAGAGCTTGGAGACGTGTTATTGCAAGTGATGCTTCATAGTCAAATCGGAGAAGATGAAGGTTATTTTTCTATTGATGATGTATTGGAAGGGATTTCCGATAAAATGATTCGTAGACATCCACATGTATTTGGAGAAGAACAAGCAGATTCTGTTGATGATGTGATGAAACATTGGCAAAATGCGAAAAAACAAGAAGAAAAAACGGACAGGGAGTCTGTTTTAGAGGGAATAAATAGTGCGTTGCCTAACTTAATGCAAGCTTATGAACTGCAAAAAAGAGCGGCAAAGATAGGATTTGATTGGCCGAATGTAGAAGGAGCTTGGGAAAAGGTAAAAGAGGAAATTCTGGAGTTTCAAGAGGAATTAAAAGAGGTTAATAATAATGAACAAATAGAAAGTGAATTTGGTGATATTTTGTTTTCGCTTGTAAATATTGCTAGGTTTTATAAAGTGGATCCAGAATTAGCCATCTTCCGGACAAATAAAAAGTTTATACAGCGCTTTTCTTATATAGAAGAAAGGGTAAAAGAGTCTGGGAAGGAATGGAGCCAAATGAATTTAGAAGAATTAGACCAATTTTGGAATGAAGCAAAGAAAAAATAACAATATGAAGGAGCTATTAGGATGAGACTGGATAAATTCTTGAAAATTTCGCGCTTAATTAAACGAAGAACATTGGCAAAGGAAGTTGCGGATCAAGGAAGAATTTTAGTGAATGGACAGCAGGCGAAAGCAAGCACAAATGTGAAGGTCGGCGATGAGCTACAGGTTCGTTTTGGGCAAAAGCTAGTTACAGCTAAGGTGGAAATGTTGCAGGAATCCACGAAAAAAGAAGATGCTGCCAATATGTATAAAATAATTAAAGAAGAAACACTTTCTTAAGTTTAGTAATCGATATAGATGGCAATAAACAAAGTAGGGTTATTTTCTTCGCTTATAAGGCTTGTTCTAAAATAAGGATTCCTCACATATATTTGTACAAGTAGAGATTGTACTAATGGATTGTGAGGGATAATGATGAGCCAATATCATGAATCAAATATGACCAAAAGTAATACTGTAGACCATGATGTGATTATGAGAGGAAGAAAGCTGCTTGATATTACGGGTGTAAAGCAAGTAGAGAGTTTTGATAACGAAGAATTCATATTAGAAACAGTAATGGGATTTTTATCTATTCGCGGTCAAAATCTGCAAATGAAAAACCTTGATGTAGAAAAGGGAATCGTCTCTATTAAAGGTAAGGTATTTGATTTAGTTTATGTGGACGATCAAAGTGGAGATAAGGCTAAGGGATTCTTTAGCAAGATATTCCGATGACACTATCTACACAATTTATGACCATGCTGGCAATGGTTAGCATGGGTCTATTCTTTGGAATAAGTTTAGATACATATCAATACTTCTTGAAAAGGCCAAAAAGGAAAAGAAGTATTGTTTTTATCCATGATATCCTTTTTTGGGTTTTGCAAGCTCTTCTTATGTTTTATGTTCTTTTTCTAGTAAACAAAGGAGAAGTTCGCATTTACTTGGCTTTAGCATTGCTATTAGGTTTTGCTATGTACAAAAGTTTATTTCAAACTCTTTACCTTAAATTATTAAAAGGAATTATTTCTTTTTGTGTCCATGCTTATCGTTTTCTCCTTAGAATAGGTGTAAATATTGTATATAAGCCAATTAAATCTATCATTTTCTTCCTTTTGTCGATAATAATTGCTCTAGGTAAGGGACTTATGGCACTTGTCAATGGTATAATTAGGACATTAAGATTTATCATAGGAATACTCTTTAAACCAATTGAATGGCTTTTATCCCTGCTGTGGCTAATTGTGCCGAAAAAGGGTAAATTATTCGTCGAGAGAATTTTTAATAAATTGGCAGGATATTACTTTGAAATAAAGAACTATTTGAAACAATGGATGGCTAAAAGAAAAAAATAATGGAAAGGAGGAGCCTCATATGAGTGCCATAAGAAAACCAGATGTTACAACATTTCCAACAGAATATAATTTACAGCATCAAGCTAATAGTCTTAGTGGAGCTAGAAAGAAAAAGCTATTGATGCGCAGGCTGACAACGTTCTTTGTATGTGCTGCTGTTATTGGCTTTATCATGATTTCCACACTCATATCACAAAGCTCCACTTTAAAAGAGAAAAGAGCAGAGAAAGAAAAGTTAGATGGACAACTTGTTGCATTAGAAAAGAAAGAGGCAGACCTAAAAGACCAAATTGCTAAGTTAAATGATGAAGAGTATTTAGCTAAATTAGCAAGGAAAGACTTATTACTTTCACAAAAAGGGGAAATTATTTTTAATATCCCTGAAAAAGATGCAAAAAACACAACTGGAAAATAATAAGGTCAGCAGTAATATTGACACTCTTTTTTTCCATTCTGTATAATATAAGTAAGTACGATTTTTTATATCCTTAAGGAGGCAAAACTTTTTTATGTCAATCGAAGTAGGCAGCAAGTTACAAGGAAAGGTAACAGGAATTACTAATTTTGGTGCGTTTGTTGAGCTCCCAGAAGGCGCAACAGGTCTTGTTCATATTAGTGAGGTCGCAGACAATTATGTAAAAGACATTAATGATCACTTAAAAGTAGGCGATGAAGTCGAAGTGAAAGTGATTAATGTCGAGAAAGATGGAAAAATTGGACTATCTATTAAGAAAGCAAAAGATAGACCAGAAAGACCTGAGAGACCAGAAAGACCACAATACGAACGCGGAGAAAGAAGAGAATCAAGAGGCGGCTATTCCGGAGGGAATTCTCAAAGGTCACGTAATGCAAAATCAAATGAAAATCGTGCTCCTAAGGAGAATTTCGAATCTAAAATGGCTCGTTTCTTAAAAGACAGTGAAGATCGATTAGCTTCTCTGAAACGAAATACTGAGTCGAAACGCGGGGGAAGAGGCGCTAGACGAGGGTAACTTGCTGCTGAATAACCAAATAGATAGCAGGGTTTATCGTTTATATATTCCCATAGCTTAGGCAAGCCAATTTGGCTTGCTTTTTATATTTTTATAGGAAGTTTGTCTGTTCAGCTATGCAGTAAAAAAGAATACAAAAAAACCACGTAAATTTTTTTACGTGGTTTTTTGGATAGCGGCGGAGGGGATCGAACCCCCGACCTCACGGGTATGAACCGTACGCTCTAGCCAGCTGAGCTACACCGCCATAATATTAACAAGACAATTAATATAATACAAATAAATAATCGCAATGTCAATAGATTTTAGACATTTATTTAATAGGGTAGTTTAATGTATGTTTAAGCACTTGTTAATGAGTAGAAAGACCAAAAAGCATATTGCATGAAATGACAAAAACAAGCAAGAAATATAAAAAAAGTGACAGTAGAAAAGACCATTTATATTAAGCTTGTCTGTTGATAAGGCTCACTAATTATAAAGTAACTACTTTTTCCTGGATAGAAGGAATCTATCGAATTTTGTATTTCCATAAAAAATTGGAGGAAAGAAGTCGAGCGAAAGATTGGAACTGCTTCGTTATTTTGACAAACTTTTAAATATCTACCTTCTATAATGTGGAGCAACGATACTTGTTAGGGAGTGTGGTTTATGGAGAAAGTGGAAAGGGATATAATCGATCCGATTGGTGAAGTTGATTTTGGGAAGTCACGGGATAGCTTCAGTTCATTAGTTCATAAATTTTATACAAAAGTAGAAAACTTCTTTTTAGTAAAAGGCTTTTTACTATTAATTCTCGGTTTTTTACTTGGACGAGCCTTAATATTAGGACAACTTACTCCTTTTGCTCTTCCATTTTTTGCAGCAGTATATCTATCAAGGAAAGATAAAGCACCACTCGCGCTTATTGGATTAATAGCCGGTGCTGCTACTTTAGGGGTAACAGAGGCAGCTTCTAATTTTGTCTTGTCTTTCTTCTTTTTGATTAGCTATAAAATCATTTTAAATTGGAAAAATAAAGAGCAGC
Source organism: Niallia sp. FSL W8-0951 (assembly GCF_038006525.1). Taxonomy (NCBI): domain Bacteria; kingdom Bacillati; phylum Bacillota; class Bacilli; order Caryophanales; family Bacillaceae; genus Niallia; species Niallia sp. FSL W8-0951. Next base: position 4,077,535 of record NZ_JBBOVK010000001.1, read on the forward strand.
AACTTGTACCATTATTTGTGTTTGGACTAGTCTTTTTAGGCAGCTTAGTGAAAGCCTATCTTTTAACAAATGGTTTTACACTGTATGGTGGAATGTTAGCGTTTGTAGAAGGAAGTCTTGGCTATATACTTACATTAATTTTTTTACAAAGTCTGCCGTTACTCACGGTCAATAAAAGAAGACAAGCCCTTAAAACAGAAGAAATTGTCTGTCTTATCATTATGCTAGCTTCTATTATGACTGGAACAATTGGCTGGGCTGTTTATGGCTTATCGATTGAACATATTATGTCTCGTTATTTAGTTCTCCTCTTTTCCTTTATTGCAGGGGCCACTATTGGCTCGACTGTTGGCGTTGTTACCGGATTAATTTTTAGTCTTGCAAGCATCTCTAGCTTCTATCATATGAGCTTATTGGCTTTTTCTGGTCTTCTAGGTGGATTGCTGAAAGAAGGAAAGAAAATCGGTGTAGCACTTGGTTTATTTATTGCTACTCTCCTTATTGGCATGTATGGAGAAGGTGGGGGCGTCCTATCTGTTTCATTGATGGAAACAACTATAGCTGTTTTCCTATTTCTTATGACACCGAGAAGTTTAACCTCACGCATAGCAAAGCATATACCAGGAACAGCAGAATATTCCCAAGAACAACAGCAATATATGAGAAAAATGAGAGATGTAACAGCTCAAAGAGTATCTCAGTTTTCCAATGTATTTCAAGCACTCTCTAAAAGTTTTTCTCCCACAAATATAAGTGAAATGATAGAGGAAGAAGACAAGGAGCTAGACTACTTTTTAAGCAATGTGACAGAAAAGACGTGTCAGACATGTTTTCGTAAAGAACATTGCTGGGCACGTAACTTTAATACAACCTATGACTATATGAAAGATATTATGACTGAAATGGCTGATACTGGTGGGAATATTTCCTCTAGCCTTCAAAGGGAGTGGGATAAGCATTGTACAAGGTCGAAGAAGGTGACAGATGCAATCCATCAAGAATTGACATTGTATCAGGCAAATCAAAAATTAAAAAAACAAGTACAGGAAAGCAGAAAATTAGTTGCAGATCAATTGCTCGGTGTTTCTGAGGTAATGGGTGATTTTGCGAAAGAAATTCAAAGAGAAAGAGAAAATCACTACAAGCAGGAGGAATTAATCCTAGAAGCTATTCAAGAGTTTGGCATTCATATTGAAAATGTTGAAATATACAGCTTGGAACAAGGAAATGTAGATATCGATATCACTATTCCATACAATACAGGCTACGGAGAATGTGAAAAACTAATTGCACCAATGCTATCCGATATTCTTGGCGAGACCATTATTGTAAATAAAGAGGAGGTTTCTGAGTATTCCAAAGACTATAGTCATGCAACATTCCGGTCAGCAAAAGCTTATACAATAGAGACTGGTGTTGCGCATGCAGCAAAGGATGGCGGGTTTATTTCAGGAGATAGCTACTCTACTATTGAACTAGGTTTAGGTAAATACGCTATGGCAATTAGTGATGGAATGGGGAATGGGAAGCGGGCACATGTAGAAAGTGAAGAGACCCTTCAATTATTGCAAAAAATTCTGCAATCAGGGATTGAAGAACAAGTAGCGATAAAATCAATTAATTCTATTCTTTCTTTGCGAACAACGGATGAAATTTTTTCCACACTGGATTTAGCAATGATTGATCTCCAAAACGCAGCAGTCAAATTTCTGAAAATTGGCTCTACACCTAGTTTCATCAAAAGAGGGTCAAAGGTTATGAAAATACAGGCAAGTAATTTGCCAATGGGAATCCTGCAAGAATTTGATGTGGATGTTGTGAGTGAACAATTAAAGGCTGGAGATCTTCTCATTATGATGAGTGATGGTGTGTTTGAAGGACCAAAACATGTTGAAAACTTTGAGATTTGGATGAAGAGAAAAATTAAGGAATTAAAAACAGAGAACCCTCAAGAGGTAGCAGATTTAATTATGGAGGAGGTTATCCGCTCCCGCTTAGGGTTAATTGAAGACGACATGACCGTATTAGTTGCGAAAATCGACCATAATATTCCAAAGTGGGCGTCCATTCCAGTAAAAGGCTTTAAGCAAATTGCAAACTAAATTTGTCAGTTTAAAATGGTCCTTCTAGTTCTATAAAAATTTAAATGGACTAACATTCAGTAGGAGAAAAATACTGTTTGTTAGTTTTTTATTATACTAATCTGTTTATCCTTCAGAACAGGTATAAATACTTCTCTTTTCGTCGAGAATGGGACTAACTCATAAAGATGGAGGGGAGATATTTATGAAAACAGGTACGTTAAAGCAGATTTTGCTTATCACAGATGGATGTTCTAATAAAGGAGAAGATCCTGTCGCAATGGCAGCATTAGCAAATGAACAAGGAATTACAGTAAATGTTATTGGGGTAATGGAACAAGATACAATTGATGAGCAGGGGATGAAAGAAATTGAAGGCATTGCACTCTCTGGAGGCGGTGTTAGTCAAGTGGTTTATGCACAGCAGTTAAGTCAGACTGTCCAAATGGTAACAAAAAAGGCGATGACCCAAACACTCCAAGGGGTAGTAAATAAAGAGCTTCAGCAAATATTAGGTTCCTCTAAGACGATGGAGGATCTTCCTCCCGAAAAAAGAGGAGAGGTAATGGAGGTTGTGGACGAACTGGGGGAAACTGTTGAGCTGGAAGTGCTAGTATTACTAGATACAAGCGCTAGTATGAAACATAAACTACCAACTGTAAAAGAAGCTTTGCTTGATCTATCTTTAAGCTTGAATGCTCGATCTGGCGAGAATCGCTACTCTGTGTTTGTATTTCCCGGGAAAAAGAAAGATGTCGAAAAATTAATGGATTGGACACCTCGTCTTGAATCTTTAACAAGTATCTTTCCAAAGTTATCGACAGGAGGCATTACACCAACAGGTCCAGCTTTAAAGGAAGCCATTCGTTACTTTAAGCATAAGCGCTCATTAAGGAGCTTGATTTCAAGTGATGATGAATACATCGAAGAGTCAATTTAAAATAAATAGTGGAACAGTAATAAAAGGAAAGTGGCATAACAAGCAATATACAATCTTAAAGGAACTTGGCTATGGAGCGAATGGGACAGTTTTTTTAGCAGATTCCAAAATAGGAAGAGTTGCTTTGAAATTAAGCAACAACAGTGTATCTATAACTTCTGAAGTAAATGTTTTGAAATCCTTCGCAAAGGTCCAAGGTTATAGCCTTGGACCTTCTTTAATAGATGTAGATGATTGGGTAACAAATAGAGGAACTATTTCTTTTTATGTAATGGAGTATATTAATGGACCTGATTTACTAACCTTTATCCATAATAAGGAAGACTTATGGATCGATGTGCTAATGATCCAATTATTAAAGGACTTACAAAATCTTCATGAAAATAATTGGGTGTTTGGAGATTTAAAACCAGAAAACCTGATTATTACAGGACCTCCAACGAGAATTAGATGTATTGATGTAGGGGGGACAACCATAAAAGGGAGAGCGATTAAAGAATTTACCGAGTTCTTTGATAGAGGATACTGGGGGGCAGGCACAAGAAAGGCAGAGCCAAGCTATGATTTGTTTGCTGTTGCGATGATTATACTAAATCTTTATTATCCAAAGCGCTTTAATAAAAAAGAGGGCGGGATCAAACAGCTGCATATGATGATTCGACAAAAGCAGGAATTAATGCGTTTCGAGGGGATTCTACTAAATGCGTTAACAGGAAAATATCTATCGGCAAAAGAAATGCGATTAGATTATTTAAAATTAACAAGTGGAGAATCAAAAAAAACAAGTAGAAGCACGATAACAGCTGGAACGAATAGAAGTAAAGCTCGCCAAGCGAACATTCAACCTGCTCCATCTGCTCAAACAAGAAGTAAATTGGTTAAAAAGAAGAAAAAGGCAGGATGGGCTGAATCTATACTCATCATTATCCTTATCTCTATTTGTTATATTTTGTATATATATGGTCAATTAACTTGAAAAGAGGATTTTCAGCAATTTTTAGAGAATAGTCTTTGGTATCACTTTTAAAAAAGTGATATCCTTGACTATAGTAACTACAACCTCTGATGAAAAAGTAATAACATCAAGGCCGGTAGAATAGTGATAGTGATAAGGAAGTAATGAAAAATGTTTGAGGATCAAATTTTAAATTACCTGCAAGGAAAAAATATGAACCTAGAAGGTAAGAAAATCTTGGTTGGAGTTTCTGGAGGACCAGATTCTTTAGCGCTTCTTCATTTTTTATGGACAAAACAAGAAGAATGGAAAATCAAGGTTTTTGCTGGACATGTGGATCATATGTTTAGAGGGGAGGAGTCGCTCGATGAAGCTGAGTTTGTAAAATCGTTCTGTGAAGAAAGAAACATTCCTTTTTCTTGGGAGCGAATAGATTTACCAGCATTTATCCAAAAAACAGGAATGAATTCACAAAAAGCAGCAAGAGAATGCAGGTATTCCTTTTATGAAAAAGTAATGAAAAGGCATAACTTAGATTACTTAGCGTTAGGTCATCATGGAGATGACCAAATAGAAACTATCTTAATGCGATTAACGAGAGGAAGTTTAGGGAAAGCAAGGGCTGGAATTCCTTTTATGCGTCCTTTTGGTACAGGGAAAATTATTCGTCCCTTTTTATGTTTAGAAAGGGAAGACATTGAGGAATATTGTAAAGTACATAATCTTAATCCAAGAAGAGATCCAAGCAATGAAAAAGATACCTATAGCCGCAATAGATATAGAAAACACGTTGTGCCCTTTTTAAAAAAAGAAAATATTCATGCGGCGAAGCATTTTCAACGGTTTAGTGAAGAATTAACAGACGATGAAACCTATTTAATGAAGCAGGCTGAAGAAAAGCTTTCTGATGTAATGGTTGAAAAAAAGGCTGCGGAAGTAGTAGTTGATATTAATCGTTTTCTTTTAATAGCTATTCCTTTACAAAGAAGATGTATTCAACTAATATTAAATTATCTCTATGACGAGATACCTATTTCATTATCCGCATTACATACTGAGCAAATGATGATATTACTTAAGAGTCCTCATTCTTCTGGAAATATTGATCTCCCGAATGGTTTGAAAGTGAAAAAGTCGTATCATTTTCTTCATTTTCAACTTAATTTTTCTCCAGCACAATCCTTTTATTATGAATTATCAAAAATGGGAGAGTTATTATTACCAAATGGGTACAATATTAAGGTAGAATATATAGACGGTGAAACGATTATTGATGACCATTGTATTCTTTTGGATGCATCTTCTATTTCCTTTCCTCTTATTATCCGTACTAGAAGAGATGGCGATAGAATTCATTTGAAAGGGATGGTTGGAAGGAAAAAAGTGAACCGTATTTTTATCGATGAAAAGATTCCAATCCATAAGAGGGAGAATTGGCCGATCGTTACGGATAGCAAAGGTGAAATTCTTTGGATTCCAGGACTAAAAAAATCGATATATTCTCATAGTAATACGAATAGTGGTAGTAATCTATTAATAACATATAAAAAGCAATGATCTTCTAGGGGGCACACAAGAAATGAAACACGATATTGAAAAAATATTGATATCTGAAGAGGAAATACAAGGTAAAATCAAAGATTTGGCATTTCAGCTTACAGAGGAATATCAAGATAAATTTCCTTTGGCAATTGGAGTATTAAAAGGTGCTATGCCCTTTATGGCAGATCTTTTAAAGCGCGTGGATACATACCTTGAAATGGATTTTATGGATGTGTCAAGCTACGGTAATTCTACTGTATCTTCTGGAGAAGTAAAAATCTTAAAAGATTTGGATACTTCTGTGGAAGGAAGAGACATACTAATTATCGAGGACATTATTGATAGTGGTTTAACTTTAAGCTATCTTGTAGAGTTGTTCCGTTATCGTAAAGCAAAATCAATCAAAATTGTGACACTTCTTGATAAACCAACTGGTAGAAAGACAGATCTTAAAGCTGATTATGTAGGATTTATCGTACCAGACGCTTTTGTTGTTGGCTATGGATTAGACTACGCGGAAAGGTATCGAAATCTACCATATATTGGTGTTTTAAAACCGGAAGTTTATACGAGTGACAGTGAATAAGTACATGAAAAGAGGAATTCTAGCCCGGAGAGGGTAATTCCTTGAATTTACTTAATTTTCTATGTTACTATACTCTATAGTTTGTTTACCGTGGGAGGAGGTAAGGGATGAACCGTATTTTTCGTAATACCATTTTTTATTTATTAATATTTTTAGTAATTATCGGTGTGGTTAGTTTTTTCAATGGAAATAATCAGCCTACCAAGCAATTAACATATACTGAATTAATAAATCACCTTGATGCTGGTGATGTTGCCGAAATAACGCAGCAGCCTGAAAGAGGTGTCCTTGAAATACGCGGGAAATTAAAAGGTTATAAAGAAAATGAAACGTTTGTTTCCTATGTAACTAATAATGAAACAAATGCTCAAGTGATCTTAAAGGCTGCTACAGAAGGTTCCAAAATCGATGTCAAGCCTGCACAAGAAACAAGTGGATGGATCACATTCTTTACTTCAATTATTCCGTTTGTGATTATTTTTATCTTATTTTTCTTCTTGTTAAATCAAGCCCAAGGTGGCGGCGGCGGCCGTGTAATGAACTTTGGTAAGAGTAAAGCAAAACTGTACAATGAAGAAAAGAAAAAGGTTCGCTTTAATGATGTAGCGGGCGCAGATGAAGAAAAGCAAGAGCTGGTAGAAGTGGTGGAATTCTTAAAAGATCCACGGAAATTTGCTGAGCTAGGTGCTAGAATACCAAAAGGTGTCCTGCTTAATGGACCTCCAGGAACAGGTAAAACATTACTTGCTAGAGCTGTAGCGGGAGAAGCTGGTGTACCTTTCTTCTCTATCAGTGGTTCTGACTTCGTGGAAATGTTTGTTGGGGTAGGGGCTTCTCGAGTTCGTGATTTATTTGAAAATGCGAAGAAAAATGCTCCTTGTATTATCTTTATTGATGAAATCGATGCTGTAGGTCGTCAGCGTGGCGCTGGTTTAGGCGGAGGACACGATGAACGTGAACAAACGTTAAACCAACTATTAGTTGAAATGGATGGATTCGGTGCAAATGAAGGGATTATTATCATTGCTGCTACAAACCGTCCTGATATTCTTGACCCTGCATTGTTACGTCCAGGTCGTTTTGACCGACAAATTACGGTAGATAGACCAGATGTTAATGGTCGTGAGGCGGTATTACGTGTACATGCTCGTAATAAGCCGTTAGATGAGTCTGTTAATTTAAAAAGCATCGCTCAACGTACTCCAGGATTCTCTGGTGCGGATTTAGAAAACCTTCTAAATGAAGCTGCACTTGTTGCAGCGAGAGCGGATAAAAAGAAAATCGACATGGAAGACATGGATGAAGCGACAGATCGTGTTATTGCTGGACCTTCCAAGAAAAGTCGTGTTATTTCCAAAAAAGAAAGAAACATTGTTTCTTACCATGAAGCTGGACATACGATTATTGGTGTTGTATTAGATGAGGCGGATATGGTTCATAAAGTAACAATCGTACCTAGAGGCCAAGCTGGTGGATATGCAGTTATGCTTCCTAAGGAAGATCGTTTCTTAATGACGAAACAAGAGCTTCTTGATAAGATTACTGGATTACTTGGCGGTCGTGTTGCTGAGGATATCGTATTTGGGGAAGTAAGTACTGGAGCTCATAATGATTTCCAACGAGCTACAGGTATTGCCCGTAAAATGGTAACAGAATATGGAATGAGTGATAAACTTGGACCATTACAATTTGGTCAAGCGCAAAGTCAAGTATTCCTAGGTCGTGACTTAAATAATGAACAAAATTATTCAGATGCAATTGCATATGACATTGATTTAGAGATTCAACGAATTATAAAAGAATGTTACGAAAGAGCAAAACAAATTCTTACAGAAAACCGTGAGAAGTTGAACTTAATCGCTGAAACACTTCTTGAAATTGAAACGTTGGATGCAGAACAAATCAATAGCTTATACAAAGATGGTGTCTTGCCTGACCGTACGAAAAAGGCCGATACTACCTTAGGCACGGAAGATCTAAAAGTAAATATTAACAAAAAAGATGATAACGAGTAATCGTTGGAAAAAGATGCGCTTTCGAGCGTGTCTTTTTTTTGTCAAAACCTTTACAACCGTATCTTTTCGAAGCAGTCATTGCTTTAGGCTTTGTCTCTTTCTGGTTGTATGTTATGATATTTCCAGTATTGGATAGACTCTAGGTATAGCTTTCCTAAGTAAATAAAGTGATACGAGATAATGACGGGAAAATGAAATTAATAAAAAGTGGTGACTATAATGATTTTTGTCTTTGATATTGGAAATACAAATATAGTATTAGGTGTTTATGATAAAGAAGAATTAAAGCATCATTGGAGAATTGAAACAAATCGTTATAAAACGGAAGATGAATATGGTATGATCATTAAATCCCTATTTGATTATGTCGGTTTAACGTTTTCAGATATTGATGGAATAATTATTTCTTCCGTTGTTCCTCCAATTATGTTTTCTTTAGAAAGAATGTGTCAAAAGTATTTTCACTTAAAACCGTTAGTTGTGGGTCCAGGAACAAAAACGGGACTAAACATAAAATATGATAATCCTAAGGAAGTCGGAGCTGATCGAATTGTTAATGCAGTTGCGGCTATTCATGAATATGGGAGCCCGTTGATTATTGTTGATTTCGGGACTGCTACAACATTTTGTTATATAAATGAGCAAAAGCAATACATGGGTGGAGCGATAGCGCCTGGTATTAATATTGCGACAGAGGCATTGTATTCAAAAGCGGCCAAATTACCGCGTATTGAAATTGCAAGACCAGAAGGAGTAATTGGTAAAAATACCGTTTCAGCTATGCAGTCAGGAATTCTTTTTGGGTATGTAGGCCAGGTGGAAGGCATTGTGAAAAGGATGAAGGCAGAAAGCAATTTACAACCAAAGGTTATTGCTACAGGTGGATTAGCGAACCTTATTGCAAAAGAGTCAAATATTATTGATGAAGTAGACCCATTTCTTACTTTAAAAGGGTTACAGCTTATTTATAAGAAGAATAAGGATACACTAAAATAAAATATGTTTAAACGGAACTTTCATTCCGTTCATTAACTGATTAAAGATAAGGAGTAAACAATGAGCGATTATTTAGTAAAAGCGTTAGCGTTTGATGGTGAAGTTCGTGCGTATGCAGTCAGAAGTACAGAAACAGTAGGAGAAGGACAAAGAAGACATCATACTTGGCCAACAGCATCAGCTGCTCTAGGAAGATCATTAACAGCTACAGCAATGCTAGGAGCTATGCTAAAGGGAGATCAAAAACTAACAGTGAAAATCGATGGCGGTGGTCCGATTGGTCTTATCCTAGTAGACGGAAATGCTAAAGGGGAAGTACGCGGCTACGTTACTAACCCGCAAGTTCATTTCGATTTAAATGAACATGGAAAATTAGATGTTAAACGAGCTGTAGGAACAGAGGGCACACTATCTGTTGTAAAGGATATTGGAATGCGTGATTACTTCACTGGACAGGTGCCGATTGTTTCTGGAGAGCTTGGAGAGGATTTTACTTATTACTTGTTTAATTCAGAACAGGTGCCTTCCTCTGTTGGAGTAGGAGTTTTAGTAAACCCAGATAACAGCATTTTAGCTGCTGGCGGTTTCATTATTCAATTAATGCCTGGAGCGAAAGATGAAACGATTACAAAGATTGAACAAAGATTAAGTGAAATTCCGCCCATTTCGAAATTAATTGAAAAAGGTTTAACGCCAGAAGAGCTTTTAGAAGAAATTTGCGGAAAAGATAATGTGAAAATAATTGAAAATATGCCAATCTCCTTTACATGCACATGTTCGAAAGAAAGATTTTCAAATGCAATTATTAGTTTAGGTCAAGCAGAAATCGAAGATATTATCAACACAGACGGACAAGCCGAAGCAGAATGCCATTTTTGTAATGAGAAATATCTGTTTACAAAGGATGAGCTAGAAACATTATTAGAAGAAGCAAAATAGTTATTAGACACCTGCAGAATTGGGATTCATTATCCCTTGCAGGTGTTTTTTATGAAGAATGTTTTCCGTTTTTGTAATGGAGTGGAGATGATGTGGTCGGTTAAAAAAAGGAAATTTTTGTCTGGAAGTCCAATGGCTTGGTTGAAAAACAAATTTGGTTTATATACTCAACGATTTGGCTCTTACTTCCATGTGTTTAACCACTTTGTCCCTGATTTAAGTAAAAACTTCGACAGAACCGAACTAATGATTAATTTTTCCGAAAATACAAACATATCGATTGACAAACAAAGGAGGTATTTGGTAAATTAATATTATAAAACCAATTAAAATACTCGGAATAAAGATAAGGGGAGATAGAAAATGTCAAGAATCGCAAATTCTGTAGTAGATCTTATCGGTGGCACACCCATTGTTAAATTAAATCGTTTAGTGGACGATTCAAGTGCAGATGTTTATTTGAAGTTAGAATATATGAATCCAGGAAGCAGTGTAAAAGACCGAATTGCGCTTGCGATGATTGAAGCTGCGGAAAAAAGCGGGGATTTAAAACCAGGCAGTACGATTATTGAACCAACAAGTGGAAATACTGGTATTGGCCTTGCGATGGTTGCTGCGGCAAAAGGTTACCGTGCGATTTTAGTTATGCCTGAAACGATGAGTGTGGAACGTCGACGACTATTGAAAGCTTACGGTGCTGAATTAGTATTAACTCCTGGACCAGAGGGCATGGGTGGAGCTATTCGTAAAGCGGAAGAATTAGCAAAAGAAAATGGTTACTTTATTCCGCAGCAGTTTAAAAATATCTCTAATCCTGAAGTACATAGATTAACAACTGGACCTGAAATTGTGGAGGCCTTTGGTGAGGAAGGCTTAGATGCGTTTATTGCTGGTATCGGTACAGGTGGAACCATTACTGGTGCTGGGGAAGTACTAAAAGAAAAATATAGCGATATTAAAATATATGCAGTAGAACCTGCTGATTCTCCTGTACTTTCAGGTGGAAAACCAGGACCGCATAAAATCCAAGGTATCGGTGCTGGATTTGTTCCGGAAATTTTAAATAGTGAAGTTTATGACGGTATTATTAAGGTTACAAATGAAGACGCTTTTGAATATGCTCGTCGTGCAGGGAAAGAAGAAGGCGTATTAGGTGGAATTTCTTCTGGTGCGGCTATTTATGCAGCATTACAAGTTGCAAAAGAGCTAGGAAAAGGTAAAAAAGTACTTGCAATTATCCCAAGTAATGGAGAACGTTACCTAAGCACACCTCTTTATCAATTTGATGAAGAATAAGGATAAAAATCAGCCTTGGAAATAGGCCTCCTTTGAAAAGGGGGCTTTTTGTTTTTTTTGATTAAAAAACTCCTGTTATGCAGCTATCTGACAAATAGGTGATTTTTTTGTATTTCTCTCGGTACATCTTGTATGATGAGAACAGATAAAAGATAAGGAGCGAAGTCTGTTTGAAAAATTACAAAGTATATAGTAAGACTATTCCTCTATCATATGACCAGTTTTTTAGGCGCTTTTTAACCCTTGCTGAAGATAAGTCCCATTATGTTCTATTAGAAAGTGGACGTGGTGGCAGGTATAGTATTGGCGGAATTTCACCTATAGTGAAAATGATAGGCAGAAATAATGGTTTAGAAGTGATAGACGGAAAAGGAACTGTACGAATCGAAGGAAATCCCCTTCATTCTATAAAAGAAGTGATGAATAAGTATGTTGTAGAGACTAATCCAGAGCTGCCAGATTTCCAAGGTGGAGCGATAGGATTCGTTAGTTATGATTATATCCGTTATATTGAAAAAATCCCCAACCTGACGACAGATGATATGGAAATACCAGATGTTTTCTTTTTGTTATTCGAAGAATGGTTTACTTATGATCATAAAGAAAATAAATTATGGATTTCAGCCTTATATGAAGAAAATCAGTTAGCGATGATTCAAGATAAAGTAGAATCCTATATGCTAGGCTGGATAGATGAAGAGAAGGAAGAGATAGTTCAAGGACATGCAGAGAAATCGTCAGAATTAAAAGTATCGATGGAAGACAATGAATTTCAACAATCTGTCCGCAGAATTCAGAACTATATTTCTGAAGGAGATGTGTTTCAGGTTAACTTGTCAGTTCGGCAGGCTAAACCACTGCATGTATCTGCGCTTGATGTCTACCAGCAGCTAAGAGTTTTAAATCCTTCTCCCTATATGGGGTATTTTCATACACCTGAATTTCAGCTAGTTAGTGGATCACCAGAATTACTAGTTAAAAAGAAGGGAAAGGACGTAAGTACAAGACCTATAGCAGGAACAAGGTCCCGTGGGAGAGATGAAGCAGAGGATTCAGAGCTTGCTCGTGAATTAATCGAGAGTGAAAAGGAAAGAGCAGAGCATGTAATGTTAGTAGACCTTGAAAGAAATGATTTAGGGAGAGTATGTGCGTACGGAAGTGTTCGAGTAGACGAATTTATGGTAATAGAAAAGTATTCTCATGTTATGCATATTGTGTCTAATGTAAAAGGGCAGCTTGCGGACAATAAAGATGAGTATGATCTTATTGATAGTATGTTTCCTGGTGGAACCATTACGGGTGCGCCAAAGATAAGAACAATGGAAATTATTGAGGAACTAGAACCGGTGCGACGAGGCCCATATACCGGTTCATTAGGATGGATTGGTTTTAACCATGATATAGAATTGAATATTATGATCAGAACTATGTTGGTGAAGGAAAACCAAGCATATGTACAAGCAGGTGCGGGGATTGTAATTGATTCTATTCCTGCAAATGAATATAAAGAATCGATGAAAAAGGCCAGAGCGTTATGGAATGCAAAAGAATTAGCAGAAGAGAAATTAGGTGATGGCAATTGATTTATATGATTGATAATTATGATTCCTTCACCTATAATCTAGTCCAATACTTAGGTTCATTAGGGCAGGAACTGCAAGTGAAAAGAAATGATGAGACTTCTATCGAGGAGATTAAAGGGGAAAAGCCAATGTACTTAATGGTTTCTCCTGGACCATGTACGCCCAATGATGCAGGTATTAGTTTGGAAGCGATTCGTACTTTTGCTGGTGAAATACCGATTTTTGGTGTGTGCCTTGGTCATCAAGCAATTGGACAGGTTTTTGGAGGAGAGGTTGTGAAAGCGACCAATTTAATGCACGGAAAGACATCCCTTATTTATCATGATAATCAAACAATTTTTCATGGTTTACCTAATCCCTTCCCAGCTACGCGCTATCATTCGCTGATTGTAAAAAAGGAATCATTGCCAAAGTGTTTAGAGATCTCTGCTTGGACGGAAGAAGGAGAGATTATGGGGCTTAGACATAAAGAACTTCCTATCGAAGGAGTTCAGTTTCATCCAGAATCTATCATGACTAAGGCTGGGATGGAAATCTTACATAATTTTATCCAATTTTATCAAAAAGGAACTAAGTAGAAGATGTATATATATTTAAATGGACAAATAATTCGTCAGGAAGAAGCGGTTATCTCTGTTTTTGACCATGGATTTATGTATGGCTTAGGCTTATTTGAAACATTGCGTGTATATGATGGACATCCTTTCTTATTAGATGATCATCTTAAACGATTAAATGATGGGTTATCGGAGCTGAATATAGAAAAATTTTATGAGCGAGAAGAAGCAGTATCTATTATAAAAGCACTGCTCAGTATAAATAACATAGAAAATGCCTATATCCGCTGGAATGTTTCAGCAGGAAATGGCATGATTGGACTGCAAACAGAGCCGTATACACAACCAAATACGATTGTGTATATAAAACCTCTTCCAAAGGCAGCTGGTATGGTTGAAAAAACAGGGCAAATAGTCACAGTTCCAAGGAATACACCAGAGGGATTCTTTCGCTTAAAATCACATCATTATTTAAATAATATTCTTGCCAAGAGAGAGATTGGGCCAGAGCCGACGAGGGAAGGAATTTTTTTGACGAAGGAAGGATATTTAGCAGAAGGTATTACCTCTAATATTTTCTGGGTTGTAGATGGAGAGCTTTATACTCCTAGCTTGCAGACAGGAATATTAAATGGCATCACAAGGCAGTTTATTGTAAAACTTGCACAGGTTTATGGGGTTGCTGTGAAAGAAGGCATTTTTTCACGAGATATTCTTGCAAGTGCCAAAGAGATATTTGCAACAAATTCCATTCAGGAAATTATTCCGATTAAAAGAATCGATAAGTATGAATATAAGGGAAAAGAGGGTCCTGTTGTTACAATGCTATATAATGAATATAGAAAACATACGAATCAATTATGGTCTGTAAAAGAGTTGGAGGGAATAAGGGAATGGTAAATAAAATTGATTGTGGTCCATATACGTTAAACTATGATCAAAAAACAATCATCATGGGAATTTTAAATGTAAATCCTGATTCTTTTTCTGATGGAGGAAAATATAACGAAATGGATAGAGCTGTTAAACATGCCGTCCAGATGGTGGAGGATGGAGCAGATATTATTGATATAGGAGGGGAATCCACCAGACCAGGTTATACAGAAATATCGATTGAAGAAGAATTAGAACGGGTAATTCCGATTATTGAACGATTAGCTAACGAAGTGAATGTTCCTCTATCGATTGATACATATAAAGGAGAAGTGGCGAGACAATCTTTACAGGCGGGTGCTCATATTATCAATGATATATGGGGAGCAAAAAGAGACCCTAGTATGGCTGAGGTTGCAGCTGAATATCAAGCTCCTATTATCTTAATGCATAATAGAGATAATCTTAGCTATACTTCTTTTTTGGAAGATGTAGTGTCTGATTTGCAGGAAAGTATTGATATGGTAAAGGGAGCTGGAGTTTCTGCGGAGAAAATCATTCTTGATCCAGGTATTGGATTTGCGAAAGATTTAAAGGGGAATTTGGACATGATGCGCGGCTTAGATAAGCTTGTTGAAATGGGCTATCCTGTCTTGTTGGGAACCTCGAGGAAATCATTGATTGGCCATGTATTAAATTTACCTGTTAGCGAACGATTAGAAGGAACAGGTGCAACTATATGCTATGGCATTCAAAAAGGATGTCAGTTAATTCGCGTTCATGATGTGAAAGAAATGACAAGAATGGCGCGGATGATGGATGCTTTGATGGGAAAGGGTGAGTACAGTGGATAAAATAATATTAAACCAAATGGAGTTCTATGGTTACCATGGTGTGTTTAAAGAAGAGACTAAGTTAGGCCAGCGTTTTATAGTGGATTTACAAGCAGATGTAGATTTAGCAAAAGCGGGAGCAACAGATGACTTACAGTATTCGGTTAATTATGGCCAGCTATTCTTCGATGTAAAGGAGATTGTGGAAGGGGAGCCATATAAATTGATTGAAGCGGTAGCGGAGAATATTGCAAAAAAATTATTAGAATCCTACTCTCTTATTGAAGGATTAACAGTTCGGATCATTAAGCCAGATCCACCGATTCCAGGACACTATAAATCAGTTGCGGTAGAAATCACAAGGAAAAGAAAAGAATGAATAAAGTTTATTTATCTTTAGGGTCGAATATAGGAAATCGGTTGGAATATATACATGAAGCTGTACAAATGCTACATAATCAGGAAGAGATAAAGGTGGTAAATATTTCATCTGTTTATGAGACGGATCCAGTTGGATATGAGGAACAAGCACTATTTTTGAATATTGTCATACAGGTTGAAACTTCCTTAAATCCATGTTCCTTATTAGAACAATGTCAAAATATCGAAAGTGAACTTGGAAGAAAAAGGATAATTAGATGGGGGCCAAGAACAATAGACCTTGACATTTTATTGTATAATCAAGAAAATATAGTATCAGAGAAGCTGATTATTCCACATCCAAGAATAGAAGAGAGAGCATTTGTTTTAGTGCCATTAATAGAAATTGCTCCAGACATAAAGTTACCAAATAAACCAATACTTTTAAAAGAAAGTTTGCAGCTTTTGCGAGATAGAGAAGGAGTAAGGGTATGGAAACAACGGAAAAATGGGGAAGACGTATTCGGGCTTTTCGGAAGCTAAAAGGATATACACAGGAAGGTTTAGCAAAAGAGTTACTCGTTTCTGTTTCTATTTTAGGAGAGATTGAGCGAGGTAATCGGATGCCTTCAGAAGAAATGATTGATTCTATTGTAGATGTGCTAAAGATAACGAGAGAAGAGTTAGATCCACTTCAAAATAAATAAGCACGGTTCATCAGGGAGGTAAAAGATTGTTTAAAATAGGAAATGTTGAAATTAGTAACCGTGTTGTTCTTGCGCCAATGGCTGGTATTTCAAATTCTGCTTTTCGTCTAACAGTGAAGGAATTTGGAGCGGGTCTTGTTTGTGCGGAAATGATTAGTGATAAAGGGATTGTTTTAAAAAACAAAAAAACAATGAACATGCTCTATATTGATGAGCGTGAAAATCCAATGAGTTTACAGATTTTCGGCGGAGAAAAGGAAACATTAGTAGAAGCGGCGCAATTTGTTGATCAGAATACCAATGCAGATATTATCGATATTAACATGGGATGTCCGGTTCCAAAGATTACAAAATGTGATGCAGGGGCTAAATGGCTGTTAGATCCGGATAAAATTTATGATATGGTTTCTGCTGTTGTAGAAAATGTTCGTAAACCAGTAACGGTTAAAATGCGTATGGGCTGGGATGAAGACCATATATATGCAGTAAGAAATGCTCAAGCGGTTGAACGCGCAGGTGGAGCGGCGGTTGCCCTGCATGGCCGAACTCGTGTCCAGCTTTATGAAGGGACTGCAAACTGGGATATTATTCGTGAAGTAAAACAATCAATCAATATTCCTTTAATGGGGAATGGAGATGTAAATACACCCCAAGATGCGAAAAGAATGTTAGATGAAACTGGCTGTGATGGTGTTATGATTGGAAGAGCTGCGCTTGGAAATCCGTGGATGATTTATAGTACGGTTAAGTATTTAGAAACGGGTGCGTTAGTTAGTGATCCATCGGTTCGAGAGAAGATGGATGTATGCATCTTGCACTTGGATCGGTTAATCCATTTAAAAGGGGAGTATGTAGCCGTTCGAGAAATGAGAAAACATGCTGCTTGGTATTTGAAGGGCATTAAAGGAAATGCGAAAACAAGAAGTGCTATTAATGAATGTGAGACTAGGGAACAATTAGTAACGATCTTGAATGCATTAGTCTTGGAAGTAGAAGCAAGAGGACATTCTGAAATCGAAGTAGGTTAATTTTGAACGTAACTGTTTAAATTTCCTGTAATATGTGTAAAAATAAAGCTGTTAGACAAAAAATCTAACAGTTTTTTTTCTTTTTTAGTGTCTGTATTCGTGACATTGTGTAGAATAATAAAGTATGTATAAATTGAACGATTCCTTTTTTAGGTGATCATACATAAAAAAGATGTTGGAGATGATTAAGCATGAGTCATGAAGAATTAAACTTAAATGACCAATTACTAGTTAGACGTAACAAAATGAATGAGTTGCGTGAACAAGGAATAGATCCGTTTGGTAAACGTTTTGATAGAACTCATTTATCTGAAGCTTTAAAAAAACAATATGAATCTCTAGATAAAGAAGAACTAGAGGAAAAGAATATCTCTGTTTCTATTGCGGGAAGAGTAATGACAAAAAGAGGAAAAGGGAAAGCTGGATTTGCTCATATTCAAGATCTTGAAGGACAAATTCAACTGTATGTTCGTAAAGACAATGTAGGCGAAGAGCAATACGCTATTTTTAACTCTGTGGATTTAGGAGATATTGTTGGTGTAGAAGGTGTTTTATTTAAAACGAACGTAGGGGAACTTTCTGTTAAGGTTCAAGATTTTACTTTACTTACAAAGGCTCTTCGTCCTTTACCTGATAAATTCCATGGTTTGAAAGATATTGAGCAACGTTATCGCCAACGATACTTAGACTTAATTTCAAGTGAAGAAAGTAAGAATACATTTATTCTGCGCAGCAAGATCATTCAATCCATGCGCCGTTATTTAGATAGCCATGGCTATCTAGAAGTAGAAACGCCAATGATGCATTCTATTGCAGGTGGAGCTTCTGCACGTCCGTTTATTACACATCATAACGCGTTAGATATGCCTTTATATATGCGTATCGCTATTGAGCTTCATTTAAAAAGATTGATAGTTGGCGGATTAGAAAAAGTATACGAAATTGGCCGCGTATTCCGTAATGAAGGAGTATCAACAAGACATAATCCAGAATTTACGATGATTGAGCTTTACGAAGCTTATGCTGATTATCGTGATATTATGAGTCTTACAGAAAACTTAGTTGCTCATATTGCACAAGAAATCCATGGCTCTACAACTGTAACATACGGAGACTACCAAGTTGATTTAAAACCAGAATGGACAAGACTTCATATGGTAGATGCGATTAAGGAATACACAGGTGTAGACTTCTGGCCAGAGATGAGTGTGGAAGAGGCTAGGAGATTAGCGAAAGAAAATGATATTGAAATTAATGAAAATATGACGTATGGCCATATTGTTAATGAGTTTTTTGAGCAAAGAGTAGAAGAAAAATTAATTCAGCCTACTTTCATTTATGGTCATCCTTTAGAGATTTCGCCATTAGCGAAGAAAAATGAAAAAGATCCTCGTTTTACAGATCGTTTTGAACTGTTCATAGTAGGAAGAGAGCATGCAAATGCCTTCACTGAATTAAATGATCCTATTGATCAACGTGAAAGATTTGAAGCACAATTAAAAGAACGTGAGCAAGGAAATGATGAAGCACACTTAATGGATGAGGATTTTGTAGAGGCATTAGAATATGGGATGCCTCCAACAGGTGGATTAGGTATTGGTATTGACCGCCTAGTAATGCTGTTAACAAATTCTCCTTCTATTAGAGATGTACTATTATTCCCGTTAATGAGACATCGCTAAATAGGATACGGCACCCTTAAAAGGTGCCGTATTTTTATATTAGTAATGATGTTGAACTATATAGAAGAGAGGGGGAAAGGGATAAGAAAAATAGTATAAGGTTAGCAGGAGAACTTATTTATCCCTTATTATATTATCTGAATAAAGAGAGAATACACAGAAGAATAATAAGAATATTTTTTCTTTTAAAAAGTAGTTGCATAGAGAGTTAAACGGTGGTATATTAATATTCGTTGCTGAAATAAGTGACGATGAAACAAAAAAGAAAATGAAAAAAGTGTTGACATCGAAAATGGCTTCTGGTAATATTAAAAAGTCGCCGATGACGACGATGAAATTGCTCTTTGAAAACTGAACAAACAAACGTCAACAATAAATCGTTTTATAACTAACGTTATAGAATGATAAC
>NZ_JBBOVK010000002.1:0-475266 GCF_038006525.1 Niallia sp. FSL W8-0951
CTTGCTCCACGGGATTTCGGCTTTCATCCAACTGATGAACGCCTCTTTTTCTCTTCCTCCACGGGATTTCGGCTTTCATCCAACTGATGAACGCCTCTTTTCCTCTTGCTCCGAAAAATTTCAGCGTTCATTCCTATTAATTATTTTGCCAACCGCTGTAATGCATCATCCATTTCTTTTAATACTTCGTGATCGGCTTCTTGTTGTCTTGCTAATTCTAGGGCTGTCTTTGATTCATCGCCGCCAATTTTCCCAAGTGCCCAAGCGGCTGTTCCTCTTATTACTGGTCTTGGATCTTTTTTCATGACTGTAATTAAATCACTGATTGCTCCTTCTTCTTTAAAATGAGCAAGTGCAATAATCGCATTACGCTGGATCGGCTTCTTCCCACGCCATGAACCAGAAATATGACCATATTTTTCTTTAAATTCTTTATTACTGATAAAAAGAAGTGGTTGAAGCAATGGTTTTGCTATTTCAGGGTCTGGTTCCATTTCTGGATGATTATGAAAATCAATGCCCTTATTTTTCGGACAAACCGTTTGACATGTATCACAGCCATAAATTCGATTTCCAAGCTTTTCTCTAAATTCTTCCGCTAAAAAGCCCTTTGTCTGTGTTTGAAACGCTATACATCTTTGTGCATTTAATTGGCCACCTTGAACAAGAGCACCTGTTGGACATACATCAATGCATTTATTACAAGTTCCACATTGATCCTCCATCGGTGTATCAGGCTCGATTGGAAGATTGGTAATCATCTCCCCTAAGTAAACATACGAACCAAATTCAGGAGTAATGATTGCACAGTTTTTTCCAGACCAACCAATTCCCGCTCGCTGGGCAACTGCTCGGTCTACCAATTCTCCGGTATCGACCATTGACTTACACAAAGCATCTGGAATTCGTTCTTTTATATAATCTTCAAGCTTCTGCAAGCGATCTTTTAAGACAACATGATAATCTGTTCCCCAGGAAGCACGACAAAAAATCCCTCTGCGCTCCCCTTTTTTGCTGACTACTCTTTCCTTCATTTTAGAAGGATAAGCTAATGCAATCGAAATAATGGACTTTGGCTGATGTAATAGAAGGGAGGGATTTACCCGCTTATCAATATCCTTTTCTTCAAAACCAGATTGATAGTTTAACTCCTGTTGGGTTATTAGTCGTACTTTCATTTCTTCAAAGGTGCTCGCACTTGTAAAGCCTATTTTATCGATTCCGATCGTTTTACTATATGCAATGATATCTTTCTTGAATTCACGGTAATCCATAGGACCCCCTCCTTCCTTTTCATTGGTTTTTTATAAAGATTACGCTAAAATATAGAATAACATAGACAACTATTATATTGGAGGTGTATATATTGGATATTTCAATCGCAAAAGAGATTAAAGAACGGATACCCAATTTTAAGATTGGCTACATTTATTACCAAGGTATGCAAGTAATGGACACGCCGCAAATGATTAAAGGGCGGATGCGACTTTTTCAAGAGTCTATTTTTTTTGATTTAGAAGATAGTAATGTAACGGATATCCCTTCTATAAAAGAATGGCGGGAAATCTTTAAAAAGACAGGCAAAGATCCAAATCGTTATCGCCATTCAGCCGAAAGCCTGCTGAGACGCATCAAAAAACAGAATTACTTAGAACCAATTAATAGTAGTATTGATATTAATAACTTCTTTTCCCTTCAATACGGTATTCCGATCGGTATTTATGATTGTGCCAATCTTCAAGGAAAAATAAACATACGTATCGGAAAAGAAGGCGAACAATACGCTGGCCTTAATGGAAGAATAAATTCCATTGAAAATTTGATTGTATCAGAAGATGAACTTGGTCCATTTGGCAGCCCCTTTGTCGATTCAGACAGAGCCCCTGTCCAATCATCTACGAAAAATGCCATTCAGATTATTTATCTCCCACCCTCTATTGCAAATGAAAAAGCCAAACAAATGGTAGAATCTCTACTAAAAATGTTTGTACAAGTTCATGGAGGAGAGGCCTCATTTTCTATTGTGGAATAATATGGTTGGAAGAAGAGCTTTTTATAGAACGCTTCTTCCAACTATTTTTTTCGTAAAATATAAAAAACGCAATGCTTCGTTCTTAATGAAACGAAACACTGCGTTGTGAGCTATGTATGGAGCGGGTGATGGGAATCGAACCCACGACATCAGCTTGGAAGGCTGAGGTTTTACCATTAAACTACACCCGCATTTATTAAGTTTTCTTTACTGTTTTTTAACATGTCCTTAACATGTTTTTTATTATATAATCATCATGTAAAAAAAGCAACCTCTTTTCGACAAATTTTTTAATTTTTCTTCAGCCTCTTTTTCTTACATGATTCTACTGCTTAAAGTTTTCATTGGTTAAGGGAATCTACTTATTTATTCAAACCTTCAAGCTAGGCTCCTAGATCGTCTCTGTCTCGGGGCCTTCCAATTCGTTTCTATGATATGTCATAGGTAGATTCCCTCGCCAAATCTTCTACATCAACATTCTATTCAATATCGAGATAATTATTAATACTTTTTTATTTCTTTACAATTCTTTTACTTTTAGTTGGCAGGGTTGAAAAAAGACCAGTTTACTTTTTATAAGTAAATCCGGCCTTTTAATTTACAACATCTCATTTAGGAAAAATGGATTTTCCCTCTTTCCACGCAAAGCCTGCAATTCCTACTAACAGTGCTCCCATAATGAGTACATAAGTCGTTACAGCCCCAGCTACCCCAAAAGACTGAGATAAATAGCCAAGACCAATA
The DNA here is from genome assembly GCF_038006525.1 of Niallia sp. FSL W8-0951. Taxonomy (NCBI): domain Bacteria; kingdom Bacillati; phylum Bacillota; class Bacilli; order Caryophanales; family Bacillaceae; genus Niallia; species Niallia sp. FSL W8-0951. The sequence continues at coordinate 2,777 of NZ_JBBOVK010000002.1, forward strand.
ACTGGCAGGCTCACACCAAGATAAGTAATGACAAAGAAAGTAGATACAATATTCCCTTTCGTTTTACTTGGAGCTACTTCATTAACTAGTGCTAGACTTCCTGCATAAGCTGGTCCATTTCCCCCGCCAATCAATACAGCAGAAATCAACAATAAGGTCAGTGATTTCGTATCAATCGTAATAACTAGAAGGATAAGACCCAATGCAAGGAACACATATCCAATTGTCATTAATTTCATTAGTGATAATTGTTTTAATAAAATTTGATTAAAAGCAGCGGCGATTAATCCAAGTGCTACAACTACGCCTGATATCGTTAAACTACTTACAGTTGTAAAGCTAGACAGATTAGATGGAATTAACGACATAAACATACTAATAATCGACCATGCCACAAAAGAAGTAAAAGATGCTAGTAAGAATGGTTTCATTATCTCTTTTGGAACAAATGGCTTCTTCAATTGAACAGGCTTTAAACCTGGTCTAATATTTTCATTTAAGAAAAATAGGAAGATAAAGCAGGGAATGATAAATAATAAATGTACATAATAAGATAATCTCAATGGAATTGGAGCAAAATCACCAAGTAATCCGGAGAGAATGGGGCCGAACGCATTCCCAAGGGTAACAGCAAGAGCACATATTAACGCAGTCTTTTTTGTATTTTTATTCTCATCAAGCTCCGTTAAAGCAGCTACTGCTACCCCATTTAAAATTCCAACAGATAATCCTTGGAATAAGCGACCAATAAGCAGCATTCCCAGACCATTCGCTATGGTGAAGCAAAATGTTCCTATAAGGGAAAAGAAAATTCCCGGGATAAGTACTTTCTTTTTTCCAATCTGATCGGATAATTGCCCCGCAATCACAATTGCTGGAATAACCGTAAAAGCATAAATAGCAAATACAAGGGTAATCATTCCCGGTGTAAGTCCCCATTCTACACGGTAAAGAGAATAAAGGGAGGCAGGAATATTCGTACCGAATAATGTTAAGAACAAGCTGCAGGCAACTAGCCAGTAAGATACTTTCTTGCTTAGTGTTTTTTGCTCTCTTAGGGTCTGAATAGTATTTGTACGTTGAAGCAGTCGTTGCTGAAAAGCAGATTGATGAATGGCATCTGCATCTACCTCTACAACATCCATTAATCCCTGTAATCCTAGGATAAGGTTTTGTACTTGCTTCTCCTCTGCCGAACTAGAAATTTGTATTCTCGTCTTTGCTTCTCGTTTATATTTTTTCGTTTTGATATCTTCAATATTAACATGATGCGTTCCAAATAAACTGGATATACGAGCCAGAACTCCCGGCTGATCGTTTACAAGCATTGAAATGCGATATGCTGAAGTCATGAGCTCTTCACTCCCTTGTTAGTTTCCATCTTCTATTTTATGATTGAATAAATATAAAGTCTATACATTTGTAAGAAAATATAACATGAATTCTTCGACAAATTATTCCAAGCTGATATTACGCGTTTTATTCTATTTTCCGATACATGAATCATCTTATATTAACAGTATTTTCAGAAAAATCTTGCATATTTTATGTATATTTTTAATTTAGTATTTCGGGAACTATAATAAGATCGTTAACTTTTGGTAGAAATGTGAACAAATTTCGAATATACATTATTATTGTGATTTTTTTCACATAATTTCATTGACCTCTTATGAAATCAACATGATAATAATAGAGTAAGAAACATTACTACAGTGTTAATCAAAGATAACCTTTTTTCAGGAGGATTAGGAATATGGAAGGCGCATCTCTTTATGAAGTAGAAAAATTAGCCTTAAAAAAATTAAAAATTTATAAACGCAGTAAGTTTCGCTTTTTTATGCGTGCCGTTGTCGCCAGCATGTTTATTGGATTTGGAGTAATTGTTGCATTTAAGACAGGGAATTTCTTCTATGCAGTAGAATCTCCTTTTGCCTATCCTATGGCAGCATTAGTCTTCGGCGCAGCTATTATTCTTATCGCCTATGGTGGCGGAGATTTATTTACAGGAAACACCTTTTACTATACTTATGCTGCATTAAGAAAAAAAATCAAGTGGACCGATGTCTTTAAAGTTTGGGGAACTAGCTATGCAGGAAATATAGTCGGAGCAATTTTCTTTGCTGTTTTCATTTTATTAACCGGGCTGTTTAAGTCACCTAGTGTCAATGACTTTTTACTTCACGCTGCAGAAACTAAATTGCAGGCACCCATAAGTGAACTTTTCTTTCGAGGAATTTTATGTAACTGGCTTGTTTGTTTAGCATTCTTTATCCCTATGGCTTTAAAAGAAGATATTGCTAAAATAACGGTAATGATTTTATTCGTTTTCTGTTTTTTCATCTCAGGCTATGAACACAGCATTGCCAATATGGCAACATTCTCTATTTCTTATGTTTTAGATCAAAATCCAGCTGTCACTATCCCAGCCATTATTCGCAACTTAGTGCCCGTAACAATAGGGAATTTAATTGGCGGGGTTGGTTTTATGGGGGTTATGTATTATTACGTTAATAAGCCTTTTATGGAAGACGACGAAAAATAAACATTTTTATTAAAAAGAGCCGATTCTCCATGAGTATCAGAGTGCGGAATCGGTTTTTTAATATTTTTGGACCAATTCCTTTTTTTATTTGCTGTAAGGAAATATATTAAAGGCTAATTTTGCGGATATCAGCCAAACTCCATTCTTTATCAGCCAAAATTCACCCTTTTTCAGCCAAACCACAAACACCACAAAAACAAAAGAAAGCGGTGATTGAACACCGCTTTCCACACAAAACAATTAACTAATGCGACAAAATCAATCCATCCTCCTCTGCCTTTTCCGGTTTGTCTGCTACTATTTCGATTAAAACTTTATGGGGCAGACATATAATTGTTTGACCAGGTATGCCTTTCCATCCCATTTTGACGCCAATTTGGTCTGGACTATTATCTTCTTTAATTCTGATTTGTTCATTTTCCACTTCGATTAAATTATATTGTTTTCCTTTTCCTTTTATCATAAATTGTTCATTTTCTGTATGACCTGTTAGTTCTACTTCACGAATGACTTTCCCGTCCTGTGTAATGACTGCCATGACTTTATTCCCTTCTTCTTCCTTCCCTTGGTGCATCGCAAATACGACCATTGGGACAAATGAAATGATTAAGAGGAGAACAACCATAATAATATCAAAAGGCTTAATCATCTTGGAGTATTTTCTCATCGAAAACGTCCCTCTCTGTGTTAGCTGGTTTACACTTTTATTATAAAGGGTTAGATAGTAGAAACATATGGATAGCGTCAAATAGTCGATAAATTGCCATATGTTCGGAAGGGGTTGATAAAGAAGTGAAAAGCCATCGATCATCTTCCTTCGATGGCTTTTTCGAACAATTAAGGTTTAAGGACAACTTTAATTACTTCATCCTGGTGATCATTAAACATTTGATAAGCATTGCTCGCATCATCTAATGCAATGCGATGTGTAATAATTTCCGTTGGATCAATTTTTCCTGTAGTAATCCAATCAAATAACATGGGCATATAGTGTATTACTGGTGCTTGTCCTGTTTTAACTGTAATATTTCGTTCAAAAATATTTCCTAATGGGAACATATTATATTTAGATCCATAAACACCTGTTAAATGCATGGTACCAAACTTACGAACAGCATTCATACCAATTTCGATAGCACTGATTGTTCCGCCCTGAATCTTCAACTTTTGACCAATTGCTTCCATAGGTGTTTTCTTTCCGTCCATGCCTACACAATCGATTACTACATCGGCTCCACCAGAAGTCAGTTCCTTTATATAGTTGCCTGTATCTCCATGATTATCAAAATTAACAATTTCCACTTGGTTCATTTTTTGAGCGTGGTTTAAGCGATATGGAATATTATCAACTGCTATAACGCGCTTTGCCCCCTTCATCCAAGCAAATTTTTGAGTCATTAATCCAACAGGTCCACAACCTAAAACGACGACCGTATCGCCCTCTTTTACGCCTGAATTTTCGACACTCCAATATGCCGTTGGAAGGACGTCGGACATAAATAACAAGGCTTCATCCTCTAATTCACAGGACTCCGGGATAACAAAAGGAACAAAATTCCCGTATGGAACTCGTAACAATTCTGCTTGTCCCCCTTGATAATCTCCATACCGTTCTGTAAAGCCAAAATATGCTCCCGTATCTGCAATGTCCTTATTGGAATTAGCATTATCACATTGGCTTTCCATATCATGCTCGCAATAGTAACAATGTCCGCAAGCAATGTTAAATGGTAGTACAACACGATCTCCTTTTTTTACTCTTGTTACTTCAGGCCCTACTTCTTCCACAATTCCCATAGGTTCATGTCCTATGACATAGTCTTTTTCAGCCGGCAATGCCCCCTGATAAATATGTAAATCAGATCCACAAATAGCCGTGGAGGTAATGCGAACGACGATATCATCCTTTTTTTTAAGCTTCGCATTTTCCACTTCCTTTACTTGTACATCTTTCGTTCCTTGAAATGTAACAGCCTTCATCAGCAAACTCCTCCTGTTTTAGTTGATTGTTTATCTATACCATTTCAAGAAGAAGCTACAAACATCCAAATATTTCCGTTATTTACTGCAGGAATAGATTCGAAGTGCGGTTAATTTTAGGCGTAACTGCCGATAAAAGACTAGATTTGACGGTGACGGTTAGGGTAAAATTGGAAAAATATACTAATTCACTTGATATAGCTACACACCCCAAAGATTTCAAATTTTGAAAGGAATGCTGGAAAGTGATGAACCCTTTTTAACGAGTCTTTAAAAGGATGTAAGCCTTAGACAGAAAAACAAAGAAATGTGGGGGAAGAGACAGACTAGTAACCTTAAAATTGCTGTTGTGGTAGTTCAGAACCGTAGTTGCAGGTTATAATCAAGGCCGAGTGCGAGCGGAAGAAATAGATGCGGTTATAGGGAATGATAGTGAACCAGCTTCTTTGCTATGCGCTGATACTACAACCTATAAGAAATTCGCTCTGATAAAGACATTGAAACACGAGCCTATTAATCTTAGGAAAGAAGGATATGTTAAAAAAGGTATCCACCACCTTAGGTATAAAAAAGCCATTTTATAAAATGAAACGGCATATTTCCTAATTAGTTTTTTAATATGTGTTGGACTTTAATTTTATGCCAAATAGCCTTCCAATTCTTTTTTATAATTCGCTCCTCGTAAATTGCAGCAAGTTCTTTTATTTCAATAAAATAGGGAGTCGGTTTCAGTTCTAAATTAATGACATCATCAGTTCCACAAGGAGAAGTAAGAACCAGTTTATTATCCTTGTCTATCTTTACTCCGAGAGCAGTTGCAGTTTCTGGAAACTTTGAAATAGCATCTTCCGAAGAAGAATAAGGAGGAAGATTATTAATGACGTGCATTCTTGCTTCATTTTTAACAGACCAAGGTATATTAGGCATTATACTTTTCAACTTATTCTCTAATTTCTTTTCAAAATTCTCATCAATTTTTGCGTTATCAAAATAAATAACATCTACGTCTGGAGTCTCAGTTCTTTCCTTAAACCCGTGCAATGTGTCCCAGATTTTTGAACGTACAAATCCAGCACATATCCACCAATCAGGCAAATTCAATGAACTCGCAACCTTTATAATCTCCATCATTTTTTCATCGCTTTGGATTAGCTTTATTATATCTTCTCTATTCTTTAACATCTTAAAGTTATCCCCCTTTTTCACAATCGAACATACATTCTTATTCTAACACAACAAAGCGGGAAGGGATAATATTCCATAAGTTTTTTAAACACATTTAACCCTTAATATCTAAAAAAGCAACAATGTTTACGAAAAGACCATACAAAGGCGTGACCAAAAAAAGTGTCAAAAACTCGAATAGAGAGTTTTTGACACTTTTCATTCTCCTTATTCTAAAACCTGCCTGACCGAAAAATCGAGTAAATAAGCCAAGCAACCATCAACATGGCGATTGAAAAGCCAATTTCAATGATTGGAAATTTCCAGAGAACGGTTTGTACTCCGCTAAGTGCAACGCCAATAATGAGACCGACCATCACGATACTCAATGCCAGCAGCACAATACTAAACGCGATTTGATTACTGAATCGATCAATTTTTTTGATTAATAAATCTAACTGTGGGGAGGTAAATTCCACCTGCACTTTTCCCTTACGAAGAATTCCCATTAACTGTTTGGCGGTAATCGGAATATCTTTTAATGAAGCAAAGTATTCTGGTATTTCCTCTACTATATTTTTCACTATTTTCCACGGCTTGAGCTTATCAAGAAATAGCTTTCTTCCAAATGGCTCCGCCACATCAAATACACTAAAAGTAGGATCAAGTGCTACAACAACTCCCTCCATCGTCATAAGCGCCTTTCCTAAAAGGGTTAATTCGGAAGGAATTCTTATGTTATGACGGAAGGCAATGATAAATAAATCATTAATTGCTTCACCCACACTTACGTCTTTCAGCGGAATATTATAATATTTATCGCGTAACTCTTCCACATCAGCTGTTAATTTTTTTATATCAACATTTTCGGGAATCATGCCTAAATCAGAAATCGCGCGAATGATTCCTTTCGTGCTTTTATTACGAAGAGCCACAACGAAGGAAGCAAAACTCTTTTTCGTATAAGAAGAAAGCTGGCCTACCATCCCAAAATCTAATAAAACGATGCGCCCATCCTGTAGGGCAAGTACATTTCCCGGATGAGGATCGGCATGAAAATGACCAACCTCTAGAATTTGATAGAAAATCGTATAGGCTAATCTTTCTGCAAGCAGTTCGCGATCAATTCCAGCTTCATCTAATCGCTTATGGTCAGATAGCTTTATTCCCTCTATATAATCCATCGTCAATACCTTTTTTGTGGAATAATCCCAGTAAACTGACGGGATGACAACATATCCTATCGATTTATTCTGCTCTAGAAAACGCTCCATATTTCTGGCTTCGATTCCATAGTCTAATTCAATCAGCAGACCTTTTGCAAGTTCATCAACAATTTCGCGAAGGCCATACTGCTTTGCCCAACCCCATGTATTCTCCGCGATTCGGGCCAAATCGGCGATAATTTCTAAGTCTGTTTCGATGATAGCATGAATATTAGGACGTTGTATTTTGACAGCAACCTGCGTCCCGTCTTTAAGGATTGCTTTATGCACTTGCCCAATGGATGCTGCCGCCAATGGAGTTTCAGAAAAATGTTTGAACAGATGATCGACAGAATCACCTAATTCTTCTTCTAAAATCTGAACGGCTTCTCCATATGTAAAGGGAGGTACTTGGTCTTGCAGTTCTTTTAATTCATTAATTATTTCTGGCGGAATTAAGTCAGGACGGGTACTGGCAATCTGCCCAAGTTTAATAAAAGTAGTTCCAAGTTCTTCGAGTATTAAGCGGATACGTCTTCCAGTGCTTTTAGGAGGATGTTCTTTATGAAAGAAAAACTTCTCCTCCAATCCGATCTTATTGGAAAAAAAGCCTATTCCGTTACGAGCGAGAATAGACGTTATTTTGCGATATCTTTTCATCTGTCTAATACGTTTACTTACACCCATTTACAAACCTACTTTATTCGTCGAGATTTTTTCTTTCTAATGCCTCTATTCTTTTTTCTAATTTCTTTACATCCTCTAAAGTAGCCAGCTTTAATTCTCCATAAGCAGCATTTACCTTTTCTTTTGCTACTGCTTCAAGCTGACCTTTCATTTCCTCTCCCTTTTGAATCAAATGATTGATTAAATCTTTTGATTCATTTTTGCTTACCTCTCCTTTTTTCACTAATTCTTCAACTGTTTTTTCTACTTGTTCTTTACCTGCAATCGCTAAACCTAAACCTAAGGAAAGTGCTTTTTCAATTGTTGTTCTCATCCTCAAAAAACCTCCTTATATTTTTCTAGCATGCTTCATTTTCCCATTGACTACTTTTCTATTTGTCATTAAAGTAATGCAAATATGACTCAAAGTCAAATCATTCGAGTGTAATTTCTTTCTTTGTACCAACATACTTATGATATGCTTAATAATGTAAATAATGGTGACTTTTTCATAAGGAGGTGTCAAAATTATGGAGAATAAAAGAAGTCTGTATATCGAACTAGTCTGGGGTTCCATCGGCATGCTGATTATCTCTCTGGTTATTGCCAATGCCCTCTTGTCCTCCGAGCACTCCTTTTCTGTACCTACTCTTATTCTAGGGTTTGCTCTCATAAACGGTTATATCTTTTTCCTAGAAAAAAGAGCGGGACTCAGCCAAAAAGTAATCTGGACACAATCATTGATTCTTGTTTGCATTTTTATTTTTTACATCGTTAGCAACTCTTCATAAAATGATCTTAAAATTAACTTCTTAGAACTTCTCACTCCCATTTTTCTTTATTTCGCTGTATGATAGGAAAGTCGCATTATTTCTTGACTATTTTGTCATGGAATAGGCACATTTTACTTAACTACTATATACTGTGGATTTCTTTCAAAAGATAAATAAATCTTTTACAGTCATTAATTAGCTAGTTAACGAGAAATAAAGAACGGAGTAATATAGATGAGTACATCCATACATTTCATTTCCCAATTCGGTTACATTGCCATTTTTGCGCTTTTTGCATTAAGCGGTTTAGGCATTCCTGTTCCCGATGAAGCATTACTAACCTTTGTAGGCTATCTTTCTTCCATTTCCATAATGAATTTTCTAGCTGCAGATATCATTTGCTTTATTGGTGCCCTTAGTGCCATGGTTATCAATTACACATTAGGCAAGAAAATTGGCAAACCCTTTCTGCTTACCCACGGAAAATGGATCAAGCTCACCCCTAGCAAATTAGAACGCGTGGAAAATTGGTTTGATAAATATGGCCCTTGGACAATAGTCATTGCTAATTTCATCCCAGGTGTCAGAAGATTAACGTCTTACTTTTCAGGCATTTCTGGTATGAATCTATCAAAATATATGTTATTTGCTGCAATCGGTTCTTTTCTTTGGTGTTTACTTTTTAATATTATTGGTTACTACATGGGAGTGCTTCCATTTTAAATGGGAACACTCTTTTTAAGGGGAAATTCCAGCTCAAATACTGTACCTTCTAGCTTGCTAATAGTTTATTTCAGCCTAAATAATCAAGACTATGATGAAAGTAGTGGCGGAAATCCAGCTCGACTACATAAGCTGGAGTAAAGTTAAAAGGGACTTTATCCTTAGAATGCACGCCATTTTTTCCTGGAGTAATGCGAAATCTAGCTTTCATCCATCGAATGAACACCATATTTCTATAGAGTACGAATAATAAAGAACTTTCACCGTCTCGCTAGTGAACATGCCCGCACACTAAGAAAACAGCTACCAGTTAGGTAACTGTTTTCTGTTTTCTAATACAAGAGACTAAATTTAGCTCATTCTGATTCAAATGAGTTCTGATTATCCTGCCAAAAGAAGTTAAATATTGCGGTTTTTTTCTCCCCATTCACATAACTGTTCTAAAATAGGCAGGATCGATTCTGCTTTATGTGTTAGACTGTATTCCACTTTAGGAGGGATTTGAGGATATTCCTTTCGTATAACCATCCCATCTGCTTCTAAATCTTTAAGCTGTGAACTTAATGTTTTAAAGGTAATTGTTCCTATTCTTCTTTTCATATCATTAAAGCGAACAGGTTGACTTTCTGAAAGGAGATACAGAATTAGCATTTTCCATTTACCTCCAACAACTGACAGTGTATATCCAAAAGGCGTCTCTTGGATATTACCCTTTTCTTTATAATCAGCCATACTCATATTGACACTTTCCTTTCTGATAGTAGCTATCTAAATAGTGCGTACTATTTTTTTCTTTATATTCATTTTATACTTACCTTAATTCGAGATAAAGGAGAGAAAAAAATGACTACTATTAAAACCTACAATCACAACCTATGGGACCACGGTATTACCCAAGGATATAGTGTCAACGGTACTATCTACATTTCAGGTCAATTTTCGCACGATAAGGATGGTATGTTCGTTGGCAAGGATAATATTGAGGCACAAACTCGCCAAACATTAGAAAACCTTGATCGAGTTTTGAATGAATTTGGTATTACGAAGTCCAACCTCGCTTATGTGGAAATCTTTCTAACAAATCCGCAGGAGCACACTGAACCAGTCATCAGTCTGTTCAAAGAATACCTGGAAAAACACAGACCAGCCGGCAGCCTCATCGGTGTAACTTACCTGGCGTTTCCGGAGCAGTTGATTGAAGTCAAGGCTGTCGCACACTCTGATTGAGTAAGTTACAATTTCAAAATAAATAATGTACCTTGTAATGATATTGATTGAAATATCATTACAGGGGCATAGTTATTTTAAATTTCCTATTACTAATGTCACTTACCTTCCACTTTAGTTGTGATAAATCAAAATCTGTTTGATTTAAGAAATATCCTTAAAAGAATGACATTCTTTTTTATACTTTTCTTTTTAACCATGTTCCTTCTGCTAACTTTTCATCGATAAAATCCAAAACGGTCTGTAATTGGGCCATCTGATTTTTTACTTTTTCCTTTTGCTGAAGCATACCTGCTATCATTTCAGGGGTCATCTTACTTGTTTCCGCAATACCAAGATATAATTTCACTTCTTCTAAACTAAGATTTGCCTTTTTCATACAAGTGATCATTTGAAGCCTATCCATATCAGCTTGCGTAAAGACTCGATGCTTATTCGGCAGCCGTTTAATGTTGGGAAGCAAACCAATTTTTTCATAATATCTGATTGTATCAATACTTAGTCTAGTAAGAGTACTTACCTGTTTAATGGTATACATTCGTTCGTCCTCCTTCTTATAAAGTCATTATAAGATATGGAGTTAACTCCAGGTCAAGGAGAATTCTTTTTATTGACATGGAGTTAACTCCATATTCTATACTTCCTTCATCACCAATAGGAGGTAATAAAATGATTATAGCAGAAAGAAAAACAGCTCTTGTTACGGGGGCGAACAGCGGAATAGGTCTTGAGCTGACTAAGAAATTAATCGAGAATGGGTGGGCAGTTGCAGCTTTAATTCGCTCTGAATTTCCAAAAGAAGAGCAAATGCTGCAGCAAAAAATCCGCGCAGGAGAAATCCGAGTTTATCATGCTGATATAGCTGATTTTAGGCAATTAAAGTCTGCTTTGAAGCTAATAAAAGAGAAAGAAACAAAGCTTGATGCTCTCTTCAATAATGCAGGAGGCAGTTTCTCGAAGCTCGTCTTTTCCCCACAAGGGCGTGAACTGCATTACGAAATTCAGACTGTGGTTCCCTTTATCATTACGATGGAACTACTTGATCTTTTAAAAAAAGGAAAGCCTGCTATTGTTATACAAACTAGTTCAGATGCATTTAAATTTAAAAAATCTTTCATACCAGAGGAATTGGCAAACCCGCCTAAATTTCAGAAATTGATTGGTCCCTATGCATCGACGAAGTTGGCAATTACTTTGTGGACGCATGCTTTTGCGCAAGAATTAAAGCGAGAGGGTGTGACAATTATCAGTATAGATCCAGGCAATAACAATACAATGCGCAAAGGGAGAAATGGCGGGCTGCCACTAATTATACAACCATTCATCCATTTATTTGGTCCACATCCTAGTGTGGGGGCAGGTCGGTTGTTTGCTGGATTAGAAAAATCTCCGCATGAAGCTGGGCTATATTTTAGAAAAGGAAAGCCTGTGGAATTCAAATTTAAACAGCACGCAGCCCAAGTTTTACTGCAAGTGCAATATGTATATGAAAAGGAATATTTATCACTTTGAAAAAAACAAGGAGGCTGCCAAAACTCTCTTGACAGCCTTTTTTCCTGCAACTGCTTTAGGCAAAATTTCCATTTTGCAGGAGAACTTTATGTAATTTTTCTTGACACTTTTTTTGATAAGAATGCTTATAGAGTTTACTACTATTGAATTTCCCAATACATTGTCGGACATCCTTATCGTGAATAATTAGCCCTCTACACTCTTCATCATTAAGGTAATTTCGGAACCATTGATGTTTTTTTAGATGTTTTACATTTCTGCATACCTCTTCTTCATCAACCTTTAGAAAAGGTATATAAACTGCAAGATTTAATAAGTCGAGTAAAATTCCCAATGCTTTACCTCCCTAATAATTTGTTAATAAATGGTACGCTTATATGGAATAAAAAGTTTCACCTTATGCAATTTTTAGCTGTCCTAATTCTCATTCTTCCAACCGATATTTGGCCAATACGTATTCTGTGCTCCGGTAATTCTGCACAAACTATGCTAATTTTGACCCACACCACGGACAAAATTCAATTTCAATACTTGAAGTACCTCCATCATGTATAATCAATCCGTAGTCATGATCCTTTTCATCGAATAAAATTAATTTATCTGGACAGTCATAGGGATTTTCATGAATATCACACTTGAATGTTGCATGATACCCCATCTCCCCACAGCAATCCATATTCCTCTTTCTTATCTCCTTGCAAATCATTAAACACCTGTACTAAATGCTATCAGGCAAATGATGTTTGTACATTTCTAATGCATCATTATGGCCCTTTAGCACATTTATTGTTTTGGGATTTGGATAAACATAAATAACGGGATAGTCCTTTTCATCCATTTTTTCGTTAATTGTAAAATCTAACTTTTCTTCCTCTAAGGAAAATTGTGCATCAATGCCAGCTTTGTTTCCACGAGCATCTAATCGTATCCATTTATTTAGAGATTTTAAATAAACGGCATTTAAAGCATGTAGACAATATCCTTTTTCTGGAGAGTCAAACAACATCAATCGCTGATAACAGAAGCCTGTTGGAATATGCTGAGAACGTAATAAAGCTGCTAATAGATTTGCTTTTGCATAACAAATTCCTTCTTTGTACTTCAAAACATCAGATGCCTTACAAGTCACACGTTTCCCTTGAATATCCCAGGAGTGACCTATTTCATCACGGACAAATTCAAAGGCTGCTTTGGTTTTTTCAATTTCTGTTTGAGCTGAATTAAATAGGTCCTCTCTTTTCTCTTTAATGATTGGATTAGAATAATCAACTTCCTTTTGTTCAGATAAGTAATCTGTTAATTGGCCGGACTCACAAATCAATTTCATTAACTCCATCTCCTTTAATCTATGTATAAAAATTTACATATACGTATTATTATACACTTGATTTAAAACAGAGTTAAAGATGTACTATAAAATCGCAACATTATTATGCCAATTGGAGAAAAAGAAAAGACCAAATCACAAATGATCTGGTCAGCTAAGAAGTATTAGTTGGAATATTTTCTCCCCAATAGGAACAGCTTATTCCAATGTTTCCATTCTTTTATGAAAATAAATCTGAAGATAAATAACGTTCTCCTGTATCAGGTGCGATACATAACACTTTAGCAGTTGATGGCAGTTCACTTGCTATTTGCACAGCAAAATGCGCGCTAGATGCACCCGATGCCCCTACAAAGATTCCTTCTTCCGCTGCAAGACGTCTTGCCATGACTTCTGCATCATGATCTTTTATTAATAAGACTTCATCAAAAATGTCTCTGTTCAAGATTTTCGGTATAAATCCTGGGCCTGTTCCTGGAATTTTATGAGGGCCTGGTTTACCTCCTGATAATACTGGAGAACCAAATGGCTCTACTACATATATTTTTATGTCTGGAATCATTTTCTTTAATTCTTCTCCAACACCAGTAACTGTTCCACCTGTGCCAGCTGTCAAAACAAGTGCATCTAGCTTTCCTTCAAACGCTTCAAAAATTTCAACAGCAGTAGTACCTCGATGGGCATCAGCATTTGCTGCATTTTCAAATTGCATGGGAATAAAGCTGTCAGCAATATCTATAGCTAAACGATTGGCTTCATCAATTGCCCCTTGCATTCGTCTGTTACCTGGGGTTAAATATACCTCTGCTCCATATGCCTTTAATATTTGGACACGTTCTTTTGTTGCATTATCTGGCATTGTAATGATACAACGGTATCCCTTTACGGCAGCAACCATGGCAATTCCTATCCCTGTATTACCTGAGGTCGGTTCAATAATGGTGCTTCTTCCCGGGATAAGCTTTCCCTCTTTTTCGGCACGCTCAATCATATTTAAAGCCGCACGATCTTTCACACTTCCCCCTGGATTAAAAGATTCTAATTTGATAAAAACCTCTGCTCCAGTAGTATTAGGTATTTTATTCAATCGTACAGTCGGTGTATTGCCAATTAATTCAAGTACAGAATGGTAAAGCTTCATTTTTCTTTATTCCTCCTATAATTTCCGAGCATATTTTTCAATTATATTACTCATCTCCTCTACCTTGGATGTCACTTTATCTGCATAGGTAAAGTCTCCATAGCAATAGGGATATCTAAAATTTAATTTGTCATTATTACATGTATAAATGTCTGGTGACCGTTCGACCATATATTCTGAGTATGTTTTGGCTGATTCTTCACTATGTTCGACTTGATTATTGCTGACAATGAAATCAATATAACCAGGTCCCATATTATAGCTTTGGATGATTGCTTCTATATCTACTCCTTGCTTTTGCCCATACTTGTACACTTCTGCAAAATGAAATACTCCTTGCTTAATGCTCTCGGATGGATCTTCAATTGCATTTCTTTTCAGCCCTGCTGATTCAGAGGACTGCATGGGATCATTTCCTTTTCCGCGACTTTCTTGATCCATGATAGCAAGTAAAACAGGTGCCAGCTCTTCTGCATTTAATTCATTTTTTTCCAGTTGAGTGGCGATTTCTGGTAAATATTTCAACAATCTTTGTTCTTTATTTTGCTTAATTGTAGTAGAAGCAAATAAATAGCCAAAATATATAACTAATATTAAGACAATAATTGTATTTGTTGTAGTTTTCCTTCTTCTTTTCATCCCTATCCCTCGTTGACGCTTAAATATCAATTAAGCGTTTCGTTTTTGAACGTTGCATTTCCCGATACATTTATCCATTATACAAGAAACAGTGTCGAATTTCATTCCTCGTAAGAGAACTTTTAAATTCTCCCAGCTTTTAAAAGAAAAAAAGACTTAGCTGCGCAAACATACTATGCGCTCACTAAGCCTAACAGTTGAATCAAACTCTTTCAATAGAAGGTTTTCCAGCTTCGATTAATGCTTTGTCTTTTCCTAAGAAAATCGACAGGATCATAATAAAAATTCCTGTTCCTAATAATAACCATTCGACTTTAATAAAATCGGCAAGCGGTCCAAATATTAACATGCCAATTGGCATCATAGAGGTAGAAATCATCCCCATGACACCGAAAACTCTTCCTAAAAATCCTTCTTCTATTTTTTCCTGCAATAAGACGGTGGTTGGTGTATTAAAAATGGGCATTGCCACTCCGAATAGCGCCATAAATACTAAATAGATCCAAAAGAATGGAATCATCCCGAGTGCAAAAGTGCAAACTCCCATAATAATGCTTGCTAGGGTCATTGTTTTCACTTTATTCTCAAATCCACCCCATGCGGCAATGACTCCTCCGCCTACCATCATTCCAATGGAAAAAGCTATTTCAATGGCTGTTAGCCGCCAGACATCATCTCCAAAGCTGCGAGTAACCTGCAAAGGAGTTAAGAATGCTGCTGGTGCCATCAGCACAAAAAAGATGGAAAAATAAATAAAGAATTTTTTCAAAAAGGCATGATTATGGACATACTTCAGTCCTTCTTTAAAATCACTAAAATAACTTGTCGATTGTTCTAGCGATGCCTTTTGATGTGCAGGAATCTTTAAAAAGGCAAGCAAGGTAAAAATAGCAATAGCTGCCGTTATAACATCAATGAAAAAAATCGCTTCGATGGATGCCATCGTCAATAAAGCAGCACTAACCATCGGAGATACAAACATAATTACTGCCTGAATACTCCCATTAACACCATTCACTTTTGTCAGCTTATCTTTTGGCACTATTTGTGGCAAAATCGCCCCAACAGATGGCGTTTGAACACCTGTTCCAAACGCTCGAACTGCTGCCATCACAAAGAGCAGCCAAATGGAATCATATCCCATTAAAAAGAGCAGCGCCAATATTAATGTCGCAAATGCAATTAATCCATCAGATATCATAATCAAGAGTTTCCGGTTATAGCGATCGGCCCATACTCCAGCCACTGGCGACAAAAGAAACGTGGGAAGAAATCCACAAAGGATATATAATGTCATCATTAAACCGGATTCAGTGGTTAACGTTATATGCCACATAATAGCATATTGCACAAGTGATGATCCAAACAAAGATATCGTCTGGCTGCTAAGAAATAATACAATATTCCGATACCAATTTTCTTTATTATTAACTGTACTCATTTATAAACCTCACATTCTAATTTTTATGTGAATAAGTCTATCTATTAGAGCAGAAAAAAGAGCGAAGACTTGGTATCTCCCCTCTTTATTAACCATTATTAGGTTTCCAATAAACAGACAGACCAATCCCACTTCTTCTCAAAAGAAGACTATCCAAACGTATTTAGTTAACGATGAAATGTGGGAATCTTAGTCTCATTGATGCTGTCACAAGGAAAACCTCCGCTTCATTTATATTCCAATTAATCATAGCATATGCATCGCCTTTGCTACAATTTGCTTACAAAATAAATTTTTTTATTTCTTTATTTATGATTGCTGATTAAATTAGCCAATCATGTCTGCTTTTTGAGAAAAGATTTTCTTTTATCAGCCAAATTCGGTTTCTTTTCAGCTGAATTTTTCTTTTATCAGCCAAACTTGGGCGGGAATCAGCCAAACTCTCATTTTATCAGCCAAACTTGGGTGGGAATCAGCCAAACTTCCTTTTTATCAGCCAAACCTGCACACTTTTCAGCCAAACTTTTCTTTTTCTTATCAAAAGAATTTTCCTTCTTAATAACAGAAAAGCTAGTACTCTTCAGCCGAAAAGTACTAGCTTTTTTAGATTTCAACTAGAAATGATTATTTTGACAGATTCATTTTCATGCTGCTCTAATAACTCTCTAATATCGATATCATCGATAAAAAAATCATCTACATATTTCGTTCCTCTGTAGTAATTCTGCTTGCCTTCAAAGTAAAAAATATCAGCTGTTCCTTCATATGTATAAGTTTTCCCCTTTGCACAAACAATAGTAAGAATGATTTCTTTCCCATTGTAGCCTCTATAATACTGCGATACAGGGATATTATTAATAACTAATACATCTGAACCGATATCTCGTTGAATGACAACGATTCCTTCTAATTCCTTCATTTCTTCTTCCTCAATTATAAATACTAATTAGACTAAAATATATAAAAAATATCTCACAAACATTTTCACTTATTAAAAATCGTATTGGGCTTCCTTTTTCGCTCGTATTTCCGTATATGTCTCTGTTAATACTATTGTATCTTCCACTAATCGCTCAATGCGGAATAACACATCATCATCTGTAATTTCTTTGCGCTGAAAATCTTTTTCCTCAATAAATACATATGTTTGAACAATCTGCGCTTTCATATAAGCCAAAATCGGTTTTAACTGCTGTTCTGCAATTAAATAATGTTTAGAAGAACCTGCCGTTACAATTATACTAACTACTTTATCGCGAAACGCATTTTGCGGCAATAAATCAAAAATGTTTTTCAACGTAGCAGGTATAGATGCTTGGAAAACTGGTGTACCTATAATAATCGCATCTGCTTCCATCAATGTCTTGGTGACAAGCCCTGTGTCCCCTTCATATTCTAAATAGTTTCTCCCATCACTAAATTGGATATCATAATCCGCCAAATCGAGTAACGTTATCTCAATATCGGGATAATTATCCGCAATAGCTTTCATTGTGTAATCCATCGCTGTTCTCGTTTTAGATCCGACCTTTGATCCGGATAATCCAACAATTTTCATAATCTTATGCCTCCGATTTTTTTGTGTATTTTCTAATAGCCGGCAAAATTTCCGTCCCAATGATCTCCACATTTTTCATAACATTTTTAAATGGCATACCACCAAAATCAATTTGGGCAATATAGCGTTGATGATTAAACATTTCATGTTGATAAAGAATTTTTTCTATGATTTGCTGTGGACTTCCGATATTCATAATGTTATGCGGATCTACCCCTTGAGCAAAATGCTGTTTTGGGAAGCCAGCACCATTTGTTTTTTTCATGCCTTCATTAATATGTGGGTACATATCTTTTAAAGCTTGCTGAGATGATTCTGCTGCATAGAAGAAGCCTGCTGTAGCCACTGGTAATTCGACTGGATCAAATCCGCTGTTCCGAGCTGCTTCACGATAAGCATCTACTGTTCGTTTGAATACAGATGCTGGACCGCCTAAATGTGCCATAAACATTGGAGCTCCTGCCATTCCAGCTCTGATTGCACTTGCTGGTGTCCCTCCAACAGCACGCCAAATCGGAATAAAACTTTTTTTAGGTCGTGGTAACACTCTGGCATTTCTTAACGGGGCACGGAATTCTCCATTCCAGTTCACTACTTCCTCTTCATTAATTTTCATTAATAATTCAAATTTCTCTTCAAACAATTCTTCATAATTACGAAGATCGTAACCTAACAATTCAAATAAACCGACTCTTGAAGCACGCCCAGCAATAATTTCAGCACGGCCTTTAGAAATTAAATCAATTGTTGCAAAATCCTCATATACCCTGACCGGATCTGATGTACTTATAATAGTAGAAGAACTAGCTATTTTAATATTTTTCGTAGCTTGTGCAATAGCTGATAACACAACTGAATGCGCTTGTGTAACAAAATATTCTTGATGACTCTCTCCAACACTAAAGAAATCAAGTCCTGCTTGATCTGCTAATTTTGCGTATTCGATAATCTCATGTACACGTTCTTCTGCAGAAATTCGTTCCCCTGTTAGTGGGTTTGGTAAATGATCCCCTAATGTATAGATTCCAAACTCTAATCCTTTGCTTGGATCTAATCCGTATTTTTTCAATTTCTTCACCTTTCTTCTATTCAGCATTATTTAAACTATTCTTTAATTCCTCAGGCGATCTCTCCCAATAATCATTGTTAAAATCAACAAGGAACTTTTTTAACGACTGCTTGGAATCGTAATCCATATTGTCTAACGCAAATCTTCGTTTGATAGCTTTATCAAGGCTATTTACATGCTCTGGCATCGCCTTGTAGCCAAAACGTTTTCTACTTCCTTCTTTCATTTTCTTTGCTACCAAGATTTCGCAAGCACCAGCACCAGAATAATAAGCACCCTCTTCGTTTCTGTCCAACGCAATCCAAATAACCCAATATTTATGCGGATCCAAATCTAGTACTTCTTCTTTTGTCACATTCTTAAAAAATACTTTTTGTTCCACTTTACTCCTGCCATGCATAGCACCTATATCAATAAATACTTCCTGGCTTTCTCGATCAATAATGATTGGCGTTACATTCTCTAAGGAGATAGATCCTACACCATAGCCGCCATCACCTTTTGTCGGATCATTTCGCAAAATATTAAATTGTGCATTTTTTTTGGATGAACCTTCCTTTTTATTGTCCATATTTGAGTTTGTTCCTCCTTTTTATACAAGTCCCTTATGCTTTTTTCTTATTTAGACCAACTAGATAAGGTATTTTCGGAAAACTAACTTACCGCTTCAAAATGACTTGTCTTGATTGCTATATTAAGGGGAATGGCGTTTTATGGCAATTATTCTGTTTGTTGTTACTATAAATAAGGATTTTTGTATGCTCATTTAATTTATAGCTTGCCATCTTTAGAGTGTGGCTATGTATGAAGTTTGGATGGAATACAGTGGTCGGTGAATTTTTGAATTCAGGTGTTTATGAACACCAATTTTCCCTCTTGCTGACGAACTTTTGGCTTTCATCCTCTCCATGAACACCACTTTTCCCTCTTGCTGACGGTTTTTCGGCTTTCATCCTCTCCATGAACACCACTTTTTCCTCTTCCTGACGAACTTTTGGCTTTCATCCTCTTCATGAATACCACTTTTTCCTCTGGATGACGGTTTTTCGGCTTTCATCCTCTTCATGAACACCATTTTTCCCTCTTCCTGACGAACTTTTGGCTTTCATCCTCTCCATGAACACCACTTTTTCCTCTTCCTGACGAACTTTTGGCTTTCAGCCTCTCCCTGAACACCACTTTTCCCTCTTGATGACAGCTTTTTGGCTTTCATCCTCTTCATCAACACCATTTTTCCTCTTGATGACCAGGTTCTTGCTTTCATCCTCTCCATGTCAGCAGGCCCATTATTCTCTTTATATAGAAAGAAGTAAGTTTCTTCCCAAACAGAAGTGCATTTCTTTTTTATCTAAAGAGGACAGTTCTAATGCATCCAATTGGATACATAAGAACCGTCCTCCCTCTGTTTCCTTATGCTGGGTTTACTTCTAATTCTACTTTGATTTTGATATCTTTTCCTACTAGTACGCCGCCTGATTCTAATACCGCGTTCCAAGTAAGTCCAAAGTCTTCACGGTTAATTTTTGCTTCTCCTTCGAAACCGTAAACTTCTACGCCCCATGGGTTTGTGCCTTTTCCACCGTATTCTACGTCAAATGTTACTGGCTTTGTAACACCCTTAATAGTTAAATCACCTGTTACTTTATAGTCATCACCATCTTTTGTAATCGATGTTGATTTAAAATCAATTGTTGGGTATTTTTCTGTGTCGAAGAAATCTGCTGATTTCAAGTGATTATCGCGATCTTCACTATGTGTGTTAATGCTTGCTACGTCAAATTTAAATGCAATGCTAGCTGTTGTTAAATCTGCTAAATCTGCAGCTTCTACGTCTGCTGAGTAAGAATCGAATTGTCCCTTCACTTTTGAAACCATCATATGCTTTACTTCAAATCCTACACTAGAATGTGATTGATCTACTGTCCATTTTGCCATTTTAAAATTCCTCCATTTTCCTCTTATTATTTACTTTGAATTCAAGATATTTATTAAAAAAATTAGTTTCCCTCAATCTTATTGAATATTAAGGCAAACTTATTAGAGATATTCCTATCAAAAATACTTTGAAATAAATTATCTCTAATTAAAGATAATTTTACACACATCTATTTGTTTTGTCTACACTTTTGTGAAATTTTTTTCGGAATTTTTGAAAGAGGAGTTAAATTAAACTAATTCCAAAATATAGACATAATTTCATTAAATATAATTCAATCATCTATTTTAAAAATTCTCCTCAAAAAAAAACCCTTCCGCAACTGCGAAAGGGTCTTTTCAACTATTAATTTTATTAAATCTTTGAATATTTAACTTTTCTAAATACCAGGAATCCAATTCCGGCAGCTAATAATATTGCCCCAGCTACAATCATTGTATACATGTTTGTAGCTGTATTTGGAAGAGCATTTCCATCTGCATTGTTGTTTGTTCCTGGTGTTGCACCTTTATCTCCTGGAGTTTCTCCGTTATCTCCCGGGGTTTCTCCATTATCCCCTGGCGTTTCTCCGTTATCTCCCGGGGTTTCTCCATTATCCCCTGGCGTTTCTTCGTTGTCTCCTGGCGTTTCTTCATTATCTCCAGGAGTTTCTTCGTTGTCTCTTGGCGTTTCTTCATTATCTCCAGGAGTTTCTTCGTTATCTCCTGGCGTTTCTTCATTATCTCCAGGAGTTTCTTCGTTATCTCCTGGGATTTCTTCTTCGTCTCCTGGGGTTTCTGGCTCAGCTCCACGTAAATCGACAATTCGGCCTTCAAGAACAGGATTTACCTCTCCACGTAAATCGTCTACCATATAAGAGCATAATTGTTCCCAGTCAACTTCCCCAATGTCCTGTACCCGACCTTCTGCATAAGCATTAGCAAATACTGGATACCCATCACCGCCTTTAGCAGTAAAGTTATTTGTCGTCACAAGGTATCTTTGGTCTGGTTGAATTTCTTGAAATTCCCCATTTATATTTACATACATAGAAACAACTCTGGAACCTGAATCTTTAGTGCTATCATAACTATACTTCATACCAGCTATATGAAGGAAACCTCCATTTTCCGCTGGAGCTTGACTAACACTCTGCTCAAGAATTTGCTTGATTTCTGCACCAGTTAATTCTAACACCACTGGATCGTTTCCGAATGGAAGAACTGCAATGATTTCTCCGATAGTAATTGGACCTTCATTAATTGCTGCTCGAATTCCACCGCCATTTTGAAAGGCAATTACTGTTTTTGGATATTTCTCTTTTGCTTTTGCTAACATGGCATCTGTAACAAGATTACCTAACTCTGTTTCATTAGCACGTACACTTACCGTACTTCCTTCACCTAGACGAGGGTTTGCTAATGCCTTTAGTGCAATTGCTCCTGATTCCTGAGTAGAAAGCTGTGTTATTTTATCTTTATATGGAGCTAATATAGCAGCAGCTTCTGGATCTGCTTCTTTTTGTGAAGCATTTATTAGCTGTCCTTCATGCCCAGAAACAACACCATTCTCATCAAACTCAACCGCTAGTTTTCCCAAATATTGTGCATATTGGTATGCTTGAACGATAAGAGTTGGATCTTTCTCCACACCATTCTCATCTGTTTTAATAACGGTTGGCTCATCTAATTGAGTATGTGAATGTCCACCAACAATTACATCAATTCCATCTACATACTTGGCTAATTGTAAGTCATTTCCGAAATCAGGGTTACTATCATAGCCAATATGAGTCACCGCAATAATTTTGTTAATCCCCATATCTTCAAAAGTCTTAACTGCATTTTCTGCCTTTTTAATATAATCTAAAAATTTTACATTTACCGGACTAGAGATGTTTGCTGTATCTTCTGTTGTCAACCCGAAAATACCAACCTTTTCTCCGTTAATTTCTTTCACTATACCATTGAAAATTTTTCCGTCTTCTGGTGATGCAGAGAATTCATTCTTTTGCAGATCTTTCATAAAATCATCGCCAGAAAAATCAACATTAGCTGCAAGGAATGGAAACTTTGCACCCTTAACAAACTCTGCCAATGATTTATGACCATTCTCATTAGAACCTAAATCAAATTCGTGATTACCAAAGATCATCCCATCCAAATTCATCATGTTTAATAGAGCTAGGTCTGCTTTTCCACGATATTCATTGAAATAGAGTGTGCCGGAAAAAACATCTCCTGCATTAAATACTAATGCATTAGGATCTTCTGCCCGCACTTCTTTAATAGCAGTGATCATATTTGGCAGTAAATCGGCACGAGCATGCGTATCATTCATGTGCATAATCGTTAACTTAAAATGATTATTACTCTCTTCCGCGTATGTACTAGCTGGTGAAATAACAGATACTAATAGTGCTAATGTTGTTATGATGCTAAAAAGAAATGCAAAATGCCTCTTCCTGTTCATTTAAGCAATTACCCCCTAATTAGTTTCGTTGACTTAAAGCAAATAAAAATCAACTTTTCTCCCTTATTGTAGAAATTCTCTATTAACCTATGATGAAACGGTTGTAAATCTCTGTTAATCTAGCTTATCTACTTATTCATAAATTAAATACTTTCTTGAGATAGGTTCTCAACTTACATCCCGTCATTAAATGCCTATAACAGGACAATTGCACCTCCCAACCTTTTTCTATATTACTAGTACCTGTTAAAATCTCATCTTCCATATTCAGGAAAAAAGTAAATTTCCTCTTCGCGATTAATGAAACGGTAGAAGCTTTTATCAGGAATCCTATCTTTACAACTAGTATAGAAAAGATTGTTTGTATTTTCTACATTTTTTTCATTTTTTTAAGAAAACAGACGAAAAAAATACCCAAAAAGGCGAACATTCAATATATTAAATACTTTTCCTGCCAACTTTAGGTCTTAAAAAAGATATCCTCTTATATACTAAAGTATTCGCACCTTCCCGAAATAAGTGAGACTTGAACATAAAGGAGAAAGACTTGCTCAAATTTCGATAGATTATTATCTTCTATTTAGATGTTTTTTTGAAAAGTTAAGTTTTTTACAAAAAAAAAACAGGCATCATCTAAATGATACCTGCTTTTTCTCTTAACAAAATGTATCTTTTGACTTTGGTACAGAAAGTCCAAATAATGGACGAAGATACAAGGCAATAAATGTCCCAGCTAATGCTAATATTCCCCACACATAACCGTGAACACTGAATGATGCAATCCCGCCAAAGTAAGCACCTACGTTACATCCAAATGCTAGACGTGAGCCATAGCCCATTAGTAAGCCGCCAATGATGGAAGCAAGCACATTTCCAAGCGTCACTTTTGAAAATTTAAAGAGACCGCCAGCTGCTGATGCCAAAAAGGCCCCAAGGATAACACCGAAGTTTAGAATCGTTGTAGAATCTGCAAAAATAGAAGCTTCTAAAGCTTGAGCATTTGCCCCTTGCCAGAATCCCCAGCTTGCTACATCCATACCAAAAAATTGTGCCACTTTTGAACCCCATAAAGCAAAGGCAGAGGTGATTCCCCATGGTGTACCGCGTGTCATTAAGGTTAAAGCATTAAGTACAGCTAACACGATCGCTGCTGCGAATAATGGCCATGAACCGCGGAAAATACGTTTCCAGCCAGTTGTTGTTGGAAGAGGAGCCATTTTTGGCGCTTTTCTTTTTCTTTCCACAACTAATGTAATCCATGCAATTACACCAAATAGAATAATGGATACAATCCAAGCTCCACCATAGCCAAGACCAGTTGATGTCGCTAATGAAATTGGTGCAAAAGATGGTAAGTCTTCTGTCCAAAACGACAGATGAGCTGCACCAATTGTGGATCCGATAATGAAGAATAGTAATGTTACAAATGCAACAGAACGTCCGCCGCCTACTGCATACAAGGTACCAGAAGCACATCCGCCCCCTAGCTGCATGCCAATCCCAAACATAAAGGCACCAACGACAAGACTAACACCAACCGGTGATACATAGCCAGTAGCTCCTGTTCCAAAAAAGGAAACGCCGTATGCTAAAATTGGAGCAAATAGCGTTACCGCCACTGCTAACATCAGCATATGAGCGCGTAACGCCTGCCCATTTCCTACTGACGCAAGTCTGCGAAATGCGGATGTAAAACCAAAACGAGCATGAAATAATGTATATCCTAGTAAGAGACCTAAAACTAATAATATCGGCTGCATACTTTTTTGTGTCATTAATAAATAGACTAGTAGAATCGCTGCTACAATGAGTCCACCAATAATTAAAGGCATCTGTGGAGCCTTTAATCCTATTGGTTGTTCTTTTTGACTCTTTATCTTTTGAGCCGATTGAACATTTACTGAAGTTGTCACTCCAAAACACCCTTTCCCTATTAATATAGTCGGAATTACTTTTATCATCTTAATGGTATTTTCAATTTATGTCAATATAAAATTTCCCTTTTAAAAAGCTATATTAAACTTTGTTAATTAAAAAAATAACATTCCGACTGTAAATACACCCTAATTTTTAGAAATAGACGTTTATTTTTGTTTTACTACTCTCTTTGAATAAGATGTTCTTTTCCCCTATAGAGGGATTCACTCCGTAGGATTTGCGCTAAATCTCTGCCTGTTTTTCTCGCCATCCCACAGAGTCCTCTCGCTTTCACTTCTATAAAAAAAATACTTTGTCTTTTAAATATAATCAAATATCTTTTGATAGCCAAAGGGTAATATGGACACAATGCTTACACTTATTCCAATGGAAAAACTTGAAAAAATAACAAACTTTCGCAGTGATATTTCATCACTCTTAAAAGCGACAACTAATGCCTTTATTATATAAAAAACGGTAATAAATATAATGGCAGCTGAAAAAAAGCTTATTAAAAACACTTCCATTACTTTCCCTCATTTCCATATAATTGGCATATCAATTTGATTTATTTCACATAATGCTTTTTGAAGTCAGGATAGATGGAAAATTTTCTCCGCAAATCAATAAGGTTCTTCCCAAATGAGTTTTCTAATATATCACGATGTTTCTCCAATATTTCCATTAAGTATAAATCATGGATCATTACTTCTGTAATCGGCATTACAAGTCCAACATGCATGGTCCAAGCTGCACGGCTTTCTTTTCCCAAGGAAATAATCCCAGCTAATACCTCTTGATCATCTCCACTAAAGACTAGCCATCTACCACCGTATTCCTCCGTAATTTCTTGACTCATATCATGGCGATATATATTAGCAAAATCTGATACTATTTCTCCATATGCAATAATCGTGATTGTTACGCCTCGATTTGCAGCCTGCTCTAATTCCATTTCTAGTTCCTTGAAATCCTCTGCCCATATTTCCATCAGTATCCTTTGTTCAGCAGAAGCAATACATTCTTTTACTTTAACCAATATCTCCTTACTTCCAGTGATGTTCCAGATGTTTTCGCGATCACTTGTTGTATTCTCAAATTTTTCCAATAACATTTCCGCCTGTTCAAAATTCTCTTCTGCTTTTAAGCGGCGATTTCGTATCAATTCTTTCGCTGGTACGGGAATGTATTGTGGTGTATTGCCATAGCTGACAAAAATGTCGCCACGATTGACAAGACTTTCCAGTACTTCGTAAATTTTGGAACGCGGCACTCCTGAATTTTTGGCAACGGCGTAGCCCGTTAAGGGAGATTCCGCTAATAAAGCTAGATAAGCCTTTCCCTCATATTCCGTAAAATTTAAATTTCTTAATGTCTCCAAAGTATTGTCTTTCATAGTCCCTCCGAATAGTTGCTACTTTAGTAACTATTATTTTACCAAAAGCTATTGCTTTATCACAAATCATTCTGCTACTATTTTAAGTAGTTACTTTTGTAGCTACTATTTTGAAAAGTGGTGTTGATGATGGAAAAAGGTATTCATATTTATTATTTAGCATGTATTAGTGCTGTGATATTGTGGAGTGGTTCTTTTATTACAACCAAATTAGCTTACGAAACCTTTGCGCCGATTCAGCTTGGAGCTGGAAGAACACTTATAGCAGCCCTTATTATCTGGATCATTCGCAAAATAACAAATTCAACAGAAAAAATCAGAAACAAGGATCGTAAACGACTTTTTTTAAGTGGTTTATTGGGAATTACCCTTTATTTCACCTTAGAGAATATAGGCGTTCAAATGACTTCTGCTTCTAATGCCGCCTTAATTGTTGCGTCCTTTCCTGCCATTACTGCACTGCTTGAATTTTTCCTTTATCGCTCCAAGCCTTCCTTACAAAAGATTTTAGGAATCTTTCTGGCTATTACAGGTGTTGCTATTTTGACACAAATTAAAGTAGATGGAAGCAATCAATCCTTTTGGGGGAATCTTATTCTTCTAGGGGCTGGAATAGTTTGGGCATGCTACAACTTTGTTACAAAAGATATAACGAGGAAATATTCAGCAATGACCATAACATCCTATCAAATGACTGTAGGAACTTTATGCTTTATACCGTTTTTACTTTGGGAAGATGAAGCGTGGAAAATGCCAAATGTGATCAGCATAACCTCTTTGCTCTTTTTAAGCATTGGCTGCTCCGTTGCTGCCTTTATTTTATATAATTATGGATTAAAAAAACTGTCTGCAAGTGCTTCCGTTTCCTTAATGAATCTTGTTCCTGTACTTGGGATAGTCTTCTCCGTTTTTCTTCTAAAGGAAATCGTTACATTGACCCAGGTTATTGGCGGAGCAATTGTCATTATCGGTGTTATTTTAAGCTCCATTCAAAAAGAGGAATTACCTCAACCGCTGCCATCGGAAGCTTCTGTGGAATAACAGCATGCAAAAAAACCAGAAGCTATCTACTTCTGGTTTTCCTATGTTTACA
Source organism: Niallia sp. FSL W8-0951 (assembly GCF_038006525.1). NCBI lineage: Bacteria > Bacillati > Bacillota > Bacilli > Caryophanales > Bacillaceae > Niallia > Niallia sp. FSL W8-0951. Next base: position 30,540 of record NZ_JBBOVK010000002.1, read on the forward strand.
AATTATTGATTTCCTTTTTTAACCCACTCTGCAACGGTAACAGTACGTTTCGCTTGGTGTTTAACTGCACCTTGAACGTCTTCGATCATTTTTCCATCTTGTCCTACTGTTACACTTGTTCCATAAGGGTTTCCACCTGCACCGAAAAGAACTGGATCTGTATATCCTGGTGCAGCAATAATAGCGCCCCAATGCATCATAGAAGTGTATAAGGATAATAATGTTGCTTCTTGTCCACCATGTGGATTTTGCGCAGAAGTCATGGCACTAACTACTTTGTTTACTGTTTTTCCGTTTGCCCATAGACCGCCTTGTAAATCAATGAATTGCTTCATTTGAGAAGGCATTGTACCAAAACGTGTTGGAACACTAAAAATAATCGCATCTGCCCATTCAATATCTTCCGATGATGCAACTGGTACATCTTTTGTTGCATCCACTGTTGCTTTCCAAGCTTCATTGCTGTCAATAACAGATTGTGGCGCTAATTCTTGTACTTTTACCACTTTCACTTCTGCGCCAGCTTCTTTTGCTCCTTCTGCTGCCCATTGTGCTAGTTGATAGTTTGTTCCACCCATACTATAAAAAATTACTGCTACTTTAACATTTGACATATTTTCCATCTCCTTTGATTTTCCAAATAATTTGTTTAAAAATCCCATAAGTACACCTGCTTTATTTTTTTATTGATCTCTTATAAGAATCACCTCCACTGAAATAGTCTTTTCAATGTTAGCTGTTCTTCTTATTCCCCAATTGTAGAAATTTATGATTGATTTTTCTCTTTTTAATGATTAGTTATTCATTAAGGCCGAATACCATTTAGAAGCTGCTTTTACTTCCTCTGCTGTTAGCTGATGGCCTCTGTTTTCCCAATGCATTTCGACATTCGCATTCGCATTAGCAAGCATTGATTGTAGTTCATTTGATTCTTCTTTTGAACAAATTGGATCATTCGTTCCTGCGGTAATAAATACTCCTTTTCCTGTTAAGTCAGGGAGCGTGATTCCTCTTCTTGGAACCATTGGATGATGTAGAATAGCTGCTTTTAATGCATCCTGATAGTGAAATAATAAGCTTGCAGCAATATTGGCACCATTAGAGTAGCCAATTGCCACGATATTGTCTCTATCAAATTCATATTTTTGGGCTGCTTCATCTAGAAATTCATTTAATTCCTTTGTACGAAAAATTAAATCTTCTTCATCAAATACACCTTCTGCTAAACGCTTAAAGAAACGCGGCATGCCGTTCTCTAAAATATTCCCACGGACACTTAGCACTGAAGCTTCATCATCAATCATCCCCGCTAGTGGCAATAAATCTAACTCTGTTCCGCCTGTTCCGTGTAACATCAATAACGTGGGTTTTTTCGGATCTTTTCCCTTATTGAAAATATGTTTCATCCCTTCTCCTCCTCTAAGATTCTAACCTCTACTTTAGGCAAAGCAGCTGTTAACTCATCACGCTTTTCTTCTAACCACTCAGGAAGCATAAGCTTCTCTCCCAGCTGTTCTGTTGGCTCATCCACCGCAAATCCAGGTCCATCAGTAGCTATTTCAAATAGAATGCCGCCTTCTTCATGAAAATATAAGGCTTTAAAATAGTTTCGATCTTTCACTTCCGTTGGATAATACCCTTTTTCTTGAAGCAGCGTTCTCCATTGCTGAAGCTCTGTCTCATCTTTTGCCCGCCAAGCAATATGGTGGACAGTTCCTGCTCCCATGAGACCACGAACAGACGGGGTCAATTTGATATCTATCACATTTCCTATCTGTGCATCTGCAAAGAAACGGAGATACCCTGCATCTTCTCCTACACATTTAAGACCCAATATATGTTCTAATACCTCTGCTGTTTTGTTCGGTTGTGCTGAAAGTAATGTTGCTCCGCCAAAACCTTTAATAGCAGCAGCGGGATGGATCGAACCTAGCTGCCAATTACTTGTTGGTCCTTCGTTTCGTTCCACTAATTCGATTTGCAGACCATCTGGATCGACAAATTGCAAATATTTTTCGTTAAATCTCGCAGCACTTTCCACTTCTACACCATAGGAAAGAAGACGATTTTTCCAAAATGCACTGCTACCTTGTGGAATAACATAACTCGTTACACCAACTTGCCCTTGGCCAATTCTACCTTTCAGCTGTTTTTCCCATGGAAAGAAGGTAATAATTGTTCCCGGTTCCCCTGTTTCATTCCCAAAATAGAGATGATATACTTCTGGGCGATCAAAATTAATTGTCTTTTTTACCAATCGTAGACCAAGGACACCTACATAAAAATCAATATTTCTTTGTGCATCATTTACCATTGCTGAAATATGATGAATTCCTGCTGTTTTTTGCATCTTATCCTCTCCATTTCATGGAACTATTGTGGTCTTACTTTTGTAAACATGTCCCCAATTTTTGCATAGTCATTTCCCGCTAATCTGCTGACAGCTGCTAACCCTCTTGGATCAATTCTGCCATTTTCATACAGGGTAGAATCAATGTGATAATGAACCACTCTTCCAATTAGAAAATCACATCCAGGAAGTGCCTCGGTACCTCCCAATTCTAATGAATGTTCCAATACACATTCCATACGAATCTTAGCTTCCTTTATCCCCGGTACAGAGATGGCGCTGCTATCTATCGGTGTTAATCCTGCTAATTCAATCTCACTTTCACTTGGCGCAAGACTTGCTGCCGTTTGATTGATTTTATCAACATTTTGTTCATCTACAATATGAATGACAAATTCCCTTTTGTTTAAAATGTTCCTTGCCGTATCCTTTGGTTTCCCATTGGAACGCTGAATGGATAACGATATCATTGGCGGATTAGATGATACAATATTAAAGTAGCTGAAAGGAGCCCCATTTAAGACACCCTCTTCCGACAAGCTAGTAACAAAGGCAATAGGTCTAGGAATTATGCTTCCAATTAGAAATTTATAATTCTCTCTTTCTGAAATGGTTTTCGGATCAATGGAATGCATCAAATCATCCTTTACAAATTAGTCGAGATTTCTAACATCAATTGGTATTAATCTGCTATTAAGCTGTTCTCTATATTGTTCATATTGACTTGGCAGCATTAATGTCTCTCCTAGTGTTTCTTTAGATTCATCAATGGCAAATCCTGGAGGATCTGTCGCAATTTCAAAGAGGATTTCACCATGCTCTCTAAAATAGATGGCATTAAAATAATTTCGATCCTTAACAGCTGTTACATGGTATCCATTTTGCGAGACATGTTTTTGCCAGTCTAATTGGTCAAGATCATCCACTGCTCTAAAAGCAATATGATGAACAGTCCCAACACCCATCTCTCCACTTCTGCCTGTAGTTAATTTTAAATCGATGACATTTCCAATATCGCTAAAGGAACGGAAACGTACATATTCTCCTTCTTCGCCAACTTTTTTAAACCCCATCACTTTTTCTAAAAGTTCTGCTGTTTGTGCAGGTTGTTTCGATAAAAGCGTTGCACCGCCAAATCCTTTAATAGCATTTTTAGGTGTCACCTCACCAAACTGCCAGCTATTATTTTTCCCTTCTGCTCTTTCTACTATTTCTAGCAGTAAGCCATGAGGATCAGAAAAAGCTAAGTATTCCTCTCCAAAACGCTCTGTTTTTGTGAAAGAAATATTAAATTTTGCTAACCTTTTTTCCCAAAATGAAAGAGCTCCTTTAGGCACCACATAAGACGTTACGCCGACTTGCCCGTCTCCAATAACTCCTTGACGCGCTCCCGCCCATGGAAAGAAAGTAATAATCGTTCCTGGATTGCCGCCTTCATCTCCAAAATATAAATGATATGTCCCTGGATCATCAAAATTGACAGTCTGTTTCACTAAACGCAATCCTAATACACCTGCATAAAAGTCAACATTCTCTTGCGGGTGGCCTACGATTGCCGTAATATGGTGAATTCCACTTGTGCTCTTCGTCATTCCCGTTCACTCCTATTCCAATTTTCTAGCAAGCTTTATTTAATTACTATTTGTTATAAGCAGAAAAATCATTTATAGAAATTCTCTATTTTGCTCATTACTACGAATTAAAATATTATTAATTCGAGATATAACCTCAAAAAAAATCACATCTCTTGTGCATGAAGCCCTAATTTTTTGAGCTGTTCAATCAGTATTTCTTTTTCTTTATTGTCTAACCCGCCACATATCTCGTTCATAGCTGCTCTATGCTTTGGAAAGACTTTGTCCATAAGCTCGGTTCCCTCTTCTGTTATTACCACATAGGTTATGCGGCGGTCTTTTGGACAAGGTTTTCTTCTGATTAATTTTTTATTCTCTAATTTATCTACAACATAGGTAATGCTGCTGCTTGCAATCAAAACTTTTTCACCAATCTTTTGAATTGGCTGATCCCCTTTGCTATAAATCAATTCCAGCACAGAAAATTCTGTAGGGTTTAACCCGAGACATTTTATATCTTCTTCTACTCGTTTCTTTATCGATTGCAATGCTCTCGACAACACAACGAATACCTTTAGTGATAAATCTTCTTCATATTTACTTACTTCCTTATTATCCATGATAATCTTCCTTTCAATTATCTTGAATTCGAGATAATTATATAATACTTTATTTGTACATGTCAACTACTTTTCATAAAGTGATATACCAAGCGTGTATTAAAGTGGTGTAATCTACATTTGCTTATATAGTCTTACGAATTTCCATTATGCCCATTTCAAAATAGCTTTATAAAGAGCTTGTTGAACTAAGTAAATCTATTGCTTGTCTCTGTACTTTGATTGCATGTTTCCCATAAAAGATCAAAAGGAAAAAATACACAAAAAAGAACCTTAACACTATGTTATAGTTCAGACTGTCGACAAACTCCTAATTCAGTAATTAGGAGTTTGTCTTAGTTTATAAATATAGATTCTTTTAAATAAGAGTTGATTTCCGTTTCAGGGGTTCGCTTTCCTTGGGGCTCGCGCCGAGCCGCTTCGGCCTAAGGCCTGCAGGGTCTCAGACTGTCTCGCAGATCCCACAGGAGTCTCACCCCTTCCACTCCAATCAATGCATAATAATTCCATTTGCATTTCCTAAATTCCTTTTGTCAACAAGCTGCACTTTGTTATAGTTCTTTTCTGTTTACTAATTGCATGTTTTATTGGTGGAGCTTATAACAGAAAAATGATATAAAGCATCCTTTTTCCAGATAAAGATGCTTTATTGGATTAGAGTCGAAATAGTTAAATGCTTTTCTCTTACTCTATTACATATCTATTTTAAACCAACTAAAATAAAACACTGATCATCATTATTAAATTTCTCCTCTCCTTCATTTTGAAGAGATTGCAAGACTTTTTCTTTTAACCCTATCAATGGTTCAGATGAATGCTCCATTAACAAGGAACCTAGCCGATGGAAGCCAAGAGGTTCTGAAACGCCATCGGTGTATAAAAGAATTCTGCTGCCTATATCATAATGAAATGTTTCTATTTCATACTGTATCCCCTCAAATGTCCCTAGTGGAGGTGCGGTTGCTCGAAGTTCTGACTGACTCCCTGCAGAATTCTGAAAGATAGCTGGTGGATGTCCACAATTCGTATACTCTATCGTTTTTTTATCGGTATCAATTACAAGATAAATAGCCGTACAATAATGCCAGGATTCCTGATTGTGATGAAATAAAGTATGTAAATGATCATCTAATTCTTTTATCACTTCGTTAGTAGCAGTTCCTTTTGGAATCAACCTTTGGAATAAAGATTGCAAAGACATAGTTATTAGTGCTGATGAAATACCGTGTCCCATTACATCTAATAGAATAATTCCATATCGATGATTATTTATTTTATAACAGCCATAAATATCCCCTGATAATTCCTTCGATGCAGAATAATAGGATTCCATTTCGATGTGATCGGCAGATATTATTTCAGGCAGTGATCTTTCTTGTATTTTCTTTGCTAGATTCAATTCTCTATGTGTATCTTTTTTAAATTGTTCATTCTGCTTATTCACTTCTAAAAGTTTCTTCTGATTTTCTTCCAAATTATGAAGGGCTTTCTCCAATTTTACATTAACAATGCTTATTTCCTTTAATGCATCCTCCATAATTTTTTTGGACATAATTAACTGGTTTTCGTATTCATTTCTTCTCTGTATAGGGATAATTACACAAGTTATAATTTGACTATTCTTATCTTGGCTGAGTGATGCGTTAATCAGAACGGGTATTTCTTCTCCATTCCTATTAGTAAAAGAGAGATACATTTCTTCTACTTGATGCTGAACAGTTACCAATGGAAAGAAATAAAGTTGCATAAATACCTGTGAAGGCTTAGCAAGAATGACATTGATGTGATGTCCAATTAATTGATCTAAACGATAACCAAGTAATTGAACTAATGTATCATTAATAGATAATAGAATGCCCTCTTTCGAAAGCGTAATAAAACCACAAGGAGCTTTGTTTAATTGCTCATTCATAAGGCGGGATCAACAACTTTACTAGGAACTTCTCCCAAATATTCTCGAATTAATTGAATCGTCTCTTCGGGATGACTCATATGCGGGCAGTGTCCAGTTGCTTTCATGTATGTCAGCCTACTTTTCGGAACATGTTGACTCAAATACTCACCTACTATAGTTGGAGCAATTATATCTTCAGAGCATTGCATAATCAGAGAGGGCACGGTAACTTTTGGCAATTCCTCCCGGCTATCCGCAAAGAAACAAGCCTCTGCAAATTTACGAGCAATTACGGGATCAGTAGAACAAAAGCGATTTTCCAACTCCTTTGCAACATCTGGCCGACTAGGATTATTGGTAACGGTTGAAGCAAAAATAGTTGCCCAGCCAATATAATTTTTATCCATCATATCAATTAAGCCTATTAGATCTTCTTTTTCAAAACCTCCAAAATAATCAGGAAGATCATTAAGATAACAAGGAGAAGGACCGACCATAATAAGATGGGAAAAATATTCCGGATGTTGCAGGGATGCTAATAAACCAATCATTCCTGAAACGGAATGACCAACAAATATTGCATTTTTAAGATTTAAGGCTGAACAAACATCTAACAAATCTTGAACATAACCGGAAAGCTCGCTGTATTTATCCGAATCAAATGCCTTTATATCTGATTTTCCCATCCCAACATAATCAAATAAAATAATTTGCTTATCGCTTTCAAACGACTCTGATACATATTTCCACACTGTTTGATCACATCCAAAACCTGGTGCGAAAATCATCGCTTGATCTCCATTTCCTAGAACATTGACATTATTTCGGTTCAGGATACTAGGGTTCATAACAACGCTCCTTTCTTATCCTATCAATTAATTATAAAAAATTTTCAAGCCCTACTCTTTCTAATAAACCATTCATTCAACATTTTTATCCAAACATTACCAACCGATTCCCCATACAGTAAAACGGATAAACAATTAATGGACTCCAAAAAGTCACTTTGGTATTATAAATAACGTCCTTTAAATTAATTATATTCTTTATTTTATCACTGATTCAAAATAAAGAAAGTATACCCACTTAGTTCTAAAAGTTGGTAAAAGAACGAGAAGGAAAAACCGCCTTTTGTTCAAAGCCGATACCCATCTCTAGAATTAGTCATCTAACATAACACTATTGGGGAAGTCACAAACAATTATATATTGAGCTTGAGGGAGCATTTCTGAAGATTCTTTTTGAATGAAGGAAAACAACGAAAGATAACCGCTAGTATGATAGCTGGAACACTTATAAAATAAGGAAGAGAAAAAAAGTTTCTGCTGGAGCTAGAGTATTCCCCTTCATGCTGAGGAGAGCGGGAGAGCTTAAGTTCAAGAAAATAATATTATAATTAAAAGAAAAACAGGTGAATCTTACTCGCCTGTTTTTCTTCTTATATTCTCACGGTTAAGAACGTTTTTGTTTCTTTCTAGAAGAATCTGCCTTTGTTTTTCCTGTTTCCTTTGAAGTTGTTCCTTGACCTTCTGGCTGGCTAGAACCTAAACCAATTGTGGATGGATCTGCTTTTCTGTTTGTCATTCTATTCACCTCCACAGATTAGTTTTCCATGAATAAATGAAGTTATGTGAATCGTTGTAAAGAATGAAAAATAATCATTGTAACTTTAAATGCTGTTCTTCGTATTACTTTATATAAGGATAAAGCAAACAACCGCAGTATAGAAAGAAAACTTCTATCAGTGATAACCACTGATGGATCGACCTTCAAGGATACATCCCATCCCTAACTGACAGATTTTCCGGAGTTTGAGCTGGGCCAAGTAATAAGAGAAAGGAGGAACGACTGTCATGAACAATCAGACAAACACTAATTCAATTATATCGTTAACATTTGGTATTTTATCGGTATTAATTCCCTTCATTGGTCTTATCTTAGGAATTATCAGCATTATTTTTTCAAGAAAAGCAGTAAATGAAATCAATAAAACGGACGAAAATGGGAGAGGCTTTGCGACAGCAGGCTTAATATGGGGCATAGCGGGAATAATTCTCCAACTGTTAGTACTGTTAGGGATTATTGCGTTTTTTTCACTGGCCACTTTTGGATAAACTATATGTTTTTGTGAGGCTCCCCCTTTATGGAGAGCCTTTTTTGCATATACGAATCATATCTATGTTGCGTCGGACAGTACCTATGACATTTTACTAACAACTTTTTAAAAGCGTTTCTGCCATTTCCATTATTTAAAAATATATTTCTAGAAGATAAGATTAATTCTAGTTCCTTCCCCTAACTTGCTTTCTACAAATATCTTTCCGCCATGGGCTTCGACAATCTGCTTAGCAATAGCTAATCCTAAGCCACTTCCTTTATGTGCTTCTCCTGTATTTGTTCCACGATAGTAGCGAGAAAATAAATCCTCTAGTTCTCCTTCTTCAATGCCATTGCCGTTATCCTCTATCCATACTTTAATCGTTTCTTTTTCTTGACCAATAAACACTTGAATATAGGTATCGGGCGGATTATGAACGATGGCATTATAAATTAAATTCATTAACGCACGTTGTATCAAGGTTTTATCACAGCTAAATAAAACTTGCTCGGTTTCCGTTGAAAAATCAAGATTCGTTTCCTCGTATAAAGGATGATTCAAAATTTGAATAATGGACTCCCTTACGATCTCCACCAAATTTGCTTCTGACTTTTTCAAGAGAAAGACATTGCCTTTTAATTTATAGGTTAGGTTCAAATCATCGATTAAATCCTCAATATAGGCTGATTTATTTAAGAGAATATCCACATATCGATTCTTTTCTTTAGCATCTAACTCGTAGTCTTGCAGCAGTTCCGAATAACCTTTAATGGAGGAAAGTGGTGTTTTTATATCATGAGTAATATTCGTAATCCATTCTTCTCTCATCTTTTCTAATTTTCTGCGCTCTGCTTCATTAGATTGAAGTGTATCCGATAATTCATTTAAATTCTCAAATACTGTTTTATAAACACCCTTCACCTGATCTCTTCTCCAAAAGTCCCCTCTCGCAAGCTTTTGAATCCCCTCAATAAGCTGAACAATCGGCTTTGCCAGCCGTCTACTAAAAAAGTAGCCAAATATTAAAGCAATTAACGTTACAACAATTACAATGGAAACAATCACGAGCAAAACATCTCGCAGTAGTGTTTCTGTCCGATAATTGATATAAGCCTTTCCAATAACTTTCTCTGGATACCCTATAATATAGCTCAAATGACGATTTCCTTTTTCTAGCATCCCAACATATATAGTGGAGTTTTCCAGTGCTCCCGTAAATTTATGATAGCGGATTATTTCAGCAGGCGTATAATGGGTAGGCACTTTTTCCGGTTTAAACTTACTGTATATCTCCGTTCCGTTTTCATCTAAAACTTGAATCCAAATTTGTCCCTCTTCGAGATCATCCAGCTTATTCTTTGCAATAGAAACTTGATCATTTTCATATCGAATATTGTCTGCAAAATCCAGTGTATAATAAGTCGGGTTCTGATAGGGGAATATACGTTCCTTTCCCAAATAGCTACTATAAAAGAAAAATACATTAAACAAAAGAAAAACAAAAATGGAAAGCAATAAACTTAATATCATAAAAAAGAGAAACTGCGTTGTAATCTTCCACTTCATCCTTCATTTCCTCTAACTTGCAGCTTATAGCCTAGTCCTTTAACTGTTTTTATCCATTTTGGATTACTCGGATCCTCTTCAATTTTTTCGCGAAGGCGGCGAATATGGACCATAATAGTATTATCTAAACCAATGAAATCTTCTCCCCACACAGCTTCACAGATTTTATTTTTACTAAAAATCTGATTCGGATGTTTGGCCAAATAAACTAATAATTGCAGCTCTTTTGCTTTTAGCGGTATGGAGTTCTCTCCTTTTTTCACTTCTCCAGTATTCGGTGAAATGATGATATCCCCAAACGTAATCTGTTCATCTATATTTTGACTTTGAATCATATATTGACTTCTTCGGAGTTGAGCCTTAATCCGAAACACTAATTCTTTTGTGCTGAAAGGCTTTGTTACATAATCATCGCCACCTATTCCAAGTCCGAGCAGCTTATCAATTTCCTCTGATTTTGCCGATAAAAAAATAATTGGCGCAAAGGTTATCTTACGCATCTTTTGACATACCTCATAGCCTTCCATATCAGGAAGCATAATATCGAGGATAATAATATCTGGATTAAACGTTTCACTAAGCCTAATTCCCTTTTCACCGGTCGCTGCTTTTTCGATTCGCTTAAAGCCTTCCTTTCGCAATACGGTTTCTAGTAAATTTAAAATATCGACTTCATCATCTACTAATAGTATTTTCTTTTCTGTTAATCCTGTTAATGACATATTATATCCCTTTCTTTTCCACTTCTATATTGCTATAGTACATCTTTTGCCCGAAATCGTAAAAGGCCAATAATAATTGCAAAAAGAAAGATACTTATCGATATAACAAGCATGCTTGTATTTTTTCCACCTACTTCAAATACATTAGTCATCGAAGCAATAATTGGATAATCCCACGGATAAAAAATCCAATACTTCTCTGAATTAGCAACAAACATGGAAGGAAAAGCAAGCCCTGCTCCAATCGCTATAGGTACAGCAAAATGAGTGAAACGATAGCTTAAATAAAAAACAATCCCGATTATCGCGAATGATGAAAGCAATAATAAAGCAAATCTTTTTGCTAACCATAACAATGGAACTGCTTCTAATCCCAGAAAATTAGCTGCTAAAATAATTCCCACAAACAGTAAAACTAAGCTATAGAAAATAATTCCGCCCCCAATAACAAGCTTTGCTAAATATACTTTCACTCTGTCTACTGGTAATGTCAGATAGTACTTCCAACTATTATTACTATGCTCCATTCTTGACATCATCACGAGAACAAGGGTGATAATAAGCGGGAAAATAATCCAGCTGTAAACAGTAGCAGTTCCTTGAAATAAAAAGTCTTTAAAAACATTCCCCTCCCCTTCTGCATGGCCAGATTTGGCAGAATCCCAGCCTTGATAAAGAGCAAGAAAAGTAAAAATCGTAGTTGCTAATAAAATTTTTGACCGCTTTAATTTATATAATTCTACTTTTAATAATGTAAACATTGTTTTCCCCTCCTACAGAACATCTTTTCTTTTAAATTGCCATATTCCAAAACATAAAAATAACAACGTAAAAACGAGAGAATAAGGCAAAAACTCTGCTAATTCCTTATTGACCAGTCCATCTGTAACGTAAGGATACGTATAGGGAAAGAACTTTCCTGCTTCTGGATATTGAAACTTGACAATACCGGATACAATGACTCCAGCAAATCCAATCGCAATAGGAATGATCGTATTCTTAAAATAAGAGCTTAACCAATTATGCAAACTAGCAACAGCTAATATCATCACGATCTGTTTCCCCGCATAAACAAGATAATTGCTCCATTCCACCGCTTCAGGAAAATCCATCATATATCCTACTAAAATAAGGCCGAGCACATTTAGGATTATAAGAGCTATACAGCACAAAAGGCCTGCTAAAAACTTAGAAAAATATACAGTTTCTCGTTTGATAGGTAAGCTAAGAATTTGCTTCCAATTATTTTGGCTTTCTTCCACTTGAAAGATTAAGGAGTAAATGATGCCGATAAACATCGGTAAAAACATGCCCCACCCAAGAACACTATGATTTTCTAACAAAAGAATATCCCATGAATTATAACCAGGACTTGCTGTATCGCGTAAATAGTCATAGCGCTCATTAATATCTAAGAACATCGCCAATGTCGTTCCAGTAGGAATAACTAGTAAAAATAACCACAACCAGCCTTTTTTCTGCTTGTAGCTCTCTAACAAAATCAAGGTTGCAAGTTTCATAACACTGACTCCTTCCCTGTAATAGATAGAAATATTTCCTCTAAGGAGTTCTTTTTCATCATTAATTGATGTACATCATACCCATTCATAATCAGCTCTCGATTTACTTTCGCTGCCTGGTAGTTTGGTTCAAGGTATAAATAGTTCGTATCAGCTTCGAAAGATATCCCAGCATTTTTTAAATAAGCTTCTACCTCTGCCCTCGGCTCCGCCTCTAGTTGAATGACCTCCTTTTGTTTCTCTCGTAAATCATTCATTGAACCTTGAAATAGTAATCTTCCTTTGTTAATAATCCCAACATGGGTTGCCATTAGTTCTATTTCGCTTAAAATATGGCTGGATATCAAAATCGTAATGCCATAATCCTTTGGCAAACTTTTAATTAGTTCCCGAATTTCGATAATGCCAGAGGGGTCCAATCCATTTGTCGGTTCATCAAGAATCAGTAATTCTGGTTTTCCTAACAGAGCTTGAGCTATTCCTAACCGTTGTTTCATGCCCAAAGAAAACTTTTTTACTGCTTTGTTACGAACTTCTGTTAATTTTACAATTTCTAAAACACGCTCTATTTCCTTTTTTTCTGCACCTAAAATTTTTCGCGTTACTTCTAAATTTTCATAAGCAGTTAAATGACCATAATAGGAAGGTGTTTCTACCATGGAGCCAATGCGGCTTAGAATAGCGATGCGGTCATCCTTAATCGACTTATTAAATACCTTCACCTCTCCTTTTGTTTCTTTAATAAGTCCGAGCAGCATTCGAATCGTCGTCGACTTTCCAGCACCATTTGGTCCGAGAAATCCATAAATCCCTCCCTTTGGAACTAATAGGTTTACCTGATCAACGGCTAAAAACTTTCCAAATTTCTTCGTTAAATTGCTTGTTTCAATAATATAATCTGACATAACTTTCTCCTCCATTTCTTTTCTTCCAATTTATTCTAGCCGCTCCATCTTAACTGTTCGTTTTCCATACCTTAACTGAACCTTAAAAAACTATAATTTTTCACCTGCACATAAATAGAACAAAAAATACAGTCTTTAAATTAAAGTTATTTTTTCATATAGTTATCACACGGGAATGCAACAGAAAAGGAGTAGTATAGATGAAAATAGAAGAACCAAAGATACCTGCGAACCTACCATCAAGAAATTTTCACGATATATTGTACGAGGAAGAATTAGAGTTAGAAGGATGCGAAGTGCATCACTCCATGTTTGAAGAAGAAGCATTAAATAAAGTACGGTTATCGAAAATGGTGCTGAAGAATTGTAAGTTTATGCATACTGATTTTTCCGGCATGGAATTAACAGACGTTATTTTTGAAAACTGTGATTTCTCTAATGCGAAGCTCAATAGTTCTTCCATTCACAAATGCCAATTTACTAACTGCAAATTATTGGGGGTAGATTTTACAGACTCACGTTTAAGAAATGTGCAGTTTACTGATTCCTTATTGAGGCTAGCCGCTTTTGGAAGCTCCAAACTAGAGAAAGTTAGATTCCAAGACTCACCTGTTGAATCTGCTGATTTTTATGACTGTCTCTTTAAAAAGATTGAATTTAAGAAATGTACGATGGATGGAGCAAATTTTGAAAGAACTTCCCTTAACGGTGTTGATATTAGTACATCTACCTTCCAATCATTGCTTGTATCTCCAACAGATTTAAAAGGGTGTAAAGTTTCTACCTATCAAGCCATCCAATTTTCCGCTTTATTGGGCTTGGAAATTGTTGATTGATTGCATAAAAAAGCTCTGGCTAGCTGAAATATGACGATTTGCTAGAGCTTTTTCTGTTTATCCCCAAACCTTCACATAATTCTTTCCTTTTTCACCATACTGATAGTCCTAATACACCTTTCTCTGATTTTCTTTCCTTTAAAAATCGAGATTGATTACTACTTCGCTCATCTTGATTTTCAAAGTCAGCATCCACCATTCGCACTCATTTAAGGGTTTGTTTGATTGCATTTCTCCCATCATTTTCTCCAAATTCTCTGGAAGTTCGATGGGATCTTCTACTAGCTTTTCTTCTTCTCTTTCAAAAGGTTCTAAGGGCTTTATTCCAGAAAGCAATGTGATTTATTTAAAGGACAGCCAATTTGTCTATTTATCGCCAAAAAAGTTTTCTTTATGATATATGTGGTAATTTAGTAGAGGACACTAAATTAACGCCTGTTGCATACTCAACATAGATGAAAGTTTTTCATAGAATATTGCTTTATGTAGACAGCCACTACAGTCAAGATTGCGCATTGAAAGTCGCAGCAAAGCATCTGCAATATGATTATGATTATCTTTCCAAACTGTTTATTCATATAACAAATATAACCTTTACCGAATACTTGACCCAGTATCAAATATCACAGGCGTGTTATCAGTTAAAAAATAGGCAGCTGCCGATTGGCAAAATTGCCATAACTGTGGGTTACAATAATTTGCGATCCTTTCATCGCCATTTTAAAAAGATTACTCGCATTTCGCCTAGAAAATAGCGAGAACTCTCGTAAGATGTATAGAAAGCCGATATTATGTCCATTTTATAGATACAATGCTTAAAGGTGGGATTTCCATGGAAAACGCCTCCAAGAGATTGCAAATATTGATAGGCGACACGTTACAAATACTTGATCATATGAAAGTAGATGCTGACAAAGATCCTTTGCTTCAGCAAGTAAAGAATGATTTACAAGAACAGAAGAACAAAATGGATAACTTTCCAAAATTAGACGAAGAAATCATCAACACAGCCATTTCGATGACACAAAGTCTTGATAGAATAAACAATATGGTTCAACAATTGGAAGCTAGCTTAATGGAGGATTATCAAGCATCAACAGGGGGCATTGATGAATATCAGCATATGTCTATTGATGAGCAAAGAGAACAGCCTGAAAGCTATCATGATAAGATTGATTACTTAAGTGCTGCCAAAATCCGCGAAAATATAAGTCGAATGAATGAAGTACTACTCAACATAAGATCTTAATAATATTTAAGTAAAGAGGAGGGGAGATTCCATGCCTTTCGTTATAACTTCACCATGTATGCATGAACAAGCAGGAGATTGTGTAGATGTTTGTCCTGTTGATTGTATCGCAAAGGGAGAAGATCAATTTTATATTGATCCTGATATTTGTATTGACTGTGGTGCATGTGAAGCAGTATGTCCAGTTTCCGCCATTTATCATGAAGAAGAGGTACCACCAGAAGAACAGCCTTATATCCAGAAGGCTATCGATTTTTACAAATCATATGAAGGATAACGAAAAACAAATCAACTTTATTTTTGTTGATTTGTTTTTTATTCTTTTCTTCGTGTTAGGAAAAGTATTGATTGATGCCTTATGCTATCCTTTCCAAAGTATTAAAAACCTTGCCAGAAATCTTCTGACAAGGTTCTTCATTACATCTTAATTTGAGGTCAAGCACCTATCTAACGAGATTAAAGAGATTAAGCTCCCTCTTTCTCCACGTTAGCATCTATATCTTCTTTTAATTTATTTACTTTATCTTCAATTTCAGCTGGAATATACTTCGTTTTATTCAAATATGTTTTACTTAATGTATAATCAGGAACTGCCTTAAAGGCATTTGCTAAAAAGTAAAAATTCACTTGGGCATCACTGCCAAGACCGATTGTTTCATCAATGATTGTTTGATATTCGCCTTTTTCCAATAAAGCAATAAATTTCTTATCTTCATCTGTTAATTCTTTTGCTTTTGTTTCTTGTTTTGCATTCGTTTGTTCTTTTACTGGTTGCTCTTTTTTCTCTTCCGCTGAATTCCCGCATCCTGCAAGCAAGAATAGGAACGCGGCCATAAATAGAGAAAGATATTTCATTTGAACCTCTCCTTATACCCATATAATATAATTACTATTCCATAAACCATAAGTATTATGTAGCCTATATAAACACTTGGGCAAAAACAATGTTGCCCACAGTTCTTAGACTGTTGTGTATTATTAGAAAAATTAGAATATTATTCAACATTTATCCATAATAGCTTCTAAAATCTCCTAATGAAGATGCTTGACTGGAACATTTTAACACATGATTTTCATTATATCAATATATTAAGATTTGTTTATTAATTCTAAAAAATCTATCATTTTTGATAATCATATCGCTCTTCCTTTTCTAAAATAGTCTAAAAAAACAGTGCTGAATCCCAAAAGGGACAGCACTGTTTATCTAGGCATAAATTATAACTCTTCGCCATTTGTCGCAATAACATTTTTGTACCAATCGAATGATTTTTTCTTTGTTCTCTTTAATGTTCCATTGCCATAATCGTCTTGGTCTACATAGATAAAGCCATATCGTTTAGACATTTCAGAGGTGCTGGCAGAAATAAGATCAATACAGCCCCAGCTTGTGTAGCCAATGAGATCTACCCCCTCTTTAATTGCTTCTTTCATCTGCTCGATATGTGCCCGCATATATTCAATACGGTAATCATCATTAATAGAACCATCTTCTTCTACTTTATCATGCGCACCTAATCCATTTTCAACGATAAATAAAGGTACTTGATAACGATCATACATTTTCTTTAGCGTAATACGCAATCCTTTCGGGTCGATTTGCCAGCCCCAATCAGATGATTCTAAGTATGGATTTTTCACTCCAGAGAAGAAGTTACCTTTTTCTTTTTTCTTATCTGGTGCTCCACTTGCAACCATAGACATATAATAGCTAAAAGATAGGAAATCAACAGTATGTTGTAAAAGCAGCTCTTCATCCCCTGGAAGCATTTCAATCTGAATATTATTTTCCTCAAAGTAGTTCAGCATAAAGCTTGGATAGTATCCGCGCACTTGAACATCTGTGAAAAATAAATTCTTCTGATCCTCTTCTAATGCTGCTAATACATCATCTGGATTACATGTTTCCGGATATACTTCCATACGTGCCAGCATACAGCCAATCTGTGCTTCAGGAATAATCTCATGACATGCCTTCACTGCTCTAGAGCTTGCCACAAATTGATGATGTAAAGCTTGATAAATAGCTTGTTCTTTATTCTCTACCTCATCAATTAAAATACCACTACCAATGTAAGGGGATAGCGTTGAGATATTAATTTCATTAAACGTTAACCAGTACTTCACCTTGTCCTTATAGCGATTAAAGACAGTTTCAGCATAATGAACAAAGAAATCTACTAATTGTCTATCTACCCAGCCATTATATTTTTGAACAAGGTTTAGTGGGATTTCATAATGGGACAGCGTCACTAATGGCTCAATTCCATATTTAGCCAACTCATCAAATACTCGATCATAAAAAGCTAAGCCCTCTTCATTTGGCACCAAGTCATCCCCGTTCGGGAAAATACGCGGCCAAGAAATAGACAGACGGAATGTTTTGAAGCCCATCTCTGCAAAAAGAGCAATATCTTCTTTATAGCGATGATAAAAATCAATCCCGCGACGTTTCGGAAAATTGTCCCCGCCTTTGCCAGCTAATAGTGCTTCTAATTCTGCTTTGCTTTTCACATCCATCTCGATATCATCGCCACGTTCTTCCTTTGGAACGAATGTGACCATATCAAAGATCGATAATCCTTTTCCGCCTTCATTATACGCACCTTCTAATTGATTGGCAGCTGTAGCTCCCCCCCATAAAAAACCTTCAGGAAATCCGTTTTTCTTCATTATATATTTCCTCCCTTTTCTAATCTCTACCTATAATGATACGCTTACAAAAAAGAAAAAACTGGTCTCTTTCAGACCAGTTAAAAAGAAGGATATCGTTTTTGATAGTGATAGATAAGAATATCAAACAAACGTAATAAGGTATAACTACTCACAGCACTATTATCAATTTTTCCACATTGTATTATCTCTTCAAATATTTGTTGGTGCTTCTCAGGATCTGAAAAAGTAATTAGTAATTTCTTCCCATTTGCCGCCTTAATTTTTTCTTTGATTGCTAACGCTTCTGTCAGGATGTTTCCTTCAATGGAAATCGTAATAATCATATCTTCTTCTGTCAAATGAGATACTGTTTCCAATTGTTTAAAAAAATTCGTATTGCATTCACATAGCTTTCCAAGCAGAAATAATTGCTTTTGAAGCTCCATCGCTTGAATCTGATGTTTTTCAAATCCTAGTATGACAATTCTTTTAGACTCATGAATCTTTTTTATGATACGGTCTAGTTGTTCCTTAGAAATCCCTTCCATCATCTCGATATTTTCCTTTAGTTTTAATTCAAATGTTTCTGTAGTTAAGCTCTTTTCCCTTTCCTCATACATTCCCCCTTGATAAGCTACACTGCTGCGGAGATTCGAAAAGTTGCGGAAACCAATGCGCTTACAGAAACGATTAATCGTAGATGGGGCTACATTACATACTTCTGCAGCCATTTCTAAAGAATAGCCTTCTATATGATGAATATTTTCCAGGAAACTATTGGCGATGGAATAGTTAATATCCTTTTCTAAAGAATTATTTATATATGCTAAAAGGGTATAAATTAATTGTTCCAAAATTTCCACCTCATGATGATCGTATCATATTATTTTGGTAATGGTTAAGAATCTACTCCTTTATATCTACTTTTTTAATGAACTAAATCAGCCTGCTTGACTCAAACCGTAGTTGAAGTCGTATACTAATCCTATCGACACGGATTGGAGGTCTCCGTATGAATTATTGTTATATCAGTGAAGCATCAGCTAAATTTAATATTCCTGAATCAACGATTAGGTTTATGAAAAACAAGGATTACTTCCATTGCTAGAACGCGATGAAGCTGAAAGGCGATTATTTTTAGAAAACAAGATGGCACTATTTGAAACCGTTATTTGTTAAAAAAATACGCATATGTCGATAAAAAGAATTAAACAATATATTGATTGGATTGCCGAAGGAGACAGCACCATCCAGCAAAGCCTTGCCATGATAGAAAATCACAAACATGATGTAATCACTGAAAGATCGTTAATGAAGGAGTCCCTAAAAGGAATGGAAGAGAAAATTTCTCGGTACTTGAAAGATCGAGGAAAGAAAATAGGAAGTAATTAAATAGAATATAAAATAAGTGGAAAAGAGGAATCCCAATGAAACTCTCTGATAATACCATTCTCATTACAGGCGGAAATGCCGGAATCGGCTTAGCTTTTGCAGAAAGATTTATGAACGCTGGAAATACGGTGATTGCATGTGGCCGCAGGGAAGATGCACTTCAACAGGCAAAAGAAAAATATCCTAACTTGATTACATATGTGAGCGATCTCTCTGTGGAAGCTGACCGTATCGCATTATTTGAATGGGTAACAGCGAATTATCCAAAGGTGAACGTATTAGTAAACAATGCAGGCATACAACAACGGTTTAATGTGCTAAAAGCGGATGCGAAGAATGAGTGGAGCTATTTCAACAAAGAAATTACCATTAATATGGAAGCTGCTATTCATATGTCTATGCTATTTGCACCTTATTTTTCAAAAAAAGAAAATGCGGCCATTATTAATGTAACATCAGGTTTAGCTTTTACGCCGATGGTTATTGCACCCATTTATTCAGCAACCAAAGCAGCGATGCATTCATTCACTGTCAGCTTAAGACATCAGCTTTCCGAGACATCTATAGAAGTAATTGAAGTTGCCCCTCCAGCTGTAAATACCGATTTAGGCGGAGCTGGGTTACATACAGCAGGAGAGCCTTTAAACGAGTTTGCCGATGGAATATTTCAAGGGTTAAAAGACGGTAAGGTAGAAATAGGCTATGGCAGTTCGGTAGATCGCTTGCGGATGTCTCGTGATGAAGTGGATCAGCATGTGGAGAATATGTATGAGGCGATGAAGAAGACGATTGAGTAAGAATGAGTTTTTTGTCTATCTAGTTAAATCCTCTATTCCGATCAACCAATGTTTACTTGAGTAACTTTATTTTCTCTTCGTATGGTGTTTCATCTTTTATAGTTTTTCTGTACAAGAGACTTTTCTTTTTTAATATAAAACGGATATTTTATGTTTTTGTAAATCCTCTAGTTCTATTTTTGATAAGGGTTTGTCTACAATCATATAATCAATATCGGAGCAATTTAAGCTTTGATGTAAGTATTTCTGATTCAATTTATCATGTGTTACCATCAGAACAACTTCTTTTGCCCCTTTTCTGAATGACTGCTTAATTAATGCTTCTCCCTCTGTTGTTTCTGTTGCACCTACAGAAAAATCAAAGCCACGACAAGAAACAAATGCTAGATCAACATTATAAGTGAGGGCATCATGATATGCCTTAGACCCATTAACTGTAAACCGCTTAGGAACAATCGAACCTCCTAGAATATTCACTTTTGCTGATGTGTACTCTGATAATAAACTAGCTGTAATAACTCCATTTGTAATCACTTGTAAGCCTTCAAACTTGTTTAAATGATGAACCAAATGTAATGCTGTACTGCTTGAATCAATAAATAGATTCATATCATTTTGAATCAATTCCTTTGCCAATTTTGCCATTCTTTCTTTCTCTTTATCATCATTAAACTTATCAACTTTCATTAAATAAGGAATATCTATCTTTCGGCGGTCAATAATCACGGCGCCGCCACGAGTTCTACGAATTAATCCTTGATTTTCCAATTCTATTAAATCACGCTTTATCGTTGCCTCACTATAATTTAATAACTCAACCAAATCAGTAGTCTTCATAAAATTTTCTACTTTTAAATGATTAACAATTTTATCTTGTCTTTCCTTTTGTATGGATGTTGTCATTCATATCCCTCCTTTCAATAAAGCTATGTTTTACTATTAATCTAGTTAAAATGCATGAAAGGCATGGACATAATCGTCCACACCAATTAATAACATTTAATACAAATCAGCCTTATTTACAGTGTTCAAGATATTTAATTTATGACGTACAACTTCCTTTACCTTCTCATTCGGCCGAATATACACTTGATTTGGTTCATACATGCCTGGATTATCTGCTAAAACTTGATGAACCTCATGAAAAAACACGCTCTTTAAATCAGAAGATAAATTTACCTTCCCTACTCCATATTTAATTGATTCAATGACTTCAGAATCGGGGTTGCCTGAACCACCGTGTAACACAAACGGAATTTCTATTCGTTCATTTAATTCTTTTAGTAATGGAATATTGAGTTTTGGAATAACGTCTTTTGGATAAAGTCCATGGGCGGTTCCAATTGCAACAGCTAAAGTATCAATACCTGTTCGTTTAACAAAATCAACCGCTTGATCTGGTTCAGTATAGATAATTTTATTTGAGCCACCTTCATAGGATCCATTATTTCCAATCGTTCCTAACTCTGCTTCAACTGAAACATTCACCTTATGCGCCAATTCTACCACAGCTCTTGTTATCTTCACATTTTCTTCGTAATCAGATAATGAGGCATCAATCATTACGGACGTATAACCATTTTTGATAGCTCGCATCACATCATCTATATTTCCTCCATGATCCATATGGATTACAACAGGAACTTTACTATATAATGCATATTCTCGAACAGCAGCAATAAACCGGTCTCCTAAATAAGCGATCTCATCTGGATGAATTTCAATAATTACTGGGGCATTCTGGTCTTCTACTTCTTCCATAATAGATTTCAACATATCAAAACTACAAATATTAAACGCTGGTACCGCAAACTGATTTTCCTTTGCCACTTTTAGTAAATCTCTCATTGTATATAACATATTATGCAATCCCTTCTTTGTTTTCCAATTCTCTAGATATGTTTTGTTCCTTTTTAATTGGTGTTTTTTTTAGTAATCCTACTGTGACAGCTGTAACAACTGTACCTGCTACTAATGCAAGAAGATACATTGGTAGATTGTTAATGACGTTTGGAATAAACATAACCCATACTCCACCATGTGGTGCCATTGACGTCACTCCTGAAGCCATTGAAATAGAGGCAGCAACAGCCGATCCAGCCATTAGACTAGGAATCACCCTGATGGGATCAGCGACTGCAAAGGGAATTGCTCCTTCGGTAATATAAGAAGCACCTAAAATCCAACAGGACTTTCCAGAAGTTCTTTCTTCCTCATTAAACTTATGTTTAAATAATATAGTGGCAAGTGCTAATCCAAGTGGAGGTGTCATTCCAGCTATCATACATGCAGCTATTGGAGCATTTACACCTGCAGACATTAATCCAATAGAAAAAGTAGAAATTGATTTATTAATTGGGCCTCCCATATCTGCGGCCATCATTAATCCTATTAATAATCCAAACACAAGTCCTGAAGTTTCTCCTAATCCGTTTAAAAAGCTAGTTAATGTATTTAATAACCAAGAAATAGGCGTATCAATTAAAAACACCATAGATAGACCGACAACAGTAATTGCTACTAGTGGTACAACAATGAGCTGATAGATAGCCTGAAACGATTTTTTCACATGGATTTTATTTGCTATTTTATCCGTAATATATCCCGCTAATATTCCACCAATCATTCCACCTAAAAAACCCGAACCTCCAGCTGAAGCTAATGTACCGGCTACTAATCCTGGTGCAAATCCTGCTCTTCCTGCAAATGAAACTGCGATTCCTGCTGCTAAGGCTGGGACCATGAGTGCAAAAGCAGTATCGCCACCTATTTTGGACAAAGCAGCAGCCATTACATTGTATTGGTCACTGTTAGGATTCGATGCTTCTATACCAAAAGCAAAGCTTATTGCTATTAGAATTCCCCCAGCAATTACAAAGGGGAGCATATAGTTAACACCATTCATGAAATGGTTATACACACTCTTCTTATTCTGGAAATTCTGTGAGGTATTCTGGTTACTTTCTTGTTGATGAATATAAGTTCCCTTTCCATTAATAGCTTCTTCAATAACAAGATGAGGTTCCTTAATAGCTCTTGCTGTAGAAACTTTTTTCACTTTTTTTCCAACAAATCGATCCAATTCTACTATCTTATCTATAGCAAGTATTACTACATCTGCCTCTTCTATATCAGCGGCCGAAAGCACATTCTCTGTCTTTACACCTTGTGTCTCGAATTTCGTTGCATAACCTTTTTCTAATGCGGTTCTTTGCAGTTTTTCTGCAGCCATATAGGTATGGGCAATTCCAGTTGGACAAGATGTGATGCCAACAATTTTCATAATGAGCTCCCTCCTTTATTCATTAATAAGCTTTGTATATCACTTGCATTGCTTGCTTGTTTTAATTCTAATTTAAAGTCATCATTCATTAGTTGCCTTGCTAAATAGCTAAGTATATCTAAATGAATATCACTTGCTTTTTCAGGCACCGCTAACAGAAAAACACAATCAACATGTGAACCATCTAGCGCAACATAATCTACTATTTTTCCTGTATGAGCGAAAACGATCACAGGACTTTTTACTGTTTTACTTTTTGCATGTGGTATGCCAAATCCATCTTCAATTCCAGTTGGAGACTCTTTCTCTCTTTTTTCTAAATCTTTTATAAAACGTTTCTTACTTGATATATAACCACTTTTTTCAAGAATAGTAGCTAGACGGGAAAACAAATCCTTTTTCAATTGAATCGTCGAATCAAACAAAATACAATTCGTATCTATCATGGATGAGATATCCATTGTCCTTCCTCCTTCGCTATAGGTAAGCGCTTACCTTTCAGAAATGATTCTATCACCATGCACCAATTAGTTCAATGAAATGAACGAAAGTTGACATTATGGCTTTTTTATATAGAAAATAGTCATTTAAATGATTTTTTTCGTTCATTTTTTCTTCAAGATGATCATCTACTCAACTACATTTTTTTAAATTAACGAATCTAAATAAACAATAAAATCGTGCCTTGCTAATGGTGTGATGAAACTTATTTAAAACGGAAAACAGCAATCAAGAAATTCCGATACAATTGTCACAGCCTCATCTCATTCACTGCACAAAAAACAGGCACCCTCTCTATTTGAAGGTGCCTGTTTGCAGAAAACATACTAATTATGCGTAATATGTTTAGGTGTATTCATCTTTACCGATGATTTACGAACCAATATATAATAAGACAAGAATGCTAGTAAGCTTGATGCGAAAATGATAACTCCCATCGGTACAGCGGTATGTTCTCCGCCGATTCCTACTAGTGGTGCTGTTAAAGAGCCTAGTAAGAACGGTAATAGACCTAATAGCGCAGATGCACTTCCAGCCATATGCCCTTTTGTTTCCATCGCCAATGAAAAAGACGAGGTTCCAATAATACTAATGGAGGTAACGAAAAGGAAAATAGGAATTGCTACTGCCACTAATGGTGCATGCACTAAAATAGCAATTACTAATAAAATCGATGCAGACATGGAAAGAGCTAAACCACTCTTCAAGAATGTTTTCTCTGAAAATCTCGATAAGCGGCCAACAATTTGTGTTCCAATAATTAAACCAATTCCATTTAAGCCAAACAATAAACTAAATACTTGTGGGGAAACGCCATAAATATTTTGATAGACAAAGGAAATACCAGATACGTAGGCAAAGATCCCTGCCGTTGTGAAACCTTGTGTAAAGGCATAGCCGGCAAATTCACGGTCTTTCAGTAAAGAACCGAAATTCGAGACTACTTTTTTAATATTGCTTGGTACACGCTTTTCCACTGGTAATGTTTCTTCCAATTTAAAAGCAACGACTAAAGTCAAAATAATTCCAACACAGGTTAATACAAGAAAAACTACTTTCCAACTCGCGAAAGAAAGAATAGCTCCGCCTATAATTGGTGCTACAATTGGACCAAGGTTTCCGATTAACATTAATGTTGCGAAAAACTTCGTCAGCTCTCTTCCACTATAAAGATCGCGAACGACTGCTCTTGAAATAACAAGGCCTCCTGCTGCTGCAAAGCCTTGGATAAAGCGAGCACCTATCAGCATATAAATATTTGGTGCGATTGCACATATTAACGAAGATAGTAAATATAAGCCAAGAAATGTAAGCAACGGTTTGCGACGTCCTTGAACATCACTCATTGGTCCAATAATTAACTGCCCGAAAGCAAGCCCTAACAAGCATGTTGTCAAACTAACTTGAACTAAGGATGCATTCGTATGAAACTCCTCAACGATTGTTGGAAATGCCGGCAGATATGTGTCTATTGTAAATGGACCTAATAGGGAAAGAGATCCCAATAGAAAAGCAATTTGTAATCGTTTCGTTTTGGTTAATGAATTCAACTTTTCATCGCCTTTCCATATGAAATATTTATTATTTATTTGAATAATGACCTGAAAAAAATGCTTCTTTCAAAGAAGGAAGCATACTTTCATATTGTATTATGAAACGTGGAATATTTCACTAATAAAGCTCACTTTTTTAAAATAAGTATTTTTTATAATAAAGTACTGTCATTTATTCATATGAAGGATAGTGTATTTTATATCAAAAAATTATCTTCTAGCCCAATTTTTCAAATTGCTGTTTTCCGGTTTAAATGTAGATTATTTGCAGCTAATATAGATAACCATCTCATTTGCCTTTTCCATTCTTGTTGAGCTTGTAATATTGATATAGGTTGAAATTTAATAGCATCACCAGGCTTTTTCTGAGCTACCAGGGGAATATCTGTGCCTATGACCATACCGATTTTTGTATAACCACCAGACATTTGGCAATCTGCCATCAAAATAATGGGCTTACCATTTGCCGGGACTTGGATTGTTCCTGGTGCTGCAAATTCACTAAGTATATCTGCAGACTTCTTATGTACTAGCGGATCTCCATTAAGACGGTATCCCATTCGATCTGATTGATTAGTCACTTGATAAAATCCTTTTACAAATATCTCCTTCGACTCTTCTTCAAATTCCCTATCATGCGGCCCCCACACAAATCTAACCACTTCATTTGAAAAATTCGGAATATAACAGCCTGGGATTCTCCGATTTTTCACCTCATTCATCCACTTAGGATGGAACGGTCCTATTGGAATATAATCATTACTTTGAAGAGCTCTTCCTTCTATTCCTCCATATCTTCCGCGAATAAAAGTTGCTTTACTTCCCATTACTGCTGGAACATCTATCCCGCCAAGGATAGCAAGATAGCTGCGACAGCCATTTTTCCCTTTTCCAAACTTCAAAATAGCTCCATCTTCGATATGGATAGCTCTCCACATAGGGATTGCTTTTCCATTTAATGCTGGCGATAAATCTGCTCCAGTAACCGCTATAATCCCTTCTCCTTTGAAAAGTATTTCTGGTCCTAATAATGTTATTTCTAAAGCAGCATAGTCAGGTGGATTGCCGACGATAATATTAGCCAGCTTCAAGGAAAGAGGATCCATCGCACCAGAAACTGAAACACCAAATGACTGATAAGATGGTCTCCCTAAATCTTGGATGGTTGTTAATAAGCCTGGTTTTAAACACTTTATATATTCCATAATTGATTCCACTCTTTTTGTACTTGACTGTTCCAATTTTGGGCGACTTCAGCTGAAATAGGCTCATATTTAACATAATCTCCTGCTTTGATAAGGTTAGGAGGATTCTTTGTCCCATCAAAAATATCCATTGGTGTCCATCCGACTAAGTGCCAACCTCCTGGAGATTCGACTGTGTAAATAGAAGTCATTTTGTCAGCGATAGCAACCGCACCTTTGGGCACTTTTACTCTTGGATTTGATTTTCTAGGAACAGCCATTCGTTTATCTAGATTTCCCATATATGGCAAGCCTGCAATAAATCCAATCATATAGACATAATAGGCATTTGAAGTTATTATTTCGATGATTTCCTCTTCACTTAAAGCCAACTTCTTTGCTAACTCAGGTAAATCAAGACCATACTGTTCATCAAAAACGACTGGAATATGAACCATCCGTGATTCTTGCTCTCGTCCGCTAACTTCTGTAAAATCAATATCGCTAAGCTTATCTTTTAATTGCTCAAAATTTATTAGCAGCGGATCATATAATATCGAGAAATTGCACATACCCTTAACAATATCTTTAACACCGCGAATGTTTAAAGACTTGATCACTTCAGCCACATGCTGCACCATCTGGTTGTTTTCAATTGATAAAATTCCCTCAAACTGGACGATTAAAATTTGTTCTCCCATTGGCAGAAATTCTATCTTTCTTTTGGTTTTCGGGGGTATTAGTTTCAATGAACTCACCTCTTGTCACTAAGCTTATACTCTACATGGATCTCTCCTCATTTTCTATTAACTTTATATGGGATATGATAAACTTCTATTTATTGTTTGTAAATAACAACTGTGTTAATTTTTAAAATATTCAAATAAAAATGCAAGAAGATTGCTGATTTAGGTTCCCTTTCCCCGTTTACTCGTCATATGAGTATGATGAATGGAAAATCATCTATTTTACTTATGACTCTCCATCCTGCTCCCTCCCTTCTAAAAAAAGAATGCGTACAAGAAATTCTTGCACGCATTGTAAACTATCATTATTATTCGTTGGTTAAGTCTTCCCCGTTGGAAGCTATTACTTTTTTATACCAATGAAACGATTTTTTCTTTGCTCTATTTAAAGTGCCATTTCCTTCATTATCGCGGTCCACGTAGATAAAACCATAGCGTTTTTTCATTTCGCCAGTTCCTGCTGATACCAAATCAATGCATCCCCAGCTTGTGTAGCCAAGCAGATCGACACCATCTTCGTCGACTGCTTCCTTCATCGCTTGAATATGTGCAGCAAGATACTCAATGCGATAATCGTCTTCTACATACCCAGATTCATCTGGTGTATCGACTGCACCAAGACCATTTTCTACAATAAATAAAGGTTTTTGGTAACGATCATATAAATCATTCATCGTGATGCGTAAGCCTAATGGGTCAATCTGCCATCCCCATTCGCTGGATTGAAGATAGGGGTTTTTAACAGTAGGGAACAGATTGCCCGCTGTCTTTTCCACATCAGAGTCTTCAGCTGCCGCAACACGAGAAGCATAATAAGAGAAGGAGATAAAATCAACCGTGTGATTTTTCAAAACCTCTAAATCTTCTGCAGTCATTTCTACCTCAATGCCTTTTCTCTCTAATTCTTTGAGTGCATAAGCAGGGTAGGCACCTTTTGATTGAACATCAATGAAAAAGTAATTGCCTCTATCCTTTTGCTTTCCTTCCCAAACATCTTCTGGTCGGCAGCTATAAGGATAGTAACTTGCAGCTGCCAGCATACATCCTATCTTATTCTCCGGATCAATTTCATGGGCGATTTTTGTTGCTTCCGCACTAGCTACCAATTCATGATGGGCAGCTTGGTATTTTATTTGCTCCTCATTTTCTCCTTCTTCAAAGCATAGTCCTGCGCCAAGAAATGGAGCATGCAGAATCATATTAATTTCATTAAAAGTAAGCCAGTATTTAACAAGCCCTTTATAGCGAGTAAATAATACAGTGCATAAACGTTTATAAAAATCAATCAGCTTTCGATTTCTCCATCCGCCATACTCCTCAATTAAATGCATCGGGCAATCAAAGTGAGTAATTGTCACTAACGGTTCGATTCCATATTTATGACATTCATTAAATAGATCTTCATAAAACTGTAGTCCCTCTTCATTTGGCTCCGTTTCATCCCCTTTTGGAAAAATGCGGCTCCACGCAATCGATAATCGATAGGTTTTAAAGCCCATTTCCCCGAACAAAGCAATATCTTCTTTATAACGATGATACATATCAATTGCTTCTTTCGCAGGATAAAAATAACCTTCCTCAAAAGAATACATCTTCTTTTTACCCGTAATAATACTTCTGCGATCAGGACCAGTTGGAATAACGTCCACATTTGCTAGACCTCTGCCACCTTCATTAAATCCGCCTTCACATTGATTCGCTGCGGTCGCACCGCCCCATAAAAAATCTTTTCTAAATCCCATTGTTTGTTCCTCCTATTTCATTACTTTTATTACTTCTTCACCAAAGTGAATGGGACCTTCATTTGCAATTAGAATATCTCCTACTTCTGCTGAATTTGTAATAACAACAGGTGTAATTACCTTATATCCTTTTGCTTTGATTCCCTCTAAATCAAATTGAATCAATTTGTCTCCTATTTGAATTTCTTGTCCTTTCTCAACAAAATATTCATATCCTTCTCCATTCAATTGAACCGTATCGATCCCTACATGAATCAATAGCTCCACTCCGTATTCACTAGTAATACCAATAGCATGTTTTGATTCAAATGTCGCACTAACTATTCCATTCACAGGGGAAAGCACAGTCCCTTCGGCTGGTTCAATGGCTACACCCTGTCCTAATATTTCCTCAGAAAACATGCCATCATCTACATATTTTAAGCTGTGTAAATTTCCTTGCAGCGGAGATACGATTGTTGCACCACCGATACTCAAATTAGGTGTTTCCTTTGTTGTTGATTCGTCAGCTTCCTCTTTTTCTTCTGCAACAGGGTCTTTGTATAAAATTAATGTCGCAATAAATGTTACTACAATACTAATAGCTGCGCCAATACATGCATAATAGAAGAAACTTAGTGTATTATCTCCAATATAACTAGGTAATGTTAATAGACCAGGTGAACCGCCAGAAAAGTTACGGACTCTACAAATACCCATGAATAGCCCGCCTGCTGCTCCACCAATCATAGCAGCATATAAAGGTGTCTTAAAGCGTAAGTTTACTCCATATAAAGCTGGTTCTGTAATACCAAACAAACCAGTTAGACCAGCAGAATAAGCTAATTGTTTAATTGTACTATCTTTTGACTTAACACCAACCCCAATAGCCGCAGCCCCTTGACTCACGTTCGATGCAAGCATACCTGGATAAATCACGGTATCATAACCAGTTGTCATACGATTGTTAATTCCAATTGGCACCAGACCATAGTGCGTACCAGTTGCCACAAGTAATGGACTAAATGTACCAACCAATAATGGCACGATCCATGGACTTACAGATTCTAATGCGGTGATTCCGTTTGAGATAGCATCACTGATTAAATAACCAATTGGTCCTAATACTACTAAACTTGCTGTTCCTACTATAAAAATGGTAATCATTGGTTTACTAAAGAACTTAATAGCTTTCGGTGAAACTTTATCTGCAAGTGGTTCAATATAAGACATAAACCAAACGGAAAGAATAATCGGGATAACAGAAGAAGAATAGGAAACGGCCGAAATAGGAAGTCCCATTAGTTTAATGGCTTCTCCGCCTTCTTTCGCGATATTTACCATTGCCACAAAGTTAGGATGCAGCAAGATTCCCCCTACCATCATCGCCAAAAATGGGTTGGCTTTGAACTTTTGAGCAGATGAGACAGCTAGTAAGATAGGTAAAAAATAGAAAGCTGCATCTGCCATGAAATTAATAATCTGATAACTTTGGCTTTCTGTTGTTAAAACTTTAAACACTACTAATATAGAAAGTACTGCTTTTAGCATCCCTGCCGCTGTAATCGCTGGCAGAATCGGGGTGAAGATTCCTGTTATCGTATCGATGACCTTTGCAAAAGCAGAACGCTTATCTTCTCCCTCACTCTTAGCTTCATCATTAGCAATATTAGTTTGTGAAATAATTTCTTTATAGACATTTCCAACATCACTTCCAATAATGACTTGGTATTGTCCACCTTTATTAACTACTCCCATTATTCCTGGCGTACTTTTCAATGTTTTTTCGTCTGGTTTCTGATCGTCCTTTAAATTAAATCGTAACCGTGTAGCACAGTGAGTTAAACTTTTAACATTTTCCTCACCACCAACTTTATCGATAATCACTTTAGCCAAATCTTGATAATTCATTTGGTTTGCCCTCCATTATTTTTATAAGCTAAAAAATATTTGTTGTAGTTTAAAAGGAATAAAAAAATACCTAAATGAAACCTCACAAACAGTTAGAGGTTCATTTAGGTATAGCCTGCATTATCAGTAACAATCCTAATCACTAGTTATTCTTTTTATATGAATCGTCAGGTAGATTAACTCATCTTCTTCTAATTCTCTTCCAAATTCTTTCTTAATGTACTCTCTAATTTTCAGAGCACAAGCATACTCATCTGTATACTTTTCCTTCAGCATGAAAATAAAACTAGACGTTCCGGCATCATCCAATTTAACCCCACTAAACATTCGTTGAAAGAAAAATTTCAAGTGGGTGATAAATCGTTCATAATTTAAGGAATACTCGTCTAAATCAATTTTGAAGTGATACTTTACAATATTAAGAATATTCTGGATAACCTTTGCCATTTCTGATACTTTGCTTACTTGACCCATATCAAGCTCCGCATTCACAATATGCAAGGCGATAAATCCAGCCTCATCCTCCGGCAAGTCAACACCGAGTCTGTTTTTTACAATCGATAACGCTTCTTTCCCAATTAAGAATTCATGATTATAAAATCTTTTAATCTCCCAAAGAAGAGCATTCTTAATTTCCATGCCATTCTCATAGCGCTCAATTGCATAACTGATATGATCGGTTAATGTTAAGAAGATATTTTCGCTTAATTTTTTTCCAAGCGATACTTTTGCAAAGCTGATGATTTCATTTGCCACTTGAATATGTTCCATCGGAATAGAAGAAAGCATTTGAGTTAATTTATTGACGCTCCACTCTTTTGAACTGAGATACATATTCTCAATCTTCGATTCATCAATAGCATCACCTGCTTTTTTCTTAAAGCCAAGCCCTTTACCCATAATGACAACTTCTTGATTATCATCATTCCTAGACAATACGATATTATTATTAATTACTTTCCATACGTTCATAAGATAGTCCCTATTCTTTTATTTTCTTTCACTACAACAAAAAATAGGTATAGCCCACAATAAAGCGGTAACAATCCTTTAAAATCAGTCTATCATAGGTAATTTCTACTGTCAATTTGATATTTTTTAAAATCTTGAGACAAGCTGCCTTTGTTTATTCCTAAAATAAAACGGAAAAACTATGTAAGCATAAAAATTTATCCAAAGTATTTGTTGCTATATAATGACACTAATACTTTTAAAAGGAGAAAATAATAGATGAATAACAATGAGCTTTTATCTTCTTTTACACTACCTAATGGTGTAACCCTTAAAAATCGAGTCGTTATGGCTCCCATGACTAATTTCTCTTCTAATCAAGATGGAACAGTCACAGCAGAAGAAGTTGATTATTATGCACATCGATCAGCTGGAGTTAGCATGGTTATTACTGCTTGTACAAATGTTGCGCGTAATGGTCAAGGATTTCCTGGGGAATTTGCTGCCTATAGTGACGAATTTATTCCTAGCTTAACAAAATTAGCTTCTAGTATTAAAGAACAAGGCGCAAAAGCAGTTCTGCAAATTTTCCACGGTGGACGAATGTGCCCTCCTGACTTAGTAAATGGAGATGTCGTGAGTGCTAGTAATATTCCTGCTGAAGGAGAAGGAAATGCTATTCCAAGAGAATTATCAGAAGCTGAAGTCGAAGCTATTATCGATGCTTTCGGAGAAACAACTCGCCGTGCTATTGAAGCTGGTTATGATGGAGTAGAGATTCATGGAGCAAATGGATATCTTATTCAACAATTTTTCTCTCCTCATTCTAACCGCCGTGAAGATCGCTTTGGTGGAAGCCTTGAAAAACGAATGACTTTTCCTTTAGCCATTATTGATAAGGTTAAAAGTATAGTCGAAAAACATGCTGCCTCTCCTTTCATTGTTGGTTATCGTTTTTCTCCTGAGGAGCCTGAAACACCTGGAATTACCATGGACGATACCCTTGCTCTAGTGGATAAACTTGCCGATAAAGGACTGGATTACTTACATGTATCTCTTCAGGATTTCCATTCAACACCAAGAAGAGGAGTAGAGGATATATCCAAAACTCGTATTGCCTATTTACTTGAAACCATCCATAATCGTGTACCGTTAATTGGCGTTGGCTCTATTTATACTGCAGAGGATGCTCAAAAAGCATTACAAACAGGAGTATCTTTGCTGGCATTAGGTAGAGGCCTTATTATCGAACCACATTGGGTACAAAAGCTAGCGGAAGGAAAAGAAGATACAATTGCTACAACACTGAATAAAGAAAAACAAAAAGAACTCGTCATTCCAGATCCACTCTGGAATGCTATTATCAATGCACCCGGCTGGTTCCCTGGTGTATAAAAAAGAATGCAGCTTTATCAAAAGCACCTGCTAAGCAGGTGCTTTTGATGTCTATTTTTTGGAAATCACAGTAAACATTTCAACCATTCTATGAGAAATAAAATTTTAGGGACTTCTCCCCTAAAATGACAGGAATATTTATTCAGTTAAGGTGGGGATATTATTTTCAAATTGATAGATTTTCAAAATGTTTTTTCTCCACAGCCTCCAAATTCCGTCTCTAATCATTCCATAGAAAAATCTTGGATTTTACTAACATTGTTGAAAGATTATAAAGTTACTCAAAATACTTATTACCCACTATCAAAATAATCCCCGGTATACCTACTATTATTCTGCCAAGCATAAAATCAAAATAACTAAAAGCTGCAAATAAGAAGAGTAGAATCCCAATTGTGATGGGGAAATTAAATTTCCATTCCGTGCGATCCTTCCATTTAAGCCTGTAATAAAAACAGAAAAAGCTGCCAACAAGGAAATAAGCTTCGATTATAGTCACTCCTAAGGCCTGAAGCCAACCACCATCCTCTTTTTTTAGCTATTTATATCAAAGATAAACAACTTCTTTTTATCCCTATATGGAATATACTACCACATCATAAATGATAATAATTAGATAAATCTTCAAAAATCCACAGTCCTTTTCTTTATATAAAAACAACTCCCTTTTCAGGGAGCTGCCTAATATATCCATTAAAGAATAATTCTCTTCACTTGTTTTACATAAAAATAGCGAACGATTAAGAAATAAAGAATCTGTATGAAAGCAAAGCTTCCTAATACCAATGCTGCCTCTCTTGTAATATTAAAATCAAACATATTGGATAGGGCAATAAGTGCGACAGAACCATGAATTAAAGCAACTATAATCGGTGAGAAAAATAAAAGAGCTATTTGTCTGGTAACGACTCTTTTCAACTCCGTCTCCATTAATCCAATTTTGGCAATCGATTGGAATTTGCGCTTTTCTTCCTCTAAATCAGTAAATAATCGGAAATAAAGGAAGCTTCCTGCAGAAACGAAGAATACAATCCCAATAAACAAGCCAATAAACAGAATAGGTCCAAACGCTTTATTGATTTGGTATATGGCATAATCGACAGAAAAAGCTTTATAGGATAATTCCTCATCCAATTGTTCCCCAACTGCAAGGACTTTGTCTTCTTGTCCTTCTTTCGCTTGCCATACAACACTTAGCTTGCTTTTTATTGGTTCATCCAGCTGATCATAAATTTTATCATTTACTACATAATAAGCCGTTATTTCTGTTAAAACAGACGCATCTATTACTCGAGAAGGCGTTAATTCTCGGTCGCCTTTTAAAGGAATGGCCGTTTCCAATAGCTTTTTGCTAGGTTTCTGTCCGCCTTCCTTTAAGACAGCATCACTTTGTTCTACAACAATGGCTTCATCTTCCTTTGGATGAATTTTCGTCTCTCCAATTAGCTCGGCAAAACGATTGTAATCAGATGCTCGCGCAATTAACACGTTCTTCTTTTCCCCAGCTAGTTTGTAATAATTCAATTGAGTCTCTTCACTGCTCACATCAAGCTTTTCATTTTCTATTAACGTATTCATTTTACTCTTATCTTTGGCAATTACTTCTTCACTGTCCTCTTCCAATGGAGAATAAGTAAAAGTATAGCGATTTATTTCTTTTATTCCTTTTGTTATATAGGATTGGAAACCATATAGTGTTCCAATGGCGCTAAAAGCCACTGTTGATATAATCGCCACCAAGAAAAAGGTTCTTGCATTATCTTTCATGCGAAAAGATAAATCGGAAAACAAGAGCATATTTGTTTTTTTCCAAAAAATAGACTTATTCCTTTTTATCTTGCGGATAAAATACACACTCAGTTGAGTAAATAAGAGATAGGTTCCGAGTGTTACTAAGAGAACAACTGGAACCAGCGCGTAAACAACCAATATTCCCTCTACAGAAATTGCAATAACATATCCTACAAGTAAGAGCAATCCTGCTAAAATCGATAGAAATAATGAAGCTTTCGGTTCTCCTTTTGACTTTTTATCCCCTTTGATTAAGTCAATCAACTTATTAGTACGAAGAATAAAGGAAACAAAGATAGAAATAAAGAAAAAGAGAATCAGAAAACTAATAAAAGTCACCACAATTGCCAATGTAGGGAAATAAAAATGGAGTGATTCTGTAATAATTAATACATTCTCAGCAATCAAAAGAATTACCTTCGCAAATACTAAGCCTGCGAGAATCCCACTCACTGTGGCAAAAAAGCCGATTAGAATATTTTCTAGAAAAACCAAAAGACGAATCTGCCGGTTAGATGCCCCAAGCATCATTAATAAGCCAAATTCCTTCTTTCTTGATTGTAAGAAAGAGCTCATAGAATATAAAACAAAAAAGAAAGAAAAGATATAAATAATTCCGCCAGCAACACCCATACCAAATAGTGCATTACTATTCATGTCGGGACCAGAAAAGGCTGGATGGAAAGCAAAGATAGCAAAGGTGAAGAATACCATCACTGTAAACATGCTGCTGAGAAAATAAGCGATATACAGCCGTTTATTACGAAGTACGTTATTAAACGCGAACTGACGAAAAGTCATTGCCGTCGCCTCCCATCAACGAAAGCATATCGATTATTTTTTGGAAGAATGCTTGTCTACTATCTCCTCGATGTATTTCAGAATGTAGCTTTCCATCGCGAATAAAGACTACTCTATCAGAATAACTAGCCGCTTGGGGATCATGTGTTACCATTAATAAACTTGTCTGTTTCCTTTCATTAATCGAGACAAGCATATTCATCACATCTTTTGCTGCTTTTGAATCTAGATTTCCTGTGGGCTCATCTGCTAATAATAGCTTTGGTTCATGAATCATTGCTCTGGCAATAGCAACCCGCTGCGCCTGCCCACCTGAGATTTCATATGTGCGTTTATTCAGAATCGCTGTAATCCCCAATTCCTTAGCAATTTCTTCTGCTTTCCTCTTCATTTCCTTAACAGGAGAGCCATCCAATGTTAATGGTAAAACGATATTTTCTTCCACTGTTAAAGTATGCAATAAATTAAAGTCCTGAAAGATAAAGCCTAATTCATTTCTGCGAAACTTAGCTAGTGCGTTTTTCTTTAGCTTATGAGGCATTTTCCCTTCTATTTCCACAGCACCTGTAGTTGGTCCATCATTCGTAGAAATGATATTAAGCAGCGTTGTTTTTCCACTTCCAGACGGCCCCATAATCACCACAAATTCACCTTTGTCAATTTCAAAATTAATATCAGTAAGGGCACGGTAAGCTATCTTTCCTTCGTAAACCTTACTTACGTTTGTAAGTTTAAGCATAATCCTTCTCCTCTCTAACAATTCTAGTAAAAGTATAGCCTGTAGAGGATATGGCATACTATCGATTATGCTTTCAGCAATCTTACATTGATGTAAGGTTTTGTGTATCCGAAAAAATAATCCTTATCGTTGTACCTATGCCGACCTTTGATTCCAATTCCAGACGATGCTCTAATCTCTCTGCCACTTCTTTTACTAAATAAAGCCCCATACCGGTAGATTCTCGATATTTGCGGCCATTTTCTCCTGTATAGAATTTATTAAAAACACGCTTCTGATCTACAATTGGTATACCAACACCAAAATCTTGCACCTCCAGGACAGCTTCTCCTGATTGTTCATATAAAGAAATAATGAGATGATTTGTTTTCCCTGCCGAATATTTCACAGCATTATGAACAAGCTGTGTCAAGAGAAAGAATAGCCACTTTTCATCTGTTTCTACTGTAATGCCTTGCTTTTCTTCTTTAAATTGCGGATACACTTCATTGCGAATATAAAAACGCTTATTTTCTTGATTCACCTCATGTATTAACTTAGAAAGAACGACAGGCTTAATTTGAAAATCTTCTGCAATGGTGCGAAGTCTCGCCATATAAAGAACAGTATTCAGCCCGTTTCGCATTCGGTCTGTCTCTTCCCGGATACTCGATGATTCTGGCTCATCCAGTGTTTGGGCTGTCAGCTCAATAATCGAAAGAGGTGTCTTCATTTGATGGACCCAGCGATCCATAAAGAGGAGATGCTCATCTTGTCTGTCCTCTGCTTTTTGAATTTCTTCTTGGTATAAACGATACTGTACCATTAGCAACTGATCGAGAGCTTCGGAAATTGGTTTTGCTTCCGTCGTATCCAAAGAACCATCTAATGTTCCGATTGAATGTTCAAGCCTTTGATAAAATTTCCTTCTACTCACATATTGATATAGTAAAAATACTGTTAAAAATACGATTGATAAGAAAATAGCATATAGACAGACTCTAATTCCTCGGTAACCATCCAGCCAAAATATAAACGGAATCAAAAGACATTGGATGAGCTGTATGATAATAAATAAAAAATGCTCGCGAATAAATAGCTTCATGCTTGTTCCTCTTTCCAAGTCGGCCGCAAGCGATATCCCGCTCCCCTTACTGTTTCTACTGCCTCCTCAATCCCTAGCTCTTGAAATTTTTTCCGTACACGCGTGATATTCACATTCAATGTATTCTCGTCGACATATGCTTCATCATCCCAAAGCTTTGCTAATAAATCTTGCCGGCCAGCAACACGTGGGTAGCGATCAAGTAAGCTTTCGATAATGTCTGTTTCTTTTTTCGTTAATTGCGTTACTTTGTCTTTAAATCGTAATTCAAACCGTTCTGGATATAAGCTCAAATCCCCTTCACGAAGCACTCTTTCCTCATGTTTTAAGGAATATTCCCCATATGCTCGGCGGAGCTGGCTTCTAATTTTCGCCATCACAATATCAGGATGAAATGGCTTTGTAATAAAATCATCCCCACCATTTTCAATTGCCATTACTTGATCCATTTCGCCCGTTCTTGCTGAAATGAAAATGACCGGGCAAAGGGATTCTTTGCGAATTTGCCGGCACCAATAGTAACCATCGAAGCTTGGAAGGTTAATGTCTAATAGAACAAGGTCTGGTTTTTCCCTTCTAAATGTCTCCATTATAGTTTCAAAATCAATTGCGGTGATAACTTCATATTGATATTTCTTTATGTAGGCACTGAGATGTTCTGCGATTTTTACATCGTCTTCGATAATCATGATTTTTTGCATTGTTAGTTTCTCCTAGGACTTGATGATTTAGTTTAAGTTTAATTTAAGAGGAGATTCTGTTCAAGATTAGGTTTTGTAGAAGGGAAGGGAGAAAACAAAAAAAGAAGCAAAAGGACTTCTGCCTCCCTGCCTCAAAGCTGATACACTGAAATCCTCCTGCACCATCGACAATCGCTGCTTCATATTGTTTCTGCACCTATGTCCTCCGTTATTCTTTTTAATCTGTCTTCCTCGACAAAGGTTTTCGAGCTTTTTCCTCCGATTTCCTGATTCATTATTTGAACATTCTTTGTGAAATAATCTTGAAGGAACTCTCCCAAGCCTCCTTGATAGTTGTTATCTTCCAATTTCTGGATAGTTGAATCCGTCGCAAGAAAAATTCTAATTTATTTAGCCTCATAAAATGTCTCCCTTCCTTCGATGGTATCATCGCCTTTCCTATCTCTTCATTTTTCTATAATACAATGGAACATACCCAGTCACTTCCTTAAATACCCTGCCAAAATGGGTAACACTTCCAAAGCCAACTTTTTTGGATATTAAGTTTACTTTCATTGAAGAACTCTCCAATAGCTTCTTCGCCTCTTTAATCCGCACACTGTTCAAGTACTCTACAAAGGTAAACCCTGTTGCCTCTTTAAAAAAACGACTTAAGTAGTATGGACTAATATAGAATTTCTCTGCCACTGATTGAAGCGAAAGTTTATTCATATAATGGCTGTTGAGATAACGTACAACCTCCGAGATTCTCTCATGCATCGGGCTCGGCGATTCTAATGGCTGCGTGTTATTCTGTTTAATATGCCGGCAGCAAATAATAAGCATCTGTAGGACCAATGTTTGGATATATATTTCATAGCCTGGTCTTTGCTCTTGAATCTCTTCAATAACCTTTTGCGAAAGACTATCTATGGCAAGTAACTCATTCAGCGGGCACCTAACAATAAGGTAATCATTCTCAAACAAGGGTTGATAAATATCTAGATAAGAAGGACTTATTTGCGCAAGATGTTTTTCATGAATATTAACTATAAACCGCTCATGTTTTGGCTTTTCTGTATTTGTTGTCCGATGGAGGATATTAGGAGAAATAATAACAATATCTCCTTGGTGAATTACTATAGTACGATCCTTAATAAAAAATTCCCGTTTGCCAGAGATTAAATAGTAGATTTCCAATGTACTATGGAAATGATTAGCTGGCATATGATGGCTTAATGCTTTTCGCTGGGACACTATGAATGTCTCCCCCGCATTATTAAATAAAATATCTCTCAGTTTATTCCCCTCCCCTTTTTCCCTTATTATCTTTATTATACGTACCCAAAATTGCAAGATATAAGAAGTTTTTGGATTTTCTCGCAAAAATAGTACATAATTCTGTGCTACCCTAGTCTTATATTTAGGAAGGAGGAATATCAGGTTGACATTCTCTGAATCTAGCACTTATGTGAAGGCTAATGAAACTTTAACCCCTATCCAATGGGCGGAGAAGGCTTGTGAAACAATAATGACTAAATTTGAAGCTGAACAACTTCCAC
Organism: Niallia sp. FSL W8-0951; assembly: GCF_038006525.1. Lineage (NCBI taxonomy): Bacteria > Bacillati > Bacillota > Bacilli > Caryophanales > Bacillaceae > Niallia > Niallia sp. FSL W8-0951. The sequence continues at coordinate 70,620 of NZ_JBBOVK010000002.1, forward strand.
CAGAACGATTTCATTATCATCAAGGAGTCTTTTTATCTGGGATGGAGAAATGCTGGAAAGAAACGAAAAAGGATAAGTATTTTACTTATATTAAGAAATGGGTCGACAGCCATGTTCGCGAAGATGGAAGCGTCACCAAATTAAAAACAGATGAACTGGATGATATGCAGCCAGGTGTGCTTCTTTTCAATCTTTATGAACAAACAGGCGATGAACGATACAAAAAAGCACTTTATCATATTGTTCCCTTATTAAAGACCTTAAAGTGCAATCCCTCTGGCGGTTTCTGGCATAAGGAACATTATCCAAATCAAATGTGGCTGGACGGTTTGTATATGGGAGGCCCAATTGCCGTCCAGTTTGCAAAAGCCTTCGGAGAAACAGAATATGCTGACATGATCACACACCAAGCACTATTACTGGAGAAACATACGAAGGATCCAGAAACTGGCTTGTTATATCATGGCTGGGATGAAACCAAAGCTGCCGAATGGGCAGATCCCATTACTGGAGCCGCTCCAGAATTTTGGGGCAGAGCAATTGGCTGGGTCCCTGCAGCTCTCTTGGAAATATTGGAATACCTCCCTGAAGACCATAAAGATAAAAAAGCATTAACAAGTATGCTTCAAGACCTGTTAATTGCTTTAACCAAATACCAAGATTCGAACAGCGGTTTATGGTATCAAGTAATTGATAAAGGACATTTATCCGACAACTGGCTGGAAAACTCTTGCTCTTCCCTGTTTGTTCATGCCATCGCTAAAGCAGTCCGTTTAGGCTATCTAGAAGACAAGTATTTGCCATTTGCTCAGAAAGGCTATCAAGGTGTGATTGATACATTAAAATATGATACGAATGGAAATCTAATCATTGGTAATATCTGCATTGGTACAGGAATCGGGGACTATCAACACTATATTGTCCGTCCTACTAGCGAGAACGATTTACATGGCGCAGGTGCTTTTATTCTCATGTGTGTCGAAATGAACCATGCTTTAGGTCAGCAAGCGAGTTAAAGCTACATTCCAACAAGATAAAGTGGAGGGGCGATTTTTCAGCCTAAAAAAAGCAAACTCTATCGATTGCCCCTTCTACTTAATGATAAATATAAATTCTCTTCCCCTATCCTTCTGTCCTGTTTTCTCGGATACTTTGTATAGAAAGAAGCAAAAGCATAGAGCACCCGATTTATCTTTTATCTGATTTCTCTCTCATTCGATTAGCATCCTCCCTTGGTGGAAGACCAAACATACGAGAATAATCTCGACTAAATTGCGATGGACTTTCATAGCCTACCCTAAATGCGATATTAGCAATATCTGACGAATCAGCTAATAATAAGCGCCTAGCTTCCTGGAGTCTCAATTGTTTTTTGAAATAATTAGGGCTCATGGCTGTAACCTCTTTGAAGTGCCTATGGAGAGAAGCATTACTCATATTAGCTATTTTTGCAAGTTCCTCAATTTTAATAGAGCGAGTATAATTGTTGATAATATATTCAATAACATTTCTTATTCGCTTACCTTTGCTGCCCTCTATAGCCATTTGTTCTAAAGATTCTCCGTGCGGACCATGTAAAATCCAATAGAGAATTTCCTTTGTAAATAACGGTGCTAGTACGGGGATATGTTCCGGTTTTTCTAGCAATCTAGCTAACCTAATAACAGCATCCAAAAGAAATGGCTCTATCTTGCTGACATACATAGCACGCTTGGTATTTTTCTTCATGCCCATTTGAATATCAGCTTCACTCAATACTTCTACGATTTGATGAGGTGTAAATTCAAGCTTAAGAGCCAAATAAGGAGTGTCAGAAGAGGCTTTTACTACTCTTCCGGTAACCGGCAAGTCAGCTGATGCAACAATGTAGTTGCCATAACCATACCTAAAGCGTTCCTTTGATAATAATACTTCCTTCTCCCCTTGAACGATAAGGCAAAAGGATGTTTCGTTTACTCTGGCAATTGGTTCGGAAGTAATTGATTCACGGATTAGGAAGAGTGAGTGGATAGCAGTTGAATGAACCCCATCCTCTTCTGAATAACGTTCAATGAGTTCGGCAAGTTCTTGCAGATGTAAGTTGATTTTTCTAGACATATGGGATTCTCCAGCATTTTTGATAGTCACATTCTATCTTATATTTGTCGATTGTGTAAATGATTTTGATAGGATTAAGCAAAAACTTGAAAGGATTAAGATAACGTTTACGCTTTCATCTGTTGCATAATAGACATAGCCTAATATATTCAAAAAGAGCTAGGAGTAAATGTCATGATTGAAAAACAATATCACTTTAGCGCTATTATTGGATTGGCTCGTCTAGCAAGTACATTAGTACGTATTTCTAATAAACATCTATCAAAAGTAGTTGTTGAATACAAAGGGATTACAGTTGAATTGGATTATACACTTGAGTCAATCATGGATGTTATGTCCCTTGATATTAGACCTGGTGATCTATTCCACATAAGGTTCGTGGGAATAGATGAAGTTCAGGCTCTGCAATTAATTGAGGATCAATTTGGTAGGATGAATTTATAAATAGCAAGATAGAAATAACTTCAAACAGCGAGGGGGATTAACATGGAATACACAAAACTCGGTAATACAGGCTTAGATATATCGCGATTATGTTTAGGTTGTATGGGCTTTGGGGATGCGAACAAATGGATCCACCAATGGGTACTTAGTGAAAAGGAGTCTCGTTCTATTATCAATAAAGCACTTGAGTTGGGGATTAATTTTTTCGATACAGCAAATGTGTATTCTCAAGGGACAAGTGAAGAATATCTAGGGAGAGCTCTAAAGGAATACGCGAATCGTGATGAAGTGGTAATAGCAACGAAAATATATGGGCAAATCCATGAAGGACCAAATGGATCCGGACTTTCACGAAAAGCAATTATGAGTGAAATTGATAAAAGTCTTCACAGGTTGGAAACAGATTACGTAGACCTTTATATTATTCATCGCTGGGATTACCATACTCCTATTGAAGAAACAATGGAAGCATTACATGATATTGTAAAGGCTGGTAAGGTAAGATATATTGGGGCATCTGCTATGTTTGCATGGCAATTTCAAAAGGCACTACACGTAGCAGAAAAGAATGGCTGGACTAAATTTGTCTCCATGCAGAATCATTTAAACCTTATTTACCGCGAAGAAGAACGAGAAATGCTCCCACTTTGTAAGGAGGAAAGAATCGGTGTAACACCATACAGTCCACTAGCATCAGGGAGATTGACGCGTGATTGGTCGCAAACAACGTACCGTTCAGAAACAGATCAAATTCAAAAATCTAAATACGACGCAACTGCGGATACTGATCGATTAGTGGTAGAGCGAGTTGCAGAACTTGCAAAAAAATATGGTGTTCCCCGTACTCAGATTGCGCTTGCTTGGTTGCTGCAAAAAGAAACGGTATCGTCCCCTATCATTGGAGCAACTAAAATATCTCATCTGGTAGATGCCGTTGGTGCCCTAACCATTAAGTTAACAGCGAATGAGGCTGCATTTCTAGAAGAGCCATATATACCACATTTAATAGTTGGACATAGTTAATGAGTGATTTCATTTGAAGCATATTCTTTAAATAAAAGAGACAAATTCGGACAGCTTACAGAAGTAAATTGATTTTTGGTTTTAAATCACTACCTTATAGATTAGGAAATAATCTTATATTTATTTCTTCGTCAGAATGTTCCCTTCAGCCTAATAATTAATAATAACTTAATTAAGAAAAGAAACATACATTAGCCCTCCTGTTATGAAGGGCTTATATAATGTAGTAATTGAAAATGGGCCCCTACTATGCAAAATTGTCAATTGGTTGATGGAGCCATTAATAATCATGCAATTTTTTTATATTGCGACCTTTGCCATGAGGGATACATAATGGCGTCCCAAAGAGAGGATCTTCAGTCACTTCACATTCTAGGTTAAAAACGTCTTTAACCATCTTTGCTGTAATTACTTCTTCCGGTTTTCCCTGTACATAAACAGATCTATCCTTAATTGCAATTAGATTATTGGCATAGCGACAGGCTAGATTTAAGTCATGAAGAACCATTACAATCGTACGGTTTTCTTTTTCATTTAATTCGAATAATAAGTCCAGAACCTCGATTTGGTGGGTCATATCCAGGTAGGTTGTCGGTTCATCCAGCAAGATAATGTTGGTATTTTGTGCAAGGGTCATTGCAACCCAGGCACGTTGTCTTTGTCCTCCAGATAACGAATCAACCAGACGATCGCTCAGTGCAGACATACCCGTTGCCTCAAGAGCGTTATGAACGATTTGTTCATCTTCCTCCGACCATTGTCTGTACCATTTTTGATATGGATAACGGCCTTGTTTTACTAATTGCAAAACCGTTAACCCTTCTGGAGCAACAGGGCCTTGCGGAAGAATTGCTAATTGCTTGGCGATTTCTTTGGTGGACAGCTCAGAAATTTTTTGTGCTTCAATTAAAATGGATCCAGACTGTGGTTTTAATAAACGAGCTAATGAACGTAACAGTGTTGATTTTCCACAGCCATTACTGCCAATAAACACAGTGATTTCTCCTTTAGGAATCTTCATATATAAATCATCTATAATGACTGTATCTCCATAAGATATGGTCAAGGAATTTGTCTCTAAAAGAACCATTGTTTAACTTCTCCTTCCTATACTTTTCGCTGCTTATATAAAAGAAAAATGAAATAGGGCGCTCCAATAGCAGCAGTAAATATTCCCGCAGGAACTTCAATCGGAAGGAATAAAGTTCGACCGATTGTATCTGCTATGAGGACTAGAATTGTGCCAATTAAAGCAGATAAAGGCAATAGCGCACCAAAAGAAGAACCAACTAATTTTCTAGCTATATGAGGTGCCATCAGCCCAACAAAGCCAATTCCACCTGCAAACGCTACAGCTGTGCCAATTAAAGCTGTACTAATCAGCAATAAAAAAAGGCGCTGCTGCTGTACTTTAGAACCTAAGCCAATTACTATTTCTTCTCCGAAATCTTGAATGTTTAAAGTCCTTACCATAATAAAAGATAGTATCAATAATAGAAGAATAATAGGTGCAGCAATCTGAATCTTTTTCCAATCGGCAGTACTGACAGAACCAGTAAGCCAAATATTTGCTTGACTAGCCTGATAAATAGGCCCTAAGATCATGAACAAGTTGGTCAATGCCTTTGTTAACGACCATAAACCAATTCCAACTAGGACGAGACGTACAGGTGAAACACCTTTTTTCCATGCAAGTACATATAGTAGAAACGCTACAAAAGATGCCCCGATAAAAGCTGCTAAAGGCATCCACTTAATGCTTATCGTTAATGAGTGATTCATGTCACTAAATAAAGCCAAAAATAGGACAATAGCTACTGAGGCACCACCTGTAATTCCAATAATATCAGGAGAAGCTAAAGGGTTTCGTACAACTGCTTGTATTATAGCCCCAGCAACTGCCAAACTCATTCCCACTAATATAGCTAAGAGAATTCGCGGCATTCGGAACGACCGGACAATTAAAGTGTCAAAATCCGAACCATGCCCAGATAAAATAGTTATGATCTGCCAAGGAGAAATGTAATCTTCCCCAATACCTGCACTTATGAAAAAAGCTACTAGCAGAATGATAAGGAATATTGATGTAAGGAATAATGCTCTACGATCCACTAAAAAGGAAATCTTGTCATTGGCCGTTCTAAACGATAAATATTTCTTCATGAAGACTTTCCTCCATTTCGTGCTATGTATATAAAGAAAGGGGTGCCAATGATGGCAGTCATTATTCCAACAGGTACTTCTTGGGGCATAAGGATTAATCGAGCACCAATATCGGCCAACAATAACAAGATTCCTCCTGTAATGCCGCAAAAGGGTAGTATCCAGCGGTAGTCATTACCGACCAGCCATTTTACTATATGAGGAACAACTATACCAATAAAGCCAATGGGACCAGCTACTGCAACCGCCGAGCCCGAAAGCAGGATAACCGAGATGCCAATCAGCAATTTGACGGTACCTGTACGCTGGCCAAGCCCTCTTGCTACATCTTCTCCCATGCTATAAACATTCATTTTATTAGAAATTAAAAAAGCTAGCAAAGTTCCCATAATCATATAAGGTAGAACAGAAAATAAAATCTCCAAGCTTCTTCCTTGGACGGAACCAGCCATCCAAAATAAAACTTCTTCTAAGGCAGATTCATTCATGACTAAAAATCCATGAGCAAACGATGAAAACATGGCTGCCATGGCTGCGCCGGCTAGTGTTAATTTTATTGGTGTTAGTCCTTCATTACCTAAAGATCCTAGAAAATAAACAATTAATCCAGCGGCGGCTGCACCTAAAAAGGCAAGCCAAGCAAATGCTTGTAATGAATTAATAGAAAAAAAGAAAAGTCCTATAATGACAAAAAAACTGGCTCCTGAATTAATGCCCAGTATATCCGGAGAAGCCAAGGGATTTTTAGTCAATGCCTGTAATAAAGCCCCTGTAATCGCTAAACTGCTGCCAACGATAGTTCCAATTAATGCTCTAGGAAGGCGAACTTCTTTAATAATAATATGCTCATTCGAACCATTGAACTGCTGAAAAGCTTGTATGGCTGTCTTAAAGCTCGTATCGGCGTAACCTAGTACAATACTAAAAATGAAAATAGTACATAATAATAGTAAACCAATAATAAGCCCAATGATTCTCCTTCTGTTATTCAATAGTAACATGTAGTTTTCCCTCTCTAATAGTTTCTATTTTTTAGTTTAGGAGAAGTTATAGGGACTGTCAATGACTATGAGAATCATTTTCAATTAATGATTGACATATTTTTCATTATAAAATATTATCTAATTGTTATTGAAAATCATTATCAAATAAAAAGGGGAGGAAAATATGCTTACATATTTTCAACAAAAGCGATTTACTCCAATGCTGGTATCACTATTGGTAATTATATTTGTTGTGCTGGCAGGATGCGGAAATAACGAAAAAGAAGTATCAGGAAATAAAGAAACCTCCAGCGATACAAACACATCGGATAATAAACCTTATACAATTGAACATGCAATGGGAAAAACGGAAATTAAAGGGACACCAAAGCGTGTTGTCGTATTGACGAATGAAGGAACAGAAGCACTTCTGGCTTTAGGGATTAAACCAGTTGGGGCCGTACAATCATGGCTGGGAAATCCATGGTACGATCACATCAAAAAAGATATGGATGGTGTGGAAGTAGTTGGAGTAGAACACGAAGTAAATTTAGAAAAAATCGCTTTATTAAAACCAGATCTAATTATTGGAACAAAGATACGCCAAGAAGCTATCTATGACAAACTACGTGCTATCGCTCCAACTATTTTTTCCGAAACTTTAAGAGGTGATTGGAAGGATAACTTTGAATTATATGCAAAAGCACTGAACAAAGAAGAAGAAGGGAAAAAAGTGCTTAGCGCATTTGCAGACCATGTTGCAGAAGTAAAAGCAAAATTAGGGGATAAAGTGAATCAAGAAGTTTCTGTGGTCCGATTTATGGCTGGAACTTCCCGGATATATTATACGGACTCTTTTTCAGGTGTAATTTTGGATGAATTAGGATTCAAACGTGCGGAACAGCAAAAATCGCTTTTCACTGCAGATAATCAGCTTGGTAATCTTGCTATTGAAGTAGGAAAAGAGGCTATCCCGAAAATGGATGCAGATATCCTTTTCTACTTTACCTATGCTCCACAAGATGACCAAAAAGCCTTAGATACAGCAAAAGAATGGACAAGCGACTCCCTGTGGAAGAACCTAGATGTCGTCAAAAAAGGAAATGCTTATGAAGTAAGCGATGCAGTATGGAATACAGCAGGCGGAGTTATCGCAGCTAATCAAATGTTAGATGAACTGGAAGAAATCATGATAAATAAATAACTACCCTGAAGAAAGACGCGATAAGTCAACCCCAATAAAGCCCGACAATTATACGGAGATACTAACGAGATATCGTATAATTGATTGGGCTTTATTAATTTAAACGAAAGCTTGTGGTAATCCCCCTCAGCCTTGCTAAACAGATGAAAAATCTAAAAAACGCATCTTCCTTTATTCGATTATTAACGAGAAAATCTATTTTTCTCTGACTCTTCAAATGCCGATATTAGACTCTTTCTAAACAGATCTTAAATAAATATTTCTAAAAGGCATTGAAGCAACAGAAGCTTTCCTTAAATAGAAGGGAAAGCTTTTCATATTTTTAACAGGACAGCTTGCAAATATATGTAAGTTAATATATACAAAAGAGAATAGATGTTCCATTAAGTTATTCAACATGATATAATTCAACTTCTAATATTAGGAAATTCAGGATAATAAAGCTAAGGGAAAAATGACAAAAAAGATTGTAACAATAATTATATGGGGGAAACAGATTGTGAATGAATTTTATAAAGCATTATCCTTTGTAAAAGAAAATTTTTATGAACCAAATCATTTTATTATAAAATCTATCCAAGAAGAAGCTCAAAATTCTGAGTATGGGGCAGGAAGATTTCAGTTGAATGCAAAATCTGTTAGATTTAGAGTGGCAAAGACTACCCCCAATAAGATAGGTCAGTTTGTTGCCTTCTGGGAAAAAGATGATGCTAATAAAAACCAAGCCTTTTCATGTGACAAAGCAACCGATTTATTGGTAATCAATACATTTTCTAGTAGAAATAGATTAGGACAATTTGTTTTTCCAAAGGAAGTACTCCTGAAACATAATATTCTTAAAACAGCTACTACTAAAGGAAAAATGGCCATGAGAGTTTACCCTTTATGGGATAAACCCACTAATAAACAAGCTATTAAGACGCAAAAGTGGCAATTAGAGTATTTTTTCGAAATTAATAATCCCAATATTCCCCACTCGGATTTGCTGAAATTATATTGCTAAAGGGTAGTATTTTAGGATAAAAAAGGACAAAACTATATTAGAATGCAGACTAACATATAATCCAAACCAATTACCTATATTATTTTTGAATAAATGACCATAGTACTAGGAATAGTGATTACCATGATACAAAAAAGGATAATCAGCACCTGCGTTGCATCTAATGTCAAGAATCCTAAAGAGCCTGTTGCTAGAAATAAAACTAATAACGATAAAAAAAGTACAAAGTAGTTTATTGTCATTGCCTTCCCCACTATTTCTTTTGCTCGCTCATCTTTAGGGAAGATATGTGGTGATAAATAAGCTAGAAGCAATTGATTGATACCGAGTGCTAGAATCATTATTGCATTAGGAAATTCGCCTGCTATAATATCCTGATAGTTCAGATAGCCCCCCATTGAGACTCCTATTAACCCGGAGAAAATGTAGATGATTTGATTTTCTTTAGCACTTTTTTTACTTGCCATTCTTAATCCTCCTCATAGATAAAAATATCCTCAATGCTGCAATTGAAAACTCGTGAAACCTTGAAGGCCAAATTAATCGAGGGATTGTAACGACCTTTTTCTAATGAAATAATCGTTTGTCTTGATACATCTAATAATTCAGCTAATTCATCTTGCGTATAATTGTACTTAGTACGCAAGATTTTAATATTATTTTTCATATAATCACCGCCATATGTAAAGTAAACTTTACGTAAAGTTTACTTTACATAAAATTTGATGATACGTCAAGTCCACTTTACTTTTTTAATAGGCCTTTTCTTTCGATACTCGATAATTGAAGGATAATTATCTTACTATTAAAACAAGACATTCTTTTTTATATTATAAAGTAGTAGAATATGAGTAATATTACTTCAACTATCGAGTGTTTTAAGTGAACAAAAAATAAAAAAACGCCTCTACCTTGAGACGTTTTACTATTTACATTTTTCTCCATATTAACGAGCAGTCTATTTAACTTGACTCAACTTCTATTACTTAACACTTAACTGTAATGCTTTCAGATTTTCGCGCATTGCATCTAGATAACCTAAGTCCTTTTCTTTCAGTTCCTTAGATAAAACCTCTAAATCATACAAAACAGCTGTCTTTGTCCCTGTTTCATTAGCAACTGTTTTTGCAATTGCCGAGTTTGCTCCATGTTGATAATAGATTACTGGAACATTATGTTCCTTAACAAGCGTTCCGATCTCTGCCATACGAGAGGGGCTTGGTTCTACTTCTGTAGATAAGCCGCCAATGGCAATTTGTTCTAGATGATAGCGCTTTGCAAGATATCCAAATGCTTGGTGCTGTACGACAAAAGCTCGGTTCTTGGCATCTTTTAAAGTAGTTTCATATTCTTTATCCAATGCTTGAAGTTCTTTAATGAAAGCTGCTGTATTTTTATCATAGCTGTCTTTTCCATCTGGATCAGCCTTAATCAATGCATCACGAATAATCTTCACTTGCTCTTGGGCTAACACTGGATCTAACCAAATATGTGGATCGTGATTGTTATGATCATTAATAAAAACAGTTACAGGCTCGGATTCGGCAAATGTATGATGCTCCTCGTCAAATAGTGTGGCTTTCACCTCAAAGCTTTCCCCAGTTGTTTTGTATTCAAACTGGTCACTTCCTTGACCAGTTACAACTTCCCAGTCCTCCTCTTCACTGCCGCGTGTATACCAATGCCAGTGATCGTAATCCGTCTCTTCTTTAAGCTCGGCAACAAGTGATACAACATCTCCTGTATGATAATGATCCGCTAATCCAACAATTTCAATTTTTTCTGCACTTGCATCACCTTCATGGTCGTGATCTTTGTCAGCTTCATGACCATGGTCATGGCCTTCTTCTCCATCAGCATGCTCATGACTAGCTTCCTCCCCATAATCGTGGCCATGATTATTAACAACTATTTCTATCGGGGCTGACACAGCAAATTCATTATGATCATCATCATATAAAACTGCTCGCACCTCGAAACTTTCGTCTGCTGCTTCATATTTAAACTTAGGTCCGCCTTGATTCGGAACAGTTACCCATTCTTTGTCCGCACTCTCTCTCGTATACCAATGCCAGTGGTCATAGTCTACTTTTTCCGCTAACCTGGCTGTTAATTCAATCATGTCACCACTGTGATAGTGGTCCGCTTTTCCTTGGATTGTTATTTTTTCATCACTTTCCTGATTTGCTTCTCCATCGGTATCTTCATGATCGTGTTCATGACGATGACCTGATTGATTCGTATCCTCTACATCTAGTCCATCCGCCGTCCGTGCTATTACAAGATTATCGTTATCTATCGATTTTAATAAGCTGTTTACCCAATACTCCATTTCTTCGCTACTATAGACGAAAACATCTGCTTTATTAACCTTTGCTACGTCTTTAGCACTTGGTTCATAGTGATGGGCATCTTGCCCATCTGAGACCATTAACGACACATTTGCCCGATCTCCTGCCACTTGCTGAGTAAATTCATACATTGGGTAAAAGGATGTCACAACTGAAATTTTATCATTCGAACTACTTTCTCCCTTTTGGCACCCTAAAAGAACTACACTCATTATTACACCTAGAAAAATAGCTAGTAACCAATTCTTTTTCATCTTATTCTTCCTTTCATTTCCCTAAACAAAGCGTAATGATTACGATTTAAAAACTAGTATTTTCTCATTCTATTTAAATCAAATAAACTTCGTTACTTTTAATAAATATTAATGTGCTAACATGTCCCGGACTAACCCATCAGCATCTAATTCAGATGGATAATACGTTGGCCAATTCGTCACTTCTTCTAACAGTTTCTCTCGGTCGTCTCCCCAATATAGATGGTAATGGGCGGAATCAACTGGAAAAATATTATGGTCACTAAATTGGATATATCGAGGCATCTCCTTGGATCCATCTACTAATTTAAAAATAAAGCGTACACCTCTATTTCCTTTTTCATAGGTGAGTATTTCATAACCATCTGATTTATACTCTCCTGAATATTCTTTATCCTTTTCGAAAAAGGTCACAACATTATCCTTAATGGTAATGCGATCTACATCTGTTTTATAGCCTACTGTATAGTACTCCTTATATTCTTCTTTTGTCATATCGCCATTTTCCGCTTTATGTGCAAACACTTCATCTAAATCTCCAGAAAGAAGATACGGATAAACAGACTGCCAATCTCCTTCCCAATCAGATAGTTCGCGATCCTTTACTTGGTTATCATCAAAATACCCTTGATATATTTTTTTACTTGCTTCATCATGTCCATGATGATCATCAATGACAATTTGAGCTGGCACTGATTGGGCAACTGCCTTATCATCACTATCGAATAAGCCTGCTTTTATTTCTAAACCATTAACTGTCGCCTCACCTGTAAATGTTGCTGTTTCTTGACCAGAAACAACTTTCCATTCATCATTGGCACTTTCTCGACTATACCAATGCCAATGATCAGCATCTGTTTCTTTATCTAATACCGCTGTTAACTCAATCTTATCTCCAGTATGATAGTGATCAGCAATTCCTTCCACTTTTATACTTTCCGGAGCTTCATGCACAAGCTGTGCTGCATCTTTTTCCTCTTTATTCGCTTTCTCTTCTTTAGTTCCTTGACACGCGGCTAAGAACACACTTAATAATAATAAGCACGAAACGCTAAATAGCAGTTTTTTCATTTTTCCCCTCTTCTCTATGTATTTTATAAATCGTAATCATTACGTTTTATAACCTACCATTTACACCACTTTTATGTCAAGGGTTTTTGGGTATTTATCTATTTAATTAGAGGGACAAGGGGACAAACCCCTTGTCCCTGCACTCATTGTTTAAGTGCAGGTTCTTTTTTATACATTCTTTTATGTGTTAAGAACAAACTTGGAATAAAGATTAATACAAGGACAATAGCTGATACTAAAAATCCAGCATGGTAACCTTTTAAATCATTCATAATTGTTGGCTGCACTCCTAGTGCTACAGTGGCGACAACGGTTGCGATAATAGCTGTACCAAAGCTTGAGCCAAGATTTTCAATAATATTAATACCGACACTCGCTTCTGGAAGTTGATTGCTGTTGAGATCCGTATAAGCGTCACTTGTCAATGGAAGCATGATTCCCCCAAAGCTGGTACCACGAATAAATAATATGGTTGAAATCCAAATCATGCTTGTTTGGTCTGTGATAAAGATAAGTGGAATAGAACTGATAAGTGACAGAGCAAGACTGACCATGACTACGTATTTCGCACCAATTTTATCAATCATTATTCCGATTATTGGTCTTGTAACAAGCATTCCAACTCCTTGTGGAATTAATGCAAGTGCTGATTCGAATGCCGAGAAATGCCGAATGTTTTGAAAATACAACGGAAGTATTAACATGGGTCCCATGATGGCAATGTTGGCTAAAAATAAACCGACACTGGATACTAAGAAATTTTTGTGTGAAAACAAATTTAATGGAAGCACACATTGATTTTTCCTGATTCGATTATAACCAACATAAATAATTGCTAAAACAAGACCAATTCCCATCCACACAATTGTTTCGCTATTGTTGAATGATGCATGGTTCGCAGCTTGCGTAATTCCGTAGATTAGTGCTGCACTCATTACAGACAAATCGATGATCCCAAAAACATCGAGTTTACTATCTTTGTTGAATGGATTATAGTCTGGAATATATTTCATCATAAGCGGTACAGCAATCAAGACAATGAACACATTGATGAAGAAAATCCAATGCCATGATTTACCATGAACAATGAAACCTCCGATGACGGGTCCTAAAATGGGACCTAATATCATTGGTGTGCTTACTATCGCCATCACTCTCCCCAATTTTTCTGGCCCTGCTGTTTTAACCAAGAGCGTTGACATAAGTGTGGTAATAATACCAGCGCTAAACCCTTGAAGCAAGCGGAAGAAAATGAAAACTGAAATATTCCAACTAATTCCGGCAAGAACAGAAATGACCCCAAAAGCGATAACTGCACCAATGAGAATTTTCTTTCCGTTATATTTGTTCATTAACCATCCAGATACTGGAACTGCCATTGCAAGGGCTAAAACATAACCTGTGATGGACCATTGAACAATATTTAATGTAGTATGGAAATCTTTAAGTAGTGTATCGACGGCGATATTCACCATGGTGGAATCAAGCATTGGTGCAATTGCTCCAATGGCAAGAGCCCAGGCAGCCGCCAGCATTTCTTTTGGTAATCCTGATTGTCTAACTTTATCTTTTGACATATTATTCTCCTTTCAGAGACTTTAGTTTCCTCGTCAACAAAATATAACATCATTTTTGTTTCCTTGTCAACAATACCTATAAAAAAACAGCCCTTTTATATAATTGGGCTGTCTGTTCATTTATTATTGTAACTTTTGACATTTTTTTCTTTTGTTTCTTCCTTACTGTTCACTAGTGCTGTTTTTAATAATTAACTGTTCAATTCCAGATATAATAATGTAAAGTCCATTCTCAAACATACGGTCAGAGCCTATTTCTTCGAACAAATCATTATTATACAGCCTCTTTAATACTTTTAAACCATTATCAGGAAAATGCTCAAAGGGTCGTTTAAACAATGTTTGAGCATCATTTGGACCGAATTCTTCCAATATTAATAGTTGTGTTTTCCTTTGTTCATACTTGTCTAATTCAAAAAAGATGACGTAATTTAATAGACACATAATAGAAGAAAATTTATCTTCGTCTTCCATTGGCAAGTCATCGACCACTTGAAGTAATTCATTAATTAATATCATGTAATCAGGCTCAGTTGGAATGGTTCTCATTATTAATTGAGCCGAGCAAGGGTATTTACTCAAGGTATCTTTTATACCGATAGCAAAATGAGTCAATTTTTCCTTCCAATCTCCGTCCAATTTTGTGGAAAGTATAGACTCCTTCGCAATTTCATTGGCAAGTGATTGGAAAATACTCTGTTTGTTTTTAAAATACCAGTAAATAGATGGGGCTTGAATATTTAATTCAACCGCTAACTTTCTCATACTAAATTCCTCGATACCTACTTTATCCAACAATCTCCAAGAAGCATCGATAATATTTTCTTTTGTGATTTTTGTTTTTTTTCCTTTCACTTAATAGCAACTCCATTTCTAATAAATCAATCATACAAAAATATACTGTAATTGTCTAACACTGTTAAATAAATGTTTACACCTTATAAAATCAATGTTATAGTATCTAACGGTGTTAGATTTAATTCGAATTTAGTCTATTCAAATCGATTCTATCCTTTTTTGTCCGTTAATTCCTATTTATTTTTATAAGGACTGGCTACGAATTGAAGCAAGTATCGTACCTACAGATTCCACCTAAAAGGATATGGCTATAACCAACGTAAATTATAACGTTCTTACATCTATTAATAATCAAAAGGAGATATTAAATATGCATATTGTCACGATTATTTTGCAATCATTTTTAATATTTATGTTTTTAATGGCAGGTTCTAGAAAATTGACAGGCGATAAAACAGCTATCGAAGAATTTAAATCATTGAGACTGCCACAATGGTTTCGGGTGTTCACAGGCGGCTATGAATTAGTAGCAGCAGCAGCTTTAATTATCGGTTATTGGGATGGAAGCTGGATCGCAACAGGTTCACTTCTGACTGTCATTTTTGCTATAATCGGAACTTTGGCAATGCTACGTGTTAAAGAGCCATTTAAAAACATGATAATGATTATAGTGATAGCTATTTTTGCCCTTATCTTATTTTTAAGCAATGCCTCGAATCTTGCAAATTTCCCTGGATTTAACTAATAGAGAGTTCATTCTCACAAGAAACCAGAGGTAAATAGTGGTGGTCTATTAGACTACTGCTATTTTTGTATTGGAATTATTTAGCGATGAAAAAAGGCAGACCTTTCTCACTCGAGTCGGTCTGCCTATAATATCATTATTCTTATCCGAACTAATTAATTGTTAGATTTTGTTTCTTTATTTCCGTATCCAAATGCTTACTGTATTTTTCCACCAGACTAAGCATATGGTCAAATTGTTCCTCCGTTATTTGTTCAAAAATAACTTTATCTCGTTCATAAAACTCATTATGCAGCTCTTCATGTATTTTGAATATTTTTTTCCCTTGTTCTGTGAGCCTAAAGTAGATTTCCTTTTTATTCTCCGGTTTCTGATAACTTTCGATAAGGCCTTTTTTAATAAGTTTTTTCGTTAATTTACTGATAGCACCTCTAGTCATATAAAGGGACTCCGCAAGATTTGTCACATTGGGATTTGTAATTTTTTCAATGGATTCCATACAATGCACTTCAGAAGGCAAGTGTCCCTCAAGGCTTTTCATCATTTTGCTCTTATTAAGCCAGACCATTTTATTAAATAAGTCCCTGACATTCATTATGAGTTCTTCTTCTTTGGTCACGGTTTGTCCTCCCACCTGTTGGTACATCAATGATATTATACTGTTATTTTGTTTCTCTTTCAACAATACCATCAAGAGACAAGGGGGACAAACCCCTTGTCTCTGCTTCCCTACCTAAATTGTCTAATGGTACAACTACATAGGTGCGGGTGGTATACACTCTTTTCCTGTATAAGAAGGAAAGGAGGTGACATACAAATGGATTTCGTTTTGGACTTACTCAAAGATGTAGCTAAAATCTTTTTTACTACTCTTGCTGCGGGCTATGCAAATCGCTTTGCATGCAAAAAGAAGCACAAACGAAAACCCACCCCGCGCCGTCGGAAGCATAAGGGTGGGTCTTCTAAATAACCATTTAGCATACCACTCGAAAGTAGTTGTCCAAGGAGTTCTAGCTCCTTGGTTTTTAGTTTGATTCTTATATATTTATAATATACCCTTACTACAACAATTTCAATCCTTTAGGGACAAGGGGGACAGGCCCCTTGTCCCTACTTAATCCGATCTGTTCCCTTCAATTCCCCAACAGTAGCTGCACCAATTCCGAACATTGTCATCTGTAATTCCAGTTCTCGCGTCTCAAACAATTCGATTAGATCTTCAGGTGATTCAGTAGCTTCTTTTAAAATGGAACGAGCAAAACCAACCATATCTGATCCTAGTGCGATTGCTTTAGCGGCATCCATTCCATTTTTGATTCCACCGCTGGCAATAATCGGTTGATCAATTGCTTCCTTAACAGAAACAATGCATTCGGCCGTTGGGATTCCCCAGCTGCTGAATGCTTCGGCTGCTATTTTCTTGATTTTCTCTTTGGAGCGTAGCTTTTCTACTTGACTCCACGATGTACCGCCTGCACCTGCGACATCAATAAAGGAGATGCCAACATCAGTCAGTTTTTTCGCGATGGTGCCATCGATTCCAAAACCAACTTCTTTTGCGCCAACAGGAATATCTAGCTGTGTACAGACTTGCTCGATTTTTCCAAGCAGATCTTTAAAATTGCGATCACCTTCTTGCTGCACAATTTCTTGGATACTATTCAAATGGAGCACAAGCATATCTGCATCTGTCATCTCGATAATTTGTTTGCACTGGTCGATTCCAAAACCATAATTAAACTGCACCGCTCCTAAATTGGCGATGATTGGAATGGATGGTGCATATTTTCGGATTTGAAAGGATTCCCGATATTTTTCATTTTCAATCAGTGCTCTTGTGGAACCTAATGCAAAGGCCCATCCTCGTTCTTCTGCCGCAATTGCAAGGTTTCGGTTAATCGTCTCCGCCATCGCAGCCCCGCCAGTCATTGAGCTGACTAAAAAAGGAGTCTTCAGCTTTTTACCGAGAAACTCTGTGTTTAATGTGATGTCATCAAAGTTAATTTCCGGCAAGGCATTATGTAAAAAGCGATACGCTTCAAGACCAGTCGTAATATTATCTCCTGTGACTTTTTCATTTAAAACCAACTCAATATGCTGGGCTTTTCTTTTGTCAATTGAATCAGTCATTCTCTAAACTCCAGTCTCATTATATTTGGCTGCAGGGAGAATATCTAATGGTACGATACCAGCCTCCAGCCATTCTTTATGTAATCGTTCCAGCTTGTTTATACTTGTAAAAGCAATTCCACAATCACCGCCGCCAGCACCAGATGATTTTCCAGCTCCATAACGATCAGCAATTTGAATTAACTTTTCTAATTCCGTCGTTTCAATTGCCCCGCCAGTTTCTCGACTTAGCTCTAATAAAGCAGACCGGTTAGCGGATAAACTCGCCATCGCCATCTTTAAATCGTTCTGTTTAAAGCCTTTCACCATTGCAGAAACAGCATCACGACTTTTCTGAAGGAATCCTTGATAGATATGGGAATCTTGCTGCTTTAATGGTTCAATCTTTTTTATTAAAGAAGCCGTTTTCGCAGCACTGCCTGTCCAGCCGACAGCAAGCACTAATTCTTCGGGCGCCTCTAGTTTTTCTATCTGGAGATAGGGCCAATTCTCTTCCACCAATTCAGAAACAGGACCTTGGTCTGCGAGCTTTCCTTTTAACCAGCTTGCTTTAAATGCTGCATAGTGAAGCCAGCCGCCATATGTTGATGCTGCTACATCTGCACAGGATCCACTGCCTTGTGTCTGATAATGAGCGATTGCAGCGAGCTTATAAATATGTTTTTTCATAACAATTAGTTGATCTTGATACAGTGCTAAAATGGAGGATACGACCGCAACTACTACTGCTGCACTAGATCCTAGGCCATATTTCCGACCAGTGGAAACATCATCTAATTCGCTAGTAACACTAAGTGAAAAAGGCTTCGTATGAACAGACTTTTCTCGTAAATACTGATGAACCACAGCCAATGTGTTTTCGATAAATTCCAATTTTGCATTAGTATCTTCCAAAACAACTTGTCCATGCTCGAATCGACAAGCAACATGGGGAAGACCTATTTGCGGCAAGGACAGCATCTGTTTTTCACTAAATGTCACTTTCGCTGTAATAAATCGGTCAACTGCTACAACGATTGCTGGATAGCCTGGTTCTAGCACTGCATATTCCCCAGCAATAAACAGCTTGCCCGGAACTTTTATTTCATGCATCTGGACTCACTCCTTTTAAAAGTCCTCATTTATACCACGCTGAACTGGACGTAACTCCAAGAGCTGGTATGGATAAATTGTCCGTAAAGACTCGATAAATGCCACTTTCCTCCGTGAAGGAGATAAGTTTTCTTTAACGATCCCTTTTCCTTCTTATTTTACCATTATCCCACCCATTCAGATAAATATTGAATTCCAGGTCCTGGATGACATACAACTACATCACGAACAGAAGCTACCGCTGCCAGTTTTTCTTTGATTATATGTTCTTGCTCTGGTTTACAGAGGACTTTTACATTCGGTCCGGCATCAATGGTGAAATAAGCCTCTAGCCCTTGTTGACGCAATTCCATCACCTGTTGCATAACATCGAGCGTTGCACTTTGCCAATATAAAAACGGCGGCTTTGCGCCTAACGTTGTAGCATGCATTTTCATTGCATTTGCTTCGGCAATTTCACCTAGCTTTGTAAATTCACGTGCATTTATCGCTTCTTTCATCTGCTGTAAATCCTCATCTACTGTCGCTAACCAGCCCGCATAGAAAGGAGAAGTTTCCACTGTCCGCTGCATGCCGTCTCGGCTCGATACCGATTTAGGACCAGCTTCCACTACAACAGAAAGGACACTAATATCCCACGCTTTTTCGTCTAAAATTTGCGTTGCAAACGAATCCGTTCCGTCTGTCTTCTCGCCTTTCTGCCATTCCACAAATCCTCCAAAAATAGAGCGTGAGGCAGAGCCAGAGCCTTGACGGGCTAAAGCAGAGAGTTCTGTCCCTATTAAATCTAGCTGTAATGCTTTACTTGCTGCGGCAGCTAACGCTGCATATCCCGAAGCAGAGGAAGCAAAGCCAGCAGCTGTCGGCACATGGTTCACCGATGTTACCTTTGCAAAAACTTTTGTGCCTGCAATGTTCCGGACATGATCAAGAAAGGCTGTTATTTTCCCAATTTCCTGATCGGAAACTTGGCTTCCATCTAATATCAAGCTATCCTTTTCAAACTGGTCAGAAAACTGAACCTTGGTTTCTGTGTAAAAATGATCTAATGTAATCGACAAACTACTATTTGTCGGTAAAAATAATTGGGTATTCCGCTTTCCCCAATATTTGATTAATGCAATATTCGTGTGAGCTCGAGCGATCGCTTCCATTAACCACACTCCTCCATTATTACTAGCATTCCGCTATTGTGTATTGCCATGTTTGGGCAGCACCAGCTTCCAGTAAGGCATCAGCCACTTTTTTTCCGATTTGCTCACTTTCTACTAATGCTAAAATACAGCCGCCGCGGCCGCCGCCTGTTAATTTTGCACCGACTGCTCCTGCAGATCGAGCTGTGTCTACTAAAGCATCTAATCCTGAATCACTTACACCTAACAAAGCTAAATGCTGGTGTGCTTGATTTAATTTATCGCCAACCAGTTGAAAATCTCCTGCAGCCAGTGCTACTCGCGTCTCTTGTGTTAATATGCCAAGTAGTGTGATAGATTGCTCTATTTGCTCAGGCTTGATTTCATACTTATCTCGGATTGATTTAACTGCTGCAAAGGTATCGCCAATCCTGCCACTATCTGCTATAACCAGATGAAATGGCGCGCCAATTTGCACATGTTCAACCTCTTGCTGTTTTTGAAACCAAATCGGAGTGGAGCTGGAAGCTGTCATCATATCAATCCCACTGGGTGTTCCATGCGCAAATTTTTCCGCCCGCTCCACCAAAATCATTAATTGACTGTTGCTTAGCTTTTGATTGAAAAAGGCAAAAAGACCGCGAACAAGCGCGATTGCAATTGCCGCACTTGAACCTAGTCCTCGTCCAATCGGAATCGTGGAGGAAATCTTAATTTCTATACCGCAAGACTGCTGCTCCAAAACCTTTAATGTCTGGATAATACAATCACCAATTCCCTCCATCTTTTCTGGAATTTGCTCTATTGATCCTTGATAAAAAGGGCTTTCGATTTGTATCGAGCTTCCCCTTATATTTTTAACAGTTACTTTTACTTCTATTTGTTTAAACGGAAAAGCAATGGCCGGCTGTCCATAAACAACCGAATGCTCTCCAATTAAAATTAGCTTGCTATGTGCTCGGCCTACCGCAATTTTTTGTGGAGTTTCAAGCATCGATATCCCCACTTTCATCGAAATATATCTGTTAGGATTTTTTAAAACCAACTAATAATCCACGGTGCTGAATAAAGGATCATAAACTGAACGCCATAATTGACGCCCCAGCGGTGCAGCATACCAGCAAATAAACCGATAACTAGTACACCGATAATATTTATCCAACCAGCGTCCATAAAAGCTAATAATAACACAAGTCCAAAAAATAGTCCTAGAATTGCTTCATGGGGAACCCAACGAAACACAAAGGCACAGATTTGATTGGCATACTTCACGGCGACAAAATAAGTAATTACAAGAGCAATCGTGGCCCCGATTAATGTTGCCCACACAAAATCTGCATTTGATAAGAGGTGATGCAAATTATGCTCTGGTGTAAACACTGGCGGTGCGTTAAAGAGAGCATTTGCTGGGCCAATCGCCATTGGAGACAACGGGATACCAAGCGCAATCAAGGGAATTAATGTTCCAGAAATATAGGTAGCATTTGTCAATCCTTCCATTGAAGCAATTGCTACTGACGCTTTTTTCACAGGATCCTTGATGCGACTTGAAAATACTTCTCCAAGGAAAATCGTCATGCCGACAGGGCTCATAATAAAGGTAATAGAGCCAATAAAGCTGGCAAGCATACTTGTTCCCGTTTCCTGTTTGGTCAATATTTTAAAAGGACTTGGAAAACCTTTAATGGTATTCGTTTCTGCAAAACTAATCGTTTTCTTTGGATATCGTGGCATACTAGCTCGTTTTTCTTTATGTAATAGTTCAAACAATGTCAATATGACAGGGCCAATGGTAATTCCTAAGAAAAAGGATATGAAGACATTCGTTCCTTCAGGTACAACCCCAATTCCCCAATAAAGATAGCGCAGGCCTTCTATTAAGAGGGCAAATGGCAGAATCACTAGAAGTGATAACAGCTTATTTTTCGTCATTAATGCCAGTAAAACAGCTCCAATGAAAAAGAGGGGATTTGCGTATTCTTTGATAACATCCGCAAATGGAATTAAGATTTGCGCCATCAATAAGCTCACTGGAACCGCTACAAGCGTCCCAATTACAGAACCAGATGCCATTTTGCGGATACTGATATCTGGCATGCCATGTTTTTTTAACACGAGGGCATGCTCTACCATCGGGGTCGCCATCACTCCCCCTGGAATTCCAGCAAGTGCGACTGGAATGGAATCTGTTACTTTATTGGCAACAATTGCAGACATAAAAAAGGTTAAAACCACAATAGGCTCTACCCCCGCAAGTACAATTGCCAGCGTTACCGGTGCTAAAACAGCCGTTTCGTCTGTCCCCGGTGCTACACCAATTATGGTATACAATACAGCTGCTAAAACGGCTGCAGCAATCATCTCAATAATTAATACGATATCCATTACTTTTCTCCCGTTCTTTCAAAGTTTCTTTTTGGCTTAATGATAAAACTACAGATAATAAAACCGATAATGGCACCGCCGAGTCCAAAAAACAATGGCTTTGGTGCCTCATTTGGTGCAATAAAATAGGCACCCATAGTCGTTATACTACAAATTATTAGTGCGATCACTAAATCTTTTATATTGATGAGATCCTCCCAGACCTCAATATTATCGTTCTCATCTTGATTATGTTTATTTTCCATACAATCAAACTCCTTGTATTTAATGAGCGTAAATGAGCATACTGTTAGGTTCCGCTTCCCCACGAAGATTATACACTAAATCCCAACTGTTGAAAATGATTCTCAATTAAATTCCGAAAATTAAATATGTATTCATGGTTGTTATACCACAAATAGTAAATGCTATAACCATTATTTATTCAGATACTCCAATTTCTCTATATTTTTATATGAAAGAAACCTCTTTTTCAAAAACAAAAACGATGAACCACATTTAATCATTAATGTGAATTCATCGTTCTTAAGGTTAATTAATCGCAAGCAGCCATTATCCCTTCCCTAGGTTAGTTACCCTAACTGACGTTTAAATGCTCTATTAGCGAAAAAATAAGCGATAGCCATGATACCGACACACCAGCCAAGAGCTATCCAGATATCATTTCTAACGGTGCCTTCATACAAAAGAGCACGAATGGCATTTACAATGGAGGTAACAGGCTGATTCTCTGCGAACATACGGATAAGCTTAGGCATGGTTTCGGTAGGGACAAAGGCTGAACTGATAAACGGCAGGAAAATCAGCGGGTATGAATAAGCTGTAGCTCCTTCAATAGTTCCTGCTCTTAAGCCAGGAATGACTGCTAGCCATGTTAGTGCAAGTGTAAATAGTCCAAGTATTCCAGCTATCACAACCCAATCTATAATAGCCGCATTGGAACGAAATCCCATCAAAAGCGCAGCGAGGATAACGACCGCGACAGTAAGCATATTGGAAATAATTGAAGTCAATACGTGCGCCCATAATATCGAAGAACGTTTAATAGGCATTGTAACAAAGCGTGCCATCAGCCCGCTTTTCACATCCGTAAACAACCGCAGCGAAGTGTAAGCAACACCGGATGCGATTGCCATCAGCAGAATGCCTGGCAGTAAATAATTGACGTAGTTATCCGTACCAGTTTCTATTGCACCACCAAATACATAGACAAACAGCAGCATCATCATAATCGGCGTAAGCGCCACTGTGATTATCGTGTCTGGGCTGCGCATAATATTGCGCATTAACCGTCCTAGTAATACCCATGTTTTACTTTTCATTTATATTTCTCTCCTTTTCCAATTATTGCGAGGAAAATTTCCTCCAACGTCGGCTGTTTCTCGATATACTCCACTTTTCTTGGTGGAAACATCTCTTGAAGTTCAGTCAGAGTACCAGTAGTGATAATCTTTCCGCCATGCAAGATGGCAATACGGTCTGCCAACTGTTCCGCTTCCTCCAAATACTGAGTCGTTAACAAGATGGTCGTACCACCGCCCGCAAGCTCCTTGACTGTATCCCAAACTTCCATCCGCGCCTCAGGATCAAGACCTGTCGTTGGTTCGTCAAGAAAAATGACAGACGGCTTTCCGATTAAACTCATGGCAATGTCAAGTCTACGCTTCATCCCGCCCGAATATTGGTCTGCCCGCCGGTTGGCTGTGTCGGTCAGGCTAAACCTAGCAAGAAGATGGTCAGCAGCTTGGACTGGATTAGAAACTCCCCGCAGCTTTGCAACCATGATTAGATTTTCACGACCAGTAAGCATGCCGTCTAATGCTGCAAACTGCCCTGTCAGGCTGATGCTTTGACGAACATTATCTGGTTGACGCTGGATGTCAAAACCACCTATACTTCCTTTTCCATCATCAGGTTTCATCAACGTGGAGAGAATGTTGACTATCGTCGTTTTGCCCGCTCCATTTGAACCTAGCAATGCAAAAATTTCGCCACGCCTCACCTCAAAATCTATCCCCTTTAATACTTCTTTGTCGTTAAAGGATTTCTTTAAACCCTTTACAGAAATTACTGTTTTGCTCATGCTTTTCCCTCCTTATAGAAGTGCTCTCCTAAAACTATCTTGTCTACATACATCTACTTAGTCTAACTGATATTCTGTAATACTTACTACCAAAGCAAAAAAATAACTGAATAGTTAATAATTCACCTTGGCAACAACCATTCAGTCGATACTAGCTTTTTCGTTTACTCTTGCTTAAACGTTTCATGTTGCATTTATTCATGATACTGCGGATGGAGCTAATTCAACCAAATTTTTGGGATTTACATCATTGGACCTAAACTTCAATAGGCAGTTGCGGTTATCCTCGACCAATAGTATCATTTAATTTTTTACGATACTTATCATTCCAAGTTTGTTCACCCTTCACTAGCTCATCGCAAAAAGCTGCCACATCCTCACCCGTAAGGTCAGTAACTTTCTTTCCTTCAGCTGCTCCTGCCTCGAAGAGATCGAGAATACCGTTAAAAATGCGACTGCTGCCCTCCCAGTCAGTGGGACCACCACCAGCATTCCAGATATATTTTTGGATCGCTTTATAAGCGCTGTTATATTCACCTGGAAGTGCTTTTGCACGTGTCTCCATCGCCTTCCATTCCCGTTTTTCTTCCAGACTGCCAATTATTTTTTCAAATATACTCATATTACAACATCTCCTTTGTTTTTTTTGTTTTAAGTTCATTAATTTTGCTTGATACAAACTCCCATTTTTCCCAAAACATTTTAAGCTGCTCTTGGCCATCTGCATTCAGCCTGTAAAATTTTCTTGGCGGCCCCATAGTGGACGGCTTCTTCTCGATATCAACTAAATTGTTTTTCTCCAGCCGCATGGTAATCGTATAAACAGTCCCTTCTACTACATCCGTGAAACCAAGCTCTCGCAGCTGCTGCGTGATTTCATATCCGTAAGTTTCCCCACGGCTTATAATCTCAAGCACGCACCCCTCAAGCACTCCTTTCAACATCTCTGTAATATTTTCCACATTTCCACCTCACTTACAGTTATTTTATATTTCAATACTATGCATCATCAGTACATTGTGTTACAGATATCAAGTATTACTTATTACTGGTATATAATAATACATATTAGATTTGTTTGTCAAGACGCAAAGAGATTTCTTTATGATGGTATGTCATATGAAAAGAAAAGGCTAAGATTATTTTGAAAATCTCAGCTCTGAAGGATAAAAATTCAATATAATAGTTTCTTTAATTCTTTATCATCTGTAATCAAGTTTCTATACTCTTTCCCATTTATACTTAAACAGCTTGCTTCAATAAAGAAGTTGTCTTTATTATTGACTTGGAAATAGAAATTTGTTGTAGATGAAAGTGTTTCCATTTCTTTTAATGCACTATTTAGGCTTTCAATCATAATTTTTTCCAAATCCTTGAGGAAAATAGCTTAATTCTGTTAATAATAAATGAGACTCATCAAAATTAGTTATTCAGTCTATACGTATCATGATTCTGGTTCTTGATAAATATAATAAGACTTGACTTGTTTAAACGTCATATTAATTTTAATTAACCAATACAAAGTATGATCTTATTCGTCAATTTAGTAACTCTATTAACTCATCCGCCTCTTTACTTTTAATGATTTTTTGCACAATCGCCTTATTTTCGATAATAGAAATTAGCTTTTTAAACATGCCATCCAATTCACTATGTGTTCCTTCTTTAATATTTAATAGGCAGACAAACTGAACCATCTGCTGCTCATTCCATTGGACTGGATTTTTCAATGTGCACACTGTCCAAAAAGTTTCTTGCGTTACGGGAACCAAGGGATGGGGAACAGCCACGAGATTCCCATAGCTAGTCGGGGCTATTGCCTCTCTTTCTAAAACAAGATTCATATAGTCTGCTGGTACAAGATTTAATTGGTATAACTCCTTACTTAGAAATTCTATGATGCTTTCTTTATCTTGCAGGTCTAATTGAAGATAAATTCTAGATGCATCTAAGTAATTCCCTACCTTATAAGAAGCAGCTTTTAGATGGTCATGAATAGATCGTATATCCTTGTCCTCTAAGAAAGTATTCACCACTTGGACTGGTATCCCAAAATCTTCCCTTATCGGAATGGTGCTAATAATTAACTCAATATCCGTCAGGTCATATGAGGATAAATTATAATAATTAATGGTATCTATTATTTCCAGTTCTTGTTCAAATCTATTTTGCAAGCGATAATACAGTAACTTAGCACTCCCCACACCTGATGCACAAACGATGATTGCTTTTTTCCTTTTCTTCTTCTCTAATTCTAATCGTTCGAGCGCAACACCTATATGAAGAGAGATATAAGCAATTTCATCTTCTACCACTTCCATCCCTAAGTACTCCTCTATACATTTGCTGGCTATGATAGCTCCTTCAAAGGCAGCAGGGTATTTCCTCTTTATATCATTTAGTAAAGGATTACGTATACTCATTTTATTACGCAATCGATTCATGGCAGGGCGGATATGCAAGGTTAAAGCTTGGATAAACTCTCGATCTTGGCGAAAGTCCCAATTCAATTCAGTGCGCAGTCTTTCTATCATCTCATTTATGATCGTCCCCGCCTCATCAAACTTACTAAATTCGACTAGCTCTCTTTTAAGCAAGAGCTTCGTTCCAAGTAAATGAACAATAATATAATTTATTTCTGTATTAGGAAACGTTAGACCAGTAAACTCTTCTACTTTACTAATAATCTCATCCGCTACTATCTTTTCAAATGGATACTCTTCCACTAGAACATCTGTTAACTCTTCTATTACAAAGCCTTCCTGAATTCTTCTGCATGCAATCGCTATATGTGTAGCTAGGTTTTCCAAAGAGATATCAGATATATCAATCTTATATTTAATCACCTTTTGTATGATAACCTCTTTAATCTTTTTTAAAAGACTCTGATCAATAAGCTGCAGAGAGTCTTCTTTAACAAATGTCTCTTGATTACGACTTAATAAGAAATTGGATAAACATAACCGTTTCATATATTCATCACCATGCACTTTAGAGCCATAATGTGGCCGGTTTATTAATTTCAAGTTATATTTATCTAGAATCTCCTTCACTACTTTTAAATCATTATTCAAGGTAGACATCGATATAAACAGTTCATCTGTAAAGTTTTCTAGTTTAATAAAATCCTTTTCTAGAAATAAACGCTTTAAAATATAGATAACTCTCGTATTTTTATCTGCAAAATCATCCACTAGCTTTTTTTTATCATTAAAATGTTCCTGAATAGTATTGGAAAATAAGGCAGGATTAACGATATTCAGTACATAGCCTTTTCCTCTAATGGAATCTATTATGGTCCCGCATGACTCTGTCGTGTCCTGCATCAATTTTATTTCTTTTCGAATAGTCCGATCACTGACACCCAATTCTTTAGCCATCCAGTCTGATGTTACAGGCTCCTTTGATTCTGATAAAAGAAATAAGATATCTTTCTGCCGGCTTGATAGTAAAGCCAATTTCAATCAGCTCCCTTCATTGTCCATTCATTGGACCATTTTTACTCAACTTACTAAATTATACATTTAAGCTCAGTACATAGGAAAAAATGGAGTTTAAAGCAAACTCCATTTAGACTATGAAAGCAAATCCTGACCTACTAGCTAGATTAATAGGTACAACAGAAGGCATGCCTTCGAAAAAGATCAAAGTTCTTCCCCATTTGTTTCAATAACGTGTTTATACCAATCAAATGATTTCTTCTTACTTCTTGCTAAAGAACCTTTTCCTTCATTATCTTTATCTACATAAATAAAGCCGTAACGTTTTTCCATTTCACCTGTTCCCGCGCTAACTAAATCAATACAGCCCCATGGTGTATAGCCGATTAAGTCAACACCATCTAATTCGACTGCCTTTTTCATTTCAGCAATATGATCACGGAAATATTGAATTCGGTACTCATCATTAATTGATCCATCTTCTTCCACCGTATCCCTTGCTCCTAGACCATTCTCCACAATAAATAAGGGAATATTATATCTTTCATATAGAGCATTTAATGAATAGCGAAGTCCTACGGAATCTATTTGCCAGCCCCAATCGTTCGCTTCTACATAAGGATTGCGAACAACGTGGCCGAATTCGCCATCAGATTCACTGCCTTCGACTTCACGACTACTCACTACTTTAGACATGTAATAACTAAAACCAATATAATCTACGGTACCTTCTTTGAGAATCTCTTCATCCGCTTTCGTAATATCCATTTCAAAACCATTGCGTTCCCAATATTTCTTCGTATAATTAGGAATCTCTCCTCTAACATGTACATCGCCAAAGAACCAGCGATTATGCATTGCTTCTGCCGCATACATAACATCATCGGGATGACAGGAATATGGATAAACAGGTACAATGGCAAGCATACAGCCAATTTTAAAATCAGGGTTGATTTCCCTGCCAATCTTCACTACCTTTGCACTTGCAATTAGTTCATAAAGAGAGGCTTGATACATCGTCTGCTCCCGATTTTCCCCTTCCTCATATTTAATTCCTGAATTAGTGAAGCTCGCGAAATCCATGCTTGTATCTGCTTGGTTATTGATTTCATTAAATGTCATCCAATACTTTACTTTATCTTTGTAGCGTTTTAATACCGTTTCCGCATATTTAACGAAGAAATCGATACACTTTCTATTTCTAAATCCACCATATTTTTTTACAAGATGATATGGTAATTCAAAGTGAGAGAGTGTAATGACTGGTTCAATATTATGTTTTAATAACTCATCAAATAAATCATCATAGAATTGCAGTCCTTCTTCATTTGGTTCTGCCTCGTCTCCATTTGGAAAAATTCTTGTCCAAGCAATAGATGTACGGAAACATTTAAATCCCATTTCTGCAAATAGTTTAATATCTTCCTTGTAGCGTGAATAAAAGTCAATTGCTTCATGGTTTGGATAATTGTATCCTTCTAGCACACCATCTGTAATCTGACGGGCGACACCATGTCTTGCTGCTGTCATTACATCTGCAACACTTACACCTTTTCCGCCTTTATTCCAGCCACCTTCAAGCTGATGAGCCGCAACTGCTCCACCCCATAAGAAATTCTCTGGCAATGCTGTTTTTGACATAATAAGTTTCCTCCATTTAAGTTATTAAGTTATTAATAAAAAAAGAAAGCGGTCTATCGTTTCTTGGAGAACCGCCTTCTTCCTGTTAAATGCTTAGAGCTATGATGGACAACTACTTTCGTGTAAGTATCCGTTTCTCCAAATTTAATTATTAGATTATAATACTGATTCTCCGCCTTTTTCTTGTATCACTAACTTGTTATCATACATTTTAATAAATGGGAACCAAACCAAGAATGCTACAATACCGCAAATTAGTGCTACAATTACCGCCATATAGTCTCCCGCTGTACCAATAAATGCTCCAATACCAATTGGCGATGGCCAAGGTACTTGTGCAATGATCGCATCAACAAATTTCAGCTTGATCGCCCAATACCCAATCGAAGCCGAAGCCATTGGTGCTAAGAAGAATGGGATTGCCAAATATGGATTATAAACAATTGGCAGACCGAACAATAATGGTTCATTAATATTGAAAATACCAGGTGCAAGCGATGCTTTTCCTAATATCTTTAATTGCTGTGACTTAGCTAAAAAGGCAATGAAGAACACCAATCCTATAGTTGCTCCAGATCCACCCATAATGACAAATGAGTTCTGGAATTCACCAGCAAAGGGAATATTCCCTCCCTCTAAATTTGTCTGCATATTAGAAAGAACAATAGGTGTTAAGAATGCACCAATAATATTGGCGCCATGAATTCCTACAATCCAAAGGGCATGGATTAAGAAATAAATCACCATGATTCCTAACCAGCTGTTTGTTAAATTCACAACGAAGCTAAATGGAACAGCTACTACTTTGAAAATATCTGTACCTAATGCAACTAGAATCCCATTAATAGCCAAGATAACGACAGCCACTAAAAAGGCTGGAATTAATGCTGTAAAGGATCTAGATACCCCCTCCGGTACTGCTTCAGGCATTTTAATCACCCAATTTTGTTTAACACACAATCTATATAACTGTACGGCGATAATCCCGAGAATAATTGCTGCAAAAATACCTGTAGTACCTAACCGACTCACACCATCCCCAACCATCTGCCAGCCATTTACAATGGTTGTTTCATCATCTATTTGATGAATGAGCGAGATTTTCCCACCGTCTATTACGAGCATAGGAATGGTCATAAAGAAGGCAAACATAGATAGTAAAGCACCATTTAACGGGTTTAAATTTAAGTTATCTTCTTCAGCAATAATTTTCGTATACTCATATCCGATGACAAGGTTAAAATAGAGTGCTAATATTCCCATTGTTGATTTATTTGCTAACATATACAAATCACTAATCTTAAAGAAAGTACTATTAAAAAAACCTTCTAAAAAAGTAAGTGTCTGCGGCAATACATTCAATACTAGGAACATAGAACCAACGATAGTAAAGGGAATGGAAGCCATCCCTGCTGCCATTACTGCCCGCACAAAACGGAAGGAGGCAACTTTCCCCATTGGACCCATGAGATATTTTTCAAAAAGAGCAAATACTTTATTTTCTACTGACATATAAACTCCTCTTTTCCATGGTTAATTAATAACTTTCTCATATAGTTTAATGCGGCTATAGTGTTTATCTTCATTTAGACAAATCTTGTGCAAACGTTTTAGCATGAAAGCAGCTAATAATATCCCCAAAATTAAAATAGTTAGAATGAACACTCTTGATTCATCTTGATTAATTAAGAACGGATAAAGCAAAGCAAAAGGAGAAGAAAAACAAGCAGGCACTATACAAATTACATTTGCAGCGAGCAATGCCGTAAAACTGTATTTGGTAAATTTAGGATGATGGCTAGGACTGCTGTAAATCTTCACTTGCTCCACAACACTAGCTACCATAAAGAACAATAATACGAAAGGAATAAAGAATAACTTTGAATCACTTAGCACCAATGAAATAAACCAATATAAATTGGTAAAAAAGAATAGGGCAGTTACATAACGAACAAGTAAATACCGATTAAAATACATCGTTTTTATACTTTGTTTCTTTCTTTGCTTTTCTAGCAAGGCTCTTTGTTCATCATTCATATGAATCCCTCCTTCTCTTGTTCTTCGCTATTTGCTTCTTCATTTATTATCAAACCATCAATAGATACCGCTTTCATTTTTTGTAGTGAAAATTAGATTGAACGGACTCCATCGTAGAAAGGGAAAAACTAAAGTAGCTTCCTTCTCTTTCTATCCATTAACCCCTTAGTTCGGAAGTTCTTGTAAAATTACGTTTGCTAATTTTTCAATCCCCATCGGAATTGGAACATACGCTTGTGGTGGTATGTTAACAACCGGCTTTCCTACACGATCCCCTGTTTCTTTCAGCTTATTGAAATACATCTTTGTTTGCGGGCTTACTAAATATAAATCAAATTCACCCTTCTCAATCATCTTACCGCCTTCATTTGCAGATATAGCATCTAATACAATATCCTGACCTTTTGATTTAAAAAACTCCGTTGTCTTTTTGGCCATTAGTGATGATGACATACCAGCTGCACAAATAATTAGGGCTTTTTTCATTTTATATTCCTCCAATAATTAATAAGATTTTTTGATTAAAATCAAACAAATTCCCAGCTTAGTTAGGTAGTTTCTTATGAAGTTCTATGAATTCCTTTGCCATATCGACAACAGTCATGGCATTCATTAAATGATCTTGCGCATGGATAAGCAATAACCGAATTTCAAATTTTTCTCCACGAGCTTCCCCTTGAATCAAATCTGTTTGAAAGCGATGAGCTAAGCGCATGGCTTCATTTGCTTCATCCAGTTTTTGCTCTGCTAAAGAAAAGTCGCCACTTTTAGCATCATTTATTGCTTCCATTGCTAAACCTCGAGCATTTCCTCCATTTAAAATAATTTGAAAACTAATTTCCTCTAAGTTCATGCTAATCCACCCTTACGTAAAAAAATATGTGCACCAATTCTCCTATTAGCAGTAGAGATAAAGCTAACAGTACGTTCCACTTAAGTCTCTTTCACTTGCTAGCTTAAAAGATTAAGAGACTAATCTGGATGACTAAAAATGATTTGTTAGCGATTTCATCTCTTGCTATCAACTGCTTATCTACATACTATACCTAATTTAATTTAAAGTTAATTTAAACTCTTTCCTTTGCGCAACGGAAACCATTACCATAAAAACGAAAAATGGGTGTCAGGCACTACAAAAAGACAACTGTCTTTTTACGGTGCCTGACACCCACTTCTATTTTTTTCTTTTTTTAATTCGATGTAAAACCAATGCAATTATAATAGTCAACAAAGCGGCAAAACGGAAATTTCCAGGAGCGAACTTTAGTAGCCAAATACTAAGAATGATAGTTGCTAAAGTCAAATGCTCTAAATACTTTTCATGTGTAAGCTTATTTTTATTAGCTGTTATAATTATGTACGCAATCGGTGGTACAATAACGCAAATTGCCCAGAGTAGTTTATCACGAAGATACCACGGTTGAGTTTTATTCATCGTTCACTCCACTTTTTTTGGTCCTTTAATTCACAGTTAGTATACAAATATATCCATTGAGTTTTATGCTAAGTTTCAATTAAAATACTACAAAATACTCTAACAGCATCTCACTAAGATATGCGTTAAAATCCATTAAATGCTTTAGTCAAAGCATCTAGCATTTGTTTCTTCATATATTTTGACAGCAATTCTTCGTATATAAATTTTTAAGAAAAGCAGTCCTAATGGTCCAAGGATTTCAATCAACTGGTATTTTTAATTCTGAATCATCAATAATCAAATTTTTATACTCTTCTTCATTAATAATTAATGCGTTAGCTTCAATAAAGAAATAGTCCTTATCATTAACTTGAAAGTAAAAATTTGTAGTTGATGAAAGTGTTTCTATTGCTTTTAATTCACTATGAAGGCTTTCAATCATTATTTTACCAAATCCTTGAGGAAAATAGCTTGATTCTGATAATAATAAATGGGACTCTTCATCAAACTCATTTAGTCTAAAAGTATCATAAGCAGGTTCCTGAAATACATAATAAGACAACACTTGTTTAAACGTAATATTAATCAAATTGCGATTTCTATCACCCATTAATTTAAGGGTAATAGTTTCTTTCAGGTAATTAATATTCAAGTCAATAATAGCCAGAGACTCTATTTCCGAAAAAAAATGTTGTAATTTTCTTTCTGTATTCATTTTATCTTGCACCTATGTTCCCTCTCTTCTTTATAAAATGGTGTCAGGCACCATCAAAAGACAATTGTCTTTTTACGGTGCCTGACACCCACTTTACAATTGCTCTATCAATCTTTCTATATCCGCCTTCAATACTTCCTTTTTATCAGCAGGTAATTTTTCCTTTTTATCGTTATGAAGCAGCTTGATCATATCTTGCAGAAATTTAATCGCTTGATCGTTTTTTCCTTTCTCTAGGTGTTTTTGGGATTGCTTTAATTTATTGCTTAAGCTCTTATAAAGACTATCCTTTAATTCACCTGATTCCTTGTACATATCGAGTAATGTTTGAATGGACGTATGATCTACTTGATACGGTCTAACTAAGAAATGATCAAACTTGGTATTATTATAATTGGACCTTACCCCTACTTTCCCTTGCGTAAAGGCAGTACGGCTATTGTCCGTAAAATTAATCTTTGGTGTCGCCATATCATCCACATATACTTTAATTGTTGTCCCAATCACTTCAATTTTCATATGATGCCAAGCAGCTTGTGGGTCTGTGATCGAGGCACCATCAAGATACACCCAATTATAATTTTGCTTTCCAAGATGGACGCCGTCTTCATTTATATAGGCCACATATCCTTGCATAAAATCAGCATTATTTTGGCTATACTCAATTCCGTTTGCTGGATTATTTACTCGGAAAATGACTCCTCCGTCTCCGGATCCTTCAGCCACTTTAACATCTGCTTCAATAATGTAATCCTTCCACTCTTTTTCACCGATAACTGATTTTGCAAAGGTTTCGCTACTTGCATTGTACTCGCCTATTATTTGTGGCTCTGGTACTTCGATTTCCTCTAGGAATTCAAAATAATAGAAGTCAAATTCGCCTTTTACTATTTCTACTTTAATCGTATGCTGTCCTGCTGGTAAGGAAACATTTTTCTTAATAACGCTTTGCCAATTATTCCAATCGCCAGTGCTAGGGACATCAATAACACCTGTCAAATCAATCGAATCATCAAGCCATAATCGGATTTGACTATCTTTAAATGTTGTAGCTACGTTTATGGCTAAATCATAGCTGCCTTCTTCTGCGATATCGACATTATACTTCAGCCATTCTCCTGTTTGATTCCAGCCAACATTGTAGCCACCTTCCGGATTCACACGGATATCGACTGCATCCTGGCGATACTCTCCCCCAATATTTTCAATGGTGTTGTCGTGATAGGCAACACCTTCACCACCAGTAATATAATCTGCCGCCATTATTCTGCCTGGCAGCTTTTTATACTGATCAAATTGGTGGAACATAAATTTCGAAAGCTCAAAGCCACCTTCTACAGCAACTACTTTTAACGTATGCTGCCCTGCTGGCAATGTTATATCCTCTAGTGATACAGTCTTCCAACTGTCCACGCTGCCCGTTTTCGGCAGATTAATTTCTCCCGTTAAATCTAGCTTATCATCTAACAGAAGCTTTACTTTCGATCCATCCTTTACAGAGGAAACAAATAAATCAAGACCATAACTTCCTTCTTCTAAAATATTCACATCATATGTTAACCATTCATCCGTCTCAATCGAGGTAACTGCATAATCCCCTGCGGTAGTTTTTCGAATGTCCACATCGTCATTACGGTACTGTCCCCCACTATTTCCTTCCGACTTATCATAATAAGCTACATTTTGCCCACCGTTGTTATAGTCTTCCGCTTCAATGAGCCCAGGTAGCGACCGATGAACATCAAATGAAGACAATTCCATTTTCGTAAAGTCAAATTCCCCTTCTACGAATTCTAGTTTCAAAGTATGATTTCCCTTAGGCAACGTAATTCCATTTTTAATGGCAGCCTGCCAATTGTTCCAGCCGCCAGTAGCAGGAACATCAAATACGCCGGTTAAATCTATTTTATCATCTAACCATAGACGCGCCTTTGCACTTGTAAAAGTTGTTGCAGCATAAAGCTTAAGATTGTATGTGCCAGCTTCTTGAACATTTACATTGTATTTCAGCCATTCACCAGTCTGATTCCACCCAACAGCATAGCCGCCGCCTTCTGGATTGGTTCGGATATCTACTGAATCTCTTCTAAATACTCCACCAATATTTTCTGGTGTCGTATCATGATAGGCAACTCCTTCCCCACCAGTATTGTAATAGGCTGCATTTATTACCCCAGGAACCTGTTTATACTCATCGAAATCAATATTTTGCTCTTCAAAAGGACCAACTTTCCATGTCCCCTCGACTTCATCCCATCCTTCAGCATCCCCATCATTAAAATCGTCATATAATACATCAACTGCTTTATAGCCTTGTACTTTAAAGCTTGAAAAATCAAACGAACCCTTTACCACTTCAATCGTTAGCGTATGCTTTCCTTTTGGTAGTTTCAGCTTTTCGATCGAGAACATTCTCCAATCCGTTGATTGCGGAATACTTACATCCCCCGTTATATCCGACTTTCCATCTAACAAGATCCTTATCTTGGCATCTTTGGAGGATTCGCCAACTCGTAAATCCAGATTATATAAGCCTTCTTCGGCAATATTCACATTATATTTCAGCCATTCGCCTTTTTCATTTGATTCAATATAATAACTGCCGTCAGAATCGTCAGCAATATCTACATAATCTTGGCGGTAGGCATTAACTGCTTCTT
This sequence comes from Niallia sp. FSL W8-0951, assembly GCF_038006525.1. NCBI lineage: Bacteria > Bacillati > Bacillota > Bacilli > Caryophanales > Bacillaceae > Niallia > Niallia sp. FSL W8-0951. Next base: position 107,066 of record NZ_JBBOVK010000002.1, read on the forward strand.
TCCTTGTTTTATCATGATAGCCGATACCTTCACCTCCAGCATTATAATGAACAGCCTCAATTGTCCCCGGTAAAGGCTTGTACGCATCAAAGACATTGCTGCCGTCAACTTTATTTCTAAAAGCTGTATAGGCAAATGCTCCATGTACATCTGATGTGGCATAGCCGATGCTGCCAGCCCCAATGTTTCGAACTTCTCGTGTTTGCTTTTGCATGCCATCAACATAGATTCTAAATGTATCTCCCGACCTTTCTACTCTCAATTGATGTAGCTTTGTGTAATCATAGCCTTCTGGCAGATCTGCATACTCCCAGCCTTGTTCCTCACCATCCACAACAAAATTAGTTTCCAATCGATTATGCTTCGAGCTTAGGACAGCTGTTCCGTAGTTCTTTTCATCCTTATAGGAGAAAACTACACCAAGTCGCGGATTTTCACTCTCCCCTTTTTCTACCATTTTCAGATTGAATTCTGCCGTATATTCCTTATCTGTAGATGTCTTACTCACTTGTCGTGACCATTTTGCATCACCCAATTTCTTCTGTTCCAGCCAATTAGAAGTATCTTTCGTGATACTCCATTTCCCTCCATTTACATTTTTCCAATCTGCTCCAAGTTCGGTTCGATTAAAACGATCACTAAAATCCGGTAAAGCAGGATCAGACTGTTCAGAAGTTGTCGGCCCTAACACGAGCATTTTCTCGCCATTCCATGCAATGCGGTCGAAGTTTATGTTACGCCCTGGGTTCGCATGACTATGATAGACGATATAGTCGGAATCAAGGTCTGGTCCTCGCACAACTGTGTTATGACCTAAACCTACATTTTCCCCTTCTGTGTTTAGTAAAAGTGGGTTCTGTTCTTTATTCGTTGTAAAACCAACATTAGGAGAATCACTTACTCCATAGTCAATACGGTATGCTTTATTCCAAATATGGTTCCCTGTATAAGTCATATAGTATTTGCCATGTCTTTTCAGTACGGTTGCCCCTTCTGTCCAGCCATTCATTTTTGCACCTGTATCCGTTGCCTTGCCAAATTCTGTCGGCGTTGGCATAGAGCGTGCATCTATTCTATTTGATCCTGTACTATAAAAATACCATTTGCCGTCATCATCAATAAAAACATGTCCATCAATCCCCATCCCAAGGTTATCGGTTTGTTTTTTAAAAGGACCAAGAGGGCTTGAACTTTTATAGACATAATGCCCATTTCCACCTGGAGATGTATACATATAGAAATCGCCATTCCAGTAAACAACTTCCGGGGCATAAGCAGCCTTCGTAGTAGGTTCTTCTGTAACAAGACCAGCATATGTCCAATTCATTAAATCTTCCGATGTCCACGCCTTCACACCGCTTTTATCATCTACGGTACTAACATAGAGATAATAAATACCATTATGCTTTAGGATATATGGATCCCCTTCTCCATAATACTCCCCGCTATCCCATGTCCAAGATTCTGGTAAATCCATCGGGTTACTGTAGGCCAATGCTGCATACGGTAAAGATAGCCATAAACTCATACACAGTAAGACTTTTACTAACTTCTTCAGGATAATCCCCTCCCCATATTTGTTGAACTACCATCTATATAAAAAGGGCATACCTGATCAGTTATAAGTTGATTTTGTACACCCTGAATACCTATATTCTAGTAAAATACTGTTCTGTTAAATTTTGTTGGATTAATGTAATCTACTATTACCATCTCATTGTTTAGAAATCATATAGAAGAGAGGAAAACGATTCATCTAAAAATTATCTACTTAATGTTGCTCTTTTAAAATAAAAGCGCTTACAAACATCTTATATTATCCTCATTCGTAAAAATATACTAAATTTAGTATATAATATACCTTTTATACTTTTTTGATGGAAAAGTCCTACTTATTAGAAGAAAAAGGAAAGAACTGCAAGTGGAAAAAAGGTGAGGAGGATATTTTCCCAACAAAAAAACTACCATAGTCAGGTAGCATTCTTACTTTCTATTTTCTTCGGCAATCACTACATTTACTGGGATAAATATTCGTTTTGGTTCGTATTCTCCAGCCATTTGCTGCATTAATAACTTCACCGCATCCTTGCTGCACTGCTGGATATCCTGCTGAACAAAGGTAATCCCTTCTATTCCAGGAAAATCAAAAGTAACCAACTCTATTTGACGCAAGGACTCTTTTTGAACTTCTAAAATAGCACGATGCGCATACTGTGCCAATTCCGCATTCATCGTAAATAGGCAAGCTAGCTTCGGGTTTTCTAATAAAAATTGTTTAATTATTGCAGGCGTTTCCTGAACGGAGATTTTATCAAATGGCAGTGTTAGCCAAAGGTTTTTATCAATTGTAATTTCTTTTCTAAAAAAAGCTTGTTCAAATCCTTTTGCTCTTTCTTCCGTAACCGTGTTTGTTATTAAGGGAGAGATAAGTCCAATCTGTTCATATCCTTTATCCAACAAATAAGAAATAGCCGCAAACGCCCCTTGAGTATTTTCGGAACTGACACTATAGGTAGAAATATTTTTCATATATCGATCAATCAATACGAGGGGAAACTTGTCTAGTGACAGTCGAAGAACCGCTTCATTATACATTTCCTTTTCTGCCGGAAAAATAATAATTCCTTCCACACCTATCACACGAAATGTCTCAATAGCTTCCGCTTCTTTTAGTTGTGATTCTCTAGAAATCTTAATGACTAAGTTATACCCTTGCTCCGTCACATATTGTTCAAGAAAATTGACAAAATCCTGCTCCACCTTTGTCTTCATCGTTGGAATAATTAATCCAATCAACCCACTTGAAGTTTGGTTTCTTGCTATTGAACCTGTTAAACTACTTTCAATAACAAACGTCCCTTTCCCCTTAATCCGCTCCACAATTCCTTGATCCGCTAAGCCAGCCAACGCATTCTTGGTAGTAATCTGGCTTACATGAAATTCATCCATCAAATCCTTCTCAGAAGGAACCCTGTCTCCTACTCTCCATTTCCCGTCCTTTATCCGCTCTATTATCTTATTTTGAATCTGCTGATATAATGGTTCGTTTTTGATTGTACTCATCCTCCAGCCGTTTTTGTGTATAACTAATGGAAAATATATATCTACTATACTAAGTTTGGCGTGAAAGATGAAGGGGGAGGGTCATTCTTTTGGGTCTCTAAAAAAATTCCCCAATAAGTCGATATTAAGGTATAGAAAAATATTTCCAATAGAAAGAGGTAGATCATGTTTTTAGATTTTCTATTTAAAAATAAAAAGAAAAATACAATTAAAAAGTCGGAAGAAACTCCAAGTAACATAAAAAATAGAAACAACTCCACAACCAAAATAGAAATCAACCAATCTGCTGTTAGAAAAGGTGAACTCGGCGAATACAAAATTGATATTCAACTATCCCAGCTACCTAAAGATTATATGTATTTAAATGATTTATTCATTAAAAATCCTAAATCATCAACAGGGTATTCTCAGATTGACCACGTTATCATAACCCCTTATGGTTTATTCGTCATCGAAACGAAGAATTATCAAGGAACTATTTATGGAGGAAAAGATAGAAAAACTTGGTTAATTAATGGTAAGTTCAAAATGATGAATCCTTTAATGCAGAATTATGGTCATATTCAAGCCCTCAAAAGTTTTATAGAAGCAAAATATCATCCATACTTTATTTCAGTAGTTTCCTTTACAAAGAGATGCACATTTAAAATAGAGGAAGAATTGCGTAAGATTAGTTCTACTGAATTGGTCATTTACGATGTTGAATTAACTCAGTTTATTAATAGAAAAGTTGCTGTTCTTAAATTACAATACCCAAACCCCCTTTTTCTAAAAAGTGAAATGGAGATGATCTACAATTCACTTGTGAATGCTAATATTACAGACGCAGCAATTAGAAAGCAACATATAGATATTATCGAAGAAAAGAAGAACATCACTGACAAAAAAGAAAAGGAAAATAAATGTATAGTCTGTCAGAAAGCTGTATCAGATAAAGTAAAATCATTCTGTTTATCTAATAAGAAGTTCCAAGGAAAAATTTATTGTTATGAGCATCAAAAAAGTTTGTAAAACAGAAGTTAATATCCATTTAGATAATAGAAACATAAATCTTAATGGATAATTAAGTGAAAAAAGGAATATATGGAACTTGCTGATAAAACAAGCTTAAAAAAAAAATCCTATTTTTATAGATTTTTCAGTATTTTTTCTTTCTTCACTTGTCATTCTTTTAAAAAATAATCTAACAATTCCTTTGCGAAAAATTCTTACTCTATAAATAACCTCTATTAATAAAATTCTAAATAGACAAAGAATATTCTTGGATTAAACGAAAAACTATACCAAAATCACTAATAAGGAGGGTTTTCATTTTTAATCGTTTTCCTGTTTTTCAAATAGAGAGAGTGAGTTGGGGGTTAAGGGGCTTCCCCCTATTCCCCACACCTGATTCATCTGGCCACTGGTAATCCCTTGATCAATTAATTCAGCCATAAACAACGAAATGATGACTTCCATAGCAATTTCACCAAGTAAAAATATAGGTTTTTGAAAATTTCAGCGAACATGCTTATAGTTTATAGTCTCTGTATACCTTGAAATTGCTTATTTGCCCATGCAGCATAAGAAGGGTGTGTCTGAAGTAATTCTTCATGTTTTCCAACTCCTGTAACATGTCCATACTCAAATACAATAATTTGATCCGCATGTACAACTGTCGATAATCTATGTGCAATTACAATGGTTGTACGATCTTGCATCAAATAATGCAGTGCCTTTTGGACTTCATGTTCTGAGTCACTGTCCAAGCTAGCGGTTGCTTCATCTAACAGCAAAATATCCGGTTGTCGCAACAAAGCACGAGCAATAGCTATACGCTGGCGTTGTCCGCCTGATAGCTGAATTCCTCTTTCTCCTACCTCTGTTTCATACTTTCTTGGTAAAGCGTCAATGAAATCATGGGCATATGCAAGTCGGGCTACATTCATCATCTCCAACTCACTCACTTCGTCTTCTCGCCCATAGATAATATTTTCTCGGATTGTACCTGATATAAGAGAGCTTTCTTGAGACACATAACCAATTTTTTTGCGCCAATCATGGAGTGAAAAAGAGTCGATTGGCGTATCACCCCAATATATGTTTCCAGTTTCCGGATCATAAAATCTCTCAATAAGCGAAAAAATGGTTGTTTTTCCGCTTCCGCTAGGACCAACAAAAGCAGTTACTTTACGATCTGGTATCGTAAAAGAAGCATTTAGCAAGATTTGCTTATCTCTTTCATAACCAAAGCAAACCTTGCGAAACTCTAAGATGTTATGCTTGTCCGGCATCACATCCTTTTTGTTGTCAGCTTCGAGAGGCTGTTCCAAGATAAGCCTTAGCCTCTCTGTCGATCCCATTACTTTTTTTAAATTCGAAAAAAATGCTCCAAACTGTTCAACAGGCATCATAATTTGAAACAAAAGTAAGATATATGCTACAAGTTTCCCTGCAGTAAGAGCTCCCGAAGAAACACGCACTCCGCCATAACCGATAATTACAACTAGTAGCACAATCATAATTAATGTCATCAATGGCATCAGTACTGCATTAACCCGAGCTTCTTTCATTTCCGATTGAAATAAATCATCCATGTTAGCTTCACCGTTTTTTAATTCTTTTCTCTCCGAGTTAGAAGCCTTAACCAGTCTCATTTCCCCAATGATTTGGGACAGCGTCGAGGATAGTGCTGCCAAATGTTCCTGTAAACGCACGGAATTTTCATACATCTTATTCCCCATCGGCATCATTACAGCTAAACTAATAGGTAATACCAACATAATGATTAACGTCATTTGCCAATCTAAATAAAATAACATGGCCACTGCACCAATAACTGTAATCAAGTTGGAAATAAAGTTGATGAAGTGATCGGTAATGAGTGATTTAATCTCATTTGTATCGTTTGCGATGCGACTCATAAGATCCGCAGAGCGGTAGCGATCAAAGAAACTCATCTGTAAATGAAGCATCTTTTCCCAAAGCTGTTTACGCAATTGATTGACCATTCTATTTCCGACATAAGCTAACAGATAGTATGAGAATCCACTTGATACGGCTTGCAAAATAAAGATAAAGACAAGCTGTATAATCGTAGTGGCATTTATTAATTCCAAACGAAATTGGTCAATTATTTTTCCAGTAGCTATCGGAACAATCAACCCCACAAATGAACTGATAATACTTAAAATAAGGGCTATGCTTAGAACCAGCTTGGGAACTTCTGTAGAAAATAAAAGCTTCGCTAAATAGCGTAGACCGGTTTTATTTAAAGAGTTGTCACGATCGCGAATATTTGTAAATTTCTCTTGATTGCTCATAATTACTCCTTACTATATTTTTTTAAATTTTATACTTGATACCATTAAATAGGAAAAAGCAAATAATGAAATTACCGATATAAGTGTTAAATTAATCGTGCTTGGTGCAATCACTGAGTAAATGGACAGAATAAAACCTGCCACGGTTATTGGAATTCCACGAAAGATACCCTCAAACTCTTTGATATTAAATCGTGCTAATCTATATGAACCGCTGACGACGTATAACAATAGAGCAACTATACCTACAAGTCTCAGCATGCCAAGATCATCAAAGTTAAATTTAAAATAAACAAGTAAAGCTGGAGCAATCCCAAAGGAAACCAAATCGGACAAGGAATCCAATTCTTTACCGAATTCACTGCAAACATCTAATCGTCTAGCGATTCTTCCATCGTATCGATCTATAAATGCTGCAATAATAATATATATGGCACTTGCGAAGTAATTTTGATTAATAACCTCGACAATTGAAAGTACCCCAAATGACAAATTTACAAAGGTAAGCAGATTGGGAATATTCTTTATAAACATAGGTTCTCCTCACTAATAATGAATTTTATTATGACTCCCATTTATTGATATTTGGTAATCTGGTTAAATCGTTTTCGCACTGTAATCTACCCTTTCCTGTTTGCTTATGATATATAAGATTATGGGAGATTTCTTAAGATGGGGGGTTCATAATTCTTAAGAATTCTTAAGTCGCTTAGTATTTACATTTTATGGGTAGCTAATTTAACAACTTGTTAGTACAACTGAATGATAAATGGAAAAGGAGCATTGATATGAAAGAAATAATAAAAGCAGACCATCAACCAGTCTGCTTTTATTGATTATATAATTGTTAATGCCAGGATGCTGATAAACCATGACCTCGAACGCTCCATTTGCAATCTTAACCAGATCGCCGTCCTGTTGCTTCACCACGGTTCTGTCCCTTATGGATTTATTTTCTCAATTGTTTTTCTTCTGCACCTTTTTCATCATGGATCTATATATCTACTTTGAAGCTATATACACTACATTTATCAACAAGTATAGAACAAATAAGAATAAGGCTACCAAGAACACACCATTATTCTTTATAACAATCTCCTGATAATTCATTGAATATATCAACACATAGAGATAAAACATACAGAACATAAACACAGCTTCAATAAAAAAATAGTTTAACTCCTTATGTTGTTAGAGATTAATTTATTTAGATACAAATTCAAACCGCGGAGAGTGAAGCCCCATTCCCTCCTTGACTCGGAAACAACTGATTTTGGTTCCAGTGACAAGTTGGATGCCCCAGAATCATTCAAAAGTCTGTGCGGTTTTATTTAAAATGACAGGTAACGTTACCTGTAGCAAAAAAGTATCTTTTCGTACCGATACGTTCAACGTCCCGTTGTGCTTCTGTATTATTTTCTGGCAACTAACGAGCCCAATTTTGTTGCTATCTTCCTTTTCGGCTTCACGTAAAATTTTATTCTCGAACCTAAGATCGACCCATTGTTGTTTCAAGGAAACCTGAATAAGAATGGGATGCGTCGGATCGGCATACTTTCGAATATTTGAAAATATATTATCGAATACACGGCGTATAGCGACCAAATTGATTTCCAGTAAAAATTGCTCATCATATGGATCTGCTTGAACTTGAATATCTAAATTTTCCATAACCACCAGTTGCTCATCAATGAGTTGATCTATAAGCGCTCTGCCCTCATATAATTCAAATTCCACTTCCTCTTCTTCAGCGGCAGAGGACACCGTAAAATATTCGAATAGTTTGTCCGATAGCGCTTTGATTTGATAGGCCTTTTCCCGGCTATTATGGATATATTGCAGCAAATCCTCATGAGTCTTATACTTGTTAAGCTCGATGATATCCATATACCCCAGCAAAATTGTAAGTGGAGTGCGTAAATCGTGGGAAATTGCCGTGATCAATTCGCGATTGGCCATCCTCATCCTCTCCTCACTGCCGAGTCGCTCAGCAAATGATTTCCTCATCTCATCAATACTTTGGGCCAAAGAGGATAATTCATCCTTTCCAGAAACAGTAATTGAATAATCTAAATTTCCACCTTCAAGTATTTTGATCTCTTGTTCAAGTACTCCAATATAAGATGTTTTCTTATTAATTATCAGTAAGAAGGAGATAATGAATATAATGGCTGCTATGAAAATACCAATAAACAAAATGAGATTATAGTATTGATACTCATAAAGGCCTACCAAGTAGATCTGGGCATCTTGATCCGCAAAATGGACGGTAGTAGGTATTTCCGAAGGCGTAAATCGAGTTAGTAGCTCTTCGTTAATAGCAGGATCAACCTCTTTATTTGATGAGAAAATTAATTTCTCTTTTGCAAAAATATACAGATTCAAATATCGCTCATTATTTATCCATTCAGACAATTGCTCTCGATCACGTGTGGACACGTTTTTGCTATTCACAAACTCTTCGAATCGTTCAAGCGCGTCTTGCTGCCTATTTTCCATAAAAGCGGATTTGCTTAAATAACTATTTAACACTTTCTCGCCAACGACTTGTAAAATGCCGAAAACACTTAAAGAAATAGCTGAGGAAATTAATACTGCCAGAACGAGCTTGATCTTAAGTTTTTTCCCCATTAGTAATCTATTCAATTTTGTACCCCTTTCCCCAAACAGTCTTTACATATTTAGGGTTCTGCGGGTCATCTTCCAGCTTACTTCTCAAATTACGAATATGGACCATAACTGTGTTATTACAGGTATAAAAGTAGGGTTGCCCCCAAACACTTTCATATATGTTTTCTGCCGAAAACACCTTACGTCGTTTCTTAGCTAACAGCAGCAAAATCTGGTATTCAATTTCAGTCAAAGTGATTTCCTTCTCTCCAACAAATACAGTCTTTGCATCCTGGTAAATCGTAAGATCCTTAATGATAATATGCTCCGTTTCCTCAGTCTTCTCCTTGCCACGATAGACATAATATCTCCGCAGTAAAGCCTTCACTCTCGAAACAAGTTCTGTATAAGAAAAAGGTTTGGACAAAAAGTCATCACTGCCTGAAGAGAAGGCCAATTGTTTGTCCGAATCCTGCGTTTTCGCAGTAAGGAATAAGATCGGTGCGCTTGTTTTTTCACGAATCTCCAAACACGCCTTCAGCCCTGATTTATTGGGCATCATCATATCTAAAATAATAAGATCTGTCTCTTCATTTACTTTATTAATCGCATCTTGACCATCTATCGCTTCAATCACTTCATAATTCTCACTTTCTAACAAAATCCTTACAATTTCTCGGATTTCACTGTTATCATCAGCAATTAAGATTTGCTTGTTCATCTGATCACCTCGTCTAATATCAGTATAATAGTCGTTTTGTGCAACTACCAGTAAATACAGTCGACTTAAGAATTCTTCAGAAATTATGTATGTAACTCTTAATTTATCCATTCTATACTACAAACAGGTAGAAGTAATTACATAAAGGAGTTTTAAGCTATGCCACAACTTTCGAAAAAAACAATCGTAACAATACTATTAGGTCTAACTCTCATATTGTCTATTGGTTTGATCTATTATTCTCCTACCATTATTAAGATTATGTCGTCCATGAACAATTTTAGGGCGTTTATTCATTCAACAGGTAATTGGGGACCGGTCATGTTTATTTTATTTCAGATTCTTCAAATCGTGGTTGCGCCTATTCCAGGAGAAGTCGTACAGGTTGCAGGCGGTTATATTTACGGGGTTACATTAGGATCCTTATATACTACAATCGGCTTAATAATAGGCTCAGCGATTGCTTTTTATTTCACTCGGTTTATCGGGCGCGATTATATTTCAAAGCTACTACAAAAGAAAAAATATAAGTGGATGTCGTTAATACAGGATGAGAAAAAGTTTTCAATCTTTTTATTTATCTTTTTCGTGATTCCAGGTTTGCCGAAAGACCTGCTTGTATTTGTGGCCGCTCTTACATCCATGAGTTCATTAAGATTCTTCACCATACTTATAGTTGGTCGTCTGCCGTGGATTATTGCATCTGCCGCTTTGGGGTCCACCATTCATATGCAGCAATATAGCATAGCCATTATCATATCCGTTATCGCTGTTATTGGTTTTATTCTCGGATATATCTATAAAGATAAAATGATGGATCGATTCTCCAATGTGAAGAAAACAAAAGGGACAAGTCATTCCGCCAAATCCAAGGTAAACCTCAGCATTAACAAAAAGGAAAGTTTGTGTACAAAAAAGGGCGAATAAATCTAATACAAGAAACAATTATTCTGCAAAGAAAGAATACCTACCGATTTTTATTTTTGCCATTATTGGTGGAGCGTAAAATCGATGGAATCACAAACGCACGCAAGGGATAGCCCTAATCAATGTAGATACCTAATTATGCTTATTCAAGTGATTTCTAGGCCAACTTGTTTGGGCTTTATTGTACATTGATATAAAAAATAATATCCCAATAGTTGCAAGTACAGAAAACCCTTTAAATAGGGGAAAAATATAATGCAACAATTTTTAGTAAAATGACTGTACCCATTCATACTACTTTCAAAAGTTGAATTAGAGGAATTATAGCCATCACAATTAGTAGGGTCTATTGGTCCATGAAGGTACAGAAATGTATATTGCGCAATGATAAATATATAGATTTTATATTTAGCGTCAAGCAAAAAGCCTACAAAGCGCCAGATCACTCGATTTTGAATAACAGCTTGTGAAAAGATATCGTATCTTATCGTTTTCTATCGTATACTCTAAAAACAAAGAAAGCTCACAAATGTTGTTAAATCAACGTTTGTGAGCTTTCTTTAGCGATTAATCTAGACATAAATTAATCTAATGATACCCGGTGTCGGGATATTTTTTGATTTTTACTATCTATTTGGATAGTTAAACTAGTAAAAAATCTGTTTTCACTTCATTTAAAGTGAGCAAGATTTTTTAACTAAGTCACACTTTTTTATTTTATGGGACATAGTTGGGGCAAAGCTAAAAAAGAAAATAGCAGTTCCTTCTTTGCACTACTGAAAATAATTGTATACAAGGGCTACACTAATACCCAGTTTTAAAATTGATTATTCATATATAAATAGAGAAAAATGATATATGGTTAGAATAAAACAAATAAGAAAGGAATGCTGTCATTAAACAAAAAGATGAAGTTTATATTTTAGGGGATTTTGTAGTCCGTGGGACTGGAAAACAAGCAAACGAAATATTAGAGCCATTGAATGGGAAGAAATATTTAATTAAAGGCAATTATGAATACTATCTTGACGATCCAGAGTTTGAAAGCTCATATTTCGAATGGATAAAAGATTATTTTTCATTCAAGTACAACAACAAAACATTTGTATTGTTCCACTATTTTAGAGTGGGATTCGTTTTATAATAATTCTATACATCTCTACGGGCATGTACATCATAACAAGAAAGAATATTTTCGGAATATATTAGGTCCTAGTGTGATAAACGTTGGCGTCGATGTGAATAATTTTTCTCCAATCAGTTTAGAACAAGTATTAACCATGGTAAATTCAAGAGAAAAATAATATATGTTAAGAGATAAAATTATTTTGAATTAATGTGCATTGTTAGAAAATTGTTAGCAATTAAACAATTAAATAGCTTAGAACCCTTATAAAACAAGGATTCTAAGCTTATTTTTTCTTACTCCCACTCAATAGTGGCTGATGGCTTAAAAGTTACGTCGTAAACAATATCGTATATGTTGTCTACTTCGTTGCTACATCAATGTTTCTCACAAATGCCAAATATCGAATTTACTATTCCAATCATGTAAATCATCAGACCAATTGCACGGATGTTTTTGAAGGAAAGAGTAAAAAATCTGTATTCGTCAATTACAATTTATAGAATGTGTTTTCACAAACTTCTCAATATCAAAAAATAATTCGAAATTAGCTTTTATTTTTTCATCATCCCATGATATGGGAATCAAATCTATATCTGATTACTTTAGCTGGAACACCGCCAACAATTGCATATGGGGGAACATCTTTAGTGACAACCGCTCCTGCAGCTACTATTGCTCCATTATGAATAGTTACTCCTGGCAATACAACTGCATTTGTAGCAATCCATACATCATTTTCTATAACTATTGGCTTATTATATCTATCTAATAGTTCTTGATCATATTGATCTAACATTTTCCACATTGGATTCCACAGCATATTTGAGGTTGTAACAAGATCTATGGGATGATTACCTAAGGTTCCTATATTTGCATCTGCATTAATCGAACAAAAATTCCCCACGCTCTTTAAATAATGTTTACTTTCAACGGTTTTATCATTAATTCCATATGTAAACTTCCCTACAATATCTTTGAAATCTGCTTTTGGACGAAAAGGTAAATATATATGAAGTGACTCTAAGGAAGTATATTTTGATATTACTTGTAATATTTCTTCATACGATTCACTTGCAATAATTAACCTCTTCACTTTCGTAAAATCAACATTGACAAGGCTCACTACTTCTTTCCCCAGAATGCTCTCTCTTTCCATACGGTCAATAAAGTAAGGTACCTTTACAATAAAATAACCTATTCTTGCTACTAATTCGCTAGCAGCACTTCCAGTACCATAGATAAAAAAATCATCATTGATTCTCATCATATCTGATGTAAGACGCTTTATTTCTCGTTGATTCATTATTTCACCTCTTGCAATTATTCAAATAAGCATAGACTGCCTTTATAAAGTCTTTATTCAATCATAATAAATATACATATCTCGAACTTTTTTCTAAATATACCACATCTAATTATTTTGTGCTAATTCGCTTTTTATTCATGTCTAAAATCATTTACCAGCTCTCTTATAAAAATTTTACACGACTCCAGGGTTCAGCATTGAGCTTTTTCTTACAACAAAGAAATGGTTTTACACAGTAATTATGTCTGATCAAAAACGAGGTCTTAATATTCAAGGTTATATGAGATTAATAGCTATGTAAAAAGGGAGCGAAATTATGAATCTAGAGATAGAAACGAAAACAGACCTATTATTGAAGCGATAAAATATTATCTATCGCTTGATACTCTTCAAGAAGAGTATGCTCGAAAAGGAATAAGAAATGTTGTTAAACTATCAGCATTACTGAATTTTTCTTTGGAAGAAAAGATAGACCCTCCTTTTGTCTGTGAATATCATTATTTTCTTAATCATCCTAAACGATTAAATGTGGTTTCTACAGGTCGTGTAGAAGTAAACGAGAGCATAAATATTATTTACATCGCTGACCCAAAAACTCAGATTTGGGAAATTCATCTCATTACTTTAGTGATGAACGAGTGCCAACAACCCGAATAACATTGCTCGAGTCGTCCAGATTGGCGGTAACTGAAATGAAGGAATATTATGATTACATGAATGAGAATTTCAAGTACGGTAGTAAATTCTTAGACCATGGCTATAAACCCGTTTGGGTCGTATTTGACGAAATGGAGCTTTCCAAGCTAGTAGAACAGACAAGCAGTCTAAAAGGGTTGTTAGTGAGGTTATGGACGGAATAAAGCAAATAATTTTATTGGGTCGTCAATCAGGAGTTTTTATTTTAATTGCTGCTCAACAAATGAGGTCTGAAACTCTTTCTACGGATCTACCGCGGTAATCTCGCTCTTAGAATTATCCTCGGCTCAAATAGTAGTGAGGCTTATCGTATGGTCTTGGGTTTCTGCAACCCTAGAGAAAATTCCCCCAATTGAGGTGAAAGGTTCAGTATTGTTATATATGCAAGGCAGTGGAAAAAAAGCAGCTGAATACTGGGAATCTCCGTTTATTGACATGAAAAATTTTGATTTTATCGAGGAACTGAAAAAATATGCAAACATTACGAATTACTAAATAAGAGGACGAATTTATTATCGAGCATGTAAATCCTATGGTCATGGCACAAAACGCTTCTTTATCACGGAGAATGGCTTAAAAGAGGAGTTAGAAGCTTATGCTCCTGTCATTGATAAAATAGAAGCACAAGAACTATAGATAAGTACAGAAAAGTTGGCAAGCAAGTAGAAAAATGGTTTGGTAATAAAGTCGCTTCTACAATGAAGTACAGTGAGTATCAAGAAATTCTAAATGATTATAGAAAACAAGTTGGTGCGGATTCTCTCAGTCCGCTTTAACAGAGCTATACGGAATTCTTTTAGCTAGAAAAGATTCCATTTTAATAAAGGATTTTACACTAAGTGTTAAATAAATTCACAGAAACAAGTGAAACAGAAAATGAGAAGTTTATTGAATCTCTATCAGACTATCAATCATTACTCTCTTTTTTAAAGAAAAAAATGAATTACCCTACAGCATAATTCCTTACTTCCTGTATGTACAATTAAAAACTGGTTTTAGAGTGGGAGAAGTGATGGCATCAACATGGGAAGAGATAGGTTTCAAAAATGGCATGATTAAGACATATCGAAGAATAGACTCTGCTCGTCATGTATTTGCTCCACCAAAAAACTCTACTTCAGTTAGAGAAGTTCCAGTAAGTTCTGATGTATTGGAAGTGCTCGACTCTTTAAAAGCAAAACAAAAAAGCTTGAAAATTCATGATATATCTGACGGATTCATATTTTTTGATGAAAGAAATGGTTTGCCAACCAATAATGGAATAAATAAGGCACTAAAAGGCTATCTCAATGAATTAAAGATAAAACCAATTATTACAGCAACAGGCTGTAGGCATACCTATTGTATTGTCATGCTCGCAAAAGGAATTGATATTTCTGTAGTCGCTAAATACATGGGGCATAAAGACACAAAAAGAGTAATTAATACGTATCGTCATGTTTTAAAGGAATTAGAGGAGAAAGAAAAAGAAAAAATCTGAAGTGTTCTAGATGAATCTAATTAAAATGGGACAAATTGGGGACAATCAAAAGCAAAACAGCTTAACCACAAGGGTCAAGCTGTTTAAAAAGATACCGGTGGTCGGGGTCGAACCGACACTCCAGAAGGAACACGATTTTGAGTCGTGCGCGTCTGCCAATTCCGCCACACCGGCGCGTTTATAATTTGTTTGGTAATGCCGAGGACCGGAATCGAACCGGTACGGTAGTCACCTACCGCAGGATTTTAAGTCCTGTGCGTCTGCCAGTTCCGCCACCCCGGCATGATATGTAACAAATTTAAATTATAAACGATTATGGAGGCGGCAACCGGATTCGAACCGGTGGTAAAGGTTTTGCAGACCTCTGCCTTACCACTTGGCTATGCCGCCATAAATATATTGGAGCGGAAGACGGGATTCGAACCCGCGACCCCCACCTTGGCAAGGTGGTGTTCTACCACTGAACTACTTCCGCGAATGGCTGGGCTAGCTGGATTCGAACCAACGAGTGACGGAGTCAAAGTCCGTTGCCTTACCGCTTGGCTATAGCCCAATACTATATATATGCAATAAAATAAAAAAAGTGTCAAAAATAAATGGGGCGAATAATGGGAATCGAACCCACGAGTGTCGGAGCCACAATCCGATGCGTTAACCACTTCGCCATATCCGCCATAATATTTATTTGAAATTGGCAGGGGTAGTAGGAATCGAACCCACACCAAAGGTTTTGGAGACCTTCGTTCTACCTTTAAACTATACCCCTAGATGAATGGTGGAGGGGGACGGATTCGAACCGCCGAACCCGAAGGAGCGGATTTACAGTCCGCCGCGTTTAGCCACTTCGCTACCCCTCCGACATAAAAGGTGGCTCAGGACGGAATCGAACCGCCGACACAAGGATTTTCAGTCCTTTGCTCTACCGACTGAGCTACTGAGCCATTACTTAATGCTATTTATTTTTTGAAAAAATGGCGGTCCGGACGGGACTCGAACCCGCGACCTCCTGCGTGACAGGCAGGCATTCTAACCAACTGAACTACCGGACCAGATTGCGGGGACAGGATTTGAACCTGCGACCTTCGGGTTATGAGCCCGACGAGCTACCAGACTGCTCCACCCCGCGATAATATTAATGGTGGAGGATGACGGGATCGAACCGCCGACCCTCTGCTTGTAAGGCAGATGCTCTCCCAGCTGAGCTAATCCTCCATAAAGTATAATGGTATGTATTGGTGACCCATACGGGATTCGAACCCGTGTTACCGCCGTGAAAGGGCGGTGTCTTAACCGCTTGACCAATGGGCCATATTTGAAAAGTTATAATGGCGGAGAGCAAGGGATTTGAACCCTTGAGACAGGGTTACCCGCCTACACGATTTCCAATCGTGCTCCTTCGGCCACTCGGACAGCTCTCCAATATGGCTCCGCAGGTAGGACTCGAACCTACGACCGTTCGGTTAACAGCCGAATGCTCTACCACTGAGCTACTGCGGAATAATGGTATGCCTGGCGACGTCCTACTCTCACAGGGGGAGAACCCCCAACTACCATCGGCGCTGAGAAGCTTAACTTCCGTGTTCGGTATGGGAACGGGTGTGACCTTCTCGCTATCGCCACCAGACTTTTCTCAAGACATATTTTATTATACATGTTTTTGAGATTTTTTCAAGTATAATTTTAGAAAATTATTCCCTGAAAACTAGATTATGGTAAGAAGAAAGAAACAAGTAATCATTATGTCCAGCTTATCGCCGATTAACAGGCGTTTCCGCTTTTCATTTTAGTTAAGTCCTCGATCTATTAGTATCAGTCAGCTCCACATGTCGCCACGCTTCCACCTCTGACCTATCAACCTGATCATCTTTCAGGGATCTTACTAGCTTGCGCTATGGGAAATCTCATCTTGAGGGGGGCTTCATGCTTAGATGCTTTCAGCACTTATCCCTTCCGCACATAGCTACCCAGCGATGCCTTTGGCAAGACAACTGGTACACCAGCGGTGCGTCCATCCCGGTCCTCTCGTACTAAGGACAGCTCCTCTCAAATTTCCTACGCCCACGACGGATAGGGACCGAACTGTCTCACGACGTTCTGAACCCAGCTCGCGTACCGCTTTAATGGGCGAACAGCCCAACCCTTGGGACCGACTACAGCCCCAGGATGCGATGAGCCGACATCGAGGTGCCAAACCTCCCCGTCGATGTGGACTCTTGGGGGAGATAAGCCTGTTATCCCCGGGGTAGCTTTTATCCGTTGAGCGATGGCCCTTCCATGCGGAACCACCGGATCACTAAGCCCGACTTTCGTCCCTGCTCGACTTGTAGGTCTCGCAGTCAAGCTCCCTTGTGCCTTTACACTCTACGAATGATTTCCAACCATTCTGAGGGAACCTTTGGGCGCCTCCGTTACTTTTTAGGAGGCGACCGCCCCAGTCAAACTGCCCACCTGACACTGTCTCCCACCCCGATCAGGGGTGCGGGTTAGAATGTCAATACAGCCAGGGTAGTATCCCACCAATGCCTCCACCGAAGCTGGCGCTCCGGCTTCCAAGGCTCCTACCTATCCTGTACAAGCTGTACCAAAATTCAATATCAGGCTGCAGTAAAGCTCCACGGGGTCTTTCCGTCCTGTCGCGGGTAACCTGCATCTTCACAGGTACTATAATTTCACCGAGTCTCTCGTTGAGACAGTGCCCAGATCGTTACACCTTTCGTGCGGGTCGGAACTTACCCGACAAGGAATTTCGCTACCTTAGGACCGTTATAGTTACGGCCGCCGTTTACTGGGGCTTCAATTCAGAGCTTCGCACTAACGTGCTAACCCCTCCTCTTAACCTTCCAGCACCGGGCAGGTGTCAGCCCCTATACTTCGCCTTGCGGCTTCGCAGAGACCTGTGTTTTTGCTAAACAGTCGCCTGGGCCTATTCACTGCGGCTCTCGCAGGCTTGCACCCGCAAGAGCACCCCTTCTCCCGAAGTTACGGGGTCATTTTGCCGAGTTCCTTAACGAGAGTTCTCTCGCTCACCTTAGGATTCTCTCCTCGCCTACCTGTGTCGGTTTGCGGTACGGGCACCCTAAATCTCGCTAGAGGCTTTTCTTGGCAGTGTGGAATCAGGAACTTCGGTACTATATTTCCCTCGCCGTCACAGCTCCGCTTATGTGGTAATGGGATTTGCCTCATTACCAGCCTAACTGCTTGGACGTGCTAATCCAACAGCACGCTTACCCTATCCTCCTGCGTCCCCCCATTGCTCAAACGATTTAAAGGTGGTACAGGAATATCAACCTGTTGTCCATCGCCTACGCTTTTCAGCCTCGGCTTAGGTCCCGACTAACCCTGAGCGGACGAGCCTTCCTCAGGAAACCTTAGGCATTCGGTGGATGAGATTCTCACTCATCTTTCGCTACTCATACCGGCATTCTCACTTCTAAGCGCTCCACCAGTCCTTACGGTCTAGCTTCAACGCCCTTAGAACGCTCTCCTACCACTGACATCATAGATGTCAATCCACAGCTTCGGTGATACGTTTAGCCCCGGTACATTTTCGGCGCAGAGTCACTCGACCAGTGAGCTATTACGCACTCTTTAAATGGTGGCTGCTTCTAAGCCAACATCCTGGTTGTCTAAGCAACTCCACATCCTTTTCCACTTAACGTATACTTTGGGACCTTAGCTGGTGGTCTGGGCTGTTTCCCTCTTGACCACGGATCTTATCACTCGTAGTCTGACTCCCAAGAATAAGTATTTGGCATTCGGAGTTTGTCTGAATTCGGTAACCCGATGGGGGCCCCTAGTCCAAACAGTGCTCTACCTCCAATACTCTAAATCTTGAGGCTAGCCCTAAAGCTATTTCGGAGAGAACCAGCTATCTCCAAGTTCGATTGGAATTTCTCCGCTACCCACACCTCATCCCCGCACTTTTCAACGTGCGTGGGTTCGGGCCTCCATCCAGTGTTACCTGGACTTCACCCTGGACATGGGTAGATCACCTGGTTTCGGGTCTACAACCACATACTATTTCGCCCTATTCAGACTCGCTTTCGCTGCGGCTCCGTCTCTTCAACTTAACCTCGCATGTAATCGTAACTCGCCGGTTCATTCTACAAAAGGCACGCTATCACCCATAAATGGGCTCTAACTACTTGTAGGCACACGGTTTCAGGATCTATTTCACTCCCCTTCCGGGGTGCTTTTCACCTTTCCCTCACGGTACTGGTTCACTATCGGTCACTAGGGAGTATTTAGCCTTGGGAGATGGTCCTCCCTGCTTCCGACGGGATTTCTCGTGTCCCGCCGTACTCAGGATACACTCAAGAGGGAACGAAGTTTCGACTACAGGGTTTTTACCTTCTACGACTGACCTTTCCAGATCGATTCGTCTACCCCGTTCCTTTGTAACTCCATATAGAGTGTCCTACAACCCCAAGAGGCAAGCCTCTTGGTTTGGGCTAATCCCGTTTCGCTCGCCGCTACTCAGGGAATCGCGTTTGCTTTCTCTTCCTCCGGGTACTTAGATGTTTCAGTTCCCCGGGTCTGCCTTCAGTACCCTATGTATTCAGGTAAAGATTCTATCCCATTACGGATAGAGGGTTTCCCCATTCGGAAATCTCTGGATCAAAGCTTACTTACAGCTCCCCAAAGCATATCGGTGTTAATCCCGTCCTTCATCGGCTCCTAGTGCCAAGGCATCCACCGTGCGCCCTTTCTAACTTAACTTAGTTTCGACCAAAGATAAGCGGCGTATCTCTTCGTCAGCTTCTTCACTCTGCTCCTCACGTACTGTCGTACGCTCCGGTGCTCGTTCGGTCGCTTCCTTGACCTACTTGCTTCTCTTTGCTCTCCAATCTTTGAAGGAGTATTCGTTTAATACGATTACTTTCCAAAGAAGTAATTCTCTAAAATAGAGAATCTAAGATGGCGATTACTCGGTTTCTTTCTTGGTTCTTACTTTTCATAATCTAGTTTTCAAGGAACAATTTCGGCTAAAGATAAACTTCGCATCTCTTCGTCAGCTTCTTCGCTCTGCTCCTCACGTACTGTTGTACGCTCCGGTGCTCGCGCATTCGCTTCCTTGATCTACTCGTTTCTCTTTACCCTCAAACTTATTACTGTTTTTGAGGAATTGCTCCCTCAAAACTGAACAATCAAATCGTCAACAATCTTTGATGGAATGTAAATTCCATTTTCCTTAGAAAGGAGGTGATCCAGCCGCACCTTCCGATACGGCTACCTTGTTACGACTTCACCCCAATCATCTATCCCACCTTAGGCGGCTGGCTCCAAAAGGTTACCCCACCGACTTCGGGTGTTACAAACTCTCGTGGTGTGACGGGCGGTGTGTACAAGGCCCGGGAACGTATTCACCGCGGCATGCTGATCCGCGATTACTAGCGATTCCAGCTTCATGTAGGCGAGTTGCAGCCTACAATCCGAACTGAGAATGGTTTTATGGGATTTGCTCGACCTCGCGGTTTTGCTGCCCTTTGTACCATCCATTGTAGCACGTGTGTAGCCCAGGTCATAAGGGGCATGATGATTTGACGTCATCCCCACCTTCCTCCGGTTTGTCACCGGCAGTCACCTTAGAGTGCCCAACTGAATGCTGGCAACTAAGATCAAGGGTTGCGCTCGTTGCGGGACTTAACCCAACATCTCACGACACGAGCTGACGACAACCATGCACCACCTGTCACTCTGTCCCCCGAAGGGGAACGTCCTATCTCTAGGAGTGTCAGAGGATGTCAAGACCTGGTAAGGTTCTTCGCGTTGCTTCGAATTAAACCACATGCTCCACCGCTTGTGCGGGCCCCCGTCAATTCCTTTGAGTTTCAGCCTTGCGGCCGTACTCCCCAGGCGGAGTGCTTAATGCGTTTGCTGCAGCACTAAAGGGCGGAAACCCTCTAACACTTAGCACTCATCGTTTACGGCGTGGACTACCAGGGTATCTAATCCTGTTTGCTCCCCACGCTTTCGCGCCTCAGCGTCAGTTACAGACCAAAGAGTCGCCTTCGCCACTGGTGTTCCTCCACATCTCTACGCATTTCACCGCTACACGTGGAATTCCACTCTTCTCTTCTGCACTCAAGTCCCCCAGTTTCCAATGACCCTCCACGGTTGAGCCGTGGGCTTTCACATCAGACTTAAAGGACCGCCTGCGCGCGCTTTACGCCCAATAATTCCGGACAACGCTTGCCACCTACGTATTACCGCGGCTGCTGGCACGTAGTTAGCCGTGGCTTTCTGGTTAGGTACCGTCAAGGTACAAGCAGTTACTCTTGTACTTGTTCTTCCCTAACAACAGAGTTTTACGATCCGAAAACCTTCATCACTCACGCGGCGTTGCTCCGTCAGACTTTCGTCCATTGCGGAAGATTCCCTACTGCTGCCTCCCGTAGGAGTCTGGGCCGTGTCTCAGTCCCAGTGTGGCCGATCACCCTCTCAGGTCGGCTACGCATCGTCGCCTTGGTGAGCCGTTACCTCACCAACTAGCTAATGCGCCGCGGGCCCATCTGTAAGTGACAGCGTAAACCGTCTTTCAGCTTTTCCTCATGAGAGGAAAAGGATTATCCGGTATTAGCTCCGGTTTCCCGAAGTTATCCCAGTCTTACAGGCAGGTTGCCCACGTGTTACTCACCCGTCCGCCGCTAACTTTAAAAGCAAGCTTTTAAAGTCCGCTCGACTTGCATGTATTAGGCACGCCGCCAGCGTTCGTCCTGAGCCAGGATCAAACTCTCCAATAAAGAGTTGATTAGCTCATTGCTAAACTCTAGCTTTTTATTACTTTTTTGTTTTACAACATTCGTTATAAAACGATTATTGTTGACGTTTGTTTGTTCAGTTTTCAAAGAGCAATTTAGTTAGTCACTTAGGAAGCGACTTTCCTAATATAACATCTATCAACCTTTATTGTCAATAGTGTTTTTTAGAAATTCTATTCCGTCGTTTACTTCAACAGTTCGTGTTGTTTCAGCGACGGATATTAATATAACATTATTCTACGATAATGGTCAACACTTTTTCTAAAACTTTTTTATTTTTTTTCTAAAACACGATAGCATCGATGATAAACACCTGGGCTTTTCGTAGAAATGTTGACTACTTCTATTAAATGCTTATCGATTAAGTATTCGATCAACATTCCTAAATCAACTGCGTAGATAAGCAGTTCTTCTTTTTCTAACAGTTCGTTAAATGTCCAAGCGTCTTTTTCTTTTAATATATCGAGTATATAGCTTGTGCTTGTTCTCATTCTTGAATGAATTAAAAATTCACTTGCTAAGAATAATAGCTCGAGTCTCTTTTCAATGGGTTCATCACTATTTACTAATTCTACATATAGTTTATAGATTTCTGGCTCCATTTGTTTTACTTGGCTCCATACGGTTACTTCTGGGTGGAATCCATTTTCGATCACAGCTAATCGAGCTAAATGATGTAAGGAATGAACAATATCATTATAGGCGTCCAGATAATGTTTATTTTCAAAGAACGCTTTCCCATCCATATATCGTTTAATAAGCTTGGCGAATTCTAGCGCCATTTTTTGTTTTCTTTCGTTAACGGGAAATTCTTTCAACTCATTTTTGAGTTGATAAATAAATTCATTGCGATCAAAAACAACTCTCCCATTATATATCCATTCAAAAATTCTTTTGTTATTCCCTAATAAAATCCAGCTTCTTAATTGTTTTTCTGTAACAATATGTAGAGCCGCTTTCTTATCTGCATATGTATAGTGCTTGATAAAAACAGGCTGTTCTGCTTCTTTCACAATAATTAGCATGACTGTATCAAAAGTATCTGTCACAGTCATTTCATTTTGTTTCTTATCAATGATTAATACGCCCAATGTATTTGTCTGGCTAGCTCTTTCTTGATATATAGGACGAAGAATATCTTCCATCGTTATTCCTCCATCTCCATGAATAAATTTTATTCGTTTCGTATTATTTCGACATTTTCTCTTAAAATCCTGCCCTATTTCCAAGGCATACATGAAATCTTACTATAACTTGTTTAAAAATAGAATTACTTTTTGCTATCATTTCTGCCATATAATATTTCAGTCTCGTTTCAACGATTAAACAGAAAAAAGAGGATATCTTTTTAAGATTTCCCCTCGCTACGTTTATACGAAAGTAACTCTTAAAAAGACAGCCTCTTCTATTCTCTACATTAGTGCGCTTCTTTTTGAGCACAATCAGGACAAGTACCGTAAATTTCCAGACGGTGGTGGCTGATTTTGAATCCTGAAACATGGCTGGCAAATTGCTCTACCTCATCAAGTCCTGGATAATGGAAATCAACTATTTTGCCACACTCTTTACAGATAATATGATAATGGTGAGAAGTTATAAAATCAAACCGGCTGGAGGAATCTCCGTATGTCAGTTCCTTTACTAAATTCACTTCACGAAAAACTCTTAAATTATTATAAACAGTGGCTACACTCATATTTGGAAATTTGCCTTCAAGTGCTTTATAAATTTCATCGGCAGTCGGATGTGACATTGAGCTTATTAAATATTCAAGTATCGCATGACGCTGCGGGGTAATGCGCACTCCTGTTTCTTTCAGCTTATCAAGAGCTTCTTGCAACTCATTATGTTCCACGGACATGCACCCCATTTCTAAAAGATATTCTTATTTTATAATGTTTATAAATAGTGTACTAATAATAGGAGGGTTTTGTCAACACAGTTACTGTAAGAGCGCGGTTTTCTAGATGTATGAACAATCTGAATAAACAATAATGATTATTTAACAATAGATACTATTACATAATAGTCGATGCTAAGATGTTATTGATAATACACTTACATTATATGCATGAGACCTTACTTTTTTCACCAGAAGTTTTATCCATTTCCCCTTTTCTCCATAAAAAAAGACCAACGAACGCTTTCGTTGGCCACCGACATATATATGAGGAGGTATATGCTCACTATACAATATGCTCTTCGGCTTTTAATGAATGGACAAAAGTCCCTACCTTAAAAATTAGGCTTCGATTTTTTCTAAAGCTTGTTTGATTTCTTCTACATGACCAGCGACTTTTACTTTGCGCCATTCCTTCACAAGCTTCCCTTCTTTATCGATCAAGAAGGTTGATCTTTCAATTCCCATATACTCTTTTCCGAAATTCTTTTTTAATTTCCAGACATCAAAGCTTTCCGCTACTTCATGATTTTCATCCGATAATAATGGGAATGGCAGCTCGTGCTTTTCAATAAATTTCTGATGTCTTGCAATCGGATCAGGGCTGACTCCTAGTACTACTGCGTTGTAACCTTGGAAATCTTCATGATTATCGCGAAAATCACATGCTTCTGTTGTACATCCTGGTGTCATATCTTTCGGATAAAAATATAAGACAACATTCCTCCCTCGATAATCGGATAATTTTATTTTCTCTCCATCATTTGCTTCTAATTCAAAATCTGGCACTGCTTCTCCAATATGAACAGACATATTATCCCGCCTTTGCTTTTTTATTCAAGCCTACCTAAAATGCTTCCATGAATCAAGAAAAGCAGTTTGCTAGTTGTTCAGATCAAATACTGCTCGTGCTACAAAAGCAGCAGGAATCGTGTATCCGATCAATGCTTCAATAAGGACAACCATTCGTCCCATACCAATTGGCATTAAATCACCAAACCCTACGGAAAATAAGGTCACCCCGCTAAAATAAATACTCGTATGGAGTGTATGAAAGAAGTCATAGTTTAAAGAAGGCGCCTGTCCATCATTATAAACCGGGATGCCATTCATCTGGAATAATGTATAGATTAGACCAAAGCCAATCATAATGGTGATATAGACAAAAATTAAGTACATAAAATTCTCGAATGAGACCCATTTTTCTTTTCTGCGGTAAGGAACAAATAGTGTTTTTAAGCTCATTGCAATAAAAAATAGAATGAGTGCTAATAAGACATAAAACATTTCCTTACCTCCTTACTTCCTTGCAATAAATGTGATTCCTCTATCATTAATATCTATGCTTGTCTTGTTTATTTATTCGTTTATCCATTTCTCCTATTGAAAACGTAGGAAAGGTACTCTTAGGTTAAAAAGCTGTTTCCCTTTAACTTCTTTTAAAAAGTGCTAAAATGGGGGAAGGTATTTTTTATAGAATGATACGATTTATAGGAGGTTTATATGTTACATACAAATTCAGAACGATTGCATGAAGAAGCTTTAGAGATTATTGTCGGAGGTGTCAACAGTCCTTCGCGCTCTTATAAGGCGGTTGGCGGCGGGTCACCGATCGTAATGGAAAGAGGACAAGGTGCTTACTTCTTTGATGTAGACGGAAATCAATATATCGATTATTTAGCTGCATACGGTCCGATTGTTACAGGACATGCTCATCCACATATTACAAAGGCAGTAACACGCGCTGCAGAAACTGGCCTATTATTCGGAACGCCAACTCCGCATGAAGTGAAATTCGCGAAAATGCTGCAGGAAGCAATTCCTTCCATGGAAAAAATCCGTTTTATGAATTCTGGAACAGAAGCAGTAATGACTACCATTCGTGTTGCTCGCGCGTATACTGGCAGAAATAAAGTCATCAAATTCGCTGGATGCTACCATGGTCACTCTGATCCAATGCTTGTCGCAGCTGGTTCAGGTCCTTCTACGCTTGGCACACCAGATTCTGCCGGTGTTCCTGCAGTAATTGCTGCAGACGTTATCACGGTTCCTTTCAATGATTTAGATGCCTATAAAGATGCATTGGATAAATGGGGTGATCAAGTGGCCGCCGTTCTTGTCGAGCCAATCGTTGGGAACTTTGGAATTGTTGAACCAGTGGAAGGATTTTTACAGGGAATTAATGATTTAACACATGCAGCAGGCGCACTTGTTATTTATGATGAGGTAATTACTGCTTTCCGCTTTACTTACGGTGGAGCACAGGATTTATTAGGTGTTTACCCTGACCTGACCGCCTTAGGAAAAGTAATCGGCGGCGGTCTTCCAATCGGCGCTTATGGCGGAAGAAAAGAAATCATGGATCAAGTGGCACCAGTTGGACCAGCATACCAAGCAGGAACTCATGCTGGAAACCCAGCCTCCATCCAAGCTGGAATCGCTTGTCTAGAAGTATTAAAGCAAGAAGGCGTATACGATCATCTCGATAAATTAGGCGCATTATTAGAAAATGGCATTTTAGAAGCAGCTGCCAAATACAATGTTCCAATTACTATTAACCGCCTAAAAGGAGCACTTACTGTCTTCTTTACTACCGAGAAGGTCTACAACTACAAACAAGCAGAAAGCACTGACAGTGAAATGTTTGGCCGCTTCTTCAAGCTATTAGTAGAACAAGGAATCATGCTGGCACCATCCAAATACGAAGCATGGTTCATCACTATCGCGCATACAGAAGAAGATATCGAAGCAACCCTGCACGCGGTTGACCAAGCGTTCGCTGCATTAAAAGAAGAATATAAGTTTTAAGTTTAGAAAAAGGTTCAGAGGAATTCTGGACCTTTTTTATTTTCACAAAAGTGATCTACTATCTCTTCCTCTTTTAAATTAAATAGATATAAGCTCTCTCTAAAATTCCACCACAGATGATTGAAGCGGAATGAACGCCGAGAAGACTCCCCGCCTGCCCCGCGCCCTCAGCGGAAATCAGTCCCCCATTAGAACGTTTTACACCTTCTACTATTATGTAAAACCATTTCAATTTTAACAACAATATGTCCATTTTTTTAAAATCCTTCGAAAAAAGAAAAAATCAGTCATCAGTCTATTGAAGTTCACATCTAATCAATGTATAGTACATTATTGTGTTTACTTTTCGTGTTTTTCGCAAAAAGTAAGGGGTATAAGAAAATAGTTAGAAAGATTAAATGAAAGGAACACTTATTTATGACATTAGGAGCGCGCGTTCTGAAAACAGGAATCGCCATCGTGTTAGCTTTATTTCTAGCGCAACTTTTAAATGCACCAACTCCTGTTTTCGCAGGAATTTCTGCCATTTTTGCTATACAGCCAACTGTCTATCGTTCTTATTTATCGATCATTGAACAAGTACAAGGCAATATCATTGGTGCTATTATCGCAGTCATCTTTGTATTAAGCTTTGGTAACAACGTTTTTATTATTGGACTTGCCGCCATCATTGTTATTACAATCAACTTAAAATTACACTTAGAAAAGACAATTACTTTATCTGTAGTTACCTTGATTGCCATTATGGAATCACCTACAGATGATTTCATTACCTTTGCGATTATTCGCTTCTCGACGGTAATGCTCGGAATTCTTTCTGCTTCGACTGTCAATCTGATTTTTATACCACCTAAGTATGAAAATAAATTGTACAATCAACTTTCCGATTTAAGTGAGGAAATAACAAAATGGATCCGCCTAAACATTAGACATGCATCGGAACATAGTCTGTTAAAGAATGATATCGATAAAATGTCGGAACGTTTAATGCGCATTGATCAGTTATATATCCTGTACAAAGAAGAGCGGAATTATTTTAAAAGAACAACTTTATTAAAAACGAGAAAATTAGTCATTTACCGGCAAATGATTGCCACATTAAAGAAATCTTTTCAAACCTTGAAAAAGATTCATCGATATGAAAATGAGTTATTAAGTTTGCCGGAGGATTTTCAAAATATTATTCAACAGCAGCTTGACTGCCTTATTCACCATCATGAACATGTCATGCTTAAATTTATTGGAAAAGTAAAGCCAAATGTTGTTTTTGAAGAAGGCAGCATTTCTCTTGACCGAAATATGCTTTTCCAAGAGTTAATGCTTTACTATAAAGAGACAGAACCATCCGTACTTGAAAATGAAGAAGAATTAAAGCAATATCATATGATGCAAATTGTTTCTGCCATTATTGAATATGACGAGAATGTAGAGCATCTAGATACATTAATCACTTCCATTCAAGTTCATCATCAGCATGAAGCTGATGTAACGATTGAAGAGTAAAATAAAAAAGGATCCAGTACTTGCTTCTGGATCCTTTTTTATCTCTAATTTCCTAATTGCTGAATTTGAAATAGATCGTGATAATGACCTTGCAATTTCATTAGTTCCTCATGTGTACCATCTTCCATAATTTTTCCATGTTCAATCAAAATGATGCGATCGGCATGAGTAATCGTAGATAAACGATGGGCTACAATTAGGGTCGTTCTGTCTTTGGCCAGTTCTTCTAGTGATTCTTGAATGGACTGTTCACTTTCCAAGTCTAAGGCAGAAGTGGCCTCGTCCAAAATTAAGATTGGCGGGTTTTTCAAGAATACACGTGCAATTGCTACTCTTTGCTTCTGACCGCCGCTTAATTTCACGCCTCTTTCGCCCACTTTTGTTTCATACCCTTCTGGAAGCTGGGTGATAAAGTCATGA
Source organism: Niallia sp. FSL W8-0951 (assembly GCF_038006525.1). Lineage (NCBI taxonomy): Bacteria > Bacillati > Bacillota > Bacilli > Caryophanales > Bacillaceae > Niallia > Niallia sp. FSL W8-0951. The sequence goes on from NZ_JBBOVK010000002.1 coordinate 135,692, forward strand.
GCATTGGCAGCTTTAGCAGCGGCAATTACTTCCTCTTCAGTCGCATTAGGCTTTCCTATCATAATATTTTCCCTAATTGATTCACTGAAGAGAATATTTTCTTGCAGAACCATTCCAATTTGATCACGCAAGGAACGTGCTTGCACATCTCTGATATCTATTCCGTCTAAGAGAATTCTCCCTCCTGTTACATCAAAGAATCTTGGAATAAGACTTATCAAGGAAGACTTACCGCCACCGCTCATCCCAACAAATGCTACTGTCTCTCCTTGTTTAATATGTAAGGAAATATTATCTAATACTTTCGGATCGTTTGTATCGTAAGCAAAGTCCACTTCTTCAAAAGTAATATCTCCTTTTACATTTGTACAAGGAACTGCATTTGGTTTATCTTGGATATCATATTTTTCATCAATTAAATCAAACACCCTGTCCATTGATGCGATAGACTGTGTTAAGGTCGTAGAGGAATTCACTAATCTTCTCAATGGATTATATAATCTTTCAATATACGCAAAAAATGCCATCATCGCTCCAAGCGATATATCGCCATTCAATACTTGGTAGCCTGAATAGGCAATTACAATCAGTGGCGAAATATCGGTAATCGTATTGACGACAGCGAACGCTTTCGCATTCCATTTCGTATGATTGACCGCTTTTTCCAAGAAGGTATTATTATACTTTTGGAAATGCTTTTGTTCATGATTTTCTGTCGCAAAGCTTTTAATAACCGAAATTCCTTGGACTCTTTCATGAAGAAAGCTTTGTACGCCTGCTAAAGCTTGGGATCTTTCTCTTGTTAATTTGCGTAAATTCCCAAAAAAGTAGCTAACGGAAAGCGCGTAAAACGGCAGTAAAATAATAGAGACAAATGTTAGCTTTACGTCCATCGTGAACATGATTCCGATTGTAATCAAAATCGTTACGGCATCTAACCATAAATTCATTAGGCCGGTTAAAATAAAGTTTTTCGTTTGTTCCACATCATTTATGACACGGGAAATAACTTCCCCTGCACGGGTATTGGAATAATATTTCAGGCTCAATTTTTGCAGATGCATAAAAAGCTGATCTCTAATATCATACAGAATTTTATTAGAAGTCCATTGAGCGAAATATTGACGATAGTATTCAATCGGTGGTCTCACCACGATAAAGACAATGGTCATAATAATCATGATTGTCCACAGATTGCTCATTTTAGTGGCCTGATCTAAGGCTGGATTATTGATAATATCATCAATTACATATTTTAATAACAATGGAATTAATAGCGGAATGGCAAATTTCACAATGCCGATAATGATTGTACCTATAATTTGCCATCGGTATGGCTTTACAAAGGTCATATACCTTTTAATACTGTCCACATATACTCCCCTCTCTATGTTGCATTTGTTCTTTTTCCTTTTTTTGTGTTTGGAAAACTTCATTTTAGCTCATTCTGTTAAAAATACTGTGAAAGATAGCGCGTAAACTGGTGAGCATGGCTGATCTGCTCAGTGCTCTTTTGAAACGGGCACAGAGGGACGGGTCTCTTTTACCTTTTTCCACTCTTTCTTCTCAGTTCACGCATTTTCTTTTCGCTTCGGACACAGAGAGCCCCTCTCTATTTCCTTCAACTCACTTTCAAAACCAAATCGGGCACAGAATCGATCCCCTCTAAACATCACTCATTCCCCAAACCAAACGGCCCACGAGCCATCAATCTTCGAACTCTTAATCGTTTTAATAACAATGAACCATTTTATCACTATTCGCAGCGAATGCATAAGAAAAAAGCCTGCTGAAATTCAACATGCTTTTTTCAGTCATCCATATTAACTTCTGTACGTTAAGTATCTTTCATACCACAAATCAACAAAATCTGGTGCAAAGGGACCTTTTCTTTGTCTTATCCAATGTATTAATTGCGTTACTTGCGTCTTCAAAATACGATCAATGACCTCTGGATATTTCATTTCTTGGCGGTGACGTTCATACTCATCTTCATCTAGTAAATTGAATGTCATATCCGGAAAGATTTTGATGTCCAAATCATAATCAATATACTTAAGTGCCTCTCCATCGTAAATAAACGGTGAGCTTAGGTTGCAATAATAATGAATGCCATCTTCTCTAAGCATGCCAATGACATTAAACCATTGTTGGGAATGAAAATAACAGATTGCCGGTTCACGTGTTACCCACGTTCTTCCATCTGATTCCGTAACAATTGTACGATCATTGCCACCTATAATTAAGTTCTGCGTCCCTTTAAGTATTGTTGTTTCGTCCCAGATTCGATGGATGTGCCCATTATGCTTATAACTGTGAATTTGTATTGGTTCACCCTCGATAGGTACGCCCATTTTTATTTCTCCCCTACTTTCTATTTACGGACGCTTTGTAACCTGTTACATACTAAAAGCGATTCATTATTTCCTTTAAGGCAACAAAGTACGATTCCTCTTTTTTCTTATTATAACGGTTCTCTAGTAAATTTAAAACAAAAGAACCATTGAAATTACACAATGGTTTTAAATATTCCATATTTTTATGAACTAGATGATAGTTTCAGTTCATTTTCTTGGTAGACTTTAATAACTTTTTCTGTTTGTAATTCAAAGATTTTTTGTATTTTCTTTAGCTCTTCCTTCATATTGCTGATTTCTATTTGCACTTCTTTTAGTTCCGTTTCTTTTTGGAGAATTAGTAGTTGTGCTTCTATCTCTTCACACCTTTCTAATTCTCCTTGTAAATATAGCAGTTTTTCCATAATTCGCATTTGCTCTCCAACTAAACCATTAAATACATCCATGAAAAAACACATCCTACTCTTCATTTTTAGGTACTGTATTGATTTATATGTTTCAACTTATAAAAAGGGAACGGCCCTTTTTCTATTAACTCTACCTTTTACTATTTCTTCGTATGTATGTTAATTCCTTTGACTACTTCTGTAGACAAAGAAGAAGTTTTGTCGAACATAAAAAGTTTCGATAACAAAAGCAAAGGGCACTCTCCCGTAAGTGAAGTGCCCTTTGTTTGCATTATTTGCTTGTGTTTTGAGATTTTCTAGATTCAGCTTGTTGATTTTGCTTTCTTACTTCTGAAGCGTTTGTTTCGCTTGCAAATTCAGTACCAAATTGTTGACCTTGGCCTGCTTGAGCGTTTTGTTGTTTTACTTCTTGAATGTTAGTTCCACTTTGTGTAGCACCAGCTTTTTTAGCCATGAATATCACCTCCACGCCTATTAATTTGTCCCAGACACTTCGTTTCTATCCAAAGTTTTTTATTACCAATAAAATCCATATCGATAGAAAAAAAAAGGAGTTCTCCTTTATAGGAAATCTCCTTTTTTCCACAAACCAAACCGCCCGGCCCGCTTATACTAGCAACGAAATACCGCCATCCACAATAATCGTTTGTCCTCTTATCATGCTTGCATCATCGCTTACTAAGAACATGACGGTATTGACGAGATCTTCCATTTCGACCATTCTGCCAGCCGGTGTTTTTTCCGCTGCCGCTTGAAGCAATTCTTCTCTATTTGGAAAATGTGTTAATGCCTCGGTATCAACTGCTCCACCGGAAACAGCATTTACTACAATATTTTTCGGTGCTAATTCTACCGCTAAATATCTAGTTAAGGCCTCTACAGCAGCTTTACTCACTCCAACTGTTGTATAGTTTTCTAAATAGCGAATCGCTCCCAGCGAGCTGATGCTAACGATTTTTCCGCCTTTATCCATTAGCTTCGCTGCTTCTTGCGCACAGAATAATAAGGCTTTACTATTAATATTCATTGTCCAATTCCAGTGAGATTCTTCTAACTCCATAATTGGTCGTAATACCCCAGATGCTGCGTTGTTAATAAATACATCTAAGCGCCCAAACTCTGCTTTTACTTCTGCAAACATCGCCTTTATTTTGTCTACATCTCCAACATTCGCTTTTACTAGAAGCACTTTTCTGCCAAGCGCCGTAATCTCGTCAGCAGTTTCTTGTGCTGCTTTTTTGCTTCTTGCATAGTTGATAACAATATCATAGCCTTCTTTGGCTAAGCGAATGGCTGTTGCCTTTCCGATTCCTCTACTGCTTCCTGTAATTAATGCTACTTTGTTTGTCATTCTTATTAATTCCTTTCCCATCCATTTACTTCTCATTTTACCTCTATTCATGCATACTTCGCAATCAACATACACACAATAGAGGAGAATACGGGAAAAGTAAAGGAAGGTATAACACATGTATGTTGGCAGAGATATGACCGAATTAGCCCTTATCGCTAAATCAGATTGGAAAGATAATGAACTTGCCTACTTTCATCACTCCCTGCAGCAAATGACGCCTTATCTCAATAGCGAAGGTGTCAGTATTCACCGCAGCATCATAGAGGAAATGGAAAACAGAGGCGGGTTAAAAAGAAACGAAGCTGATTATACACATGGGACAGAAGTAAGCTATGAGTAATAGGGGATGACCACAAATGGTCACCCTTTCTTCACTTGCTCTGGTAAAAATTTCAGCATCTTCTGATGAGATACAGGGAATGGGAATGGTGCAATTTCATCCGCATTTACTCTTCTGATATCTTCCTTTTCCTCTTTTAATGCTATTAACTTTCCGCTATATACATTGATGTTCCAGATCAAATGTGAAAAAACATGTTCAATCCTAGTAATCATTTCGCCAACTTCTACTTTAGCCTGATAGTCTTCTAACAGCTTCTCCTCAAGCTGTGCTTTCTCGCTCTTTAACACTTGAACAATTTCCATATTAGGAAATTCCCATAAATTTGCCAGCAATCCTGTATTTGGCCGTTTATGAATCAATGTTCGTCCCTCTTCATCTGTTAAAACGACTGCCGCAAGCTGGATTGACTTTTGTTTCTTCGTTTTTGTCTTTACAGGAAGCTCTGTAACAGTCCCATCCTCAAAGGCATGACAATGCTCTCTTACTGGACAAAGCAGGCACGAAGGAGAAGTTGGTGTACAAATTAAGGCACCGAGCTCCATAAGCGCTTGATTGAAAAAGGACGGATTCTCATGCGAGATCAGCACACGTACTGCTTCTTCAAATGTCTTTCTTGTTTTTGGTTTTGCAATATCTTCCCAAATCGAGAGAATCCTCGATAAAACTCTCATTACATTTCCATCAACAGCAGGTTCTGGAACTCCATATGCTATACTCAAAATTGCACCGGCTGTATAAGGTCCTACTCCTTTTAAGGACGCAATTTCTTTCGGAGTATCTGGCACTTTGCCCCCGTACTTTTCATGCACTTCCTTAACAGCAGCATGTAAATTACGCGCTCTTGAATAATAACCTAATCCTTCCCAGGCCTTCAGTACTTTTTCTTCTTCTGCCTCTGACAACGCCTCAATGGTTGGAAATTGAGAAATGAATCGATTAAAATAAGGGATAACCGTATCTACCTTTGTTTGCTGAAGCATGATTTCAGATACCCATACTTTATAGGGATCTTGATCTTGTCTCCATGGCAGTTCCCTTTGTTCCTCTGTAAACCAATTTAATAAATCTTCTCTAAACCGCTCGACATCTACTTGATTTTTGATTATTTCTTGCCTATCTGTCACGATTAACCTCCAGATGTTAATTATTAATTTTTTTTGGGAATAACAATATATAGATTTCTTTTACTACTATTGGACATGGTGTGCATCATAGGATGGAATGGGATAGAATGAAAGTAGCACAAAATGATTCACGTTCTTACCAATAGCCAAGTTTGATAGCAATAATAAGTATAAATATGTAAATTTGCCTCATTTTAAATAGAAGAGCTATTTTTTGATAAAATTACGCGTTTGTCCGATTGTTTGCCAACTTTATTTATTATTTAATAACATTATCCGTATTTTTCATTATGCGAATATGTTAACTGTTTGTAGTGTATCTTTTGTTAAGAAAAAAGAAAAGGATATTTTTATTGTAATTATGGTGTTTTCATCCAAATAATTCGGAGAGAAAATCAGGGAGGTTTGGTATTTTGGATACAGGAACACATATTGTTATGGGGATTGCGCTTGGCGGGTTAGCCACGTTAGACCCAGTTGTTGCTTCTGATCCTGCAACAACAACTGGTGTAATAATCGCCACTATCATCGGCTCACAAATACCAGATATTGATACAGTATTAAAATTAAGAAATAATGCTGTTTATATACGCAACCATCGTGGAGTGACACACTCCATCCCAGCAGTACTTTTGTGGCCCCTACTTATACTTGCTGTCATGTACCCGCTTTTCCCAGAGGCAAATTTGTTTCATTTATGGCTTTGGACGTTTATAGCTGTTTTCCTGCATGTATTTGTCGATATATTTAATGCCTATGGAACACAGGCTCTACGTCCTTTTACAAATAAATGGGTCGCATTGGGGATTATTAATACATTTGATCCCATCATTTTCTCCATGCATATTGTAGCAATCTTATTTTGGGTATTTGGATCAGATCCTGGATATACCTTTTTAACTTTATATATCGTACTGATTGGCTATTACCTTCTGCGGGTATTTACACAACGGCAGGTAAAAATAAATGTGAAAAAAAGAATTCCAGATGCAAAGGAAATCATTTTATCGCCAACCATGAGATATAACCATTGGCGTATCGCTGTGATGACCGACGACTCCTTCTATGTCGGCAGGTCCCATCAGCACGAAATTGAAATTTATGATAAGTTCCATCGTATTCCAGTTCCAGATACACCAGTCCTAACCGCAGCTCAAAAAGATAAGAACCTATCTGCTTTCCTATCCTTCTCTCCTGTATTTAGGTGGGAAGTTATCGAGCTGGATGACCAATACCAAGTCCGCTTCATTGATTTACGCTACCGAAGCAACGGGCACTATCCATTTGTCGCCGTTGTTCATCTCGATCTAAACTTGAATATCATCACTTCCTACACAGGCTGGATCTTTAGTGAAGATAAGCTGAAAAAGAAACTCGATATCTTAACCAATTAGCATGAAAAATGGTCGACTTTTAAAGTCGACCTCTTTTTAATGCAATTTCTTTTTATCATCTGCAAGGAATTCTTTATATTTTGGGTTTTCAGCTACAAATTCATGAAGCTTTCCTCCGTAGTTCTCAATCCACTGACTAACAACTCGTTCCGTTACTTCTTCTCCCTGATATTTACGACCCGCTTTAGCATAGGTTGCCTCAAAATCCTCCCATAATAATTCCACCCATGTTTGTGCTTGGCCAACTGAAATAAACGAATTAAGCTCCAATAGCCGCTCCACTAATTTCTTCTGTGCTTCATGCATTATTTCATTCCTTCTTTCTTTTTTGTTTTTACTAATAGATTGCTGGTAATTAACAAATACTATCCATTGTAATAAACAAAGTTGAAGTTTATTACCTTTGACTTAGTTGATTCTTTGGAGGTATGACGATGGGAAATGTAGATAATACAAATGATGTTAAGCTTGAGGGAGAACCGAGAGCAAAAACAGAATACGCTTCGAAAAGAGCCAATGGCACAATCAATACACATCCTCAAGAGAGAATGCATGCTTCCTCACATCGCAAACCAAAAAAATAAGCAGATTTTTATTCTGCAGGAAAGAGGGAGAGACCACTTTTGGTCCCTCCACTCTTTTCCTTATGCTTTCTTCTTTAATAATGCGATTGGAATCCCCTCTTCTTGGCTTCCATCTACTTGTCGCTTTCCCCACGCAAAAACGCCATTCATATAATCGATTTGAAAAAGAACTCCTGGATCGCCTTCTATTTCATATATTTCATTAGCTTTATAATCTTTAGGATTTAATAAATACGATTTGGCAAGAACTGCTTTTCTTTCTAAAACAGCATATTCATTAACCATACCAAGCTGCTCTGCTTTTTTTGCTTGATCATTTAAAGTGGATATTTCCATACGGAGCTCGTGTTCTGTCATCATGCTATATCTTTTTGTCAGCATTTATATTCCCCTCCACTACCAACTAGTTTAATAAAAATCCTCAGAATCGGCAAAAAATCAGCTTTCATTTCTACTGAAGTTTGTTGTTAACACTACGCCGATAACTAATTAGTCTTCATTTTCTATTTCGTCTAAATACTGTTCGATAAGATCCATAGAGAATCCTTTACGGTATAAGAACTGCTTCATTTTTTGCTTGAATTCATATCCAGTGAACTTGGCAAATTTTCTTCTTGCCTTCTCCCCATGGATACGAACGGTTTCTAATTCATCTGTATCCATTTCCACAATCTCCGGCATCCTTTTTACTTGTTGGATAATATCAGAGGTATATCCCTTTCTAACAAGAGTCTGCTCTAATTTCTGGATGATAATCTTCTTAGAATCCTTTTTCTTGCCAGCCAAAAATTTTGCAACAATTTTCTTCGCTGCTTGCATTTGATCCTCATAGGAAAGCTCCTCCATCGAACGTTCGATTAATTCCCGCTGGATCCCTTTTTCCCTTAATTCTCGTCTAATCGTTTCTGCTCCTTTGGTTGTCGTATTCCGTTGAGTGCGAACATAGGAAAAAGCGTAATCCTCATCATCGATGAATTTCATTTCCTTTAACTTTGTCATTACCTCTGCAACCAATGCATCATTTTCCATTTTAGCGGAGAGATGCTTCCTTACTTCCATTTCCGTTCTTTTTACCTTAGACAAATACCGAACGGCCATATGATATCCTTTTCTTATTTCGTCTGTATATTGGATTTCATTTAATAAGAGCGAATCCAGCTCCATCCCTTTTCGTAGCTTATATTTAATTAGAACTGTTTCATCTACGCTAAATGCATACACATCTTTTCCCTGCTTCAGGGTAAAAATATTATAACGGTCATTCAATTCCTTCTGTCTTGTTATTTTGCTTATAATCATTCCAATCACCACGTTATCTATTTTTCGCCTTCTCTAAATCATCCCATGCGAACTTTATCTATTTCAAATGTAGCACATAAAAGGTGGAAAGGCATACTTTTGCCTCTCAACTAATTTACCTTCGCATTTTGAATCTAATTTATATAACTAGGGAAGAATAAAGAACATAGTAGAAAAAATGGAAAGGATTGTTGTGATATGGAAGGGAAGAAAAAGCAAAAACCAAAGCACACACTATCTAGTATGCAAGCCGTAACCTATCAACATGAATTTAAAATGGCTGATCGAGCAGCTAATAGAAAAGATACTAAATAAACGTTTAGAGGAAGAGATGGCTTACATCATTCTCTTCCTCCCCCTTTTTAAAACCCTTACATTTTTGTGGATAACCAAAACCTAATTCTGTTGATAATGTGGATAACCCTGTGGAATACTTTAATTTCCGCCATTTACCTTGTTAGTAATTAAGTTGATAACCTCTCCATTTTTCCACAATCACTATTGTGATTATTTTCTGAAAAAACCATCAACCAACTTCCCTCTCTTGTGGCTAATTTGTTTAACTTTTTCACTAGAAATAATGCTGAAAGAGTATTTTATTTCCCCATCTACCATTCTAAAAACGAAGAACCACTTAATCACTGCAGAAATTAAGTGGTCCATCATGATTTATTCCCCTTTTATGGCCCGTTTTCGTATAACCAAGGATATACTTAAGCCCGCTACCAACAGGAATAATCCTCCGATTATCCAATTATATTCGTTTGTTGCAGTGTTCGGTAATGTTTTCCCTGTGTTGTCAGTCTGCGGATTTTCTGCACTTGGCTTATCTGTTCCCGGTTCTTCTGCTCCTGGCTCTTCTGCTCCTGGATTTTCAAAAAGTGATTGCATTTCGGTTTCTGTAAGAACAATTCCATCATATACGCGTACTTCATCCATTAAACCTTTAAAGGGCATGTCCCAATAGTTTACACCTAAACTAAATTGGGCATTAACGGTTGTAAAGACATCTGGAAAATTCCCATCAGAAAATTTTTCCTCTCCATTAATGTAAACCTTTGCTTCTCCTTCATTTACCGTAAATCCGAAATGTGTCCATTCATTTTTGGGGATTATAGAGTCAGATACCGCATCATACCATTGGTCACTATTATGGGACCATACCTTTGTCACATTCTGTGCATTCGGCACAAGACTAATCCAATTATTCTCTGTTCTCGCACCGAAGAAAGTCGTTGTAAATTCCGTGATTTCTTCCGGTTTCATCCAAAGTGATATGGAATACTTATTACTTGCAATTAAACCATCTGCCAATTTAAGTCCAGATTCTCCGTTAAATTTAGCAGCATTCCCTGCAATACCCTTTGCAAACGTAACTTCCCCTCCTGTATTGTGAATGCGATCACCTGTTACTATTGCATCGGCCTGATTACCAGATCGATCTGCAAACCCATCATTAAAGTCATAATAGGCAGTTAATCTCCCTTCCTCTTCTGCTAATACATGAACCATTACAGACAATGTTTCTTTCGCATCCCCTAAAGTAATAGTTGCTGTTAATTTTACATCAGCATTTTCAGAACCAAATGGCGGTCTTGTTACAATCCCATCATTGGAAATGATTTCTGGCTGTGAAGATTCCCAGACAATGGCTGTACCTTGCGCTGCTTGAGTTGGCAAGGAGATATCCTTGATTGCCTCGGTCGGAATGGCCTTAATTAGTTCCGCTTTCACACTTGCTACCACTTCTTGGTTTGATTTACTATCCACACGACTTCCCCAAATTACGACTCCCTCACCAGACATAGCACTAAAGGTCATCACCCATTTCGCGGCTGCAGGATCATATTGACGAATAAATACGCCATCATATATTTGTCCTTCTATCTCAACTTCGACTCTGTAATCATCGTATAGCTTCCATGTCCCACTTACAGCACCGGAAACTGTCTTATCTGCATTTAATTTAATCCATTGCGATTCTGTTAATTTCCCCGTAATCTCTTTGCCGTGATTGATATACTTATAATCACCAACAATATCTTTCTCAGACACAGTCTCTATTGTTTCACCCGCATATTGAAATGGAGTTGGCACTGGCCATTTCTCCTTGTTTTTAAAGGTTTGATGGACACGCACTTGATGCAGTTCTCCTTGCTGAGGGAATCGAGCATGTGTCACAATAAACTCTTTACCAAGTTCTTCGTCTATCAAATAAGAATTATGTCCTGGTGACATATATCCTGTTCCTATCCCACTGCCCTCTTCTCCAAGATCTCTTTTAAACAAGAAATTCCCCATCATTTTATTCCCAATTTCTTTATGATCATCATTGCTCGGGAAATTCCCTGGCCCTAAATTAAAGCTTTCTGGAAAAACAGCAGCATTACCAGCGGCGTCTTCATACGGGCCATCAATCTTTTTTGATCTAAACTGCCTCATTTGATAACCACCGTCAGAAGCTAATCCACCGTACGTAATGTAAAGATAGTAATACCCTGTTTCCTTATCGTAAACAGCATATGTTCCTTCCCCAGATCTTCCATATCCCCCAGCAATCTTCGTACCGAAATATCGATCAACTATTCTGCCATCCGAGGTTTTTCCATCCTTTCCAGGATAAATGGGTACACCAGCTTTCTTATCTAGCGGCAAAATAAACGTTCCACCTGACCAGGAACCATATGTCATCCATAAATCTCCATTCTCATCATAGAGAATATTTGCATCAATCCCATTCGTATAAAGGGCGTTATTATAATTTCCCTCACTTGTAAACCAATCTGGATTTACATTATCTAAAGTACCGTCTGCAATCAAATCTGCGATATTCGTATTTTCCCAATGTTTATTAATCACACTCTTATTATCAGTCGTTTCAAAATTGGTAAAACCAGAATATATAATAGTATCCCTATAATCATAAGGCCCCTCTATATTCTTCGATACAGCAATGCCTATCGCTGAACGAATATAGGTAGAAGATACACTATAATACAACATATAAGCTCCCTTTGAACCATCATCCCAAGCATAATCTTTATTCCAAAAAATATCAGGAGCCCATACAGAATAACCCCCAGTGCTATCTGCATCATTTTCCCCTGCCCATTTAAAAGACTCTGCAAGATTTTCAGACAAATTCCCATAGATTGGATTATTTTCTGGCGCTTGATATTCACTTGTCACCAGAGAAGTCCAATTCATTAAGTCCGTTGATTTGGCTGCTGCTATATGTGATCCAAAAACATAATAAGAGCCATTATTCCCTTTAATGATGGACGGGTCGTGAACGGAAACATGCTGAAATTCGATTGAATCAGTTTGAGAGCCTTCTGCCTTTACCTGTTTCTCCTTTTCATAAGGCCATGGAAATAGTACGATTATGACCAACAAAAAAACTAACCCTTTTTTTATAACACACTTCACCGTTTCATTCTCCCCTTCACTGCTTTCGTTTGTAAACGCATACATTTCTATCCATAATAAATCCCATCTTATCTACATTTTTTGATAGGAAGTCTTGTGATGTACAGAACCAAAGTGAACGTTCAGATTTTTTATGTAAAATGGGGTACAATATGGATGCCTTTCGATGATACTAATATTTAATCAATTAATTAAGATTAACTTTTACATTAACTATATTTCCACCCCTTTCTTAACTTCTATCTTACCCTACTCCCCATTAGCTTACTATATTCCCAATCCTTAAACAATAAAAAAACCATATTTCATGGTAATATTCATATAATTATCAAAACTAATCTACTTACTATCCTATGTTTATGTCCCTTAATAAATACTATTTTAGATTACAAAAATAAACAATAAATGTTTTTTATCTTTATTTAATTAATATATTCATTAATTATATATTCGTTTGATTTTATGTAGATAACACCCTCACCGGTAGCAGTACTATATTTCCTCTGCCATTTGGAAAAACAAGGTTGTTTTATTCCTATCATCCCATGAAAGATTCAAAAAACGCATCCATTCTTACAAGCGCTCCCTTTCAAACAGCTGAAAATTCCCTCTTGTTTCAAGTAAGCAATTTCGGGAAAATAGAACTAACTAATACTTTTATTTAAATAGACAGACTCTAATTTGTACGTTTTGATTAGGCTCGTGCTATAATTAATAAATAGTATTAATTTTGTAAAAATGTTAAAGGAGATCTGTTTATGACAAAATTCACTGGCTACATTGGCACATATACAAAAAAGACTAGTAAAGGTATTTATTCATTTGTATTAGACACAGAAGCGAAAAAAATCACAGATGTTTCTCTAGTGGCTGAAATTGAAAACCCTACCTATTTAACGGTTACAATCGATAATCAGCATTTATTCGCTGTCGGTAAAGAAGGCTCTTTAGGTGGTGTTTCTGCTTACTCTATTCATTCAGATGGCAGTCTTGCCCTTATTAACAGCGAATATTCGGAAGGAGCATCTCCTTGCCATGTAAGTGTAAATGCAGACAAAACGCTTGTTCTATCTGCAAACTATCATAAAGGAACTGCCGAATCCTATCCGGTACATACAGATGGCTCATTAAGCAGTGCTGCATCTATCATCGAGCATACAGGGACAGGCCCAAATCCAGCTCGCCAAGAAAAACCTCATATGCATTTTGCTGGATTCAGTCCTAATGATCAATATGCTGTTTCTGTTGATTTAGGAACAGACCGAGTAGATACGTACAAGCTTGTTGATGGAAAGCTAGAAGAAGTTAGCAGTTTATCCGTTAAACCTGGAAGTGGTCCAAGACATATCGCCTTCCATCCTAATGGCAAATTTGCTTATGTCATGACAGAATTAAGCAATGAAGTCATTGCATTATCTTTTAACGCTGAAACTGGAGCATTTGAGGAATTACAATACATTTCTACACTACCGATTGATTTTACGGAAAATAGCCAAGGAAGTGCTATCCATCTTTCTTCAGACGGAAACTATGTTTATGCAGGAAATCGCGGCCATAATTCAATTGCGATTTTCCAAGTAAATGGGGAAACTGGTCAATTAACCTTTATTGACAGAACTTCAACAGAAGGAAACTGGCCAAGAGATTTCGTTCTAGATCCAACAGAACAATTCTTGCTTGCATCCAATGAACAATCGGATACCCTTACTTTATTTGAAAGAGATACAGTTACTGGAAAACTAACTTTATTGCAATCAGAGATAGAAGCACCAGAACCAGTATGTGTAAAATTCTTAAATAATTAATTCAATCATAAAAAAGGAGAAGGTCTCGTAAAAAGCCTTCTCCTTTTTCTCTGTCCTTAAGCTAAGTAAGCTTCCTGCACTTGTTTATTGGTAATCAACTCTGCTCCTGTTCCTTCTAATACAATTTCTCCTGTTTGAATGACATACCCTCTACTGGCAATTTGCAATGCTTGGAAGGCATTCTGTTCTACTAATAAAATTGTCATTCCTTGGTTATTGAGCTCTTTAATAATTTCAAAGATTTGCTCGACAATAATTGGCGCAAGGCCCATGGATGGTTCATCCAACATTAGGACTTCTGGCTGCATCATAAGCGCTCGCCCTATTGCCAGCATTTGCTGCTCGCCACCACTCATGGTTCCTCCTTTTTGCTCGACTCGTTCTTTCAATCTCGGAAAATACTCAAATACTTTTTGCATTCTTGCTTCCGTTAATTGTTTATCCTTTACAGCAAAAGCGCCAATTAATAGATTTTCTCGTACAGATAGCTTAGGAAAAATCCGCCTTCCTTCTGGCACTTGGGAAATCCCTAAAACGGCTGTCTTATGTGCTGCTATATTAGCAATATCTTTTCCATTAAAAAGAATACTGCCTTTTTTGATTGGAACCTGGCCGCTAATAGATTTAAGGGTTGTCGATTTGCCAGCACCATTACTTCCAATGAGGGTAACGATCTCTCCTTTATCAACATGTAAACTAATTCCTTTTAATGCCTGAATTCCTCCATACCAAGCTTCTATATCCGTTAATTCAAGTATCTTTTCCATGCTGATTCCCCCTTTAAGCAAGTGATACTGCTCCTTTTCCTAAATAGGCTTCAATTACTTTCGGATTGGAACGTATCTCTTCCGGACCACCTTCTGCAATTTTTTCTCCATGATCCAATACGATGATATGGTTTGAAATTTCCATCACCAGCTTCATATCATGTTCAATTAAAATAATGGTCAAATCATATTTCTTACACATATCTTGAATTAAACCGGTTAATAGACTTGTTTCCTTCGGGTTCATACCAGCAGCAGGCTCATCTAATAATAAAACGCTAGGCTTTGTAGCTAGAGCCCGAGCAATTTCTAATCTCCGTTGTGCTCCATATGATAAATTTGCCGCTGCTTCATTTAATAGATCAGCAAGCCCAACATATTCTAATAGGCGATATGCCTCTTTCATTGCTTTCTCTTCCTCCTGTTTAGCCTTTGGCAATTGAAGCAATGTCCCAACCAAGCTGCCTTTGATATGGTTATGCATTCCGACCATGACATTTTCCAATACGGTAATATCACTGAAAAGGCGGATATTCTGAAAGGTTCTGGAAATTCCTTGTTTCGCTACGACATGCGGCTTAAGCCCGGCAATTGTTTTTCCGTCAAGGAGAATTTCCCCAGATGTGGGTTTATACACCCCTGTTATCATATTGAAAAAAGTCGTTTTTCCCGCTCCATTCGGTCCTATTACCGCTGTGATAGAATTCCTCTCGACAGACATATCAATATTGGAATTCGCAACAAGTCCACCAAACTTTTTCGTCAATCCTTTCACTTCGAGTATATTCACTTGTGCCCCTCCTTAAGCAATATAGTAGACTCCTGCTTTTCTGTTATGCTCTCTTTTAATTTCTTGACATTAACCTTTTTATTTTTTGCCGGTATTAATCCTTGTGGACGATATAAGGTCATAATAATTAAAAGGGCACCGAAGATAAATCTTTGCATTTTTGCTGGAGATAAGGCATCAGGAATAGTGGTTACTTGGCTTAGCCACCCCGTTAATTCGGTTAGCACCTGTAAGTTTAATATCGTTACAACTGCCGCTCCCAGAATAACACCTGGCACACTTCCCATTCCTCCAAGGATGACCATAACAAGAATGGTCGTAGATTCTAAGTAAGTGAAACTTGTTGGATCCACAAACATCTGCTTTGCGGCAAACACAACTCCCATCATTCCGGAAAACGATGCCCCAATAGCAAATGCCGTCAACTTTGTTTTTACAAGGGGAATTCCCATCGCTTGTGCAGCAATCTCATTTTCTCTGACCGCCTTCCAAGAACGGCCTAATTTTGTATGTTCCATTCTAGTCACAGCATAAATTACAATAATAAACATAACTAGCACAATATAATAGAATTGGTTCGGCTGTGACAAAGTAATACCAAATAGTTCAGGCTGTTGAATACTTGGCAGCCCCATCGCTCCATTCGTGATATTTACTGGCTTATCTAAGTTATTAAATACAATCCGGATTATTTCCCCAAAACCTAATGTAACAATAGCCAAATAATCTCCTTTTACTCTTAATACTGGAATCCCTAATAAAACCCCAAATAGAGCCGCTACAAATAAACCAATGATAATAAAAAACCAAAAGCTATTTCCGGACAATGGATATGTTCCAAAGGGCATGAAGTTATTCGCTTGTGCTGTCGCAAACACGCCATATGTGTAGGCGCCAACAGCAAAGAAAGCAACAAATCCTAAATCAAGCAACCCTGCAAGACCAACAACGATATTCAGCCCTAAAGCCATACAAACATAAATCCCTACCATAGTTGCTACTTCCATATATGCTTGATAGGATGGTCCTTGACTAGCTGAAACCGGGAGAACAATTACTAAGATAAGTAAAGCAATTCCCCACTTCATTTTATTTCCGAGATTCATATAATATAGGAGTAATAGCGATAACAATAATAGTAAAAAAGCAATCACTGATTTTTGCGAGAAAGCCAATGCAGCAGTAGTCACCAATACATACGCAAAGAAAAGAATAATTTGGGCAACTTTATTTGTTTGGATGGTTTTAATCATGTTAGCCATCTTTTCCACCTACACTTTCTCTGCTACGGCTTTGCCAAATAAGCCTTCTGGTTTAAAAATAAGGACGATAATCAATATGGCAAATGCAACAACATCTTTATATTCTGCTCCCATAATCCCGCCTGTGATAACCGACAGATTCGCTGCTGTGAACATTTCAATCAGTCCAATTAACATACCGCCGAGCATTGCTCCGCGTATATTGCCAATTCCGCCTAAAACTGCGGCAGTAAAAGCTTTAAGTCCTAGTATAAATCCAATGTACGGATCGATTGTTCCATATTGAACAGCAAATAATACACCAGTGGCGCCGCCTAAAGCAGATCCTACGAAGAAAGTAACAGAGATAACCTTGTTCACATTAATAGACATTAAAGATGCTGTGTCTCTATCTTGCGCCACGGCTCTCATCGCCATGCCCCACTTTGTTTTGTTAACAAAAAAATCTAATCCTACCATCAAAATAACGGCTACTATAATAACAACTAAAAACGAGCTTTTAAAACTTGCAGCATGAGAACCGAAAACAGATCCGATATTTATTTTGTCAGAAAATAGATTAGGCGAAGTAATTATGTAATTCCCTTTAAATAATTCTGTGATGAAACGAACGATATCCTGTAGTAAAAAGGAGATACCAATGGCTGAGATAAGAGCAATTAGCTTTGGTGCTTTTCGGAGTGGACGATAAGCCACTCTTTCGATTCCCATTCCTAAAAAACCTGTGATGAGACTAGTAATTAGGAGCATGACAATTAAGGAAAGTACAGCAGGCAGCATCGAAGTCCATCCTAGACTTGTTAAAGTAATTAAGATGGCAGTGCCAATGAATGCTCCTGACATAAATATTTCCCCATGAGCAAAATTTATCAATTCTAATATTCCATAAACCATTGTGTATCCCAATGCAATAACGGCATACACTGCTCCTAATGTTAATCCATCAATTAAAACTTGCGGTAATGTTTGTAAAATTTCAGTTAGCATTCTCTTCCCCACACTTTTGATTTAATGGTTTTAGTAGATAGAGTTTAACCACATGAGATGAAAGATTTCCCGCTCGGTTACTCAACAGATTCTTTCTATTGACGAAATCACCATATATGCTGATTTCTATCTACTAAATAGCTAAGATTAATATCCGGCATTTAGTTCTTTGCAAATAAAAAGGACGGTTGATATCCATGTCCTTTTTATTTACTCGTTTATTGGCTAATTTCTCCATCTAATGTAGCTGGGTATTTGGCTTCATCAAATTTATAAATAAAGATTTTTGCGAATTTATTATCTCCTTTCTCATCAAATCCAACTTCTGTCACTACCCCTTTGTAATCTTGTGTAGCACGCACAGCTTTGGTAACCTCTTCACGAGTTGGTAATTTGTTATCATTCTCTTTAATTGCTTTTTCAATGCCTGCTAATAAAACTGCTGCAGAGTCGTATGCATAGGCAGAATAGGACTCAATGTTTTTGCTGAATGCTGCTTTATAATCTTCAGCAAATTTCGTTCCTTCTTCTGATTGGGTTGTATCACCGGCAACGGAAGTAATGAAGGTATTTTTCACAGCATCTCCTGCGATTTCAACAAAAGTAGATGAGTCTAAACCGTCTCCACCCATGAATGGGATATCTAATCCTTTTTCACGTGCTTGCTTTACCAAAATTCCCCCTTCTGCATAAAGGCCACCGTAATAGATTAGATCAGGTTTTTTAGAGGCTACTTGGTTTAAAACACCGTTAAAGTCTTTTTCACCAACGGTAATTCCCTCATAACCAACAACTTCAGCTCCTAAATCTTCCGCTGCCTCTTTAAAGGCATCTGCTAGACCTGAACCGTAAGCTGTTTTATCTTGAACAACAAAAATTTTCTTTGCCCCTAAAGTTTCCACAGCATATTGTGCCCCAGCAGGACCTTGGAAATCATCACGGGCAACAACACGGCTCACTGTTTTTAAACCGCGATCCGTATAGTCAGTGGCTGTACTTGCCGGAGATACACTTACAAGATTATTTTTTTCATAAACTTCAGATGCTGGAATGGAAACACCTGAGTTTAAGTGACCGACTACCCCTAACACAGATTTATCCGCAACCACTAAGTTAGCATTCGCAACCCCTTTTTTCGGATCTCCCTGATCATCCTGTGCATCTAATTTAAGTTCGAATCCTAATTCAGCAAACTTATCCTTTTGTTGATCAATAGCCAGCTGCGCTCCTAATTTAATTGCTTCCCCTAATGTAGCGCTGCCTCCAGATAGTGGTGATTGTGTAACAATTTTAATTACTTTTTTGTCTCCTGAATCTCCTGAATCCGAGTTTGCGTTTGAAGCACAACCACTCATAAATCCTAAAGCTAATGTTGCAGTCATCGCGAAAGAAAGTACTTTTTTGGATAACATAATATGCCCCCTATCATTGTCTTTTTATCTATGAAACTACAGGATATTTTCCCAATTGCTCCTGTTCCATGTTTGGATTATAATCTTCTTCTAGACAAGTGTCTTTTATATTGTCAGAAAATTTAACAGTATATTTTCTAAAAAGTTAATATATTCTGACAGTTTTCTTCGTACTTCGAAATGATTAGGAATGATTGGTTGTTCAGCATATTGGACATTTGTTGAGGGGAAATTTAATTTAGTTTGAGGATTGGATGAAAGAAAAGATAGCAATTGATTGGGCATTACTTTCTAATATGGGGAGGTTGAGTGGAGCTCATTCGCTTTGTGGGTGTGGTGGAAACGGGGTAGTTTCGTTGTCAAATTGTCTATTTTATCGTTGTTTTAGTGATTTTTTAGTGATTTTTTAGCATTTTTTCTGAGATTAATAGAATTCTACACTCAAATTGAATGTAGAGGGTCTGAGTTTGGCTGATATCAGCCAAACTTTTCGACTTATCAGCCAAACTCTACGATTTATCAGCCAAACTCTTCGACTTATCAGCCAAACTTACCATTTATCAGCCATACTCTACTACTTATCAGCCAAACTTACCATTTATCAGCCATACTCTACTACTTATCAGCCAAACTTACAACTTATCAGCCAAACTCTACGGCTTATCTGCCAAACTTACGATTTATCAGCCAAACTTACAACTTATCAGCCAAACTCTACGGCTTATCTGCCAAACTTACGATTTATCAGCCAAACTCTACGGCTTATCAGCCAAACTTACGATTTATCAGCCAAACTTACAACTTATCAGCCAAACTTACAACTTATCAGCCAAACTTACAACTTATCAGCCAAACTTACCATTTATCAGCCAAACTCTACGGCTTATCAGCCAAACTTTACTACTTATCAGCCAAACTCTACTACTTATCAGCCAAACTCTACTACTTATCAGCCAAACTTTACTACTTATCAGCCAAACTTACCATTTATCAGCCAAACTCACATCGTTATCAGCCAAACTCTACGGCTTATCAGCCAAAATAGGGTCAACTTATCCCCAAGGCATATCTGTACTAATAACACTTGCAAATGCTTTACTATGCTCTCTTCTATCTTTACGAATTTTTACGCGTTGTTCTGCTGTGTTATAAAGCATAGTTTCTTCCTCGGACTGGGGGATTACTTTAGGAACCCGTCTTGGCTTGCCATTCTCATCTAATGCAACAAAGGTTAAAAAAGACGTAGCAGCAAGCTTTCTTTCCCCTGTTTTTAAATTTTCTGCTATTACCTTCACAAAAACTTCCATCGATGATTTTCCTGTATGTGTAACATAGGATTCTAGACATACGGAATCTGTCGGGCGAATAGGAAACAGGAAATCAACGGAGTCCGTTGAGGCTGTGACTACATCGCTTCTTGAATGTCTCGATGCAGAAATAGAGGCCACATCATCTATATAACTCATCAGTTTCCCACCAAATAAGGAATTATGATTATTTGTATCAATTGGGAATATTCGGCTTGTTTTTACTACTAATGATTCCTTGCAATATTTTTCTTCTTGAACTGTCATTCCGAACAGCCCCCTTTTTTTAAGTAAGTATTGGAAATTGTAATAGAAATATTGTAGATCTACCATCTGAATTTTGTAAAGATAAATGTCCTCCCTGTGCTTTTGCGAGGAGAAGACTATATGGCAATCCTAAGCCGAGCCCACGCTCGATATCTTTCTTATTTTTCCCTCGATAAAATCGTTCAAAAATATAAGCCTGTTCTTCTTCTGGTATGCCATAGCCATTATCTTCTACTAAAATTTTGATGTTCTGATTATCATGTGTTAAACGGATTGTTATTTTTCCACCCTGCTTCCCCTTGATAGCATGTAAGCTATTATTTAATAAATTTACGATAATTTGTTGAAAACGAACACTATCAAGCATGGTGAAAATCGGCTTTTCTGGATTTATAAAGGTAAGTTTCGCAGAGGACAAAGAGTCCGTATGGACAATTTCCCATTGATAAATAATTTCTTTTAAAGTTGCCTGTACATTCAGCTTTTCCTTATTCACTTTAATTGAACCAGCACTAAAGCTATTAAAATCTAGTAAATCCTCTACCATGCTTTGCAGTCTGCCAGCTTCCTTTAAACTCATCGATAAAAATTGGCTTTTCTTCTTTTCTGGAATGACATTGTCATTGACAGCTTGAATTAAAGCACTGATAGAGGTGATCGGTGTTTTTAATTCATGGGTAACTCCTGCGAGCAATTGTGTCCGTAAACTTTCCAATGCATAGAGCCGCTTAGTCATTTCGTTAAAAGACAGCATCAATTGGTGTAACTCTTTTTCCTGCACTTCTTCATTTAATGTAATATGATAGTTACCATTCATTAATTGTTGTGCAGCGTTGGCAACCTCTTCAACCGGCTTTGCCATCTTTTTAGATAAAGAATAAATAACGAACCAGCCTAGCAGCGCCAAACTAAGAAGCAACAATCCCAGTAATTGATATTCTTCCTTATTTAAATGCTGCAGCTGATTATGCGGCTGAATAATATAGACTGAACCTGTTGGCGTCCCATCCTTAATAATAGGTGCTATGACAACGGATGCTTTTTGATTATTCCAGAGTGTGACCTTTTTAATCGTTAATTCACTGACTAAGGGCAAAGACTCAATTAGCTGCTGTTTTTCGCGAGAGTCTGGTGGGAAGTTCTGATTCATAGAGCGTATATTACCGGCAGCATCTTTTAGAAAAACATCTAGTGGCTGCCCTTCATTGATAAACTTCTGTCTATCCTGCAAAAATGGCAGACGAATATCCTTCAATCTGCCTTCTCCCATTTCATTAGCATGCTCCGCTATTTCCTGGGCAACTAATTTTGTTAATTCTAAGCGATTTTCCAAAGCATTATGGCGAATCCACAAAATTGAAATAATCCCGATAATCAAAAGACCTCCACATAATGTCAGCAAATATCTTTTTGTCCAATAATATAGAAGAGGCGTTTTTTCTTTATTGTTTTTCCTGAATATAAAATTGATAGCCCAATCCGCGTAATGTTTTAATTTCGCCATCTTTTGGATCCCACCCATTTAATAATTTCCTTATTCTTTTAATCGCTAGATCAACCGCCCGATCACTTCCATCATAGTCATTTCCCCATACATGATCCAGAAGCTGATCCCTTGTAAATGTTTGATTTGGATTGCTTGCTAAAAAGAGAAAGACAGAAAGATCTCGCGGAGTGAAGGGAACCTCAATTCCATTAAGAAAAACTTGATGGGAGACATAATTTATTTTTAAATCGCCATAGTATTTCACTCGCTCATCTTCTTGATAATGGGAGGATCTTCTTAGTACCGCTTGGACACGGGCGATGACTTCCTCCCCTACAAACGGCTTGGTAATATAATCATCCGCTCCATTTTCAAACCCTTTTAGTTTTTGCTCTGTATCTGATAAAGCTGTAAGCATAATAACAGGACATGCCGATTTCTTACGAATAAACGAAAGAACGCTCCAGCCATCTACATATGGCATCATAATATCTAATAGAATAAGGGCAGGAGTTTCTTCCTCTAGCTTCTGTAAAGCCTCTTCTCCATTATAAGCATAATCTACATCATAGCCTGCATTTTCTAAATATGCTCCTAAAACCATAGAAATTGCTAGTTCATCTTCCACAATTAGAATCTTTTTCATCATCTTTTCCTTATGCTTTATTTTTTACTAATGAAATCCATTATACCGATAATTATCAGGAGAAAAAATAGATCAGCCTTCTATCCAGCTGATCTACTCCTCTTATTGATATCTTAATGCTTCAAGGGGACTTAAGTTAGATGCTTTGTTCGCTGGAAAAATCCCAAAGATAATGCCAATTAATACAGAGAAACTAACGGAACCACCGACGATCCACCAAGTAATCTGGGAAGTCATTTCTAATGTGCTCGACAATATGTCTGCACTAGCGATTCCAATAGCTGCTCCTAAAATTCCGCCTAATGCACTAAGTACAATGGCTTCAATTAAAAATTGGAGCATGATATCTTTTTTCCGAGCACCTATCGCTTTTCTAATCCCAATTTCCCTTGTTCTTTCTGTAACCGAAACAAGCATGATATTCATAATTCCGATTCCACCAACGATTAAGGAAATGCTGGCTATGCCGGCTAATAACAATGTCATCGTATTGGAAACCGAATCGAGAGCCTCCGATACAGATGATTGATTTCGCACAGAATAAGAAGTTTCATCTCCATCAAACTGATTGTATAATTCTTGCTTCATTTTTGCCATTCCCATTTCAACTGAATCCTCATCCGTCATAAGCACTGTTGCTGAAGTTACATAGGTTTGACCGATAAAGCGTTGTGCTGTTGTAAATGGAATGAGAACAGAATCATCTACAGATC
The DNA here is from genome assembly GCF_038006525.1 of Niallia sp. FSL W8-0951. Lineage (NCBI taxonomy): Bacteria > Bacillati > Bacillota > Bacilli > Caryophanales > Bacillaceae > Niallia > Niallia sp. FSL W8-0951. The sequence goes on from NZ_JBBOVK010000002.1 coordinate 159,425, forward strand.
CAGTTAACTCTTCCCCTTTTTCAGCAAGTACTCCGATTACTTTAAATGTTGTTCCATCAATTTGAACGGTTTTATCGACTGGATTTGTAAATCCAAATAACTCGGATGCTACATTATCCCCCAGCACCACTACTTTATTGCGATTATCCAAGTCAATGTCCATGACATTTCTTCCGGACTGTAAAGTAATATCCTGTACCTCTTCATAAGAAGTAGTAACACCTGTAACAGTAACTCCAGAGCTTGATGTCGTTCCATTTTTAAGCGTACTGGATGTTGTCACTGTTGGTGAAACAGCCTTTACTTCGTCATATTCCGCAAATGCCATTAATTCATCATAATCAACAACCTCTTCCTCACTAGAGTTTCCCGATAAATTCACAGAAACTGTTGTCGTTCCTAAGCTGGCAATGTCATCGGAAACAGAATTGGAGGCTCCCATTCCTAATGAGGTTAAAGCAATAACCGCTGCCACACCAATGATAATACCCAGCATGGTAAGCACTGCTCTTAATTTATTCATTGCTATATTTTTAAAAGCTATCTTGATTGCTTGTCCTAATTTCAAGAGACAACTACCTCCTTTGTCTCTGCTAGGCGACCATCTTGAATGCGAATAACTCGCTTAGCCTGTTTAGCGATTTGTAAATCATGGGTGATTAAAATTATGGTATGTCCTTGTCTATTTAGGTCTTTCATTAAATTCATTACCTCGACTCCTGTCTTACTGTCTAACGCTCCAGTCGGCTCATCAGCAAGCAGGATTGGCGGATTCCCCGCAAGAGCTCGGGCAATGGCCACGCGCTGTTGCTGTCCACCAGATAATTCTGTTGGTTTATGTCCCGCTCTTTCCAGTAATCCTACTTTTTTCAATGCCTGCATGGCAATTTCTTTTCTTTCCTTACTTCCGATTCCTCGATAAACCAAGGGCAGCTCCACATTTTCAAAGGCAGACTGTTTTGTTAGCAGGTTAAAGGATTGAAAAATAAAGCCAATCTTATGATTTCTCACTTCTGCTAACTGTTTGCTTTTTAACGAAAAAACATTTTGACCGTCCAAATAATATTCACCAGAATCAGGGGTATCCAAGCAACCGATCATATTCATTAACGTTGATTTACCTGAACCAGACGGCCCAATGATAGCAATAAAATCCCCTTTATTGACAGTAAAGCTTACATTATCCAATGCCGTAACGGTCTCTCCTCCAAGTGTATATTCCTTTTTGACATTCTTTATTTCGACAATTGCATGCTGTTCTATCATTCATTTCTACCTCCAAACCCACCGGCAGGCATTCCTCCGCCTTGGCCTCCTCCAGGCATTTGCCCTCTACCTTCGCCATTTGGCATTTGGCCTCCACCTGGGAACATTCCTTGTGCTTCACTATCACTTGATGACTCAAATGTTGGCAGTACTACCGTTGTGCCTTCCTCTAAACCACTTTTAATCTCCGCAACTTCAGTATTTTGTAATCCTACTTCCACCGTTTGTTTTGTTGAGGCAGTTTCCTTTGTGTCATCCTCATTCGTGTTTGTGCCATTTGCTACTAGAACATAATATTCATCATTTTCCTTTTGTACAGCTTCTACAGGAACCGTCACGACATCTTCCGCTTTATCCGTTGTGATAGTAGCTTCTGCTGTCATCCCAACCAGCAATCCACTTGGCTTAGTTATTTTCACCGCAACCGCATATTTTGCGACACTAGTACTGTCACTATTTGCTTCTTTTGCTACACTCGTAACTTTTCCAGTAAACTCTTTATCTTCCAGTGCACTCACTTTTACATTAACAGCTTGTCCAGCCTTTACTTTCGAAATATCTAATTCATCTACGTTTACTACCATTTCTAGATTGTCATAATCTGTAACGGTAACGATTTCTGTTCCCATTGATACATTGCCATCTTCCTCTACATTTAGGGCTGTGATTTCACCAGAAAAAGTTGCAACAATTGGGTCGAGTGTATCATTCTCGAACGTTACTAGCTCATCGCCTTTTTCCACCTTATCCCCTGCTTCGACTAATACCTCGTCTACCGTTGCATTCCCTTCAGCAGTGAAAGTCTCTTTATTGATAGCTGCAATGCTTCCAGTACCACTGACCTCTATTTCAACATCACCAGCTTCTGCTGTTGCTGTCTGCGTTCTAGCCTGTGCTCTTACTTCGGTTTGATTATCATTGCTAAAATAATAATAAGAGCCAATCCCCGTCCCTATTACCAAAACTGTTACTCCACTAATAATCCACTTCTTTATACTTTTCTTCATTTTTTGCTTCAACCTCTTTCTATTCTATTTTAATGAATTTACTTGATTCATTGTCTTGCTGTTTACAAGTAATAGAATAAAAGAGTTATGTGTCAGGAAGAAGTCAGAGAGAAATTTTTTTATAGAATTTACAATTTTGTTTTGGGGGCAGGGGATTGGGCTCTGTTGCTTTTCTGCTTGTTTGTGGGAATAGAGGCGGATTCTCTGTTAACTTTCTCCGCTTTTATTCATTAATATCCAATTAATCCGATACCTCTCTAATCGTCCAACCTTATCCCTCCAAACATCACGGGATAAAATTCCATTGACGAACATAGACCTCCTATTATATGATAACTTATTGTGTGAAAGTTATTGGATAACGTGGTTCGAGACCATCCCACGTAAAAAAACTAAGGGAGAGAAAAAATGAAAACAAAAACACTTGCGATGAACGGTTTAGTGGCTGCATTGTATGTCGCTGTTACGATTGCGATTGCGCCGATTGCTTTTGGCAGCATTCAATATCGTGTTTCGGAATTATTTAATCATCTTGTTGTATTTAACAAAAAATATATTTATGGAATTGTAGTAGGAGTATTTTTAGCAAACTTATTCCTTTCAACTATTAAGTTATATGATTTAACTTTCGGAGTTGCTCATTCTATTATTTGCTTGTTAATCACAATTGGTATAAGCAAGTTTGTTAAGAGTTATCTTCTACGAATGATTATTAACACTCTTGTATTTACTTTTAATATGTTTATTATTGCCTATCAATTGCATCTTGCACTTGGGTTCCCTTTCTTAATCACTTGGGGAACAACAGCTATTGGTGAATTTGTTGTCATGGCAATCGGTATACCTATTATGCATTTCTTAAATAAACGTATTTCCTTTGGGAAGTTAATGGATTAACTAAAAGAGATCAAAATAATCTTGCTCCTTAAGATTATTTTGACCTTTTTTCGTTTTATCACTTTTATTCTATATGAAATATAATCCAATCATTCTTTGTTTATTTTCTTAATCAATTATCCGTTAACTAGAATTTATATTTCAACTATTAATTCCGATAAACTTCATACCTTTCCACCAACTTTGACCCCATTTACTTCTTTACCTTCAACCATTAATTCAACTATTATCTCTGAAGGCTTTTCCATAGAATAACCTTGTTCCATAAAATAGGAATATCACATTCCATTTCTGTATTTTTATACTTAAATAAATAACAAGCAAGGGCACCATTGGATTTACTAGTAGCAGACTCTTCATTTATACCTTATAAAGGAGGCAAAGTTCCGCAGTAAGTATGAGAACCAAACAGAGTTTCAAGTGTGAAAATATCTAAATGAAAATTTAGAAAGCGCCTATTATCAGCCACTGAGACATCAAAAATTACAAAGAATAAATGTTCATTTATAGAAAAATTAATAATTTAATTTCCCTGTAAAATATATATCTTTATTAAGAATACTAGAAGTATCATAAAGTTTGTTTTTTTCACTAAATCTTGTTTTTTACTTGAACAATATATAAAAAGACAATTTAAACGGAGGATTTCACAAAAAAAAAACATATGATTCTGAAGTATCTCTTGTATTAAAATTTGAACCAGCTAACAAGTTTTTAAGAATTACTAAAGAGGTCAACTACTACTGACGACCTCTTTAGTAATATAAGATCCTTTTGCGGAATTAGAGAAAAAACTATATGAGGACTGCATCCAGTTTTGAATTAAAATGATGCAGTTTAGCATATGATTTTTTTTACAATCAATTCTTTCCATTAAGTATATTTTTTTTAATTGTTATCTCTGCAATTAAAAGATTAAGAATCCAACATAACCAGACTGATATCGTATAGGCATTTCCATAGGAAATATTCAATGCATTATGAGTAATGGCTACGATTATATAAATAGTCATATTCGCAAAGGAAAGAAAAAAACTTCGCATGATCCATTGACTGTGTAGGATTACTTTTTTTCTCTTGATATACCAAAACCCTAGTATAGTTGTACTGAGCCATAATGTATTTAAAATTAGAAACCCGATTGTACTTAGCCATCCCCCTGTTGCAAAGAAAGAGACATAAACTCCGGGAATAAAATTTAAAATGATAGACAGGACATATAATCGTCCATTCCAACGGTGAAACTTGATAGACTTTATGCGTATTCTTTTTATCACACCTAATGGGCCAGTGAACAGTGCAATAATAGCCAGCAAAATATGAATACGAATCATTACTATCCATAGGGATTTATTTGTCAGAATAAGATCCTTTCTAGAAATAAATTTTTCAAAAGTAGGATCAACCATAAAATTCTTAGACAATGTATGAAGTATCCATAGGCTTGGGATGATTAAAATGGCTATTCGAATGAATTTTTTCATTAGCTCTTCCTCCATTGCTGTTTAGGAAATATACTGCGATTAGTCATAATAAAAACAGCGACCATGATGAATAGGAAGGTAATCCAGCTATACCATTTATCTTTGAGACATTTTCTATTAATTTCTTCTCAAGGTACTTTGAAAGAATAATCTTTTTCAGTTTTCTATGTATCATTGCAATCGCGCCGCCAATCAGGACAAGCAGCACGATTGCAATCCCTGCCCATAAGATTGAAGGATAAGATGAATAACCAAAGGTCATTCATCCTCCTGAAATTATCAAAAGAACTAATGCATAATGACTTTTCGTATAAAGTTCAAAGTCGTTTTAAGGACTGTTTTTTATTCATAGCCCGTACGAGAAAAAATCATATGAATGATAAAAGGTAAAGTAAGGAAGCTTCCTAACAAGAATAAATACATAGTTATATTTCCTTTTAATCAAGACGATGTCCAATTACTTTTGAAGAGGGAAGCATACCAGCCTTCGCCTCACCCACCATTTGGTTTCCATCTATTGAAACACTAAACTTTAAAGTAAGGTTCATAGGTTTCGTTACTTTCATTGACCACTTTAACTGATTTCCTACAAGAAAAGGGTTGTCTAAAGGGACAATCTCTTTTCCTTGCTTTGCAGTTCCGACTATTTGTCCATCATTAGTAGATATATCTATTAATACAGGAAGCTTTCCTATAGGGGTGGAAATGATGGTATCCCATTTTCCTGGAAAATTCCATATTTCATAAGATTGAATAGTGGAAGATTTTCTTGTTTCTTCATCTTGATTTTCATGCTTACTTACATTAGGGACATTTCCTTTAGCTTTCCAAACAGTCCCCCTTCGTTCGTATTCAAATAATTGCTCAACAGCATGTGCAATTTGGGAGCCTAACTCTTGTTCAACTAAGTAAAGGGCAACATCTAATCCAGATGTAACACCACCCCCAGTGATGAGATTACTATCATCAACGACTCGTGCATGAACTGGAATAGCACCTGTGGCACTTAAAAGTTCCATTCCCATATGATGGGTAACGGCATGCCGTCCCTCTAATAAACCACTCATAGCTAATAGGCAAGAGCCACCGCAAACTGTGGTTAGCAAAATATCTGGCTTCGTCATGGCTTCTTTTAATAAATGATTTAATTCCGTTTCCGTTGCTTGTTTTAACTTAAATGGCACCGAATCTGGTCCATTATCATGAACAGACCCAGATGCTCCAGGAATAAGAATGATTCCTTTATGGCTTAAATCAAGTTTATCACTGGCTTGAACTTGTAAATGATTTACGCCGCTTGTCACCAAACGCTCGCCTTCAGCAGATACAAGTTTAACAATTACTTCCTCGTTTGAGTACATTGCAGCAGCAGTAAACACTTCATAAGGTGCAATAGCGTCTAATAAATCAAATCCATCAAACAACACAATTTGGATATGCATACATATTTCCTCCGTTAAAAATAGAATTTAGACCGATAAGGAAAGAATATCCTTTGAATATCTCAAAAGATGGTATAAAACAATCACAAAATAATCACAATCCCCCACAAAACATTATTTTAAAAAGAAAAAATGATAAACTAGAATAGAATTTAATTGTGAGATTCGTTTTTAGATGGTGGTATATAAGGAGAGGTGGATTTTCGTGAAGGAAGTACATACGATTCTAGTTGTTGACGATGATAAAAGCATTGTCGATCTATTGAGGGATTTCTTAGAGAATGAAGGCTTTTATGTAAATACTGCTAATGACACTACTCAGGCACTTGTCCTACTGGAGCAAAATGTTATTGATTGCATTGTTCTTGATGTAATGATGCCCGGACAAAATGGTTTTGAGCTATGTCGGCAAATTCGTATGAAAAGCAACGTACCGATTCTTTTTTTGAGTGCTTTAAGTGATGATGTAGATAAGATTCGCGGCTTAGCACTTGGTGGAGACGATTATATAGTCAAAACTGCTTCTCCGGGTGAGATTGTTGCAAGAGTGAAGGCTGTATTAAGGCGCTCCAGTTCTCAGCAAGAATTGAAGAGAAAGGTCTTGGATTATGGAAGACTTTTGTTGGATTTGTCAACAAGAGAAGTTTTTGTAGAAGGGCAGTCCATCTCACTAACACCAAAAGAGTATGATTTGCTGCAATTGTTTGCAGAACATCCGAAATTCGTATTTTCTTACGACCAATTACTTAAAAAATTTTGGGAGGGAATTGGTGATAAACATACAATTCGTGTACATTTAAGCCGACTACGGGAGAAAATTGAAGCTGATCCGAATGATCCGCAATTTATCGTCAACGTATGGGGTATTGGCTATCGTTTCAAAGGAGAGTAAAATGAAAAATATTCGTATTCGTAAGTTCACCATTCTCTGCTTATTTATTATCTTAATTTTCCCATGGATATTTTATGTGGGGGGGCATTTTCTTGAAACAAAATCGTTCAATCTTGGCATTCAAGCCAATTCAAAAATGACTCAAATTATTGCAATAATCACTGGTCTACTATTGGCCTTTTTAATTGTTGCCGATGCAATGCGGAGATATATTCTCATTCCTTTGGAGAAAATGAGCGTAAGTGTTAGACAGATTGCAGAAGGAGATTTGGATATCCAGTTACCTTCCTCAAAGATTTCAGAAATTGCTGAAGTCCATGACGGTTTTCATGTGATGGTAGATAGTTTGAAAAAATCATTTAAGAAACAGGTAGAATTAGAAAATGAACGAAGATTTGTGATTGCTGCTGTTGCGCATGATTTACAGACACCTTTATTTGCCTTACGGGGCTATTTGGAAGGTTTAGAACAAGGTATTGCTGACTCCCCTGAAAAACAAGCAAAGTATCTGCAGGTTTGTAAGGAGAAGTCTGTACAATTGGACCGACTTGTTGAAGACCTTTTCACATTTACAAAGACAGAATTATTGGAGACAGAATTCAAGGAAAATATGGTAGACCTTTCAATTGTTATACAGAATTCGATTGACAACGTTAGCCAGCTAGCTAAACAGAAGCATATATCGATCATTATAAACCAATTTGGCGAAGAGTTTGTGGTCCTTGGTGATTCACACTTATTGGAGCGATCCATAAACAATTTATTGGATAATGCGGTCAGACATACACCTTGTCATGGGAAGATTTTTGTAGAGTGCTATAAGAGTGATAACAATGCGGCCTTTACTATTAAAGATACTGGTGAGGGTTTCTCTTCCGATGAGCTTCAACGAGTTTTTGAACCATTATATCGTGGGGAAGCATCGAGAAATCGTTTAACTGGGGGCATTGGGCTGGGAATGACGATTTCAAAGAGAATTATTACGCAACATAAAGGTAACCTTGTCGCAGGTAACCATTTAGACGGTGGTGCAATCCTAAGTGGCTGGATACCCTTGGCAAACAGTTCTTTCTATTCCAATACTTGAAAAGACTTATTTAGCAATCATTATTAACTGGATTCCTTTTCTCTAGATGCTCTTTCTAACAAATATTTTGGTTTACCATCAAACTAGCAGTAAACCGGATTATAAATAGTTATTAAAATATTCAACAAATGGGTGCGATAGTAGAATAAATAGCTAGAAATAATCAAACTTTCTTATAAAAAAATTTAACATAGGTTATTAAAAGAAAATCCATTTTGATCAATCTTTCTTCAAATTGGATTTTTTGTTTGCGTTGTTAAATAAGGAGTCAATAACATTTTTTAATCAAACATTATTTCAAAGCTACATGAAGTCTATTATCACTGGAATAGAGCCTACTTGGCTAACTCAAGAACAATGAATAGATGATCAGCTATCTCCAATAAATCAGTGACTATCTCATTGTCTAAGTTGTTGTTACCGACATCAGTAATCGTTACAAGTGCTGAGTTAGTGTGGAATAATTTTATATAATCCTTCAAAGTTCATCCCTGCTGGTTTCTCACTTAATAAAGTGGGATTACGACATATAAGTTCAACCTCGCTATGAATATGTATATATCCTTTTTCATTAACTTTCCTAGTCAGTTTACTACGCTTTTGGCAGAAGAAAAGACCCAATCTTATGCTATTTGGTCTACTTATTAGTTTTATATTTCATGTGGTTGGTCTCCATAAAAAAGGAACAAAATTCCGTATATCTAGTTTTTTTAATACCTACTGTCAACCGTATCTAACACTTGTTTTAAATTACCTTCTCTTTCCGTAATCTCTTGTTCTGCTTGATTACGTTTCTGTTTTCCTTCTTCTTGGATATGTAGTGTCTCTTCTAATGAGCTCATCAGTTTATGCTGTGTTTCTTTTAGCGAATCGATTTCGACCATTGCGGGACGGTTTTCCTGGGCAATTTGTGCCATCTCTTTTACGTTGGCATCCATTCTGCTTGTATTCAGTTTTGCTTGTGTTTCAATCGCATGACGCTGCCTTAAAAGCGTTAAAGCAATGGAAACTTGGTTTCTCCATAATGGGATTGATGTCATGATCGACGACTGGATTTTATCAATAACTGTACGGTTCGTATGTTGAATCAAACGGATTTGTGGAGCTGTTTGTATGGTAATTTCTCTGCTGACTTTTAAATCATAAATACGTTTTTCTAGTAATTCCGCAAAATGAATTAAATCATTTACCTCTTGCAGTTTCATTCGATCACCGGACTCTTCTGCAAGTTTTTTTTGCTCCGGAATAAGCTTTTTCGTCATTTCTTCGTATTTCATTTCCGCTGCAGCAATATATACATTTAAATCTTCAAAATAAGTTTTATTATGTTCATAAAGCTGTTCTAATAAATGAATATCTGCAGTCAATACGTTTTTACTGCGTTCGAGACGCACACTCATCCGATCTATTTGGGCACTTGCCTTTTGATAATTTGATAGAACTTCATGGACACTTTTGGAAGGCTTGCTAAATAATCGGCGGAAAAAGCCCTTCTTTTCTACTCGTAATTCATCAGGATTGATTTCATTTAATTTTTCCATTAAATCACTAACGATATCCCCGACTTCCCCAACATCTTTGCGCTGCACATGCTCAATCATTGTATGGGAAAAAGAAAGTAATTTTTTCTGCGCTGCTGCCCCGTAAGCAATCATCGTACGGTGATTGGTTGGATCTAGTTTATTGGCTAGTTCATATGCTCGTTGTTGATTTTCTGGAGGTAAAACATCAATAAGGCGAACAGTTTCAGCTGTTTCGCCTTTTTGCATGAACAAATTATTGCTTTCTCCTAAAGGATCGGAGAAATAATCATCTGTAATGTTTTTCATTTGTCGTTCATCTGTCATTTAGTCCGCCTGCTTTCATCTAACAAATCAGTGTCCTTCTCCTTATTAGAAATATGCTTTACTACATCTAATTCAAAATGCAGATCATCAATATCATCTGATAGGATGCCATGAAGATCGTCTTCCAGCGTTCTAGAAAGCTGCTCTAATGTTCTTCTTGTATCATTTAAAGTTGCCTGCAGTGCTCTGTTTTTCTTCGGCTGGGCAGATAAAAGGGCATACTTTTCTGCGATTTCCACTAATGAATCTAAATGCGAATAATAGAATTTCTCTGCTTTATAGAAACGGCGCGGCTCTTCCTTTGTTAATCGGTAGATTTTCTTTGTTACTCTCATTAAATCGATTCTTTGCTTAAAAGAAGGAAAGTGACGGATAGCAAAAACATGTCGATTTAATCGACTAATTTTCTCATTCGCTTCCTTTAGCTGTGTTTGAATAAATTTATATTCTTTCCTTGATAAACCTTGCCTTACCATTAATTGATGTTTAATTACTCCATCTGTGATGAAATAAGAAACTCCCGTTGCCGCAATTCCATATAGAACAGATAGGATAAAATATTGGTCAAATGCCACATAACTGATTAGCCATGTTAAAGCACCTACAGGAAAAGAAATGCCTGTTCGTACTAAAAACATTAAAAATGAGTTCACTATAATCGACTCCTGCCTTCGTATTCCTTTATTTTTTATACGTTTCATTTCAGCTTTTGTTTCAAAAATCGATGATTTATTTACTTCTATTTTAACGTAACCAAGTTCCTTCTTGCTATAGACCTTAAATGGAATCTTTTCTACGACTAAAGACGTATTTTGTTATGTGTCCTTACATTATGTGTATGTGGAAAAGCATAAAAAAATGATTTGATGCTTTTATTCTATCAAATCTAGGCTCATGTTTCATGTTTTCTCTTTTATTGGATAGATGTGGAAACAACTATTTTACAGCAAAAAACCCGTAAATGGAATTTACCATTTACGGGGTCCTTTTCTTGCTATCTTATCCAAGGCGATTTGCAAGTCTAGGCTGCGGCTGTTTTGGTTCTTTTGGCTGCAGCTTCATATGTGGCGGCTTTATGATTAAAGTAATGATAAAGGAAACGACACATAAAACAGATATGACTGTAAAGGTTGCATGGAATCCTCCGAGTACTGCTGCAATCATCGATCCAGCCAAAGCTCCAAATCCAAAGCCTTGATAGATTACACCATAGTTTTTACTTTGATTTTTCAGTCCAAAGAAATCAGCGATAATAGCCGGATATACGGTGATAACGCCTCCGAAACAAAATGCAATTGCGGCTACACAAGCAAAGAATAATGGATAGCTTAATGGAACTACATTTAATACAGTGACCGCTGCCGCTGTTACGACTAATGTTCCAGATACTACTTTTATACGACCTACTTTGTCAGACAATGCTCCAAGAATAATACGACCGATTGTATTGAATATCGCTACTAAAGCAACGGCATTGGCAGCTGTCGCCACATCTAGATTCGCTAGACTGACACCAATATCTTTTACAATACCGATTAAGTATAATCCACTCATACATGCGGTAAAGAAAATAACAAAGAGTAAATATGCTTGCTTTGTTTTTAGCATTTCTTTCACTGTATAATTCTTTTGCTCTGGTGCTAAAGAAGTTGTAGTTGTTTCTACTTCCTGTGCTTCTTTTAAAAGGAATGATCCGCCGACAACCATTGCTAAAGCAATAATTCCCCAAATTAAGAAGGCTGTTGAAACACCATAAGCTGCGATTAAGCTTGTATTAATATATTTAAAAACTAAGCTGCCGGTTCCATATGCTCCTACAGAGATACCAGAAATTAATCCTTTTTTCTCAGGGAACCATTTAATTAAATTAGATAAAGACGTGATGTACGCAGTTCCGTCTGCAAAGCCTACAAAAACACCTGCTACAAGATAAAGCATCCATAAAGAAGATACTTGTGAAGTAACCATTAATCCTCCACCTAGCATGATTCCAGCACAGGCAATTAAGCGGCGGAGTCCCCATTTATCTTGAATTTTCCCGGCAAAAAGGGTTGCGAAGGCAAGCGCAAAACTAGTAATGGAAAAAGTGATAGCCGTTGCGCTCAAATCCCATCCAAATTTATCAACAAGAGGTTGATTGAACAAGCTCCATGTGTATATTGTTCCTAATCCCATTTGCACAATAATGGTACCAATAACTATCTGCAAGCGATTGCCATTTCGTTCTTTCATTCCGATCTCCTCTTTCTACTCGGTTTATAAACAGTATTTTTTACTATAAAAGGTTGTTTATGCTTTCTTTTGATAGTTAAATTATACCGCCTGAAACATTTTTGAAACCGGTATCAGAATGAAATACCCTTTATTCGGAATGAATGGTATTTATAGATGCATAATTTGTCGAAATGCTTTGGCTTTGCTTCTGCTAACAGGAATTTCCGCCTTAATATCCTTTAATCTCACCAGATACGTATGGTTAAACCATGGGACAATTTCATGGATTTTTGAAAGATTCACGGTGTAGGAGCGATGACAGCGGAAAAAGGTATCCTGCGGCAATTTATCATGAAAATCAGAGATACTCATTGGCATCATATATTCATCTGTCTTCGTATAAACTAATGTTACTTTTTCGCTCGCTTCTGCATAATAAATATCATTGACATCTGTCACAATGATATTTTCATTTTTACGCAAGTTTATCCGACGATTTATTTCTGTCGTAATTTCTTCTTCTCCACCGCTTGCTTTTTGGAAAGCTGCTTCTAACTTTGCCAGCATTGCGGCAATCCGCTTTTCTTCATACGGCTTAAGAATATAATCAAATGCCTCTAATTCAAATGCTTGTGCTGCATGCTCTTTATAAGCAGTTGTAAAAATGATATAAGGCTTTTTCGCAAATTTACTAATATTGCTTGCCAAAAGCATCCCATCTAAAGAAGGTATATTAATATCCAGGAAAATGGCATCCACTTCTTCTGCTTGCAAAAATTTAAGCACATCTAAGCCATCTTCAAAAGTGGCGACAATATCAATTTTGCTATGGGTTTGAATTAAATATTCTAACTCTTCTTTTGCTGGAATTTCATCCTCTACTATTATTGCCTTCATGCTATCTCCTTCGTTATGTCAAAATAAACTTCCGTACCTGGCTCTAATCTACGAATGTTTAAACCGGTTCCATACATTAATTTTACTCGTTGATGGACATTTGTTAAACCGATTTGTTTGGAGGATACCTCTTCTTTCGCTAAACGATCAATTACCTCCTGGGCAATCCCTTCTCCAGTATCTCGCACACTAACCCTTACTGTCTCTCCTAAATCTTTGACTGATATCGTTACAACTCCAGGACCTTTTCGCTTTAAAATTCCATGTACAACCGCATTTTCGACCAATGGCTGGATGAGAAGACTCGGAAGTTTAATATGTATATCATCTATCTCATAGTTCACTTGCAGGCGGTTCCCGAAACGAGCTTTTTCAATTTGAATATAGTCTCTTACTTGCTTAAGTGCGAGCTGGATATCAATAAGCTCTTCTCCAACCTCTAAGTTATAGCGCATATACCCCGATAAATTAATAATTAATTCGCGCGCTTTTTCAGGATCGCGACGGGTTGTGGATGCAATCGCGTTTAGCGCATTAAATAAGAAATGGGGATTAATTTTTGTTTGTAGTGCTTTCAGTTCGGCCTTATTTGCTTCCTCTTTCATTTGCTCCACTCGCGATACTTCCATAAGGGTTGAGATAATTTGCGCCAATCCAATTGCCATTGTTTGCAATGTATTGGTAATTGTATAAGCTTTTCGGTAGTAAATTTTTAGAGTACCGGTTACAATCCCTCTTTCCTCTAACGGAATAATTAATAAACAATGAATTTGCGGAGTATGATGATCGGCAATATTATTCCGAATCGTAATCTTGCCACTTCGAATGGTCTCTTTCGTTAAATCACTGATAATCTCTTGGCCGATCTTATATTTTTCCTCCCCAAACCCTACATATGCAAGAACATCTTTAGTATCCGTAATAGCTACTGCGTCTGCTTGAATATCTTCTTTTATAATGGTACAAATAGTTCGCAAAGAATTCCCATTAATAGAACGAAAATAAGGCAAGGTCTTATTCGCAATATTAAGGGCCAGCTGTGCCTGCTGTGCCGCGATTCTTTCCTTTTCTCCTTCTACGCTGGCAATCATCAAGACAATTAGCCCAATGCTCCCTTGTCCTAAAATCATCGGTAAAGCAATAATCGAAACAATATCTATTCCTAAGTCGAAAGGATCTGCCATAAATAATATCAAAATCATTGTTAGCATTTCACATAGCATTCCAGCAACTATTCCATAAATCCAGCGACTACTCTTTTTCACACGAAGGTGAATATAACCAGATACAATCCCTGCTAAAATACTTGTAATTAAACAAGGAATAGAGGTTACGCCACCAATGTCAATTAAATAACGATGTACGCCGGAAACAATTCCGGTCACAATTCCAACCCATGGGCCAAACAAGATACCACCTGACATAATGGCAATTGTGCGGATGTTGACAATCGAACCTTCTACTTGAATTCCCGAATAGGTTCCAAATAGAGCGAAGGCACAAAATATTAGTGTAATTAACGTCAGCTCTGTTGGCGAGTGATGATCCTTTTGCAAGGTCTCTTTAAACTTCGGTACTCTTGTCATAAAAAATAAAGTAATGAGTAAAAGGGCAGCTCGTTCAAATAATTGAATGAGCATTTGCAATTCTAGGGAAGAGTTCATTTTTCTTCCTCCTTGTGTTCAGCAGTCTTTGGTGTATTTTAATACTAGTAATGTATCATTAATTTAAGAAAAAGAATCCTCGAGATTACTGATTTCTCCACTTTCGACATCGACGCAGTAGTTACAGTCCAACTTCCCGCATAGCACCCATTTCTTATCAGCGGGATCAAACACATAATAAGGGGTTAAGGTGAAATATGGCTTCAGCTTTTTGTAAGCTTCGTCTTTAGTAATTTTTATCTCCTTCCCTTTCTTAATTACTTCCTTTTCCTTTGCATCGAGAATTTCATCCCAAAGTTCTTTTTTATCCATATAATTCACTATCTTTCCCTCTTGATCATGAAAAGTAAGGATTCTTCCTGCAAATATACTTTTAGGGACACTTTCCTCAATCCGTGCAAGCAAATTAAAATTTTCTCTATATAAATATTTAAGCATCCATTTACCTGAATCATTCGGATACTTCATGCGCAAAAAATCGGTTACTTCTTGGATACATTTTTCTGTGTCTTCATCCGTGATTGGCAGCGAATCTGGATGTGGAATCTTTAAATATGCATCTTCCACACTTACTTCATTCGCCCAATCTAAGGGCTTCCTATCAAAATCATCCTCTTTTCCTTCCTGCCATTTTATCTCTTTGTTGATGTTTTTTCGAAAACCAAACTTCTCCTCCATAAATGGAAGGCTTCCTTTCCGATCATTTCTTATATACGTTTCTTCCACTCCATATACGATTAACTTGCCGTCCTCATTAGGAAATTCAGCTAAAACTACTTGATCTCTCGCTATATCCTCGATATCTGCTAGCGATAAAGTATATTTTTCTTCTAACTCTTTCTTATTCGTTAACACACTTATATGTTTCGAATAAAATGTTAGCTCTCCGTCTTCGTTAAACTCTACAGTTATTGAAGAGGATGGAGATAATGGAATACCATTCCACTGTTCCTCAAAGTAATACTCTCTTTCGTCTCTTTGCTTGCAAATAAAATCCTTCTCTATATTTAAGCCTGTGAATTCGGCAAGCCATTTTTTTACCTCTTTTACATCTTTATGTGGAAATACTACCCCATTTTTCGCATAGGTTACTCCTTGGACAAAAATAACAGATTCGAATTCCTCCGTATGTATATTTATATCAATCGAAGCAGTCCCTTCCGGATTCTCCTCCTCATCTGTCCAATCGGCGTATTTATTCGGAAACCATTCCATATTTAAGAAATACACTGTCTCGCCATCCAATGTAAGCTGTCTAAATAAATGATGTCTGCCTAAATAATAATCTTCTAACCCCCATTGTCTCCTTGTTAAATTAATTAATTTTTCCATTCTTGTATCCATTCTTAACTCCTCCTTTATATCACTTTCTAATCTATCACATCCCATATATCATCTTCCAGCAATATCCATCCAGCCTTTTTGGCTATTGCAGTATCACCTGCCAATCCATGAATATAGCCCCTTAGGTGAACATCTTCTTCTTCCTTTAACCCTTGGGCATCCTATGTTCGCTAAATCACATCTTTTCATTTCTTCGCTATTCAGTAAATATTCCACTTCTCTTCACACTCTCTAAAAATTTCTTCTATGATACCAACAGCTTGATATTTTTTGTTACGTACTCCTTCTATTCTTTTGACTTTTTCCTGCTCGAAAAAAAGTATCCTCATTTGAAGGATACTTTTCGGAACACTTTATTGTCTTTTTTTCGTCTTTTTATTATTTAATTTCTCCGCTGCTGTTAATGGTTCATTGGCAAATTCATGATCATATTGACGAGCTGTATCATTTTGTACTGCTTGCTTCGCATTTTTATTTTTATTTTTTGTCATGATTATCACCTCCACCCATTATTCTCTCTTGCTCCTTTTTGAAATATGTAAGAACTTAGGTGTATTTTATAATAAAACAGAGACCCCCATTTGGCATTGGAAGTCTCTTAAAATTTATTTCCCATGTGTAACTATTTTAACTTTTTGTTTCATGGTTGGACTAAATATATTCCCTTTTTTATAAGCAATCCCTGTAGCTACGATCAGCAGAATACCTGTTACAATAAACACAGACTGAGCAGGGAGAACTCCTCCAAGGAAACCACCAATCATCGGTCCAAACATTCCTCCTAGTTGATTGGCTGTTTGATTTAAACTAAAGGCTCTACCACGGAAATCCTCTGCTGTTGATTTCACAACTAACCCATTTAATGCTGGGAATACTGCACAGAAGAAGAGTCCAAAAATGAAACGAGTAATTGAAAAGCCCCAAATATTACTGAAAATGATTTGGGCAAAAGTACCAAGCCCGCCGCCCAGTAATCCGATAAATAAGACGCGGTTAAATCCAACCTTATCCGCCCACTTACCCCAATATGGTGCCATTATGACACTAGCAATACCAGGGAGTGAGAAGATTATACCTGCTAATAAGGAGGCTTTGTCCATGGAACCTCCGACCTCTAATATATAGAGAGGCAATATTGGCTCAATCGTCATGATCGAGCATGAGGTAACAATTGTTAACAAGAGTACAAGCATCAACGGTTTATTGGAAAAAGCAATCCGCAAGTCATTTCTGACAGATCCTTTTTCTTTACTTGGCGAAAAATTATCCTCTTTTACCCAGAAAATAATTAAAAACGTTGCAATAAAAACAAGGAGCCCAGCACTCGCAAAGGAAAGTCGGTTTCCAACTAATTGGGAGATTACGCCTCCAATCAACGGACCCATAATCCCACCCGATGCAGATGCCGTAGAAATCATTGATAATGCATAACCAGTTTTATCTGAAGGAGTATTCGTCCCAATTAAAGCTATCGCCCCAGGAATAAATCCAGACAACAATCCTTGCAGAATACGAAGTACTAATAGCTGATAGGGATTGGTAACAAATGCAGCTAACGTATAAACAACAAATAGCACAAACCCCGCGCGAATAATCATCGGTTTTCTTCCATATTTATCGGCAAGCCTTCCCCAAAACGGTGAAGCAAACGCACCGGCAAAAAACGCTGCACTAAATAGTACTCCAGCCCAAATCTCTGTGTTTTCATGAACATTTAATTCAATAAGAAAAATTGGTAAAAAGGGAATTACCATGTTAAAGGATGCAGAGGTAAAGAAAACCCCTATCCATAAAACAAGCAAATTCCGCTTCCAAATTTCCATTTAGTATCGCTCTCCTAAAACATCAGCAATCAACAACTAAGCCAATGAGATTTATTTCCTCCATCATAGCATACAACCATTTATTTTTATACCCGAAATTTCCATTTCCCGAATAATTTAGGCTGCGGGCGATTACCACAAACCTTCTTTCTTAAAATAAATAAAAAACCCAAACAATTATACGAATTTTTTTAGTGTGTACGTATAATTGTTCGGGATTAAATTTAATTGGAATACTTATGTCCCAACCTTTTTAATGCTTAATTGATTTTAAATTCTTTTACTAATCCATTTAACTCTACTGCTAAGTTAGATAATTCATGTGAGCTATCTGAGAGCTCTTGCATAGAGCTGCTTGTTTGTTGAACGGAAGCGGATGTTTGTTCAATCCCTGCAGCTGCTTCTTCGGAAATTGCAGCGATATCTTCAATCGAACGATTCATCTCTTTACTTGTTTCTAAGATAGATGCTAGATTTTCGGAAACAACTTCAATGCTATTTACCATATCATTAACAGCATCTTTAATACCTTCGAATGTTTCCCCAGTCATCTTAATCTGTTCTGCCCCCTTCATTACTTCTTCATAACCACCTTGCAAGGATTCTGTTACCACGCTTGATTCTTTTTGAATGCTTCCGACAATATCGGTAATATCTGTGACGGAGAATGCAACTTGTTCAGCCAGCTTCCTTACTTCATCTGCAACTACCGCAAATCCTTTTCCATGCTCTCCAGCACGTGCTGCTTCAATAGCTGCATTTAAAGCAAGTAAGTTTGTTTGATCTGCAATCCCCTTAATAACAGAAACTAACTTAGAAATTTCGTGCGATTGGGTATCCAAGCCACGCACTTTATCCACAGCTTCCTTCATAATTTGATTAATTACATTCATTTGTTCAATAGAAGATCCCATTAAGCGACTGCCATCATTTGTCATGCCTAATACCTTATTTGATGATTGATAAATTAGTTCCCCTTGATTATAGGCATCACCGATTGTGCCAGAAAAAGATTCCATTGATGATGCTAAATCAGTAGCTGTATTTGCTTGACTTTCTGCTCCTGACGATAGCTCTTGCATGGTCGTTGCAACTTGCTGACTTCCAGCAGTTACTTCATTAGTAGATTGGGATAGGTTCTCACTCTGCTTGTTTACTGTAATCGATACTTCTGATATTTTTTGAATGACCATTCGTAAATTATTGCTCATTTTATTCATGGACTGAGCTAATTGGCCAATCTCATCTTTACCTTTGTAGTTAACCTCTTCTACCGTTAAATCTCCTTGTGCAATCGTATCACTAACCTCTACTACTTTCTTTAAGTTACGTGTAATTCTGCTGCTGATAATAATAATTAGCACCGTACCAATTAGCAATGCTGTAATCATAGAGATAATTAAAGTCTTGGTTGCAACACTTCCACTAGCGATTGCGTCTACCGCTGCCTCTGTCCGACTAACTTGTACCTGTTCTTGCATTTTATTTAAAGCAGTAATTGTTCTATTGCGAATAGTTGTATTGGTTAAACTTAAGGAATTAACCGCCGATCGATCGTTTGCTTCAATAGCAGGAATAATCTGCTCTAAGAATAAGTCATTCATTTGTTTATTGCGATCTACCACTTCATCGAATAACGCTTTTTCATCTTTATTTCGAAGATCTTTTTTTATTTGTTCTTCATATTCATTAAATTTAGTATTAATCACCTGAAATTCATCCACATATGTAGGGTTTTGATAGTCCAGATAATTTAAAATACTAAGACTTTTCTCTCGGGTAAGTGATCCCATTTCCGTAATAATAAGTGCTTTTTCATCTGTTTTATTTAATTGCTCAATACTATTATTAATATGGATTAAACGCGTCGTTACTAATACTGTAGTAATGGTTAAAAGGGCAAAAACAAATAATAATGTTATTCCATATTTCCAGCCAATTGTAATATTATTAAATTTAGTGAACCGGCTATTAACTCCTCTTAAAGTTCTATTCCCTGATATCTTTCTGATATTTAGTTTGCTAAAAATAGATTTCTGCGATTTTTTTTCTTTCTTTAAACTGGTTATTTTTTGTTTTTTAAATTTCATTTTCGCCATCACAAGTTCTCCCCTTTGATGATTTCAAACCTCCACTACTAAAGAGATTTTTCTCTTCTATTCCAAAATAGCAATTTTTGTTTTTTTGTTTATTCCTCCTTCTCATTAAATATCGATCTTTCTGCTTATCTGCCTCTATTTTTATTGTGGCTATGTATGATTGCAATTAGTAAAATAGAATCAGACCCTTTATAAAGCAAGGTACTTTATTACTTTGTATGTATAATACTAATGTAATTTACAGAATAATTCAATTTTATTTACAAATAATTTATCGGACTTTTTACCCTTTTGTTTATATTTAAATAATTTTTTATTATATTATTTCCCTTTATTTTCAACTCTTTAATTAGTGATTCTGTCCAAAATAAAAACAGTGATAGCTTTATCTCATAAAGCTATCACTGTTTTACATTTTTTATAAATAGAGAACCATTAACTCTTCGTCATAATATTTTCCGTTTATTTTTATCGCCTTTCGATCGATTCCATACGTTTCAAATCCAAATGCTCGATATACTTTTTTTGCAGCTGTATTTTCTGCAACAACTGCTAAGTATACTTGTTCTATTCCCTGTAAATCACGTGATTTTTCTATTGTGGCTTTGAGCAATTGCTTCGCCACACCTTTCCCTCTACGTTTAGGGGTCACATAGACAGCGTAAATATTCGCACGATGGCTCATTTTTATCTTGGTTTCTCTCATTAATGTTACAACGCCTACTAAATCCTTTTCCACAAATGCCCCATATACATAAGACGATGGATCACTTAGCCTGCTTTGTGTTCGACTTAGCGGATAATCCTTTTCTTCCTCATAGCTAGAACCAAATGCTTCGGGATTAATTTGCAATGCTTCTAATCTGAGGGCGAAATAAGCCTCTGCATCATCGGGGCGTAATTGCCTGATTTCCATTTGGATCTCTCCCTATCTGATTTGATTAAAGCTGGATTTTGAAATCGGATAAGTTTCTAATTTGCTAGCATTCGCTTTTTTCTCACCTCGAAGTTTTGGAAGTTTATATGTTACTCCCACTTTAACCTGCTGCATTTCTTTTACTCCTTGAATAATTAGTTGCATCGCAAAAATCGATAACATAAAAGCAACTAAAATATAGAAATACCAAAAGCGTCCTGAGGATATTGTAGTTCTTCCTACTTGTCCAATTAATCCAGACCACTCATAGGTACTAGACATTGGCGGATCAGGAAACAATGGATCAAAAGATACTTTAGTACCGCCAAAGAAGTAATTAAAAAGACCTAGATGCATAAATATTAGCAACACTTGAATAAACTGCTGCCCAAATAGAATCGTCAAACGAGCGCTTATATGTGGTAAAACATGTCTTGTAAAAAGCTTAAGCTTATTTCCGCCTAATACTTTTGCACTGATTATAAATTCATTTTCCAAGACATGGTTCATTTCTTTTCCGATAAGAACTGTAGTTAGCGGGAGCACCAGTATTGTTAATATCAGTGTTTCTAATAAAATACGCTCTGTAAAAGTGTTTGTGTATCCTTCTATAGTTGGTACAAGTATGGGCCTTAATAGTATATAAGCAACAAGACTCAACGGCATAAAGTGTATAGAATCAGATAATTTTGCGAAAATACTTTGCAAGCCCTTAGTAAAATAGAAGGAATAAAATATAGCCAATATTAATCCTCCTATCACGCGTAAAAAAGCAATCAAGAGAGCAAAAAACAATGTATACTTTGCACCCACCACAAGTTGATCAAATAAGCTGTATCCTAATTTATCCGATCCAAAAAAGAAAGGTTCAGTTGGTGCATGCGGCATAGCAGAAATTAGCGTAGATCCATCATCCGCATAATACAATCTGATTTGGTCAATATGATTATCTGTTATAAGAGAATACGCTACACTATAGCCGATTACACCAATAAAAAATAAACTACCTAAAGCAAACTTCCAATTTTTCATGTATGAACCAAATACTTGAAGAAACTTTATAAAGGGCCTCCCCACGGAAAATGTATGCCATTTTATAAGGCTTGTTGAATCCCTAATATTTTTAAAATAAATTTTCACTGATGCAACCAGATTATTTATTCTCCAATGATACTTCCAAGCGTTTTTCTTCACATCTTTCACTGTTTCTTTTTCTTCCCTTACAACCTCCTCCATTAATTGAAAGAATACAAAGAAAGGAGTAAAGATTAATAAGAGCGAAACAGCGATGGTGATAGGAGTAAAATTCTCTACAAGAAAATAGGTAATTCCATGAACATTAAACAAACGTTCCATTATAAATTGACTAGAAAGCATCCCCCAGATAATAATCTTTAAATGGTGATAGGAAATCGGAATAATATTACGCAGTATATGCTTAAGTAAAATAGCAATATTGGCAATCCCTTTGCTTCTGGCAAAAGTAACGTAGACCTTTAAATATTCTTCTTCCATCATTAAAAGCAATATTTTAAATAGCGAAACAGCAGGTATAATAGCTAACGTAATAATTGGGGCTAAGTAGGCTTCATTGGAGTAGCTTGCCACCGCAAATATCTCTACACCCGTTTTCATATAGATAACAACTACTATTGTTTGCAAAAGTGTAGCAATAATAATATCTGGAATTGATTCTATTAAATCCAGAAATCTTTTTAATGGCTGTAACAGAAACTTAGGCAGAAAAAAGGATGATAAGGATAAAATAAAAGCAACGAAGCATCCGAGGAGAATAGCGCAAAGCAAAATTTCCATCGAATAAATAAAAGCTGGCCAGAGTACATCTAATATTGGTTTTTGATCTACACCATTTAATGTGTATACCCAGCCTTCTTTTTGAAATAATTCCTTCGACAAAAAGGAGAATAGAGTGGAGAAATATCCCTCTCCCTCAGGAAAATCTCTCATTTGAAAGTATTTTGGAAAAACACTTAATGCTAGTATCGCAATAGTTCCTAGTAAATAATAGATAATAATTTTCGCGAATTTTCTCATTGATCCCCTTTTCTCCTATCTAAATATTTATACTATTCAAATTATATGGATATATTAATCAATTATCAACCTATTTTTTCCAAACCATAGGATAAAAAAATGGGGCTTCTAATTTAATTAATAGAAGTGAAGTCTATATATTTATTTGGATAACCGAGGGAATTTCAATCCTATCTTTGCTCTTTTCAGCCAAACAGATCTTCTACTTCTTCTCATCAACCAGCCTTTTCTGCAAGAAATATTGTTTAACACCTTCCGAAAAGTTATCTAATGTCCCAAATACTTCATAGCCATGCTTCTCATAAAAGGCCGGAGCTTGAAAGCTGAACGTATCAAGGTAAATAAATGTACATCCTTTTTCTAATGCAGCTTGTTCCATTTTTGCCAGCAGTTCGCTTCCATATCCTTTTTTTCTGACACTCGTGTCCACCCATAAGAAATCAATATGCATATGCTGCCAAAACATATGACCAGTAATACCTGCCTTGATTATGCCCTCATCATCTTTTACAACAAAACTAATATTTTCATAGGGGCTTTTTAATTTTTCTGGTAGTTGCTCCATATTATAAGCAACCAGTTTTCTTCGAATATAATCACTATCTTCCTGAACCCATTGCTGGATAATTTCCATTATGTCATCCTCTTCTCTTCTTTATTTTTTCAGCAAATAAACTAAACATTTCCCTGACAGCCTCTTTCGGAACTTCTTGATAAGCATCCCCTAAGCTGATTTCAAAGGATGAGTTTTTCTCGTCAATCTCCTTCACATAGCCGCTTATTCCAATTCCTGCTATCTCATGAACAACAGTTAAAATTTGTTCTACTTCTTCTTTTCCCAACTCAAAATGAACGTGGAACATATTAGACACTGGTACAACCGGAAGAGTGCGAACTCCTTCACACCCATTAAATAGTGCGGCCAGCTCTTTAGCAGATTCATAGTATTCAGCCATTTTCGAAGCGCGTTTTTCATAATAATAGTCAGCAGACAAAATATACGGATACAAACTGATTAAATCACCGCCATATCTTCGCTTCCAAACCTTGGATTGACTAGTAAAATCAGCATTCCCCGCAAGTATGGCCCCAGCAATTCCCCCAATTCCTTTATAAAAAGACAGATAGACACTATCAAACAATGCACATACTTCTGCAGCAGTTTTTTGATAGTAAGGGAGCACCTCTAATAATCTTGCACCATCAAGATGGAGTTTAATGCCTTGTTCTTTACAATAGAATGAAATTTGTTCTAATGTTTCAAAGCTTGGTAGTTGTCCCCCAATTTCTCGCTGCGGCAATTCTAACAGCACACAGGCAACTCCGCGCTCCATCTCTTTAATATCATCTAACCCTATGACTCTAGTCTCATCGGCCAAAAGAATCGTTTCTATTTTATGAAGCTTCTTTAATCCATCTTGTTCATGTATTTCTAAATGACTTAATGGGTGATAAGCGACTTTTCCTAAATCTTTTTCATCACACCATATACGGAGTGCGATTTGCTGTGCCATTGTCCCACTGGGAAAAAATACAGCCGTTTCTTTTCCTAATAGATCAGCCATTTTTTGCTGAAAGTCTTCTATTATTTTTCCTTGTCCGTAAATATCACTTTCTGCATTTTCATCTATTTCTTGTAACGCTTCTTTTAATACTTGGACATTTCTTTTGCCATGATTGCCTAGTTTATAGGTTGTTTTGTTATAGGATTCCCTTAATATATTTGTCATTCTTTCCCCTACTCCCACTCAGAATATTTCGACTATAGAATAACTATAGCACTTTTATATTCTGCGATGTATTTTTTATCCGTTTATTCTTTTGTTTCCCTACAAAAAGCGACCGAGCCCACTACTATTTCATAAATGAGTATTTCGACATTTCTCTGTTCCCTTTTCTCCTCCTCCAACCACAAAAAGAACAGTAATCTCTCTCATAAGAAATTACTGTTCCTTGCCTTTAATTATAGCAACTGTGCATTTGTATGATTGACGGTTGCTTCTCCTATATCTGTTTCCCGCTTGAATAAGCGCGTGTATACTCCATTATTATTCTGTAACAGTTCTGTATGGGTGCCTTCTTCGACAATTACTCCATTATCTAATACGATAATACGATCTGCGGCTAATACTGTTGATAAACGGTGAGAAATAATGAATATCGTTTGTTTCTTCGTTGTTTTCAAAACCGCTTCATTAATTTTCGCCTCTGTAATTGGATCTAGTGCCGAACTTGCTTCATCCAAAACAAGAATCGGCGCATCCTTTAGAATGGCCCTTGCTAAGGACAGACGCTGTTTTTGACCGCCAGAGAGAAGGCTTCCTCTTTCGCCAACTTTTGTATTTAGTCCATCTGGAAGGGAGTCTACTAATTCACCTAAACCGCTCGCACGGAGAACCTCATCCAATTCTTCCTCTGTTGCCTCTTTTTTGCCGATTCGTAAATTATCTGCTAATGTCCCACTTCGCATTAATACATCTTGGGTGACAATGGCCATTTGGGAGCGAAGCCAATCTGTATCCCATTCTTTGATTTCTCGACCATCTACTTCAATCGAACCTTCTGTCGTATCATATAATCGAAACAGCAAGTCAATAATCGTTGATTTCCCTGAACCACTTGGTCCAACTAACGCTATCTTTTCTCCCGCCTTAATGGTAAATGAAACACCCTTTAAGACATTCTCCTCTTTATCAGGGTAAACAAAGGAAACATCTTTCAAACGAACGTCACCCTTTGCTCTTGTTCCCTTCAACCCTTGCTTCGTTTCTGCTTCCGATACCGGTTGTGACAGCAAAATATCCGAGCGATCCAACGCTGGTCCTGTTCTTCTGACCGAAAGCCAATTCCGAAGAAGTCGCTGCATTTCATTTGCTGCAATAGTTACTAAGCCACCTGCCGTAAGCATTTGACCACTTGTTAAATCGTTATTCCAAATAAGTAATGTACTAATAAAATATACTAGACCTAATGCAAAACCATTATAACTTGCAATCACTACAACCGATTGCATTCTTGCTTTTAATTCTTTTAGAGAATGTTTCACAAAAGAATCCCTAATGGAAATAACACTTTCCACTTCACTATCGGAAACACCCATTACTCGGGAAAGATGAATACCTGTTACAGATTCTCTTAATCTCTCTAAATATCTAGAGGCTTCTGCCCGAGCGTCCGCTGATGCTGCTCTCGTTCTTGCGCCAACATAGTTCGATGCCCAATAAAAAAGGATTCCAAGCACAACACTTGTAATCATTAAATACGGGTGAATGAAAAGTAGAACGATACTATAAATCACTACCCCTTGTGCACTCGCCATAAAAGTTGACCCTTCCCATGCTAAAAAATTATGAAGGGTATCTGGATCATCCGAAGTTCGTGCTAGCAATTCTCCAGATGAATTGTTTTGATAAAACGAAAAAGGCAGTACTTGCAGATGTCCAAATAATCGTAGTTTTTGCCTATTTGTAACAGACTTTGCTGTAATATGGCAAAAATACTCATCAATTATCATCATTCCTAAATCTAATACAGCAGATAATACCAATAACCACATTAATCCCCATAACCATGTATGATTCTCACTTGGCAGGATGGTATCAATGAGCCAGCTCAATGCTAAAGTTGGTATTAATGCAGAAAAAACTTGGCTAATCGCAATAACGATAGAATCGCCAATTACCCATTTCTTATAAGGCATTAAAAATCGAATAACACGTTTGCCGTCGCCCATTTGCTTTTGGTTGGAGATTTTCTGCTTACTCATCCAATCATCTCCTTTTCTAGCTCGCTATATTGTGCTCGATATAATTGGTAATACTGCCCTTTTAACGCTAGCAGCTCTTCATGAGTTCCTTGTTCGGCAACCATTCCTTGATCAAGCAAGAGGATAGCATCTGCCTTTCTAACGGTTATCAAGCGATGGGCAATCGTAATGGTTGTTCTCCCTGGAATTAACTGTTCCAGCGATTCTTGAACCTTCTCTTCTGTTTCCCCATCTAGGGATGACGTCGCTTCGTCAAAAATCAATACTGGCGGCTGGCGCAATATCGCTCGTGCAAGGGCAACCCTCTGTCTTTGACCTCCAGATAGTTTTAAACCGCGTTCTCCGACAATCGTTTCATATTTATCCTCTAAAGAATCAATCAGCTCTTTTAACCCTGCCGCTTCCACAGCCTGTTCCAGCTCTTCCATCGTTGCATCTGGTTTACCATATAAAAGATTGTTGCGAAGCGTACTATTTAATAGGAAGGTTTCTTGTGAGACCACACCTACCTGTCTGCGAAAACTATTGCGATTATAAGCAAAGAGATCTTTTCCATCGATGGTGACAGAACCTTTCTCCGGTTCATATAATCCCAGCAGTATTTGAATAAGTGTACTCTTTCCGCCCCCACTCGTTCCAACAATACCGATATGCTTTCCTTTCTCTACCGATACCGACACACCTTTTAATACTTGCTTCTCACTTCCTGGATAGGAGAACCAAATATTATGTAAATCAATTTCCCCTTGGACTGAACCAAAATTCGGAAGATTTTGTTCATGCTCTTCTGGCAGATCAAAATATTCGTAGATTCGTTGTAAAGCAGGAATCGCCTGCTGAATCGTTAAAGCATTTTCCGCTAAGGAACGAACTGGCTGAAACATAATCGGAATAAAATTCAAGCAGGAAATAAGGGTTCCAACCGTAATATTCCCTTGCCAAATTGCCAATCCGCCAATAAGCATCACCACACCAGGTGTAGCGATATTAAATAAATTTCCAAGACGCCAATTGACTTTTCCGATTAAAGCTGCCCGGATAGAATAATTTTTCCAATTTGTTAGTTTCTGCTCTTGAGTTGCTATTTCGTCTTTTTGTGTTTGATAGGTTCTTACTAGTCGAACACTCTCAATGCTTTCCTGGAGATGCTGATACATATCTGCACTCATGTCTCTTTGTACGGCACTCATCTTCCGCATGGTCTTCCCTAATTTAAAGGATGGAAAAATATAAATAGCAAATACTGCGAACATCACAATCGCTGCTGGCCAATATATTGCAAACACGGTGATAAAAGCCGCTACCGCACTAATCACTTGCTGAAGAATCCGAGGTACCACGGTATTGTTCAAATTCTGAATAGATTCTACATCATGGGTCAGGCGATATAACATGTCTCCACGAGGTGTATTCGAGAAAAAGGACATCGGTGTTCGATGAAGCCTTTTAAAGGCACGAATCTGCATATCTGTAATAACATCAAAGCCAATCTTCACCTGTACAAATTCTTGTAAGGATTCAAATAGCGCTTTTCCTAAAAATGCTGCTAATATTCCGAAAACAATCCATAATATAAAGGCTATCGCTTTATCACCGATTACTTCGTCTACCAATTTCCCGACAAGGATTGGAGGTAGAATCGTAAACGCACCGCCAACTAATGAGAAAAATAAGGCAATCAGTAACTTGCGCCAATATGGTTTAAAATGCTGTAAAGTAGTTCTTAATAAGTTCATTCTTTCTCCTCCCCACAAAGAGTTATTGTATTACAAATAATGAAAATATTCACCATGATTTCTAAAAATTTTTCGGATTATGAAATTTCTTTCTTTTTAAAATAAAAAAGCTACCTTAATAGTAGCTTTTTTCAGCTTATGGTTTTGGATTGATTGTCCAGGCTAAGCCAAACATCATAATGAAGAAAACGAAAATAAAAACACTAAGAGAAATACCTATAACCGCAAACGCCCTTGACCTATTTCTTGTAAATAAACCAATTATCCCTAAAAGCAAACTAATGAATGGGATTTTTGTAAAGACTAATTCAGGAAAAATATCCACCTCAAAAATAAGCCCTAAGTTTATTCCTGTTAATGCAACTAAGCTTAATAAAAATGAAACAAGTCCAGTCCATGTATTTTTTGTTGATCTTATTCTTTGTTTTTTCAATACCAATTCCATAACCTCACTTCCCCTAGCTTCATTCCTTTAACCATATCGTTGTCCTGCAGCTTAACAAGCGATTCTTTTGGACCTGTTACAACAGCTCCATAAATGTGAATACCATTTTTCTGCAGATAGGCGATTCTCTCAGGCAAAGCCAGGGGTCTTTCCGCAATCGTTTCTGCCGTTTCTTGATTTTTGCTTAGAAACGTAAGTATTTCCATGAATTGCTTACTGTTTATTTCATCGCTATTAAAAGGAGACCAATTATCAGGATCTTCTTGTGCCGGATATCCAATAGGGGAAATATAATCGCCATCTGCACTTAAATTTTTCTCTTCTAAACCTGTATCAACTGCGAACCAAATTAAATCTATATCCTTTGGAAATTCACTAAAAAGCTCTTTTTCTGTATATAATTGGTCAAATGAAACAAAAGCCTCTGCAACAGTTCCATCCGGCAATCCTTTTAATACCGTTTCGTCTTGTTTAACTGTATAAGGAATGGCTCTATGGGGGTGAAATAATACTTCCTTATCCTCATCGCGGTATTCAGTAAATGGTTTTTCTGTAATAAAACTTGTATCTGGAAAAGAAGGCGTACTAAAGGTGAAGTGAGCCTTTGAATCTCCAATTCGAACATCCTTTTTTCCTACCCTTTTATATAGATCATAGGATAAATCCATATTGAAGAAGCCTATCTTGCTGTCAATCTCCATTTCTTCTAAGCTTACATTCGGTTTGGTAATATAAATCGTTTTGTCCATGATATCAATTAAATCATTCGCCTTATTTCCTATTCCGTAGTAAAGATAGCTCCCTAGCGTTGCAGCCGGGATGATAAGGAGGAGAATGGTAAGACTATATAAAATGTTGGTAAGTCTTGCCTCCACTTTCCCTCTTCTTACAATCAATTGCTGATCCTTATCTGTAAATGGGGTCTCTGCTTCAAATTCATCTATTGCCTCTTGGATTTTATTTAGATAATCTTTCTCTTCTTCTTCTTTAAATCCATCTTTTTTCATAAGTTACCTGCCTTTCTTTCCCATGCTATTTTCCTCTGCCTTTTGAACCATCCTGTTCAATTTTTTTCTTCCGCGGAAGACATGGCTCTTCACCGTATTTTCTTTTAGATTTAGCACTGCAGCTGCTTCTTTATAAGGAAACTGATGGAAATCACACAAAATAATCGCATTTGCTTCTTTCTCTGAAAGCTGGGATATATAGTATAAGAGCTGGTTAAAGCTTTCTTTATGCACGATTTTACTTTCTGGTGTGGAATTGTTTATTTCCTCCTGAAAGGATTCCTTTAGAACAATTCGTTTTCTTTTTCGGGTGTAATCGATAAATGCATGATAAGCTACTTTGAATAACCATGGCTTGATTTCCAGAATGTCATAAGTATCTAATTGTTTATATGCTCGGTAGAAGGCATCTTGTACCAAGTCCTCTGCAGTATGATGGTCCTTTGAAAGGGAATATAGATAACGATATAATTCATTTACATACATGCGATATGCATCATCTAGCTCCAAACTTTTTCCCCCTTTCACCTAGACCACGTTTCATTCATACATAAAGTTGCACTTTTTGTAAAAAAATTCATTTTACGTTTATCCCAGTGTACCGAACCGTCAAATATAGGCGCAACCTTATGAGAAGAAGGCAAAAAAATCCCCTCCGCAAGCAGAGGGGATTTCGAGGTAGTTATCGAGCACTAGCACTCACCTAAACTATTCTTTTTAATAGCTTGCCTTACTTCCAATCAAAAACAAAATCATCATCTGATATAGGTTCTACTTTTGTCGCTTTGACATAACCATTTCCTTTTACAGAAAAGAAGTCATGGTTCTTTGTATCTGTCTTCATGCCATTTTCAACAATCGGGTTGATTGGTTCGGAAGGATAGACAGGTTCATAGCCAAGATTCATACAAGCTTTATTGGCATTGTAACGGATAAATTTATTTACTTCCTCGACTAATCCGATATGCTGATATAAATCCTGTGTATATTCCAATTCATTCTCATATAGAGAGTCTAGTAATGCTAATCTTTCGCGAGTAGCTTGTTCTTGTTCCTCTGGTGTCAATTGTGCATATAATTCTTGAGCGAGAAGCCCAACATAGACCCCATGAATGCTCTCATCCCGAATGATTAAGTTAATGATCTCACCTGAAGCAGTTAGCTTTCCTTGTCCAGCTAAAAATAGAGGATAAAAGAAACCGGAATAGAAAAGGAATGATTCCAAATAAACGGAAGCAACCATTGCCATATATAGATCATATTTGTTTATTTTCGGGCTAAACAGCTTCTGGTAATATTCAGAGATACGTTTTCCCTTTGCTTGTAGCTGTGGGTGATTATGCACCCAATTAAATACTTGGTCAATTTCTTCCTCAGACGCTAATGTAGTAAAAATAGTGGAATACGATTTAGCATGGATTTGCTCCATCATCCCCATAAAAGAAAGAACGCCCTTACGCTGCAATCCTTCAATGTGCATGCCAATTAGCGGCATTCCCTCGCCACCTTGCTCTGTATCCAGCAGCGTAAGACCACCAAGTACTTTTTTGTAAGTATCTTGCTCCTCTTTCGACAATTCCACCCAAGTATTTTTATCAGAAGAAAGGCTGATTTCTTCTGGCAGCCAAAACTGTCTAGTATTCTGTGTATAGAACATTTGTGTGAAATCATCTTCATGCTGATTCCAGTTAACAGCATACTTTGTCATTTTATTACCCCCAGTAATTCCAGAAAACAGGAGGAGTTTCCTCCTCCTACTTCTTCATTCTTCTCTTAAACGGCACATGCAATGCACTCATCAATAGCTAGATTGCGAGTTCTTGTATAGTAAAGTGATTTTAATCCAATTTCATTTGCATAAATATAATAACGAGCTAATTCTTTCGTAGAAACATCTGAGTTTACGTAAAGAATTGTTGATATCCCTTGGTCAACATGCTCTTGAGCTGCAGCGATTAAGTCCATTACCTTGAATTGGTTCATATCAAACGCTGATTTATAATACCAGAAGTTCGTTTCATCCATATATGGCATCGGATAATAAGTCGTAGAGTTAGCATAAGTGCGAGACTCAATTTGGTTAACAACCGGCATTACCGATGCTGTCGCATTTTGGATATACCCTATTGACTGGGTTGGTGCAACAGCCAAGCGATACGCATTATACATCCCATGTTTTTGCACTTGTGCAGCTAATTCTGCCCAGTCTTCACAAGTTGGAATATAAATACCTGCAAATAATTCTTTTACTTTGTCTGTTTTCGGAGCAAAGCTTACTTGTTTATATTTTTCAAAATAAGTTCCTTTAGCATACTCCGATTTTTCGAACTCTTTAAATGTTTCTTCTCTTTCTTTAGCTATTAACATGCTCTTCTCAATAGAATAGAAGTTCATCATCATAAAGAAAGTAGCAGTAAAATCTTTTGCTTCTTCTGACTCATAGCTAATCTTGTTTTTCGCTAAATAGCCATGAAGGTTCATCGCCCCTAAACCGACTGCATGAAGTTCTTCATTAGCTTTTTTAACAGATGGAGCATTTTGAATGTCTGAAATATTTGATACAGTAGTTAATGCTTCAATACCAACATGAACAGAATCTCTGAATACTTCGCCTGGCTTCATCACATTTGGAATGTTTAAAGAGCCTAAGTTACAGTTAATATCACGGCGAATAATATCTTCTTGTCCATAATCCGTAATTTCTGATGTCTCTTGAAGCTGGAAAATCTCTGTACATAAATTACTCATTTTAATTTGTCCAATATCTTTAAGAGCATGTCCTTTATTGGCATTTGATTTATTCATAAAATATGGATAACCAGACTCCAATTGGATTTGTGCGATTTTTGTCAGCATTTCACGTGCAGACATAATGACACGTTTTTTCACGTTCGGATTAGCTACAAGCTCCTCATACATTTCATCCATTCTCATGTCATCCATATGAATGCCATATTCCTTGTACACACTGAATGGTGCGAATACGTATAGGTCTTTGTTTTCTTTCGCTAATTGGAAGAATTTATTTTCCACAATTAGGCCGATTGAAAGTGTTTGGATCCGCGACTTCTCGTCGGCATTGATTTTCTTTGTATCTAAGTATTCCACAATGTCCCAATGGAAAATATTTAAGTAGACAGCACCTGCGCCTTTTCGCTGCCCCAATTGGTTTGCATAAGAAAAAGTATCTTCTAGAAGCTTCATGACAGGCACTACACCTGATGCAGCATTATCAATTCCTTTTATTTGCTCATTGCGGGCACGAAGCTTCGAAAGGTTAAGGGCTACGCCTCCTCCTATTTTCGATAGCTGTCCAGATGTATTAATATTATGGAAAATCGAATTTAAAGAGTCGTCCATTTCTAATAAGAAGCAAGAAACCATCTCACCACGGCGACTTCTACCTGCATTCAAGAAAGTAGGTGTAGCAGGCTGGTAACGCTGTTCAATCATTGCGATTGCATTTTTCTTTGCTTTTTCGAAATCACCTTGTCCCAAGAATAAAGCAACAATAATAATTCGGTCCTCATATGTTTCAAGGTATTGCTTCTTGTCATTTGTTTTTAAGGCATAATCTTTATAAAATTTGGATATGGCCATATAGGATTGAAACTCAAATTCATATGCATATACAAGCTTTGTAATTTCCTCAATTTCCGAAATCTTGTATTGTTCTAAAACCTGTGGATAATAGAAGTCCTCTTCCACCATATATTTAAATCTTTGTTCAATAGAGTCAAAACGAATCAATTTTGGATTGATTTCAGATTCTAGAAATTCAGCAACAGCTTCTTTATCTTTTTCGAGGCGGAAAAACCCCTTTTCATTAAGCTGTGTCACTTCGTTGTTTAGTTCTATATGTCTCATAGCTAATACTTTGCACCCTTTCTCTAACTATCTCTACATCTTCAGGCATACCACTCATTTCAAATTTATGTAAGATTGGTACTCCGTACATGGTTGATATTTTATTAGCACTTAAAGCAAAATTCTGGCCCCAGTTTTTATTTCCACTGGCAACTACAGCATGAAGGTTTGGATGATTTATTTTAAGGAAGTCTAAAGTTGTTTGAGGAACTTGTCCCATCCCGGTTGTGTAAGTTAATAGTATATATGGTTCATGAACTTTTAACCCAGCGCTTATCTCGATTCCTTTATTTGCTGGAAGTCCTAATTTATTAAAAAATCTTCGTACATTTCCCGTCTTACTGTCATAAACAATAAGCACTAATTCTCCCTCCTTGCAAAGACTTGAATAAAAAAAAGAAAAAAAGCTATATTTTAAGCAATACGCTCCATTTCTTACAAAGTCTACTAAATATAGATAGATGTCGATATTCCGTTTCAATATATTGTGTCTAAGACTATATAATCCTTTTTTGAGGTAAGAGTCAATAACGTACTTTTATATTTTTTTGTCAACAATTATCGCTTAAATTTGATAGATTTTTATATTTCCTTGTCGAATAATTTTGAATGAATTTAACTAACATTTGATACAGACTGTTTTCATTCGACTTTTCATTTAAAAAGAAGGCTCTTACTTTTTTATCACCCTAAAAAATATTTGTCTTTAGATAAACGCTAAAAAATTTTTATTACTTTTTTGCATAAGTTCATCTTATAAAAAAATTTTATTTTTCCATTTAAATTCAAAAGTTTATTATAAGGTTGCAGCCAATTTTTTTCCATACATTTTTTGCTTTTTTCTTTCCCTTCTCTTAAAAAGATTACACCTTTTTCTCTAAAAAATATTTGTTTGTACTTTTATTCATAAAGAAAGAAGGCAGCAATGTGCTGCCTCCCTTTATCTCACTCGATATTTCATTCTTATTAGTCCTACCACTTTTTATCAGGACAGCTTTTTTTGTCTAAGCTAGCACGGAAGCGAACAAAACATCCGCATTTTCCACATGTATGCTGATTTAGGTGTTCGCATTTGGCACATATGCTCAATCGCAGCTCTCTTATTTCCTCTCGCGCTAAATCTACTTCGAAAGAAAGCTGTTCTTGAACAAGTGTATCAACATCTAATTGACTAACTTGTTCCTTTAGCTCGCAGCCTACACAAGCCATCTTAGTTTTCCTTTGTTATGATGCTTGCAACACTCATAGGCGGTAAAGTAACCTTTAATGTTCCTTTCTCTACTATATAGCTAGTAAACTCTTTTTTTGCTACAGCCTCTGGTTCTTCAAATGTATTATGGGCATTCATTGTATCTGCCGTAATATATTCTGCTTCCACTATTTCAAACTCCCCTTTTTCTCTGGAAAGGGTAATTTCTCTCGTTTCCGTTAAATCATAGTTACATAGAGAAACGGTTAATTTTCCATCCTTCTTAGAAGCTGTATATGTTACATGATTACTTTCATCCCCATAAGAATCAACTAACTCTGCATCCTGATGATGTTTATACAAATCAAAAACATGATAAGTAGGGGTTTTGATCATTTTCTCCCCTTCTGTTAATAGCATTGCCTGCAAAACGTTCACCATCTGCGCAATATTCGCCATATGAACTCGGTCTGCATGCTTATGGAAAATATTTAATGTAATTGCAGCAAGCATAGCATCACGAATAGTATTTTGCTGATATAAGAAGCCAGGGTTTGTTCCAGGTTCTACGTTATACCAAGCTCCCCACTCGTCTACAATTAAACCAACACGTTTTTCGGGATCATATTTATCCATTATTGTACTGTGTTTTGTAATCAATTCGTCCATGTACTGAGCATGCTCTAATACAGAATACCACTGTTCTTCTGGAAAATTTACAGCATCGCCTTTATCCTGCCATACTCTGGTTGGAATGGAGTAATGGTGCAGGCTGATTCCATCCATAAATCTTGCTGCATTTTTCATTAATACTTCTGTCCAATTATAGTCATCTACATTTGCCCCACAGGCAATTTTGTAGATATTATGCTCTCCATATTTCCGAACATAGGTCTGATATCTCCGGTAAAGGTCCGCATAATATTCTGGACGCATATTTCCGCCACAGCCCCAAGATTCATTACCTACACCAAAAAATGCTACTTTCCAAGCTTCCTCCTGGCCATTTTGCCGGCGGAGGTTTGCCATTGGAGATTCGCCATTCATGGTCATATACTCCACCCATTCTTGCATTTCTTGGACTGTACCGCTTCCTACATTCCCATTAATATACGCTTCACAATCTAATTGGCGGATCAATTCAAAAAATTCATGTGTACCAAAGTGATTATTTTCGGTTACTCCGCCCCAATGTGTATTCACTATTGTACTTCTATTCTCTATTGGTCCAATCCCGTCTTTCCAATGATATTCATCAGCAAAACAACCACCTGGCCAACGAACTACAGGAATTTGAATCTCTTTTAATGCATTTACCACATCTTTACGAATTCCATTTTCATTTGGAATATCAGAGTCGGTACCAACCCAAACACCTTCATAAATGCACCGTCCTAGATGTTCTGCAAATTGTCCATAAATATATTTACTTATTGTTGGTCCTTGCTTATCAACTAATAAATTCACTTGCATGTTGTGATTCCTCCATTTTCAATTTTTGGAAAAACAATAACAGGATACTAAGTTGTTCACAATACTATGTACGATATCCTCCTTTCTACTATTGCTAGTTACATAGTTAAAAAGATAAACTCATGACTAAAATATAATACAATAAGAAAGCGTTGTCAATAACTAGTTAGTATACTATTATGATAAAAATATTAATATTGATTAACCTATTGGTTATATAAAATATTTGATTTTGCTATTCATTTATTCTTGTAGTAATATAATAGTAATAAAGGGGGTACCAAAGATGCAATTAGATATATCGGAAAATTCTATCCCTGTGTACGAGGTTCTATCCAGCCCTACACGAATAAACATTATTAAATTATTATCCAAGAAAAAAATGAATATTGGCGAACTCGCAAAGGAATTGAATATAAGCAGTGCAATAGTCAGTAGACATATTACAAAAATGAGTGATGCAGGTTTAGTAAAAACTGAAACGATCCCTGGCAAATCTGGTCTGCAAAAAATTGCTATCCTAAAAGTAGATCGAATCGAAATACAATTTCCTCAAAAGATTTACTCTGCTTTTGAAACCTATAAACAAGAAATTCCTGTAGGTCACTATTTTAATTTTAAAGTTTACCCTACCTGCGGCCTGGCGACTATCGCTAAAGCTATCGGCGAATACGATGATCCTAAATACTTTATGGATCCAGAAAAAAACCAAGCAGCTATCCTGTGGTTCACAAAAGGATTTATTGAATATCGTATTCCTTCCATTCTGAAAGAAAAAGATAAACTAGAGATGATTGATATTGTCTTGGAAGCTTCTTCTGAATTTCCTTATTCGAATAATGTCTGGCCTTCTGATATTACGTTTTCTTTAAACGGTAAAGAACTGTGTACATGGACCAGTCCAGGAGACTTCTCTGATACAAGAGGCCGTTTTACCCCCGGCTGGTGGCCAAATGATACCAACCAATACGGTATCTTACTTACTATCCGCATCACTAAGCATGGCGTTTATGCTGATGGCAAAAAATTATCCGATACTACCATTGATCAGTTTCGCGAAGAACAAAGTGGGATGTGGGATTTAAAAGTAGAAGTAAAAGAAGATGCAGAAAATCTTGGCGGCGTTACTTTATTTGGAAAAGGGTTTGGAAATTACGATCAAGATATAAATTTCATTACTTATTATAGTAATCCCGTGTAGTCAATCTGATAAAAGTCGTACAAATTAATAGAATAAAACTTTACGTCTAAAGAAAAGGTGTTTGAAGAAAAGCACCTTTTCTTTTTGTTTTAAATCTTCTTTTAATGAACACCATTTTTTTGTTTAGTCCTGAGATTGTTGGTGTTCATTTGCTTGATGAACACCTCTTTTCCCTCGGTCTTCCTGGATTGTGGTGTTCATTTGCTTGATGAACGCCTCTTTTCCCTCGGTCTTCCTGGATTGTGGCTTTCATCTGCTTGATGAACACCATTTTTTCCTCGGCCTTCTTGGATTGTGGTGTTCATTTGCTTGGTGAACACCATTTTTTTCTCGGTCTTCCTGAATTGTGGCTTTCATCCCCTTGATGAACACCATTTTTTCCTCGGTCTTCCTGCATTGTGGTGTTCATTTGCTTGATGAACACCACTTTTTCCTCTTCCTTCCTGGATTGTGGCTTTCATCTGCTTGATGAACACCATTTTTTCCTCGGTCTCCCTGCATTGTGGTGTTCATTTGCTTGATGAACACCACTTTTTCCTCTTCCTTCCTGGATTGTGGTTTTCATCCCCTTGATGAACACCATTTTTTCCTCGGCCTTCTTGGATTGTGGTGTTCATTTGCTTGATGAACACCACTTTTTCCTCTTCCTTCCTGGATTGTGGTTTTCATCCGCTTGATGAACACCATTTTTTCCTCGGTCTCCAGTATTCGGTTTTCATCCTCTCCATGAACGCCACTTTCCCCTCAGTCTCCCAGGATTGTGGTTTTCATCCCCTCCATGAACACCACTTTTCCTTCTCTCTCACAAATTGTGACTTTCCCCCCCTCCAGCAGCGTCATCTCGCCCGCCCCTTCATCTATCAGCAAATACCATCCACCTTCCTCCCAAATAAAAAAGCTACATCGACTTATTCGATGTAGCCAAACTCCACGTAATTTTTATTTCAATATAAGTACATCAAATTGCTTTAATTCCACAGCTTCCTTCACCACTTCTCCAGTTAGTAGATTAACTTTGCCAACCAGATCTTTCGGTAATAGCTGCTTGTTTACCTGTTGGTTAATGACAAAATAAAACGAAGCTTCGTCTGTATCTCTTTTGGTAATTTCCAAGCCCTCTCCGTGCGAACAAATCGGCTTTGCCTCTGTTCCTTCTATCACTTGGTTCAATAAATGAGTAAGGCCGTCCTCTTCTACCTGTGTACCAACATACCATACAGTCCCTTTTCCATAAGTGTTTTTTGTAATAGCTGGTGTATTTCCGTAAAAATCTTCTTTATAAAAAGCAACGGTCTCTGCTCCTTCTAGATGAATAATGTCACATAGCAGCTGACAGACATAGACATTACCATCCACAAATTCAACCCCGTTCTTTTGTTCTGGGGCTAATGCGTCAATTTCCTCGACCCAGATTCCTGCTATTTCTCTTAATGGCCCTGGGTAACCGCCAAGATAGACATTATCTGATTCGTTAACTATTCCACTCATAAAAGTAGTAACCAAATGTCCGCCATTTTCCACAAATGCGGTGATTCGCTCTGCCAGCCCAGCTTTCATCATATAAAGAACTGGGACAACGACCACGTCATACTTAGAAAGGTCACTATCAACCGATATCATATCAACTGAAATATTCTTTGTATAAAAGTATTGATAGTATTGATGAATTTGATCAACATATTTTAAATCTTTATTTGGTCCACTCGTATACTCAAGTGCCCAATAGTTTTCCCAGTCAAAAATGATACCAACCTTACTATGAATGGTAGAGCCTAAAAATTCATCCCCTAATTTCTGTAATTCATTCCCAAGTTCCCTTACCTCGCGAAACACTCTTGTATTTTCATGGCCGACATGCTCAATAACAGCACCATGAAATTTCTCGCATGCTCCGACTGAACGACGCAGCTGGAAAAATTGAATCGTATCTGCTCCATGTGCTAACGTCTGGTAACTTTGTGCCCGCATTTTTCCAGGTCGCTTTAAGGAATTATAAGGCTGCCAGTTTTGCTGGCTAGGGGTTTGTTCCATTAACATGAACGGCTGCCCATCTTTAAGCCCGCGCATTAAATCATGACACATCGCTGTGTAGCTCAATGGTGTATTATAGCTTGGATAATTATCCCATGAAACGAGATCCATTTCTTTTGCCCATTTAAAGTAATCTAAATTTTTATAAGTGCCCATTAAATTTGTGGTGATGGGCGTATCGGCATCATATTTTCGTATAGCATCCCGTTCCATCTTGTAATTTTCCAGCATACTATCGGAATTAAAGCGGCGGTAATCGATAGATATTCCAGCAAATGCGGTTTTATCACTGCCAATTCCTTCACTTAGTGCATTCGGAAGAACGATTTCATCCCACGCATAGATAGTATGACCCCAAAATTCCAAATTCCATGCTTGGTTCAATGCTTCAATCGTTTGATATCGTTTTTTCAGCCACACTCGAAATGCCTTTTCACAGTTTTCACAGTAACACTCGCCGCCATATTCATTGTTAATATGCCAACAAGTAACATATGGATTATCTCCGTATCTTTCTGCTAATTTCCCCGCTAGTTTACTTGCATACTTTTGGTAAACGAGACTATTTGGGCAGGCATTATGTCTCTGTCCAAATTTATGGTGTCTGCCCTCATAATCTGTTCGAGCTACTTCAGGATATTTTTTTACCATCCATGCTGGTAACGAAGCTGTCGACGTAGCCAGGATGATGTCATATTTATCCTTGCTCAGCATTTCAACTATGTCATCTAGCTCCTCAAAGTAGTATTCATCTTCAGAAGGTTGAATTTTTGCCCATGAAAAAACATTAATCGTCGCTGAATTAATACCCGCCTTTTTAAATATCCGCATATCCTCTTCCCAAATATCTTTTGGCCATTGATTCGGATTATAATCTCCTCCATATAAAATACGGTTAAATACTTTTTTCGCCATCTTCATCCCTCCACCTTTTTTTATACATTCATTATAGATAGGCAAATAAAGAAAAAGTATAATAAGAGTAACTAGTTTATATAAAAATATGAAACTAATGTAAGGGGATACATAAATGGAAGTACATTTTAATTTATTAGATGGTTCTAACCCCTTTTCCATCGAAAGCATCGGCTATCAGTGGGAGCAAGAAATGATTATGCGAGCGGATGGCTATCCGTATTACCATTGGTTACAAACGGAAAAGGGGTTAGGGGAGGTCACTATTGAAAATGAAAAAATCCGCTTAAGACCTTCAGAAGGAATTCTGATTGCACCATTTGTTTCACATTACTATGAGGCTATTTCCGCCAATGGCTGGCAAACAAATTTTTTAACGATTAACGGTAGTTTTTCTCCAAATATAGCAGATATCCTTGGAGCTGCTCCCTACTATCTTGCCAACGATTGCCCAGATTTTTCTTACAGTGATTGGACGAGAAGAATGTTGTCCCGTATAAAAAACGAAAACCAAAATAGCCAGCAGCAGCAGCTTTCCATTGATGTGTATACCTTCTTATTAAATATACGAGACCATGGCTTACATAGAACCGTCCATACCAATGATTTATATCAGCAATATATTTGGCCAAGTATCCAATGGATTGAAACAAACTATGTAGAGAAATGTGATATTGCCGATATCGCAAAGAGACTCTATATCTCCCCACAATATTTGAATAAGCTTTTTCGACGCTTTGTCGGTGTTTCTGTCTATCAATATGTCCTTGCATACAGAATAAAAAAGGCAAAAGAAATCTTAGTTACCAATCGAGATATAAAAATCAAGGACATTACGTTCTTAATTGGCTTCAATGACACCAGTCATTTTGTTGCCACCTTTAAAAAGGAAACGGGGTTTACACCGAAAGAATTTCGTTCGTTTTATTAAAGAAGCTCCTCCCTATCATAGGGAGGAGCTGTACATTGTCAAAAGAACTTCTTTTTCCAAAAGACTAGAGCGGTTATTCCTGATAATAAGAAGGAAATCATAATTGCAATGGTGAAAGAATAGGACATATCCTGAAATGGAATATGCACATTCATTCCGTAAAAGCTCGCAACCATTGTTGGTAAGGATAAAATAATGGTGAAGGATGTGAGAAACTTCATGACCATATTAACATTATTGGAAATAACCGAAGCAAAGGCATCCATCATCCCACTTAAAATCGACATATGGGTTTCAGCCATCTCAATTGCTTGCTGATTCTCTATGATAACATCCTCTAGCAATTCTTGATCATCTTCATACATTTTCAAATAATTACTTTTGAGCATTTTTTGCATAACAATATTATTCGATTTTAAAGAAGTCGTAAAGTACACTAAACTTTTTTCGATGTTAAGCAAAGAGAAAAGCTCTTTATTTTTCATGGACTGCTGTAGTTCTTTTTCAATGCTATCTGTCTTCTTGCTGATTTGCTTTAAATATTTTAAATAAGCTGTCGCCATACTATACAGTATTTGCAAGGAAAAACGAGTTTTTTTGTACGTAAAAAAGCTCTTCATTCTCCCTTCAGAAAATTGTTGAAAAATAGGATTATCCTTTAAGCAGACAGTAATAAAGCAATTCTTGGAAATAATCATTCCTAATGGAATGGTGTCATAAATTTGTGTCTTTTTTTCATCAAACGAAACGAGCGGAAGATTGACAATGATCAATATATTCTCCCCATCTTTTTCAATTCTTGAACGCTCTTCTTCATCCAATGGATCTTTCATAAACGCTAATGGAATATCTAAACCTGTTGCAATTTCTGTTATCTCATGCTCTGTTGGTGCTATTAAATTGATCCAGCAGCCATTGACTATTTTATCTGTTTCCTGCAACATTCCATCTTCATTTGAAATATAAATTTTTCTCATGCTTTTACCTCCTCTTGTTGTAGAGGAAGTCAACATTCTCTGCCAAATAAAGTTGAATCTTTATCAGTATTCAAACTTCTAAAGGAAGGGCTATATATGACTTCCTCTTTCATGGCCGTGGGTTCTGGTTCAGGTTCCATACACTTTCGAGTACTCATAAAAATTCAACTCCTTGCTTGTAATCTTTAAACCTCTTACATACTACTTTATAATTTATTGATTGTAAACCGATAAAGACTAAATTTCTCTCGTTCTCCTTATACCTTACATAAATAGACACTATCTCTGCAATATTGCTGAGAATACAGGTAGTATTTCTTCCCCTTCCCCTATTGCAGCAATATTGCATTTTTGTTTATCAAAGCAAGAATCCATTATTTTGGCGTATTATTCTCCCTGCAGCAACTCTTCCACAGAAGGACTATTTAATTTATTTCTTAATACATATAGTATTGCTGCGGCTACTATGAATGTAATACTATCTGCTAAAAACAGGGACCAAACGACACCATGAAAACCAAAAGTGAAATTAGCAAAAAACAAAATAGGAATTAACACCAATCCTTGCACAAAGGCCATAACAAAGGCAGCAGTTCCCTGACCAGTCGCCTGAAACATCCCAATAATTAAAAACGTAAATCCAGATAAAAACATAGATAAGAACGTTACTTTTAAGATATAGCTTCCTACAGTAATTAATGCGATATCATTAGTAAATAAACCGATAAGGTTGCTGGATGCAAAAAAGATGATTAATCCGAAAAGAACGGCCATTCCTAGTATAAGCTTACTCGTAAACGACACAACTTTTTTCATCCGCTTTCTATCTGCTGTAAAGGAATAAGCTATTAACGGCACTACACCCTCACAAACTCCCATGATGAAAAACTCTGGAAACTGTTGTAATCTTGAGGAAATTCCATAAGCAGCAACAGCTTTATCTCCA
Organism: Niallia sp. FSL W8-0951; assembly: GCF_038006525.1. Lineage (NCBI taxonomy): Bacteria > Bacillati > Bacillota > Bacilli > Caryophanales > Bacillaceae > Niallia > Niallia sp. FSL W8-0951. Next base: position 202,843 of record NZ_JBBOVK010000002.1, read on the forward strand.
TATATCATCATAAAGTGATTAAAGAAGAGGGCTGTAACTCCCATAAAAACATTCATCAAAAATACCGGAACCCCAATCGTTAAAATATGCTTAAGGATAGTTTTTTCGAATGAAAAATTCCGAAAAGATAAGGTAAGAAATTTGCTCTTTTTTCCCATATAATAACTAAAATAAATACAAGCCATAATATTTGAGAGAATGGTTGCTGCTGCGACCCCCATAATTCCTAGCTTTAAAACAAAAATAAACAATAAATCAAGCACAATATTTATGGCTACACTAAGTATCATTCCAATCATGGAAACATTTGCCGCACCTTCTGATCGAACTAATTGTTCCATAGTAAAAAATAAAATAATAAACGGTGAACCAATAATTAACATCATTACGTATTGTTTTGTATAATCAAAGGAATGGAGGCTACTACCCAATAATGAAACAATCGAATCTATAAATGGAAGTGTAGCTATAATGATTAATAAACCTAATAAAATAGAACTGTAAATAGAAAACGAAGATACTTGTTTTACTCTATAATAATTTTTTTCACCAAGAAGCCTTGATATATAGGTACCTCCTCCCATTCCTATTAAATTTCCAAAAGCCATGATTAGAGCAAAGACTGGAAGTGCTAGTGTAATAGCTGTAAGCATCGCAGTGTCCTGTAAAAAGCCAATAAAATAAGCATTTAAAATCGAATAAACTACTGTCATTGACATACCAAGCATCATTGGAATAGCAAAATGGGCAACTGCTTTAGCAATTGGTGCTTTTTCAAAATAATAAAGATTTTCTTTTTCCATATTATCACTACTTTCTTTTTATTTAGTTAGAAATCTAACTAAATAATTAGACTTCTAACTATATAGTTGTAATAAACAGACTTCATTCATTGAACCGTACTTAATCTAAATGTATTGAAAACGAAAAACAATTCAGTTCATTTACTTAGAACTCTAACTATATACGGTGATACCCCTGTAAGATATCACTTTGCTAAAGCTGTTTGTCTACATTTACATTCATTCGTTCTAAAAAATGAAATAGCTGCTTTTTCTCTTCATCACTAAAACCCTCAACCAGCATATTCTCAGCATTAGCAAAAAAAACTTCAAAATCACCTACGATTTTTTTCCCTTTCTCTGAAAGAGACAATAACTTTCTACGCTCATCCTTTGGATCAATTGTACGTTTTATAAAATCTTTTTTTTCCAAATTATGAATGATACTACTGATGGAGGAACCTTTTCGATTAAACCTTGTTTCTAGGTCCTTATGCGTAATCCCCTGCTCCTCATGAGCATCAATGAAACCCATAGTACGGGCCTGTTCTAATGTAATCCCATGCGCTTCCAACCTTTTATCACCACTTAGCTTAATTTTATGATTAATGGTGCGAATAAGATATTGAAAATTTACTTCAAACTCCCTCTCCTTCATTTTCATTCCTTCCTTTTTAATTACTTAGAATACTAACTAATTTACCTCACCTTCTATATAATGTCAATAAAATGCTTTTTGTGTTTGTAAAATAGCAACCGATAAACCCAAAACGGTTTCCCTCTATGGAAAACCGTTTTGGCGTCGCTTTTATACTAATTTATGGCCACAATTGGAGCAGAAATTGCCTTCCCCTGTTTTCGTTCCACAATTCGGACAAAAATTGGGCCGTTTTTTCTCTTGATTCTGGGATGCTGCTTCTGGTGTTGGTTGTGGAGCCGGCGTTTGCTGCTGATTTTGCCCCTGGCTTTGGTTTTGCTTATTCATTTTATCCATCATTTGATTAGCCATATTCATTCCCATCATCATGCCAGCCATATCAGACGCTGCACCCCCGCCGGACATTTTCCCATTAGCCATGCCATCAATCAGCGAAATTTGCTGGTACTTATCTATATTGCCAACCATTCCGTGTGAGGCATTTTTATTAATCATATCCTGTACTTCTTTTGGATAGCTGAAGCTCATAACCTGGAAGCCTGTAATCGCAAGCCCACTTTCCATCATCTGGCTATTTAAATCGTCTTGAATGCCTTTGGCAATTTCAAAGGAGTTTGCTTGAAGATTGAACATATCCTTACCTGCTGTGACTATCCACTTCATTAATAATTGATCCAGTACAGAGATAATGCGGATTTTTACATCTTCTACTAAATATTGATTTTTAATCCCAGCAATTTTATCGATCAGCGATATATAATCCTTTACTTTAAACTGAAAGGTTCCGTTTGCTCTTATTGGCATTCCACCAGGAAGTCCAGCTGCTGGTATATTTATTGCGTTTTTCGTGCCCCATTTAACTGTAAATTCCTTTGTATTGACGAATAGCACTTCTACTCGCATTCCACTATTGAATCCGAATTTAAAGCCTTTTAAAGTGGATAGAAATGGGACAATTTGCGACTCAATGTCATACTCGCCCTCCTCTTGAAAAGCTCCTTCTATATTGCCATTGTTTAAAAAGATAGCATCCTGACCTGGGCGAATAATTAATTTACTTCCCTTTTTAATTTCACGATTTTTCCATTTATAAAAAATCATATCTTCACGAAATTCTTCCCATTCCACTACATTGGCAAATTGATTACGAAAAAATGACATCCTTTTTTAGCCCCTTTCACTAAGTAAAATACTTGTTTAGAATTTTCCTCTGCTTCCACTATGGGAGTGACCACCGCCAGTGATCCCGCCACCGCCACCTGAGTTGTTTTGTGGCTTTCTTTGTTTTGTTACTGTTTTTCGAATAAAGCGATCCTGTCTATTTATAATCTTCGAGTTATCCATATACGTATTGCCATCCACGGTTACTTTTCCCCCTGATTGGAAAACCATTATACTCACGATAATCCCTGCAATCACGAGCGAGGCAATCAGCTGAAAGCCCCAATGGAAGAAAAATGCTGGCATTCCACTTGCATTATTTTCCTCGCTATATTCATTTCTAGCCTCATCTATGCCGCTATAATCATAATCATTTTCTAAATTAGCCGGATCATCCACTAAATAATAAGCTGATTCATGCATAAAAGTGGAGAATGCCTCTAAGTAATCGCCGTCTGATAAAGCAGGTGTTATTTCTTCGCGGATATAATCTAGTGTTTCATTATCCAATGCATCTTCCGCTTTTTTAAAACCTGCTAAATAAATATCCCTTTGCTCCATATCAATGGCTAAGATAGCTGTATTACCATGAGGCTGGTCATAGCCTGGTGCTTCTTCATCATAATAATCTTCTACATATCGTTTAATATCTTTTCCATTTGTGCCATCTAGCGTAAGAATCAATAAGGCGGTTTCGGCTTCTTCGCCTAATTCCTCTGCTAAGCTTTCCAGTTCTGTTTTTTCTGAATCTGTTAAAAGCTGGGCATCATCAAAGATATATTGCGTTTGATTCTCTGAAGCCGCACTTACTGCATTGCTTGAGAACAGAGTAAATATTGCCAAGGCAATAAATAGTAAACTACTATACTTCCTTAAAATTTTTCTCAAAAGAAGCCACCACCCATTAAGACGGAGATACCTTTTAATGCAAGGAATGTGCCGCCAGCAATTCCGCTAAACCATAACGCTACCTTGCCTTTACTAATCGGCGGTTTCCCGACTACTTTTCCTGTTTGTCCATTCATCGCAAAAATATGCTCTTGGCTTTCGTAATCGTAACTGACCATCCATACAGGAAGCAAGACATAATCACTCCGGACCGCTTTTGTATCAATATTTCTATCCCGATAATTTATCGTGTGATACCCAGCAAAAGTGGAATGTACAAAGGAATCAATGTAATCACTCACTTTAGCCTTTGCGCGCGGTAATAATTCTGCGTCCGTATAATTATATTTTTCAGAAATAAAGCCAGCTAGATAAGGTGTTTTAAAATCTTTTAACTGTTCATATGGAAAAGGTTCCAATTTATCCATTAATTCATCTTTCATTTTTTCAGAAGCATCAACTGGAATTTTCGCATAATCTAAATTTATCTTTCGATATGCTTCATAATACTTCGTTTCCGTATAGATATAATCACCGCTTGTATACGTCCGGACCTTCGTGCAAAGGGCAGTTACATCAACATCACTGTTTAAATCATAAAGCCAGAATGGTACATACATACCAGTAATACTTTTTATCCTGTCTGCATTCATAAATCCCTTTGGAGTTAATAGTCCCTTTCTACACCATTTTTGAAAAGCCGCCATAGCTTCTTCTTTACTGATTGTAAAAGGGATCACTTTCTTAGGAGCAAGCGCTCCTGCCAATCGGTCAGCAATAACAACGCCTGCACCGCAAAAGCTACAATTTGTTGCCGTTGTGTCTGCTTCTGTTAGTAATACTGCCCCGCAGTTGTCACAATGGTATTCCTTCACCTCATTCTCTTCAAAAGAAGCGGTCATTAAATTTTCTGGATAGCTCTCAATATTCTCTTCATTTCCACAGCTAGGGCAAGATAAACTGCCTGTATCTGCATTAAAGCTCATATCTCCCCCACAATTTGGGCATTTATAATGAAGGATCAAGTAAATCACCTCAATTTTTATCTCTTCTTATACTAATCATACCTTATTTATCCACGCGCTGCTCTGCTGCCGTGAAAAATTTCCGTTATATACATATACTGATTAAATAAAGAAAAGTTTCAAAACTTCATTTTCAATTTATCTTAATCTATATTTATAAAAAAATGGAGAAAAAAAAGAAGAAAGTACTTTGAGTTATTACTATACAAACTAAAATGATTAGTCATCATAATATTGTACTTCGATTGTTTACTGATGTTTCTCGTGCAACTATTTAATTTAGTCCAAAATAGTGGCTGGGACAGAATAAAATATATAATATATAATGGATAAAGACGAACAACCTCTATTTTAGTGGCGAAACCAATTCGTTCCATTACACTACAGACACTCTATGCGCCTAATGTCAAAAATTTATTTTATTCACGGATCGTAATAACTTTACATGGAGCCTCTGTGGGCGTTATTAATGAGCCAGGAAGCCAACATTATCAATAGCTACTCATCTTCACAAGGCTATCATGCCCGCCTCTCCATATAAAGTTGGTTCTAAAAGTTTTGGGGAAATTATACAAAACTTATCACTTTTATCCATAGTTAAACTAGCATTTCCAGATTCCTATGGGAGCTTCAAAAAATTTATATTTTGGATACAGCATGAGGAGAATACTGTTAGCTTTTTTCTCTACTCCTCTTCCTTTCGGACACAAAGAGCTCTAGTCTGTTAATTTCTTCCTTTTTCAATATATAATCCTAACTTGTTGCAACTTTTTTATGAATCTACTTTTTCCTTATTTGCAACGCAGTGGCGAGAAGGCTCAGGCCTAGCCCCATGGAAGTGTATTGAGTCTGCGGGTGATTACCACAAACCTTCTTTCTTAAAATAAATAAAAACCCCAAACAATTATACGAATTTTTTTGTTTGGGGTTATATTTGATTGAAATACTTATGTCCCACCATTCCGCATGGAACAAGCTTTTTCTCTATCCAATGTTATCTAATACTTGCTTTTGCATCTGTTTGCGTAATCTTCACTTTTATTTTTTTCCGACTTTACGGAGGAAAAAGCGCTAAAAACTGCTTGGTTCGTTCTTCTTTTGTTTGATCGAAAACTTCCTTTGTAGTCCCCGGTTCAATAATTACCCTATTTTCCATAAAAATAACTCTGTCGGCTGCTTCATAGGCAAAGCTCGTTTCATTGGTATCAATAAGCATCGTTACTCCCGTATTTTTACTAAGTAAATCTAACGATAAACTTTCCAAATACTTCTGCTTACCTAATTATCTTCTTTTCATAGAACCTTATATTCCTTCTGAATCCAAATCCTGTTGAATTTAATTGCTGCGAATTTCAACAGGAATTTTGCTTTCTTTTCTATTAAACAGAAGATTTTTTTAACTCTTTATCTTTATCCTCGAAGGGAGGTGCTCCTAAAATAGCGGCATCAAATCTTTCTGGAATTAGTACCTTATACATTAAAATTCCGATGTCCCCATCATTTTCATGCTGAAAATATTCTTGGTACCCTTTTCGTTTATACATCTCAAGAAGCCATGGATGTTTTCGACCAGAAGTACCAAGTGTATAAGCAGGAGCCTTAAATGTATTACGCAGCATATCTTCTACATACTTTAGCAGTTTATTGCCAATCCCTTGGCCTGCTAAATGAGGGGCTGTTGCAAACCACCATACAAAAGGATATCCTGAAACTGGCTGAGTACTTTCCCAAGGAAAACGGATCGTAATCGTTGAAATTAGCTTGCCATCCCGCTCTAACACAATAGCTGTTGAATTTTTGATATTTTCTGTTACCATTTCGATTGTGGCATTAGTAGATGGCCAATTGATCCCTAATTCTCCGACCGGTTTAAAGGCACTAGAAAGTAATTCCAAAAATTGAGGGGCATCTTCTACTTTTGCAATACGAAATATATCTTTACTCATAAACATTCTCCATTCAAATTATCCAATATTTTCATATCTATTTACTTCTACTATTTAATAAATTACAGTTTTCCAACAACTTTCTATCTTTAAAAAATAAACCATTTTATTCCGATAGTCACACAAGGAATTATATTATTAAAATTTTATCCTCCTTTATAACTTAAGGATCTATAGAGTAGGAACCTGGTTACTTTCCCAAACAAAATTTGGAATTTCCTTTTTTAATACTGGCATTACATTTTCAGCAAAGCGCTGAATTTGTTCCTGCTGTTCCTCTTCCTTCAATCCATCTACACTTATCCCTTGCACCTGGTGCCCATAGAATTTATGATAATATAAAATTTTTTCAATAATAGAATCTGCAGAGCCTACAAGAGATGGGCCATTATTGATGTAATCCTCTAGATTTACAAACGGAGACTGATTATGCTTAGAAGCATCTGAACTACTAAACGCATTATAATATGGTTTAAATTTATTTATTGCCTCCTCCTTTGTATTGGCGATATATAAATTCCCCGCTCCTGATCCCACCAATGCTTGAGCAGGATCAAATCCGTAATATGCCAATCTCTCCTTATAATGATCAATTAATTTCTTATATTTAGTAATTGGATGAAAGACATTAGATGAAAAAATTGGTTCTCCATTTTTGGCAGCTAGTTCTGTTGATAACGTGCTGGATGCACTCCCATGCCAAATAGGAATACTGTTTTGGTATGGTCTTGGTTCGACAGTTACATCATTTAAAGGTGGACGATATTTCCCGCGCCAGTTTACAGATTCTTCCTTCCATAATCGTTTCAGTAATTCATATCTTTCTGCAAGAGATTCCCATTGCTCCTCTTCTGTAATACCAAATAATGAATAATGTCTAGGATCATTACCTTTCCCAATAATAAGCTCTAAGCGTCCTTTGGATAACTGATCTACTGTCGCAAAATCTTCTGCAACACGGACTGGATCTAACACGCTTAAAACTGTAACTGTTGTCAATAGTCGTATTTTCGAAGTAAGCATAGCTATTGCTGCAAGTAGTACAGCTGGAGAAGAGGAAAGAAAAGGAAAACCGTGTCTTTCTCCAACGCCATAACCATCAAACCCAAATTTCTCTGCCATAATAGCTTGATTCACTACATTTTGAAATTTTTGTTGTGTTGTTAAGGTCTTACCAGTGATTGGATTACTGGCATTACCAACAAGAGAAAATAATATAAATCTCATCGCAATTATCACCACATTTCTTTTTTTACACATTAATTCACTTATATAGGGTTATATCTTTTCTTAATCATTTTTAAAAAATACATCATTAAACAAAGGATATCCTTGTGAATCAAATGCTAAATCTTCAACTTGGTTCGCTGTTGCTACTGTATATGGGAATAAATAAATAGGGATAAAATAGGCTTGTTCTATCAATTTTTGTTGCACATTTTTATATAAGTCTGCTCTTTTCTCCGGATCTATTTCCAATTCTCCTTCTTCTAACCACTGATCAATATCTTTATCTGCTATTCTAGCTAAGTTAGATCCTCCGTTTTCAGGAAGTTTTTCCGAATGAAAGAACAATCGTAATACATCTGGATCACCAGCTACTCTACTATTTCCAATAACATCATAATCTTTTCCATTGTGAGTTATATTATAATAATCAGCCGTTGTCTTAATCTCAAGTTTTACTCCAATTTCTTTTAACTGTTGTTGAATAATTGTGGCAATATCATGTCTTTTTTCTCTATTTACATTACTATCAATTAATCGAAGGACTAACTCCTTTCCATCCTTTTCTCTGATTCCTTCGCTATTCTTCTTCCATCCGATTCCGTCTAATAAAGTATTGGCATGAGCAGTATCGACAACATCCTTATTTTCAAGTTCTTTATCATATCCTAAAATAGTAGGAGTTAAAACAGACCAAGCCCTCTTATAGGTGCCCAAGTATAAAGTATTAACAATAGAATCTATATCAATAGTTTCTTGGAGCGCTATTCTCGCCTCTAATTGATTCCAAGGATCATTCTCTGGATTTAGAAATAATCCATATGGCATTCCCGCAGTTTCAGCTTCATATATTTTTAAATTTCCATTAGCTTTAATCGTTTGTATATCTTGAGGAGGAATTGTTTCCACTGCACTTACTTGATTACTTTGGACGCTGCCAATTCTAGTAGCTTCCTCAGGAATTATTTTATATATTAATTTGTCAAGGTATGCTTTCCCGTTATGATTTGAATAAGGTGCCTTCCAACTATAATCTTCAAATCTCTCTAAGACAATTTCGTTATTTTCATCTAAACTGACAAACTTATATGGCCCAGAACCTACTGGATTAGTTGCCAAGGAAGGACCATACTCTTCGGCTGCCTCTTTCGACACTATTGCTAATTTAGGCTGACTTAGATTATTTAAAAATGTGGTGGTGGGTGCAGAGAAATGAATTCTAACTGTGTATTCATCTATCACCTCAGACGACTGATAATTTTCTATTAACGCATAAGCACTAGCAGCTTTTGTTTCGGGATTTACTATTCTATCAAAATTGTATTTAACAACCTCTGCATTAAATTTACTCCCATCATGAAAAGATACATCATCTCTCAATTTGAAAGTAAAGGTTTTTTGATCATTAGAAACCTCCCAGCTTGTTGCTAACCATGGCTCGATTTTATTGTCAGAGGTTTGGTATACTAACTTCTCATAAATACTGTTATTCACTCGTGTCGATACTGCCATTCCACTAGTATGAGGATCTAAGCTATCAGGTGAAGTAGCAAGTCCATAGATTAATTCTCCTCCCGATTGTGGTTGTGCCTCTTCTCCTCCCGCTTTTTCTTGACTAGTCGATTGGCAAGCAGTTAACAATAAACTAAGTGTTACTAGAAAAAACAAGGTGTATTTTCTCCCACTACGTAAATTCACTATATTTGCCTCCCTTACATAGATCTTTTTCTTCCTCTTAATTTGTTAACAAAGGAAAATGACATGATACGAATCTATCTCTTTCGATTTCTATTAATTCTGGTTCCTTCAGCGAACAACGCTCTGTCGCAAATGGGCATCTTGTTTTAAAGCGGCAGCCTGAGGGAAGATTAACTGGTGATGGAACTTCCCCCTCCATTTTCATTTTCTTGTTTGTTTTTGTATTTGGAATAGAATCAATTAATCCCCTTGTATAAGGATGTAAAGGTTTTTTGAATAATTGGTGACTAGGTGCAATTTCCACTAACTTTCCTAGGTACATCACTCCAATCCTATCCGAAATATGCTGAACAACACCTAAATCATGGCCAATGAACAAATAAGTCAATCCCATTTCTTTTTGCAGGGCTTGCAAAAGATTTATAATCTGAGCCTGAATTGATACATCCAATGCAGAAACCGCTTCGTCTGCTAATATAAATGATGGATTTAAGGCAATTGCTCTTGCTATACCAATTCTTTGCCGCTGTCCTCCTGAAAATTCATGGGGATACCTGGAATACCATTTTGGATTTAATCCTACTTTTTCTAATAACTCATAAACATGTGCTTTCAGTTGTTCGTTAGAAAGCTTTAAGTGCCAGCTTAAAGGCTCACCTATTATTTCTCCTATCTTCATCCTTGCGTTAATGGAACTGTATGGATCTTGGAAAATCATTTGCATTTCTTTACGATAGGCACCTAACTCTTTATTACGAAGCTTTCCTAAAGATCTTCCCGCAAAAAGCACATCTCCTCTGGTAATGCGCTCTAATTGAAGAATAGCCCTCCCCAAGGATGATTTTCCGCTACCTGACTCTCCAACTAAGCCGAAAGTTTCTCCTTTTTTTATCGCAAAAGAAACATTATCTACCGCTTTAACTTTCCCTTTTTTTATTATTCCTTTACCAAATGAATAATGTAAACTTAATTTTTGAATATCAATTAGTATTTCGCTTTGAGAATGATCCTTTGTCTCTGCAAGTCCGCCAATATACTGTCTTTTTCTTTCTGTTCTATGATCATCTTCCCAGTCTTCTCTTTTGATTAACTCCTCTGCGTAAAAGCACGCCGTTAACCGATTATTTACACTAGTTAATTGGGGTTTTATTTTTTTACACTTCTCCGTCGCAAATGGGCATCTTGGATGAAAAAGACAGCCATTTGGCGGATTGTTTAAAGGTGGAATGCTTCCTTCAATCGAATATAATTTATTCTTCGTTTGACCCTCGACTTTTGGAATGGACTTCAATAATCCTCTCGTATATGGGTGGTGAGGAGTTTGAAAAAGCTGGCTCACGGATGCATCTTCTACCACTTCTCCTGCATACATGACAATTATTCTGTCTGCAAGGTCTGCAGCTACCCCTAAATCATGAGTAATTAACAGCAAAGCCATATTAAGCTCCTCTTTCAGCGATTTCAATAATTCGATAATTTGCTGTTGGATCGTCACGTCTAAGGCTGTGGTGGGTTCATCTGCAATAAGCAAATCTGGCTCACAAGATATAGCCATAGCTATCATTGCTCTTTGCAACATTCCACCTGAGAATTCATTTGGGAACTGTTTCATCCGTTGCTCTGGTTCTGATATACCTACTTTTCTTAATAGTTCTATCCCCTGATTCCAAGCCTCCTTTTTTGTGTATTTCAGATGTTTTCTTATCATTTCTGTTATTTGATATCCAATCGTAAAAACAGGATCAAATGCTGAAAGTGGCTCTTGGAAGATAGTAGCAATTTTCTTTCCCCTAATTGTTTGCAGCATTTTTTGATCGAGGGATGTAAGCTCTTTTCCTTGAAAGAAAATATTCCCTTTAGAAATAACGCCATTTTCATATTCAATTAATCGCATAATCGCCTTAGAAGTAATTGTTTTCCCACTTCCAGACTCTCCAACTAGACAAACCGTTTCTCCAGCTTTTATATGTAGATTTAAATTAGAAATAGCAGAAAGCAGTCCATCCTTTGTTTTAAAATCAATGTCTAAATCAATAATTTCAAGCATTCTGGCACCTCCTTCATGTTATTTTTTTCTTGGGGTCTAAATAATCCCGGAGAGTATCTCCCATTATATTGACAGACAACACAAATGCTGTGATTGCAAGGCCAGGAAAAGTAGCTATCCACCATGCCGCCGTTAAATAACCTCTTCCCTGTGACAGCAAAGTACCCCAATCTGGAATTTCTTTCACAACTCCTAAACCAAGGAAACTTAAGCCAGCACCTAAAAGAATAGCTGAACCAAGTCCATTGGTTGCCATAACTAATAATGGAGAATATGCATTAGGAAGAATATGTCTAAAAAAAATTACAAAACGATTTACACCTATAGACTTCGATGCAATTACATAATTTCTGTCTTTTAAACTGACAACTTGCCCTCTCATCAACCTTGCATATCCAGGTAAGGAAGAGACAGAAATCGCTAGAATAATATTTAATAGACTTGGTCCAAGAGCTGCGGCTAAAGCAAGGGCGAGAAGCATCCCAGGAATAGTCATCAATATATCAATTCCCCTCATTAACACGATATCAATAGTTCCGCCAATATAGCCCGAAATAGCACCTATCATCATACCTATTAAGGCTGCTACTGTGACAGACAAGAAACTTATTATTAGAGAACTTCTACTTCCATACACAATCAAGCTATAAATATCACGTCCAAAATAATCAGTTCCGAATAAATGCTTGGAAGAAGGTGAATTCATAATTTCTTCTGTAAACATTTCTGTTGGAACATAAGGAGCAATTAATTTAGGAAATAAGGCACAGATGATTAAAAAAAAGATAACACAACTGGCCATATAAAAAATTGTGTATCTAGGTTTAAACCTTCTTTTGTTTTTTACGATTGGAGGATTATTTATTTGGACCTCTACAATAGTATCTTTCACACTAACACCTCCTAGAATGTTCTTCGAACACGTGGATCAATGAATGAATAAGAAATATCTACTAATAGATTTATGGATATATAGACAATAGCTGAAAAAAACACCACACCTTGTACAACTGGCAGGTCTTTAGAAACTATTGCATCTGCAATAAGCCGACCTACTCCTTGTCTAGAGAAAACTGTTTCAATTACTACTGCTCCTCCTAATAAATCACCAATCATCATGCCTATAATAGTAATAGAAGGTATTAATGCATTTCTTAGTACATGTTTATACATAATTGCTTTTTCCTTTAAGCCTTTGGATCGCAATGTAAGAATATATTGTTCATTTATGACTTCCAACATACTATTTCGAACCATTCGGATTATGGCACCGGAGCAAACAAGTCCTAAAGAGAGCGATGGAAGAACTAAACTACGAAAACCATCAGAACCAATCGATGGAAACCAGCCTAAGTGGACAGAAAATAGCATTATCAACAAAATTCCCGACCAAAATGTTGGCATGGATATACCAAATAACCCTATCAATCTAGCAATATAATCAATGATCGTATTATGGTGTATAGCCGAATAAACTCCTAACGTTATTCCAACAACAATTGCAATACATGCGCTCATTAAAGTTAACGTTAATGTTGCCGGAAATTGGGTGATAATTCTATCGAGCACTGGCGCATTATTGACAATAGAATGTCCAAAGTCTCCCTGGAGAATACTGTTCAAATATTCCATAAATTGCTGATAAAAGGGTAAGTCCAGACCTAGTTCTTTTCTTAGATTAGCCGCCATTTCAGGAGTCGCACCCGTTCCTTCCAACATTTGATCAACGACATCTCCTGGAAGAGAATAATTTATGAAGAAAACTAGAAATAGAGAGCCGATAAGTACAAATAACGAAGCAATTATCCTATTTAACAAAAATTTCCACATACATTTCCACCATTTAATATTCTTTATTTAATAGTGCTTTATGTTCATTTTGATTTACAGGCTTAGAAAGATTTAAATGATCTCTTAAAGTAGTCCCCTCATATTCTTTCTCATATATTCCTCTCTCCTGTAAGATAGGAATTACTTTATCTACAAATAACTGAAATTGCTCGGGAATGTCTGTATGAATAATAAATCCATCTGCTCCCCCACTTTCAAACCAGGTTTGGATCTTATCAGCTACAATAGTAGGAGTTCCTAGAAATGAACTGCGAGGAACAGCCATCTGCTGTGCAACCTGTCTAAGTGTTAGTTGATGTTCCTTTGCCATCTTTTTTATTTTTTCGGTCGTACTTTGAAATGCCTCTTTTCCAACTTCTCCAATATCCGGAAAGGGCTCATCTAATGGAAAAGATCGAAAATCAAAATGATCAAAAAATCTTCCAAGATGTGTAATTGCACGTTCTATCGGTATTAATGAGATAAAATCTTCATATACTTTTTGCGCCTCTTCTACAGTATCTGCAATGATCGGGCTAATACCAGGGAATATGAGTAGTTCATCTTCCTTGCGACCAAATTGTGTAGCTTTTTCTTTTACATCCTTGTAAAATTCAATTGCCTCCTCCAGCGTTTCTTGCCCTGTAAATATTGCATCCGCTGATTCCGCCGCAAATAATCTTCCTCTTTCGGAAGAGCCTGCTTGAAATATAACCGGATATCCTTGTTTAGATCTTTCCAAGTTCAAAGGACCTTTAACTGAATAAAATTCTCCCTCGTGATTTAATGGATGAAGTTTTGTCTCATCAAAGAAAACTCCTGTTTCTTTATTACGAATGAAAGCATCCTCTTCCCAAGAATCCCAGAGACCTTTCACCACCTTTAAGTGCTCGCTTGCTCTTCGATAACGCTCTTCATGTGTAGGTAATTCTTTCCCATTGAAATTTTGCGCAGATCCAGCAGATGGAGAAGTTACCACATTCCATCCTGCTCTTCCAGAACTAATATGATCCAAGGATAAAAATTGTCTAGCCACATTAAAGGGCTCACTGTAAGTAGAAGATAAAGTTCCAACTAAACCGATTTTTTCTGTAACTCCCGCGATAGCTGTTAATAGGGTAATCGGTTCAAATCTATTTAAAAAATGCGGCAATGATTTTTCATTAATATGCAAACCATCCGCTATAAATATAAAGCTAAACTTTCCCCTTTCAGCTAAACGAGCTCTTTCTTTATAAAATGATAGATTTACACTTGCATCTGCGGGAACAGATGGATGGCGCCACCCATCCGTTGTTCCTCCTATACCATGAATAATTGCTCCAAACTTTACCTTCTTATTCTTCGCCACGTACTTCAGCCTCCTTATTATATTAATGCTTCTTTTAGCGCGTTAATATCCGCTTTAAAAACTGCTTTATATTCAGCATTACTGCCATTGCTAATCTCAATGACCGGTACATAACGAATTCCATATTTCACTTCTAAAATATCTCTAAAGGAATCATTTTGTGTAACATCAATTGTTGAATATTCAATATTATTTTCTGCAAGATAAGATTTTACTTCTTGACAATAGCTGCATCCATCCTTACTCCATACGACCACTTTTTTATGCAGACTCATTAGCTAATCATCCCTTCGTTTAATGTACTTCTTACATATTTTTCTGTTTCAAATGCCCTTTTTAATAATTTATAAGAGTGTATCCTACTCTCGATTTCCACTATTGGAGATAACGCAATAACTTCATCAATGTTATATTTCTGAATAAGTTGGATAAGTTGTTTTTTTACTGTTCCCATCGATCCTGCAAGATACCCAGCCTTTTGGACTATTAATTGATATTCTGTTTCTTCGCTCTCATCCAAAACCTTTTGAGCATGTTCTAATGAATTTACATTTACTTTTCTCCCATCAGAGAAGATAACTTTTACTGTTTCCTTGTGTTTAATATAAGAAGTTGCCTTTGAATCAGTCTCTGCTACAACGATTGTCAATGCTAATAGGAACTTATTCTTCGCATTCTTTGGTGAAAACTTTTCAAATCTCTCCCTTGCTTCATTTAATACACTTTCATCCCCATTTATAAAATAGGCAAATACATAGGAGATTCCCAATCGTGCAGCAATCTCAGCACTTTCTACACTTCCTCCTAATAAAAATAAGTCCGGATTATTCGTTGTAATTGGTGTTGCTTTTAAATCCTGCACCTTTTCTTCATTATTAATAAATTTCTGTAAATCACTCAATTTTTGAACAAAATCTTTTTGTAGGGGTTTCTTATCTTCTTGTAGAGCTTGTGTAGAAAGATTCAATCCACCGGGCGCTTTTCCAACTCCAAGGTCTACCCTATTAGGCTCTAGAGAAGCTAATACGTGAAACACCTCTGCAACTTTGTAAGGACTATAATGCTGAAGCATAACCCCGCCCGAGCCAATTCTTAATTTTTTTGTTTTAGCTAACAAATATCCAATTAACGCTTCAGGTGCGGATCCAGCTAATTGAGTATTATTATGATGCTCTGATACCCAAAATCTGTGATATCCTAATTCTTCAGCCACTTTTGCAAGCTTAACTGTATTCTGAAGGGCAATTTCTGCCTTCTCCACTTCTCCTATAGGACTTTGATCAAGAATACTTAACGTAATAGTCACTATTCTTACCTCCTAAAGAGATTTTGAATTGCTCCAATGCATAATCTAATCGTTTTTGCGAGTCTTCGTCTAAGAAATAGGTAGCTTTCTCCTGTTTTTTTACTTGTTTATCTAACACAAAAACGCCATTTTGAATAGTTGTTGTTCCCAACGTCATTAGAACTGGCTTTAATACATAGTCAATTACTAATAGATGACCATAAGTACCGCCTAATACTAACGGTAAAACTTCCTTTCCCTTAAGTGCCTTTTGTGGCAATAAATCAATGAAGGTTTTTAAGATTCCTGAATAGGAAGCTTTATAAATAGGGGTTAAGAAGATTACCCCTTCACTTTCTTCTACATGCTGCTGCGCACTTTTTATTGCTTCATTCGTAAAATCTGCTGTTATTAATGCATCACTAGGAAGCTGATGTACTTGAATAATTTTGATGTCAACTTTTTCTTTTTCTAAATAATTTGTTGTGTACTCTAATACCCCTGTAAGTCTAGAAGCAACTGAATTACCTCCGACTATAATCGTAACTCTCGTCATTTTTCTGCCTCCTTTTAAATTCTGTGTAAACCACTTGGAATAGTTGTTAATATAGATTATAATAAAGCAAATAATCACAAAAGTATAATTAGTATAAATAAACAAACGATTCAGCTTTTTTAAATCTATAGGAAAGAGGGGGGTCTTTATGGAGATTCGTGCTATTCGCACCTTTACGACTATTGTAAAATATGGGAACTTTTTCAAAGCAGCTGAAGCATTAAATTATTCACAGCCAACTATCACGCTACATATTAAACATTTAGAAGAAGAAATAGGAGAAAAACTTCTAGAAAGAGGAAAAACTTTAAAAATGACCGAAGCTGGTCGTCTTTTTTATGAAAGGGCAATTGCACTCTTGAGAGAATATGACCGATTAGATAAAACTCGACAGGATTTAGAGGTTGGGTTAGCTGGATTAATTCGGATAGGAGTTTCTGAGCCTACAGCAAGTTTAGAGTTTCCAGCTATTTTGTCTTGCTTTAAAACGAAATACCCACAAGTAGTGATATCTGTTCATATCGCGGACGCTAATACTCTTAGTACCAAGCTATCTCATAATGAAATTGATTTCGCTATTTGTGGAGCTCCAGAAGTTTCCATGGAAAATATATTTAAACCCTTATATCATGATGATATCGTTTTGCTTTTACCAGACTCACACCCACTTGCCCATAAAACAATGGTAATGATTGAAGATTTGCGAAATGAAACTTTCTTGTTTACTCCACATAATTGCCCAATACGTATTAAAATAGAACAAACCCTCGTAGAAAAGATTGGTACTGACTATAAGAAAATAGAAATAAGCAGTAGTATGGCTCATAAACATTATGTTCAAGCAGGTCTAGGTATTTCTCTATTTACCCGTACTGCTCATTCATCCACGTTATTAGGAACCAAGGTTGTCGAAATAAGTGGGATTGAAGCTTCTCCTCCTATTGGACTTTTAAGAAAAACGAATGATACCAATGGCAAAGCAACAACTCATTTAATTGATTTAATAGAAGCCGCTTTTACAAATAAAGCAAAACGCCCAAATATTCTATTATGATAATTAGTAAAAAGAAAGAGGCCATCCTGAGAAGATAGCCCCTTTCTTTTTAGACACTTATGTTGAATTATATTATTTACGCTCCTTCCATAGTTGCTTTATTTAATAACATGTTGTTGAAATTGATTTTCCTTATAGGCTAAACCTAAATTTTCCCGTAAAGTATTACCTGTATATTCTTTTTGATAATACCCTTTTTCCTCCAAAATTGGAATAACATGAGCTATCCATTCTGACAGTCCGCTTCCTAGTATAGGAGCACCGAAAATAAAGCCATCTGCAGCTCCGCCTTCTACCCACTCAATTAATTGATTAGCTACTTGCTCATAAGTACCGAAAAATGAACTTTTAGGTGTAGTTACTTGTAAAGCAACCTCCCGAAGTGTCAAATTCTTATCCTTGGCTAATCTTTTTATGGAATCAGTTGTTGATTGAAAGCTATTGGCACCTAAATCGCCTATTTCAGGAAACGGTTCATCTAACGGAAATTTGCTAAAATCAAAGTGATCAAAAAATCTTCCTAAATAATTGAGGGCTTCTTCCATTGAAACAAGATTTTTTATTGTATGATATTTTTCTTCTGCTTCTTCTATCGTTCTTCCCGCTATTGGATGAATTCCAGGAAATATTTTAATATCCTTATTACTTCTTCCAAACTGTAATGCTCGATTTTTAATGTCTTCATAAAAAGCTTTTGCCTGCTGAAAAGAACTTGAATTTGTAAAAACTGCATCTGCTTCTTTGGCAGCAAGATTTTTTCCTGCTTCCGATGCTCCCGCCTGAAAAATAACAGGTTGCCCTTGAATCGATCTTTCAATATTTAACGGACCTTTTATAGAGAAATGCTTGCCTACATGGTTTAAAGTATGCAACTTCTCTTTATCAAAAAAAACACCTGTATGGCGATTTCTGATGAAAGCATCATCCTCCCAGGAATCCCAAAGCCCTCTTACTACCTCCAAATATTCTTCTGCTATCTCATATCTTAATGCATGATTAGGATGCTTTCTTATTGTATGATTATCGGCTGAACCTTCCAATGGAGAAGTAACAACATTCCACCCTGCCCTTCCATTACTTATCTTATCTAAAGAAGCAAATTGGCGGGCGATTGTAAATGGCTCACTATAAGAAGTAGAAACCGTGCCAACTAAACCAATATTTTTGGTTACTGTTGCAAGCGCAGATAAAATAGTTAAAGGTTCAAATCGATTTAAAAAATGAGGAATGGACTTCTCATTAATATAAAGACCATCTGCTACAAAAGCAAAACGAAATCCAGCTCCTTCCGCTTGTTTAATAATCGTTTGATAATATTCAATATTTACACTTGCATCTGGCGGAACAGACTCATCCTTCCATGCATTCATATGTCCTCCTGGTCCATGTAGCATAAGACCAAATTGAACTTGTTTTTTCTTTGACATAATATCCACCTCTCAAAAGTATTTAAAATTCTCACTAATTAAATAGGAATAGTATTTTTATAATAAATCAAATTTTCAAACAAGTATAATTAGAATTGTTAAACGAGCTATTTAGTATTCTTAATACAGTTAATTTTCACTATATACGGTGTCTCTATTAATTCTTCCTTGTATATAGAGAGATTGTTTTGAAATTCATTTCTTTCATAAAAAAAACACACATGAATTTTTGAGTACAAAATTCATGTGTGTTTTTTTATATCATTATGTCCCGCAATAGGTTTTATAAGCAGGGTTGATCTTCACTGGAGCTATGCCGTACTCCATTTGTGCTTTTGTATATGCATACGGGTTAGAAAGCATTTGTAATAATTCTTCCATTACACTTAAATCTCCGGCTTCTGCAGCATCAAGTGCTGCTTCGACACGATGATTGCGAGGGATGACAACTGGATTATGCTTTTTCATCAGTTCACGAGCAGCTACTTCTCCCCCTTCTTGCCCTGCAATTCTTTCCTTCCAAGCTTTATGCCATTCGCTAAATGCTTGATTTTTATTTAGTTCTAATCTTTCTACTTCCCCTAGTGTTAAAGCACGGAAAGTATCTGTATAGTCCGCCCGATTATTTTGCATGATACCAAGGAGCTTCTCTATCAGCTCAGCATCTTTTTCTTCTTCCGCTGCCACTAGTCCTAATTTTCCTCTCATTCCATCAAGCCAATGCTGCTGATAAAAAGGATTAAATTGATCTAATTGTTCTTGAGCAAGCTCCACTGCTTTTTCCATATCATCATGGAATAATGGCAGGAGGCTTTCAGCAAACCTGGCCAGATTCCACCCTGCTATTTTCGGCTGATTTCCATATGCATACCGACCTTGAACATCAATCGAGCTGAAAACAGTATCTAAATGGAAGCTATCCATAAACGCACATGGTCCATAGTCAATCGTCTCGCCACTAATCGTCATATTATCTGTGTTCATAACACCATGAATAAACCCAACTAATTGCCATTTTGCAATTAATGCAGCCTGCCGCTTCATTACTTCTCTAAACATTTCAACATACGGATTCCCATCTTTCTTAATCGTTGAGAAATGCCGTTCCATAGCATAATCCGCAAGTGCTTTAAGATCCTGCTTCGACTCAAGAGCAGCTGCATATTGAAAAGTTCCTACGCGAAGATGGCTTGCTGCTACTCTTGTTAAGACAGCTCCTGGCAAATTCATTTCACGGACAATCGTCTCGCCAGTAGCTACAACCGCTAAGCTTCTAGTAGTTGGAATGCCAAGCCCATGCATCGCTTCACTAATGATATACTCCCTTAGCATTGGCTTAAGCGCTGCTCTCCCGTCGCCACCGCGCGAATAGGGAGTTCGGCCAGAGCCTTTTAATTGGATATCGAATCGTTCACCTGATGGGGTGATCTGCTCTCCGATTAACATCGCCCTTCCATCACCCAGCATGGTCGGGTGGCCAAATTGATGGCCCACATATGCTTGGGCAAGAGGAAAGCCTCCTTCTGGAACCTCATTCCCGCTTAATACATCTATTATCTCAGGGTGCTGCAATTGCTCCCCATTTAATCCAAGAGTCTTAGCTAAATCCTCATTAAGTTTCACTAAGCTTGGGGAAATGACTGGATTTACTGTCATCTTAGAATAAAATATTTCGGGAAGACGAGCATAGCTATTATCAAAATTCCAGCCAGCATCTGTTTTTGTCTCTTTATTACTCATATTAGCTCCCTTCCATTTCTTTTTGATATTTCTATTATACCCTTTTCACCGTGGGGAACATGCAATAACACTTTGCAAAAAACAATTCTATATAAAGAAAACAGCTTTCCTTTAATTGAAAGCTGTCTTCCCTCTGCTATAAAACCAGTTATTCTGCCAATACTTTATGTTGATTTTCCTTTTTCTTTTGGACTTTATTTTGATACATATGATTATCCGCTTCTGTAAATAAGGCTGTCATTTTTCCAAGAGAGCTTTGACCAAATGCATAGCCAATCGACATTCTCACCATATTTTCTTCTACACATTTTCCCTTATCACTTAATCCCATCGTCATCCTCTTATATAACTCTTCTATTTCATCTTGTTTCATTCCTTGGATTAATAAGACAAATTCATCCCCGCCGATTCTTGAGACCGTAATATAAGGAGAAGAAAAAGTGTTTAATAATTTTCCAGCTGCTTTGATTAAATCATCGCCTTGTTTATGACCATACTTATCATTAACTTGTTTTAATTCGTCTAAATCACATAGGATAATGGCAATTACTTCATCTATTTTCGTATCGAATTCTTCCATCTTTTGTTCAAAGTAAAAACGATTATATACTTCTGTTAATGCATCATGAATCAGCTGATGTTCCAAATTCTCGCGTAGCCTTACTTTCTCGTCGATATTGCGAATGATTCCATGAATCGCTACAAGCTCTCCATGCTCATAAATAGGTGTCGCATATTCCTCAAACCATTTATAAGAACCGTCTGAACATCTCATTCGTTGAACCAATGGCTGACTATAATCAATTGCACCATGAAGTTTTTTGTACATAATGTCATAATCCTCGGGGTAAATTATGTCTAAAGGGGCATACGGATTTCGATAGAATTCCTTGACCATGCCATCCCCTAATACAGCATCAGCGGAAGGACTAATATACGAATGTCTCATTTGCGGCTTCACTTCATATCGATAAACGATGTCCTTTGAGCTTTCCACTAAGCGGAACATAATATCTTCTTTTTGTATTTTCGCTTTCCACTTATTATATTTACGCTTATCATTTTTTTTCCAAAAGAAAATACCTATCATTACTCCGCAGCAAAAATATAATATCCCCATTTTTCTCCTCACCTTACCATTAGTGAGACTATCATCGACATATTACAGCTATCCAAATAATAGAAAAAAGCTAATCTTCGACCGATTAGCCCTTCTTTATCAAGATAAATCGGTAACTGGCTGACTTAATCTCCAAGATCTTAGTCCCTATAGCTTTGCGTCTTCACCTTTCGATGAATTTGCCTTTATCATTTTATTATATTTAAATAATGAAAATACTCTATTTCCTTTTTCTAGTTTCTATTACAAATTTTATAGGAAAATAGACAGATACACAAGAGAAAGAAAGGACTTTTATCACAATTTTTACCAAACTTCTGAAAAATGAAAAAGCAATCGATTTTAAAAAAAAAATTCACAAAATCTCCATTTTTCTTTCATGATTTTTTGCTCTTTTTTGTTATCTTTATACATAAGCAGTCAAACTTGAAAGGGAGAATGCGATTAATATGAAAAAAACTAAACTTTTCATTCCGATATTTATTACCATACTATTTGCTGTAACGATTCTTTTAATTATTACCCAAAATAACCGCTATGAAAAAATCGACAATAGCGATGTCAAACAGCTTGTTCAAGATTATAGTTCTGGGAAGAAGTCAGCAGCTGCCGCTTCCATTACCTCTGATACATTAACGGTGAATACTCTCGACAACGAAGAGCATCTCTATCGCTTGCCCAAAGAAAAATTTTTTGTTTCTGTTGCTCCTTACTTAGTAGATACTCACCCTTGTGCCATCCATAATTTAGCTGGGTGCCGCGGGGAATTGGCAAATAAGGAATTCGCAGTATATATTGAAGATGACATGGGGAATGTTTATGTAGATGAACTTATAACTTCTCAGCCAAACGGGTTTATCGATTTATGGCTTCCTCGCAATAAAGATTTAAAAATAACCATCTCCTATAATGGCAAAACAGCTAAATCGGATCTCGCTACTTTTAAAGATGATAATACGTGTAATACTGCTCTTCCTTTGACATAAGGATAGAAGGTATCTAGATGGACATTTAGATACCTTCTATCAAAAGAGTTATTTATATTCATAATAGTCCTGTGAATGATAGCTTCGAAATCCACAAGACTCATAAAGTTTAAGCGCTCGAGCATTTTTTGCTTCTACTTCTAAAAAGATAGGAAGGCCTTTTTCCTTTTCCATTTTTACCACTTTCGATAACGCCCTTCTGCCAATTCCTTTTCCGCGAAGCTCTGGAATAACAACAAAACCGTAAATCCATGCTTCTCCATCGGTTTCAGAAACTCTGATTTTCCCCGCTGTTTTTCCATCTACCTCAATAATCATGCGTTTATCACCAGCCTGCTCCGTTATGGTGTTAACGTAATCGCGAGCATCCTCCTCAGCTATACCAAAGCCTAAAACATCAAGCTCTATTTCTATTTCTTTATCCTGATCATAATCATATGGTCTTAAAGAAATCGCAGCATCCTCTATTAAATCTTCCTTATGCCATTTCATTTGATGTTCCGAAAAGGCATAGGAACATGGTAGCTTATCTAGAAATACTTTTGCACTCTGCGATGCAGCAGGAGCATTCAATAATATACTCGTAGCTTCTCTCTGTCTTGCTGTTTCTAAGCCTTCTTCCAGCAAAGCTGTAAAAATCCCGTTCCGGCGAAAATGTGGATGAACCATACCACACAACTCAACTTTTTTGCCAAAATAGTAGCTCCCTAAAAAGCCAACTAGTTTGCCGTCTACATAATAAAAAAAGTCCTCTTTCTTTTCTCCATTTCTATTTTCGAGCATATCAAAGTTAAGTTTTAACTCAAAGCCTTCTTTTTTCTCACAAATATCCTTAAGCTCTCTAATTTCATTAATTTGTTCTTTCGACAGCATATTGATTTCTCCTCTATTTTAGGATGTCACTGCATTTTTATCTGTATTTCCTGAAAAATTTCTTATTAATGAAAGGGAATGATTTTCCTGAGACTGTTTTCCAAATTACCACATTCTCTATTTCCCTGCCATTCGGCCTCTACGACCACATACCGACAATTGCCGCTGTTTAAATAGTTATAAATAATATAAGCTTCGTCTATTTCTGCCTTATCTAACGTACCGACAGGCAGATTCTTTCTTGAAAGATATGTACAAATCTGCCTCTTCACCACTTGCATATCAAAATGATTTGCTTCATATATTTGCCGGTACAAAATCTGATTTCGTTTAATCAGAAATAGCTTTATACGATCGTTATTTAAATGCTCGACTGCTAGAAAAAGATTTTCGACCATAAAATTTATTACTGTCTCTGTTTGCAGAATCGTCTTTATTTTGGCAATGGTATCTCTTATTTCCGCTGCTTTTTCAAAATCAAAATTACTAGAAGCTTCGCTCATTTCGGCGGACATTTCTTCTAGT
The DNA here is from genome assembly GCF_038006525.1 of Niallia sp. FSL W8-0951. Taxonomy (NCBI): domain Bacteria; kingdom Bacillati; phylum Bacillota; class Bacilli; order Caryophanales; family Bacillaceae; genus Niallia; species Niallia sp. FSL W8-0951. The sequence continues at coordinate 227,022 of NZ_JBBOVK010000002.1, forward strand.
ATTCTAGTATCCTTTTTTTTAAATAAAGAGATAAGACGATGGATAATTTGTTGATACGTTTCTTCAGCTATTGGATTGAAGCAAATCCCTATACACTTTCCGATTGTATAATTGAGACATGGACTATTACTTCTTGTCGTTTTGGAACAATCTATTTTATAAAATGATTGGATTCCTTTTATTGCATTTTCTACTGTTCTTTTACTAGTAAAAGGACCAAAATAATAATGAATATCATCCTTCTCCAATTCATTTACAATCTCCATACGGTAGGATCCCTTCTGCCATCGGAATACGATGTAGTTGTATGCCTTTGTCGCTTTCATCATCCGATTGTACATGGGCTGGATTTCTTTTATTAACTTACATTCCAGCATTAATGCCTCAAACTCTGTATCTGTGACAATAAAGTCAAAATCCTTTATATGCTTCACTAATTTCTCTATTTTACCAATCCGATTTTTCGAATGCTGAAAATATGAAGAAACTCTATTTTTTAATGTTTTGGATTTGCCAACGTAAATGATTTGTCCAGAGGAATCCTTCATCAAATACACCCCTGGAGATGCTGGTAGATTTTTTATCTTTTCTTTAAGCTCCAAGTCGATTCCTCCATTGAACCATTTAAAAAGTAGTCAATTTAATTCCATGGTTCTTTGTATCAATCTCTACTTCTCCCCCAATGGGGAAAGTAAAGACTGGTTGGATATGACCAAAATCCACATCATATAGGACAGGGATTTGCTGCAAAAGAGGATGTTTATCTAAAATAAACAAAAGCTGCTCTTCAGTCATTTTCGAAGCTCGTTGAAATCTCCCAATTACTAATGCTTTAATTATTCCTGCTGTCTGCAGCAAGGAGGTTAAATCTCTTGCGAATGTTTCTGGAATAGTTAATTCATCATCTTCTATAAATAGAATGCTGTCTTTAAGATTAGGCATATATTCTGTTCCCTGCAGTAAATTTAAGGTACATAAATTACCACCAAACAATTGCCCTTTTGCACTCCCCTCTTGGTATACCTTCCAGCCTCCAGGTTCATATCGACGATTTTCTTGATCCAAATACCATGCATCATCTGTCCATACATCAGAAGGTTCTATGATGAACGCACTAGTTTCCATCACGCATTTCTGAAAATATTCTGTTTGGTATTCCTGCAGCTTTTCCATTTGAAAGCTAGAAAAATGTGGACCAGAATAGGTAATAAAATCAGCCTTGGTTGTAATTGCAGCTGCTAAAGCGGTAATATCACTATACCCACAAAGTATCTTCGGGTTAGCTTTTATTAAATCAAAATCTAAATAAGGCAACAGCTCGTTGCTGTTAAATCCGCCAATTACCGTTAATATTCCTTTTACATTTTGATCCCGAAAAGCATCATGAATGTCCTCCACCCGATGCTCAATCGTGGAGGAGAATTGTAAGTCCGATTCAAAAATGTGCTTCCCAAACGTCACAATAAATCCAAGATTCTCTAATCTTTTCTTTGCTTGCTCTATTCCCTCTTCTGATAAAATTGCTGCACTTCGACTAGGGGCAATCACTCTAATTTCATCACCCTTTTGTAGCTTAGCAGGTATCCTCATGACTATTCCTCCTCTTTCTTCTTATTAAAGCATAAATAATCACATATTTCTGTAACTTTAAGTTGAAACAATACGTATAATTAACACAAGAAAATTGCTTCTTATTTAAAAAGGAGGAAGATCTATGTTTATGTTTTTTTTCCTCATCGGTATCATTTCGATCTTCATCGCGGTGACGATGGTCGGAGCATGGCCAGATGGCAGACAGCACAGAAATCATCATTTTACAGAAACCGAACAAGATCGCACATTAAACGCAAAAATTTCCATAATAACCTTTCTAATTGGGGGAGTATTATTAGCAATAGCTGGAATAATTAATTATTTTACAAATTAAAAGGGGAATAATCCCCTATAGCTCCTTTATTTGCTTTGTTAATTCCAGAAACTTTCTATCTAATTCCGCATATTCCTTATCCTTCGGTGTCATAAAGCTTAATTTTCCTAATACTTCTTGTCTTTCTGTCTCCAGCTTTAGCCGTAATTCTTCTTTATTATCTCTATCCCGTTTTGGAGACTCCGTCCATTGCCTTTGAATCGTTCCATCGCCTATGATTAGTTTACTTGTCGTTGTTTGCTCTAGAAAATAACGGTCATGCGAAACAATAATAAGCGTTCCATTATACTGGGATAGCGTTTTTTCTAATTGTTCCCGGGAAGGTAAATCCAGATGGTTTGTTGGTTCATCGAGTATGAGCACATCTTTTTCTTCTAAAATATAAGCCATTAATTTGCATTTCACCCGTTCTCCCATGCTCATATTTTTTATTGGTTCCTTCCATTGAGAAGCCATAAATCCTAAATGTTTCATCAGTGTTTGTACTTTTCCTCTTTCTTCAAATGTTTCTTTGAAAAACAGCTGTTCCGGTGTTTCCTCTAAAGGAAGATCGAATACTTCCTGTGTTAAATAACCGATAGTGGCTGTCGGTGAAATCCAAACTTCTCCATCGGCCTTTTCTTTTCCTAAAATAATATTTAACAAGGTTGTTTTCCCACTTCCATTAGGTCCCATAATCGCAACCTTTTCCCCATGCTGAATCGTTACATTCACCTTTTTAAACAACAATTTAGCGTCAAACGCTTTCGATAAATCTTTGATTTCCAAAAAGCGTTTCCCCTTCTTTTTATTCGCTTCAATCGAAAAAGCTACCGTATACTCTTCGTCTAAACGTTCCACTTTATTTTTTTCCAGCTCTTTTTCTAACCGTTTTTGCTTTGATTTGACTTGGGCATCCATTCGTTTGGCCTTTGTGCGGTAATATTCTTTTGGGAATTCCTGTTTGGTTGATTGGGCATGCGCTTTCTTAGACCAAGAGGTGAGTTCCTTCATTTGTCCTTCCACTTGTTTAATCTTCTTCTGCTGTTTATCATACTCCCGCTGCTGGGATAATCTCTTTTGCTCGCGTGCCTCCATATAGCTCGTATAATTCCCTTTATATTCGATAAGCTGTTTATTTTCAAGTGACCAGATTTTTGTTGTAACTGTATCCAAGAAATAGCGGTCATGGGAAACGATTATAATGGTTCCTTTATATGCTGTTATTTGGTCGAGCAGCAGTGCCATACTTTGTTCATCTAAGTGATTGGTTGGTTCGTCTAATAGTAATAAATCAGCATCGTGGGCAAAGCCTTTAACAAGACGTGCTTTTAATTTTTCCCCGCCACTCATTACTCGGAAGTCCTTTGTCGGCACCTGCCATTTCTCTAATAGCTTCGATTCCAAAAAAGTTTCTTTCTGTAAGTCGTAGTTTTCGGTTTCCTGTTCGACCATTTTTACCAATAAGTCTTCCTTTACCCACTTGATATGTCCATCTGTAGGGACAATTTCTTTATTTATTAACTGCAGTAAAGTAGATTTTCCTGCACCATTTTTACCAATAATCCCAATAACTTCTCCTTGCTGTACACTTGCATTTATATTTGTAAAAATAGTAGTATCCAGCACTTCATATCCGACATTAACTAACTTTAAAAGTTCTTGCATTTTATCAAACCCTTTCAGAAGGGAGAAAAAAATCCTCCCAAATTTTCTCTGGAAGGATTAGCCGTACCTAATTATTTGCTCATTCACAACATACATAACCGATATACAAAAAGCGTGCATATCGACCAATCATTGTGCACATACCATTAGAGATATGCTTTGAAAAAGCGATTTATGGAAATGGGCAGACTAATCCTATTTTTTGTTCCATTTGAAATGTATTTCATTCAAATTTTGGAAAAATAAGATTAGTTCTTCATCGTTCACCCATCATCCCTTTCGTTATAAGTAACTGTAGTATAACATACTTGCTATTATGTATTCCACCCTCTTAAAAATAATTGGTAAATTTTATCTTTATATTCCTATCTGTACAAGATCAAAATTGTTTAGTATTATTTTAATTATGTTTTGTTAGGTAATCTAACATGTTATACCAGAACTTTATAACTTTAGAAAAACGAAAAGGAGTTGTACGAATGAAAGAAAAGAAAAGGATGTCTAAATTAGTTTTATTCTTCGTAGTTATCTTAACTATGCTGAATATTATTTCTCCTATATCAAAAGCAGAAGCAAAGGAGAAAATATATCAGATTGCAACAGATATTACATTTGCGCCATTTGAATTTCAGGATGTAAATGGGGACTTCGTCGGAATCGATATGGATTTAATGGCTGCTATTGCGAAAGATCAAGGTTTCAAATATGAAATGAAGCCACTTGGATTTAACGCAGCTGTTCAAGCACTTGAATCAAAACAAGTGGATGCTGTTATTGCCGGGATGAGCATTACAGATGAACGACAAATGAAATTCGATTTCTCGGAACCCTATTTTGATTCTGGTATCATTATGGCCGTCGACAGCGATAATGATAAAGTCTCCTCCTATAAAGACTTAAAAGGTCAAAAGGTTGCTGTTAAAACAGGAACAGAGGGGGCAAGCTTTGCAGAAAGCATCAAAGACAAATATGGTTTTTCCATCGTAACATTTGATGATTCTGCTAATATGTACGAAGAAGTAAGAACTGGAAATTCCGTAGCTGTATTTGATGATTATCCAGTATTAGCATATGGAATCAAGCAAGGAAATGGCCTTAAAATTGTGACAGATAAAGAAGCAGGAGCCTCTTATGGATTCGCTGTTTCTAAAGGACAAAATACAGAGCTTCTTGAAATGTTTAACACTGGATTAGCCAATTTAAAGGCATCTGGAGAATATCAAGAAATATTAGATAAATACTTAGAAACTGGATCAGATGAAGAAGCTAAGAGTGGCTTTTTTGGTTTATTAAAAGAGAGCTTCCCTAGCTTATTATCTGGTTTAAAAATGACACTTATCTTAACAGTCGTTTCTCTATTAATTGCAACTGTACTAGGAATTATCTTTGGACTATTACGTATTGCCAAAAGTAAAATTTTACGAACAATTGCTGGTATATACATCGATATTTTCCGAGGAACACCATTAATCGTTCAAGCATTCTTTATTTACTTCGGAATTCCAGCAGCTCTTGACTTCCGAATTACAGCTGTTGCTGCCGGTCTTATTACATTAAGTTTAAATGCTGGTGCTTACATGGCTGAAATTGTTCGCGGAGGCATTCAATCGGTTGATAAAGGACAGATGGAGGCTGCTCGCAGTCTAGGACTTCCTTATGGAAAAGCAATGAGAAAGGTAGTGCTTCCACAGGCTATCCAATTAATGATTCCAGCATTTATTAACCAATTTGTTATTACACTAAAAGATACGTCTATTCTTTCCATTATCGGTATTAACGAATTGACACAAAGCGGAAAAATTATTATTGCAAGAAACTTAGAATCATTCCAAATGTGGCTGATCGTCGGTATTATGTACTTTATCGTTATTATGATTCTAACAAAAGTATCAAATCGATTAGAAAGAAGGATTAAAAATGGCCAAGCTTAAAGTGACGAATCTGAAAAAATCATATGGTAATCTTGAAGTTTTAAAATCAATTGATTTACAGGTAACAGAGGGCGAAGTTGTTTGTTTAATTGGTCCTTCTGGCTCCGGAAAAAGTACCCTTCTTCGCTGCTTAAATATGTTAGAAGAAGTTACAAGTGGCGAAGTTGTTGTAAATGACTTTAAATTAACAGATAAGAAAAATGATATTAACAAAATCAGAGAAAATATCGGAATGGTGTTTCAGCATTTCAATCTTTTCCCGCATCTAACGGTTCTGGAAAATATCACCCTTGCTCCAGTTGATTTGAAAAAAGCAACACCACAGCAAGCGAAAGAAAAAGCCTTACAACTATTAGACCGTGTCGGCTTAAAGGATAAAGCTAATGAAAATCCTTCTAAATTATCTGGCGGTCAAAAGCAAAGGGTTGCCATTGCCCGCGCCCTTGCGATGAACCCTGATATTATGCTGTTCGATGAGCCAACAAGTGCACTTGATCCTGAAATGGTCGGAGAAGTATTAAACGTTATTAAGCAATTAGCTCAAGAAGGAATGACGATGGTAATTGTTACACATGAGATGGGCTTCGCTAGAGAAGTAGCAGACCGCGTAATCTTCATGGATAATGGCTATATCGTGGAAGAGGGTACACCACAAGAGATTTTTGGAAACCCACAAAATGAGCGTACAAAAGATTTCTTGAATAAAGTATTGTAAAGCTAATGGGGACAATTATTTGTCCCCATTTTTATTCCTTAAAATGCTTTTTCCCCCACTCTCCCATTAAATCAAGAATAGGAATAAAGCTAACTCCCTTTTCTGTTAAGGAATATTCCACTTTGGGAGGCACTTCTTTATAAACTTCTCTGTGTACCATTTGATCTGCTTCTAATTCTCTTAACTGCCTTGTTAAAATCCCTTTTGATATGCCAGGCAATAGTCTTTGCAATTCATTAAACCGTTTTGTCCCCTGACTTAAATGCCATAAGATAATAATTTTCCATCTTCCCGCCGTTAAATTTTGTGTATAAGTTACAGGACAAAAACCCTCCTCATCGATTGAGACAGATTCATTTTGAACAAAAAAACGTGCCATTTTCTCTCTCCTTCCCATGGTACTATTTATGTGACTATGTCATAAAAAAATAACTACTTTCATTTTTTTAACTATAAATATACTATATACCTATATTGGATATCCAACAACACATCTTGTTAAAGTCGCTGGGGTATAATGAAAGAAAAACATTAATTGGAGGGAATTTCAAATGAAACTATTAGTAACAGGTGCCACTGGTAAACTTGGCTCTAAAATCGTAAATGTTTTATTAGCAAAAGTACCTGCTGATCAGCTTGCTGTCAGTGTACGCAATCCAGAAAAAGCAGAGGATTTACGCGCAAAAGGCGTAGATGTTCGCCATGGAGATTTCGATAAGCCAGAAACTTTGGCAGCAGCCTTTAAAGGAATCGATCGCCTATTAATTATTTCAGCAGATGGAGATACGGAAACTAGAATTCGCCAACACAATACTGCTGTCGATGCTGCTAAAAATGCTGGTGTTTCCTTTATCGCATATACAAGTATTGCGAATGCACAGGAAAGCACCAATTTCCTTGCTGAAGTTCATAAAGCAACAGAAATCGCTATTCAAAAAACAGGTATCCCTTATTCCTTCTTACGTAATAACTGGTACCTAGAAAATGAGCTTTCTACTATTCAAGGAGTTCAAGCTGGAGCACCGTGGGTTACCTCTGCTGGCAGCGGAAAGGTCGGCTGGGCTTTACAGCAGGACTATGCAGAAGCTGCAGCAGAAGTGCTAGCCGGTGAAGGACACGAAAATACGATTTATGAACTTTCTGGCAAACCTTTATCACAAGAAGAAATCGCTGCCGCTGTTAGCCAGGTGATTGGAAAAGAAGTGCCTGTCCAACATGTAGATGACAGTAAATATGCAGAAATAATGACACAAGCTGGCATACCTGATTTTGTTGTTCCTATGCTTGCAGCAATTCAAAAGGATATTCGCGAAGGTACATTAGATATTGAAAGCAATGATTTTGAAAAATTGCTGGGCCGTTCGGAAACACCTGTAGTGGATGGAGTTAGAAAGCTTATTTCTAATTCTTAATAAATAGAGAAGGGGACACAATAAACGACTGTGTCCCCTCTTTCATTTCATCAAATGCTGAATCTTCTCCTCTGTCCCTGTTCCATCAACAGGCGTATAAATGCTGCATCTTAAATCATTCGCGCCATGGACTTGTAAGGAGGTTAAATTATAAATCATTTTCCCCGCCTTCGAGTGGCGAAATTCAATTAACACCTCAGGAGCAGAACTTACTTCACTTTCATTCCACATTCTATTAAAGTCTGGATAGTTCTTTTTCATGTCTTCGATAAATTCTTGATACCACTCATCTGCCATATATTGTCCTAAATATGTTCTAAAGATGGAAATGAATCCTTTTACAAAGTCCTCCCAATTGACAGCTAATGCTCTTAGTTCTTTTCTGGAAAAAAGCAATTCAATGAGATTTCTCTTTTCCGATGGGATTTTTTCAAAGTCTAGGAATACTTGCTTGGCGGCTTCATTCCACCCAACGATAAAAGAACGGCGATCCGTTATAATAGTTGGACAGTAGCGAAGTTCCTTTAAAATTCTTTCTAAAGCTGGAGTCATCATCTCTTCTTCTGCCTCTTTAGGAAAAAAAGAATTTCCCTCCTCAAACGCTAAACCGTATACATATTTTCGTTCATCAGAATTTAATTGCAGCGCATCTGCTACTGCATCGAGAACAGAGATAGACACTTTAATATCTCTACCTTGCTCTAGCCAGGTATACCAGGTAGTGCTTACTCCCGCTAATTGTGCCACTTCCTCACGGCGGAGTCCTGCTGTTCTTCTTCTCGTTCCAGCTGGGAGCCCAACCATTTGCGGCTGTATCTTAGAGCGCTTTGTTTTCAAAAATTCCGAGAGGGCTTCTAGCCTTATATCTCTATTCATATCCATTCTCCTTTTTAAGCTAGTACTATTTATACTAGTATAAACTACAACTTGTAATAGGATAAGAAAAGGATACAATAAAGAAAAAAGGAATGGGGGAAAAATCGTGAAAAGAGTTGTTGTCACTGGAATGGGAATTATTTCACCGTTAGGAAATAACGTGGATGAATATTGGCAGAACCTCTTAAAAGGGGAATCAGGAATCCGTTCTATCGACCATTTAGATGTATCTAATTCCAAAACAAGAATAGCTGGAGTAGTAACTGACTTTCATCCAGATGAAAGATGGGGAGCAAAGGAAGCAAAAAAACTGGACCGATTTAGCCAGTTTGCTTTAGCTGCAGCAGAAGAAGCCTTAACAAATTCACAATTAGACTTAGATTTAATAGATAAAGAGCGAATGGGTGTTTATGTAGGATCAGGAATCGGCGGTTTGACCACCCTTATCGATAATGTAAATACATTAAATCAAAGAGGTCCTAATCGAGTCAGTCCTAACTTAGTACCGATGATGATTTCCAATGCAGCTGCAGCGCAAATTAGTATTAGATTCGGAGCTCAAGGTCCTTCCCTCTCTCCGGTAACAGCTTGTTCCATTGGAAATACATCGATTGGGGAAGCCTTTCATACCATTCGAAATGGTGATGCAGATGTGATGTTTGCAGGCGGATCGGAAGCTGCTATTACGAATCTTTCCTTAGCAAGCTTCGGGAATGCCAGAGCATTATCGACAAAAAATAACGAACCGGCTTCAGCAAGTAGACCTTTTGATAAAAATCGAGATGGATTCGTGATGAGTGAAGGGGCAGCTATTTTAGTAGTGGAAGACTTGGAACATGCTATAAAGCGTAATGCTCCCATTTTAGCTGAAATCATTGGATATGGCGCAAGCTCAGATGCCTATCATATGGTGGCTACCCATCCAGATGGAAGAGGAGCATATCTTGCTATGAAGCGGGCATTAACTAAAGCAAATATTTCTCCTTCTGATGTAGATGTGATTAGCGCACATGCAACTAGTACACCTGTCGGCGATCTCTCGGAAACATTAGCAATTAAGAAATTATTTGAAGAAGACGCCTATAAAATCCCTGTGACAGCTAATAAGTCCATGCTTGGTCATATGCTTGGTGCTGCTGGTGGAGCGGAAGCAATTGCTTTAGTACAGAGCTTGAGAGAAGGGATTATCCCGCCAACTACTAATTTGGAAACTCCAGACCCAGACTGTGATTTAGACTATGTTCCAGAAGGAGCAAGAAAAGCCGGAATATCCATTGGTCTCTCTAATTCCTTTGGCTTTGGCGGTCATAACTCAGCAATTTTGTTAAAGAAATATTAATAGAAAAGACTAGGAAAAAGGAATGAATCCATTTCCTAGTCTTTCTTAATAGATTAAGCAGCCAGCTTGTTTTTATCGGTGCTTTCTTTATCCAAAAAGGCAAAGTAAGGAATCAATAGTCCCACTAAAGATACAGTAGTAATTATTGCTCCAATTAAAACGTATAAAGGCCGGATCCCCCATAATTCACTTAATGCTCCGCCTGCTATTACGCCTAGCGGCATCAGCGCTCGAATGATAAAGGATCGGACCGAAATAATTTTGCCCATTAAATGATTGGGAACGGTTTGCTGACAAATCGTAATATTATGTATGCTGAAAAATGCCATGGTGATGCCAGCAACGATTTCCGTTACGATGGCTGAAATGAGCGAACTTGTTATTCCTAAATTAATGTATGTCACTCCTCCTATTAATAGTGCCCCTAGCATCAAGCGTCTCCGTGATTGGATTTTGATTTTGCCAACAAGTAAGGTTCCAAACATATATCCTAAAGGAAAACCCGCCATAAAATAACCGTACATGGCATTATTTCCATTTAGCACTGTTTTAATATAGGGAATATTAATCACCATTGTGACCCCTACCCCAAATTGAACAAATGCTAAAAAAATCCCTAACCACACAATCGTTTTTTGTTGAAAAAAGTAGCGAACCCCCTCCATAAATTCCACTGCCCATGTTTTTCTTTCCACTTTCGCTTCTCTTACTTCCATAATCCCCAGCAAAAGACATCCACTAAGCATCAGCGCCGTACAAATAAACAATAAAGTACTGCCAATTCCGATATATTCAATGACAATCCCTGCCACAACTGGCGCTGCGAACGTCATTAATCTGGCCATCCCTTCTACATAGGCATTAGCACTACTTAATTGCTCTTTCGAAACAAGATTAGGCAGTATGGCTTGATTAGCAAGAGAATAAATCGGAGTTATTAATCCAATGATGACTTGAACAATATAAACATGCCACGGTACTAATGTGTCTGTTACAAACCCAATGAGAGGAAAAAGAAATATCATGCCTCTACTCCAGAGAGCAAAAATCATCATCCATTTTCTACTCCAACGATCAAGGTATGGCCCAATAAAAAGCTGAAGGATGAGAGAAGGCAGAAAATATAATAGCCACATACTGCCTAATGCCCAAGATGAACCAGTAATTTCATAGATTAATAACGAGTTGCAAAAGGTCCCAAAGGCTCCCGCTAACTCCGATATCCCATTTCCAATCCACATAAACGTGAATGATTTATTGCGAAAAATATTCAAATGAACACCACTTTCTTTGGTTTGGTGAGTTGATTGGTGATTTGGCTTCTCATCTTGGATGCTTTGGCTGATATTTTCCCAGTTTGACTGATTCTCTCCCCGCTTTGGCTGATATTTTCCCAGTTTGGCTGATTTCCCCCTCCCTTTGGCTGATATTTTCCCAGTTTGGCTGATTTCCCCTCGCTTTGGCTGATATTTTCCCAGTTTGGCTGATTCTCTCCTCCCTTTGGCTGATATTTCTCTAGTTTGGCTGATTCTCTTCCCGCTTTGGCTGATATTTCTCTAGTTTGGCTGATTTCCCCCTCCCTTTGGCTGATATTTTCCCAGTTTGGCTGATTCCCTCCTCCCTTTGGCTGATATTTTCCCAGTTTGGCTGATTTCCTCCTCCCTTTGGCTGATATTTCTCTAGTTTGGCTAATTTCCTCCCCGCTTTGGCTGATATTTTCCCAGTTTGGCTGATTTCCTCCCCGCTTTGGCTGATATTTCTCTAGTTTGGCTGATTCCCCCCTCCCTTTGGCTGATATTTTCCTAGTTTGGCTAATTTCCTCCCCGCTTTGGCTGATATTTTCCCAGTTTGGCTGATTCCCCCCTCCCTTTGGCTGATATTTTCCTAGTTTGGCTGATTTCCCCCTCGCTTTGACTGATATTTCTCTAGTTTGGCTGATTTCCTCCTCCCTTTGGCTGATATTTTCCCAGTTTGGCTGATTCTCTTCCCGCTTTGGCTGATATTTTCCCAGTTTGGCTGATTTCCCCCTCCCTTTGGCTGATATTTTCCTAGTTTGGCTGATTCCCTCCTCCCTTTGGCTGATATACCCTCCAGTTTGGCTGATATACCACCTCCTTTAGCTAACTCCTCTCCCTACTCTAGATAAGATATCCCTCCTTTCACTCTTTAATTCTTTAATCTCCTTCAAATCGTTTATTGTTGAATGTATTGCTCTAATTCTTTTGCTAAAGAGGTAATTGCACTCCTTTTTAATACATATTTTCCATCTTCTATTCCTACTAGCTGTGCTGATCTCAATATTTTTAAATGATGGTGAATCGTGGATTTTCCCATTTCTAATTTTTCTGTTATGTCTTGGAGCGTTCGACTTTGTTCAAATAATAGTTTTACCATTCTTAGTCGAACTTCATCGCCCAATGCCTTGTGCTTTAAAACTAGAAAGTTACTCGGCATATATTTATCGCTCGGCGAAATACTTTCATTGGAAACCGGGTAGTAATAGACTTTTGTCCCTTCTATATCTGCTGTAATATTCCACGGACGATAGATGTATTGAGGAATGAGTAATACTTTATGAACACTCGGCTCGGGTGTATATCGTATTCCTCCTGTAGCCCATTCTACAAATTCTTCTGGATTCATTTTCTGTCTCATTTTTTCCTTTATGGAGACATCTGTTTGTAAAATGGATGTAAGTTTTTCTCTATCTGGTTCTATAACTGCTTCATACCATCCACTCATCACGGTGATGAGATGCTGCTTTAATTGCTGAGAATCAACTTGGCAGATAAAAGAAATATAGGTTGGGAAAAAAGGGTTATCTTTTGTAGCTTCTTTTAACTGTTCTATCGCTTCTCTGCTTCTAGCGGCTGCTTGCTCTCTGATAGGTTGATGGCTTTCACTTATAAACGGAATACATTGATAGATTAATTCTCTCTCCGTTAGTTTATTTATATATTCAGTAAATACGTCCAGACTCGCAAAATCCTGTTGATGAAGTAATTGCAGTAATGCTTTCCATGTATTATTCGCTTCTACGTAGTCTAGTTGCGCTTGTAAATTCTGAGAAAGGTTTGTTCGGACATTTTTCCAATAACTCATCGGCTGATCTAATGAATCTAGTAAACGTTCATTGGTAATCGCAGCGATCCCCAATGCACATTCCCATAATAAAGAATAATTCATTTCAACTTGATATGTTTCTTGTTTCCGACCTGTTGTACTAAATACTTTCATTAGCAAAACACCTCCATCTATTTTCTTTTATTCTAAATCATTCGAATTATACATTCAATATTTTTAGAATATCTCATTCAAAAAACTCGACCTATTGGTTAAGGTCGAGTTTTCGATAAATGACATTTACTCTTTTTCTAAATGGCTTTGAATACGAAATAAAGATTTATTTTTATATATAATCATACTGACCAATGCAAGGAGAACACCTGAGAAAACGAAGACTATCCTTACCCCTAATAAGTCTGCCAGTAACCCCATCAATAAGGAGCCTATCCCGAAAATCCCTGTACCAATTGCTCCAAGAGAAGTGTACACGGTTGATAGCTGTTCTTTGGGGACGCTGGTTTGAATAACAGTTTGCTGCGGTATACTTTTTATTTGTGTAACAATACCAACACCGAATGATATACCTAATGCAAGGATAGGAATGCTGTTTAAACTAAATAAAATCGTTAGTAGAAAGCTTATAAAAGAGCCTGCTGCTAAAAACGCTCCTAATTTTCTTTCCACAAAAGAAGAATAGTTCATGCAATAGAGACTTCCCAAAATTAATCCTAAAAAGAATGTTCCATTCATAAAGCCCCACCACTGTTGGTCAACCTTTAAAGCATCCTGAATAAACACGTATAAAACAGCTGCAATCCATACCGTTCCAGCGAGACTTTCTAAAGATTCCACGAAAGCCATTTTTCTTAACACAGGCGTATGAAACAGTGTTTTCCAGCCCGCTTTTATTTGTTCTAGTTTCCCCGCTGACTCTATTGTTTTCCCATCTACGTTTTCTAAAAGGCATAATAAACAACTTGAGACAAAAAATAAACAGCAAACAAACCAAATAAGATTCTGTGGACTTAAAAAAAGAAGAAACAAGCTTCCTACAAACCACATTCCGGCCTGAATCAGCTGTGTCACTGTTTCTACCATCCCATTTGCTTTCATTAATTTTTCCGGTCTAACATAATATGGAATTAAAGTTCTTGTAATTGGATTGGCACAGCCATCAAGAAATGCGATAAGACCTATAATCATAAAGATGATAAAGTAATTCGCTTCTGTTATTCCTGGTAAGATAAACCCTAGTAGTAAGAGCAATCCGGTCTTTCCCATTTGGGATCCAGTTAATAACCGATTCAATCGAATTTTTCTCACGAAAAGTGGTGTTAAAATACTTGATATAAACATACTAGTTGTAATCGTAAACGGCACAAATGATGCCGCTGTTGCTGATTCCTTTACGGTATAGATCAAATTAATAATACTCACCATATAGAGGACATCCCCTATATTGGCAAAAGACTGCCCATTCAATAATAATGTAAAGTTCTTATTTAATTTCATGCTTTATCCCCCGCTAATTAAAAAATAATTAAGTTATTCATTAATAACGGAGATTATTAAATTGGACAGTTCATTCTGATACATACTCCTTCTAAGTAGATAAGCCAGGGGGATAAGGCATATTCTAAGATTTTGTTACACTCATCTTATCATAAAGGAGTAACTTCTTGCTTCTGTTTTTAAAGGAAATAAGCTTTTTGATTAAACAAACGTTTGATTCTACTAATAAGCCACCGTTTCTTCTTATCAAATCGTCCATTTAATTAATAATCCAGCATGTGCTAGACCACCGCCGAATCCATATAATAATACATGATCCCCTTGCTTTAATTTCCCTTCTTTCACTCCGATATCCAATGACAATGGGATCGTACCAGAAGAGGTATTTCCGTAGTTAACTAAACTATATAAAGTTTGTTCGATTGGAAAATTACTTTTCTCGCAAATGGATTCTAGCATTCTTAAATTCGCACTATGGGGGACAAACCAATCTATCTCATTTAAAGTCCTATTTCCTCTTTCAGCAACAATTTTCATCCCATTAGTAACTGTTTTAACAGCCCATTTATAGACTTCTCTCCCATTTTGAACAATACAGCCATTTCCCTGTAAGTCAACACCATTCATTTGAGTAGCTAGACTGGTGCAATATAAATGCTGCCCCCCTTCTCCTTCTGATCCGATATGAGAAGAAAGAAAGCTTGGTTCTGTTTCATCATACTCTACCAGTACAGCTCCTGCTCCATCTCCAAAAAGAATACATGTTGTTCGATCCGTAAAGTCTGTAATTTTGGATAATGTTTCCGCCCCTACAACCAAAACTTTTTTATTTAGTCCAGATGTAACCAATCCATTGGCTACATATAATCCATAAGTAAATCCTGCACAGGCTGCATTTAAATCCATTGCTCCTGTATTCTTTATTCCTAGCTTAGCCTGCAGGCTGGAAGCCACACTCGGTGTTTTATATTCAGGAGTCATCGTACAAACAATGATTAAATCAACATCATCAACTGTTTTATCGTATCGTTCCATTAAATCAAGGACTGCTTTATAGCTAAGATTGCTTGTAAATTCCTGCTCATCCGCAATTCTTCTTTCCTTAATACCTGTTCGCTTTACAATCCACTCATCATTTGTTTCCACCATTTTTTCTAAATCATTATTTGTTAAAATACGTTCGGGAACGTATGAACCAATCGCTGTAATACGTGCTTTGGAAATTGACATTCACATCACCTCATTATTCATTTACTTTTATTTTAACACCAATTACTATTACCTGGTACTAATTTTATGCAATTTTATTCTCTACTTTAAAAATATTCGCTCATCTCTCTTTAGAATATGTTTTTTTCGTTGTATTTGCTTTACCTATTTTCACCACAAAAAATCCTCACCTTTTTACAAGGTAAGGATTCTTCCATTCCGATTAAACTAACCTATTATTCATTTACTTCTTGCTTGATATATCAATCCAAACGGCAATAATTAAAATAAGCCCTTTTACTATATACTGCCAGAAGGTTTGGATATTCATCATACTCATCCCATTATCGATACTAGCCATAATTAAAGCACCAATTAGCGCTCCAACAATTTTTCCTTTTCCTCCTATTAGACTAGTTCCACCGATAACACATGCAGCAATCGCATCAAGCTCATACATATTCCCCGCACTTACGGTTGCTGCATTTAATCTACTTGTTAACAGAACACCCGCCACACCAGCAAGTCCTCCCATCGTAATAAACACCCACAGCGTATTCCATTTTATATTAATCCCTGACAATGCCGCTGCCTCTTGGTTTCCCCCAATTGCATAGACATATCGGCCGAAAGGCGTTTTATTTGAAATAAAGATAAAAATTGCAGCAATTGCTAAAACGATTAAGATTGGAATTGGAATACCTAAATACCGATTCAACATATAGGTTGCTAGCAGGATAAAAAAGGAATAGGCTACAGTCTTACCATAGTCTATCTTAGCAGCAGGGATCATTAAGCCCATATTTTTTCGTTTTGTACGATGTTTGGTCGTCCAAAGGAATAACAAAGCGATACTAACTAATGCAAGAATATATCCAGGAATGTATGGAAAATAACTAGTTCCAATTTTTTTAAAACTATCACTCATTGGTGCGACTGTTTGTCCCTTACTTATACCAATGAGTATACCTCGGAAGATAAGCATTCCTCCTAGTGTAACAATAAAGGCAGGAACAGCTCGGTAAGCAACCCACCATCCTTGCCATAATCCTAAAAGCGCTCCCACGACTACTGCACAAAGGACTACTAAAAGAGTATTCCAATCATACCAGACTTGCAAAATTGCCGCGATTCCTCCTGTTAATCCTACTAATGCTCCAACTGATAGATCAATATGACCTGCAACAATTATTAGCGTCATCCCAATAGCAAGGACGGAAATAACGGACATTTGCGTAAATAAGTTAGAGATATTTCGGGAAGAAAGAAATTCACCTCCAGTGAAAAAACCAAATATTAATGCAATCAATAGTAGAGCGATAATAAGTGTGTAAGATTGCATATCCACTTTAAAGCTTATTTCTCTTTTCTTGCTCTCTTCAACTGTTTGATGTTGAATATTCATTTTTCTTCCCTCCTGTGGCGCATGTCATAATTTTTTCTTGGGTAGCTTCTTCACGTAAAAATTCGCCAGAAATTTCACCCTCAGCCATAACTAGCACTCTATCTGACATTCCTAATACTTCAGGCAGTTCAGATGAAATAATAACAATTCCGACCCCCTGTTGGACAAGTTCATTAATAATCTTATAGATTTCATATTTCGCTCCAACGTCAATTCCTCTTGTCGGTTCATCAAGAACTAATATTTTCGGGTTATTTAACAGCCACTTACTTAGAACTACTTTTTGTTGGTTTCCACCACTTAGTTGTCCAACTCTTGCTTCTAAGCTCGGTGCTTTCAACTTCATTTTTTCCGTTATATCTGTTGCACTTTTCACTTCTAATGCCTGATCAATAACATTTAGCTTAACAACTTTATTTAACGCCGCTAACGTCGTATTTTTTGTTATATCCATTCCTAACACAAGACCGTAGCGCTTACGGTCCTCTGAAACATACGCTAATCCTTCTTTAATTGCATCAGCAGGTTTTTGGATATTTGTTTCTTTTCCATCTATGATGACCTTTCCTTCTTTTTTTCCTTTGAATCCACCGAAGAGACTAATAAATAATTCTGATCGTCCAGCTCCCATTAATCCTGAAAATCCTAAGATTTCTCCCTTTTTAAGTAAAAAGGAAACTTGATTAATGATTTTATTTCCTTGCTCATCATAGGCAGTATAGTCTTTCACTTCTAAAATATTTTCTTTACTAATAGCATGCTCCTCATATGGGAACAGTTCTGTTAATTCTCTTCCAACCATCTTTGTGACTATTTTATCCTCTGATAATTCCTCAATGGAATTAGTGCTTATCGTCTGGCCATCTCTTAATATGGTGACCGAATCAGCAAGTGACATAACTTCTCCTAATTTATGAGAAATATAGATGCAGGTAACTCCTTGTGAACGTAGATCTTGCAATAAATGGATTAAGATTTCTACATCACTTTCTGTTAAAGCAGCAGTTGGTTCATCCAAAATGAGTATGCTTGTTTTTTTCGTTAAAGCTTTTGCTATTTCTACCAGTTGCTGTTTCCCGACTGTTAAATCGGCAACTTTTGTTTGCGGATCAATATTTAACCCAATATGATCGAGCCACTTTTGGGCCTCTACATAAATTTCATTCCAATTGATTATTCTTTTTCTCATTAACTCATGACCAAGAAAAAGATTCTCGGCTACTGACATTTCCCCTACAAGCGCAAGCTCTTGATAGATAATACCAATTCCTGCCTCCTGCGATTCTTTAATAGATTTAAATTGTACTGTTTGACCATTAATGATGATTTCTCCTTCGTAAGTTCCATGTGGATAAACGCCACTTAAGATTTTCATTAATGTTGATTTCCCCGCACCATTTTCTCCGCAAAGGGCATGAATCTCCCCCCTCTTTACGGAAAAAGTAACATTATCTAAAGCCTTAACACCCGGAAATTCTTTCACAATCCCTTTCATTTGAAGCGCATATGTGTCCATTATTCATTCACCACCTATTAGTCAGGGAAAGCATTAGCTGCTCTCCCCTTAATTAAATATTTTGAGACTTACGGACGTTCTGGTCGTTCATTTTCTGGAACATTTTTATAGATATCATCATATGAATGGAATCCATCTTTAACTACAGTGTCAACAATGTTCTCTTTACCTACTTTAATTGGATCCAATTTTATAAATGGCACATCTATCTTTCCATTATTAACAGTTGAATCAGATGACACTTTTTCTCCTTTTCCTAGTTGAACAGCTACTTCAGCGCTCTTTGTTGCAATTGCCTTAATTGGTTTATAAACGGTCATTGTTTGAACACCTTCTGCAATACGCTGCACTCCTGCTAAGTCTGCATCTTGGCCAGAGATAACTACTTTTCCAGCTAAATCCTGTGCTTCTAGTGCTTGAATTGCTCCCCCGGCAGTACTATCATTAGATGCCACTACTGCATCAATATCATTCTTATTGGCAGTTAAAGCGTTCTCCATAATTTTCAATGCTTCATTTGCATCCCAATCTTTTGCCCATTGATCACCGACAATTTCAATATTACCTTTATCAACTAGCGGCTGAATAATATTCATCTGTCCTTCTCTAAACATCTTGGCATTATTATCAGTTGGTGATCCTCCCATTAAGAAATACTTTCCTGAGGGTACTTTTTCAACAAGATACTCTGCTTGCATTTCCCCAACCCGTACATTATCGAATGAAACGTAGGCGTCAATATCCGTTCCATTAATTAATCGGTCATATGCTAACACAGGAATCCCTTCGGCCTTAGCTTGATCTACTACCGTTGACAGGGCATCTGAATTGATAGCAATAATAACTAGTGCATCGATACCTTGTGAAAGCATATTTTGTATTTGCGATAATTGTTTTGCCTCATCACCATTTGCTGATTGTACTAACACATTTGCTCCTAGCTCTTCTGCTTTTTCAACAAAAAAATCACGATCATGTTGCCAACGCTCTAAGGTTAAATCAGAGACAGAAAGACCAATTGTGACCTTATTTTTTTCTGTTCCTCCTCCGTCCTTATTTCCTTTCTCATTTGCTGGTGTACCATTTGCATCCTGTCCACATGCAGCCATGATGAACATTAGAGATAGAATAAGTACAAACGAAAGTAAACCCTTACATTTTTTCATGAAAATATCCCCCTAATTTTAAGATAATCGATAAGATTGGATTGATTGCTTTGGTCTATTAATAGACATAAGTTGATTACCGAATATAAAGCCGACTTTCCGTATTCTAAAACATATAGTTGAGTAGAAATGACTTCGTCTCTTCCCTCCTCTAAATCATTTATAAAACGCTTTCACAAAAAGGATATATTTTTTTATAACTATTGGAAATAGAATATTTTTGATAATCCTTTAATATTTTTTGAATTTCCTATTTTCTTCTTCATAAAAAAAACTTCCATCAGTTGAAGTATTACTGCTATATTAAAAGTTTGAATAAAAAAAACACTCATCATGGATGAATGTTTTTTGCATAGTGTTTCACTACAATTCTTTTGCTGTTAACCTTCCCCCCATTTTACTCATCCCGATACTGAGTAGGATTAACCCCTGTTACTTTTTTAAATACGGAGCTAAAGTAATACGCATCTCTATACCCTATTTGTGCGGCAATTTCTTTAATACGTAAATCTGTATTCTTGAGCAGTTCTTTCCCCTTTCGGATACGTATATTTGTTAAATATTCACTGAAATGTTGGGAAGTGATTTCTCGAAATAATATGCTTAAATAGCTAGGACTTATATTAAATTCACGGGATAGGCTCGTTAGGGAAATATTCTCGGCAAAGTTTTCATTCATGTACTCCTTCATTTCCATAATAAGCCTTTCTGTTCGATTACCACGTTTTGATTCGATGAAGGAATGAATAGCCGAATAAAAGGAATATAAGCAATCCTCTATTTCTTTATAAGTAAAATTATTCTCTTGATTAAAGATGGGTAGTCCCGTTTCTCCGAATATTTCGTTCACATCGTACCCTTGTTCATTTATTGTCTTACAGGACATAAATACGATATTATTAATGGCTGTTGCCACTGCTTCATATGGAATACTTTCATTCTTAAGTTCTGCAAGCAATTCCGCTACGTCCTTTTTTACTTCTTCAAAGTCACCTGATTTTAAATCCTGATAAATTTTATGATTTACTATTTTATGTAATTGCTTGCTGTAATAAGTATGGTTGCTGATAATATTATGATAGAAATACACATCACCAGAACCGTGAATTCGACTTAATGCAGCTGCAGAACAAGCTTCTTCATAGGATAAATATAAATCAAGTAATTGATTATACCTATCGCCTATACCAATTGTTAAAGAGATGCCTCTTTCCTGATATTCTTTCTGAATAAACTTGCTTAGTTGATGTCTAATGCGCTCGATATCTTCGAATACAATTAACACAATTTGATCCATTTTATAATTTAAGATATATCCCTTTTCTATCTGACCACGTTCAGAAAACTGCCCCCATTTCTTTTCTAGCAGATGAGAAAGTCGCTTATAGATGGATACATTAAATAAATACTTTTCATTTTCCTCCATTTCACTTCGAGCTGTTTGGAGTTGTTCAATATTTAGGACGGCTACAAAAAAGGGGGTATCCTTAAGATGTTCCATTTCCACATATTTCAAATCAGTCTCTAGATCTCCCACAAAACTATTGGTCAAGAGATTCTGGATTAGTTTTTCTCGTAAAGAATGCTTATTTTCTTGCAATTGCCTTTTCATTTTTTCTACATTTTCTTGTTCTCCCTTATCCCGAATCAAATCCTTCTTTACATTTAATACGAGTTTTAATAGATTCTTAGATTGAAAAGGCTTTAGCATATAATCACAAACCTTTAAAGTAATCGACTTTCTTGCAAAGTCAAAGTCTGCATGACCTGAAATAATGATTACTTTTATTTCTGGATAAAACTCTTTCACATGTTTTGTTAATTGAATGCCATCCATTTCTGGCATTTTGATGTCGGTAATCAGAATATCAATACGGTTTTCAGCTAAAATTGTTACTGCTTCTGAACCATTTTCCGCTTCAAATACTTGTTGGAAACCATGACTTAACCAATTCGTATTATTGATTATTTTGTGACGAATCATATCTTCATCTTCTACAACCAATAAATTAAACATAGGATTCCTCCTCATATTTTTACAATAGGTAAAATGATTGTTACAGATGTTCCCGCATCTGGTTTACTTTTAAAATAAATTCCATACTCCATTCCATAGGTTAATTTTATTCGCTCATTCACATTTCGAATGCCAAAATATTCATTTTCATCCTCTATTTTCTCTATTCCTGTTAGAACATTATTAATGTGATTTACCTTTTCAACTGACATTCCCACCCCATTATCCCTGACTTCTAGAACCACTACTCCCTCCTTTTCTTTTCCTTTAATTTCAATTAGCCCCTTCGCTTTCATCCGTCTTACTCCATGATAAATCGCATTC
Organism: Niallia sp. FSL W8-0951; assembly: GCF_038006525.1. Lineage (NCBI taxonomy): Bacteria > Bacillati > Bacillota > Bacilli > Caryophanales > Bacillaceae > Niallia > Niallia sp. FSL W8-0951. The sequence goes on from NZ_JBBOVK010000002.1 coordinate 249,084, forward strand.
TCTACCAATGGCTGCAAAATAAGCTTGACCGTTTCATAATTTAATATCTCTTCGTCTACTTCTACTTTCGTATCAAATTTATTAAAAAAGCGAAACTTTTGAATCGTAAAATAGTTACGAATATGTTCGATTTCCGCACCAATAAGAATGACATCCTTTCCATGACTTAACGATGTTCGAAAAAACATGCCAAGTGCTTCTATTAAATCAAGCGCTTCTTCAATCCGCTCTTGCTCTAACAATCCAATAATCGAGTCTAATGTATTATAAACAAAATGAGGTTTTATTAATTCTTGTAGTGCTTTCATCTCTATTTTGCGGATTTTCACTTGATCATCCATCGTTTTTTGAACAAGCCATTGAATTCGATTCATTAATTCATTAAAACTATTTGCTAGTTGCCCCATTTCATCGTTCGTTTTGACTTGTGCTCGAATGGCTAAATTATTATCTGCAAACCGTTTAATTGTTCTGCGCAAATCACGAATTGGATTTGTTAAAATATTCGTTAAATAAACACTTATTAGCACAACGAGCAGAAGACTGCCCACAGCAATTATAAGGGTTATCTGCCGGATTTTATTTATGTCTTCATTAAGTTCATCTGCATAAGTGACCCCAATAATATTCCAACCTGTAATCTCAGATTGTTTAAAGTTAACAAGATAATGCTTTCCCTTTACAGCTTCTTCAAATGATCCTTTATCTGAATTTAACAATCTATCATTGTTCATTAGTTCCTTTATAAACATAGGATGACTAGTATCTTCCGGGAAAAACTCTTCCTCCCCTGTTCTATCTGTAAAATAGACATACCCTTTCTCTCCTAATTTGATATCGTTTACAATTCGATTCAATAGATTTACATCAATATCAATAATTAAATAAGCTGGTTCACTTAAACTAGGAGATAAAATTTTCTTTCCAATAGAAAAAACATTACGATTAAACATATCCATATAAGGTGACTTTACTGCAAATTGCTCTTCATCTATTTTTCGCATATTCGTAAAAAAAGGGTCATTCATATCGCTCCAATATACACCTTGAGCGCTTATTGTCTCTCCTGTATGAGAAATGATTCTTATATCCACCAAATCGGATTTCATATTCCTAATTAGTTCTATCGTTTCCCATAAACGAACAGTATATTTCTGTATCCCATCTATATCTCCTGCTTCATTCAGCCTTAAGTACTGAATTGTGTAATAATCATCATAGATTTCTAGAATATTCTCGATATCTAAAATGTATGTTTCTATATTTTTATCCACACGTTCAATTACTTCATTGGTATAAACATTGATACTATTTTGGAGATCATTAATGTAATATTGATAGGAAAGATAACCAAGAATTAATAACGGGATAAGACTAAGTGCCAAGAAGCAGACAATCATTTTTGTTCGGATACTATAACGATCGATCCATTTCAGCCATTTCCTCATTTATTTTATCTCCCACGGCTTTTTTCTTTTTAACAAATCTTCATAATTATCTACATTGCCATATTCCAATCCCGTATATATCATAGTTTCTTTTACTTCGTCCCCATTAATTAATTTATACATATTCTCAACACTAAGACGTCCCATCCCTTTAAAATCTTGTCCAACTAGCGCATCTGCTAATCCTTTATCGGCAGCAAATACTATTGGATAAAATGTATCAACAATCACAGCTATACCGCCATTTTCTTTCCACCTTTTATATGAAATCATCCCTTCAGGAGGAGAAAATAACGGCCATGCTCCAGCACTAAAAAACAAGTCAAAATGAGGATTCTTTTTCACATAATTCTCTAGAAGCTCTGAAGCGCGATTTATGTCATCATAGGATTCTACCATATCAACAAACTCTAAATCTAATTCTTCCGTTGCATCTTTAAATCCTTCGATTCTCTCTTGCATATTGACACTTTCCTTCACCCCAGTCATAATCAAAACTCTGAGATGACGCTGATGCAAATTTTTTTCTTTTACTATTTTCACCAAAGATTTTCCACTTTCTTGTCCAAGTTCATAATTATTCGTTCCAACATAAAATGCCCGATTGCTTGCCGGTGCATCTGAATCAAAAGTAGCCACCTTTATACCTTGTGATACTGCTTTATTGATAAGCGGAGTCATTTTCTTTGTATCCAAGACACTGATAACAATGCCATCTACCTTTCTTTCGATTAAACTCTCCACTATTTTTTCTTGCTCCTGACTATCTACTACCATCGGGGCTAACCATTCCATTTTCACCCCTAACTGAGAGCTTACTCGTTCTGCTTCTTCCTTTGCTTCTATGAAAACTGGATTATCAAGAGACTTTGTAACAAAAGAAATTATCTTTTCCTTATCTTGATTAGACAATGGCTCTTTATAGATCGCTTGTTCATGGGAGTTACTTTTGATACGAATGCTAGTTGCCTGTTTATTTTCACATGCACTAACGAATATAAGCAGAATTACTAACAAGATATAGCCTTTGTTTTTCATACTTTCTTCCCCTAACCTACTCATTGATTGGTCTAGCTCATATAAAATTAAAGAAAGGTTACTCCATATGCAACCTAAATGAAACCGCTACCAAAATTATAGTTAGTAAATAAAAAAGAAGACACAAATTTAGTTAGATGAAAATGAATTGATTTTAAGAAATTTGATACAGATGACGAAATACATAATTGTTAACAATATTTTCTATTTATTATGAGGTTTTTGTCAATATTAAAGTCACCAATTCTTCTGAATTGGTGACTTTAATATTAGGATAAGAACTCAATCGATAAGAGATAAAGGTCTATTTTTTTTCGAATTGCTTTTCCCTTAGGAATTAAAATCATAAATCTTCCCTTTAATCAAATACCCAGTGCTTTCCGCCATATTGGTTATATGGTCAGCTGTTCTTTCCAAATAACGGTTGATAAATAATAATTGAACTAGCTGATTGGTTTCTTCGGGATGTTCACTTAAATAGGCTGTCAATTTTTTATAGGTTTCTAAATAATAATCATCCACTTTATCTTCTAACTTACTTACTTCCTTTGCAAGCACAATATCTTCCTCTATAAAGGATTTTACTGCTTTTTGCAGCATTTCAATTGATAGTTCCTTCATTTTCTCTAAATGGGTTAAATCCAGAAGCGAAGTTGCTTTTCCTATCTTAATAGTTGCTTTAGCGATGTTTACGGCAAAATCAGCTACACGCTCAATTTCGGAGGAAATTTTGATAACACCAATTACAACACGTAAATCTCTTGCAACTGGCTGTTCCTTCGCCATTAGCCAAATCGCAAAATGATTAATTTCAGATTCTAAATTATCAATGTCATTATCCTCTTCCATTACATTTAAAGCAATTTCAACATCTTGCGCCTTTAAAGCATCAAAAGCTTCTTCTAACTGAGTAATGGACATTTCGCCCATTTCACTGATTTTTTCTTTTAACTCTCCTAGCTTCTTCTCAAAGTTTTCTCGAATGACCATTAGTTCCTCCTATTATCCAAATCGACCTGTTACATAATCTTCTGTGCGCTGATCTCTTGGTGTAGAAAAAATCTTATTCGTTTCATCATATTCTACAACTTCACCATTTAAGAAAAAGGCTGTTTTGTCGGAAATCCTTGCTGCTTGCTGCATATTGTGTGTAACAATAACAATTGTATAATCTTTTTTCATTTTTGTAATCAGCTCTTCTACCTTCAATGTAGAAATTGGATCTAAAGCAGAAGTAGGCTCATCCATTAAAATAACATCTGGCTTCATAGCAATGGCACGAGCTATACATACACGCTGCTGTTGTCCACCCGATAAGCCAAGTGCAGATGTCTTTAACCGATCTTTTACTTCGTCCCAAATCGCTGCCCCACGCAAACTCTCTTCGACAATTTTATTTAATTCTTTTTTATTTTTAATACCTTGCATTCTTGGACCATAAGCCACATTGTCATAAATACTCATCGGGAACAAATTCGGCTTTTGAAAAACCATCCCGACTCTTGTACGAAGCTTAATAACATCATTGGAAGAATAGATATTTTCACCATCAATAATAATATCCCCTGCAATTTTTACACCATCAATTAAATCATTCATGCGATTCAATGTTCTTAGGAAAGTTGACTTCCCACAGCCAGAAGGTCCGATTAAAGCTGTTACTTTCTTTTCTTCAATATCCAGAGTTACTCCAAACAAAGCCTGTTTTTCACCGTAAAATAAATTTAGGTCACTTACACTAATTTTCGATGCACCAGCTGTATCTTCTTGACCAACCTTTAAGAATGCTTTCCCTGTTTTCTTTTGACTTTTTTCCGTTACTGTTGTAGTCATAAACATACCCCTTTAAAAATTAGTAGTCTGCTTTGTTTAACTTTTTCGATATAAATGTTGCGATAAGGTTTATAGCAAGAATAATGACGATTAACACAATACCAACTGCTGCGGCTAATTCAATATCTCCAGACTCTTGTGTTACTAAAAAAGAATGAACCGTTAGCGTACGAGCGGAGGACAGCAGGCCCTCTGGCATGGCAGCAACTGTTCCTGCCGTTAAGAAAATAGCTGCTGACTCTCCAACTATTCTTCCGATGGATAAAATAATTCCTGATAAAATCCCTGGCATCGCACTTGGTAAAATAACTTTATATAATGTTTGCAATCTTGTTGTGCCAAGGGCTAATGACCCTTCACGATAAGTAGGCGGAACTGTCTTTAAAGATTCCTCAGTTGTTCGGATAATAACTGGCAGTACGATAATCGTTAATGTCAAAGATGCCGCTAAAATAGACATTCCTAATTTCAAGGTGGTTACAAAGAATACTGCCCCAAACAAACCATAAATAATCGAGGGAATACCTGTTAAACTTTCTGTTGCAAAGCGAATTATTTTTACCAATCGGCCTTGTTTCGCATACTCTTGTAAATAAACGGCTGCTAATATTCCTATTGGTGTGGCAATCAGCAAGGAAATGACAATCGTGTAAATCGTTGTAACAATCATCGGCCAAATTCCACCGCCGCCACTTGGAGAATAGTCGCCAAAAATAAAATCGAAGCTGATTAAGTGCGCTCCTTTATAAAAGATATATCCAACAATCATAACAAGGACAGCAACAGACAAGAAAGCAGAAAGCCAAAGAAGTCCGCGTAACAAGTTATCTTTCATTTGTCTCATCTTATTTGCCACCCTTCGCACTAATTTTCGCTAAAACAAAATTCAAAATTAATATAAACGAGAACAATACAATCCCAGTTGCAAATAACATTTCTTGATGCGTCCCCGCTGCATAGCCCATTTCCAATGCAATGTTTGTTGTCAGTGGGCGTATACTATCTGTTAAGCTTGCTGGCACAATCAAACTGTTACCAGCAACGAGAATAACCGCCATTGTCTCACCGATCGCTCGACCTAAGCCCAATACAATGGCTGTCATAATACCTGACTTCGCTGCGGGGACAACAACCTTAAAGATCGTTCCAATTTCTGATACACCAAGCGCAAGGGATCCTTCCCGGTATGTTCTTGGCACAGCGCGAATCGCTGTCTCCGCGACTGTTACAATCGTTGGCAGCATCATAATTGCTAATACTAAAATAACCGCTAATAAACTTTGTCCCTTTACTAACCCTAATGTATTTTGTAAAAAAGGTACGATAATTGCTAGGCCAAAAACACCATATAAAACTGATGGAATACCAGCTAAAAGCTGAATGGCTGGTGAAACAATTTTAGCTATTGGCTTTGATGCTATTTCCGCCAAGAAGATGGCTGTGAATAATCCGATGGGAACTCCAATAATAAGTGCTCCTATGGTTGCATACAGAGATGCGACAATCATGGGCCATATCCCGAATTTTCCTTCACTAGGCACCCAGTCGACTCCAAAAAGAAAATCAAAAAAACTAAATCCTTCTGCAATAAAAGGGTGGGCCCCTTTATAGAAAACAAACCCAATAATTAATACTAAGCTGATTACGGAAAGAAGGGCACAAAACAAGAAAACCCTTGCCGAAACCTTCTCAAACATATATTTCCTCTTATTTGCTTTGCCCATTGCTGAGGCTTGCTTTTCGGTTGTTTGAATAGACACTCTATTTTCCTCCAAGATTACTTCTAAAGATTTTGGTATTACTTAATAGGAATTGCTCCTGCCTCTGCTGCAATTTTTTGCCCTTCATCACTTAGAATAAAATCGATGAACTTCTGCCCATTTGCAGTTAAACTCCCATCTTTATAGACAAACAAAAATGGCCGTGCTAACTTATATTTTTGCTCTAATACATTTTCAGCAGTAGCAGCAACGCCATCAATGTCGATAGTCGAGATAGCATCGTCAATATATTCAAAAGAAATGAAGCCAACAGCATGTTTATTATTTGCAACTGTTGTTTTAATATTTCCATTTCCACTGGCAATGATAGAGTTTCTAATTAATTCACCTGAGCTATAGCCTACAATTTCTTGGAATGCATCACGTGAACCAGAGCCATCCTCACGGGAAACAACCACAATCTCCATATCATCGCCGCCAAGCTGACTCCAGTTTGTCACTTTCCCTGTGAATATTTGCTTTACTTGTTCTAATGACAATTCTTTCACTTTATTGCTAGGATGTGTTACAACTACTATTCCATCATAAGCAATAACTACTTCTTTTAATTTTCCTTTTTCTTCATCTTTTAAATCTCGTGAAGACATTCCAATTTCAGAAACCCCACTCATCGCATTTGTAATTCCTGCGGAAGATCCAATTTGATTTATTTCAATTTTAGTTTGATCGTGTTCATGATATTTTGCTGCTAATTTCTCAGCAAGTGGTCCAACGGAAGTAGATCCTGAAATCGATATTGGATTACTGTCATTTGTTGATAGTTCGGTTTCTTCATTACTTGAACATGCTGATAATAAAAGGAGTATAGACAGTAACGAGAGTACTATTTTTAGTTTTTTTATAATGACCATGATTTACCTCCAAAAAGAATAGCAACTATTTATGTCATTTCTTGTCTAATAGTATGATAAATCTCCAGTGTAAATATTCTATTGACTGAATGTAAAGGTTTTGTAAATAACGTTAAAAGCAATCTATCTAATGTTATTTTTTGTAAATATTCAAAAAAAAAAGATAACAGTTATCCTGTTATCTTTTTCACTAAGTACCTATATTTAAACTGGTATTACTTACTATCGCTTCCCAATACTCAAATGGTGGTACTACACATAGAATAATTAAAGTAGATTATCCTAATAAAGCTTACTTTTGAAGCAATACTGCCGCTCGCTTTATACTTTCTTTTACATAACTAGGTGCTTGTGGATGACCTAATACCTCTTCAGTTGTCAGCCATTCTATATTTTCTACTTCATCAGGACTTTTAGCAAATGCTTCTCCTTGCTCATGCTCGCATAGAAATACTATATCAATTACATGCTTCCCACTATCAGTTACGAATGAGGTACTATGTACATATTCCATTTTATCTGCAACAGTCACACCTACTTCTTCTAAAATTTCTCGTTTTACCGTTCTTTCAAGAATATCTATGGAATTCCCTTCCAAATCTACTTTTCCGCCTACAAGGGAGAGCATCCCCCCAGCGTGTTCCTCTTTTCTACTTCTTTTCACAATCAACCACTTACCCGCTCTTCTAACAGCTCCTTCTACATTGACAATAAACATTTCGTGAACTCCCCCTTAATCTACTTTGTTTTCTTTACATTTCTCTTTATCTTATTTAATTTACCCATTGGACTGACTCTTTCTATATCTTTTAGAGGATTCTCAATCTAAGCGATTTGCCTGAAATTTGGATCCTTCAGCTCTTTGCGAAAAAGACATTAAGAATGTAGCTCTGTTTCTTTTGTCCTCCTTCTTGCCAGAAAGGGCTTTGAGATTACTACTCCATCCTGCGCTAGGTCTGCTTTCCCAAAAATAGAATTAAAATCAATGTTCCCTATTGAATAATACCTGCTTTTTTCAAATACTGTTCGGCAACTTCACGCGGACTTTCCCCTTCTACATTTACTTGATAATTCATTTCTCTCATATCGTCATCGCTTATTTTTCCCGCTAACTGGTTTAGTGCTTCTACCATTTCAGGATGCTCTTTTGCCGTTTCTTCTTTCATTAGAGGAGCCCCTTGGTATGGCGGGAATAAATTTTGATCATCTTCTAGCACCTTTAATTGGTATTGCTGCAACTCACTATCTGTGGAGTATGCATCGACTAAGTTAATTTCACCTGATTCAACTGCTACATAACGTAATTTAGGCTCCATTGTTACAAGATTAGGAAGGGTAAGTTCATAAAGATGCTGAATCCCTTGATACCCATCTTCTCGATCTGAAAATTCCAATGTAAAACCTGCCTGTATTTGCTCTTCTATCCCTTTCAGATCAGAAATTGATTCTAGTTGGAATTGGTCTGCAAGACTCTTGGAAGCTGCTAATGCATAGGTGTTATTATACTGCATCGGCTCTAACATTATCATTTGATATTTTTTTAACATACCATCCCTTGCTTGTCGATATACTTCCTCCCGATTTGTACTAGTAGCTGTTTCCTTTAGAAATTCGGAAATGGCTGTCCCTGTAAATTCTGGATAAAGATCAATGCTTCCTGTTTGCAATGCTTGAAACACGAAAGAGGTTTTTCCTAACCCCGGCTTCAGTTCTACTTGTAGATCTGTTTTTTCTTCAATAAGTATTTTATACATATTAATGAGAACTTCTGGCTCAGACCCTAATTTGCCCCCAATAACAATCTCTTCCTCCTTCTGCCCTATTAATGGCATGAGAATTATTAAAAGCGATAAAAGTGCAATCACTCCAACAGAAATAAAGGCTTTTTTATAGGATAGCTGCTCAAATTTTTTCAATAAGTAGTCAAACAGAAGAGCAAGCAATGCTGCTGGAATCGCCCCTAGAAGAATTAGATTTGTGTTATTGCGATCAATACCTAATAGAATAATATCGCCAAGACCTCCAGTTCCAATTAAAGCAGCAAGAGTGGCTGTTCCTACAATTAACACCATGGCTGTCCGAATCCCTGCCATAATAACTGGCATCGCAAGAGGAATTTCTACCTTGAATAATCTTCTTCTTGTATTCATCCCCATCGCTCGAGCCGCTTCAATTAAGGACGGATCTACTTCTTTAATTCCTGTATATGTATTTCTTAAAATTGGCAGCAAAGCATATGCAACTAAAGCAATGATTGCCGGCACTCTGCCAATTCCGAATAATGGAATCAAAATACCTAATAATGCCAAAGAAGGGATTGTTTGAATAACAGATGTGATTCCTACTATCCCTTCGGCCACCTTCCTATGTCTAGTAATATAAATTCCTAGTGGAATAGCAATGATGGCTGCAAAAAAGAGCGCAATAAAGGATATTTGAATATGCTCAAACAATGCGCTCGCTAATTCGGACTTTCTGTCTTGAAATACTTGTGTCAGCTCCTTCATTCCTTACACCCCTTTCTGAAGTAGACTAGAAGATACATATTTCATTATTGACCTGCGATTAACCAATCCAATAGGCGTTCCATCTCGTTCGATTATTACTTGTTCATACTCCACTAGCAAATCTACTATCTCTTGCATAGTAGCAGTAATTGGTGCACTCACTTGATTTTTTTGCATATCCTCTTCTTCCATAATTGGCTCTAATAAGTTCTCCAGTTGAAAATCATTGCTCCAGCTATCATGTTTATTTCCAACAAAGTTCTTCACAAAATCATTAGCAGGATTCGTAATAAGTTCTTGAGGGGTGCCAATCTGAACGACCCTCCCTTTTTTCATAATGCAAATTCTATCTGCTAGTTTTAAAGCTTCTTGCATATCATGTGTAACAAATACAGTCGTTTTTTTTAGATTTTTCTTTAAGTCCAACATATCATCTTGTAACTTTTCACGGCTAAGCGGATCCAAGGCACTAAAGGGTTCATCCATTAATAGAATCTCTGGATCTGCCGCAAGAGCACGAATAACCCCAACTCTTTGCTGTTCTCCTCCTGATAGCTCACTAGGCTTTCGATTGGCGTATGTTTGGTGATCGAGACCAACCATTTCTAAAAGCTCGTCGGTTCGTTGTTTAATTCTGTCTCTTTCCCACTGTTTTAATTCAGGAACTATTGCGATATTCTCTTCAATTGTCATATGGGGAAACAAAGCAATTTGTTGGAGCACATAGCCAATATTCCACCGTAATTCATGAATATCATACTCGCTTATTTTTTTCCCCTTTATATAAATGGTGCCATCTGAAAGAGGAATTAAACGATTAATCATCTTTAATGTCGTTGTTTTCCCACAACCACTTGGTCCGATAATAACAAAAAATTCCCCTTGCTTAATTTCTAATTCAACCGAATCAACTGCTGCTGTTCCATCAGTGTATCTTTTTGATACATTTTCAAATTTTATCATTGCATTTAGTTCTCCTTATTTAAATTGTAGGACTACTCATACCCCGCCTCTTTCACTAACAGATAGAAGCTTATTCTATAACCATATCTACCCATATTTAGGACTAATAATAACACGAAGTAGTCCATCCAAAAAAAGAATAGCTTGGCTAGAATCTCATTGGTTGATCTACTTATCCTCATTTATATTAAAATTCATATTTTAGAGAACAGCTTTTACGTTTATAATAAACAAAGATAAATACTATTAGGAGGACAACGAAATGGACAAGCAAGGGCAAGAAAAGTTTTTAGCTTTTATCTTACAGCGAGTACAAGAGGGTAAAGAAGAAGAAGCAAAGGCTATACTAATGGATAACTTCCGAAAACAAGACGAGGGTACTTTTTCCCAAAATGATATAGAACAGTTTCTGCCTAAAATGATCAGTCTAATAAAACCAGAAAGATTAGAGGAAATCCAAGCAGTAGTAAAGCAATTTTCTGGAAGCTTCGGCAGCAAATAAAAGGATTATTTTCTGTTTGAAAAAACAACTTGGAAACTTTATTCCAAGTTGTTTTTATTATATCCAGCTCGTTTTTATCCCATTTAAAACATTTTTGAATATGTTAGTTATTGTAAAGGAATGGGCGGTTGATATGGAATGAATGGTCATTTTAAAGAAATATTCGGATCAGCTATCAATACGATTGGTACTATCCAAGCAGCTATCGGAATTACCCCCTCTTTCCACTTGTCTAGAGAAACAAATTATCAGCTTCGTTTATTTGGCAATATATTACAAGGAACAGGCAGCGCATTACAAGCTGACGGACAAGGGACTATTTCATTAGAAAAACTAGGAGATGAAATTCAGGCAATTGGAAATTCAACGGTTATAACCGGCTTGCTTCTTTATAAATGGAGCAACACCCCAACAGAGCAGAAACTAATTATTACAGGCAATTTGCTTCAAGCATTAGGCAGCTTTGTCGGGCTTACAGATGAATTTTTTGATCATACAGCAAATGGAAGAATCGAAAATATAATTGGTGGTTTGCTTCAGGGGATTGGAAATTCTTTGCAGGCACTAAGGGGAACAGAACAATTACATGGAATAAGTAACCTTAACCAACAAAATATCGGTGTATTAGGCAGCTGGATTCAAGCCATCGGATCAGCTATTTCCCTTATTGGCCAAGTTAAAGAAGAATTAGAAGAGATTGCCCTGAATATTAATGAATAAAATAATAGAGGAAGAAAAATTCTTCCTCTAATCCTTTTTCTTTTTTGGCCAAATAAAATTTGAAATCGCAATAATCAGGTCAATGCCTAATACTACTGTCCATAATTTTAGTACACCGTCTAGTGCTTCTGTGCGAGCAGTATCCTTGATGAAAAAAATTAAGCCTAGTAATATCCCTGCCCCAATAGCATAAGCTAACAAATGTTTCCCCCAACTTTTCAAGTAATGCTTAGCATATGCCATCCCAAACAATGAAATAGGTTTAGCTCCTTGTTTTGCAACGTAATACCGGAATCTCTCATCCGCCCATTTAATCATGTCTTTTCCAAATGCAATCGAAACGCCAATATAAACAGCAGCTATGGCATGTGCAGTGGTTGCGGTAGCTCCTCGATACATATCCAAACTTGTTGTAATCAATAAAAGCAAATCAATTACTGGTGTTAGCGCTAAAAAGAAAAAGCCTAATTTCTCTCTTTTAAAAACATATCTAATTAGTAATCCTAAAATAATCACAATCCAAAAGCCTATTTCACTAGCAACAATCATCCAGGCAACAAAATTCAAAAATTCTCCTCCTAATATATTTTATTAAGTCAAAAAGGATTACGAATAATTAAAGTAAAAAGTTCCCTTCACCAATTTTTTCAGGAAGATAGTCGGATAAAAAAGAAAGTTTCTGAGGGCCTTATTGCTGGAGGTAATGATTTAAATAAATGAACAGAGAAGTGGCGTCCAATAGTCGATATAGATCTATTTAACGCCACTTTTCCTATTTTTAAATTATTAACTTATTCGTAGTATTGGTTTAATCGCTTCTCCGTTTTTAGAAGCTTCGAAAGCCTCATTAATTTGATTAAAGTCATAGAATTTAACTAACTTATCAAATGGGAATTGACCGTTTTTGTAGTATTCTACTAGCTGTGGGATAAAAACATTTGGTACAGAGTCCCCTTCAATGACACCCATCATTGTTTTTCCTTCTGCCATTATATCATTATGGACATCAATATTCATTTCAGGTGTAACTCCTACTACTGCTGCCACACCTAATGGACGCAGTGCTTGTAAGCATTGACGAACTACTGGAGGAAAGCCAGTTGTATCGACTGCATATTTTGTTCCGCCCTTTGTTAATTCCTTAATTTCTTTAACAACATCTACTTTTGTTCCGTTGAATGTATGTGTTGCACCAAGTTCTTTGGCAAGCTCTAACCGTGAATCATGAATATCAACAGCAATGATTGTTTTACAGCCAACTATTTTAGCAGCCATAATAGCACTTAAGCCAACGGCACCTGCACCATATATAGCAATAGTAGCTCCAAATTCAGGCTTGATTTTATTTAAAACAGTACCTGCTCCTGTTTGGATTCCACAACCTAAAGGTCCTAAAAGTGCTAAATCTACCTCTTTATCCACTTTAACAATGTTACGCTCATGAGCAATTGCAAATGTACCAAAGGAAGATTGACCAAAGAAAGTGGAAAGTGGTTTCCCATCTTTAGATAAGCGATGAGTATGATCATCATGAGCACCGCCAAAGTTCAAGTCATTAAATGTTTCACAAACAGTTGGATGACCTGTTAAACAATTTTCACAATGTCCACAATGTGCAAAGGATAATACAACATGATCCCCTTTTGCTAGACGTGTAACGCCTGAACCAACTTCTTCAATAATCCCTGCTCCTTCATGTCCAAGTACTGCAGGTAGTGGAGCAATTGCTGCATCACGAGCAACTGCATCTGTATGACATACACCAGTTGCAACAATTTTCACTAATACTTCATTTGCTTTTGGGGCAGCTAATTCTACTTCTTCTAAAAGAAAATCTTCACCTTGCCCTGGGGTAACGGCTGCTTTAATCTTCATATGACCTACTCCTTATATATGTTTAATTTAAATGTGACAGATTTGTGAATTCGTTTTTATCGTAATCCTTTCCGAAAATGGATACAATAGAAGCAAAGGAATATGTATATTTATTATGATTCATAAGAGGGGTTCGTATGCAATTATTACAGTTACACTACTTTCTCACTGTTGCCAAGACTGAGCATATGTCTCAAGCAGCACTTCAATTAGATATTTCACAATCATCACTAAGCAAAACAATCGCTAGATTAGAAGAGGATTTAGGTGTTCCTTTATTCAATAGAAATGGGAAGAATATTCGGTTGAATAATTATGGGAAGTTTTATGCGAAAGAAGTAGAACACGCTCTAAGAATCTTAGAAGATGCCCATGAAACAATTCAAGAAATGGCTGAAATAGAGGAAGATCAAGTATCGGTTAGTGTCATGAGTTCCACCATTCTTCCTTCTATATTCAAACGTTTCTATGAAAGAAGACCAAATGTACGGATTCAACAATCGATATTACCTGATTTTATTGCAAAGGAACGGTTAATGCGGGGAGAAATTGAATTATGTGTTTCCAATACACCCATAACAGGGCCGGATATAGAATGGCTGCCTGTCTTAAAAGAACGGTTGGATTTAATCGTTCCAAAAAATCATCGACTAGCACACTTAGATGAAATTGATTTACAAGATGTAAAAAATGAACGATTTATTGGCTATAAATCAGGATTAGAATCTATAAGTATGTTTGAACAATGTTGTATACAAGCTGGCTTCACACCTAATATTGTATTTGAAGGAACGGAACTATCGATAGTTTTGCAGCTTGTTGACGAAGGACAAGGTATTTCCTTTTACCCTCAATATTCTTTTTTAGGCAAACAACTAACTAATAGTAAAATCATTCGTCTAAAGAATCCCCATTGTTATCAAATGGTTGGTTTCGCTTGGTTAAAAAATAGACATTATTCTTATGTAGCAAGACAGTTTCGGCAGCATATGATTGAATCGTTTAAGGAAATTAATAAAAAGAACTGAGACATAGGCAAAAGTGAGGTACGATTTTTTAGGATATCAGCCAAAGTTGAGGGCTTATCAGCCAAATTCGAGATTTATCAGCCAAACTTCAGCTCTTTTCAGCCAAATTCGAGATTTATCAGCCAAACTTCAGCTCTTTTCAGCCAAATTCGAGATTTATCAGCCAAACTTCGGCTCTTTTCAGCCAAACTTGGGATTTATCAGCCAAACTTCAGCTCTTTTCAGCCAAACCACATAACTTATCAGCCAAAGTATAAGAAATTAATTATTGCTTTTATGTTATCAATCTCCGTCATTCAAAAAAGACTGGATTAATGCTCCAGTCAAATTCTGTTTTCTCTCCATATAACTAGACTGTCATTTTCCAATTAGATAAAGTTAGCCACTTCTCTTTCTCCTTGTAGTCAGGCATTAACTTCCCAACAAGTCTCCAAAAAGAGCGATCATGATTAAGATGAACCATGTGACACATTTCATGAACAACAACATAATCAATTACCTCAAGTGGAGCCATCGCTAACCTCCAATTGAAGGTTAATTGAAAATTAGAATCACAGGTGCCCCAATTGGTTTTGCTATCCGTAATCCTTATGGATCGAGGCTTTGTTTTAAAGTTACTTTGATAGAAGGAGACCCTCTCCTCCACTAAAGACTTACTTCGCTGATAATAATACCTTTTTAATAATTTTTTTATTTGTTTCTTATCATACTCTTTTATATAGATACACAGCTTGTCCACTTCGAATTTCACCTGTTCTTGAACAACCGTTATATCTTGGATAATGTCAATAGGATAGCTATTACCTAAATAAAGAAATCTCTCCTTATTCTCATATACCTTTTCCTGCGGGCCTGCCATTCTTGTCTGCATTTCTTTTATTCTGGTTTGAATTTGGTTCCAATTTTGCTCCAGTACTTGATGGACATAATCGTCTGATGTCTTTTTGGGAGCCAAGATTTCAATGTTTCCATATCCATCTAATGTTATTCCAATGGAAGTACGATTTTTATACTTTATTTCATAACGGATTGTTTCACCTAAGTAGGTATGCAGCATATCGTCACCTACCTTTACTTATCCTCTATATTTAATAGCTAATCCCTTTAAGAAGTTTCTAGCGAAATTATCTAAACACACCTTATAGTTTTTATGGCCTTCTTTCCTTAAAAAAGCTCCTAATTCCCCTTTAGACACATTTAGTCCTGCTTTTTTAAATATATCAATCATATCCTCTGTCGTTAATGACAGCGCAATTTTAACTTTCTTTAATAAAATGTTATTAACACTCGTATTGTTTTTTATCGATGATTCAGGTGCGCTGGATTGTCCTGGTTTTGGCTCCTGCTTTCCTCTCTTATAAATAATAAAGCCATTTAGAAAGGAATCTAACATACTATTCGTCAATTTGATTTGATCATCATTTTCTGCCTCTTCATCTGCCTTCTTCAGTATTCTTACTACTTCAGGCACAGATACCTCTTTTCCCCCAAGCTTAAAAATTTCAGCCATTTCACTATTTTTTATTTCTAACGCGTATCTTAAACGAATTAAAATATCATTATTCTCCATGATTTTCCCTCCAATTTTCAAAACAACTATATACTTTTCATCTACCTTCAGTAGAGTTCTAGTGTTAATCATAAATAATTATCCTCAAAAAGTATAGTACCTCTAGATCGCAAAGGATCTTCCACTAATAAATTCAATATATATCCATATAAAAAAGGAATGAATACTGCTTCCTTTTTCCTTAAAACAATCAACCTTTCTAACAAAAATAACCCAACTTCTTGGGCTAAATGAATTTTAATTTAATTAGGGAGATTATCTGACTTAGATATCCACGTATAATACAGTAATAAAATATCCAAAAGAACCGATCAACGATTACAGAAATCCATAAATTCCAACCTTCATAATGAATCCCATTTCTATTCGTTTTACTATACCATTATATGTTTTGGTCTTGCTAAACTCGTTTACTCTTTATGTTTTAGTTTCCATCTATTAAACTGAATCTTTTCATATAAAAATTGAAAGGCATATAAGATTAAAGCTAAAACCGTAAACACATACATTATCTGCATTTTGGATAATCGCACCAACGATGCTATCCCAAATTTAGTTAAGTAAGGTACAATAACATAGGTAAATATAGAATCAATAACCATGTTGATCCCCATATAAGTAAAGAACTTTCCGTATGTCCATTTTAATATCCAAATGGTACCCACAAAAAAGGATCCTAACATAAACGGAATGTCTCCAGGTATTCTTGGATGGATTTTTTCATACCACCACCACCATTTACGTCTTTTAGCAACGATATTTGTCAATCTCACCATCAACGCAATAAACGTGCTTGCAGCTATATATCGTTTAAGTGTATTTTTACCTAATAAAGGTACCGTCACCCAAGGTACGATCATCGACAAAATCAACAGCGTCTTGGAATATTTCATTATTTTCATCGTGCCCACCCTTTATCATTCATTAAGATTACTATTCCCAAAAAGTCGGATTTTATCTTAATTAAACTTTAAGATAGAATAGAAAATCACTCTAATAAAGATAATGAGCTGGTTATTAAATTGCCCGCTGGTTAGTTAGGACTCCTATAAAATTCCTATTGCTTTATATTTATTGCACGGTTTTTCTTTATTCTGTAATTAGTTCATATGCAGATATTTTCTTAATTCTAAGCGAAATAATCATAGAAACAATATAAGCTAAAACCATAATACAAGCACAAGTGATTACCATACTAAGCAAATATTACTCAATCCTGGCTTAATGGTTATTATTCAACTTAGTGCATTTTTTGATCGAAAAGCAGAGCGATTAAGAGATCCTCATGTAGCGATTGCCTTTGATAAAGAAAGCTATAATACGATCTATGAGGAATCTTCAGCAAACTATCCAGGCGTAAAAGAACAGAGATAGAAGAGATTATCAACATGAACCTTACTAATTATCATTTTGGCAATCGGGAATTATAGATTAACCACTTCTCCTTAAAACTATCTCTTGTAAACTGCTTTTTTCCCATCTTTTTTCTTACTATTCCGACTTTTTACTCATTTCTACTATTATTAAAGATTATTAAATAAATTTATGCTATTATATCCTCGTATCAACATTGAAATCGTTTGCATATTTAAAACTTAATACTTATTAAAAAATGAGGAGGTGAACTTTAATACTTGGTGCAAACGTTTTTACAAATATAGGAGGGATCAAATGATTTTTTTCAAAAAAATAAGTTACTTATTCTTAATTTTCCTTACTATCTTTTCTGGATTAACGTTTCAAGGTTCAAATGAACAACATCAAGTTAAAGCAGAGACTATTAATTTAGAAGAAAACGACTTTTCCTGGGATAATGCAACAGTCTATTTTGCTATGACAGACCGTTTTGCTGATGGGAACACCGCTAATAATAATTCCTATGGAAGACCGCAAACAGATGCAAACGGAAGTAACATCGGTACTTTTCACGGCGGTGATTTGAAAGGGCTTACAAATAAGTTGGACGAAGGTTACTTTACAGATTTAGGAATCAACGCAATATGGATTACTGCTCCCTATGAACAGATCCACGGCTGGGTTGGCGGGGGTAATAGCGGTGATTTCGCTCATTATTCTTACCACGGATATTATGCATTAGATTACACCATGGTAGACCAAAACATGGGAACTGTAAATGAAATGAGAGAGTTTGTTAATAAGGCTCATGAAAGAGGCATTCGAGTAATTATGGATGTTGTAATGAACCATGCTGGATATAATACTATTAAAGATATGCATGAATACAATTTTGGTAATCCAGGGGTACCTGAAACTTGGACACCAGGTTCTGGACAATCCTGGCATGATGTTCATAATTATATCAATTATGACGATGCGAATGCATGGAAAAATTGGTGGGGAGATTGGGTAAAAGCTGGGATTGGCGGCTATACTCAATGTGGGAATGATGATAAAAATATGTGTCTTTCTGGACTTCCTGATTTCCGTACAGATGTTACGCAAGACTTAGGTCTACCTAACTTATTAAAAAATAAATGGAATAAGGAGCAAAATGGATCATACGATTCTTGGATTGTTCCAGCTGCAAAAGATTTACGTAAAAATTTGGGAGTTGCCCCTGCTGATTACATCACTAAATGGTTATCCTCATGGGTAGAAGAGTTCGGAATTGACGGATTTAGAGTTGATACAGCCAAACATGTAGAAATCCACCGGTGGAAACAACTAAAAGAAGAAGCCAATGATGCACTTTGGAAATGGCGGGCCAATAATCCAGATGCCCCTGGTGCGCAATGGGATGATGATTTTTGGATGACAGGTGAAGTTTGGGGACACGGAGTAGGAAAAAGTGAGTATTTTTACAATGGTTTTGACTCTATTATTAATTTTACCTTCCAAGGAGAAGGTGCAAATGGTCCAGCATACAATCTAGCATCAATGGAAGATACGTTTTCACATTATGCAAGCAAAATCAATACCGATCCAGATTTCAATGTACTGAGCTATCTATCTCAACATGATACATCGCTTTATCCTAGAGATCGATTAATTGATGGTGGAACTTATTTAATGTTATTACCTGGTGGTATTCAAATATTTTATGGAGATGAAACAGCCCGACCATTCGGTCCAACAGGGTCGGATCCTAATCAGGGAACAAGATCCTCCATGAATTGGGATTCAATTAACGAACAAGTTCTCACTCATTGGCAAAAAATGGGGCAGTTTAGAAATAGACACCAGGCAATTGGTGCAGGTGAGCATAAGCAAATTGGAAATAGCCCTTATACATTTAGCCGTACCCTCAGCAGCAATGAATTAGACGATCGAGTTGTTGTTGCAGTAGGAGCTAGTGGCAAAACAACGATTGACGTTTCATCTGTATTTAATGATGGAGATAAACTGAAAGATTTCTATACAGGCAATACAACTACTGTTCACAACGGAAAGGTTACGTTTACACCACATAAGAACGGTGTTTTATTAATAGAACGCGAAGGAGAGGCTCTTCCATCCATTTCCGTAACTCCTAATAGTAGTGAATTTGATACAGAAGAGTTGGAAATATCCTTTAGTTTAAAAAATACAGCCGAAGGCTACTACACAGTAGATGAATCTGATCCTAGTGAAAATGGTACTGCATTTGTTGATGGAGATAAATTATCGATCGGAAAATCTCTAGAAATAGGCGAAACACTTGTCCTAAAACTCTATGCCGAAAATGACTCAGGTCCTGTTGCAAAAGAGTATACTTATAAAAAAATCGCTCCATTGCCGAAAGTCTCTGCTAATCCGCCTGGTGGTACATTCTATGACGACACAGTTGATGTAACCTTGGATTATCAAAATGTTGAAGAAGCATTTTATAAAATTAACGAGGGAGAGCCAGTTGCATATACAAAAGGGAAAACCATCTCATTGGGTGCAGATACCGCGGTTGGGGATGAAATTATTCTTACCTTAACGGCCAAAAATCAATATGGAGAAGCAGAGAAAACCTATACTTTCACAAAAATTGATGGCTTAACTATTTACTTTAAGAAACCAGATAACTGGAGTACACCTCATCTTTATTATTATGATACGGAACCAAAAGTTGATGAACCTTCTTGGAATAACGCACCAAAGATGGAGCATTATAAAGATGATTGGTATGTATATACCGTTAAAGGAACCGAGAGTATGAATGTAATTTTTAAGGATCCTAATAATCAGTGGCCTGGTCCTAATCAGCCTGGATTCATAAGAAGCACAAGCGGATGGTTTGATGGAGAATGGCATGATAGTGATCCAACTACTCCAGTTGTCCCTTCAGCTCCAAAAAATTTAAAAGCAACGGAAGTGAATGCTAGTTCCGTAACACTAAATTGGGAAGCTTCATCAGCTAACGTGTCTCATTATGCTGTATACCGAGATGCAGAAAAAATTGGAGAAACATCTACTACCTCCTATAAGGATACTGGTGTCAGTCCACAGACAGAATACGAATATTATGTAATAGCCATCAATGATATAGGGAAATCAAAAAGCAGCAATATTATTTCTGTTACAACAACAGAGATTCGCACAAATGAAGTAACGATTTATTATAAAGGTGTTGAGAATCCTTACATCCATTATCAAGTTGGCGATGGAGATTGGACACATCTACCTGGTAAGAAAATGGAGCAATCTAGTATTCCAGCTTACTATGTAACAACCATTCCCTTAGGAGAGGCCGATAAAATAAATGCAGCCTTTAACAATGGTAAAGGAAAGTGGGATAATAACAACGGGAAAAATTACGCTTTTACAAATGGCACCTTTACTGTGGACAATGGACAACTTTTAGAAGGGGAACCTCCGTCCACTAATAAAGTAACCATTTATTATTATACTGGATGGAATGAACCTCGGATTCACTATTCACCATATGACGGGCATTGGAGTACATTACCTGGAACACAAATGTCCAAAAGCGATTATCCAGGCTACTTTGTGATTACATTGGATATTGGTACAGCAGACGGTCTTGAAGCTGCTTTTAATAATGGAAATAATTCATGGGACAACAATCAAGGTAGTAACTATCACTTTAAATCAGGGGAGTACATTCTTAAAAATGGTCAAGTAACAAGGGGACACCCATAAAGAAGTACTATATAACACAATAATGAACTCTATAGATCCAATGACTAAAAAAAGAGGCTAGCATCTATAGAGTCTTTATTCAAATTATAGAAATCAGGAAAAACTTCCAAGAACCGCACTTATTGTTAAATTTTAGTTTCTGATTTTCTATTAAAAAATAAGAAGTAAAAAGATGATCCCCTATTCACGGAGATCATCTTCTTTATCAAAGCTATCTTATTTTTAAATACCTTAACGAAAATGTTTAAAAAAACGCTATTTCTTTATTTTCTAATATTAGGGGATTCTGAGTTCTTCCCCTTCTACCTAGTTTTGCTAAGGAAGATAAAAATCACTCGATTAATACCAATTAATTTGTTCTCGAATTTCTTCTCTTCCCAAAATACAAACCAATACCAACTATAAGTAATATAAACCCTGCAACTAAAATATTAAAGTTGTTTGTCGCTGTATCTGGAAGCTCATTAGCTTGAGTTGGAATATTAGAAGACTGCGGCTGTCCTTCAAATACGCCATACGTACTGAAGTGATCCGTATAAACAGACACCTTGCCGTTCTTATATTCTCCACCAATCAATTCCCATTTATTTGCTTTTTCATTCCAATAATAAACTTTTACAGTTTTAGGGTTTTTAACTTGTTTTGGATCAACTTTGAATGTGAGTTTCACTTTATCATCAAATTCATGGTGCGTTTTTCCATTCGCTTCTATTGTAAAGTCATAAGCAATAAGAGAACCTTTTACTTTCATTTTCTTCACGTTAATATTTACGTTTTCAGCTAACGGAAGAATGGAAGCAGGGATTTGTACATCTACATTTCCATTACTTATTACAATCGATGCTCCCGCACTCTGTAAAGCTTGGATTTGCTCTTTTGTTAATGTAAATGTTGCATTGATTTTGTTATCGACTTTGATAACAACTACAGCATTATCCGCAATATTTGCAAGAGCTGAGTCATTAATCTTATACTTGTTACCATGCTTTATTACTTTCGGTTTAATTTCTTTTATTTTATTTGAGTTACCAGGTTTTTCTCCTGGCTTATTGCCTGGTTTTTCTCCTGGCCCTTGTCCTGGTTCTTCTCCTGGCCCTTGTCCTGGTTCTTCTCCTGGCCCTTGTCCTGGCTCTTCACCCGGCTCTTGTCCTGGCTCTTCACCCGGCTCTTGTCCTGGCTCTTCACCCGGCTCTTGTCCTGGCTCTTCACCCGGCTCTTGTCCTGGCTCTTCACCCGGCTCTTGTCCTGGTTCTTCTCCTGGCCCTTGTCCTGGTTCTTCACCCGGCCCTTGTCCTGGTTCTTCACCCGGCTCTTGACTCACATCAATAATTCTTCCTTCTACTTCAGTAGGTATTCCTTCACTTCCAATACTTATTAAATGGTCACGGAAGTTTTCCCAATCAGATAGCCCTAAGTCTGTAACACGGCCTTCTGCATAAGCTTTAGCAAAAACGTCATAGCCGTCTCCGCCTTTAGCAGTAAACGCGTTTGTAGCAATTGTGTACATCGTATCATCTTGAACTTCTACATATTTACCAGCTTCATTTAAATAGGAAACAGATACAATCCGCTCTCCAGATTGTTTTGTTTCATCATATACTACTTTTCCACCCGCTACATGTAAGAAACCACCATTTTCTGCTGGATACTGACCTAGAGAAATTTCAAACGCTTCTTTTAGCTCAGCACCTGTTACATCCATGGTTGCTAATGTGTTGTTAAATGGAAGAACAGTGATTATTTCACCAACTGTGATTGGTCCTTTATCAATTGCTGCACGGATTCCCCCGCCATTTTGCAGGGCCATAATAATATTTTTACCAGTGAACGTTCTTGACTTCTCAAGCATTCCATCTGTAATCAAGTTTCCTAAAATCGTTTCATTCTTGCGGACACTTGGTTTTGTATCATCGCCATTCGTACGTGGACTTTCTAATGCAATTGGTGATGACACGCCGATTTCCGTTTTAGCCACTTGATTAATTTTCTCTTTAAATGGCTCCAATACTTTAACAGCTTCTTTATCCTCTTCTTGAGCACCGATAGCTACTAAGTGACCGTCATAAGTCTTCACTACATCATTTTCATCAAAAGTTACATTTAAAACGCCAAGATTACTGTTGGAGTTACCAGTTTGAACAATTAACGTAGGTGTTTCATCCTCGTCTACTATTACTGGTTTCTCCAATGTTGTATGGCTATGACCTCCGACAATCACGTCAATACCTTCTACTTTTTCCGCAAGAATTAAATCATTATCAATTGCTGCATTATCGTCATATCCAATATGGGTCAAGGCAACAATTCGATTTACCCCTGCTTCTTCAAAAGCTTCTACTGCCTTTTCTGCTTCTTTCAAATAGTTTTCAAAAGCAATCGATCCTGGGCTAGAAATGTCAGCCGTTTCCGCTGTCGTTAATCCGAAAATCCCAACTTTCTCTCCATTTACTTCTTTGACAATGCCATTATATATCTTTCCGTTTTCACTGTTTGACTCAATCGATTTGTTCTGAAGTCCAGTAAATTTCCCATCTTTTGAAAAGTCAACGTTCGCACTGACAAATGGGAAGTTTGCTCCCTTAATAAAGTCAGCTAGCGCCTGATGGCCTTCTACAGAAGAACCTAAATCAAATTCATGGTTTCCAAAGGTCATTGCATCAATGCCAAGCAAGTTCAGCATCGCTAAATCAGCTTTTCCTTGGAATTCATTAAAGTATAAGGTCCCTGTAAATTGGTCTCCTGCATGAAGGAGAAGGGCATCGGGATTTGCTGCTCTTATTTCTTTTACAGCAGTAACTGTCTTCGGTATGTTATCCAAAGCAGAGTGGATATCATTAGTATGCATAATAGTTAAATCAGGTACTTCTGGTAAATTAGATAAATCAAGTTGAATCATTACTGGATCATGGTCAGATGCTTGTCCAGTTGCTTCCGTAAAGTTTGCGTTAATATGAATCATATCAGCCGTTGTTACATTTGCTAATCTATTTGTTACTAAAATATGGTCTAGTACTTGGTTGTTACCTTGGAAGAAGTAGGAGAAACGATCTTCAGCTGGAACCTTTTCCACCATATTTGTTAAAATCTCACCCTTTAAAGCCTTAAGAGCCGGTGTAAATTCAAAATCATTCATGTCTCCAGTTACAACCACATTTAAGTTAGGGTTTTTAGCAAGCCCTTCTTTAATAAAGTTGTTTACCTCTTGTGCAAGCTTGATGCGCTCTGCTTCAGAAGACAGTACAGGCGGCTGGTTAGCTCCCCATAAAGATTGATCTCCACCTTTAGAATTCAAATGGTTTCCGATTACTACAACACGCTGACCTTTAAATTCGAATTCTGCAGCAAGTGGTTTACGTGTGTTAGTAAATGCTTGTGGATTAATAACACCTGGGTTTAATGTAAGGTTCCCTGTTTCCGTCCAACCATTTGCTTCCGTTGCTTTTCCTTTCGTTCCTTCAACCAATGTTACACATTCAGGGTTGTAAAGATGACCAACACGAATATTGCCACCAGGAGCTCCACCGTTTGTGTTATTTACAGGAGCCACGTCTATCCATTTATATGCTGGACCACCTGCAGCAACAATTGCATTGATTAAACGTTGATAACTTTCTGATGCATCAGAATTTCCTGAATCAGTTTCTCCATCATTATCCTGAACCTCTACTAACGTAATAATATCAGGAGATTTCATGTTTTCTACAAATGACTTGGCAATTTTAGCTACTTTGGCATCTGGAGTGTTTGCTTTATTGTTAGAGAAATTCTCAATATTGTATGAAGCCACAGTTAATTTATCTTCTGCCGGGACAATATGAGTAACTTCTTGTGTTAAATTGGATTTTGTTAAAGTAGGTAATTCGTTTTTATTAACAGATAATTGATAACCATTACTTGAATAGGTTACGACACCGACAACGTCACCATTAAACTTATCACCTGGCTGGAAATCACTTCCCACATTATCTAAAAAGATTTTTTCTGGATTATAATCGTCTTCAGCAATATTTAATCCACCTTGATTATTTAATGTATTATTCGTCGTGCTTTCCACAATAATAGGTACATCATTCGAATAGGGAGGTCCTACTACGAGTGCATCTGGGAATGATACACGCATATATTCAAGAGATTCCCAAAAGTCGATCCCATCTTCATCTGGATCAAAAGATGTCATTTCATCATTATCAATTACTTTGTTTGGAGGAAAAATATCTTTCCCAATAATAAGTGGAGCAGGTAGTTCAGCCGTTCCATCTTTAGTAATGGACGTTGCGGTAATTTGTGTTTTGGACAGATTAGCTCCTCCACCATATTCTGTAACAGTTCCATTAACGGAAACTTTGTCTCCAACAGAAACCCCATGAGAGGACTTGTATACTTCAATTGCTTCAGATGTTTCGATATCTGTATCTGCTCCATCCACATCCTGCATAACAAAACTGCTTGAACCAAATACATGGGTTACAACACCAGTTATGTTCGTAACAGAAGAACCATTATATTCAGAAATATGCCCTTTTCCTTGTATATCATGGATACGGAGATTTTCCGTATTTAGAATTTTAAAAGTAAAGCTAAATACATCACTTACTGTACCATTTGTTACAGCAATTGCTTTAATCGTAGTTTCACCTGTTTTTAAAGCGATTGGCTGTGTGTATTTTACACTTGTTTCAGTTGGTGTAGAACCATCTGTTGTGTAGTAAATAGCAGCATCTTCTAGACCAGAATTCAACTCAACCTTTGTACCAGCTGGAACTACCCCTGGTGTTTGTGTGGAATAAACGGCTGGCTTGTTCACTAAATCATAGCTATTAAGACCAGTAGTTTTTAGATGATACCCCGTTTCATCAATTGATCCGATTCCGGTAAGATGAACTTTATCTCCTTCTTTGTATTGCTTAATTAAGTCATCATAAGTGGAACCTGTACGATTATCATGAATAACACGTACCTTTTCTCCACTTTCAAATACAGCTTGGAATGTAGCAGTGCCATAGCTATCCTTTGTCATTTCAGAAATTGTAACGTTTTGTAACGTAAGCAATTCACCTTGTGTGGAATCAGTTACTTCCGTAACAGACTGTGCTGCTGGCAGATCATTGTTTGAAGACACGATATCAAGGCTTTCTGGTTCGATTTCCAGTTCATTTTTATATGTCTTCAATACGCCCGTTATTTTTACTTTCTCTCCTGGCTTAACAGATTTAGGACTAGCATATACATACATTCCAGCAGTGGAATCTTGCATATAAAAAGTTTCGCTTCCCCAAAGTCCTGAATTTGTTGTCACAATTCCTTCTATCGTAACTGTTTTGCCAGCGCCAAGTTCACGCGCATCTGCGATCGAAATAGCAGGTTCCGGTTCTGCAGGCTCTTCAGGAGCAGCTGTACCAAAAGTATGTATGCCAAGATTATCAAAGTAATTAATTCCTTTGTTCGTCCATTCTACATTTCGATCAAAACTGTCTTTAACATTTTTGTCACCTGATAAAACATCACTATTTCTAATTAACGTAACGTCTTTAGCAAAATCAGCATTCGAGCCAACCTGGCCAATGGAATCAATAATAGATTCTCCTTTTAATAGAACAAGAGGATCGTTACCATTAAAATTAATCACCGTCGAATTTTCTAGATTTCCTTTTGCCTTTATTTTTTCATCGGCTTGACCATGATAAATAACATATGTCTCACCATTTTTTAATGTGCCGTTCAGGGAGAGCTTATGCGAAATTTCCTCGGCACCATTTGTATGAATTCCAAGGCTGTACTGACTTAAATCAAGATCAGAGCCAGTTCCGTTATATAACTCAATCGCCTTATTAAAGCTGCTTCCTTCAATATATTCCGAGATAATCAAATCTGTAGCTACAACCGTTTCAGCCTTTACATTTAGATTAGCTACTGGTGAGAATAAACTAAAAAGTATAGCAATTATCGTAATAACACTAAGATTCCTCTTATTTCTTCTTTTCATGTTTTTTCTCCTCATATTTTTTAGATTAGCTTCATGATTCGGACGTCTCGAAAGGAGACTATCTTGTTTGAAATACAAGCTTCTTAAGATGAACTACTAAGGTCCTTGTCCTGTTAGAAAATTATCCTAATAGAATAGTAGTTTTCCATATGCAGTTTCCCACCCATAACTTTTCCATAATCCACTGTACCAGTGCAAAATTAGCTAGTTTCTTTGTCACATCCTTTTTCAGACAATATAGTTGTAGCTCATAAAATGTCATAGGCCTAAACACCTATACAATTAATCGACGGATAATAAGTTATATTTTTACTATTAAAATATAACAAACCTATCCGTGAATCATTGTATAATGATATAAATCGCTTAACAAGACTCATTTACAAAAATATAAAGAATTTACAAAAAAAATAGAATTTTAATGCTATTTGTCGTCATATGGATAGGTTTTTTAAATTAAGAAAGCGTTTCTTGTAACATAAATTCAAAATAAACCCTTTAAAAAGACAAACTTCTTCTTTCTATGTTTCTTGAAACTAGATAACAAACTAGTAACAAACTCCTATCAACCAGCATTGCTCCATTTCTTAAAAAAATTTATATTTACTTCCTACTAAAAAAAGCTGAATTCTAAAAATTCAGCCCTAAATTGTATCGAATTTTGATATTTAGAAAAATTCACTAAACACTACTTTGTATAATATAAAAAGTGTGATATATTGTAATCTTTAGAGATTACATTCAGTTTGTCGACAAAAAGATATTGGAGAAGTAGAATTGTATTTTCATGCGTTGCTTGGAATATAGTGGGGTGAGGATTCTGTGGATTAGCGAGACATCTTGATGCCCTGCAGGATAAAGGCGTTACGTGGATCACGCGAGCCCCATGGAAAGCGAACCCCGGAGCAAAAAGTAAGAACCTGATTCAAAGAGATTAATAAATATACTCTATTCCATCTTCTATTTCCAAATACAGAAGTTTGTTTACAGTCTGATTGTAATCTTCATAGATTACAATCTATCAAGTAGAAATGGAGGTTAAATATGCCCTTTTTATCATTCCTTTTGTTTGTATTAGTTAGCAGCTTTACTCCAGGTCCAAATAATTTTATGGCAATGTCGTTTGCTAATAAATATGGATTTAAAAAAACTATTAAGTTCAGTCTGGGGGTTTCAGCCGGCTTTTTTGTTTTAGCCTTGATGTGTAGTATTTTTAATCTTTTGCTTATAAGTATCCTGCCTATTATAAAGATACCTTTAACTATTTTAGGGGTCGGCTATATTCTGTACTTAGCTTATAAAACACTTACCAGTAAAGGTATCAATAATAACGAAAAAAATGACGAGACGAACAAAAATCTTTTTTTAATAGGTGTTTTAATACAATTTATTAATCCAAAAGGGATCTTGTATGGGATTACAGTTGTATCAACCTTTATATTACCTTACTACACTTCTTACTTTAGTTATTTTATCTTTTCATTATTTTTAGGGATTATCGGATTTCTCAGCTCAATATGTTGGAGTATATTTGGCTCCATCTTTCAGAAGTCGTTATCAAAGTATCAGAAGCCATTTAATATCATAATGGCCTTGTTATTAATATATAGTGCCATTTCCATTGTTTTACATTAAATTGCATACATACGACAAGGAGGAGGGTGGTGAATCCCCCTCCAATTTTCCAAATAATAAAGTGGAATGACCACTTTTTCTTGCTGAACGCTTCCTTCTAAAAACAATCGAAAAAATTCATCTATTACCCTTCACTTTAATATCATTATCTTTTTGGAAATTTCCACTGCAGCGACCTTCCTCTTCCCGAATTTCTCTGTTCCCTCCTTATCACTCACCAGAAGGAACGGTAATCAGTGTTGATGTACATAATGGGATTCCAAAATTAGGAGAACCATCGGCATTCCAATTGAATTTTTGAATCCGGGTACTTCGTCGCTGGCTTCCTCCTTCTGATTCGGAGATAGCATGATAAACAATCCAATCTTCTGTACCATCAGGGGATTGTGTAAAACTGTTATGGCCAGGAGCGAATACCTTATTTTCGATACTTTTCTTAAACACAGGCTCTGTAGATTTAAACCAAATTTGGGGATTCATGACATCCTCATTCTCTGAGATTGTTAACATCCCTAAACTATAATCATCTGACCAAGTGGTACTTGCAGAATAGATTAGAAACAACTTATTATTTCTCTTTAACATTACCGGTCCCTCATTAATCGCCATTCCCCCTTGCTTCTCCCAATCATACTCAGGTTTTGACAATAATATATTCGGACCAGTAATTGTCCACGGATTTTCCATCTCGGCTATATAGAGAGCTGATCCATACTCAGGAAAGTTCCCATATCCAGCATAAACAAAATAAAGTCGACCTTTATGTTCAAAAATCGTTCCATCTAAACCAGGGTACTCTGTATTTACATACCCCCTCTCTACCCAATCCCCGTTAAACGGATCTTCCGCGGAATTCTCTAACACAAAAATCTTCCTTGATTGATCATCACCTATTCCGTCATTCGCTGTGAAATATATATACCATATCCCATTTATCCGATGAATTTCTGGAGCCCAAATATTAGCACAATTGATTCCTTCACTCGGAGCAGTCCAAATCGTTTTACAACTCCCTTTTGCTATTCCACTTAATGTAGGTGACTTCCATAAATCAAGTCTTGTCCTTTTCGTTACCATAAAATAGTAAGTATTATTATCTTTATACACCCAAGGATCTGCCCCTGGTTCTAGAATTGGGTTATAAAAAGTTAATTTGCTCATCGTTTCCTCCTCTAACCTTTTTTATGATGAAACCGGCCGCAAAGTAAGGGTTTTCATTTTTTCCTATTAACAGCTATAATCAGAGAAGGAGCAAACTCTGCTTCTCCGTTATATCCCCCCTTTGTATAGAATCCCGTTTCACCGAAAATATATAATCTTTATCCTATTAATCTCCTAAATGAATATTTCTAATTTCATTAATCCTCGAATTCCATACCATCTCCCTGCTCTCTCTTTACTTATCTAATCTATTTATTCTCTACCATTTCTTTCTTTTCCTTTAAAATTACCAAAGAGTATGAATAGGCTGCACTTTTTTAAGTTAAGCAGATTACAGATTATCTGTTTACGCTCTATCTTTTCGCCTTTCAATGGAATGTACCCTCTAAATTTCTTTTTAGTAATCAACCAATTATTTCATTTTTTATTCAACTATTCCCATATGGGAAAACCTTCTATCATATTGTATAATAGATTTTTATCCTATTATAAAAAGCAAAAAAATAATTCCATATCCAATTAATGAAGAAATCGTAAACTTTCCTTACCTTCCAAATTGAATGGCATTTTAGACAATATAAATTTCAAGTTAGAAAATCCAGTCTAAATCAAGTATGATATCCACATGTGATAGTAGAAAAGGGGTTAAAAGAATGAGCGTATTAAACGTAAAGAATTTAAGTCACGGTTTCGGTGATCGTGCAATATTTAATGATGTGTCTTTTCGGCTTTTAAAAGGAGAACACGTTGGACTAGTTGGAGCAAATGGTGAAGGTAAATCCACTTTCATGAATATTGTTACTGGGAAGCTGCAGCCTGATGAAGGAAAAATTGAGTGGTCACGAAAAGTCCGTGTTGGTTATTTAGATCAGCATGCTGTCCTTCAAAAAGGAACGACGATGCGTGAAGCACTAAGCACTGCTTTTCAATATCTTTTTGATGCAGAAACAGAGATTAATGAACTTTATGCAAAAATGGGCGATGAAGGCGCTGATATTGATGCATTACTTGCAGAAGTGGGGGAGCTGCAAGAAACGCTAGATAGTAACGATTTCTATCAAATTAATGCAAAAGTCGAGGAAGTTGCTCGTGGTCTTGGTTTAGACGATGTCGGACTAGATCGTGATGTAGCTGATCTTAGCGGTGGGCAGCGTACGAAAGTGCTGCTGGCTAAGCTATTACTAGAAAAGCCTGAAATTCTATTACTAGATGAGCCTACAAACTACTTGGATGAACAGCATATCGAATGGCTGAAGCGCTATTTACAAGAATATGAGAATGCGTTTATCTTGATTTCCCATGATATTCCCTTCTTAAACAGTGTTGTTAACTTGATTTACCACATGGAAAACCAAGAATTGAATCGCTACGCTGGCGATTATGATAACTTCTTAAAAATATATGAAATGAAAAAGCAGCAGCTAGAGTCTGCTTACAAGCGTCAACAACAAGAAATCGCTAATTTGAAAGATTTTGTTGCTCGTAACAAAGCAAGTGTTGCGACTCGTAATATGGCCATGTCTCGTCAAAAGAAGCTCGACAAAATGGACATTATTGAATTAGGGAAAGAAAAACCAAAACCAGAGTTTAAATTCAAAGAAGCTCGCGCAGCCAGTCGCTGGATTTTCGAGACGGAGGATCTTGTTATCGGTTATAACGAACCACTTTCTCGCCCGCTTAATCTGAAAATGGAACGGGGACAAAAGATTGCCTTCGTTGGGGCAAACGGTATTGGTAAGTCTACACTTTTAAAAAGTATTCTCGGCTTGATTAATCCTCTTTCGGGTAAAGTAGAGCGCGGTGATTATCAACACATCGGTTACTTCGAACAAGAAGTGAAAGAATCCAACTACAACACTTGTATTGAAGAAATTTGGAGCGAATTCCCAAGTATGAATCAGGCGGAAGTTCGTGCTGCTCTTGCAAAGTGTGGATTAACAACGAAGCATATTGAAAGTAAAATTGAAGTCCTTTCTGGTGGGGAAAAAGCCAAGGTTCGCTTGTGCAAAATTTTAAACACAGAAACGAATTTATTAATACTAGATGAACCTACCAATCACTTAGATGTAGATGCAAAAGAAGAATTGAAGCGTGCTTTAAAGGAATATCGCGGAAGCATCTTAATGGTATCCCACGAACCAGATTTCTATCGTGAAATTGCGACTGATATTTGGAATTGTGAAGATTGGACAACGAAAGTGTTTTAAATAATGATTGAGGGGTACCCAATGAATTAATTCCAATTGGGTACCCCATATTCTTTTTGTCTTACAGGTTTCCTTTCCTTGTCACTTTCAGATTACTCCGATAAAAGACAAATAATATAAGAATGAGAAGCAAAAGACAAATGCCAATTAAAATGCTTATCAATAAAGCCATCGATAGCTCTGTAGAATTTTCCTCTCCTATCCTGTCCACTCTGTAGTGAACATTCTCTTCATCATCTGTAAATAACTGAAGTTTTTCTGCTTTCCTAGTAATGCTACTGCCTGTTTCCATCTTTTGTGTAAAAAGCTGCCCTTTCCATTCGTCATGGTCATTTACTTTGCTTCCATCAAAAGAAATAGCACGTTTTTCTGCCGTTAAAGCATCTGTCTTAGATGATTGACTCGATTCTTTTAGAAAATCTGTATTCTTTAGATTACGACTGCTTTCGTATTCATTGGGCTGTAATCTATCAATCAGGGAATCCGCCCTTGCCGTTTGCTCGGTCAGCCAACTGAAGATAGCCATGAATACAAATAAGATTAGACTAAGAAAGATTTTTTTACTAAACCGATTCATTTCTCGAATCATCCTCTATTTCCTTGCTTTTCCATCTTTCTATAAGAATTTGTACTCCTATCAGCAGCAGTAGCCCAATCAATAGAATGATCGCTGCCGGAGCAAATAACGATTGCGTTCCATATTGAATAGACATATAAACTTTGGACATCGGATCATCATAACTGAAATTCGGTGTTGTTAAAGCTAATAGTGGTGTTACATATAAAATAATTAATCCGACTGTAAGGAATAAACCAAGAAGTTTTTGTGCTGCAAAACTGACTGCAATTATACTAGAACTCACTAATAATAAAAGGATAGTAAATACAGTCCATTGCATCGTACTGGCTTGAGAGAGTTCATAGATATTTAATCCGTATAAACTAATCACAAAGCCGACAATCAAATTAAGTAAAAGAAAGACTGTTCCACGGAACCACAATGGAATACGTTTAAAGTAATAGGTTGTATACCCAATTAGCAAGCTGCTAATTAAGACAATAAACATAATAACCACAGGCGGAATATTTTTTTCCTGTTTCACTTCACTTGCACCAGCTGTTAATTGAAGTGGACTAGATAAGAAATTATAAACGTCGCCTTTAGAGCGTCCTTCAATAAATGCATTTTGCAGAACACTAAAGACATCATCCTTTATTTTTCTTGTTGAATCTACATTTACAGCCCATTTATTATTTAAGGCATCTGCATCTGTCTGTACAAACGAAACTTCATCATGCAGTTCATTCGTATGGTCAATAACAGTCTGCTGGTGCTTTCCTGCTTCTTTTATGGAAGAATGAATAGCATTTACTTGCTCGATGATTTGTGAATGTACCGCTACCAGTTGAGTTCCCTTTGCCGATCCTGGTTCATGCGCCGCAGTTTGTTCCCCTTGCTGTATTTGCTGAAGTAATGCTTCCCCTTCTGTTTTAATCTCGGATAAATTCTGGGCTAATTCTGTATGATGTGTGTCTAGGCTTTCTTTTGATTTAGCCAAGAATACAACAAATTGGTCTTGAAGTGCTGTTAAGCCATCTCCAATTGTCGGCATTTCTGTTTCCACATTTGTCCAAGCAGTTGTTTCCGCATCTGTTAATTGAAAAATCCTTGTAAGCTCTGTAAGAAATTGTTCATTTTTCATTACTTCGCTCTTTGCGTTGTTCTCAGAAAGCATGTTGTTCAACGTCGTTTCATATTGATCTAGATAAGCATAGTAATAAAGCAAATCCATAATATCTCCAGTAAGAAATTCCTTATGGAACCAAGTTTCAAGGCTATGTTTTCTATCCCCAGACAGTGCTGGTGATGCTAAAATTGCCTCTTCTTTCTCTTCTATTCTAGTTATAATAGAATTCATATTATTCGTAAGAAGTGTCAGCTGTTCCCGCAGCTCATCATTTACTTCTATGAGAGATTCTATATATTCTTTCAACAATCTATTCTCTTCGGTAAGAGAATTTTTATTTTCTGTAAGCTCTTTGATCGTATTTGCCAACGTTTCATTGTCTGTAAGAAGTGCAGCAATTTTTTCTTTCAATTGCTGAATAATTTGGTTATTACCCTCGTTACTCGTTTTAAGTGATTGCTTCACATCCTCTAATTTTTTTTGAATGTCCTTTAATTGTATTTCGAACTGACTCTTACTTTCATCCGGAATTTGTTCATCTGCCTGTAAATACTCATGAAGCTTTTTCAATAATTCTTCCATTTGTGCTAACTGCTCTTCTGCAGATGAATTTTTCGTTTCCCTGTTTGCTCCATTAGCAGTATTTGAATCTTCCTTTGCATGCGTACTTTCTAATATAAATTGTTCTCCTGTTTGGTCGTCGCTATCCTTATCATCATCAGATGTCGGCAAATTAGGGTATTCTGGATTTTCTGGCGGTGCTTCTGGTAACAAGCTGCCTTCCCCTTCCGCCAATTTTTCTTTGGTTTTCACTATCTTTTCTTGAAAAGAATTCAAAGATTTTGTATCAATTAATTGCTTGTAATAATCTAGCATTCTGCTCTGGTAGTCATAAATTGCTTCCCTTTGTTTATCCAAAGCAAATATTCTATTTTCTTTTAGTAATGTTAATAACCGTTTACTGTTATCTAGTTTTTCATAAACGGAATTAGCGTTACTCATTAATTGTTGATTATTCTCCGACAAAAAAAGTGACTGTTCAGCAAAATAAGGAGATGAAGCTTCTGTCGCTGACTTTATTGTAGAAAGAGCAGTAGTCTGCAAGTTTGTCAATTTTTGTTTTTGTTGTTGCTGATACTCTTCATATACCTTGATATAGTCAACTAAACTGCTTAAATCCTCAGAAAATGACTTCATAGATTGATTCTGACTATCACTTTGCGTGCCGATTTGCTCAATAGATGACTTCATGGACTTTAATACGCCCTCTTGTTCTAAAATCTCATCAGCAAGATTCTTGGAACTTGGTTTATAGAAAGCTAGCATAGTCTGCTGAAAGTCTATTTCCTTTTGCAAAATTTCTTCAAATTCAGAGCGTACCATTTCCATATCGTTCGCTACATAATTCCAATATAAGGAACTGATACGTTCATTTGCCCGTTTGGTAGCCCTTTCTATCTCCAAATTTACTTTTTCAGTATTTACCGCATTTAACTGACTTTGAACATTATATTTAAATGTCACTTTACTAGGATTTTCTTCTTCATATGCCATCACTTGTTCAGAGAAATTAGATGGAATATAGATGACAGCATCATATTTCTTATTCCTTAATCCATTCTCTCCAGCGCTTCTAGAAACAACAGTCCACTGAAAAGATGACTCGTTGGAGAGAATAGAAGATACATCTCCCCCTAAAAGTTTATGTTCTCCAGCAATATCAACACCAGCATCTTCATTTACAACTGCAATTGTTTTGGTTGTATTTGGCTTCTCCAGAAATGGATGATCTCCAATCAGCTGAAAAAATAACACTGGAACACCAATTATGACAACCAGTGCAATAACCATCTTCCACAATTTCACTTTTCCCATCAAGAATATACCTTCCTCTCCATAAGCACTAAAGGAATTTGAATTTTTCTCTCAAGCCCATTTTTTACATAATATCCATAGCCAGGCTGGATTTCTGGTTCCTTACGCTCATATGACAAAGTGTACAAGGATTGTTCCGATTTCTTCATTAGTAACAATGCCTGCCTAATTTGCTTTATTTCTAAAGTTAACGGATCATAGCCTTTTGTTAATTCATTAGTACTGCCTGAAACTACAATCTGAAACCCTAAGTGACTATAATTTTTCATTAGTCTCACAATCATCTCCTGCATTCTATTGTCTATTTCCTGAAGTAATCTTCCATATCCATCTATAACAAACAACAAAGGAGTAAAGAATGGAAGTGCCTTTCCTTCTAAAATCGCCTTATCATATTGACGATTTCTTTCTAAGAGCAGGGCTTCAGTAGATTCTAGCCATTTAGCAACGGTACCTCGATCTGTTAGATATTGAACCTGGTCACCTTCTGCTAAATAAGCTAACCCGCGATTGATAGAATCCCATATCCCAATTCCTTCCATTCCTTGTTGGATGGCATGGTTCATAAGTAGCTTAATGACATTTGTCTTTCCTTTTTGTGCTTGACCTAAAATCATGAAATGATTCATAGCATGAAAATCAACAAATACAGGCTGGACAGATTCTTCGTCTAAACCAATAGGTATGAGGCCTACTGAATTTTCGTCCTTTATATATTCTTTAAAGCTAATGTTAGTTAACTCTTTTGGAAGCATTGGAACCCTTTGAGGAGTTCGGCAGGATTCATATTTCTCCCGTAGATTTTGAATGGATGCCTTGAGTTCCGTTAGCTGGTCGAAATCATTATCACCAATGCAAGACAGTAAAATCTGCGTAAAATATATTCCTTCTTTTTTTATAATAGCCCTGCCTGGAATAGGCTCTGGTTCATAAGGAATTCTTCCCAAAATAGAATAAGCTTCTGTATGGTCCATTAAGTAATGCACTATTTTCGTCTTTAAATTATTCATCAAGGACGGTCTAATGGAACTTACACGAGTAGCGCCAAAGAACATATATATTCCTAATGATTGACCATCCCGAGCAAATTGATTTATCTGTGCCTCTAAATCAGCCATTTCCTCTTTGACAATATCGTAATTATCAATCACGATAAACCACACTGGAAGCGTCTCACCACTTAGCTGATTATACATAGAGATAGAACTTACTTCTGTTTGCTGAAAAAGCTGTTTTCTTATATTTATCTCATTCTGCAAAATAGCCATAAACTTATTGATTTTTTGCTGTTCATCCATTAAGAATAATTCACCGACATGAGGAAGTTGCTTAAGTGGCATCAATCCGCCATTGCCAAAATCCATTAAATAAAAATGGACCTCTTCCGGAGAATAATTTTCGGCAATTCCCATAAGAAGAGTAATCAAGCTCTGCGTTTTTCCATAGCCAGATGTGCCAAAGACCCCAACATTTCCATCTTCTAGCAAAGTATAGGGATAGATCGATTGACTTTGCGCTTCAGGATCATCTATCATAGCCAGATTAATTTTTCGGCAGTTCTCATCAGGCTGATAATCTGGACGATATATTCTTGGAGATAATGGTGGAAGCCATGGGCTTGATAGTTTTGTTAGCTGAAGCTCCTTTTGCAGCTCTTCTATTTTTCCCACGATAACATCAATCTCACTGTTCACTTGCACTTTCGTTTTTTCCTGTATGGATAGCTCAGATAAAGGAATTAACCCCAGATCCGATACAATCGCAATTTCATCTTCCATTTGTGAAGAATCTTCTTGATAATTAGCACCGCTCCATGCAGATTGGAATAATTCATACACTTCATTATTGCCGACTTGCAGATAGCCCCTGCCAGTAACAGTAAGAGAGGCTGCATCACTGTTCTTCAAAATCTCCCTGCTGTCTTCTGCATTCTGGACCTTAAGAGCAATTCGGAAACGAGCATTACTCCAGATTTGAGAATCAATTACTCCACCTGGCTTCTGTGTTGCCAATATTAGATGAACCCCTAAACTTCTCCCTATTCGAGCAGCACTTACCAATTCTTTAATGAAATCAGGCTCCTCGCTCTTTAATTCAGCAAATTCATCAGAAATAAGAAATAAATGTGGCAGCGGCTCTTCAATTTCTCCCCTTTTATACATGCTTGTATAGTCATTAATGTGATTCACTTCATATTTATCGAACAAACGCTGTCTTCGTTTAAGTTCACTTTTAATAGAAGCAAGAGCACGATTACTAAAGTTTCTGCTGCCTTCAATATTAGTAATAGTACCTAACAAATGCGGCATATTTCGAAATGGCTGTGCCATCCCTCCACCTTTATAGTCAATGAGCAAAAAAGCTACTTCATGTGGATGATAATGAACTGCAAGTGATAAAATATACGTTTGCAATAGTTCACTTTTCCCCGATCCAGTCGTACCTGCCAGCAATCCGTGTGGTCCATGAGCTTTTTCATGGAGATTTAAATAGACAATATCAGATTTACCTTTCAGTCCGATTGGAGCGGCCAATGTTTTAGCAGACTCATTTGTCAGCCAATTTTCTTTAATTGGTATTTCATCAACATCTCTTACCTTAAGCATCTCCATAAACGAAACAGTTTCTGGTATGGAATTAGTAATCCCCACCTGATGATTAAGTGTTTTTAGCATACGGGCATACTCTTCATTACCATTTAAAGCATGATTATCTAAATTAAAAGGAATCTGCACTGCGGCTTTATTTTGGATTAATATATCGCCCTGTCTTCCGTTCACATATCGAATCAATGTATGAATATTATTTGAGAAGCTTTCTTTAGCTTCACCTGCAAAGATAGCAGATATGCCCAGATGACTGTGAGAGCCTTCTAAATATTCCAGAATTACATGTTCAGCTAGGAGTTCCTGATTCGTAACAATAAAGACAAAATGGGGAGCAAAACGAGTTTTTTCATCTGTTTCTTCCACATCTCTTTCCCTGATCAATTCATAAATAGATGACAATAGCTGATCCCTTGTTTGTTCATTATAAATAAACCCTTTAGCAAAAGATTGAGGAATTTGAAAATGAGGCAGCCATTTCATCCATTCCCAGTACTTATATTCATCCTCATGAAAAATAAAAAGGAATCGTACATCATGATAACTATGAAAAAATGCAAGCTGCCCAATGATTTGGTGCAATTCTCCCTTTAATACGGACATCTTACCAATAAGTCCAATGGATCCTTTCGATAAATCCGCAGTAATTGGAAGATTTTTCACATGCTGATAGGACTTCTGCAGATGCTTTGACCTTTCAAGCAATTCATCCATCTCCCGATTGGATAAATCAGCAGAGTTTACACTTATTTGGTAACTTGCAGGAACATCCCCTGTCCCCAGTCGAAATTGTAAAAAATCTTTACTATCTATGCTTCGCTCCCAGATTCGGTCAGAGATCTGTTCTGTCAAATATTTCATTCTTTCAAAAGATGGGAAATGAAACTCCAGTACTTGTCGCTGCTTTGAAGCTAAAGATTCAAGCTCACTTCTTTTTTCTTCCAGATAATTAGAATAGACTCTTTTTCTTCTTTCTTCTTGCTCTTTTCTTGTTGTCTTTTCTTTAAAATACTGAACCGTGGAAGTAATAATAGTCATCGAGAACATCACGATAGAAATAAGTATAAAAATTCCTCTTGGTATTAATAAAGCAACAAGTCCCATCACGATCAGCATCACTAAAGGTGGAAGAATGATTAGCCATAGACTTCTTTTAGAGTGGATCGATTCTTGACCAGGAAAGGATAACTGCACTTTCTCCTTAGGCAATTCATACAGCATTCTAGGTGTCCTCCGATAATTCGGATAGCGTTTCATCATCTCCGATTGAGGAAGGTAAATCTCTTTTAGAGAGGACTCAAATTCATAGAAGCTTTCTATTTGAATCACATCCTGATCCATCAATGTAACATATATGCCATTCCAGAAGAGTATATCGCCAACCTCTAGCTTTTGTTTGTCTAAAACTAAATGGCCATTTAGATAAACAGTAGAATCTCTAGAAATAATTTCCATATGATTATGATTTTTTATTAAAGAAAGCCCTTTTTCGCCATGTTGCATATGCGCTTTTTTTATGTAAATAGATTTTTTGTCGAAATTCCATTCTTCATCCTGTGAAACTGGTGCTACCATACATACTACTTCAGACTGATTTCCAATATAGTAAGTTTTTTCGAGCTTCTTCCTGCTTGTCATAAACAGCGTAAGGCACTGCCTTTCCTGGCTTAGTTGATAAAACTTCTCTGTTCCCATCACAGTTTCAGTCGAATCTATCGTATATGTCGCCATGTCATCTTCCCCCACTCTTACAAGTATGGAAGAAGGGAAAGATGGAAGAGTAATGTTGTCTCCAAATTCTGGACCAATGGTAATGCTGCTATTTTTTGTTAATTTAATAGAATAATAGGTTTGTTCATGGAAAAGAAACAGCGTATACATAACATCACCTCGCAATTGTTCCAATTATTATTTTGATGCTTTCTTCTTTATTTAGGATTCTGGCCTTGATCTTTTGTTGTCTGATTATTTTTCAGAAGAGTATCCTCTTGTGAAGATTCTTCTTTCATATCTTGCTCATATTTATTTAGCTCATTTTCAATTTCATCGATTTGTTGCTGACGCTCTTTACTGGTGAGCGAATCATCTCTCTGAACTTGAGCCTGATACTCTAGCAAAGCATACATGATAAGACTGCGATCTTCTAGAAAGCGAGCATTCTCCAAGGCAGCTTCGGCGTCCCCTCTTCCAATATTAATCCAGTATTCATAATAATTAGAATCAGATTGAAGAGTAACTGTATTTTTTACAATATCCCTTTGTTTATCGGATAAGTCCGCACCAGATATATAGGCTGTTGCTAATTCATATTGCGCAACAGTCGGCAAACTATCAATATCATATGATTCAAGGCTATTGATTACATCACTGTAAGCATCCGCTAAAAAGTGTTGATGGGCGTCTAATATATGGTTATGTTTTGGCTGGAGAAAAAACAGGGTATAGATAGAGTAAATAATTGCTGGTACTAATAAAATGCTAGTTGCCCAAATGGCATATCTCATCCGTTTCCACTTATTTTTCGGAAGTTCGACCAACTGTTCATATTCCTCTTTTTCCTGTAAAAAAGCTTGATCAAGAACAGCTTGCAGATCATCATAATTATTTGCTTTCATAATCTCAGCTGCTGCTTCACTTAATTTCAATGTTTCATAATAGGCAATATATTGTTCAAAAGAATATTGATTATCAATCAATGCTGCTGTCATTGCTTTCAGCTGCAGCCATTCTTCCTCCCTATTGTCTTCATATGGAGGAATACTTTCTTTCACTCCATAATGGAGGAAATAAGGCGCCAAACCTTGATCGACAGCAATATTTTCTGGACATATAAATAAATGAAGACGGGATAAGGAGTGATTGCGGACATTTTCAAGCAATTGATGAGCAATTATGTATTGTTCCTTTTTTTTCAAAGAGAAGATTCCTTGATTATAAATAAAAGACTTAGGCAATTGAACCTCTATCTGTAATAAATCCTCCTGTTTATTAAGCTTTCTTTTAACTTGGCTATCTATTTCTTCTAAAAACGCTGCTTCCAGCAAATGATTCAGCTTAATTTTCTCAATTTGAAAATTAAATATAATTCGCTGGTCTTCCTTCTGGATAACAGCATCCAGCTTTTTTTCCATATATGATACATGTTCATTTGACATACTTGCTGTCTCCTTTATAATATTTGAATCTTGTCGCCTGTCATTACTCCGATATCTGCTAACCGCTTTTCTCCAGAAAAAACTCTCTTTTTATT
This sequence comes from Niallia sp. FSL W8-0951, assembly GCF_038006525.1. Classification (NCBI taxonomy): domain Bacteria; kingdom Bacillati; phylum Bacillota; class Bacilli; order Caryophanales; family Bacillaceae; genus Niallia; species Niallia sp. FSL W8-0951. The sequence continues at coordinate 290,696 of NZ_JBBOVK010000002.1, forward strand.
CATTACCTTTATCCAATATCCGTTTCTTGGTGTATCTAGCCTGTTAGTTGTCTTCCAGGCAATATCCACTAACTTCTTCACTGTATGATAATTAGAGAGTCGAAGTTCTACATATTCTCCATTATATTTGGAAAGATCTACCGTTACCTCAATGTACATGTCATCACCTCTTAAAAGAAAAGAGCGCCTCCATTTGTAGAAAAGCGCTCTTAAATAAACCATATTCTATCTTCCAATCTTATCCTCGAATCTGATTTGCAATTTGAGCGTCTGCATCTTCCAATGCTTTTGCTGTACTGTTTAATTGAGAAGAAATTTCTTCAAGCAACTGCTGCATGTCTACAAATGATGGTCTTAACGATTGATATTGTTCGCTAAACGCTCTGCTTGACTGACCTTCCCACATGCTTTCTAATTCTTGAATCATGTTGTCTAAGCGAGAAATTTGATCTCCCACTTGACTTCCTTCACTAGAATAGCGATTGGCCATACCTACTAATTCTTCTGGTGTAACGCGAATGATTCCTGACATATTATCTCTCCTTTTATTTTATATATATAACACACAATGAATGACATTATGCAGTTACCACAATTAAATAATCTTTTAAACTTAATTAAATTTATAAACTAACTATTTATAATCTATTAATGGCATGAAAATTAATTTGGCTGGTAGTCAATTTCATATTTACTTGCCAAATTCTTCATATCTTCATGATAGCTATTGATTAGTTCAATGTATTCTTGTCCTTTTTTATTTGATTCTTCAATAAGTCCTTTATCCTTCTTTTCTAGTGCCTCTTTCTCTAGTATTAAAGCTTCATAGTACGTACTAGTCGCTTCTTTGATTTTTGATTTCATCGGCTCTAGCTCTTCAGCAGACACTTGAAGTTCCTTCGCTTCGTTAACAGCTTTTTCATAAGTAGGAATTACCTTACTTGTCAGCACCTCATATAATTCCTCATCGGAATTGTAATTATCACCAGAAACGGTCGCTAATTGCTGATTCGCTTCTGTTTCATATGTTACTATTTCTTGGATGTCATTATTAATAAAGTCCACAATTTCCCCTTGTGTGTCTTTATAAGAAAGTTCTTCTTTATTAACATTTCCCTTTGTCTCTTGCCTTTCTGAAGTAGATGAATCATTGCTGCAGCCAACAAGCATCAATACTACAGTAATTATGCTGTAAAATAATTTAGTCAAGATGCGATACCTCTCTATTCTATGATTCTATCAATCTAGGATCATCTTTTATGAAAGCATTACGGCGTTTTAGATACTTCTTCTTTTGCACCAATTTAATAATGGTCATCATCAACAGACCGACAATAATTCCTGATAATGCATAAAGCTTTACGACAAAAAGCAAAATGATATAGACAAAGAAACTGACTAAAAATAGCGAGTAGATTACTAGGAGCAGAGCATTAAAGGCCTGTAGCTGAGCTATTCTGCCTTTTTCCTTTGCATTTGTTCCTGAATCTTTCTTCAAATTAGCTAAATAATGAAATTCAGACCATATAATGAGATATGGTTCCCAAAAAAAGCTAACTATCTTTTTCATCACTTTTCATCCCTTAGATGCAAGGAATTTAACTTTTCTCTCATTAATTTTTCTCCCTCTGATTCAAACCCTTTAAAGATGACTTGTTTGATTTGCTCATGATTGAAAAAAACATTGGTTTCATCAGAAATATGTCCTTGTGGATAAGGACATGCCACATATTGCCAAATTTTGTTTTTTTCTGCTTGCTGCTGCATTCTCCCATAAATCATCAAAGGCTGTGAAAATATGTCAAGCAATACAATTGTTCCAATTGGTAATAATTCAGTTCCTTTATCAATGATTAATGAGTTGACCTCTTGTGACATAGTACTTTCTCCTTTTACTAATAAATTTCTTTATTCCTCTTTTTCAAAACTTATGCCCAGCTTTACTCCTAATAGCAAGCGAAGGTCGAGAACAATTTCTTTACCTACTTTTGCCTCTCCACCTACTCCAAAAGCAGAAGCTCCTACAGTTCCTTTAATCGTATAGTCTGTAAAAGGGATTGGCACTATGCCAGAGACTTCTCCTTCCGCAACGGCAGCTTTTGCTCCAAGACCAACGGAACTGCCATCAACCCCGGCAAAGGCATTGGCTTTTAAAATTTCCCCTTTTGCTTCTAATCCAGTGCTTCCTACAAAGTCAACCTCTTTATCTATCTGAGATTTTACTTGTGCTGTATAAACTGCTCCGCCTGCTTTAGCAATCGGCAGAATACTGCTCCCCCCAATACTTGCCTGGCCTTCTGCAAATAGAATATCTTGGCTGAAGCTACTATCCAGAATAGTTGTATCGTGTTCTATGCCAACATGAATGCCACTGAAAGAACTAGCGCCGCCAAGCTGGCCACTTCCATTTTTCAAGTCATCGAAACCAGACCAGTCATTTTCTATCTTTCCAAGTCCGCCTTCTGCAGAAAGATCCCCTTTTGTTACTTTGTCTCCGACTAGAAATCCGTCCTCATTAATTACCTTCTCTACTTCCTGCTTCTCTGATGGAGTATAATTTAATCCCAGCCAGCTATATGGATATTGTCCATATGCATCTAATAGAAAGATGGATTGGGAGGAATCGGTACAATAAGGAGGTTTACTTTCAAATCCGCTGTTAGATGGCTTTATACTAGAAACCAATAAAAAATGGCTAGTGCTTGTTAAAAGGTTATATGGACTGAAATGACGAATCAGTTCAGGATTAAAGTTAACTTTTGTGTTTAGCTCTGATAAATAACTTTGCATGATTGCTAATTCACTTTTTATTTCATTAAAGGAATCAGCATTTTGCCGATCTATGGTTTCAAGCTGATCAATGGTTTCCTCTATTTTGTCTTTAGCAGTTCTAATCTCGCTATTAAACATGGACTCATCAAGACTAGCTAAAGAAATAATATCGGCGATCTTTTCCATTACGCTATTTCCATCTGCGATGACATCATTTGTATAGTTTTGCACGGACGTTAAGCGCTCTGAAAGCTCTCCCTGTAAAAACTCCTGCCGAATAACTCCATCTTCATTTGGCTCAAAAGAATGTATTGCCTCTCTGCATTGAGATATTTTTTCTTGATAATCTTGAATAACTTGTTTTAGTTTCACTAGAAAAGGCTTATGACTAGATTCATAAAAGAATTTAATCGATTCAGCACCTTTTCCTTGAAAGGAACCATCCAAACCTACTAGTTCCATCACAGATTGCTCTAAAGAATGAATCTGCTCTACCTTTTCATTAAAGGATTTTATTGTTTGGCTTAAATACTCTTCTAGACTTGCAACCTCTAATACTTTCATCTTAGTACCTCTGAAGAAATAGCATCTCTCAGTGCTTCATCTGTTTCCCTCATCAATGTTACAGAACTTCTTACTGTGCTGGCATTTTTCAGCAAAAGGGTTTTATATTCATTTATTATTTTTACAAATGATGCATTCACTTCTTCTAGTTCCGTTAATAAATCTAACTTATTATTCTTAGCATTATTTTCTGGCAGATTTGCTTGAAATGCAGTTATGTTAGTATCCATTTTTTTTAAAACACTTTCTATCCCACTATAATCAAACTTTATTTCTCCCATATTTTCACCACAACTTTACTACTAGAATTTAGAAAAAATAAATAAAATTATCTGCAGGAAATGCTCTCATTTAAGAAGAATAATTTCATCTAATTCTTTTCCTGTCTTCTTCTCATTTCCTTTTCTCTTTCTTCTTCGAGTTCATGGATAGTATGTCTTATGCTGCTCATTTCACTTTGCAGACTGTTAATCTTTTCGCTGATTTCCGAAAGCCTATTAGGTAACTGTTTTATTTCAATATCTTGATATTGTTGAAAAGCTCCCTTTGTTCTTATATTTTCAAATTCTACAGCTAATGTCCCATGCCAAGTTGAAGCTGATAAATCTGGCTTGACAACATTATCACTATAACTTGTCATTTCATGTTTAATAGCCTGCAGATCAGATTTCCCATTCTTTAGTCTGCGAAGCTGGTCTTCCTTCTCTTGCAACAACCCATAATAATAGAATATAGACAAGTAAGATCACCCTTTCTGGTGCTATTCGTCTTAATAACTATGTATTTTTTTTACGTGATGACGCCTCCTTAAACCCCCTTCTTTTTTCAATCTTTTTCATTGTAGCATACCTAAAATATGGAATAATGATAAAAATTATCTAATTATTCCATATTAACCTTAGGTAAATAGCATCAAATTGACTTGGAATCTCTGTATAGGTAAGTATCTAATAGCCTAATTGCTTGCTGATAGCTCAATCTGTAAATAAATTCCGTTTTTTTCTCCAATACCCTGTCTTTTTAGTTTTAAACACATTTTAAACCAAAAAGTGAAAAATAGGTCAATTGGTATAGTTATCCTTCCTATTAATCAAAAAAGCAGGAACCAATCCATGTCGGTTACTTTGAGCAAGAAGTGAAAGAGTCCAACTATAACACTTTTTCCGAAGAGATCTAGAGCGAATTTCCAAGTATGAATCAAGCGGAAGTCCGTGCTGCTCTAGCAAAATGTGGATTAACAACAAAGCATATTGAACAAATCGAAGTCCTTTCTAGTGGAGAAAAAAGCCAAGGTCAGCTTGTGCAAAATTTTAAACCTAGAAACGAATTTATTAATACTAAACGAAGCTGCCAGTCAATTATATGTAGATGCACAAAAAGAAGAATTGAAGCGTGCTTTAAAGGAATATCACGGAAGCATCTTAATGGTATCCCACAAACCTGATTTCTATCATAAAATCGCGACTGATATTTGGAATTGTGAGGATGGACAACGCAAGTATTTTAAATAAAAGATAAGGGTTCCAGCTAAACCATCCTTCCATTTGTAATACCATGAATCATCATAGATGGCTATATTGAGTCGTTCGATCATATGCCGGCAAAAAAACACTTACAATTTCAATATATAGGAATACTTTCAGGATTTTAACCAATGATAAAATAGATTAGAAGTTATATTCCTAAAGGGAGTTTCGAAAATGGTGTTAAAAGAAAAAATTTCTTTAAACCAATTATTCCACATTGTTATTGGATTTAATTTGGGGAGTTCTCTTATTATCGGGATTGGGATAAATGCAAAACAGGATGCCTGGATTGCTGTTTTATGCTCTTCCATTATTGGCATTTTCATCGCATTATTTTATTACCATTTCCAAGAAATATTGCCCAATAAACATTTTTCCGAAATGCTTGAATACATATTAAATCGTCCCATTTCTATTTTTATTACATATATCTATACAATCTATTTTTTTTATTTAGCAGCTAGGGTTATTCGTGATTTTGGAGAATTGGTTACAACCTTTATTCTCCCTAACACTCCGATAGAAGTCTGCAGCTTAAGCTTTGTGATTATCCTTACATACATCATATATTTAGGGGTGGAAGTCCTTGGAAGAGTAACAGAAGTATTTACACCATACGCTATTCTTTTTATTATCCTTGTGACCATTCTATTATTTGGTAATCATGACATAAAATTAGAGCGAGTTACGCCTATTTTAGCTACAGGGGTTAAGCCCTTGTTAAATACCATTTTCCCATATGAGCTCATCAGACCATATGCTCAATTATTTGCCTTAACATTTTTATTTTCTCATTTACCTAAACAACAATATGCAAGACACACACTAATTTATTCTGTCCTTTCATCAGGATTCTGGTTAACAGTAGGTACATTCATTGTCACAACTTCCTTAGGACCATCTATTGCATCTCGCAGTACTTTTCCTCTTGTAAGTGCAACTAGATTAATTAGCATAGGTGATTTCTTACAAAGGGTAGATGCATTCGCCATATTTATTATTGCATTAGGTGTAGTAATTAAAATTTGTATTTTTTCCTTTGCTGCCTTAAAGGGGCTGGAATATATCTTTAAGCTCCCTTATCGCGTATTAGTCATTCCAATGATGTGTATTTTAACCATCTGTTCATCTTTTATTAGCATAAACTTTTCTGACCATATTACTGAATCAAAAACCGTAGTTCCTTATTTTTTAAGCTTACCTTTATTTTTTCTTCTTCCGAGCTTATTTATGGTATTAGCCTTAATAAAAAAGAAAAAGGATGCTTAGACAAGTATCCTTTTTGAAAAGTTATATTGGCAGGGGATGTGGTCAGTGTGTACATACCTTGCATAAAAAGGCTGTTATATCAACGATAATTGTGCCACACATTCGACGTGCGCCGTTTTGGGTTTGAGTTTCATAGCCCAAAGCAAACGTACGTTCTAATGTTCATTCTCAGTATTTGACTCAAACTTTAGAAAATATGTTTCGTTCTATTTCAAATTTAAAAAGTTAAAATGTGGTCAAGTGGGCAGAATTCTTTCATGGTTATAATGGATGTTTCAACTCTTCCCAACTTCAACCATACATTCTTACATGCCTTTTAGTTAGGAATGAATTATCATATTGTTTCTTAACTGAAAGTTTCAGATTACAAATATCAGAAATAATATAGTTGTTTAATTTACAATAAAGAGTAATATAGTTGTTTTTAAATTTTTCTTTCATTAAAAGGTTAGTTGAATAGAGAAAAGCAAAAACACCCCCTAAATCACAATTAGATTCAGGGGATATTTCTATACCAAGTGAAATACTTCTCTTAGTAGATTTTTTACTTAATTCCTAGTTAATTTTGATCTAATCGAGTCTTTATGAGGATTTTTCCCAATTCAATCTTTTATTTAAACTATACAATTAAAGAGATTCTGATGCTGCTATTGTTTATATTGTTCCATTTCAAGTAGGCTGAGATCAAATGATATCTTTTTCGACCATTGTCAATACAATCTGGACTGAATTCCAAGCAGCCCCTTTTAATAAATTATCTGATACAATCCATAGGTGGAAACCATATGGATTGTCAGGATCTTTTCGAACCCTTCCAACAAACGTTTCTGTTTTTCCGGCTGCATAAATAGGCATTGGATATAGTTGACTACTTGGAGAATCCTGCAAAATAACGCCTGGTGCCGAAGATAACACATTTCTTATTTCATCAACAGTTGCTACTCGTTCCAATTCAATATAAACAGATTCAGAGTGCCCACTTACAACTGGCACTCTGACACAAGTGGCAGCCATTTTTAGGTTAGAATCTTCAAATATCTTCTTGGTTTCTTGAATTATCTTTACCTCTTCAAAGGTGTAATCATTTTCAGTAAATACATCTACTTGCGGTATTACATTAAAAGCAATTGGATAATGTTTTTTATCTTTTTTTGCAGGCATTATAGAAGCGGTAACCTCTTCGCCCGCAAGTAATTTCATTGATTGATCTTTTAACTCATTGATTGCATGTATTCCAGTTCCTGATACAGCTTGATATGTTGAGACAATAATTCTCTCTAAACCAAATAATCTTCTAATCGGCTGAAGTGCTGTTACCATTTGTAAAGCAGAACAATTTGGTACTGCAATAATACCCTTGTGTTTAATAAGAGTATGTGCATTCACTTCTGGAACAACAAGTGGAACTTCAGTTGACATACGATATTCGCTAGTATTATCAATCACAACTGCGCCACTATCGACCGCGGATCTTACCAATTGTCTTGAAACTTCTCCGCCTGCACTAAAAAATGCAATATCAACATCCTTAAAGCTTGTTTCCTTCGCTTCCTTAATTATGATTTCTCGACCTTTAAAAGAAATTTTCTTACCAGCAGATCGCTTCGATGAAAGAAGAGTGACTTCATTTATATCAAATTGAGTTATATTCTCCAGCAAGTTAATAATTTTCTGGCCAACTGCACCAGTAGCACCTACAACAGCGATATGATAGCTCTTTTTCCTCATATTATTTCTCCTCCGATAATCAATTTTAGAAGTGGAATAGATTTTTTTCTTTATTCCTACTCTTACTATAATGGAAGAGTTATTATTTGATAAATTGAAATATATGATATAATCATTCATAAATTATGATACTAAAAAGAGGTTTAACTATGGAAATGAGACATGTTAAGACTTTCTGTGCTGTCGTTAAATATGGTGGATTCTCAAAAGCAGCGCGCGAATTAGACTATGCACAATCCACTGTAACAACGCATATTAAGGCTTTGGAGAACGACTTACAATCTCCCCTTTTCGATCGGTTAGGAAAAAAAATACTTTTAACAAAAGCTGGGCATTATTTTCATCCTTATGCGTTAGAGTTACTTGCGATTTATGAAAAAGCACAAGAAATCCCACAAGACAGCAATCATCCTGAAGGTACGCTTACTATTACTGCGAATGAATCTCTAGCTGTCTACCGTTTACCAAATATCCTAAAAAAATATAAACAAATAAATCCTAAAGTGAATATTATACTTGACACGGGAACAAATGAACAAGCAATTAAGAAGCTGAGAGATGGAGAAACAGATATAATTTTTTTGATTGGACAATCAATGGAATACGATGAGTTCATTACGACTACTTTGTTTGATGAGACCTTAGGTTGGGTTTTACCGGCTGACTTAGCTTTATGTGATAATCCATTAAAGATATTAAAGGATTATCAATTTATCTATACAGAGAGAAATTGTGGGTACAGAACCATGGTGGATAACTACATACGTATGAGTGGACAGATGCCTGACAAAACATTTGAAAGTTCAAGTATTGAAGTTATTAAACAATCAGTTTTGTGCGGGTTGGGCCTTGCTATTCTCCCTTATATTGTTGTGAAAGAAAATTGTAACAATAACGAATTAATCTTTAAGCCAATTGAATCATCACAACTTATTAAAAGTAATGTGATTTATCATAAATCCAGGTGGATATCTCCAGTGCTACAGTCTTTTCTTAGTATATTAAAAAAGAAGAGCAATATACTGTATGATTAAATCCTAGAACTGGATGACATAGAAAAATCATAAAAAGTAATGAAAATGGCCCTTCGCAAAAGTTACGAGGACCATAATTTAATTTTCTCAACACAAACCGGAAAACCAATTTTCCCTCGAGCATTAACAACAGAGTTTAATAAAGCAATGAAAACTGCCAATGTTCAAAAAATCCGTTTTCATGATTTGAAGCATATTCATGCTACCATGTGCCTAGAAGCAGGTATGTCTTTAAAGTTCGTCTTGGCCATAGCAGTATAAAAACAACTGGCGATGTTTATGCTCATGTCACCGAATCAATGAAAGAAAAATCAGTCGATCTCTTTGAAAAATTCATCTCTAAATAATTTTATTTGCAGGTATGTGGTCAATGTATACATACCTTGCATGAAAAGCTTGTTATATCAACGATAATTGAGCTACACATTCGACGTGTGCCGTATGGGGAAACATATCCACCGGCTGTAAATACTCCACCTTATAATCTTTAGACATATAATCAATATCTTTTGCTAAGGTAGAGGGATTACATGACACGTAGACAAACTTTTTCGGCTTTACTTTTTTGATTGCGTCTAATAGCTTACGATCACAGCCTGTTCTCGGCGGGTCAACGACAACTACATCTGGGCGCCAGCCTTCTTCTACCCATTTTGGCAGCCAGTGTTCTGCTGTGCCTGTTACATAGGTTGCGTTTTCGATACCGTGTCTATCTGCATTTTTTTGTGCATCTGTAATCGCAGCTTCGATTGTATCCATGCCGCGGACTTCACTTGCGCCATCTGCTAGCCATAAGCCAATAGTTCCGACACCACAATAAGCATCCGCTATTTTTTCTTGTCCTGTTAACGCTGCTGCTTTTTTTACTTCATCGTACAGCTTTACTGTTTGAACAGGGTTCAATTGGAAAAAGGCACGGGCTGACAATTCGAAGTTTAAATCACCTAGTGTTTCTTGAATGACTTCTTCCCCACTTAAATGGATGGTTTTTTCGCCAAAAATAAGAGACGTTTTGTTACCATTGATGTTTTGCACTAAAGATTTTACTTCTGGTAATCTTTTTTGAATTTCAGCCATTACTAATTTTTTTCTTGGCATTTCTTTTTGTGTCGTGATCAGTACCACTTGCACTTCTCCAGATTCAAAGCCAGCACGTGTTACAATTGTGCGGACGATCCCTTTTTGTTTCCGTTCATCATAGATTGGCACTTGGAATTCTTCTAAGATTTTGCGAACTTCTTCTGATACTTTATTCGTTAATGGATGCTGTACCATACAATTCTGAATGGGGATTAAGCGATGGGAATCAAGTCCATATAGCCCTGCAATCACCGCACCATTTTTTTGCTGTCCCACTTGAAATTGACTTTTATTACGATAGTTCCATGGATCTTCCATGCCGATTGTTGGCCGAATATCCAATTTATCGATTTTTAGCTTTGTATGTCTTTCTAATGATTGAATAACAATATCTCTTTTTTCCTGCAACTGCTGATCATAGGCTAAATGCTGAAGCTGACATCCTCCACATTGTTCATAAAAAGGACATGGTGCCTGTACACGAAAAGGCGAAGACTTTCTTATCTTTTTTACCTTTCCTTCTGAAAACTTGGGCTGAACCTTTGTTGCTTCTACTACCACTTCTTCTCCGGGAAGAGCACCTGGCACAAAGACAACCTGCCTTTTAAAATAGCCGACTCCTTCTCCATTTATCCCTAAACGTTTTATTGTCAATGGGAAGGTTTGTCCTACCTTCAGCTTCGCTATCGTATTTTGCTGTTTATCTTTCATCTATAATTACTCCTATTATCTTCTATTAAAAAGGTACTACTATCTTTCCTCATTCTGTCTTCTTCCTATACTAAAGCTTCTTTGGAGAAATATCCAGTTTCTCTTATTCCCAGAAGCTGAAAAAGATTTCCAGCTGATAAAAACTATATTCCCTCAGGTAAATAGCTTAATGACAAGTGAAGCAGCAATTGCTAAAATTATTGTACTAGTTACTTTTTTAATGAAATCTCCTGGGGCAGCTATAAAATTATTACTGTCAAACATCCCTTAAGGTATTGACATGTAGTAAATTCTAAGATATTCTAAGCAATGCAAGTAATCACTTGCATTCATTCTTGAAAGTTGGATGGGATATGAAAAAAATAAATAGTACATCAGAACGAATCATTCAAGCGTTTATTGAGCTATTTCGTGATTACGGGTATAAAGGAACAACGACCCGCGCCATTGCTGAAAAAGCAGGTGTGAATGAAGTAACAATTTTCCGCCATTTTGGAAATAAAAAGGGGATTATGGAAGCAGCTATTCAATCAGTATCCTATCACCCTATGTTAGAAAAAGTTATTAATGAACAAATGGTTTGGGATCTTGAACAAGATTTGTGGGTGATCGCAGAGGGCTACCATACGTATATGGAAAAAATCAAAGATTTAGTTATGATTGGTTTGAGCGAGGCACAATTGTTTCCAGAACTTAATGAAACGATTGTTAACATTCCAAAGCAATTAAAAGATATGATGGTATTATACTTTAATGAGATGAATAAAAGAGGGAAGCTAGTAGATACAGATATTGATTTTCAAGCGATGAATTTTATCTGGCTGAATTTCGGCTACTTTCTTTCAAAATCTCGCTTTGGTGACAGTGTCATTTCAAGTTCCAAAAAGGATTTTATAAAACACAGTGTTTATCTTTTTGCTAGGGGATTAACACCCTAGCAATTTTTTTACTATAAATGCAAGCATGTACTTGCTTTAAAAAAAGGGGAATTTAAATGAAAACATTAAAACAATTTTTTAAACATCCTGAAACTATTATTGGTATTTCCACTGCAGTTGCATTCCTATTAATTTTCTTCTGTGTATGGATGACAGCATATGATGGCGTTAATAATCGAATCGACAAGCTGAAAATTGGCTTAGTTAATGAGGACCAACAAATAGGTTCCATGATTGAAAAAGAAGTGGTGAAAAATGTACCATTTGAAGTAAAAATGTACCAATCGATTGCTTCCGCAAAAAAAGATATGAATCAATCAAAACTAGATATGGTGATGCAAATCCCTGCGATCTTTTCTAGTCGACTGCAAGAAAATGAGATACCGGAAATTAACTATTTCATTAACCAAGCAAACGCTACTTTGGCAAAACAAATAATGGATGGAGCAGCAAAGAATATTACTCAATCCATTAATGAAAATGTTTATAATTATAAACAACAACTTATTCTGTCAAACTTACAGGAACAATTAGGAAAAAACGTACCCTCGAATGAGCTCGCTCAAGAATTTTCAAAGGGTATTTCTCAAGCCTTAGAATCTTTAAACATCCAATCTGTTCAAACAACTGTTGAAAAGACGAATAATGTTGATGGATTTGCTCCTACTATGGTGCCGCTAATGATGGTACTTGCTTCATATGTAGGCTCTATGATTATGAGCCTTAATATGAATATTGTTTCATCAAAAATAAAAAGCAATTATAATAAATGGTCGATATTCTTAGTAAGACAAATCATTAATATAGGTGCATCTATTCTTTTATCTAGCATCACATTATTATTGTTTGCTATATTTAATATTGAATTACACACATCCATAATAGAGTCAGGAATATTCCAAATTTTTGTCTATTTCTCTTTCTTAAGCTTGACACAGATGTTTGTTATTTTATTTGGACCAGGGGGCATGTTATTTAACATCCTTGCCCTTTCATTGCAGCTTGTTACTTCAGGAGTAATTATTCCAAAAACGATGTTATCTAGCTTCTATCAAACGATTGGTTCCTATTTACCGGCAACATATGCTTCAAATGGTTATTATTCATTGATTTTTGGAGGAAAGAGTTTAACAACTGAAATGATGGCTCTGCTAATCGTATCAGCTGTAACCCTTTTTGTAGCATTGTTTAGAATTGCTTTACTTAAAAAAAGCATTTCTACAAATAGTGCAATGAGTCAATAAGACTGTTCCACAAACGAAGTATTTAAAATAACCTTCTCATTAAAAAAGGACCATAAAATATACCCATTTTCACACCAAAACTTGTTTTTTACTATCTACACTAAGTTAATACAAAAAATACTTTGGCTACGTGTGATTCTTTTGAATTTCAAGAAGTTAACATTGGGAATGAGACTGCTTTGCTTTTTGCAGGAATGTTAGTTGGCTGCTCTGACCAAAAAGATGACCAAACGGAAGATACCGAAACAGAAACACCAGCAGAGAACGAAAAAGAAGAATAAAAAAGTGAATATAGAAACAACAAAAAGGCTGATTAACATGTTCAGCCTTTTTTCTTATATACATTTTCTAAAAAAGCAGATTATTCCTCTTCTGAACTTGCTTTGTTTTTCAGAGCAAAATAATCTTTTAACATCACCTGATTTTCTGCTATATCTGCTAGTGTATACTGGTCTAATACTTTAAAAAACTGTTCCAATGCATTATTTAAAACATGCTTTAATGAACATACTGGCGTGATGACACAGGCATTATTATCATCAAAACATTCTACCAAATAGAAGTTTTCCTCTGTTTGGCGGATAACTGCTCCAATGTTAATATCTGCTGGATCCATTGCTAAGCGAAAACCACCGCTTCTTCCTCTGATTGTTTCTATATAGCCTAATTTCCCGAGATTGAAAATAATCTTCATTAAATGGTTTTTCGATATATTATAAACTTCCGATATTTCTTTGATATTTGTTAGTTTTGGCTGTTCTTGTGTTGCCAAATAGATTAATACTCTTAGAGAGTAGTCAGAATAATTGGTTAACCGCATAACTCTATCTCCTTTTGTTATTTTTACGGTTCTGATAGTGAAATTGTGAACATTTTGTTAAACATGTTAAAAACAGTGAAAAAGATGCATTTTAAATATTGCTTTTATCGAGACAGAATCCTATCATTAAAGATGTATTTTAAATATTACTTTAAAAGAAGGTTATAAAAATGCTATCACAAAAAACTATTGACATCATTAAATCTACTGTACCAGTATTACAAGTCCATGGTACACAAATAACTACTGTTTTCTACAAAAATATGTTTGCTGCCCACCCTGAACTGCTGAATATTTTCAATCATGCTAATCAAGCACGAGGACGCCAGCAAACCGCTCTTGCTAATACCGTATTAGCAGCAGCACAAAATATTGATCAGCTTGAGACTATTATACCAGTTGTAAAACAAATCGCCCACAAACACCGCAGTTTAATGGTGAAAGCCGAGCACTATCCAATCGTCGGGGAATTTCTTTTAAAAGCGATTAAAGAAGTCCTAGGAGATGCTGCAACAGATGAAATTATCCAAGCATGGGCTGATGCTTATGGTGTAATTGCACAAGTATTTATTGATATCGAAAAAGAAATGTATGAAGAAAGTGCTTCTCAAAATGGCGGTTGGTCTGACTATAAAGAATTTAAAGTGATAAAGAAAGTAAATGAAAGTGATGTTATTACGTCCTTTTATTTAGCTCCAGCTGACGGAAGTTCGTTACCAGCCTATGAAGCAGGTCAATACATTACCATCCGCTTATCCATTCCTGGGGAAAAATTCTTATTTAACCGTCAGTACAGCCTATCATGTGCCAGCAATAAAGAATATTTCCGTATTTCCGTTAAAAAGGAAGCGTCAGTAGAAAATCCGGATGGCAAAGTTTCTAATTATCTTCATAGCGATATTAATGTTGATGATCTAGTAGAAGTTACCGTTCCAGCTGGTGACTTTACCCTTTTAAAAGAAGAAAACCCAATTGTTTTTATCAGTGGAGGTGTTGGTATCACCCCATTTATGAGCATGGTAGGAAGTATTGCAACAGAGCAGCCCAATCGCGAGGTACACTTTATTCATTCTGCAAGAAGTGGTTCCATCCAAGCATTCAAAGAGGAATTAATCCAACTGAAAGAAAAAATTACGAATCTCACTCTTTCTTATATATACGAAAATCCTTCCGAAGAAGATAAGCTAAACCCATTCTTCCAAAAAGCTGGCTATATTGATGCAGACTGGCTAAAAGAGAATGCCATTACGACAGATGGACATTACTATGTCTGCGGCCCAGTTCCATTTTTACAAGCAGTGATAACAGGATTGAAGAAAAATGGGATTGATGATAGTCATATTCATTATGAATTCTTTGGTCCTTCTATGAAGTTATAAGAAAGAAAAAAGCCATTTGTCCGCTGACAACTGGCTTTTTTCTATTAATGGATATCCCGTTTCTTAAAGTTACCGCCTTTTACTTCTGATACATCATAAATAGCGACAAATGCTGTCGGATCTAATTCATGGATAATCTCTTTCATTTTTCTTTCTTCCATCCGGCTGACTACACATGTAATTTCTTTAAATGGCTCATTTGAGTATCCGCCTTCTGCAAGTGTATAAGTTGCACTGCGACCTAGGCGGTCACGAATGGTTTCAACCATTACTTCTGGTTCATCTGTAATAATTTTAAACGTTTTGGATCCACTTAAACCTTCTTCTACAATGTGGATTACTTTAGAGGCAATGAAGTATGCAATCGCAGATAAAATAGCTCCTTGAAGACCAAATACCGTAGATACGAAAATAAATACAAACAAGTTTAAAAATAAGATTAAATCACTTGTTCCAAATGGTAATTTTCTTGAAAGCAATACAGCTAACATATCAATTCCATCTAATGCTCCACCATTACGCAAGGCTAAACCCATTCCAAAACCGATAATAATCCCGCCAACAACTGTTATTAGAAGCGTATCTCCTTCAATGATGGTCGGGACATGGTGCATTAAGCTTGTACTAATAGCTAAAGAAAGTATACCGATAACCGAATATATAGCAAAACTTTTTCCTATCTGTTTATATCCTAAAAATATAAAGGGAATATTTAGTATTCCAATCAAAATTCCAAGGGGGAATCCCATTAACTGAGAACCAACGATACTTAAACCAGTAACCCCTCCATCAGATACTGCATTAGGAATAAGCACTGCTTCCAGCCCATATCCAGTGATAATTCCTCCAATAATAACTAATAATGCTCTTGAAGCCATAATAAGCTTCTTTGGTTTTTTCTGTGTCTTTTTCTCCATTTACTTTCCTCGTTTCAAACTATTTAAATAATCAACTTATTTATATTTTACCATAGTTAATTGTTAACAACTAAAGATAAGGCTAAAGAGCTACTCAATACTTCTCCATAGGTATAGGGATGCATAGCTTAAATACGGATGCCATTCCGGGAGCAAAGCCTCCATTTCTTCTTTTGTCGGCTTTTGATCCAATTGTAAAAGCTTTTTCAGCGCATTTTGAATCCCTATATCTGCAATGGGAAAAAGATTATTCCTTCCTAATCCAAATAATAATAGATTCTGAATAGTCCATTGGCCTATTCCTCGATAGCGGATTAATTCTTTCATAATTTCGTCATCAGACTTTTTTTCTAAACTTGCGATATCTAAATTACCTTTTATTATTTCATTGGAAAGATCGATAATATACTCAGCTTTTCTTGTACTAAATTGCAGTTCACGCAATTCTTGGACAGTAAGCTTTGCTACTGTTTCTGGTGCTGGGTAAAACCAGACACCATCTTTTTGAAAACCATATGTAGTCACAAAACGCTGGGTTAAGGTGAAGGCAAACTTTAGGTTTAGCTGTTGATGGATTATACACTTTACTAAACTGTTGTAAGGATGAAAATCTAATACAATCGGTGTTCCATAATGCTCCTCAAAGAGCGGCTTTAATTTGGTTGATTGAAAATGTTCATGAATGGCGAGCAATGATTCATCCCACCGGAAAATTCTGCGGATTTCTTTATAAATGAGGTCATGCAATGAGGAATCTATTTCCTCCCACTCTAAGCGAAATGTTGGTTTTTCCGTTATTCCAGTTGCTTGTATCTTCACCACGATTGGTTTGTTATCGATACGAAGTGGTACTTTTACCCATCTTGCTTCTTTATCTAGTACATGTAGTGGATCTAAGGCTAATCTGCTTAAGACGAGATCAAAATTATAAGGTCCTTCAATTTTAACGGTATGCAAAGTGATCACCTGTTTTTTTCTTGTATTATAGCATGAAAAAGCCCAATAAAGAGAAGGAATTCTCTCATTGGGCATACTACAATTCTTATTGCATGATTCCTTCATCCATTTCTTTCTTCAATGTTAAATCGTCTAAGCTTTTAAAGGTATAGCCTCTTTGTTTCAAATCTTTAATTGCTTGTTCTAATGCTTCTGCGTTATCTTTTGAAACAGTATGAAGTAATAAAATACAGCCCGGATGAACTTGTTTCATTATATTGTCATAGCTATACTTCCAACCCTTTTGCTGGTCTGTCTTCCAATCTACAAAGGCTAATGACCAGAACACTTGTGTATATCCTAACTCTTGAGCAAGCTTTAATGTTCTCTCACTAAAAACACCACGCGGGGGACGTAAGTAACTCATTCCCTTTTTCCCTGTTAGTGCTTCTGTTTCTTTCAGAACGGAATCAAGCTCCTGCTTTAATTTTTCATCACTAACTTGTGTAAAATCTGGATGATGGTAGGAATGGTTTCCAATAATATGACCTTCCGCAGCCATTCTTTTAACAAGATCTGGAGCACTTTTTAAATAATGACCAGTAATGAAAAACGTTGCAGGTACCTTTTCTTTTTTGAGAACATCAAGAATTTTTCCTGTATATCCATTTTCATAGCCATTATCAAAGGTTAGATAAAGTACCTTATCTTCACTGGTATCTTTATAATAAGCACCATACTTTTCCAGTAAAGTATCTAACTCTTGCCCTGCTTCTGCCGGTTGTTCATTTGCTCCCTTTTTAAATCCCCAGCTTAGCGGTTTATTGGATACACTCGCTCCTACAGGAAGGGCAAATAAACAAAAAGCAGAAAAGCAAATAAACGTTTTGATTGCTAATTTCAATGTAATTCCTCCTTTGCCGTTCATTCCTTTTGTTATTTTCTGTACACTGGAGGAATTCATTCTTGGTAATAACAAGCAAAGAAAAAAACGGCTAAGCTTTTAGCCGTTCTCACCACATTTATTTGTATACACGATCTTTAAATTGCGCTAATTTTTCTAAAGAAGACATTTCAATATCTTGATGAAGAGAATTACCATGAGCATCCATTGTCACCACGGCTTTAAATCCCTCTACCTTTAAATGCCACATCGCTTCAGGAATTCCAAACTGCATAAGGTCTACACCTTCTACCGATTTAATGCAATCAGCGTAATATTGGGCCGCTCCGCCAATGGCATTTAAGTAGACACCGCCATGCTCTTCCAATGCTTTTAATGTTTTAGCACCCATACCACCTTTTCCAATCACTGCGCGGATACCAAATTTTTTCATGATATCCCCTTGGTAAGGCTCTTCTCGAATACTTGTTGTTGGTCCAGCAGCCTTCACATGCCAATTTCCATCTTCATCTTTGAGCATAACTGGTCCACAATGATAAATAATTTGTCCATTTAAATCAATAGGAGCATCATTTGTACTTAAATATTTATGGATTGCATCTCGCCCTGTGTACATCATTCCATTAATTTGGACAACATCTCCGACTTTTAATTGACGGATTTCCTCTTCACTAATTGGTGCTTGAAGGATAATGACTTCCTCTGCTGCCGCTACTTCATTTTCTTCCGTATCTGCTTTGAAATCGATTTTATCTCCTTCTTGATATTGCCACTCCTTAATTTCCCCTGTATTAGGATTTACGGAGATAGCCAAACGGCGGAATGCCCAGCAATTGTAAGCAACGGATACAAAGAAGCTTGCGGGAATACGGTTCATTACGCCAATTTTACAGCCTAACAGTGTTGTTTCCCCGCCGAATCCCATTGTACCAATTCCTAGTTTATTCGCATTCTCCATGATGTACGCTTCTAGCGCCGCTAATTCTGGAATATCATTTGTATCATCGACAGAGCGGAATAGCTGCTCTTTCGCTAAATCATATCCTGCAGAACGGTCTCCACCGATACCGACTCCAATGAAACCAGCACTACAGCCTTGCCCTTGTGCTTGATATACAGAATGAAGAATACATTTACGAATTCCGTCTAAATCACGACCAGCACGGCCAAGACCTTCTAATTCACATGGAAGGCTGTATTGGATATTTTTATTTTCGCAGCCTCCGCCTTTTAAAATTAAACGAATATCGATATAATCCTTTTCCCACTGTTCAAACTTTATGACAGGTGTCCCTGCCCCTAAATTATTCCCGCTATTTTCCCCTGTAAGTGAATCAACGGAGTTTGGTCTGAGCTTCCCATTTTTCGTTGCAAGCTCCATCGCTTCATAAATAGCTGCTTTTATATCCAGCTGATTGACAGCAATAGGTGTTTTAATTTTAAATGTTGGCAGCCCTGTATCTTGGCAAATAGGTGAGACTTCCTTATCTGCCATCCCAATATTTTGCGTAATGGTCGCTAAACTCATCGCCGAACGAGTCCCAGCATTTTCTGATGCAGTAGCTTTTGCAATTGCACGGCGCACATCTTTTGGAAGATTGGTCGATGTTTCTACAATTAAATCGTAAATACTCTTCTTCAGATTTTCAAAATACATGCTTCTCCCCCTCATTTGAAAAGCGCAAGGCATACCTTGCACATTTTTTGTTACATACAAATACTCCCTATAAAAAATTATACTCTTCTCTTCGGCGATAGAGAAGTGATTTGCAATCGTTTACAGAAAATTACTATAAATTTTGGTTTTCTTTATAGAAAAGAAGAGATATCCTTCATCTGGAGGATATCTCTTCTTAACAATCATCATTTCTAAACCTCAGCCACTTTAAAGACGCCTTGTATTAAGATAATGCATTTTCTACTTCATCTATTAATTGCTGTGCATCGATTTCGACTGGGAATTGAAATTCTTTATCATTAATAAAGACAGTTGGTACCATCTTCACTTGGCGCTCGATGGCCTCTGCTGTAATTTTCAAACTAATATCAATTGTTGCCGGCTCTTCTTGTAAGCCATATGTTTCTGTTAACATCTGCTTAATAAAATCACTATCCTTCTCACTCCATTGGCTTTGCTTCGCAAATAAATCCTTCATGATTTCATAGATGCGCTCTGGCTCATTATAATCAAAAAATAAGTTTGCCAATGTGCCATATAATAGCATTTCACGTGGTTTATCATAATGCTTAATCACATATTGTACTTTCCCATTCTCTATATATGGTTTTAAACTTTGATCAGCTGCAGCAAAGAAAGTAGCACAGTAGGGGCATGCTAAATTTAAAAACACCTCTACTTTTACTGGAGCATCTTTGCTTCCGTAACTTAAAAATGCATTTTTAATTGTGGACATGATCTTTCCTCCTTATTTTATGTTAGTGGGAATAATAGAATCATCCATTGTTACCGCGTCTTTAATACTAATGTCCTTTTTTAGTAGCTCAGCTGCATAAAAAGTATCTGCAAGCTTTTGTTGACTGTTAATAATATCTTCATTTATTTTTTCAACACCAAAGGTTCTTCTTTCATTTGCCTTTTGTAATGGTGCCTCCTCTAATCCAAGCTCAGAAGCTAAGATTTTAGCGACTTCGTCTTTATTTTCATTTGCCCATTGATCTGCCTTTTGTAATTCTTCTAAAATTATTTTTGTAACTTCAGGTTTTTCCTTTAATAATTTTTCTGTTGCAAAATAGAATGTCCGATTTTCTGTCAGGTCTTTGCCATTGATTACTGTTCGAGTATTAACCTTATTTTCGACAATTGCTAAATAAGGATCCCAAGTACCATATACATCAAACTCACCTTTAGTAAATGCAGCTAATCCTTCCGCAGCGTCTTTATAGAATTTTATTGTTACATCATCTAATGCAATGCCTGCTTTTTCCAATGCAACTAGCAATAAATAGTGCTGATTCCCACCTTGGGTAACCCCAATGGTTTTTCCTTTTAAATCTTCGACTGTTTGGATAGATGAGTCCTCTTTGACTATAAGAGCTACACCTTCTGGATAAGGAGATTCTGAGGCTACATAATGTAACGGATGCCCACCAGCTTGCATAAATACGGCATTCCCATCAGAGGCATGTCCGAAATCAATATTATCTGTATTTAAAGCCTCTAATAACACAGTTCCTGTTGGAAACACCTTCCACTCTACTTGGTAGCCAGCATCACTTAAGGCTTTATCTAAATTCCCATGCTCCTTTAGAATATTTAAGGTATTCCCTTTTTGATAGCCAATAGTAATGACTTCTTTATCCTTATCCACCGATGAATTAGAATCCGTTGAAGCCTTATCTCCACATGCAGCTAAAACAATAGCTGTGAATGCTGCAACAATAAATAGTGAAAATTTCTTCATCTTTATCCCCCTAAAATCTGATTAAGTATTTTTGTTTCATAATAAGTAAATTTATCATTGCGTTCACGAGGTCTTGGCAACTCAATAATTTCATCTAATTGAATGATCCCTTTATCGATAACAATAACCCGATCTGCTAACCTGACTGCTTCTGTTACATCATGGGTTACTAGAAGAGAAGTAAATCTTCTCTGCTGCCATATTTCCTCTATTAAATTTTGCATTTCCAATCGTGTGAGAGCATCAAGTGCTCCAAGTGGTTCATCAAATAGAAGAATATCAGGATTACTCGCTAAAGCACGGGCAAGGGCAATTCTCTGCTTTTGACCACCTGATAATTGATCTGGCCAATCCTTTTTCTTTTCCATTAATCCCACCCGTTCCAGTGAGTTTATCGCGTCATTTTCTTTATCTGCACCTAGTTCAATATTTTGTATAATATTTTTCCAAGGAAGCAGGCGATCATCTTGAAACATAATGCGAATCTTAGGTTCTCGCTCCCCTTCACCAGAAAAAAGTAAACTCCCTTTTGAAGGCTGTTCTAACTTTGCAATAACGCGAAGCAATGTACTTTTACCACATCCACTACGCCCAACAATTGCCGTAAAGCTTTCCTGTTCAAGTGATAGATTAATGTTGCTTAGTACTTCATTTGTACCGAAACTTTTGGCTACCTCTTTTAATTCTATTTTGAACATATCATCACCTCATTCCATCTTAATCTCGTCGATAAGCGGGATTCCATTTTAAAAATCTTTGTTCGAGCAGTTTTGCGAGAAAATCGGATAATTTACCTAAGATGGCATACAAAACAATTGTTAATACAACAATATCCATTTGCATAAATTCTCGACCATTTGTTGCCAAAAAACCGATTCCAGCATCTGCACCAATCGTTTCCGCAACAATTAAGGAAGTCCACATGACTCCAAGAGCATATCGCACTCCGACTAAAATAGATGGCAAGGCACCTGGTAAGATAATATTTCTAAAAAGCATCCATTTATTTAAACCATAAACAGATCCCATTTCTACTAATTTCCGATCAACATTCTTAATTCCATTAAATGTGTTGATATAGATTGGGAACATAACCCCTATTCCCACTAAGAAAATCTTGGCACTCTCTCCAATCCCAAACCAAAGTATAACAAGGGGAATTAAGGCTAAGTGTGGAATTGTTCGTATCATTTGAATAGATGTATCAATGACTCTTTCAAAAAATAAAATGGTTCCATTAAATAAACCTAAAATAAATCCTAATATTCCCCCAATGACGAAACCGATAAATGCCCGCTGTGTGCTTATCCACACATGTTCTTGTAAATCACCTGTCCCCCATAAGCTAATTCCTGCTTTTATGACCTCTACTGGTGTTGGCAAAATAGAAGAAGTAATGATCTGAAACTGTCCTAAAATTTGCCACAGTACAATAAGGAAAATAGGAAGGATCCATGGTACATATGGATTGTCATACCACCTTTTGCTTTTTTTCATTTTTTCACCTTCCATACAATGTAAAATTAATCGTAACGTTCTTTATTATAGTAATTCCAATCGGATTTGTAAACATTAAAATTTTTAATTATCAGTAAAATCAGCCTATAAAAAAACACCCATCTGCTGAGTGTTTTTAAACAATCTATTTTTTATTGATGGGAAGCTTTATCCCCTCGAAAAAGTTTAAGAAGTGGTTTATAAATCTCTATGTTTAAACTCATTACATTTTGATTCAATTTCATCTATCATTTCAATTAAGCGATCAATATCCTCTAGTTCAGCTTCTTCTGGATCAATGGCATCTAGCACATCCATAAACATGTTTAATCTTGTCTTTAGAAAAGTAACTTGCTCATTTTTATCTGTAATTGAACTACCCAATGTATTCTCTCCTTTCAAAACTACTTCTTAATCGTAACGAATTTTTCTTCTTTCGGCAACCTTCCTCTTTTTAGCTTGGCACAGGTATTATTTTTTTACACATTCATAGAGGAAAAAGAAAGAAACATCTAGTCAAGATGCTCCTTTCTGTTTATTTATTGACACTTTCCTTCCCTAACCCTGTAGCTATATAATCGATAATTCTATCCATCACTTGAGGAAAAAGCTCTGTTCCTATTTCATCTTTATGCAATCTTATCATCATAATCGCTTGGATAACTCCTACCGTTAATTCTGGATTCTCTTTAGGTAAGACTCCACGATCCATAAGAACTTTGATAGCATTGATTCCTCTTTGAGTATGTATCCGCGAGAATTCTTCCATCTGTTCCGGAAGTTTTCTTGTAAGTCTTTCATGTTCATCACTCTGAAACACACGTTGAAGAAAGGGATTTTCCTCCACAAATGTGAAGGATGTATGAAAAAATGAAGTAAGCAAGTCCTTCGGAGAAAGATCTTCACGAAATAACTCAGCAAGAACTGTCTCACGTACTTCTTCTTCATTTTTTAGAATTTCAAAATAAAGCTCCTCTTTAGATTGAAAGAATTTATAGAATGAGCCCTTAGCAATCCCGCATGCCTGTACAATATCATCAATAGTTGTTTTAGCCAGTCCATACTGTATAAAAATTTCTCTTCCTTTTTCCATAAGGGCATGATGGATATGCTCTTTTTCCTGTTTTGTAAATTTAGGCATGATAAATCTCCTTTTAATATTTTTATGACTTTTTATAGACATTTAGTCATATAATGTTTATACTTATCTTAATCTCTTTGTAAATAAAAGTAAATAAGTAATAGTATATTTTTGAACTTATATGACTATAAGACCTTTTTTGTTCACATAAAGAGATAACGATGGAGGGGAAATTCATTGTTAGATCTATTTCCTCTCCTTTCAATATTGAATATAAAGATGGAGAGATGAAAATGAAGACCTTAGAAAAAGCATTTGAATTTGAAAAATTATATAATTTTCGTGATATTGGCGGCATGACAACCAGTGACGGGCGCAAAATGAAAGCTGGTGTATTATTTCGTTCAGAAGAGTTATCTAAGTTATCCAACAAAGATTTGGAAACCTTCGATAAATTGAATATAAAAGCCATTTGTGATTTAAGAACACCTAATGAGCAAAAATCAAAAGTAAGTCGTATCCCGACTGGAAAAAGAATTCAATTATTAAATGTATCCATCCATGATAAAAGCCGAGAATTTACCCGTCTTGAATTCTTTAAATTTTTAGTTAGCAAGTCAAATACCATTGATTTTGAAAAGATCATGAAAGAAATGTATGAACATATGGCATTTGGCTGTCATAAGGAAATTCGCGAAATTCTTATCTTTCTTTCAAACCAGCAAAATATTCCTGCCCTGATTCATTGCACAGGAGGAAAAGACCGAACTGGCTTTGTCTCAGCAATTATTCAATTACTTGTGGGTGTCCCATATGAAGCGGTTATAAACGAATATCTAGTATCAAATCAGTTAATAGCTGCTCGTATGAAGAAAGTCGAAACTTTTATTAGATGGATGAGTTTGTTTCAAGTATCGCCAGAACGATTAAAACCCATGTTAGAAGTTCAGCGTGATTATTTAGAAGACGTATATAGAAAAATCATCGAAGAGTACGGAAACATAGAAACTTATCTTCTGGTGGCTTGTAATATTCCTCAAAGCAATTTAGACAAGCTCAAACAATTATTAATTGAATAGAAAGTTATGAGTTATGATCTTAAATATAGAAGTTTTACATGTGAAGATGGATTTAGAGAAAATTACTTTCTACCCAGCAAGTTTATTAAAAAAAGACAACCGCTACATAAAAAGAGCATCTTCTAAGACTTAAGATGCTCCTTTTCTCTACATTATTGTAGGGCTGTCCCCTTTTCCTTTACTTCCATCTCTTCTCTAACAGCAGGAAGCTGGGTTCCTTCTTTCATTTCTGACGATTCAATAATTTGATCTTTCGTAGTAGCTATCTTATTCGTAATTTGGTTATATTGTCTCTTTGTTTGAAAGTAGAGTTGTCTGAAATCCTCCGTAATTTCTTTTAAGTCCTTGGAACGCTCACGCACAGTGGATTGAATTTGCTTGTACAATCTCTGAGTATCATTCGTAATAGCTTTCATGGCATCAGAAGAACGATGGAATCTTTCCTTCCAATCCTTTTTAAATTCATCTGGGTTATCTTTATAACTCTGAACAATGCGAGTGCTTCCATCTTTTAAATTCTCGAATTTCTGCATCGTTCTTTTTCTTGTAGCTGGATCAATTAGAGAAACTGTGACACCAATGACACTTCCAATTACTAAGCCTGTTACAATTTTATTTCCTTGATTTGCTGCATTAGACATATCATTCATCTCCCTTCTTCTCGTTAAAGATTCTTTTCCCGCCTACGTAATATTTAAACAAAAACGTTTGACAGATAGGATTTTTCCTTTAATAATGACAAGGGGCCTTTTATCCCTAACAATGGAAAAAAGCATTCTATACCTTTTTTACACATAGATATAGTTTAACTATTTATTTTATAAAGGAGCTTATAATGATTACTGAAAAAAACATAATTTCTCCAAGCATTGATCCTTGGGAAGCTTATATGGATATGGAGCAGCATGGAAAATTAACCTTATCTAACATTGAATTTACTACAACAACCTTATGTAATATGCGCTGCGAGCATTGTGCTGTTGGTTATACTCTTCAACCAAAAGACCCGAATGCTTTACCGATTGATTTATTACTAAAAAAACTGGATGAAATTCCGCATCTACGCTCACTAAGTATTACTGGCGGAGAGCCAATGATGAGCCGAAAATCTGTAGAAAATTATGTGGTCCCTCTTTTTAAATATGCACATAGCCGCGGAGTAAAAACACAGTTAAATTCAAATTTAACACTAGGTCTGGACCGTTACGAACCCGTAATTCCTTATTTAGATGTGCTGCATATTTCTCATAACTGGGGAACAGAAGAGGAATTTGCAGAACGAGGTTTTGCGATGATGACAAGAAAACCAACTTACGAACAAAGAGGGAAGCTATTTAACAACATTATTACAAATAGTAGAGCTTTAGTAGAAGCTGGGGTAGTTGTCTCTGCCGAAACCATGCTAAATAAGCGTACACTCCCATATTTAGAGCATATCCACCGGCAAATTGTTGAAGAGATGAAATGTCAAAGACACGAGATTCACCCTATGTACCCTTCAGATTTCGCTTCTGCTTTAGAAACATTATCACTAGATGAAATTCGTGACAGCATCAATCACCTTCTCGATATTCGCGATGAAAATGTGTGGATGCTATTTGGTACCCTTCCATTTTATCCGTGTAATACGAAAGAAGAAGATCTACAGTTATTAAATCGCCTTTATTCTAGCAAAAATGTTACAGTTCGAAACGATCCTGATGGTCGTTCTCGTTTAAACGTTAATATTTTTACTGGAGATGTAATTGTTACTGATTTCGGTGACACTCCAGCACTTGGCAATATTCAAACAGATCATTTAGAAGATATCTTCCAAAAATGGCTATCCACTGATTTAGCTCGTTCGCTAAATTGTCATTGTCCTGCTGTTAAATGCCTTGGACCAAATGTCCTTGTAAAAAACAGTTACTATCAAGATGTGGATTTTACAACAAGAAAAGCAGTAATTAGTCGATAATAAAAAGTAGTGTCCATTGATAGTTGATGGACACTTTTTATTGTGCGTTGTGGGCGTTTTTGCAAGATGATTTTGTACTATTGGTATATGTTTACGGTAAGGAGAAATGCTGTTTTTCTTTTTGGCTTATGAACACCATTTTTTCCAATTATTCCCTCCTTATTTAACTTTTCATCCTCCATAAAAAAGCCACTTTCTCCGATCCACTCTCTATTCCTGTTCGCTCCCCAACACCTTCTCCTAACAAAAAAAAAGACTGACATCCATAGTCAGCCTTTTATCCATCCATTTATTTCGGTTTTTCGCTTGCGCTAAATTCAAAGGAAATATGATCTTGGACGGGAATCCATGCACCAATTCCTTGAGAAGTTACATTTTTAACTATAATGGATTTTTTGCTACCTTTAAGCATCATGTATACTTCACCATATGTCACTTTTCCTTTTTCATTAACTGCAGGTGCATAACCGTATAAATATCCAAGTCTTTTAGCTGGGATATTGTATACTTGGTCCTTTTTCGTTCCTGTTCCAACCACTGTTTCAAAAGCAAGAGATAATCCTGAATTTTGAGCTGCTTTTACAAGCATCATTTTCTTCACTTGTTCTGCATTGGGAATTTTTGCAGTTAAGCCGCCCCTAATTTTTTTCTGTGATTCTTGCACATAATGGATCTGGTAGGATGATTTCCCACCACGATTATCATAGAAATTGGTATTTATTTTCTGATACTCCCAATTTGGCGCCGTTTCTGTTGACTCATAGTTAAGCGGCCATTGTCCTAAATAGACAATTGCTTTATAGCCAAGAGCAAATGGCGTACTATTAACCGTAGACTCATTCAACATACGAATCAAATCTGGATTATCGATTTTCACTTTAGAAGAATTAATAAGCTGCTGTGTTAACTCACTAGGTTGTAGCTTAGGCACATCCTGTGTTGGGTTTGGATACGTATTTTCCTTCGTTATATTCATAACTGCATTAGGTATGGTAATAATTTTGGATTTCGGTGGACTTTCTTCTTTTTCTTTCTCTTTTGCTTTTTCCGCATATGTGAACATTGGAAGCATTAAGAAAAAAGATAAAAGCACAATTATTATTTTCTTGTACATAGCAATTTGAACTCCCTTCAAATAATCATCCATCACTATGATTATTTTTTTCGGAGTTCATCAAGATTATCCATTATAAAATAATTTTTTTCTTTCCTTCTATTTAATTACAAATTTTCCCGTCAGCTTAGAACAGTATGGATGGAAAAATTGAATAGCTGGACCAAGTCCAAAAGCAATGATTAAGGTACCAAGCCCAATAGGTCCTTTTACTAAAAAAGCGAACAATAAAGCAAGTATTTCTCCAATTAGCTTAGCCATCATAAGATTGACTCCATATCTCTCCTGAATGGTAACCATAAAATCATCAATGGGATTTAAAGGAAATTCTGACTGTAAGTAGAGAGCAATCCCTAGACCAACAATAATTAACCCAGCAATAAGTAAAAGTAATTGACTCATAAACATAAAATAATGAAGACGATTAACAAGATGCGCCATCCAAAAATCAACAAAAAAGCCAAGAATAAACACGGTTGCAAGAGATAATAAATTTGGTCTTTTTCGTAAAAGAAAAGCATTAACAAATATAAGGAGGATACCTACAATAACAATCCAGCTTCCGATTGTTAATCCTACCAAATGAGACAGGCCTACATTAAGAGCATCCCAAGGACCAGCTCCTAAATTAGCCTTAATAGTCAACGTTGCCCCAAACGCTAATATAAAAAGCCCGCCAACGTACAAAAGCCATCGATAAAACAATGACGACATACATTAAACCCCTTTCTCCACCCATCCTCTTACTTTCATTCATATGCATACGAAACTTAAAACTTGTCCTTTATCCTTAAAAATAAATAATCAGAATATTTACATTTATTAAATATTATTGTATAATAAGATCATCAAATAAAAGGAGGGCAGCTATTTAGATCGCTTGGATTTTAGTAAAGGAGGAAAATATAAACCTTTGAATATTCATCAATCAGAATGTAATCCACATTACAAAAGGAAAAGAGGTTGGTGATCCGATGGAAGCGACATGATAGATTCCCTAAACAACATATTTAAATCAACGAATACTTAAAATTTATTATCGAAAAATAAAGAGGTGAATAAGAAAAAGAGGCCTAGCCGTTGTAAAGAAAACGGCTAGGCCTTGTTTTTCTAAATTATATAGTCTTAAAGCAAATAAAACCCAATTCCCATAATCGCATAAGCTGCCAGTAAGGTTGCTCCCTCAAACCAGTTTGTCTCTCCATCATTTGAAATACTTACCATTAGCAATACAGCTGTTACCATACTAATAAGTTCTGGCAGCGTAAAGACTAATGATAATCCACTTGGGAAAAACAAGGAAATTAATACTAATAACGGTGCAACAAACATCGCAATTTGCAACGTTGAACCAATCGCAATTTCAACCGCTATGTCCATTTTGTTCTTGTATGCCATTACGACAGCAGAAGCATGTTCTGCAGCATTTCCTACAATCGCCACAATAATGATCCCGATAAATAACTCAGACCAGCCAAAGGATTCTGCAACTACCTCGAAAGTATGTACTAGGTTTTCTGACACATAAGCAACTGCTAGTGTTGCAATCGCCAAAATAGCAATACTTTTTTTCACAGACCATTCTGGAGTTTCCTCATGAGCATGACCGTGGTCTCCACTCTTTTCCACTTGATAAACCCCGCGATGAGTTACTAATTTAAATAAAAGTGCTGCTAAATACAATACAATTAAAATAATAGCGATCCCAATACTTAATGAAAATGTTTTTCCTTCACCCATATTCATCGTGAAAACTTCAGGAATAACAAACGCAACGATAACGGCGAAAATCAGTAGTCCTGAGTTATGACGAGCATCAAAAACATTAAATTGCTGTCTCTTATACTTTAACCCGCCGATAAAAAAGGACAACCCAGCTACAAGCAATAGATTCCCCAGCACAGATCCAGTTAAGGATGCTAATACTACTTCTGTTAACCCCTCACGTAAAGCAAATATAGCAATTATTAATTCTACAGCATTCCCAAAAGTAGCATTTAATAATCCACCAATTCGAGGGCCAGCGACAATAGCTAAGCTTTCTGTTGCTCTCCCCATAAAACTCGATAACGCGATGATGGTAAGACAGTAAATAACAAACATAAGAATGCTTGACCAATGTAACAAGGAACCTATTATCGATAATGGAACCCCAATAAATGCTGCAATCATAAATATTTTATTAACCATTTTTTCGCTTCCTTTCACTATCACCTTCATTTATTTTTCCCATCCGGCTGGAGGCTAAACTTATTATACAGCTACTTTCCCTAAATATAACCAATTTTCAAGAAATTTTACTGCTTTAGGAAAAGAAAAATAATATTCTTACTTCTCAAAAAAAATCTATTGCAATACTGTTCAATCCCCTTTAACATCATTTAGGGAGACTAAATATAAACCCAATGTAAGGAAAAAATAAGGAGTATATTATGAACAGTAAAAAATTTGCCGTATTAATTAGCATTGTCAGTATTTCTGGATTTAGTCAAGGAATGCTGCTTCCATTAATAGCAGTTATTTTTGAAAGTGATGGTCTTTCTTCCAGTTTAAATGGCTTAAATGCAGTGGGACTGTATATAGGGATTCTGCTAATCTCTCCTTTTATGGAACATCCCTTGCGTAAATATGGGTATAAACCCGTTATCGTTTTTGGCGGGTTGGTTGTTATTGTTGCACTAGCGCTTTTTCCAGTGTGGAAATCCTTTTGGTTCTGGTTCCTTCTTCGTTTATTTATTGGTATTGGAGATCACTCTCTCCATTTTGCAACCCAAACATGGATTACTACCGCTTCACCAAAGGAGAAACGCGGACGCAATATTTCACTATACGGTGTATTCTTTGGGATTGGATTTGCAGTGGGACCATTGTTAACACCCTTAGTAAAAATAAATGAGTCGCTGCCATTTATTCTTTCATCTATTATGTGCTTTATCGCATGGATCTTTATTCTCTGGATTAAAAATGATTTTCCAGAACAAACAGTAGAAACCAATTCATTTCTCGATACAATGAAACGCTTTTCTAGTGCTATGAAGTATGCATGGATTGCTTTTCTTCCACCGCTTGCCTATGGATTCTTAGAATCAAGCTTAAACTCTAGTTTTCCTGTGTATGGATTAAGAATTGAATTAAGTGTCGTCCAGATTTCTCTCTTGCTTACCGCCTTTTCGATCGGAGCCATTGTCTTTCAGCTTCCTTTAGGAATGATTAGTGATAAATTTGGCAGAAGACAGACACTTATAACGATTTTAATTATCGGTACTGCCTGCTTTTCTTTCGCAAGCCTATTAGAAGCTTATTTAATCGGCCTTATCATCTGTCTCTTCCTCGCAGGAATGGCAGTTGGCTCTACCTTCTCTTTAGGCATTAGCTATATGACCGATTTAGTTCCATCTAATCTTCTGCCGACTGGAAATCTTCTTTGTGGAATGGCCTTTAGTGTTGGAAGTCTCATTGGTCCATATTTGGGAGGATTGTTTATTCAATATTTCCAGCATATAAGCTACTTTGTAGTGATTGCTGTTATCTTATTTATTGTTGGTTTGATTATTTTCCTTTTCGGGAAAAAAGAAATGAAAAATCAATATTTAGCAGAAGCAAAATGATACCTGGTTCATACAATATGTGGTAAGATTATCTTATAAAACTAAATATCAAAAAATTATTTTTATTCGGGTATTTATGCTGTCACCTTTCTAGGTGGCAGCTTTCGTGTTTTTTAAGGGTATTGAACTTGATTCTCGCTCTCAATAAGAATGGTTAACAAAGGAGGAAAAACGAATGTCTACAGAAACAGAATTAAAAACCTATATCGAAACAAAGCTAGAAGCAGAGCCTACTCTATTTGCCAAGCTATCTCCTCATCTCGAATTAATTGCTGCAGGGATAAGCGGAATTTTCATTGTAAGCGGCTGGATTTTACACCACTTTCATTATTCTTCTATGTCTATCCTAGCCTACTTACTTGCTTTTGTGATTGGCGGCTATGCAAAGGCGAAAGAGGGAATTAGCGAAACGATTGAAAATAAAGAATTAAATGTCGAAATGCTCATGATTTTTGCAGCAATTGGTTCTGCTATTATTGGATATTGGGCAGAAGGAGCGATATTAATATTTATCTTTGCTGTAAGTGGAGCATTAGAGACTTATACTATGAATAAGAGCAATAAAGAAATATCTGCTCTTATGAAATTGCAGCCAGAAGAAGCTGTCCGAATCCTGCCTGATGGCCAAGAGCAAGTGGTTCCAGTATCATCTCTTTCTGTCTCCGATATCATTTTAATTAAACCAGGTGAAAGAGTACCTGTGGATGGAAAGATTATTAAGGGAACTACAGCAATTGATGAAGCAGCTATCACCGGTGAGTCTATTCCATTATCTAAGGGAATTAATGATGAAGTATTTGCTGGTACCGTAAATATAAGCGGGTCGATTACCGTCACCCTGACCAAACATGCAGACGAAACTCTTTTCCAAAAAATTATTACATTGATTCAATCAGCACAAAGTGAGAAATCCCCTTCGCAAGCCTTTATCGAAAAGTTCGAAGGTGCCTATGTCAAAATTGTATTAACTATTGTTGTCCTATTAATGTTCCTTCCCCATTTCCTTTTAGGGTGGTCATGGAATGAAACTTTTTATCGAGCAATGATTTTTTTAGTCGTGGCCTCTCCTTGCGCCTTAGTTGCAAGCATTATGCCAGCCACATTATCAGCGATTTCTAATGGAGCAAGAGCTGGCATCCTTTTTAAAGGTGGCGTTCACCTAGAAAATCTTGCGCATGTAAAAGCAATTGCTTTTGACAAAACAGGAACATTAACAAAAGGAAAACCGGTTGTAACAGATGTCCTGGTTGATCAACATTTTTCAGAGAAAGAAATTATTCAAATAACAGCTAGCATTGAAAGCCATTCAAATCACCCACTTGCAAAAGCAATTGTCCAATACGCTAAGCTGAAATATCAAGAAACATTCCCACAGCCAGAAAGCATTCAAGATAATTCAGGCTGGGGTGTTACAGCCCTTTTGAATAATGCCGAATGGCGGATCGGAAAAGCTGCTTTTGTAGGCGAAAAGGAAGCAAAGGCTTTCCAACAAGGAAAATATGATCAGTTATCAAAAGAAGGAAAAACAACTGTATTTATAAAAAAAGATGCCGATGTGATTGCGTTAATTGCATTAAAGGATATTGTAAGAGAAGAATCGAAAGAAGCTATTAACCGTTTAAAGGAAAATGGTATTTATACGGTTATGGTAACAGGAGATAATGAAAAAACAGCAAAAGCCATCGCCCAAGAAAGCTATGTAGAGGACTATATTGCTGAATGCTTACCAGAAAAGAAAGTAACCTCTATTAAAGAGTTAAAAGAGCGATATGAAATCGTGGCTATGGTAGGAGATGGAATTAATGATGCACCAGCTCTCGCCACAGCAAATGTCGGCATTGCCATGGGCGAAGGTACAGATGTTGCTTTGGAAACAGCGGATGTTGTTTTAATGAAAAATGATTTACCTAAAATTGCTGATGCCATTCAACTATCTAAACGGATGAATCGCATTATTAAACAAAATATTATCTTTTCTATTTCGGTCATTATGCTCTTAATTATTTCCAACTTCCTGCAAATCGTTGCCCTTCCTTTTGGTGTTATTGGACATGAAGGCAGCACCATCTTGGTTATTTTAAATAGCTTGCGGTTATTAAAAGGATAAGCAACTCGGCGGAGGAATGTGGATACATGTTGGCTGATATTTTCTAGTTTGGCTGATTTCTCCTTCCGGTTGGCTGATATTTTCTAATTTTGGCTGATTTCTCCTTCCGGTTGGCTGATATTTTCTAGTTTGGCTGATTTCTCTTTCCGGTTGGCTGATATTTTCTGGTTTTGGCTGATTTCTCCTTCCGGTTGGCTGATATTTTCTAATTTTGGCTGATTTCTCCTTCCGGTTGGCTGATATTTTTACTTTTCAGCTAATTCTCTTGCTCGATTGGCCAGATATATTCAATTATCCACTATTTCCTAGCCCAATTAGTGATTTTTTTTATAAGAGAACCATTTAATTGGCTAAGCTGTATATGAGTCATCATTAATTCCCCCACACTGTTTTCGTCACTGCTAACATTGTTACCAAAAGGAATTAATGGACCAAACACAAATTAGCTAATTTTCCCAATTAATATTACTATCCTTTATTACGCCAAGCAAAAGGCCTTCAAGGTGTAATCCTTGAAGGCCTTTTGGTTAATGGTAGCCGTTTGATCCGTTGGCAGAACCAGATGTTTTATGCTTAGGCTTGCTTTTCCCTTTTTGTTTTGTCCCGCCATCTTTTTTTGTATGTTTTGTCATTTTAAATTCCCCCTTATTAAAATGTTTCCCCTCTAATAGTTTGTTCTTTTTACATTCTTTTATAGAGGTAAATAACGGATACACTTAACAAGGTTCTTTCTTTCTTTCCGTGAAATAAGCATTAATCTCGCCGCCAATAATAATAATAATACCTGTTATATAGAACCAAATCATTAGAACTATAATCGTTCCGATACTTCCATATGTTGCCGAATAATTACTAAAGTTCCCTACATAATAAGAGAAGGCTAAAGAAGCGACTACCCAGCCAATTGCAGCGAAAATGGCTCCTGGAATAGCGGAAATACATTTTAGTTTTTTATTCGGTGCAATCCAATAAAGAGCAAGAAACACAATAAATAGAATGATGGGGGATGCAAGAAATCTTAAAGTATTCCATAAGGATAAAAATTCATCCGTTAAATTAAATTGTGAAAATAAAAACATCCCTATTTGTTCTCCAAAAACCGGCAATAGCAAAGCAACTACTACTACAGCAATCATTCCAAGTGTCAGTAAAATAGACATACCTCTTGCTACTATAAAAGATCTTGTTTCTTCCACATCATACGCTTTATTTAACGCCTTTACGATAGCATTTAAACCGTTTGAAGCAGACCATATTGTCGCAATGATACCAAATGATAATAAACTAACATTTCTGCTGAGTACCTGATCAATATTAGATTCAATCGTATTCATAATGTCGCCAGGAGCAAATCCTTCCACTAATCCTAATAAGTCTTCCTTCGTAATAGGAAGATACGGAAGAAGAGTCATCACAAAAATAAGTAATGGGAAAATTGACAAAAGGAAATAATAGGATAATTGGGCTGCCAGATCAAATACATTATCTTGTTGAATTTTCTTGATAAGAACCTTTATAAATGGAATTACGCCTCCCATACAAAATCACCGTCCTAACAGTTCTTTTATGTATGTCTATTGCCCTTTATCGTGTAAATAAAAACCTGTTCACTAATTAGAAAAGACATTAGCCCTTTCTAGCATATGTTCTCATAGTATGTAATGGGAGGCAGCCTAAAGCATCTCCCCTCTTCTAATGTAAAAAATTCCAAATAAAGAGATGGGTACATAGGCTGCTATCCCTGTCAAAACCATTCTTACTGGCTATTCTGGCTTAGGTAAATATTGTATGCTGGAAACAAGCGTTTTTTCCTGATTTCTCGTATTCCCGCTTGAGAAAGCTTCCTTTGTATCTCGGATAATACCAGCAACGACTGGTGTTATTCCTTTCAGTTCTTCTAACTGTTTTTTAACAAATGCAGCATCGTCCGAAATTTTCAGGGCTGAATTCTTTATTTTTTCGGAAGTTAGATTCAAGCTAGATGTCATTTGATCCAAATCTGTTACAGTATCTTTCGCATGCTGTAAAGTTGTTACCGCATGTTGTCTTGTATGTCTGTCCAATAAGCTAATAGCTGTTCCAATAAGACTGCCGATAAAAAGACCTTTTGTCATACTTATTTTCATCATCCCTGCCACCTCTCCAAATTATTTGGCTATTACAGCCCCAATTTTGTAAAACAAGCTTGAAGGATGGCTATTATTGCTTATAAGGAATATTTTTGCTTAATCTCTCGTAACAGACCTTCACAGCCATCCTTCACTAAGGCAAACACCTCTTCAAAATTGCCGGTATAATATGGGTCTGGTACTTCTTTTCCCGCAGCGTGGTCTGTATAATCCATTAACAAACGGACTTTTGTGCCGTCTAACATTTCATTAAGCTTTTTAATATTTGCTATATTACTGTTATCCATTGCAATTAGATAATCAAATTCTTCTAAATCCTTATCCGCCAATTGACGGGCAAAAATACCTGCATCCTTGATTTTATTCACTTTAAGAATATCTCTTGTTCCCTGGTGAGGCGGATTACCAGTATGCCATCCGCCGGTTCCAGCCGAATCACAAATAATACTTTCTTGCAATCCTTCCTTTTCGACTAAGTCACGGAATACTGCCTCCGCCATAGGAGAACGGCAAATATTTCCTAAGCAAATAAATAAAACACGTATTTTCATTTTTATTTTCCTCCATTTTTCTATTTACATACTTTTTTTACTTACCAGTTCGCAAAAAGCACTTTATTTAATGATACATCTCTATATTGACATTTCTATGTTTGCATGAAAAGATGAATAGAACAACTTTATTGTCCAGGAAAGGGGAAAGGTATGAATTTAGATAATAAAACAACAGAAAATGTGAATTTCATGATTGAAAAAATAAAAGAAAAATTAAAAGTATTGAACATAGGTGCCATTAAATCCACCCATTTTGATGAAGATCTATATGATGACATTAAAGAAATTTATGAGCATGTGATGAAACGAGACTCCTTTAGTCCAAATGAAATGCAGGCACTCGCTGAAGAGCTTGGAAACTTGCGAAAACAATAACTTGATTTAGAAAAAATAATCAGTGGGTGAGTGCCCACTGAGTTCTTTTAATGCCATAGGACAACGAATACCATTAAACATCTTGATCGGTAAGTATAACAGGACCCTCTTTTGTGATAGCAATGGTATGCTCATATTGTGCTGAGTGCCTTCCATCTATCGTTCTTGCCGTCCATCCATTATTATCCATTTTCATTTTATAATCACCAACATTAACCATTGGCTCAATTGTAAATACCATTCCTTCTTTGATACGAGGCCCTTTGCCTGCTAAACCAAAATGAGGTACTTCTGGTTTTTCATGTATTACTTTGCCAATACCATGACCGATAAAATCTCTCACAACAGAAAAACCTTGTTCTTCTACATATTGTTGAATAGCGAATCCAATATCCCCGATTCGATTGCCAACCTTCGCCTGTTCAATACCTATATAGAGGGCTTTTTTTGTAACATCCATCAGTTTTTGCAATTCAGCTGATACTTCTCCAACTGCATATGTCCAGGCAGAGTCAGCCAAAGCACCATTATAATTAACAACCATGTCAATGGTTACGATATCTCCTTTTTTTAGAGGCTCATTTCTTGGAAAACCGTGACAAATTTCATCATTTATACTGGCACAAGTTGCATATGGATAATCACGATATCCTTTTTGTTCAGGAGTGGCTCCCATTTCTGCTAAATAAGCTTCCACCTTTTGATCAATTTCCAATGTTGTAATCCCTGGTTTTATCATCTTGGCAATCATTTTATGACAACCAACTAGAATCTCACCAGCCTTCTTCATTTGTTCTATTTCTCGTTTTGATTTTAATACAATCATGTCCAAGCCTTCTTCCTATCTAAAATTACCGCTAAGAATGAACACAAATAGAATTTTTTCTACTCCTCTTTTTATATTAGCGGTTCATTAAGTATGTTATCTTAACATTATGAGTTGATTGCAGCCAAAAAAACAATTTATCTCTTCTTAAGATTAACACAAAAAAAGAGCCTATACCTACTCCAACTCATGATAAAAAGATTATATTCCCCTTACCATAAATCTGTGTAGGTACAGACTCTTTCCATTATTTATATTTCTTTATTTATTTAAAAGCTTTAATGATTCACGATTAAAGGCAGGGATATCTTCTGGCGTTCTGCTTGTTACCAATTGGTCCCCACATACCACAACCTCTTCATCCTTAAAAGTAACACCTGCGTATTCCATGTCCACTTTGATTGATTTATAGCCAGTGGCATTTCTACCTTCTAGCGCTTTAGCAGTAATGAGCAGCTGCGGTCCATGACAAATTGCAAAAACAGGTTTTTTTGCATCCATAAACGCTTTTGTAAAGGCCACAACTCGATCATCGACACGGAGCTGGTCAGGAGAAAATCCACCTGGAATGAATAATGCATCGAATTCATCAGGGGAAACCTCATCTATTCCTTTATCAATTGTCACAGAGGCTTCTTTTTGTTTTCCTTCCACTGTTTTACCAGCTTCTAGTTCAATTGTTACAACTTCATGCCCAGCTTCTTTATAAGCCTTAGCCGGTTCTGTGTACTCAGAGTCCTCAAACATATCAGTAATTAAAGTAGCAATTTTTTTACTCATATATAGCATCTCCTTTTTCTATTTTCTATAAGTAACGTTCCCCATAGAATGAAAATAAAACATGCTAGGACCATTTTTTCACGCCTCGTTTCTTCTTGCAAAATCAACAAATCGGAATTTATCTGGTCGATGTCGCGACTCTGTAAATTGAAATAAAGTAGCATTTTCAAAATATATGTAGTTTTTAACTACTACGATCGAATGAAATCCTTCTAAATCTAATAGGTTATAGTCTTCTTCTGTAGGCTCTTCTACTGTAAATTCTTTTTTCGCAAAGCTAATTTTTAAATTTAACTGTTTCTCAATATAATCAAAAATAGAGTTTTTACATATTTCCTCTGTTAATCCCGGAACATATTTTTCGACAATATAATCCTTATCTAAAATGATACGTTCTTGATTAATTTCTCTTACACGAAAAACTTCCCAGATAGAATCGTCCTTGTTTAACTGCATTTCCTTTTGCAAAAAAGAAGATGGTTGTTTATTCGTAAAGCTTTCAATAATTGTGACAGAGGAATGTCCCATTTTATCCGCTAATTCCTTAAAGCTAACTAGCCCGGAGATTGGAAATTGCAGT
This sequence comes from Niallia sp. FSL W8-0951, assembly GCF_038006525.1. Lineage (NCBI taxonomy): Bacteria > Bacillati > Bacillota > Bacilli > Caryophanales > Bacillaceae > Niallia > Niallia sp. FSL W8-0951. Next base: position 329,627 of record NZ_JBBOVK010000002.1, read on the forward strand.
TTTTCTAAATCAAGCACTAAAGAACCTTTACCTCTGAGCTTTTGAATATATCCTTTTTGCGATAAAATATTTAAAGCCTTACGAATTGTTTCTCTAGATGTGTTATACTGCTCAGCTAATTCATTTTCAGATGGCAAAATAGTATCGGGTGGATACTTTCCATTTCTTATCGCAGCTTCTAATTCCTCGAATATCATATAATATTTATTCAACATGAAATTCACCAACATTTTCAAATTATTCGTTACCATTCTACTCTTTTTCAGACAAATTGTCTAAAAAGGATTGAAAAATGAATAAAAAAATGTTTCAGTGTATGTAGAAAAGGGTAAGCACTATAAGATATATTTCAATATTGTGAACATACTTTTAGAAAAATCTTTTACACATCAATGGTTTATAAGCATAATGGATAGAACAATTCGTTCTTTATATGGAACTTTTTATCTATAAATGCTATGATAAATATACATACCGTAAAGAGTGAAAGTGAGTGAGCGTATGATTGGGGATCGTGTAAAACAGCTACGTTTAGAGAAGAGAATGTCCTTATCAGAATTAGCTGAACAAGCAGGAGTTGCAAAATCTTATTTAAGTTCCTTGGAAAGAAATTTACAATCCAATCCATCGATTCAGTTTTTAGAAAAAATAGCAGCTGTTTTCAATATACCAGTCGATCATTTAATCAATGATCAACAGAATAAGGATGAATTAGATTCTGAATGGTTAAAAATTGTAAAAGAGGCAATGGATTCCGGGGTATCAAAAAAAGAATTCCGTGAATTTTTGGAATTTAACAGATGGAGACTGGAACAAAAAAAATAGTACGTTTTCCACTTATATGGCTAAAATAAGTTATTAGATTTTTTCCATTTCAAAAGAGGTTATCTACATTGAATACTTTTCCATTATTGTCAAGTATTCAATGTAGAGATATCTTTTTTGTCCATTTTTTAGACAATCATTTTCTATATACAAATGTTTATTTCGGATTTTCCTGAATTAAGTAATCCTTCTCACTTCGCAAAAATTCTCTTACTTCTTGCAAATTCATTCCAATATTTTTGGCTTCATTAATTAATTGAATCCATTCTGAATCCAATTCTTCGGTAAAAAGTTGACTATTAATCACTTAATTCTTCCCTCCCAAAAATACATTTGTATTTTGGCAGTCCGGCCATCATTGTTTTAAGACATTAGATCCGTGACTTTGCGTCCCAAACTTTCGTATTGGTTTGCCTTTTACATTTACCTTTTCTCGTATTCTTTACTGTTTTCTCATTATATCGCTTTTCCTCATGAAATGATGCAGTAATTTGTCATAAAATTAGGATAAATTACTAAAATATTTCTCCTTGTTTCTACAAAAAATGTTGATTACAGCGAATCTTATCGAATTAATCATACTTATGCATTATTTACAGATTTCTCTTAAGTCAGGAGCACTACTTATCTTGTCTTCTATCATAATATTGTGTTTGATAGCTTTTTAGCACTTTTTTAAAAGAATAATTAATATGAATTTGTTCAAATGTAATCGCATCAAAAAAAGGATATTCCGTTAAGTCATTTTGGCATATAGGACAAATCCACCTGCCTCGTTCATTACTACTATACGATGGTCTATTGCATATATCACAGTTTTTTCTATACATTTTCCACCCTCTTCCTTTTTCTTTTTGGTTTCTTATGCTGAAATAATTGTTACTGATTTAGTTCATTTATTATCTCTTTAGTTAAATTATAATGTTATAAAACACAACAATGTTCTTAGTAAAGAACTTTTCCATAAGTATAGTGCAAAACTATCATTTTTGAAAATTCCAAAATCAACCGTTTTTTCTTTTTAACGAACGATTATCATTCTTTTCCTCACAATAACTCCTTTTATCTAGCTTTTTCATATTTTATATTCACAATATCGTTCGTTATAATGAAATTACATTTCTTATGTGATAAGGAGAATATTGTTATGTTGGTTGGAGAAAAAATAAAGACATTAAGAATAAAAAAGGGCTTTTCTATTAATGAACTTTCCGACAAATCCGGTGTTTCCAAATCTTATTTAAGCTATATTGAAAGAGGAATTCAAAAGAACCCCTCTCTTCAAGTATTAACGAAACTTTCCCACACTCTTGAGACAAATGTAGAGGAACTACTAGACAATAATTATACAGTGATTGATGGAATCGATGAGGACTGGATGAGTTTAGTAGAGGAGGCAATAGAAGAAGGAATTACAAAAGAAGATTTTGCTGGCATTCTTGAATATGTTAAATTTAAAAAAAGACAAGAGAACTAGAAAAAAGGAAGCCTTCTCTATTAATGGCAATAGCGAATGGCCTCCCTCCATTGGAGTTTATGTGTACTCTTCCTGTTTCGTTTTTCTAATAAACATTCTTTCATCAAAAAGACTATTCAAAGAGAATGCTACTACCGATTTGGAAGCGATATTCTTACTTCGAATAGTCTTATTTCTTATTTATTTAACTCTACTGCTATTTTTGAGCCCACCTCTGCATTGTTTTTGACTAATGCAATATTAGCAACTAGGCTTGTTCCTTCTGTTAACTCTTTGACACGACTTAATAAGAATGGAGTTACTTTTTTACCTGTAATATGATTTTCTTTTGCTTCTTGGAGTGCCTTTTCAATAATTTCTGTAATGTATTTTTCATCGAGAGCATCTTTTTCTGGAATTGGATTAGCGATCACTACCCCGCCATCTAGTCCTAATGCCCATTTTGTTTGGATCATATCTGCTGCTTCTTTTGGATCTTCTACTGAGAAATTCACTTCAAATGGACTCGTTCTTGTATAAAAAGCAGGAAGAGACTTTGTTCCATATCCTACAACTGGAACACCATATGTTTCAAGATATTCTAGCGTTAATCCAATATCTAATATTGATTTGGCTCCCGCGCAAACAACCGCTACGCTTGTTTTAGCAAGTTCTTGTAAATCCGCAGAAATATCCATTGTATGCTCTGCTTCTCTATGAACGCCGCCAATTCCGCCAGTTACAAACACTTTAATTCCTGCAAGTTCTGCGCAAATCATGGTAGCAGCTACAGTTGTTGCCCCATTCTTTTTACCAGCGATCAAATATGGTAAATCACGTCTGCTTGCTTTCTCAATATTATCGCTTTTAGCTAAAAATTCAATTTCATCTTCTGATAAACCAATTTTTATTTTCCCTTCTATTATTGCAATGGTTGCAGGAACTGCGCCATTTTTACGAATAATATCTTCTACCTCTTTAGCAGTTTCCACATTTTGAGGATAAGGCATTCCATGGGAAATAATAGTCGATTCTAAGGCTACAATCGGTAGATTATTTTTCTTTGCTTCTAATACTTCTTTTGAGAATTCTAGCCATTCTGTTTTCATGTTATATGCTCCTTTTTGCAAAGTATTTTCCAAATAGTTCTTGTAATTTTTTATTATTTAATAACGGATTTACTGTTTGATTCGATTGAAGGGTTATGTTTGAGCAAGTAATACCGATTTTACAAGCATCTTCCGTGTTTAGGCCTTTAATATGAGAATACATTATACCTGAAACAAGGGAATCACCAGCACCTGTTACATCGACTACTTCTGCTTCTGGAGGTAGGATCACACCAGCTTCCCCCAATTTAGTAAAATAGATAAGGCCTTTATCTCCCCGTGTAATAACTACTTTTTCAACACCTTTTTCGAGAATTATTTCAGCTGCTTTAAAGAAGTCTCCTTCTTCTTTTATTTTTATTCCTGCTAGTACCTCTGCCTCATCTCTGTTTGCAATCAACCAAGTAACTCCATGCAGATCTTCTGGCAGCTTTCGTACTTTTGGTGCCGATACAGGCGTAATACACAATGCCATTTGTTCTTGCCTGCATCTGATGATAATATGCTCCAATACTTCTGCTGAAAAATTAGTGTCAAGAATAACTAATTCTGATGTTGCAATATACCCCCACTTTTTATCGATTATATCTTTATCAATGCTGTCATATATAGACATATCTGCTAAAGCAACGGCAAGTTCACCATCAGATTTCAATAAGGCTGTATAAGTCCCCGTACGATAAAGATTAGACAAAAGAGATGGAGTGATATCTGCATAGTTTTTGGTATTCTCTAATAGCCATTCCCCTTCATGATCATCTCCCACAATAGTAAATAAAGAAGTTTCGAGTCCCAATCGTCCTAAATTCTCTGCAATATTTCTTGCGACCCCACCAGGTGACTGACTTGTAGATGCTGGATTAGAGGTACCGTACTGAATGGTCTCCTCTGCTTGAACTTTACGATCAACATTGGCTCCTCCAATACAAATAACTTCTTTCTTTTTTGGTAATACATAAGCTCTACCTAGTAGTTTCCCTTCTTTTGTTAAAGAAGAAATATAGCCTGCTACCGCAGAACGGGATAAGCCCATTTTCTCAGCTATTTCATTTTGAGTAACAAAGGGATTTTCTTTAATCAGCTGAAGAATAAAAATCTCTTTATCATTCACTTCCATCTCCCCCTCAAATAAAGTGAAACTGCCATTGGTTAGAAGTAGAAATGAGTTATCTCTATTTCTAACAAAACATTTGTCTTTATTATAAACTTTTGTCCGATGAACAACAAGACTTTATTCATTTTTACGAAAACTTTATTTATTTGTTGATTTAGTCTTCTTTTTTAATAAGATTTCTAGATCAAAAAAAGAAGACTATCCATTGTTAGTCTTCTTTTGCAACTCTTGGTTCAATTAAAATATCTACTCTTCTATTTTTTGCTCTTCCTGCAGAACTATCATTACTAGCAATAGGCTGAAACTCGCCGTATCCTTTCGCACTAAATGATTTAGGATCTAATTTCTTGTTTTCAAGAAGTAATTTCATGAAATTCAGTGCTCTTGTCACACTTAGTTCCCAGTTGGACTCATAACTTGAATTACTGATTGGAACATTGTCTGTATGTCCACTTATAATAATGCTTCGCGGTGGATCCATCACAAGTAAATTGGCAATTTCAGAAACAACTTTTCTGTCCTTATTTCGAACTTCAGCACTTCCAGAAGCAAAGAGTACATTATCTCTAATTGAAACATGCAAACCTTCATCTGTCAGTTCCGTATCCAGCTTATTCCCTAATTTATTCTTAGCAATATAGGCATTTACCTTCTGTTGAATCTCTAATAATTCTTGTTTATCTTGCTGCTCTTGTAATTCTTTTAGCTCTTTTTCACTAAGATTTTTTTTATCCTTTTTGTCTTCCTTTTTCTCTTGGTCAGCCAAATCAACATCTGTAGTTTCACTATTCATTGACGGTGCAGGACTAGGATATTCGAAAATACCTGTCCCTCCTTGTAATTCTCTATTAAAAGCTTCTGCTATTTCAGAGAATTTTTTTGCGTCAACAGAACTCATGCCATATAAAACGATAAATAAAGCCAACAATAAAGTAAGGATATCGGCATAAGGAACAAGCCAAGATTCGTCTACATGCTCCTCATGATGTACTTTCTTTTTTTTCTTTTTACTCATTCGTATTCACACTACTTTCGCTTTCTTCCAGAAATTGTCTTCTTTCTGAAACAGGTAAATACGATGCAAGCTTCTGTTCAATTACCCTAGGCGCCTCTCCTTCTAGAATAGAAAGAACCCCTTCTATCATCAAATATTTTTGACTTGCTTCCACGTGTGATTTTCTCTTCAGTTTATTTGCAAATGGATGCCATAAAACGTATCCCGTAAATATCCCCATTAAAGTAGCAACAAACGCAGCACTAATAGCATGTCCAAGTGCTTCAGCATCAGACATATTTCCTAATGCAGCAATCAGCCCAATTACTGCTCCTAGTACTCCCAATGTAGGAGCATAAGTACCTGCTTGCGTAAAAATTAGTGCTCCTGAACGATGTCTCTCTTCCATTGCTTCTATTTCTTCTGTTAATACATCTCTAATATACTCTGCACTTTGTCCATCTACAGACAAAGATAAGCCATTTCTTAAAAATGGATCTTCAATTTCATCTGTTTTTGCTTCTAATGCAAGAAGTCCTTCTTTTCTAGCTAATTGTGCCCACTCTGAAAACAAGCGGATTAACTCTTTCGTATCCTGCACTTTCTGCTCCTTAAACAAGATGCCGAATAACTTTGGAACTCGTTTAATTTCTGAAGCAGGAAAGGCAATAACTACTGCTGCCACTGTACCTACTAAAATAATTAGAATAGCCGCTGGATTCAATAATACTGCAGGGCTGACACCTTTAAATACCATTCCAACTCCAACAGCAATAATAGCAAGTATAATTCCTATCAAGGAAGTTTTATCCATCATTTTCACCTATCTTATTCCAAAATTTCGATTCTCTGTCTTACCTTTTTTTTCGACATTTCTCTTCAAATTTTTAGTTTTATTTCATGTAAATTTCGTAAACTTCATGAATCATGACGATAGTCCTGCTTTTTAATAAAAAAAAGGTGATATTTTCATCACCTTTTTTTGAAATATAAGTGAAAAACCTATATTTGAATTAAAACCGTAACTACTATCATCATTTCGGAAAAAATTTATTCTCAACCTTTTTCTGATATCCAGAGAAAGGTTGAGAATGACTTCCTGCTGTACGTTCTTTCATCATTTTACGGAAGCGCAATAATTTTTCATTATATTTTCTTTGTAAAACTAATTTTTCTTCTTCTGTCTCACAGGAACGAATTAAATCTTCCATGGACAGTAATTCTTGTCTAATCTTATCTTCTTCTAATGAATATCCAGCATTCTTGAGAACACGATAAGCCATTCGCAATTCTTCTGGTACAGATGCTAAGCTATCCTTTGGGAGCGGTTTTCCGAACCCGGGAAGATGGTTAAACTCCCCGTCTTTATATGCTTTTTTTATTTTATCTTCTGAAACAAGAAACGAAAAATCCATTCATCCATCCCCTCCTGTTTTCAATAAATCTATTTCCATTATACAATTTCCACTTCTCGTCGGTATAGGATGAGCGATTTTTATAAAAAATAGAAAAGAAAGGGGTGTTATTATTGGCACGTGGAGAACATTTCAATCATAAGAAGAAACACCATCCAGGTCCGCTTCCAAAGGATACAAGAAAACATACACATACAGAGGATGCTCCTGGCGATGAAGAATTTATCGTAACACAGGAAGCTTTTAAAAACCGAATCGAAGAAGAAGAATAAATCCAAGCAATAGACGGCGTTCTCGACCATTCGAAAAGGGCGCCGTCCTCCTTTTCCCCCAAAAAGTGGTCCCCTTTATTTTCTTATACGTTCGAAATAGGTCATCATATGCTTCGCCTTTATATTCAGCAAAAGCTCACTATTTCCCACTCCCCTTCTTCTCTCATGTTATACTAGAAAGTATCGTATGACTAATAAAACGATGATTATCAAGAAGAGTACGGTTGGCTTTCTTACTTGAAAATGAATAACAGAATCTACTTCTTTTATTCAAGACAGCTAAAATTTCTATTGGAAGGTGTTTAAATGAAATCTCTTGTGTTATGTGAAAAGCCAAGTGTTGCTAGAGAAATTGCAAGAGTGCTTGGTTGCAATAAATCCACTAAAAATTATTTAGAATCAGATAAATATATAGTGACTTGGGCTTTAGGCCATTTAATTGAATTAAAAATGCCTGAGCATTATGATCCTAAATTTAAAAATTGGAATTTAGATGATTTACCAATTATTCCACAAAAAATGGAATTAAAAGTGATGAAGCAAACCAGTCATCAATATAAAGCCATTGAACAGCTAGCAAAAAGAAAAGATATTAAAGATTGCATTATCGCCACAGATGCAGGGCGTGAAGGAGAATTAGTTGCTCGTTGGATTTTAGAAAAGATCCGATTTAACAAACCAACTAAACGTTTATGGATATCTTCACAAACAGACCGAGCAATAAAGGATGGCTTTAAACAACTAAAGCCTGGAAAAGACTATGATCGCTTATATCAATCCGCTGTGTGTAGAGCACAAGCAGATTGGCTAATCGGATTAAATGTTTCTAGAGCCTTAACAACAAAATTCAATGATCCATTGTCAGCAGGGCGTGTTCAAACCCCCACTTTATCAATGGTTCTAGAGAGAGAAAAGGAAATTCAATCCTTTGTTCCAAAAGAATATTGGACCATCACTGCACAAATAGATTCTCTACAAGCAAAATATGAAAAGAATCAAGAGAGAAGAATCTTTTCAAAAGAAACGGCAGAAAAAATTGTCGCCAATACTAAAGGAAAACCAGCAGTTGTTGAAACACTAACCGTAAAAGAAAAAACAGAACAACAGCCATTGCCTTATGATTTAACAGAGCTCCAGCGAGACGCAAACCGTCGATTCGGCTTCTCTGCCAAAAAGACGTTAAATGTCCTGCAGAAGCTATACGAGCAACATAAACTTGTCACCTATCCAAGAACGGATTCACGATATTTAACGACAGATATGAAGAATACGATGATTGATCGCATCGAAAGTATTTCTGGAGCATTTAAAGAAGAAGTTCAACCTGTCTTACGTAACAAGGGGAAGGTCGAAGCCAATAATGTGTTTAATAATAATAAGGTATCTGACCACCATGCCATTATCCCCACTGAGCAGCCTGTATTTTTAAACCGATTAGATAATGAAGAAGTAAAAATTTATGATTTAATCGTAAAAAGATTTTTGACACTATTTTACCCAAAATATAAGTACGAAATTATTTCTACAACATTAAACATTAATGGAGCTTCATTTGTCGCTCAAGAAACAAATATATTAGAGTTAGGTTTTAAAGCATTAGACTCTCGCAAAACAGATTCTTCTAAAAGTCTACAGCTTCAAAAGGGGCAACAATTAAAAGTCCAATCTGTAAATTTGGAGCAAAAATTTACGGAAGCCCCATCTCGTTTTACAGAAGCTGATATTCTGGGGAAAATGGAAAAATTCGGACTGGGTACTCCAGCTACACGTGCTGAAATTATTGAAAGATTGCTTTCATCTGAGGTATTAGAAAGGCAAAATGGGAAATTACATTCTACCTCCAAAGGAAAACAGCTCATCAATCTCGTTAATGATGATTTGACTACTCCCGATTTAACGGCAAAATGGGAGCAAGAGTTAGAGGATATCGCTAAAGGAAAGGCAAATCCTCATCAATTTATGGAACAAATTAAAGAGCAGACAAAACGATTTGTCCGGGAAATAAAACAAAGTGAGAAATCGTATAAGATGCACAATCTCACTGGCTCCAAATGTCCTGAATGTGAATCTTTCCTAAAGGAAAAAAATACAAAAAACGGAAAAATTCTTGTATGCTCCAGTATGGATTGTTCTTTTAGTAAAAGAAAAGATCCTAAACTTTCGAACAAGCGTTGTCCACAATGCCATAAAAAAATGGAAATCCATAATGGAGTGGCCGGTACCTATTTCCAATGCAGAAACTGCAATGTTGTGGAAAAAGCTACAGACCGTAAAAAGACCATTAACAAAAGAGAAGAACGGAAACTTGTTCAGAAATACAGTAAAGACGAAAGCTTTGGAAATAGTCTAGGAGATTTATTAAAAGCCGCGATGAAAAAAGACCATTAAAAGCTATAAGGCTGTTATATTCGCATTCCAGCTATTAATTACTCCAATATCATCCGGATAATTTCGGATGATATTTTTTATGTAATTTGCTACTATTACAAGCCGTTCACACTACTCTTTGCTTCCATGAATAAGTTTCCCTCTTTTTCTTCATCGATTATTAAACTTTTCTAATAAAGTTTTCGCACTTAGCTCTCTAGTGGAAGCAACCTGCCAATCCGCTTTTGCAAAAACATCTCCTTGTCCTATCCCGACAGAAAACATAGGCGTTTGTAAAATACCACTCAAGCCTGCTTGTCCATCCTCTATAGCAGCACACTCATGATAATCGATCCCTAAGCAATCTGCTGCTGTTAAAAATATTTCTGGATCTGGTTTTCCTTTTTTCAGAGAATGTGGGTCTACTATGCAGTCGAACCAGTCTCTTATTCCAAAACGCTCCAATAAAAAAGGTGCATTGGAGCTAGAGGATGCAATCCCAAATTTAATCCCCATTTCCCTAAGTTCTTTCAAAAATTCATACATTCCTGGCAGCATATTTTCTACTGTGAATTCTGCAATTAAAGCTTTATAATAATCACTCTTGCGATTTCCTAACATTTCCTTTTCTTTATCCGTAAATACTTTATCTGTTTGTGCAACTAAGTCGTCAATTAGCACCTTTCGAGGAACACCTTGATATCTTAAGTTATCTTCTCTAGTAAAGGAGACCCCAATCTCCAACGCCATTTTTTTTGTTGCTTCGTAATATAAAGGAACAGTATCTGCTATAACACCATCAAAATCAAAGATAACTGCTTGTAACCGATTAGTCATAAAAACCTCCTATAAATAAAAAAACAATAATATCTATTCTATCAAAAATGCATATTATTTGTTTCCCTCGCGCTAAGATCAATTATTATCCTAATGTTATGATCAATCAGTTTATTTCTCTTTCTAAAAAAGCTACAATAGAAGCAGCATCCATTCCAAATTGGGATTCATGTTATACATAGAGCTAACCGCTTATAGAAAAGGAGAATAAAAATGAGTACATTTCAAGAAAATCTACAAAAATATGCAGAACTCGCAGTAAAAGTCGGTGTAAATATCCAAAAAGGACAAACGCTTGTTATTAATACATCCATTGAATCAGCAGAGTTTGTTCGTCTTGTCGTAAAAGAAGCTTACCAAATTGGCGCAAGTAATGTTGTAGTCAATTGGAGTGATGATTTCGTTACTCGTACTAAATACGAATTGGCACCAGATGAAGCATTTAAAGAATATCCTGAATTTAGAGCAAAAGAGACGATTGCACTTGCAGAAGAAGGGGCAGCCTTCATGTCAGTAGTATCTTCTAGTCCAGACCTTTTAAAAGGGATTGATTCTGAACGAATTAGTAACTTCCAAAAAGCTTCTGGTACAGCTTTAAGCCAATTCCGAAAATATGTACAGTCCGACAAAGTAAGCTGGACCGTAATTGCTGTTCCATCCAAAGCTTGGGCAAATCTTGTTTTCCCAGATGCCCCTGAAAACAGCAGAGTTGAGTTACTATGGGATGCTATATTTAAGGCTATTCGAGTAGATCAAGCTGATCCAATCCAAGCATGGAAAGAACATGATAAAACACTTCATACAAAAGTGGATTACTTAAATGAAAAAGCATACAAACAGCTTCATTATACAGCTCCAGGTACAGATTTAACGATTGAACTTCCAGAAGGACATCTATGGTGCGGTGCAGGATCCATCAATGAAAAAGGTTTTGAATTCATGGCAAATATGCCGACTGAAGAAGTCTTCACTGTTCCACATAAAAAAGGAGTAAATGGAACTGTATCAAGCACAAAGCCTTTAAGCTATGGCGGAAACATTATTAATAATTTCTCCGTAACCTTTAAAGATGGTCGAATTATCGATGTGAAGGCAGAAGAAGGGGAAGAAATTCTTCGTCAATTAGTTGAAACAGATGAAGGTTCTCATTATCTTGGAGAAGTAGCTTTAGTACCACATCGTTCACCTATTTCTCAATCAAATATTCTTTACTACAATACTTTATTTGATGAAAATGCTTCAAATCACTTAGCAATCGGAAGTGCATATGCATTCTGTATTGAAGGTGGAAAAAAGATGTCAAGTGAAGAACTAGCTGAAAAAAGTCTAAACGATAGTATTACACATGTCGACTTTATGATAGGTTCAGACAAAATGAATATTGACGGTATTACCACAGACGGAAAAGTAGAAGCAGTATTCCGCAATGGAGACTGGGCATTTTAATTTTTAGTAACCAAGTTCAATAAGGATGTTCCATGGAATGTTTATGTTATGAAACATTTCACGGAACATCCTTTATTTTACTGTTTTGTTAATCTTCCTATTTTACCAATCTAATCGATTTAATTCGTTGAGATAAGTCCAATTGGATGATTAGTTTATAGTTTCCTGCTGTATAAGTAGCTATAGACCCATCCTCTTTCGTAACAAAATCATCTGGCTTCCCGATTGTATCTTGAATCGATTGTACTGATTCTTTTAAACGAATACCTGGAATAGAAATAGAAGTAACAAGATCGGTTTTCTTATCATAGTAATAAGTAACCTCAGGAAAATCCAATTGACTATATTTCTGATTATAATCCTTGATTGTATAATTCGAATTAATTTTCTTTATCTCTTTTATATTTGTTCCGATTGGATATTGGGCGCCTATCAACATTCCTTGTTCCGCTAAATTTTTTAAACTAGAAGTAACAGATAAGTTTTTATATGGATAGTAAAATTCCGTATCATCCAGCCATTTATTTATAATATCCTTATTTTCAATAGAAGTTCCATCTACTTTAACTAATTTCCCGCTTTTCTGTTCAAGCATCCATGTATCAAATTCCATTTGGTCGGTATCTTTTTTCCTTAAGGTCTGTATATAATTTTGTTGAATGTTTTTGATATTTTTACTAAAGATACGCATTCCATAATCAGTCAGGGTAACTAATTTTCCATCATGAATGGTATAGAAATAGGCCATTACCTCATTTGCTTCTTCTCCTTGGTAAACAGCAGCAATATTTTGCTGGTTAACAAGAAATGTCGCTATATTTTTTTGCGACAAATTGAAGGTCATAGGATTGGGTAATTCTAGATCTTGTTTCACTGCTTCCTTTCCGTATTCTTTCGTCCATAAGTAAAAGGCAAAATCTCCAGTCACAATCGTATCATCTTTTTCCCCTAGATCCGTAGCTTCTACTTGCTGATATTTCCTTTCTCCTTCTCCTATAATATATAATTCATACTCTTTCTCTTTCACGTTCATATCTATTTCAAAATAAGCATTATCTTTCGTCCATTGTAAATCTTTCTTAATCACCATATGTTTTTGATCCAGCTCATTTTTATGTTTCTCTGTTAGATAGGAATTAACCATAGAAGTGATTAAAATCCCTGCAATTATAATGACTACGACCAATAACAGCCAGATATATTTATTTCTTTTCATTATCTTTCTCCTATTTTCCAAACATATCTATACTCCTTTAGGAGGAGTTAGATATTCACTTTATGGATAGTCATGTTCTAGTTGTTTAAAATCAAGCATAACTACCATAAGTTATATTATTGAAAGCTCACTAAAGATACTAATTTTTTTATAGAGCTTCATATATACTTATTAATAGTACCAAATTGCTCCCCAATCTACAAATCTAGCTTTTTCCAGCTCCTACTCCCCCCTTCTCCGAGACCTTTCACACACATCATATAGACTATCCGCTCTCCCATTCCCCATATCCAAGGACCTAACTTGCGTCAATATAAATAAATATGAGATGATTAATAAGAAAGCTTGCTATATATTAAAATAAAGAAAGCTCCAATCTGTGCGGATTTTCTTCACCCTTGCTGATATAAGCACCTTACTCGGTCTTTTCGGATGCTTTTTTCCTTGTTGAGTTCACCGCCCGTTAAAAAGGAGATAAAAGATTTTTAAAATTAGGAGGGACGAAATGAAACAACTACATCTTATAATCAAAGGAAGGGTTCAGGGCGTAGGTTTTCGATACTTTGTCCAAATGATTGCTATGGAAAATCAGGTAACCGGCTGGGTTCGCAATAAAGCAGATGGAACAGTGGAATGTATGGCTGTAGCTTCTTCTGAAACGCTGCGAGCTTTTATGGAAAAAGTAAAAAAGGGAAATCGCTTTGCCAGAGTGGACCATATAGAAATAAAGGAAAGTGAGCCAGAAGAACTATTTTCGAGCTTTAAGGTGATTTATTAAATAATTCATAGGACATATTCGATTTCTGCCATGTCCTATTTTTACTAAATTGTGTTCTCATTGACTTGATAATAATAATTTTTCATGTCAGAATAATAATATTTTAAAAAACAAAATAAGATGTACATATATTAGGAGGATCGCATGTGGAAAGACTTTAAAGCATTCGCAATAAAAGGTAACGTAATAGATTTAGCAGTAGGGGTGATTATTGGTACGGCATTCAGCAAAATTGTCAGTTCACTAGTAGAGGATTTGATCATGCCGCTGTTCGCCCACTTTGTTATCGGCGTAGATTTCTCAACATGGTCTTATTCAAGTATAAATTATGGAAACTTTATACAAAGAATTGTTGACTTTTTCATTATTTCTTTCTCTATCTTTTTAGTAATCCGCTTCTTAAACCGCTTTAAGAAAAAGGAAGAGGTACAAGAAGAAGCAGTAACCGTTGATACTAAAGAAGAGCTATTAAAAGAAATCCGTGATTTACTGAAAGCAGATGTTGTTCGCGATAAAAATGGCTTAAATTGAAACTTTTTTGCGCGTTGTTCGTATTACTATATAAATTAAACACAATACAGGAGTGAAGAAAAATGTATGCATATAGCCCAAGTAATGAATATATGCCCTCTGTTTTAAGAACTTTTGCTCTTTCTCTAGGAATAGCATTCATTGGAACAATGATTGGTAATTTTGTTCCATCCTATTTATTTTTACCGTTGTCAATTTTAGAAGTTGTTCTTTTATTAATCGCCATCTTCGCAAGAAGAGGAAAATCATTATCTTATGGTTTCTTATTTACCTTTACGTTTATTTCGGGGATTACCACCTTTCCAATCGTCTCTTATTATGTATCCACAGTTGGCGGAAATGTCGTCATTAATGCATTGGGTACTACGACAATTGTGTTTGCTGGGGTTGCTATATATGCAACAAAAACGAAGCGCGACTTCTCTTTCTTAAGAGGAATGTTACTCGCTTCCCTAATCGCTTTAATTGCTATCGGGATTTTCAATATCTTTTGGCCATTAGCAACAGGTGGCATGCTCGCATATTCCTTCATTGGTGTCCTAATATTTAGCGGCTATGTGTTGTATGATTTTAATCGAATGAAACATTATGGTATAACAGCAGATCAAGTTCCTTTAATGGCTTTAAATTTATATCTCGATTTCCTAAATTTATTTATAAGTATCTTACGTATTTTCGGAATTCTGTCCGAAAGAGATTAAAAAGGTTTGAGTAAAGAGGTCAAAAACCTCCTTGCTCAAACCTTTTTTAGATGTATGCCTATAAATAATCCGCTATTTGTCTTCTAATTAATCGAATCATTTCTTCTGGATTATCTTTTATTACAAAAGAGTACACTCCACGATTTGTATGTAAATATAGCATTTTATATTGATTACTCGAGGGCTTAAAGGAAATGTCATGGATGGTGTGTAAATGAAATGTCTGCTCGTCGCTAGTAACTCTATCACTCCATAAAACAAGACTTTTTTCTTCTTCGATTATTTCCATATTCAAGTCAATCTTTCTTGTAACAACAAAATAGGAAAGAGAAAATATTTTCACTTTTACCTCCTAGCACCTGTCCCATAGTATAAAATAATTATGGATAACGAAATTAAACACTATCCCCCTGCAAAATCAGACAGTGTTATTAGACAATATTTTGGAGAATGTCATCATTTCCTGGAAAATAATTTGGTATTTCGACAGCATGTAAAATCGATTTTTATCAATAATGAAAATATTCTCTTTCTCCCAGACTTTCTTTCGACAAACTTATTAGCTTTAGTATGATTTTATGCATTACTAGGATAAGCAAGAGAATGACATGGCATTCCCTTGCCCATCATCAAAAACTTCTATATTTCTTTGCAAGTTCTTCTGTTTCTTTCTTCCGTTTTTTTCGTGCTTCCGCTCGTTCCTTCGCTGATTCGTAAAGGCTCTTTTCCTCTTCTGTTTGTGGGATAACTTTGGGAACTTTTGTCGGCTTTCCATTTTCATCGATGGCAACCATCGTTAGAAAGCTAAGTGCGCATAAATGGCGCTCTCCAGAAATTAGATCTTCTGCCGTTACTTTTACAAATACCTCCATGGAGGAAGTTCCAGTATAGGTAACAAAAGCTTCTAGACACACAGCATTTCCCTCATGAATAGGATACAAAAAATCAACTGAATCAGTCGAAGCAGTAACAATCCCTCGTCTTGCATGACGCATCGCTGAGATAGCAGCTGTATCATCAATATAGGCCATTAATTTGCCACCAAATAAAGTTCCATAAGTATTGGTATCTGTTGGAAAAACAATACTTGTTTTCACTACTAGTGACTCACTACAAAATTTTGACTCTTCCATAGCTCCTCCTTGCATATTCATGGGAGTTTTCTTCCTTTTTATCCTATCTACCATCTTATTATATGCTAATTTAGGAGGAAGAGTCTAATATTGCTTGGATTAGGGTTATCGAAAAAAAGAATTTTTCTTCCGGGCTTTTAACAGATCCCCCATCCACCCTCGTGATTTAAGATAGAAATATACAACAACCGTTGAGCCAATAATCACTGCTAAAGAAAAAACGTAGCCGAATTTCCATTTTAGTTCTGGCATAATCTCAAAGTTCATTCCCCATAATGCTCCCCAAGCCATAATTGGTGTACATATTGTAGTGAATACCGTCAGGGTTTTCATAATTTCGTTTCCTCTATGCTGGGATACTACCTCTTCAAAATTAACGAGATTATTTAATTCTTTTTGGTATTCTTCCACCAAAATTAATCCTCTTTCGATTCTCTTAGTAACACGAGCATATACTTTTCCTTTGGTAATTTCCTCGCCAAAAGCTTCCTCTAATGAGTATCTGATTTCAAGAAAAGGGATCATGACATTCTTCCAAACAAGAAGTTCATGTCTAGACTGATACACTTTATCTAATGTTTTTATACTATTTCTTTGTTTAACATCCCAAATCAATTGTTCTAACTGTTGTTCATAAGCATCTATATGATACAAAATATCTGTCATTACTTTTCCTAGAATAACCATAAATCCTTCAATCGGTGTTTGTGCATGCTTTATCTCTTTTATTAGATTGTTTCTATCAATATGTAAACTATTATCCTTATAATCATAAGTAATTAATGTATCCCTTGATAAGAAAAAATGGAAAATTTCATAGTCTTCTTTTTTATCTATTTCTCTATGGTATATAAGCGAACCACTTAATATTTCTTGGTCTTCTTCTGACGTATCAATATGAAGATAGTTACTTCGATTTCCTTTTATATCGCGAAACCATGTATTTATTAATGGACCCTTTTCTAAGGACACTTCCTGTATATCCGCTTCTTCCAATAGCTGAAACCACTCCCAGTTCTCTAAACGGTATCTTTTCACTTGAATCCCCCCTTAATCGCTTTTCAATTATTATTCCCTGAATGACGTTTGTAAAACTTATAATAGGGTAAATAAAAAATAGAATGGAACGAGAAGGAATAAATTAGGAGGGAATCTCTCATGTTTGGAAAAAATTCAATGCGTACTTTTGCAATTGTCGGGGCTGGATTAGGAAGCTTTTTCCTGTTCACATCAAAAGGGAAAGACATTTTTCATCGCTTTAAAAGCAAATTCAATTCTACGCAACAAGAGGACTTACTTTCTAAAGCAGGAAATCCCGCTCCAGATGATATTGGTGACAACAATATGGTAAATGAAGGCGCGATGTATTCCGTAAATTACTATAATAAACAAAGAAATAGTAATTAGTTTAGTAGTTTCGATGTAATTTTGCGAATGAATAAGGAATTTCCATTACTTGGACTGTTCCTATCATTTAGTGATAATTAGTTAAAAGCAATCAGACATTTATGTACAGAATAGGAAAACTTGAATCAGTAGGGAGAAGCAACTGATTCAAGTTTTCTCTCATAAATAAACAATCTTTTTATTCATAACTTTTGGCTTCAATTGATCCTTCGCACGTTTCATTCTTGTTTTGACCGTTGATAATGGCGTTTTTGTATGGTTGCTTATCTCTACCAATGTTTGATTATGGTAATAAAAAAGCAGTAAAGGTTCTTTATACATATTTGGTAATTCTTCCAATGTATCAATCATCTCTTCTTTTTCACATTTGCTCATTAATGTTTCCTCAGGTTCCAATGCCACAGAAGTATCTCTTGCATATGTATAAACAGACTCTTCCCAAAACTTCTTTGATGTTTTCTCTTTTCTCCAGTAGTCTCTACACTTATTTAGAGCAATTTTATAGAGCCAGCTTTTCACTTTATGGTGATCTTCAAAGCTGCCAAATGAGGTATAAGCGGAAATTAATACTTCTTGATACAAATCTTCCGCTAGTTCTTTATGCTTAACAAGCGATAATATATAGATATAAATTGATTTTCCGTATTCCTTCACGACATGTTCAAATAATTCTTCTTGATTTCCCACAGTATATGTTTTATTTATTAGGGATTCCATGTTCTTTCTTTTCCCCTTCCCAGTTTTACGATTCTACTTAATAAACGCTAGCTCCTCTGCGAATCCCTACACTTTTTTTAAAATTTTTTATTGGAATTTATTCACTGGTGTCAGCCACATTGAAACTCCTATTTTTTTGCATATTGTTAAATAATGCATGGAAGCTAATATAACAGCTCCTAAATTCATTCCAATTGCAATTCCGCTCATTTGAAGCTGGCTTAAAGATCCTAAATAATAAATCGCTGCATAAGAGAATGATGTTGCCCACACACTATGAAAAACCGCATCTTTCAACAAGCCCAAACCAATTAAATATGCTTGCATGGGAATGGTGAAGTAATGAAGTAAAAAATAGGGCCATAAAAGCTGCACAATTATAGCTGCCTGAGTAGAGTGAAAAAAGGTCATCGTAAGTGTTTCCGCGTAAAAATAAAAAATCCCAACAGATATGGTTCCATAAATTGCTGTTATGATCATCACTTGCTGCAATAATCTTTGTAGTTTTGGATAGTCTTTTTGTACATACGCTTTCGAAACAGTTGGTATCAGCATTGTCATAAAGCTATGGGATATAAAAGCTGGAAAAAAACCTATCGTCATTGCTATCCCTGCAAGCATTCCATACTGTTCTGTCGCATTTGCTGCTGTTATTCCTGATGCAACAAGTGCCCCTTTGATGAGAAAAGGCTGAATGGCATGTGTTAGAGCATGAAATATTCGAAGACCTGTTGTCGGAATAGACACAGATAATAAATCCTTCCAAATGACTTTCCCATTCATGCTTTCATTTTTCCCCTTTTTAATCCGCTGATATTGCACGAAAAACATATGCAATAAGTACAATAAGACAACTGTATCACTCCCTACAATGGTAAAAAAGGCAATCAATACAGAAGTATTTAAATCAAAGGAAAACCATTGAAACAAAAAGACTAATAAACCTAATTGAATAATTTTTTTCAAAAAATTAGAAGCCGCAATTTTCCCCATTTGCTGTTTCCCCATAAAATAACCTCTCGCAATAGAAGTAAAGGAAATAATCGGCAATAGAAGAATAACTAGCCACTTCAAGAGTGGATGATAGGAATAAAAAATAGGGATAAAAGGTATGATGATAGATGCGATGATGGTTAGAAAAATAGTAAAAATAATGGTCCACTTTAATACTTGCTGCAGCATCGATAAATGATATTTGGAATCTTTTTCAGCAATAAATTTCGAAATGGATGTTGGCAATTCAAAGGTAGCAAGCAGTACAATAAGAAAGATAGTAGGTAATATGGTCATAAATAAACCTAGTCCATGCTCTCCAAGTTCCCTTGCCATTACCATATTAATAATGAATTCGATACATTCGCCAAAAAACGCGGTAACAATTAATAAAAAGGTCCCTTTATAAAATGAACTCATGAATCTCTCCCTCAATCTATCTTCCACAAGCATGTAAGTAAAAGATGTGTGTTTATTTTCTCTTCTTTATCATCATATGAGACAAGTTCAAAAAATATTTTCCTAGATTGTCTTTTTCTTAATTGAAGAGAGAGAAATGTCTTAATTAAACGTTTGATTAAGGGACCTATTCACTTGCATATAAGGTTTTTTATTTTTTGTTTATTCTACAAGTGAGTGCTTAAAAGCGTAAATGACAGCCTGAGTGCGATCCTGTACTTGCAGTTTACTTAATATATTACTTACATGTGTTTTCACTGTTTTTAATGCAATAAATAATTCGTCTGCAATTTCCTGATTACTCTTCCCTTCCGCCATCAACAAGAGAATCTCCATTTCTCGGGTAGTTAGCTCTTCGTGCAGAGGCGTAGTTTTCTTTTCTCGCATTTTTGTCATCATTTTATCAGTAACTTCAGGCTCTAGGACAATTTGGCCTTGATATGTTTCGCGCACAGCTCTTGCAATTTCACTCGCCTTGGATGTTTTGAGCATATAGCTTGTTGCACCCGCCTGCAAAGCAGGATATACCTTCTCATCATCAAGAAAACTGGTGACAATAATTATCTTTGCCTCCTGCCATGCTTCTATTATTTGCCTCGTTGCCTCAATTCCATCCATTTCATCCATTACTAAATCCATCAAAATCACATCTGGCTTTAATTGAAGAGCAAGCTCAACAGCTTTACTGCCATTTTCCGCCTCTGCAACAACTTCAATATCTGTCTGTGCAGATAAATAAGAAGAGACTCCAATCCGCACCATTTCATGATCATCCACTAGCAATACTCTAATCATTTAAATCCTCCTTTCTTCCCAAAATTGGCACTTTCACTTCTAATCTTGTTCCTTTATTTTCCAAACTTATTAATTTTAATACTCCGCCAATTTCAGCTGCTCTTTCGTGCATATTTTGAAGTCCATAAGATCCTGCTTTCCTCTTATCCACATTAAAGCCGACACCATCATCGATTATTCGCAATATAACAAATGCCTCCCTCTGAATAAGCTGTACTTCTAAGGAACTTGCCTTTGCATGCCTTAATGTATTGGATACCGATTCTTGAAGAATTCGAAAAAGATGATCTTCAATTCCTTTATCCAAATCGATATCTTCTAGTTTCATTTCCATTTCCAAAGATACCTTTTGCTGTAGTTCATGTAATAATTCTATAATTCCCGCTTTTAACGTTTTTCCTTTTAAAGCGATTGGTCGTAAATGAAGCAATAAAGCTCTCATCTCTAATTGAGACTGCTGAATCGTTTCCTCTACTAGCTGTAATTGCCGTGATTCATGATCATTCGTTTTCGGTCTTGTTTCATTAATTGCTGATAACAGCATCGATGCTGCAAATAATTGTTGGCTCACAGAATCGTGCAATTCTCTGGCCAAACGATTTCGCTCTGCAATAATGACAGTTTGAACCTTCACCTCTTGATCTTCCGCTTTCTCATTTACGAGTTTTTGAGATAGCTTCATTTGTTCCACTAATTGATTCTGCAGCTGAATGATTCTATAGCTTAAAGATTGGAGCTCCTCTGTGGAACCAATTGGCTGAACTGGATAATACTCCATTTTATCCATTGTATGTAAGGTTTCTTCTATGGAACGGATTTGTTTTTTCCAGGAAAATCCTGATAAATAACCAATTAAAACACCTAATGTAATATCTACACTGA
Organism: Niallia sp. FSL W8-0951; assembly: GCF_038006525.1. Lineage (NCBI taxonomy): Bacteria > Bacillati > Bacillota > Bacilli > Caryophanales > Bacillaceae > Niallia > Niallia sp. FSL W8-0951. The sequence continues at coordinate 351,074 of NZ_JBBOVK010000002.1, forward strand.
TTAAAAATAAAATAAATGGAACATCCATTACCTCTTTTTCCCACAAAGCACTCCAGGTTGCCGGCGGAAAGACGATTAGATAGCTTATGGAAAAGAATACAAGTAAAAGAAGGGATGCACATACTCCCCACAAAATTTGTCTCGTTATAATACTCATATTCTTTTCACCTCTAAGCTACCAGTAATTAATGAGGTGAAAATTTTCACTCTAGTCTCAGCCTGATCATATCCAGCTGTCCGAATGCTTATATTTTGATTCCATATATTTTCTTCAGCTTCACCAAATATTTGATAGGAACCAAATAAACTGGAATGGTGAATACTAACATCCATATCATAAGGGATATATACCTTCACATCTCCTACAATATTTCGAATCATAATAACTGTTTCTCCTTCTGGTAACACCGTGTAACTAAGATCCACAGTAGTATTCGTTATGCCACCCTGAATATTGATATCATCCCATTCATATACGTGATCTGGTGTGGTATTACGGCTAAAGAGAGAATTCGTAAATAAGGGCTTTTTCTTTATTTTTATTTCGTCTGTCTGTATGGCCGTTTCCTTATCCTTTATGATTGGTTTTATAATATCCTCATTATTCTTTTTTTGAAATAATTGAAAAAGGTAATAGGCAAGGAGTGTAAACAAGATAATTTTCACTGTAACCATATTTAGTATGCTAATGATTAAAAGCAGGCTCCCTATCCAAAAAAGAATCTTTCCAGCTCCGCCTTGCCGTGATTTCTTTGATATATAAATCATGCCAATTGAAACAAGAAGGGAAAAGATTAGTCCGGGATTAAAGACGAAGATTTCTAATAACAAAAAACCTCCAACTACATAAAACCAATTTGCATAGTTATCTTTTAATTGTTTAAACATTGGCTATTCTCTCCCTTCTTTATTTTATTTGGATGAAGATCTTAAATAATTGAAGGCTGGCTTTACCACACCAGCCTCTTTTAGAATACCATTTTTTTATAAGGAAATGGAGTCATCTTCTTTTTTTAGCATATCTTTCTCTAATGCTGCTAACTTTTCGTCCATTGTTTGTTTATAATATTCTGTATTTATTTTTTCTTCTAACGTTTCTATATATTGTTCCATTTCGCTAAAGCGTGTTGGATTTGTTGGACTCGCCTGTTTTTCTTCTAATACTTTATTCATTGTATGGTGTGCTTTTGTTATATTTTCTTTTGCCATCAGTTCCATCTGGCGTATTTTCATATCCTTCAATTTATGTTTCATATCCATATATTTCGTTTCTATTTCATGCAATTGCTGCTCTGTATTTTTTAACGATTCGGTTAAGCGTAATACTCTTTCTTCATAATGAGTCTGCTCCTGCTTAGCATAAGCAAAAAGCTCTTCTTCTCCTGCTTTGCCAGCCACCTCAGCCTGTCTTTGTCTTTTCTCCGCCATTTGTTCAGCCTGTTGTAATTCCTTCATGAACTCTTCTTTTAATTTATATTGTCTTTCGACCATTTTTTTTACTTTATCTGTCTCTTTCTCACATTCTCTTACATATTGATTTAAAAGCGCGATTGGATTTTTTTCTTCCTTCTTATCTAATAAATGATTAATGTCTGCCATTACCGTATTTTTTATTCTTTCTAATAGATTTGTCATATTAACCTCTCCTTATTTATTTAATTCTGACCACTGTTTTTCAAAATTCGCAAAAGGGTCATCCGCTGTTTTATTTGTAATAATGGTCTGCTTGTTGTTCCACTTTTTGTAAACAAGATACAATACATACGCGGCTGCTAATCCGATGATCGCTGGCAGGTTACTTGCTGTTATAATAAGCATAATCACTCCTGCTATCCCCCACCCCAGCTTTCCTGATGTGCTTGTTGCTTTCGTGTATTGCTTAAAGGCAAAATAAAGAATTGCTGCACTAATAACTAAACCGAGTATTGGACCTATCTGTGATAAAAGGATGATAGAGGCGGCCGCCCCAATAAGAAATAAACCAAATTTTTTCATTTTGCGTTTCGCTCCTTTCTTATCTACTATGTTACCTTCTTCCTGTTTTTTTCATAACATGCCTTAGCTTGATTTTGCTCTACAACTTTAGTCTTAGAAAATACTAATCCTAATAAGCAAAGAAAAAACTGTTCATAATGGAACAGTTTCAGACTGTAGACAAACTCCTGTATTTTGGAAATAGAAGTTTGAGTAAAGTATATTTATTAATCTCTTTGAATTTATACGTTACTTTCCGCTCCGGGGGTTCGCTTTCCGTGGGGCTCGCGCTGAGCCACTTCGGCTTACAGCCTGCAGGGTCTCAGACTGTCTCGCTAATCCCGCAGGAATCTCACCCCCTCCACTCCAAGCAACGCATGAAAATGCATTTTTACTTCTCCAATATCTTTTTGTCGACAAGCTGACTGTTCATAATGGAACAGTTTTTCTCCTTTAGTAATTATTTTTCTGTACCTGTCAAAAAGCTCTTGGAGCGAATTCCTGATCTTCTCAGAACAAAATCTACATCTACTTTAATATCTGCTTTTGAAAATTCTTGATCCCACTTGTCTTTTATTTTCATAAATGAATCATAGTCTTGTCGTCTCATTGCTTCTCCAAATCCGTAAATATCTGATTCATATTGGCTTTGAACATGTGAAATGCTATTGGATATTTCTTGGGATAAAACTTTATTCACTAGTTTTTCATATTTTTCAATGGTACCTAGCTTATCTACACTTTTATAGCATTGTGTTCCCTCCAGATATCCTTCTGCTTTTATCCCAACATGAATAGCAGGCTTATTATTCTTCCATTTAGAAGTTATTTCTGTTTGTGATTCTGTTACACGCACAGAACTATAGTCTCCCTGTTTGCATTTAATGGACAAAGAAGTAGTTTTTAATTTATTTCTAATCCACAAATAATTTCTCGAATCTTCCATGCTCAGAAAACCGACCAATTTGCCCTTTTTAAATATCGCCAGAGAATCAACGACTACTATTGCATCAGGAGTCACCTTCATGATATTTTCCATACTCTTTCCTTTTTCTACATCTCCTTTTACGCGGACAGTAGCTAACACTGGTTCTTTCCCTTCTAGGTTCAATTCGGAGATAAACTCAATAATACTCATTCCTGGGTCTCCTCCCCAATCCTCTAATAAATGATCCAATTGCGGGGATAACTTTAAAGAGGAAGCCTTTCTATAATGGGCAACTATTTTTAAAATATCTTCTGCCTTTCCATCTTTTGCAATAATAATATTAAAGTCATCCCGTATTTCCCTATTCCTTTCCAAGAAGTCAATAAAATCAAGCATTCCCGACCTAGCTATTTCCTCGCTGATTACCAGTATCTTCATATGAGAGAAAACCAGGAACTGTGCATAGTACTCATTTAAGAGATGCGTAATTTCAGAAATAGTGTTTCCCTCAATGCCTTCTACTATTGTCGGAGCATTTCCAGAAGCAGTTTGGGTATTTAATTCTACTGCATTTAAGGCCTCTACTGTCAATTTATATTTTGCATTTTCGCCTTTATCAATGGCCATTCCTGCCACTAATTTAATTTCTGATAATTCTTTTCGATCCCAACAACCAGTTAATAGAAACAAACAGTTTAATATACATAGAAAGACACAAATTTTCTTCACTTTTTCTTCCCACTTTCCGGTTTAGGCGGAGACGGGGACCCTTGTGGCTTTTGCTTATTCTTTACATTTGGACTTAAATAGGAAGAACGCTTATTAATGGACCATAGTGGAAAACGAACAAATACATCTTTTTGATCTTCGACAATAAATGGAGCAACAGGTGCTAAATAAGGAACCCCAAAGGAACGAAGAGAACTTAAGTGTGCAACCATAAATACAAGTATTAAAAGAACCCCATATAACCCTAAAATAGAGGCAACAATGATAAGAACGAATCGAATAAGTCTAGATGCGTTCGCGAAGCTATAATTAGGAAAAACGAAATTAGCAATCGCAGTAATCGCGACAATAATAACCATAATATTGGAAATGATTCCCGCTTCAGCGGCTGCCTGTCCAATAACTAATGCTCCTACAATCGAAACCGTCTGACCAACGGCCCGCGGCATTCTTACCCCTGCCTCTCTTAAAATTTCAAAAGTAATTTCCATGATAAACACTTCCACTACAGCTGGAAAAGGTACATCCTCCCGCTGTGCAATAACACTCAGTAATAAAGTAGTTGGCAGCAGTTCTGGGTGAAAGGTCAAAACTCCTACATAAGCGGAAGGCATAATTAAACCAATCATAAAAGATAGGTAGCGAATTAAACGAACAAAACTACTCATAAAATAGTTTTGATAGTTATCTTCCGGAGAAGTGAAAAAATCAGTCAGTACAGCCGGAACGATTAATACAAATGGCGATCCATCAATGATGATGACAATTTTTGCATCCATTAAATAGGTAGCTACTGCATCTGGACGCTCTGTATTCATCGCTAACGGAAAAACAGTCAAACTTTTATCTACAATTAATTCTTCAACATTCGCTGACTCGAAGACAGCAGAAATATTAATTTTATTTAATCGAGACCTTACTTCTGCTACTATTTTTTCATTTGCAATGGAATACATATACCCCATGTATACATTTGTACGTGTTTCGTTTCCTATCATAAATTTTTCAAAACGCAATTGATGGTTTCTTATTCTTTTTCTTATTAAATTGATATTTGTAGAGGCATCTTCTACAAAAGAGTCCTTTGGTCCCCGTACGACTGTCTGTGTAGTAGGCTCGGCTACTGACCTGCCTTCACTATTTAAATAATTTAAACTAAGCGCCTGCCCAACACCTCTAAAAACAATAACAATACGTCCTTCCAGGAGAGAAGAAACAATTTCATTAACCTTTTTTAATAATTTATATCCTGAAACACCAAAGCTCTTTTTACTTAAGCTCTGTAGGTCTTCAATTGTATCAACAACAATATCTTTATCTGCTGAATTCTCTAACGTATTCCCTAACATCTCTTTTAACATTTCTGTATTTACTACAGTTTCTAAATAATAAATACATCCCTCACTTTTTCCTACTCGAATCACATCTGACTGCAAATCAGCTGTATTTCCAAAGGTTAAACCTATCACTTCTCTCAATGCTTCAAAGGTAAGTTCTTCTATCCCTATTTCTTTCGCTTCGGTCGGAACGACTTTAGAGGGTATTTCTTTTTTGCTATTTATAGACATCAATTTTTTAAAATAATTCATATTTTTAACCCCCTTTTTTCATCCCTTTGTTCTTTCCATTTTTTTATTAACAACACAAATGTAATCAAAATAGGTACCATAAGTTCCAGTGGAACATGAACAAGAAATAAGTCTACATTTAACCCTTCCACAATATGATCCGAAAAATCCGTAGAAATGAAGATGCTAAACATCGTTGTGATACAGGCAACAGGCATAGCAAAATATCGGTAAGGTATCCGAAAAACATACTCCATTCCTTTTAAGCCGCCATATAGAAACACAGAACTTTTGATTAATATTCCCAGCATCATAATAAACACAACGAGCACGTCAATCCTTTCCAAAAACTCCCCTATACTAACAAGTCTTGCCGCTATTAATAGTGGGAAATTTGCTCGCATGGCTGTATTTTCCCCTAAGGTGGCTATAATGATAAAAACGGAAGATAGTAAAATGATACTTGCGACAATAACACTAATTAAGGCAACCTTCTTCGTTGCCTTAAACTCTCCAATATGAGCGAAAATAACCGTAAATGCTATTAACTCTCCAAAGGGAAAGGCAATGATAGATGGAACAGCCGCTTTCATTATTGGCTTTATCCCATTACTTAAAACTGGCTGTACATTGGTAAGGTTTATTTTGTCACCAGCGTATAAAAAAATAAACAGCAGGATGATAAATAAAAACATATAGGGACTAAATATTTCAGCTGTTCTTCCTAATACTTCAATCCCTAAATATAAGATATAGCCAATTACTAACATAAGCGCTAATATCGTAAATTCTATAGGTGTCACAGGTAGAATAGCAGAAGTGATTAATTCCCCAAAGTCTCTAATTACTCTTGCAGAAACATAGATAAAATAACTTAAGTACACGAGAGCTAAAGTGATAGCAACTTTTCTAGAAAAACAATATTCCATCATCTCATATAAGTTTTTCCCTGGAAGCAATGACATTAAATAAAGATAAAAACTTATTATAATTACGCCGACAATCATTCCAATTAAAACAACTATCCATGCATCTCTTTTGGCTTCCATTCCTATGCCAATTACGATAGAACTTCCAAGAAGGAAATTGATAATCATCGTAAATATTTGGGTTAAAGATAGTTTTTCTGTCAACATAATCACTCAGCACCTTATCGGTTTTAATTTAATGTAATCAAAATTTCGCTCATCGCTATTTCCTAAAACACATTCTGTCCTCCACTTTTTGCTTTTTTCTTGGAGTTAGATTTATTCCAATGTTTTATTAACATGATAAATACCATTAATGCCGGCAGGCCAAATTGTAATGGAAGATGTAACAGAAAAGGATTAGACTGCAATCCCTCCTCCATATGATCGGTATAATTTCGCGCAATTAATGTTGTGAATACTCCTACAATACAAATCATCGGAATCGAAAAATACCGAAATGATTGACCAAAAATGTACTCGATTGCCTTTAATCCTCCATATATATAAATACAGCTTTTTACAAGTGTTCCGAGCATCATACAGAAAACTACAATAGCATCGATCCGTTGTAGAAAATTCCCAATAGAAACAAGTCGAGCTGCACTTAATAAGGGGAAATTGGAACGTAATTCGAGCTCGTATCCTAAAGACAAAATAATCATCAATGATGTAACCAGCAATAATAAACTTGAAATCAGAACACTATAAATAATAATCTTTTTGCTATATTTAGCATTTGAAACATTGCTCAATATAAAGGTTAAAACGAGTAATTGTCCATACGGCCGTACAATTTCATAGGGAAACACAGCAGTCCATAAGGGCTTAAAGCCGTCAGCTAATACTGGTTTTATATTAGAGAAATCAAGGTTTTTACCAACATATAAGAAAATAAATAAAAGCATGATGAAGATAAATGCATAAGGAGTGAATATCTCTGCGGTTCTCGCAAGAACCTCCACACCCATATACAATATATATCCCATTACGAACACTAGCATAATGGTGGAAATCTCAATCGGTGTTAAGGGAAGTACTGTACTTGCTATCAACTCTCCAAAGTCGCGGATAATTCGACAGCTATAATAAAAAAAATAAGCTGCATAGACGAGACTAAGCCCCTTTGCAATCGGCCGATTAAAGCAATATTCGAACATCTCGAATAAATTTTTCTCTGGGGCTAAAGAAATCATATAGATAAAAAATAAGGTGATGACAATTCCTATTCCTAAAGCAATCAGAAGTACAATCCATGCATCCTCTTTTGCTTTTAATCCAAGACCTATTACAATCGTACTTCCGATTTGGAAATTAAAAACAACTGCCGCCAATTGAGTTAACGAAATGCTTTCTTTTAACATGGCTGTAACACACTTCCTTTTAGAAAAGCGCAAGCGCCTCATCTTTTGCTTTATTAGTATTCCGCCAGCTCTGGCAGAAACTTCTATACTCTGTTGTGCAACTGGTATCTAAATGGAGTAATTATCCTTGAGTTTTCTGCCTGCTTTGTTTTTTATTTTTCCATAGTCGAATATCCACTACGACCGACCAGACAAAGCCTAATATTGCAGTAAATACAATGGTAATAGCTCCTGCACCAGCTTCGGCGTCATATATTCTTTTTATACATTTCATAAATCCTTCATGAAATACAAAAATATCCAGAACAATTGTTAAAACACTCATAGATGTAAATATTAGTAGATAAGCAAAAGTTACCATTTAACCCTTCCTTTTAGTGCTTTGTTTATTTATGGTATTATCTTGTGAAATTTCTCCATTTTTATGCTTATATTTTCATTTATGAATGTTAATTCAAATAAAAAAGCTGGCATCAACCTGCTATTACGGTTGATGCCAGCTTTTAAAAAGATTATTTATTGTTTTTTTGTCTCACTTTGTAATCCACCATTTCTCCATGGTAAAAGGTTTTTCTCGATAACTGAAGATTTAGCCTCTTAGCTGTTTGCTTCAGTTCTCTTTCCTCTCTTTCTGTCACTAAACTAATAACTACTCCCGCTGCACCAAATCTGCCCGTCCTTCCAGACCGATGGATATACTGAGTCTTATCTGTAGCTAAGTCATAATGAACAACATGTGTAATATTTTGAATATCAAGCCCTCTTGCAGCTACATCTGTTGCTAGAAGCATGTTTCTCTTGCCATCTCGAAAATCAGTTAATGACTTTTGACGCTCCATTTTATTTAGATCAGAATGCAAAATACTTGTCTGAATTTTTTTAAATGCTAACTTCTCATGGATAACACTTAAATTTCCAATATCCTTTACAAACACAAGAATCTTCGCATTCTTTAAACGAGAGATCGGTTCTAGTAGCTTTACTTTATCTCGATATTCCGCTTGGAAATAAATATGCTCTACTTCAGCTGCTTCAATCACCTTATCTTTTTTGATGCGAATAATTTCTGCATCTTGAACAAGTTCAGCTGCAATATTTTCTGTTTGCTTTGGTAATGTTGCAGAAAATAAAACGACTTGTCTTTCTTTTAAAGTGGCTTTGATAATTTGACGAACAGATTCTAGATGCTCTGGTACTAACAATTGATCTGCTTCATCTAAAATTACTGTTTTTACTGCATGCATTTTTAATTTTTTTTGTTTAATCAATTCTAATGCTCTTCCAGGTGTACAAATGACAAGATGAGGATGCTTTTTCAGTTTTTCTAATTGTCTTTTAACATTTGCTCCTCCAATAAAAGAGGCCGCCCGAACACCGCTGCCCTCTCCCCATTTTTGTACTTCTCCTAAAATTTGCATAACAAGTTCTTGAGAGGAAGCAAGACAGATTGCCTGAATATTCTTCGATTCTGTATCCAAGTTATTTAAGACTGGTAGTAGATATGCCAATGTTTTTCCTGTTCCTGTTGGGGATTCAGCAATTACATCTTTTCCCTCTAATATTAGCGGGATAGATTGTGCTTGAATAGAAGTTGCTTGTTTAAACTGTGCCTTTTCCCAATTTTCCTGTATAAACGGTTTAAATGTACTCCAAAATAGCTGTTCTTTCATTTCGTTCTCCTTTTTCATCAAAATCAGACAAATAGCATCTAACCTTAAAATATATCTTCTTATTATAAATTATTTACGAAAAAATAGATATGAAACCTTATTCAATAGGGGGGAGATTATATTTTTCGCTGAATATAAATTATAAATGCTGGATTTCGAGGATTTCTTTGTTTCTACAAAGAAAGGAGCTTCGTTTCTTGCGAAGCTCCTTTTCAAACTATATGAATAGCTGATTCTTCCCTACTGTATGAACGATATCGACACCATCTTTGATTCGCTTCATTTTTACATCTAGTTCATGGGCTGCATCTGCTGCTTCCTTTAATTCATTAAGTAAATGTGCAGGAACATCTTTGTCGAATTTATAATAGATTTTATGTTCTAAGCTTGCCCAAAAGTCCATCGCAATCGTTCTTATTTGAATTTCAACAAATACTTCTTGCATTCCTGTACTTAAGAAAACAGGAATACTGATAATTAAATGTAAGCTTTTATAGCCATTTGGTTTTGGATTTTTAATATAATCTTTTACCTGCAGTACTTTAATATCAGCTTGTTTTTCAATAATATTATAAATTTCGTAAATATCCGAAATAAAGGAACAAGTAATTCGAACTCCTGCAATATCATGTATATATTTTTTGGCATTTTCCATTGTTATAGCATGCCCTTTTCGATGCAGCTTTTGCATAATACCCTTTGGATCTTTAATTCGTGATTTAATGTGCTCGATTGGATTATGATTATGGATAAATTGAAATTCCTCATTTAATATTTTTAGTTTCGTATTTATTTCATCTAAAGCAAAGTTATAAATAATTAAGCTATTTTTCCATTCATTAAGCTCATTTGATAATTCATGTAAATTGAAGTTATTATCTTCCATGTATGTCTTGAGTTGTTTTACGCTTTCCATAAACTAGTATGTCTCCTTTGGATTCCTATAAACCTTTTCTGCGTCTACTCCGATACTCTTCAAAAATTCAATAATTTGGTCAATTGTTTTCACTTTCAACATCCACCTTTGTATATAACGAGCTATTTTCGGATGGTTGACATGCACCGAATCTATCTTTATTGTAAACAATAATGACCGGTCAGTCAAATATCATTTCAAACAAATATTTTTTATTTATAAAATAAGAAACAGCACTTCCCTTATTCCTTCAATATCAGCTCTAAGGAGAGAAGTGCTGTTCTTTATATATCTACTATCTACACTGACCAACCGGTGCAGCCCCATTTTATTTTTATAATCTAATCAACTGTCTCTGAGAATTGGTTTTGATGTAGTTCATAATAAAAGCCTTTTTTCTCCAATAATTCTTCGTGAGACCCCTTTTCGGCTATCATCCCTTTATCCAATACTAGAATCAGATCCGCATGTTTAATGGTGTTTAATCGGTGAGCAACAACAAAGCTCGTTTTCCCTTTCATCAACCGTTTTAAAGCATCTTGAATTTTCACCTCTGTGATTGTATCAATGCTACTTGTTGCTTCATCCAGAATAAGAATAGATGGATCTGCTAAAATTGCTCGAGAAATGGATAATAGCTGCTTTTGTCCTTGACTAATTCCGTTTCCATTAGCAGAAAGAATCGTATCATATCCTTCCGGAAGATGTTCAATAAAGCCATGAGCATTGGCCTGCTTTGCTGCATACTCCACTTCCTCATCCGTAGCATTTAACCTGCCATACCGAATGTTTTCCCGGATGGTCCCTTCGAATAGATAGCTATCCTGAAGAACAAATCCCATATGCGAACGAAGACTCTCTCTTTTTATTTTTGTAATCTCCTGTCCATCCACTAATATATTTCCTGCGGTTGCATCATAAAATCTCGTGATAAGCTGGATAATAGTCGTTTTTCCAGCTCCAGTGGGTCCAACCAAAGCAATTGTTTCACCTGGGTTTGCCTTAAAATCAATATCTTTTAAAATTTCTTTATTTACCTCATAAGAAAAAGAAACATGCTTAAACTGAACTTCTCCTTTCATTTCTTCCATCACGGCTGCTTTCTTCTCATCTACTTCTTCTCTTTCTTCATCTAATACGTCAAATACTCTCTCTGCACCCGCAATGGCAGATAACAGTGTATTAAATTGATTCGATAAATCATTTAAGGGTCTAGTGAACTGTCGGGAATATTCAACAAAGATGACAATAACCCCAATAGATACAGTACCTGATTTGAGGGCTAATAGCCCGCCAACCCCTACAATTACTGCATAGCTAGCATTGTTTAACATATTCATCAACTTTGGAATAAAGCCTGAATAGACTTGTGCCCAATACGCAGAATTCTTAAGCTTATCACTTTTTTCTTTCATATCATGAATCACTTTTTCTTCTAAAGAAAAAGTTTTTACAATTTTTTGTCCTGAAATAGATTCCTCAATAAATCCATTTAACTCCCCTAAATTCTTTTGCTGTTCCTTAAACAATATACTTGTTCTACTCGTAATCCACTTCATTCCGATAAACATAACTGGCACAATAGTTAAAGTCAGGACGGTTAATAACGGGCTGAGCAATAACATAACGACTACTGTCCCAACTAATGTGATAATACTAGAGAAGATTTGGATAACAGAGCTATTTAAAGTAGAACTGACATTTTCAATATCATTTGTAACACGACTCATCAATTCTCCATGCTGCTTTTTGTCAAAATAACTTATCGGCAGCTCATGAAATTGGTGGAATAAATCCGCTCTTAAGCGAAAAACAGTTGTTTGTGAAATTCCAACCATCCAATAACTTTGCAAAAATAATGCAACAGAATGAAAAAAGTAAATACCACCAAGGGCTATTAGCATTCCTGTAAAACCATCTAAATTTCTATTGACAATAAAACGATCAATAGAAATTCCTAAAACATATGGTCCCAATAATCCTAATGCACAGCTCATTGCCACCATCACTAAAACAAGAAATAATAATCCCTTTTTTTGTGCAAGATAGCTCCATAATCGGTATAAGGTCTTCCCCATATTTTTTGGTTTTTTCCCTTTTTTAACAACTGTGGGATCTGGCTTTAATTTAGGTTTAGGATAGCGAAATGGATCGGTTAGTTCCCTTTGCATTCTCCCACTCTCCTTCCCCTAGTTGTGATTCTACTATTTTTTGATAAAGGTTGTTTGTCTTCCATAACTCATCATGGGAAGCAAAACTTACAATCTTTCCATCTTCAATCAGCATTATTCTATCTGCCTTCATCGCAGTAGATACTTTCTGCGTAATGAGCAGAAGGGTACATTGATAATCAGCAACTGCATCCAGCAGCTTTTTTTCTGTTTTTAAATCTAATGCACTTGTACTATCATCTAGCAGGAGAATACTTGGCTTTCTGACGAGTGCTCTTGCAATGGAAAGGCGTTGCTTTTGTCCTCCGGATAAATTAACTCCCTTTTGTCCAATTCTCGTATCATATGTATGAGGCATTAACATAATGGTATCGTGAATTTGGGCATCTTTTGCAGCTTGCACTACTTCATCAAAGGTCGCATCAGGATTTCCCCATCTTATATTTTCTTGAATGGTACCCGTAAAGAGCATCGATTCCTGTGGTACATATCCAATTTGCTTTCTTAGCGTATTTAATGAATATGAATCCACTCGTTTATCGTCGATCAAAACGCTTCCTTCTGTTGGTTCATAAAGACGTGGAATTAATTGGAAGAGTGTTGTTTTTCCTGAACCTGTTGCTCCTAATATAGCAATTGTTTCTTTAGGGTGGATGGTAAAGTGCAGATTCTCTATCGTATTCCTTCTATTAGATGGATAACGAAAGGATACATGCTGGAACTTAATTTTTCCTTTCAGTTTTGAGTCCATACTTTCATCTGGATTATCCTTATCCTGTTCTTTCTTATCAATAATCTCTTGGATTCGATCAGCTGAAGCTTTTGAACGAGAAATAACCATTACTAACATACTTACTACAGAAATCGATGTAGTGATTCTTAATGTATAATTGATAACGGCAACTACTTCACCAATCTGTGCCTCACCTGTGTTTATTTGTCCGGATCCAATCCAAAGTATGGCAATAATACATAGATTCATAGCGAATAATAAGAGCGGCACAGTAGTTTCCATAATTCGGAGCGCCTTTTGGGTAAGATTTTTTAAATCCTCGCTTGTATGCATAAAACGATTTCTTTCAAACTGCTTACGGATATATGCTCGGATAAGCCTCACTGCTGTTAAATTCTCCAGCATCACACTGTTTACCTGATCGAGTTTCTTTTGAACAGATTGAAACAGACTTCTTCCTATTTTAATAACCCAAATAAACATAACCACAATAAGAGGAATCGTAATCGCCAATATAAACGCCAGTTTCACATTAACTAAGAAGGACATAATGATTCCACCAACGATTAAAAGCGGTGCCCTTAATAGAAATCGCAATCCCATAAATATCGTGTTTTGTAATTGTGTAATATCATTCGTTAATCTAGTGATCAAAGACGAACTTGCAAAAACATTACTGCTTGAAAACGTAAAATACTGAATGATTTGATATAACTCATTCCGAAGACTATAGCCAAAATTCTGACAAACATGGGAAGAATAGAATGTATTAATTATTCCAGCAGCAAAGGCTACAAGCGAAAATAATATCAACAATCCTCCCCAAATTAACACTACTTTTGTATCTTGATGAGCCAAGCCATCATCAATTATCTTTGCCATAATCAATGGCTGAACCAGTTCTACCGCAAGTTCGGTTAACATTAGTATAAGTGCTATTGTAATACTTAGTTTATATACTCGAAGTCGACCAAATATTTTTGACATTATTCCCTCCAGCCTTTACTCTAATTGAATTTACTACTTAATATCCTATCATCGATGAAATTTATTTAGATTTGCTAAACATTATTTTTATCATACCTCTTTTTAGTAAGTTAGAAAACATCATTCAGAATAAAATTAATTCAGTATATTTTATTACATGTACACATGCCACCTTCTTTCTTAAAATCAAAAAAAACCGAACAATTATACAAAAATTCCAGATTAGAATCTCTGTATAATTGTTCAGGTTTAAATTTGTTGGAAATACTTATGCTCGAGCCGCTTATATCGCTTTTAGTTTACACCAGCTAACGACCATTTATATAATTCATTATGGAAACCAAATACCTTTGGTGATCCCACAGCTACATCTTTAGAAACTGCTCCAAAGTCATAGTCAGAATACAATGTAAAGATCGGCAGTTCATCACTCCAAATTGCTTGAAGCTCATTATAAATCTCTTTACGCTTTTCTGTATCTGGTTCTTGTTTCCCCATTGCTAATAGTTCATCTACCTTTGGATTGTTATAATTTGTATAGTTACTTGATCCCGCAGAACCATAGATTGTTGTTAAATCTGGATCAATAGTATTAGTGAAGCCAATTAGCATTAAATCGTAGTCGCCTGCTCTCGCTTTTGACATAATCGTTGGGAAATCATACGTAGTTGTATTTAGTTTTAATCCAACCGCTTTTAAATTTTCGGCAATAATATTGGCTGATTGTTCCCGCACTTTGTTTCCAATCGGAACAACAAATTCTATTGTCTTATTGAAATCCCAGCCTGCTTCTTCTAATAACTGCTTCGATTTCTCTGGATCATACGTGTATGTTTCTAATTCTTTATCAAGATAAGGGCTGATGGATGTATACGGACCGTCTACAATTTCTCCTTCTCCCTTTAGTAATTGATCGACAATTTTTTGACGATCAATAGCATAAGCGATTGCTTGTCTTACTTTCTTATCTGTGATGGTTTCCATATTAAAACTCATATTCTGATATCCATATGTTTTATCTGTTGTGGTTGTTACATTGTCAAATCCTTTTACTGTCTCAAAGTCTTGCACTGCAATTTTTCCAATCCCTCCTGCAGCATTCATTTGAATTTCGCCTGTCTGCAATTGAGCTACAAGGTTTGCTGCTGGCATGATTTTCACAAATAGTTTATCCAGTTCTACATCCCCTAAATAATAGTCATCATTCCTAGCATATTCTACATATTGATCTTTTGCATATTTAACAAACTTAAAAGGACCATTCGTTACGGTCGGCTTCATCATAAAAGGATCCTTTTGGAGATTTTCCGGAGCAATATTCTTTAACTTATGTTCTGGAAGAATCATAAATTTAGAACCTAATTGTTCTTTCACCATATTTGGATCGACTGGGGCCTTTGTCTTAAATTGAATTGTTTTCTCATCAACAATGGTTATAGATGGTATTTCTGTTTCTCCTTCTGGAAGCTTGCCATCGTCTGTTAATCCATCTAATACAGTTAAATAGGCTCCAACAGCTGTTTCCGTCTTTGGATTAGCAACTAAATTTAACGTAAAAGCAACATCCGCAGACGTAACAGGTGTTCCATCTGTCCAATTTGCATCCTTATTAATTTTGATTGTAAATGTCTGATTATCCTCTGTTTCAAAGGACTCAGCTAGCTTTGGTGTAAACTCCAAAGGACCAGTCATCTCTAAAAAAGTATCAAACATAAATTTTTCTAACCATGATGCTGCAATATCAGAAGAATTAATGGGATTAAAACTAACTGGAGCATTTACAAGCCCCAAATACATCGTATTTTCTTTTGCACCACCACCAGTTGAAGCTGGATTATTTACACCCGAGCACGCTGAAAGTAATACTAAAATGACAATGGAAAATAGACTAAATATCGTTTTAAATTTCTTCATTGAATGTTCCCCCATCTATTGTTCTAGAATAGTAATAAATGCATCTCCTCATCATTTATGGCTCTTGGGATCCATTGCATCTCGCAAACCGTCCCCCATAAAATTTATGGATAATACAGCAAGTAATATCATGACTCCAGGCGGAATCCATAACCAAGGCTGTGTTGCCAATACAGTAATGGATTGAGCTTCATTAAGCATATTCCCCCAGCTTGCTGTAGGAGGCTGAACCCCCATCCCTAAAAAGCTCAAGGATGCTTCCATAATAATGGCAGACGCAATGCCAAATGTAGCATTAACAAGAATCGGCGCAATGCAATTCGGAAGAATATGTTGAAAAACAATTTTTGGCGTGGAATACCCTAAAGCGACACCTGCTTTAACATAATCCATTTCTTTAATTGTTAATACACACCCTCTTACTAATCTTGCAATCGATGGCCATCCGAGCAAACCTAATACTAAAATAACGTTAAATAGACTTGGCCCCATTATACTTACTAGAACCAAAATTACCATTAAATACGGAAATGACATGAACACATCTGTAATACGCATGATAACCATGTCCACCCATTTTCCAAAATACCCCGCAATCGCTCCTAGTATAGTACCAATAGCAACATAAATCGCCACTGCTCCGACTCCTACTGATAAAGAGACTCTAGCAGCATATAATAGTCGGCTAAACAAGTCCCTTCCCACTTCATCTGTACCAAGAATATTATTAGCAGAAGGAGCAGACGCAAATTCGCCATCAACAGAATATGGATTATGCGGTGCAATTACTGGAGCAAAGATTGCAATCAGAACCATTAATGAAAAAATAATGAGACCAACAACGGCCAACTTATGTTTAAAAAAACGTTTTGTTATTAGTTTTAGATAGCTTTCTTCATTCCCCAATTGATTTTGAACAGGAATCACCACATTAACTTGTAATTCCGTATCCACTTTCACATTAGGAATACTCATATGCACTCCTCCTTAGTTATACTTAATTCGCGGATCTACTACGGCATATAAAATGTCAGCAAGTAAATTCGAAAATAGGACAGCAAGTGCTGCAATAAAATTTATCGCCATTAACGTAGGATAGTCACGAGAGGAAATCGACTGGATTGTTAGTTGTCCTAAGCCTGGCCATTGAAAAATTTGCTCCGTTACTACTGCGCCGCCTATTAAAATTGGTATTTCCATTCCGATAATTGTAATAATAGGAATTAACGCATTCTTTAATCCATGCTTATTGGTAACGATAAACTCTTTTAATCCTTTCGCTCTTGCTGTCCGCAAATAATCTTGCCCCATTACTTCCAACATGCTGCTTCTGACATAGCGAACCGTACTGCCTGCAATCCCGGTTCCTAATATAGCGGCTGGCATAATGAGGTGAAACAATGTATCCATAAATCCTCCACTGCTTCCCAATGTAAACATGCCACCTGTCGGTAAGATATTTAAAACAAGTGCAAATACGTAAATACTTCCTAATCCTAAGAAAAAGTTAGGAATGGATACACCTAAAAATGAAAAAGTAGTAGTTAAATAATCAATCCAAGAATACTGCTTTGTTGCACTCAAAATTCCTATTGGAATGGCAATAATATAAGCAATAACTAAGGCAGTGCTCATCAGGAGCAACGTGGGGCCAACACGATTTAGCACTAAATCTAATACAGGTTCATATGTTGTATAGGAAAATCCAAAATCTCCTTGCAAAAGATTTCCAAGCCATCTAAAGTATTGAATATAAATAGGATCATTAAGACCTAATGCTTCTTTCTTTGCATCAATATCCGCCTGAGTAGTATCTGGATTAATATACATATCTACCGGGTTACCAGGAGCCAAGTTAATAATAATAAAGTTAAATACCGTTACCCCCAGCAACACTGGAATAGCAATCAATAATCTCCTGATAATATATTGGAACAAATGAATCTCCCTCCTTTAACGTAGTGGAAAATGACAGGCAACTGAATGATTTGCTCCATCTAATAGCGGCTCCTTCTCCTTACACATAGCTTGTGCCATAGGACATCTAGTATGGAACCTGCACCCATTTGGTGGATTTGCCGGACTTGGAACATCTCCTTCTACCACAATCCGCTCTCTATTTCGAAGATGAGGATTAGGAATCGGATAGGCACTTAGCAACACTTGTGTATAAGGATGCTTTGGATTCTTAAAAATCTCTTCAGTCTTTCCAATTTCCACAATTTTGCCTAAATACATAACGGCAATTCGATCACTAATATACTTAACTGCTCCTAGACCATGTGCAATAAATAAATAGGTTAAATTAAATTCCTTTTGTAAATCCTTTAATAAATTTAGTACTTGCGCTTGAATAGAAACATCCAATGCTGATACCGGTTCATCGCAAACAATCAATTTTGGGTTTAGCATAAGGGCTCTAGCAATCCCTACCCTTTGTCTTTGACCGCCAGAAAATTCATGAGGATATCTGCTTTTATGAAATTTAGTTAATCCTACTATTTCAAGCATTCGATCTACCTTTTTACTTGCTTCTTCTTTTGTCGCAAGTCTGTGGGCAATTAAAGGCTCTGCCAATAAATCACCGATTCGCTTTCGCGGATTGAGAGAAGAATAGGGATCTTGAAAGATGATTTGCATATCTGTGCGAATTTTTCTTAATTCCTTATTTTGAATGGCGGCCATATCTCTTCCTTCAAATAAGACTTTCCCATCTGTCGGAGGATCTAGCTTCACAATAGCTCTGCCAGTAGTGGATTTCCCACATCCAGATTCACCAACAAGGGAAATTGTTTCCCCAGAATAAATGGAAAAATCAAGACCATCTACAGCTTTTACATGGCCAACTGTTTTCGATAATATCCCTTTCTTAATTGGATAATATTTCTTTAAATTTTGGATTTCTACTAATGGCTGCATTTGTTCTTTGAATATTCCGTCTTTTTCAGACAAGATTTCTACACTCATATCTTAACCTCCCTTTCCTCTTCCAGCATGTTGCCTTGTTGCTGAGTCTCATACAACCAACAACGAACCTTGTGATCCGCTTGATTGTCTATGCTAATATGGGGAGGCTTTTCGGCAATGCACTTTTCAGTGACGTAAGGGCAGCGAGTATGAAATCTACAGCCTTTTGGCATTTGCTGTAATGTCGGAACAGAGCCTGGAATAGAATATAATTTTTCTTGGGAATCATACTCTAAATGTGGAATAGATTCGATTAAGCCTTTGGTGTAAGGATGCTTTGGCTCATCAAAAAGAGTAAAGACATCTGCCTCTTCTACCACCTGCCCGGCATACATGACAATAACCTTATCAGCCATTTCCGCAATAACTCCTAAATCATGGGTAATCATCATAATCGCTGTCTCTGATTCGTTTTTTAAACTTTTCATTAATTCAAGAATCTGTGCTTGAATGGTTACATCTAATGCTGTTGTTGGTTCATCTGCGATTAGAAGCTTCGGTTTACAAGATAGAGCCATCGCTATCATTACCCTTTGCCGCATACCTCCAGAAAGAGCGTGTGGATATTCATCAATAATTACCTCTGCTCTTGGAATTCCTACTTTCTTCAGCATTTCTACCGCATAGCTCTTTGCTTTTTTGGCATTTAAGCCCATATGTAGACGAATTAGTTCCACCATTTGATTTCCAATTGTAAAAACCGGATTTAAAGAAGTCATTGGTTCTTGAAAGATCATCGAAATTTCATTTCCTCTAACTTTTCGCATCTCCGCTTCCGTTAGTGTCGTTAATTCTTTCCCCTTCAGATTTATCGTTCCCTTTTTGATATAACCATGTTTTCCTAACAGTCTCATAATCGATAGGGAAGTAACACTCTTACCACAGCCTGACTCTCCTACAATACCAATAGTCTCTCCTGGCTTAAGCTGAAAAGTAACCTCCTCTACCGAAATAACCTCCCCCTTATCCGTTCGAAAAGCTGTTTGCAATTTCTCCACCTCTAAAATATTCCGCACCATACTTCCCCTCCTTCACGTAAAGCGTAAGCGCCTTGCTCATCAGCGTACAAACTGGAGAATCATCGACTAAGATAAAGGAAACACAGTGAACGCTAGTGAACTGATGTTGACTTATCGTAGGGAGATGATTGGAAGTTTGCTAGCTGATAGGCGCTGGAGCTAGATCGTTCTCTGACTTAGAACGTTTTTCCCTGTTATTTCGTAAAGCGTAAGCGCCTGTTTATCAGCGTAAAAACTGGAAGATCACCGACTGAGATAAAGGAAACACAGTAATCGTAGTAAACTGATGTTGACTACGAAAAGAGGTGATCAGAAGTTTGCTAGCTGATAGGCGCTTATCGCTTGTTAGAATACTAGACTTTAGATTGTAGAGCTGTTCACCAAAGCCTCTTTCCTTTCTGTATTCGTGTAGTAATCTACTAGACTTAAAAATATCTTAGCTGTATGGAGCATGGCCCTTTCATCAAAAGTAAACTTTGGATGATGATGAGGATAAATTGCCTCTATATCTTCGTTTCTAGCCCCTACTGAAAAGAAACATCCAGGTCGATTTTGTAGATAATAAGAGAAATCTTCTCCACCCATTCCTGGTTTTTCTATTATGACAGGCTTGCTTTCTGGCAAGGCATTTATCAAACATTTTTCGAGTATATTTGTTTCATCCACTGTATTTACAGTAGAGGGATAGCCTTTTGTATAATTAAATTCAAAAGTTGCATGGAATGCTTTACATACCCCTTTAATTAGCTGCTCCATTTCTTCTATAATCAATGATCGTACATCTTCATCAAATGTACGAACGGTTCCAGTTAAATCAGCTGTATCTGAAATGACATTTCCCGCATTTCCTGCATGAAATGATCCAATGGAAATAACTGCGGGCTTCTGTGGGTTTACTCTTCTGCTAACAATATGTTTAAGTTGATTGGCAATTTGGACGCCAACTGCAACAGCATCAATTGTTTGATGGGGAGATGCCCCATGTCCACCTTTCCCTTGAATTTTTAATTCAAATGCGTCACTTGCAGCGGATACTGGTCCAATTCTATAAAGGACACTCCCTAGTTCACTGCCAGAGGCTAAATGAGCACCATAGACAACATCTACACCATCTAAACAGCCATCTTCAATCATGGCAATGGCTCCCCCTGGCGGTGATTCCTCCGCATGCTGGTGTAATAGCACTACATTCCCAGCCAATTCTTCCGCATTATCCTGAAGAACCTTTGCTACTGCCAGCAATGTAGCTGTATGCCCATCATGTCCACATGCATGCATCACACCTGGAACTTTCGATTTAAAAGCTACATTCTTTTCATCCTGAATCGGTAAGGCATCAAAGTCTGCTCGTAAGGCAATCGTTTTTCCAGGCTTAGCACCGTAAATCTTACCTACAATCCCATTTCCACCAACATTTCGTCTTACTTCAATTCCGAAGCTTTCCAACAGATCACCAATCATCTTACTTGTATTAATTTCTTGAAAAGATAGCTCTGGATTTTCGTGTAAATATCGTCTCCACTCTACCATTTGCTCATACATAGCTTCAATTTCTTCATACCATTTCTCTAGCATCTCAATCGCTCCCATCCCATTACATTAATTTTCGAAAAGATCTTTCTTATAGAACTGGTTCAGCAAGGTTTTCTTTTACTTGGATCGATACATAATTATCGACAATACTCAAAAATGCTTTTCCAGCATAAATCATTGCTCTTTCGTCAAAATCAAACATTGGATGATGATGAGGATAAGCTTTTCCCTCTGAGACTTTTGCTCCTGTATGAAAAAACATACCCGGCTTTTCAAGCAAATAATAAGAAAAATCCTCTGCCCCCATGATTGGTACGGAACGAACTAACATATTCTTATCTAATGAATTTTCTATAACCTTTTCAAAAACTTCTACTTCTTCCTCATGATTATATACAGCTGGGTATCCCTTTATATAATTAATCTCAGCAGTAGCCTGCATGCTCTCACAAATCTCATTCACCATTAATTTGATCTCTTCTTCCATAAATAAACGCAGATCTTTATCTAGTGTTCGGACGGTTCCTGTCATCACAGCAGTATCAGCAATGACATTTTGCGCCTTTCCTCCATGAAAGGATCCTACAGATAGTACAACGGGATTTAATGGATCTACACGTCTGCTCGCAATATATTGTAGCTGGCTGACTAGCGCCGTTCCGACCGCAATCGCATCCACTGTTTCATGAGGAGCGGAACCATGTCCACCCTTTCCTTTAATGGTAATTTCAAATGCATCTGCTGCTGCTTGCGAGTATCCGGGTTTATAATAATATTTTCCGAGTTCATTTAATGAGGAAAGATGTGCCCCATAAACGACATCTACATCTTTTAAACAATCGTCTTCAATCATTGCTTTTGCTCCACCAGGTGATAATTCTTCAGCATGCTGATGAAGCAGTACAATATTCCCGGCAATACTATCCCTATTATCTTGAAGTACTTTCGCCACCGCTAAAAGAGTAGCTGTATGTCCATCATGCCCACATGCATGCATAACTCCTGGCACCTTCGATTTATACGGTACATCCTTTCCATCCTGGATTGGCAATGCATCAAAGTCTGCTCGCAGCGCAATCGTTTTGCCAGGTTTGGCTCCATATATTTTCCCAACTACTCCTCTACCACCAACATTTCTCCTTACTTCAATACCGAATCCTTCTAAAATTTCAGCAATCATTCTTGGTGTTTCCACCTCTTGGAAAGATAGTTCTGGGTACTGATGAAAATGTCTTCTCCACTCAACCATTTGATCAAACATCTCGGCTAATTCACTATGCCATTTTTTTAACATACTACCCCTCCTAATAAATTTGCTTATGAATAAGGAATACTTCTTGAGAAGTTAGAAAAAATGCAGCTTAACTATATCCCTTAATTTTGATTTCTTTTATATTAACGGTAATTTCAAGCAATGTATAATAAGTTTTTTTAATCATCAAAATATTCAGAATAAATTAACAACCTCTTATTTTTCCTATCATCCCTATTTATTAGGGTTGTTATCGTTTACATTATTTATTTTCTCCTACTAAATTAATTCCTTTCTCCTAAGGGGGTTCTACCACATGCCCATCAAGTAAAAAATGCTTGTTCCCCAAAACGAGAAAAATATTACTTTTCTCTAAAACTAATAAAATTTTATCCAAGTTCGATGAACTAGGGTGACACCTCATTTAGAGATGATTTAAGAATGTATATATACCTTTATTCAGCATAATAAAAGATCAATTATCAAAATATTGTGTTATATTTTTATTATCTCTTATTGAAAGCGAGTGAGTTATTATGACAGTCCGTTCTTTCCAACTATCAATTAAATACAGGGTACGGAGGGGTTAATATTAGAAGTTTCTTTAATTAAAAATTTTCCGTATACAAAAATGGAGGAAAATACTATATGTTTAGTTATTATAGTGCACTTTGTACTGAGCTCTACGATTTCACAAAGCCTGTGGGGTACTCTTTAAATGGGGATATTGAATATTACCAAGAACGGTTAAAAAATTGTCAGGGACGTATTCTAGAAGCTGCAGTTGGCTCAGGACGTTTTATTATTCCACTTCTTGAAGCGGGATATATAATTGATGGAATTGATTATTCTCCTGAAATGTTGAACTCTTGTCGTAAACGTTGTGAAGAAAGAGGATTAAGCCCTAATTTATATGAAGATAAATTACAGGGATTTTCATTGCCATTTAATTATAAGGCAATTATTATTCCTACAGGTTCCTTTTGTTTAATAGAAAAACGAGAAGACTCTCTAAACGCATTGAAGTGCTTTTATAAACATCTTGTTCCAGGAGGACGCTTGATTGTTGATCTTCTATTACCTCATGATTGGAAAACAGGAGAGATTTCTACTTCAACTTTTTCCCTACCTAACGGGGATGGGATTACGCTGGAAAACAAATCGATTGAAATGGATTGGCTAAATCAATTTACTATTTCCTACTTGAAATATGAGAAATGGCGTAAAGGAAAGTTGATTCAAACCGAGTTACAACGTTTTGCGCTGCGTTGGTATGGAATCGAAGAATTTAAGCTTATTTTGGAAAATATCGGTTTCTCTGATATTACGTGCTCCGCTGATTATGTTTACGAGAAGCAACCATCAAATGCAAGTCAAATCATTACTTTTGAAGCTGTAAGAAAACAATAACGGTAAGATTAACCTTATAAAAACATGTGATAGCACACCTATACAAAAAGACAAGTAAATCTCCTTCAATAGAAGTTTCACTTGTCTTCTTGCCACTTTATAAGATCTTACTTAAGAAAGAAATGGTACGTTCCTCTTGCGGATGTGTAAATAACTCTACTGGTGTATTTTCTTCGACTACATATCCACCGTCCATGAAAATCACACGATCTCCAACTTCTCTTGCAAATCCCATTTCATGCGTTACTACAATCATCGTCATTCCTTCCTTGGCAAGTTCCTTCATCACTTCCAATACCTCTCCTACCATCTCTGGATCTAACGCAGACGTCGGCTCATCAAATAACATAATACTTGGTTCCATTGCTAGTGCTCTCGCGATGGCGACACGCTGTTTTTGTCCACCAGAGAGTGAATCAGGATATACATTTGCTTTATCCTCTAAGCCCACTTTTTTCAATAATTCTAATGCCTTTATCCGAGCATTTTCTTTTGAGACCTTCTTTACTTTCATAGGTGAAAGCATAATATTTTGAAGAACTGACTTATGTGGGAATAAATTAAACTGTTGAAACACCATCCCTACATCCTTACGTACTTCATTAATATTTGTGGACTTATCCGTAATATTCTTCCCATTAATATGAATCGTTCCGTCCGATATACTTTCTAGTAAATTGATGCAACGCAAAAAAGTTGATTTTCCCGATCCGGAAGGACCAATAATTACGACGACCTCCTGCTGGTTAATAGTCATACTAATATCCTTTAATACTTCATTATCTCCGAAGGACTTTTTTAATTTTTCTACAACAATCATTCTGTTTTCAACCTTCTTTCCAAACGAGTTAAGAAGAAGCTTAATGTTAAGGTTAAAACAAGATAAATAACAGCTACTGTTAAATATGGCTCCCAAACTCGGTTATACTGTCCCATCATCAGCCTTGCATAGTACATTAACTCTGGAGCAGCAATAACAGCTGCTAAAGAAGAATCTTTAATTAATACAATAAATTCATTGCCTAACGGGGGAATCATTCGTTTAAAGGACTGAGGAAGTACTATGTATCGCATTGCCTGTACATGCGTCATCCCTAAGGATCTGCCTGCTTCCATCTGACCACGGTCAATGGATTCAATTCCAGCTCTAAAAATCTCCGCAATATAAGCAGCTGCGTTAAGTGATAATGCAACAATTGCTGCTATCATGGCATTGGTTGTATTTAAAAATAATGGGATAAATCCAAAATGAATGATTAGGATTTGTACAAAAAGAGGGGTGCCGCGGAAAATAGCAATATAGCAACGGAAAGGAAAAGCAATCCATTGATTCTTTGCTATTTTGCCAAGGCCGATTAATAAACCTAAAACCGTTCCAAATACTATTGCATACAAGGATAATTGAATGGTCACTAATATCCCCTTTTTAAATAAGTCAGCATACTCTAAAATAATCGTAAAATTAAAATCCATTACCTCTTCTCCTCCAAAGACCACAAAATGACTGACATTCAGCAGCACAGGCATTCAGAAGGAACATTCCCTCACTAAGAACAATCTAGAAGAAGTATTGTGCTCCCTCCTTGTCAAAGCGGGTAATGCCCCTCCTGAGTACCTTCCTCATTTGCGACTCTTCTATTGTTGTGCTTTTAAATTTTCAATGTCTGGATCTTGCCCAAACCATTCTTTATATATCTCTGCATATTTACCATTATCAAAAATAGCATTAAGACCTTTGCTTAAATCAGCTTCCATCTCACTATCTTTCGGGAACATGAATCCATAATATTCTGATTCAAATCCTTCTTTATCCTCAATCACGATAAAGTTATCTTGCGGATTATTTTTAGCATATGCTTCTAATACTGCATTATCTGCCACAACAGCATCAGCACCCTGATTCTTCATTTCCAAAATAGCTAAATTATTATTTTCAAACTTTTTTACTTTTTCATTGCCATTTCCTAGGAGCGCATCGACTGCATCTGCACCTGTTGTTCCTGATTGAACAGCAACAGTCTTATCTGTTAGATCAGCAGCTTTCTTAATATCAGTACCTTCTGGTGCCAAAATTTTATTCGTACTTTCAAAATATGGAACAGAGAAATCATAGGATTTAAGTCGGTCATCGTTTATTGTAATGGCTGATAAACCAACATCCGCTGTGCCATTTTCTAATTCTGCAAAGAGTGGGTCCCATCCAACGTTGACAATTTCAAAGTCATAGCCAGCTTCCTCTGCTGCCGCTGTGAAAATATCGACATCGAAGCCAATAATCTTGTCTTTATCCATATACTCAAATGGTGCATAAGCCGCATCTGTAACGACTCTTAATTTCTTTTTGCCATCTCCATCACTATTTGCTTTTTCTGAACCTGTCCCACATGCTGCTAAAACAAGAACAATCGATATAAATAAAGCAAATAAAATGCCGTTTTTCCTCATTATAAATCCCCCTCTTTTGATTAATTGAAAACTGTATATTAAAATAATATAGAATTTTCAATTAATTTAAAATAAAAATTTTTCCATTTGCTTTATTACTAATAATGCATTCATTATAACTTTTTGTTTATTTATATACAAGAAAACTATTTGAATTTTCGTAAAATTTCATAGATAAAACAAGAAGTCCCTCTTTCTGGTTTAAAGAAGGAACTCCTTTTTCTCTTTCTATACAAAAAACTCTTCATACAAAGCTTTTACAGCTTTTTTGACAACTGTTTCTTTTACTCCGAACATCATGCTTACTTCAGAAGAACCTTGGTTAATCATTTCAATATTCACTCCCGCTTTCGCGAGTGCTGTGGATGCACGGGCATTTGTACCGATATTACGTCGCATCCCTTCCCCTACAAGCATGATAAGCGCTAAATCGTGTTCTACTTTTATTTCTTCTACTTGTAGTTCCTCGGATATTCTGGTCAAAATCTCCTGTTCGCTTTTTCTTGTCAATTGATCTTGGCGTAAAACAATTGTTAAATCATCAATTCCAGACGGCATATGTTCATACGAAATATGATAATCCTCTAATATTGATAGAACTTTTCTGGCAAATCCTACTTCACGATTCATTAAATATTTACTAATATAGATGGAACAAAATCCCTTATCATTAGCAATACCAATTACAGGACCATTGATATTATTTCTTGAGGAGACTATTCTAGTTCCTGATGCGGATGGATTATTTGTATTTCTCACTTGAACAGGAATACCTGCACGATACGCCGGAATTAAAGCTTCAGCATGAAATACAGAGAAGCCGGCATATGATAATTCACGCATTTCCCGATAAGTAAGTTCCTTAATTTCTTTCGGCTGCGTTACAATGGAAGGATTTACAGAGTAAACAGCATCCACATCTGTAAAGTTTTCATACAACTCCGCTTTCACGCCATTGGCGAGAATCGCTCCCGTAATATCTGATCCACTT
This sequence comes from Niallia sp. FSL W8-0951, assembly GCF_038006525.1. Classification (NCBI taxonomy): domain Bacteria; kingdom Bacillati; phylum Bacillota; class Bacilli; order Caryophanales; family Bacillaceae; genus Niallia; species Niallia sp. FSL W8-0951. The sequence continues at coordinate 378,613 of NZ_JBBOVK010000002.1, forward strand.
CTTGAAAATGTCACTACATCTCCCGCTTCGCTGTAACCAAAAAAACCTGGAAATACAATTATTCGCTTCTCTTCTCTTAAGGAATATAACCGATCATAAGATTCAGAAAGCACTTGAGCATTTCCGGGATCATCACTAACAATCAAGCCCGCTTCCTTTGGACTAATATAAATGGCATCTAATCCTCTAGTTTTAAAGAAATGTGCAACTAATTTAGCATTATTATCCTCTCCGCTGGCCTTCATTGCTTCCATAAAAGCATCTTTATTAGAGTATTTATTTATTAAATCCAATAAGTCGTTTTTAATGTTTGTTATAATATCACTCGATAAGTCCAATTCTTTAGCAATACTAGCATATCTGTCTAATACTTCCTCTAAATAAGGAGAATAATCACTTCCATTTACTACTGCTTGCGCACATTGGATTAATAAATCTGTTACCTTCGTATCTGAATCATATCTTTTTCCAGGTGCAGACACGACGACAATCCTTCTCTCCTTATCTGCCTTTACTATTTGTAATACCTTTTCCAATTGCTTCCCTGTAGCTAGAGAACTACCCCCAAATTTGACAACCTTCATTTCGCCAACTCCCACTGATTGTTAAATAGTAACAATTTTCTAAATTGTTCACTATGGCTATTATCACTATTTCATGATAAATAATCAAGTCATTTCCACTCTAAAAATACATTTGTTTTTATAGAGTGAACAATAATATTTTTTCACTTGGCTTCTTCTCTATGAATATTAAAATAAAACTGGTAATTAATGTTATTTTTCATTTTGAGATAATCGCTATTAACGCTTTAATAAAGACTTTTATCCAACAATGGAGAGCTTCTTTAAGTTGTTTATTGGAAATAATAATCCAAAATACTTTCATTTATGTAAATTTTACGTTAAACTAATATTTAGTTAAACGAAATTTATTGTGCATTTACCAACAATCTCCTCATTCCTCCTTTCGTACTCCATCCGTTTTAGATGGAGGAAACCTTAATAAAATCTCTACTATATTAGAAAGAAGTGTTTTACAAAATGGAAACCCAAAAATATTCAAAACGAAACTTAGGAATCATGTGGTTCGCTAACTTTTTTATAAGTGCCTGCATGACTATGGTTCTCCCATTTTTATCGCTTTATATTGAATCATTTGGTCAATATTCACCTGAATTTGTGCAGCATTGGTCGGGGCTTTGTTTCTCTGTGACCTTTGTAGCAGCTTTCTTGTTTTCACCGATATGGGGAAAAATTGGCGATAAATTTGGGAGAAAAACGATTCTTATCATTTTAGCAATCGGCTTAGGCATTTCCATCTTTCTGATGAGTTTTGCCAATTCTGTATGGGAAGTCTTTATTCTTCGTTTTTTCACGGGATTTTTCACAGGATTTATCCCAATGTCACAAGCATTTATCTCCACTCAAACTCCCAAAAAAACTGCTGGTAAGGTATTAGGAACCTTACAGACAGGAAGTATTACTGGCGCATTGATTGGTCCGTTACTTGGAGGAGTATTAGCAGATAGTTTCGGCTATGCGGCAACTTTCCGATTTACTTCTCTTGCTATCTTTATATCTGCAATTCTAGTATTTACAACAAAAGAGTTTGTCCTGCCTGCTCAAAAGGGCACGAAAAGCAGCTATACAAGCAGAGAGGTATTAGCCTATATTCTAAAAAACCCTGTATTCATTACCGTTCTGCTTATCTCAGCCTTTATACAAATTGCCCATTTCAGCATCCAGCCTATTCTGTCTTTATATGTCAGTAAATTGCATGGTCCAGAGAATATTGCGTTTTTCGCTGGTCTAGCTTTCTCAGCTGCAGGTTTAGGAAATTTACTAATGGCACGGAAATGGGGAGAAATGGGAGATCGATCTGGTCACCTTAAAGTACTTGTTATTCTCTTGTTTATTGCCGGAATTATCTATTTCCCGGGAGGATTTGTTAATCAATACTGGCAATTGCTGATTATCCGCTTTATTCTCGGTGTAGCAATCGGAGGCATGGTTCCTGTACGTATTGCTTATATTCGACAAGAAGTACCTATTGCTATGCAAGGAGAAGTAATGGGATATGAAACAAGTCTTCGTTTTCTCGGTAATATAATCGGTCCTGCACTTGGTGGACTAATTGCAGGTAACTTTGGGTTCTCTATGGTATTCTTTTCAACTAGTATTCTCTTATTAGCAAGCGGTATTTTCCTATTTTTAATGATGCACCGCCATCCTAAACTAGCTAAACATTCGATTTCTTAACGATTTAACGGCTGTGTAAATACTAACGATTTTTCCATTTTATGATGTATAATAAAATGGAAAAATACTTGTCATCATAAGGAGGATAACTATGGCTAAATCAAAGGCAAGAAAGAAACGCGACAAAGTGCTGCGTGAACATGGTTTTGATACAACGATGCGCAGAGGATCTTGGGGCAGCATTGTACCAATCACGAAAATAACAAAAACAAAGAAAGAACGCATGACACGAAATGAAAAGAAATATAAACAAAACCATTCTTCTAGATATGATGAGAATGGTTTTTATTTTTTGCCAATGATTTTTGGATTTAATATTCTTCTTTGACATATTTCCTGCAAATTTCAATAAAATTCTCCACCATTGCGGAGCGCTTTTCGTTTTTTCTCGTACATATTGCTATTTTATTTGTCACCCTAATATCCTTTACAAATACTCTTGCTAACTTCTTATTCTTTACATAATCTCTTATCACTATTGACGATACAAAATTAACACCATACCCCGTTAAAACAGAATGAATGGCTTCATTTATGCCATTAAATTGTAGAGCAATTTTGGGTGGAGGAACTTGATATATTTGACATAAAGAGAATAATCTTTCCCTCGTAGAACTCCCCTTTTCCCTCATTATAAAAGGTTCTTTCACAATCTCGGATAAAGTGACCTGCTTATTTGCCAATCGATGATTTGCTGATACAACAAACCATATTTCATCTTCAACTATTTCCTCAGCCAATATATTGTCATGAAAATGCTCCATCCATCCTCCCGCATACATTGCAATGTCTGCCTTGTAATGAATTAATTGATCAAATGCTGCATGCGAATTACTAGTAGTCAAATTAAATTCAATCTCTTCATTCTCAGCTTTAAAAACTGCAGCACAAGCAGGAATGACAAAATTTGCTGGCAAATAAGTTGCCGCAACAGAAAGCCTGCCTTTTCTGGACAAATAATAATCTTCTACAAAATCATCCAATTTCTGTTCATAAGAAAATAATATTTCTGCTTGTTCTGCCAATAATGATCCAAACTCTGTAAGTTTAAATTTCCTTCCATCTTTTATAAACAATGGAATACCTATTTCTTTCTCAAACTGCTTTATTTGACTAGAAACAGCTGGTTGACTAATTCTTAATAATTCTGCCGCCTTTGTAAAACTCCTATCTCTTGCAACATGATAAAACAATCTTAATCCGTGAATATTCATCCTACCCCAACCTTACATAATTATTTCTTATATAACTATAAAATATATATATTTTATTAATACGTTATGGAAGCATATACTAAAATTATAAAGAACAAGGAGATGATTAAGGTGACAGAAAATCAAGTTTGGAATGCAGTTGATCACTATTTAATTAATAGGTTACAACCACACAACACCAAAATGAAAAAATTACTTCAGAATAATAGAGATAATAATCTTCCAGAGATTGACGTAAGTCCTACTCAAGGTAAAATGCTTTGGATGCTTGCTAAAATGATGGGGGCGCACAGAATACTTGAAATAGGTACACTAGGAGGATATAGTACCACTTGGCTAGCAATGGCTCTTCCTGAAGATGGTAAAGTAATAACATTAGAAAATAATAATAATCATATTAAGGTAGCTAAAGAAAACTTTCAACTATCCGGTCTCGAGAAAAAAATCACCATTATGGAAGACAACGCTCTTACTTCTTTATCAGAGCTCCTAAAAAATAATATGGATGAATTCGATTTTATATTTATTGACGCTGACAAACCTAATAATCCCCTATACATTGATTACGCCATTAAATTAGCAAGAAAGGGAGCCGTGATTGTTGCTGACAATATTGTTCGTAACGGAGATATAGTAGCTGAAAACAGTCAAGATGAAAAAGTACTAGGAATCCGACGCTTTATCGATATCCTTTCCAAAGACTCCCGAGTAGAGTCAGTTGGAATACAAACTGTTGGGTTAAAAGGCTATGATGGTTTCATCCTTAGCTATGTAAAATAAAGTGAAACTTCTATCAGTGATGGTTTTCCTCCTCCCCCCACTAATGGTTAGTTGAACCAATCAGACCTTTACAGGCAGTTAGTTGACTCCTACCTATCTTCCTCTTGAGGAGGGAGTCTTCCTGTCCGTTAAGAGTGGAATAATCAGGAATATCCCTCCCTATTATCCCCATACAATAAGACATTGCCTAAACCTTTACGTCCTTATATAATATATGCAATTACTAATTTGCGATAAAGGGGATTGACCGTGGAAAGTATTAAAGTAGCAGAACAAGAACAACACACACTCTCCTATTTAGATGGAGTGAAAGACTGTATTCCAACCTTACTTGGTTATATCAGCATTGGCCTCGCAATGGGAGTAGTCGGTGTATCATCCGGCTTATCTATCCTGCATGTTTTCCTGCTTGCTACATTTGTTTATGCAGGGGCTTCCCAGTTTATTATTTGTGCAATGATTGCAGCTGCAAGTCCCATCAGCGCAATTATACTTACAACATTTATTGTAAATTTGCGTCACTTATTGTTAAGTTCCGCTCTAGCACCTAAATTCACCCAATATTCTATACAGAAAAACATTGGTATTGGCAGTCTTGTAACAGATGAATCATTTGGAGTAGCGATTACCAAGATTGCTAGAAAAGAGCCAGTTAATGATCGATGGATGAACGGACTAAATCTGACTGCCTACTTTGTTTGGATTGCAGCTTGTACTGTCGGAGGATATATCGGAGGGTGGTTTCCCGATCCTGAACAATTCGGATTAGATTATGCCTTGCCAGCTATGTTTATTGCATTGCTGATTATCCAGCTGCAAACAATTGAACCTACTAAACTAAAACACTATTTATTGTTAATCACATTGATGATTATCTGCATGCTTTTCTTCTCTACTTTTTTATCAAGTAGCTTAAGTGTCATTATATCAACAATCATTGTTGCTACAATTGGGGTGGTGACAGATAAATGATGAGCAATATGAGCTTTTTTCTTTTATTAATCGGCTGTACTATCGTAACCTTTATTCCAAGAGTAATTCCATTTTTAGTGGCGCGCAATTTCACGATTTCAGCACCTGTCGAAAAGTGGCTTTCCTACCTTCCAGTATGCATTTTTACTGGCTTAATTGTAGAAAGTCTTATAGGAACCACCGAAAGCAATAGTATTAGCATTAACTGGGAAGCGCTTCTTGCGACGATTCCTACGATAATTGTTGCTTTTCTTAGTAAAAGTTTATTAACTACTGTATTATTCGGAGTTGTGTGTATGGCTGTTGTGAGATTGGTATTGTAGCTATTATGTAAAAAGCTTCTTTTAGTTTATAAAAGAGGCTTTTTATTATGATGAATGCTTTTTTCTTCTGGCTCTCTCCTTATCAGCTTTCATCATTTTATGAACATCACTTTTTCGGTTTTCCTCCGCCTTATAAACAATATTCACCACTTAATAAAATGGATAACTTTAACAAAAATATCCATAACCTTACAAGAAACCATGGAAATCCATAAAAATTAACAAATTTATTGTACTTTCGTTTCCTTTCTATGAAGTTTATAATAAAATATTGGTTATATTATTGATATAATCATACTAAGATCGTTTGGATATTTTCGATAGAGACGAATGGCTAAGCTAAATATTTTATTCTAAAAGTATTCATACATATTAGAAAGGTGGCTATAATCTTGGAGATGGGCTCTAATTTTATAAAAAACATCATGAAAGAAGATTTAGAAACTGGGAAGCATGATACGGTTATCACGCGTTTTCCGCCAGAACCAAATGGATATCTGCATATTGGTCATGCAAAGTCAATTTTTATTAACTTTGGACTAGCAGATGAATTTGGAGGTAAGACAAACTTACGCTTCGACGATACAAACCCTTTAAAAGAGGACATTGAATATGTAAACTCTATTAAGGAAGATGTAGAATGGCTCGGATATGAATGGGAAAATTTATTATTTGCATCTGACTATTTCGAGGAAATGTACAACCGTGCAGTCTTATTAATAAAAAAAGGGCTCGCTTATGTTGATGATTTATCAGCCGATGAAATTCGCGAATATCGCGGAACGTTAACAGAGCCAGGAAAAGAAAGTCCTTATCGTAATCGCACAGTGGAAGAAAATCTTCAATTATTTGAGGCAATGCGCAATGGCGAATTCGGTAATGGCGAGAAGGTTCTTCGTGCAAAAATTGATATGGCTTCGCCTAATATTAACTTAAGGGATCCTGTTATTTATCGTATTGCCCATGCTACTCACCACAATACAGGCGATAAATGGTGTATTTATCCAATGTACGCATTCGCTCATCCAATAGAGGATGCAATTGAGGGCGTAACACACTCACTTTGTACAACAGAATTCGAAGATCAACGTCCTCTATATGATTGGGTTGTTCGCGAATGTGAGATGGAAAGCACGCCACAACAAATCGAATTTGGCCGTTTAAATATTACGAATACCGTAATGAGCAAACGTAAATTAAAGCTTCTTGTGGACGAAAACTATGTGGATGGCTGGGATGATCCACGCATGCCTACCATTTCTGGCTTAAGAAGAAAAGGAGTTACCCCTGAAGCAATCCGTAATTTCTGTATGGAATTAGGAATTTCAAAAGGCTCTGGTGCAGTGGACTCTGCCATGCTTGATCACTTTGTACGGGAAGATTTAAAATTAAAAGCACCTCGTACGATGGGTGTTCTAAATCCGTTAAAAGTAGTTATTACTAACTATCCGGAAGGTCAAGTAGAAATGCTAGAAGCGGAAAACAATCCAGAAAATCCGGAGATGGGCACTAGACAAATTCCATTCTCTCGTGAAATTTATATTGAACAAGAAGACTTTATGGAGAATCCTCCAAAAAAATATTTCCGCTTGTTCCCTGGTAATGAAGTGCGTTTGAAGCATGCTTACTTTATTAAGTGCGAAGAAGTAATTAAAGATGAAGAAGGAAATGTAATCGAGCTTCATTGTACGTATGATAAAGAAACAAAAAGTGGAAGTGGGTTTACTGGTAGAAAAGTAAAAGGAACATTGCATTGGGTAGAAGCATCTCAAGCTATCCCTGCGGAGTTTCGTTTATTTGAACCGCTAATTACCGATGAAGATGAGGAAATGGAAGAAGGAAAAACGTTCTTAGATTATGTAAATCCAAATTCTCTCGAAGTCATTCAAGGCTTTATTGAGCCAAATATGAAGGATGTTAAGCCACAAGATAAATTCCAATTTTTCCGCCACGGATATTTCAATGTGGATCCTAAATATACCACTTCAGAAAAGCCGGTATTTAATCGCATCGTTTCCTTGAAAAGCTCCTTTAAACTTTAAGCAATAGAATAAAGGGAGGAGAATAATCGATAAGTCGACTATTCTCCTCCCTTTTTATATGGCTTACGTCCATGTTGTTGCTGGCTTGGTAGTATTGGCAAGCCAGTCATACTGCAAGAGGCGTAGTTCGAATAACTTCAATGGGTCATGGAACAATTCTGGATTATTCTTTAATCGGTCTAATAAATTCTTATATTCTACGATATCTTTTGATTTTTCCTCAGCAAATTGCTCTAATGTCCTTTTTGGACGGACAAAGAACATTTTAATATCATTTTCCAATCCCTTTTCATAGAAATCAAAATGCTGCAATACTGCTGTCGAAACAGATGCTGCCACATCAGAAAAATCCTCTGTTTCCAGATACTTTTGATATCTTGATTGAAGCATTTTGTTATTTTGCTGAATTGCACCAAGCAGCTTCCCAGCACTCTTCAAAAATACTTGGGATGCATTAAAACGATTGAAAATATTTAATGGTTCGATGCGAAGTCCGCTTGATAACCGGCGTGCATCTCTTTTCCAATCTTCTATAATCACAAAATCACAAGATAGCTCTATTGGATGCTCCTTGTAAATTCCATTGAAGCCTTTGCTTAGCTCATTAAGGAATAGTTGGCCATCCTCTAATTGTTTATGAGCTGCTTGAATCCATTCTTCAATACTTCGATGAATTTTCGGCGATAATGTTTCATTTAAGTACTCGTTTACTCGTTTATTCATCTCTTTATTTAGAGAGATATGCATTTTACTATAATCACTATCTTCTTTTATAATATCCTTACATCCTTTTAAAATAGCTGGAATTTCCTTTTTAATTGCTTCTTGCGTTTCTATTTTTATTTCATCAAACTGCTTTGTTATTAACTCACTTTTAGAGGCTTCCATATCAATCAGTTGGTTTTTAGCTCCAGTCAGCTTGCTGACCATTTCCTCATAAAGCTGGAGTGATGCTTTTAAACTATCTTCCATATCCAATCGTTTATCCAATAGATTAGTAATTAAATCTTGAATGATAGAAATACAGCTTTGCAATCGTTCTTCATTCATCTTTCTAGCTGCAAAATGGTGGTAATAATAACGGCTAATTTCATCTAGCTGAGCTTCTCTCTCCTCTTGCTTGGAATAAATAAAGATTTTGCTATCTGGAAAATAATGCTGAATTGCAGACATCGCCTTTTGTAAACGCTTGGATGCTACTTTTTCATTATCTAAATCATCGATATAAATTAAAAATTGCAGTGTTAAAAATGGCGATTTTTCCTTCCATTGCTTTAATTGTTCATATTCCGTATAAGAAAAAACAGATCGCTCATTAATAACAAATAAGAGACTGTCAGCAAGCATAGCATAATCTGCGTAAGATGCATCTTCTACAAAAGGAGCAGTGGTAACCGTCCATCTATTTTGGTTTAAATAATGAGAAGGAGTATCTAACTGGAACACTCTCGGACTCTCCTGTTGAACAAGCAATTCTTCATAAAAATTCGTGAGTGTATCAATTAATTTTAAGCCAGAATTGGTTACTTCGTTTATTTCTAGATAGTCATTATCCTTTATCGTTAAAATCGCATTTGTATCTTCTGCTAAAACAGTCTCTCCTACTAGCTCATTAATATAGGCATTTACACCGCTGCCAGCAGATCCTACCATTAATAACTGATAATGATTCGATGGAAGAAAATCGTGTACCTTTTGGGCAAACTTCTTATCTAATGGAATATCATGCTTATCTGCCCACTCGATAATAGATTCAAATAAGTTCATAAATTGCTGGAATGATATATTTGTTTCTGTTGTTTCATTAATAACCATCTCTGCTTTTGATACAACAGATTGATCCATCGAATGTTTAAACATTTCATTCCAAGCTAAAACTGCCGATGCTGCCGATACAGTCTGTTGTCCAATTGAAGATAAGAAGTAATTGGATAAAAGAGCCGGAACAATTTCTTCCACTTCCTTAATCGAATAACTGCCATCAATTAAATGAGCGTACGCACCTTCCAAAATATGCGCCAATCCTTCTTCTCCTTCGCAAGGAACAGGTTCATAAATGCTATTAAATACCGTTACCCATGTTAGATAATAGGCTGTGTCTTCATAGTTTTTCCATAATGATATAGATAATCTCTCAAAAGTAGCAAAGTCTAACTCTTGAAGATTTTTTAAGCTTTCTATAAAGTATGCAGGCTCAAACTGCTGAATCACTCCTAAGTTGCTATAATGAATTAATGCTTCATACCATTTTAATCCATCTGTTCTTTTTCCTTCCTTAACAGCAAGCTCTACTGCCTTTTCCCAATTTTGCTGTTCTTCATAATATGATTTTGCGATAGTTGGTATATTCGCATAGTCTGGATTAGTAAGAACTAGATTATTAATAATCCCCAATGCCATTTCATGATTCCCTTTTTGAAAATATAAAGAAAATAGTTGCAAAGATATTTCTGTTTGTAAAAGCTCTGAATCTGTCACAACAGATTTATAAAAACTTTCCGCTGTTGAATATTCCTCTAATTCCAAGTATGCATCTGCTAGATTCTTCTTTGCCCATGGCTCTAATTCATTACTAATATTCTCCCATTTAAAAATTGCCGCTTCATAGTCATGGTACTGAAAATATAATTCACCTTGTGCGAAACGGATGGAGGTTAGATCTGGAACATTCTTTCTTTGTTCCGCTATATATAATTGGCCTAAAACTTCAATTGGCGACTCGTCTCTATCCTGTAAGTATCCTTCATAATACGTTTTTTCAATTAGTTTTTTTTCTAATGTCATAACTTCCCCCTGCTATTCATTTAGAGTGGTTTTTTATCATTCTAAATAATATATTTATGCTCATCCGTCATCATTATGTCTTATGTAGGCTATCCTTCATTGTAGCAAATCAGATTATTTCATGGATTTCGAAACCGATTCAATCTCTTTACAATATAATAACAGGCTAAGTAATCGTTCTGAATGGTTGGGTATTTCTTCGTGATATAAGCGAAAGCGCAGTATATTCCCTCTTTAAATCTAGGTACTATTATATTTAAGATTACTGATTCTTCTCCTCATCCTCTAGTGTCCATCGTACCTTTCTTCCCTGTTTTTTATTTATCCTCTCCGTCTTTTTACCTAGTTCACTTTCTCCTTTAACAGAGTGGGGATTATTCCAGGATAATAGCAATAGACCCTTAGATTTTAAAGGAACATACTCTTTGGAAAATAACCGCTATTCATCCTTCCTATTCTTTCCATCTATCCCGAGTAGAAGCTACAACTCCCCAATCAAATAAGAAATTATTCCCTGGAAACTAACTTATGGAAATGAAAGGGGGTTTTTCAAAACATCATGGAGGTTGTCGTTGATTATGGGAATTACACGAATAAATACAACCAACTAGTACTTAACGAGAAAAAAAGAGTCCGAGCGTCCCTCTGCTAATGATGATAATTTTTTTATATTGTTCCAAATGGAATGGGCAAGAGCTATGGCAGAACGAAAAAGACAGTGTTAGTATGCCAATAACGGTGATATGGCAGGTGAGTAATCTCTTAGAAGTTTAAGGATTAAGCAAAAATTGCTTAAGAAAAAGGAAGAATAGATCGTGGAAAAAATGTTCGAATAGCACAAAATCAACACTAAAAAACAGTAAGTAGATAAACATTTAATCTACTTACTGTAATCCCAAAACTACAAACTACACCGCAGCTGTAGAAATAAACTCTTTATATCTTTTATTCATCTCACTCATTCTTTCATGGGAACCTTCACATACAATTTCTCCATCTTCAATGAATAATACATTGTCACCTGGTTTTACTTCTTCTAGGTTATGAGTTACTTTAATCACTGTCTTATCTTTAGTAAGTTTGTTTATTGATTCCAATACTAAATTTCTAGATTCTATATCTAAGTTTGAGGTAGGTTCGTCCAATAAAATTATATCCGGGTTCTTCAAAAATAGCCTAGCTATATTTAATCTTTGTTTTTCTCCCCCTGATAATTTGTCGCCACTCTCCCCTATATTTGTATTAAGTTTGTCCTTCTGTCTATCAACAAACTCTTGTAAATTCGCATACCTTAAAGCCTCTCTTATTTTTGATTCATCAATTTGGTCTTCATCAAGACCATATAGCAAATTATCTAAAATGGTACCGCTAATTAAGGAGGAACCTTGGCTTACTATCCCAATGTTTTTTCGAAGTTCATATGTGTTCAAATGACTGATATTGATATTGTCTATTGTTATGGAACCACTTTCTGGATGATAAAACTTCTCCAATAGGTTAATTAAAGTTGTTTTCCCAGATCCTGAAGGACCAACAATCGTTAGAGACTCCCCTCGTTTAATAGTAAAGCTGATATCACTAAGCATAGGTTTATCTTTGTACCCAAAAGTAATTTGATTAAAGGATAATTCATGTAGAAATTTATACTCTGTATTACCAGTGTATTCAACTTCGTTATTATTCATTATATTATTTAAACTTTTAATTGCACCATTAGCTTTATGGTACTCTCCAATAAATCCACTAATGGAACTCATTGGGGTCATCATTTGAAAGGCATAGATTACAAACGCAATTAATGTACTTATAGTTAATGTTCCTACTGAGATTCTATATGCCCCATATCCTACCACTATTAATAAGCCTAGAATAAGTAAAAAATTCACTAAAGGAGCTACTATAGCAAAAATTTTACTTTCATATAAGTTAGCATTGTATAGTCTATCAATACACTTAAACATTAATGTTTTTTCCTGTTTTTCAGCCGTTGAAGCCTTCACCATCTTTATATTTTTAAAAGTCTCTTGCGTTTTTGAAATAAAAACAGAAGTTTCTTTTTGTTGTCTATCCCCAGTGTTCTCCATTCTCCTCATCAGAGGAAATATAATCCCAAATATAAATGGAGCAATTATTAGTACCACAACCGTTAGTTTCCAATCGAGGATAATTGTTAATGCTAATCCACCAAGTATCATTATAATTCCCGTAACTAATTTAGGGATGTGATATGTGATTAAATCTTTAACAATTTCTGTATCATTTACGATTCTACTTGATAATTCTCCGCTGTGGTAATCATCAAAAAAATCAACTTTAAAATAAATAACCTTATTGTAGATATTTTTTTGTAAATCGCGAATTACCATGTTACCAAATTTAGATATTATGTACTGATTAACTGCTTCAATTATAGATTTTATTACTAAGAATAAAACTAAACCTCCAACCATCCATAGGCTAATCTCATTCATTGAAAATTCATCAACAATATCCTTTACCAAAAGTGGGAAAAATAAAGTTGCTGCTGTAAATAAAATAGATGCAATTATAATTGTGACCAAAAGTAATTTCTTCTTTGTATCATTAATTGCTAATAGGAGCATTTTATACGCATTCAATTAAGATTCACCTCATTAATTAAGACAATAAAGCTTGATTGACCAAACTTTATTGTCTTTTACAGAAATCATTTACTAGTCTTAACAGAAGAACCAGCTTGCGTTGCTGCTTCCTTTACATTGAATACTTGCTAGGGACTTTGCTTTTAGTTGTACATCTTTTGATATAACTTCTTTTTGTAAAGATAACACCTTGTTCATTTCTCATTCCTTCTTTCTTAATAGTTTTTTTAAGAATTAACAGAAGAACCAGCTTGCGTGACTACTTCCTTTACATTGAATGCTTTTAGAGGATTTTGCTTTTAGTTGTACATCTTTTGATACCGCTTCTTTTTGTAAAGATAATACCTTGTTCATTTCTCATTCCTTCTTTCTTAATAGTATTTTTAAGAATTAACAGAAGAACCAGCTTGCATGACTACTTCCTTTACATTGAACGCTTTTAGAGGATTTTGCTTTTAGTTGTACATCTTTTGATATAGCTTCTTTTTGTAAAGATAATACTTTGTTCATTTCTCATTCCTTCTTTCTTAATAGTATTTTGTAGAATTAGCAGAAGAACCAGCTTGCGTTGCTGCTTCCTTTACATTGAATACTTGCAAGTGATTTCGCTTTTAATTGAACGTCTTTTGATACAGCTTGTTTTTGTAATGACAATACTTTGTTCATTTTTCATTCCTTCTTTCTTAATAGTTTTTTTAAGAATTAACAGAAGAACCAGCTTGCGTGACTACTTCCTTTGCATTGAATGCTTTTAGAGGATTTTGCTTTTAGTTGTACATCTTTTGATACAGCTTCTTTTTGTAAAGATAATACCTTGTTCATTTCTCATTCCTTCTTTCTTAATAGTATTTTGTAGAATTAACAGAAGAACCAGCTTGCGTTGCTACTTCCTTTACATTGAATACTCGCAAGTGATTTTGCTTTTAGTTGTACGTCTTTTGATACAGCTTGTTTTTGCAAAGATAACACTTTGTTCATTTCCCATTCCTTCTTTCTTAATAGTATTTTTTAAGAATTAACAAAAGAACCAGCTAGTATTACTTGATGGAGAACAGCCTAAACTCACAGATGACTTTAATACATCTCCATTTTTCCGTTCTTTCTTACCTATTTTTTGTAAACCAAGAACGTTTTTCATTTTTATCACCTCCTATAATAAATAATTTTCCTCATCATCTTTGAATCCTTTTATTTACATAAAATGATATATTTTACATCACGAGAGTCAATTAATTACCAGAGAAGGATAGTTCTACCTTCCTTTGCGAATTTTCCCCTATTAAGATCGAAGAATTAAATACCTTTTCTAAGTTGAGTATTGGTAACCAGGAGTAGTTTCTATTCTCTAAAATATCGTTTATTACTAACAGTAGGCCAGCAGAACCAGACATAATATCGCCAGAAAGTCTAAAGCATGAATCCCCAGGAACAAATATACAGTCATCATTCTCTAATAAATGTAGATTAAGGGTAAATAAAGCTGAGCTGACTAAACTGTTTTTATTGGTGTATTGCTCTAAGAGATTTGCAATAGCTAAAATACCAGTGGTTCCCTGAAATAATCCAGCGTTATAAAAACATTTACTTTTCGAAATTTTGCAAATTCCATCAATTTCCTTATCCCATTTCTTTATGTCTGCATTCAGCTCTAATTCAATTATAGGAATAGCCAGTCCACTTCCTCCACCAGCGAGATATGGTAAAATCCTAAAATCATCATCTATATGATACAAGCCATCGTCATCAAATACCCCTAATTTCAAGTCCTTTTCTAATGCCTTTTCTGATAATTCCAGCCACTTTTGATCCTTTGTTTTTTTATATAATGCAGTAAAATACAGGGAAACTCCTGACCAACTTGTCATGACTCCCTTATCAACCACGTCGTAATCAAAAGTAATGATAGGTGCATTAGAATTTAATTTATCTATTAATATCTCTCCAATAGAGAGACAAATATCTAGATATCTAGGATTATCATATTCGTAGCTAAGTCCTAAGTATGCCAACCCAATCCCACTTAAACCTGCTGCAAGAGAAATATCTTCCATGTTTTTAATATCAATGTCTGAATCAAATAGGGCTTTTGCCTTTTCTTGATAACCTAATTCCCATAAAACTGCAGCAATTCCCATTTTTCCAGTAAATAAGCCATTTTCTAAATGAAGTAATTGATTGATTTCTTGTTTTTCAATCCAATCTTTTACTGTTTGATTTATTCCACCGGTTCTATGTAAAGCCATTGCCGTACCAAAGCCGCCGGTCAATACATTTATTATTCCTGCTTCCATTTCATATTGACGAATATCTCCCGGTAAAAGTCTATCTTCCATTTTAACGTCTTTTAATATGGAATTCCGTAATTTTAATTTTAAGATAGATAAATCAAAATCTTGTTTTAACTGGCCATTTGTACTCAATAACTCGTCCATAGGACGTGATTGATAGAAGTCACACAGCGATTTAACTTTGT
The DNA here is from genome assembly GCF_038006525.1 of Niallia sp. FSL W8-0951. NCBI lineage: Bacteria > Bacillati > Bacillota > Bacilli > Caryophanales > Bacillaceae > Niallia > Niallia sp. FSL W8-0951. The sequence continues at coordinate 394,083 of NZ_JBBOVK010000002.1, forward strand.
CAATTATTTTAGTCGCTTTTTCTCCAAATACAACCTGCACCCATTTACTATGAATGGTATCCAAATTCCAGGAAATATCTTGAACACTTCCAATTGGTACAAATAACTGTTTTGCTATCCTTAGTAATGCAAACCAATCACTTTGTTCTTTATTCATTTCTTGATGGCCTATATAACCAGGAGTCATTAATCCAGAAAGAGAATCATTTGTTGTGCTTGCTGTTTCAAAATCTATTAATCTTACTTTCTCTTCGGGAGTGACTATAACATTTGCAGGCTGTAAATCGCCCATTCCTACATTATGCTCATGAATTTCATGTATAGCCTCAATAAGTTGATTAATAATATTTATACATGCTTCAGTGTAAGACTCATTTTTTAGGGTAGAGCTGAAAGGGTAGTTCTTAACTAGCCACTCAGACAGTGAATCGCCTTCGATATACTCTTCTTCGATGAAATAATGCTCCCACGCACGAAAGGAACTTATTTTTTTAACTGGGAATGTTGTTTTTTCTAATTTATCAAGTATCTCACTTTCGTTTACAATCCTAGAAAATGCATCACGCCCTTGTGCATCTACCGCGGCATGAGGCCTTCCCTCTTTTAGAATGACCTTTGTATTGTTTTGTAATTTATTCTCACAGATATATACGCCACCGCCATTACTAAAATGTAGTGCCTCTTTAATATCATAATTTTCAAGGGGTGAATAAGTATCATTTTGATCCATTGCTTTGTCCATGGCTATAATTTCTGGAGGCTCTTCTACAAAGTCAGGCAGATAATAATAAGGAACCCTTTTATCTTCAATAAGTTCACCCTGTAAATTTTCTATAGCATCGACTTTTACTCCATCTATAAATGTAAATCTTGGCGCGAAGGCACCGTATCTAAAATAGACGTTAGAATCATACCATCTTTTATCATTTAGTATATACGGGCCAGGTTTTAAATGAGATAAGCTATTCTCTAGTAAACTTAATAACTCGATAAATTGATTAGTATTTACAGGATATATTGTAATAAACTTTCCTGAAGAACCTCTATCGCCATATTTGGAATCTTTCATTAGTAGCTCTGTAATACTTTTTACGTACTTAAATGATATATTTCTTTCTATCATTAACTTAGATACAATATCTAAAGTTGTTTGCGCCTCTTTCATATTCGTACTAATATGAATCTTCCAGCCCTGATTAGGTAGTTTAATGTTTCTTTCCAAAACATTTATCCAATGTTCTCCATCAATTACTATGTAGTTATCTGGTGGGCAGTCTAAATGGAGCAATCTTTGATTGTTTTCACTAGCAACATTATAATAATAGCCTTCATTTATGTACTTTATATATCTATTATCCATTAGTTCACCTCATTATAAGCACAAATTAACCAAGTTAATTTGTGCTTAATTTTTTGAATTTCTTATCTAGGAACTACACAGAAAAAAAGGCTTAAACCACTATGTGTTTTGCAGTTAACGCTGACATTTGAACCAATTGGCGGCTCATCGTTCTTTTTATATCTTAAACTTTGCAGAGATAAAACATCCGTTCTAGACATAGTCACACCTCCTTTCTAGTTTTATAATTTATAGGTTTTAATACTTTCTAAGTTGTTCCCTTTTTTATTGGCATGTAGATATAAATTTTCTATGTGTTCCCCCCAATAAGGGCCCCACACTATATCTTTAACACTATTAAAAGATAAACTTGTATTTGAAAATTGGAAGTAATCACGACCTTTTTCTAACAGCCAAGGGCTGCCTGAGCTACCTACTCCCGCTTTTCCTTTTACTCCTAACAAGGATGAATTGTGTATATAGTCCTCAAATGTTATGTTTTTTATTATTTCGATTTTATTTTTCCGGAGAAATTTTTTCTGTATGTAAGGTATTAATGCATGCTGTTTTTTCGAGGTGTTATTAAATATAGGCTTAATTATATTGTCTGTTTCTAAAGGCGGTTCTTTTAAAGTGAGAAAAGCAGTATCATAATCTACTATTCCATTTTGAACCCACTCCTTACTGACGTAGATTTCCTCCACTTCATATTCTTGTTTATCATAAGTTATAAAGGTTATCTCATTCGCATTTGTTTGCTTATACCAATCAAAAACACAATGTGCAGCAGTACAAACTAATGGAGATTTCAATCCCATAATTAGTGAAGCATTACTTATAAATTTGTTTTTATTTTGTTTTATTTTCAATATTCCTGTGTTCATTATTTGATTTTCATTCATAGATACTTTAAACATTATTCTTCATTCCTTTGACTGGTATAAAAAAACAATACTACCAAAATATAAGAGATTCAATATTTTATTTTCATAGTAATGTTTTAAGGATAATATCATTCTATATATAATAGTGAATAAGAAATAACTAGACTGAGTCCCAGCAGCACACTTTCTAGAACATCTAAAAAACCCGGCCATTACACGCATTTCCCTTTGGAATTACCGTATAAATATCGAGGTTAATCTTAAGCTGGAATACTTCTCATACAAAAAAAGATGTACCTGAAAATAAATTCGGTACATCTTTTTTTATATCTATAAAATTATTCTGTTTTTCCTTGTGAATTCTTCCCAAATGCTTTAGTATCAATATTCTCCCTCTCGAGAAACTCTTCTATTTTTTTCTGTTCTCTTCCATTCACTACATCACTTTTTTTATTTATTAAATCAAAGTTTACTGTCGGAATAACTTCTTTCTCTATGTCGTCTGTAAGTTGATTAAGCATTGTATCTATTTCGTAAATAATCTCATTTACACCTGTAATATATCTGCTAATTCTTTCAGACTCCTCTAGATACCCTTCAGGTAATGTATTTTGTGAAATATAATTAGAGAAATTTTCATCATTTTCTTTTGTTAGTCTGTAAATTTGGTCTAATTTCTCCAATTCACTTTTAGTCAATTCCTTTTCTTCATCGATCATTTCTTCAAATGGATAGCTAGCAAGCTGTAATGCTTCATAAGTGTCTAGGTACATTTTTATACTTGATTTCATTTCCTTTTCATCAATTACACTGTTTTGTTTGTCAGAAGAAAAAATAATACTAGGGATTTCTATATTCTTTGTATCGGGTATTTGGTTTTCAGAGGTGCCAATATTTTCTTCATTTGAACACGCGCTTAATATAAAGAGAAATAGGATACTAAAAAAAATTTTTTTCATAATCCATTTTTCCCCCTTGCTATTGATGCGTTCCATTTTAGATATTTAATAAATAATTTAATAAATGACTTCCCTATATAATACCCTAGGATGGCTAAAATGGCTCCTATAATAACTCCTTTTATAGACTCGAGAATTTCCCCAAGTCCAATGGTAGAACCATCTACAAATCCCATTACTATTAAAATTATGGGAGATAGGATCATTATAGGCACACCAATGACATAAGCCAATATAAATGGCGTTAATAATAACATAAAGAATAAACTCACTATAATAATAATGCAATTCATTAAACTTAAACCCATTATGGACATCATTGCTGTAAGCATACTTCTTATACTTTTCTTTTCTTCGACCTTATTAATCGCATAAACAGCGTTTAATTCCTTAGCGATTTCTTCAGGATTACCTAATTCTTTAGAAATTTCCTCTTCACTTTTATTTTCACTTAATCCCTCCGTAAAATGCATGCTATACTCTTCTAATATATCTTTCTTTTCTTTTTCAGACATAAACTTCAAACTATTTTTGAGTAGTTTCAAAAAATTATTTTTGTTCAAGTTTATCATTCTCCTCGACAAAACGATTTATTGTTAGGAAAAACTCATTCCATTCCATCTTTAAGGATTCAAGTTTAGCTATACCTTCCTTTGTAATTCTGTAGTATTTCCTAAATGGTCCTTCTTTTGATTCTTCATGATATGTCGTGACATACTTTTCTTTAACTAATCTTCTTAAAATCGGATAAACAGTACCTTCCGATATAACGATCTTATTCGAGATCTTCTTTATTAGTGAATAACCGTATTCATCCTCTTTGTTTATTATTATTAAGACTATTAATTCTAGTACACCTTTTTTAAACTGTGCATTCATAATTTATCACCAGCGTTTATAATTTATTTAATACTATCTGTGTATTAAAAGGTACTAAACTTAACACTGTATCCTAATATCAGAATATTAAGAATTAATTATCAGTAATTAATTCCTGGGAATCATATGGATTATAACAGTACTAATATATTTACATAAGGTCATCAAGTATCCGAGAACATTATTTACTATTTGTGTAAAAAAATTGATTTATTTTAAATTTGATGTTACATTGTTATTTAGAGAATAGGAAAATAAATCCAATCCATACAACCTTTTTTCAGAGGTTATTTGTTCCTTACTTTTTTAAATTTCTTTATTCCGTAATAAATAGAAATGTATTTTAGTATTTAAACCACCACCCTTTTATCCTATATTTTCCATTATAAAATGAAACAGGTTTATAAATACCTCGAAAATTATAAAAGGGATAAAAAGCTGCATATTAGGACATTTAGAGTACATAAAAGGGCAATACGTAAAATGGGAAACGCTTAATTGTTTGAATTATCATAAAAAATAGGCTCGAATACTTTCGCTATTTGATTTCTAATTTTTCCAACTTTTATATACTTACTTATAGGAGTGTAAGAAGACATTGATTTTTATTGATTTTATTGGAGCTCTGTTTGAAACAATCCCAATGCTTTTAATAACCCTACAATTATTAAATAAATTTCATTTTAGTAAAATACAAATACTTTATTTATTTTCTATAAGTCTAGGAACAGCCATATTTTTAACACTATCACTAAGTTATCCCTTTATTAAATTGCCTTTAGCTGTAGTAATTCTGGCTCTTCTTATATCCAAGCTATATAAAGTGAAATTCACTTTTTCAATATTATCCCTATTATTAAGTATGACCCTTCTACTGATTGTACAATTGATAAATATTATTATTTTTGATCTACTTTTTGCAGGCTCTTCAACATTTAATCAAATACGATTTATCTCTGGATTAGTTAACGGTTCATTATTAACTCTACTATTATTATTTCTAAGAGCATTTAGGAGGAGTCTTATACCTAACCAGGACATTTCTCATGCTAAGACCCCAAAGTTTTGGTGGATTTTCCCCCTATTTGTTGTGTTATTCATGTTAATTGTAATTAAAGTCATTCAAGATGACGGTATTTCGATTACCTCTGCTTATTTAATAATTATCTCGAGTATTGCATTTATTTATCTTACAAGGTACTTAGTTTATCTAAACACTATTAAAGCAGAAAAAAAATTATTAACTGAGCAAGAGAAAAGTGCAAAATTTTATCTAAGAAGTATACGAGCACAAAGGCATGACTTTATCTTTCAACTTAACACTATCAATTCTCTAGTCCATCTAAATAGAATAAATGATTTAAAAGCTTATCTGAGTGAACTCACTGAAGAGTTTCAGACAACTTCTGAAACTCTACCTTTACATTACATGTCAATAGCCGGTTTACTTATTCAATACAAACAGATTTTAAAAAAAGACGGTATTAATTTTAATATTTTTATCTCCGATACATTTGAACTCATTCCTATGCCAGTTTATGAATTTAACAATGTTATCGGAAACTTAATTTCTAATGCATATGAATTTATAAAATCAAACGAAACAGCTTCTAGAGAAATAGTCATTAAATTTTACAAAAATCAGTACTTAATAGTCGAAGTGTTAAATGAAGTGAATCCAGAGCTGCTAGATTTGGAAAACATATTTCAAGATGGTTATAGTACAAAAACTACTTATGAAAATGGATTAGGACTAAGCAATATTATGATGACTTTAGAGAGATATAACGGATACATATATCCAGAACTTAATAATCGAACTTTAAGTATGTTTGTCCTCATACCACCTAAAGAAAGGAAATAATTTATGGTTAATCCTAATATAATTAGTAATGAAGTAACTAATTTTGTTATCAAACATGCCCCAGAATACAGAGATAATAAAGAGTATATACGATACGGACTAGAGTGGATAATCTCATTAACTATTCAAATTTCAGTTATTCTAATACTATCGGTTTTATTTGGAGTTTTTATTGAAGCCACCGTATCTCTTTTTACAGGAGCTTTTCTTAGAACTTTTGGTGGAGGAGCACACTTTAAAAGTTATTTAAAATGTGTGGTCTACAGTACTATTTTAATCCTTATACTTTCGATAGCAACCAAGCATTTTCTAGCTCTTAATATGATCGCTGTCCTTATAATTTATTTAATTTCTATGTTTATTTATAATAAAAAAGCTCCTGTCTTACATAAAACTAGAGCTTTATTTAATGACAATAAGAAAATGTTATTCAAACATATTTCATTATTTTTTATTACAACACTGTTCATCCTCACGATATTATTACCTATAGGTAAATCAAGTATTATCTCAAGTATTTGGCTATCTGTTCTCTTCCAATCGATTTCACTCACAAAATGGCATCATGACATGACCGATTGGTTAGATAAAAAAACTACAAGAAAGGTGGATTATTTATGAACTTATTTACGAAAGTACTAGCAAAAATTATAGGTAAGGTTGGTTTTATGGCCTCAAAGGGTACTCTAGCATCGTATTGGTTTACATACGAACCTGAACTTCCTAGTAAAGACAAAAAGAATGATTCTGAATAAAAATGTCTAAATTAAGTATCATAGCTATAGACGATGACCCGATACAATTAGAACTATATAAAGATATTTTTAAAGAATCACCATATAATTTAGTATATACCTCTACAAATGGTGATTCTCTTCCAATTTTTTTAAATGAGAATAAAGTAGATATTGCATTATTAGATATAGAAATTGCATCTCAATCTGGATTTAAACTAGCAGAACATATCAATCAGTATTACAAAAATATAAAAATTGTTTTCATCAGTAATCACAAATCCTTTGCATTGGATGCATATAATTTTTATCCCTTAGATTATATAGTAAAGCCTGTTGATGTATTTAGATTATTCCAAACACTAACGCGAGTTAATTATGTAAATAAAGACGACCTTCGGGTAGGGGTTAAGACATCAACTGGGTACTTATTAATTAAAAAGGATGAGATCAACTTTATTGGTAAAACCATTCGAAAAACCACAATACATCTTACAACTGGAGAACTTATTGAAAGTAATGAGAAACTTGAAGTTCTTGAAGCAAAATTAGCAAAGCACGGATTTTATCGTATCCATAAATCCTATTTAGTCAACCTAGAAAGAGTTAAAAAAATTCAAAAAGATGAATTTATGAATTCATATAATCTGGTTCTAATTGATTCTGAAGAAACTTTACCAGTGAGCAAACATCGGATAAAAGGTCTTAAAGATTTAATATTCAGTGAGTTCAGTTTCTAGCTTTATTGATATTGATAACAGACTTTTTTGGCATCAAACTTTACAAAACAACCTACAAAACCTGAACAAGTATCCAGATGTAAAAAAGGATAATTGTTCAGGTTCTTCTTATACTTGAATTTTATGGCCAAATTTTTTTCATCTAAAGGAAGGAAAGTGCTTTGCTACTTCTTTTTATTATCTTTTTCGATTTTCTCTACTGACGAATGCCCCATCCAGTCTTCTTGCTTCATTTTCTTTTTTCGTCTTCTTTGTGAAACAACGATAACAAGAATAATGAGAACGATTAAAAGTAGAGGAACTCCGAAAGCTCCATAAAGAATATTAAAAAAACCACTGAAAAATTCTGACATCGTGAACCTCCTTATAAATGCCGTTTTACCGACTATACGTGCTTTTCATTTCTTATATATAACTTTCCCATTTCAGGCTTTTCTAAACGCTAGAATTTTACAGGAATCTCCCTGTCTCCTTTCTTATAAAAAGAAAAATCTCCCTACTATGTAAGGAGATTTCTAATAACCCATAAATTTATTTCTTCTCTGGTAGCTTTTCTAAATACTCAATTGCCTCTTTTAAGGTACTAACAGGAACTATCTTAATATCGGTATATCCCTCTTCTTTTACTTGTTCTTTAATTTCCTTTTCATTCGTATCATATTCTGTTATATCGCGTGGATAGAAGAATATATCCACATCTTCTTTATGTGCCGCAACGATTTTATGCTTGATTCCACCAATTTGCCCCACATTTCCTTCGGCATCCATCGTTCCGGTACCGGCTATTTTGTAGCCTCTTGTTAAATCTTCTTTGACAATTTGATTATAGACTTCTAATGAAAACATAAATCCGGCGGAAGGCCCTCCAATATTTTCACTATTAATTTTTACATCAATAGAAGGGTGGATCGTCATATTATCTTCTGGAGCAATCCCAATACCAACCTGCCCTGTCTTTTTGTCTAATTCAATTACTTCTACATCAGCTTCTTTCTTTTTCTTGCCATGTAAAAATTCAAGGTGGACTATATCTCCTGCTTGCTTTTCTTTTAAATAAGCAATTAACTTCTCGCTTTTAGTAAATGCCTTTCCATCCACTTTTTTAATAATATCTCCGACTTGAATAATTGATTTTGCCTTAGAGTTATCTAATACTTGAGCAACGAAAATACCGTTATAAGTAAACTCTACCTTTTTCCCTGCTGCATGCAGACTAGCGATAATCGCATTTTGCTTTGATGTATCCATCATATGAAGCAGCAGCTTATTGTACTCATCATCACTTAAATTCCCCTTAACCTCTTCTTCCTTTCGGATTTCCGTATGTGGTGCGACCAATCCGTATAGATAGATATAGGGGTTATTTGCTTTAATCGAATAAACTGTTGTTAGATTCAGACTTCCCTTTTCAGACTTCGTACCATTCTCTACCGTCACTTTTGATGCAAGTGCTTCAATTGAGCCTGGTTGATTTAAATAATAAGGGGTCGGGATAAATAAGAGAATAATGAGTACCCCAAAAAGTATGATTAACCACTTTTTTGAAAAGATGCTTTTTCTTGATTTATTCATATCTACATACTCCTTAGGATATTAATTTTACTGATATAAACTATATTTACATATATCATATTAAAAAAAAATGAATTTCAGATAGTTTTTCCATTAAAAAGACTATTTTTCTGTATTAAGGATTTCTCGCAATAATCGGACGCCTTTTTCAATCTGTTCGAGGGATAATCCACCATAACCCATTACAATTCTACTCTTATGCTTTCCTTTAACTAAACTATACTGTTCAATCGGATATACCTTTACTCCATTTTCCTCGATTTTATGTATGAAGGTGGAATGAAAATCTGTATCTGGAATTTCGACAACTAAATGCATTCCTGCCGATTTACCAATGATGGTAGCATATTCAAAATTTTGCTGAATAGCTAAGACTAACCGTTCCCGTTTTTCTTTATATATTTTTTTCATTTTGCGAACATGCCGATCTAGATAGCCTTCCCTGATAAAACGGGCTAATACTAATTGTTCCAGAGAGGAAGTATGTCTGTCTGAAAACCACTTAAGCTGTTCAAAATCACTTATTAATTCCTCTGGTAAAATTACATATCCTATCCGTAAGCCTGGTGAAAGAATTTTGCTAAAAGTTCCTACATATATAACGTGGTTAGGTGCTATTCCTTGGATAGACGGTACAGGAGCCCCCTCATAGGTAAATTCACTGTCATAATCATCTTCTACAATATAGCAATCCATCTTTTTCGCATACTCGATTAATTGCAGCCTTCTTTGAATAGAAAGAATACCCCCTAAAGGAAATTGATGGGAAGGAATAACAAAGACAAAACTGGGGGATTGTTTTGGTAATCCACTTGGATCAATCCCATTTTCATCTACAGGAACAGGAATGATTTGTCCATTGCTAAAAGTAAAAATATTTCTCATTTCATCTGTCACAGGATCCTCAACTGCTATCGTTTTATTTCCTCTCCCAAGCATTTCTGTGATTAGCTTCAATCCTTGAGTAGCACCCGATGTAATAAAAATTTGCTCTGCCCTGCATTGCACCCCTCTAACTCTTTTTAAATAGTCAACAAGGGCATTCTTTAATTCTTTCATTCCAGAGGCCTCTCCATATCCAAAGACTGCTTCCGAAGAATGCAAACAAATTTCCTTTGTTAATTGTGCCCATTTCTTCCTTGGAAAATAATCGATTGCTGGATTCCCTGCTTTAAAATCAATATACCTCTTTTTATTCGCATCGCTTTTTTTAGGAGTTTCTTTTCTTCTTGTATTTTCTGTAAACGAAAGAGAAGTCCCTCTTGCTACAAAAGTCCCTGACTTTGGTCTTACTTCTAAATAGCCTTCTGCAATTAAACGTTCGTACGCCTCCAGCACAATATTTCGCGAAACTCCAATAGAGCTTGCTAATTCTCTTGAGGAAGCTAGTCTATCTCCCTCTTTTAATTGCTTTTCCAATATTCCATTACGAACTTGATCATAAATTTGCTGTGTTAAAGAAATAGAACTGGATCGGTCAATCGTAATAAAGATCATGCAGAATCCTCCTAAAAAACAAACTGGTACTATAAAAGTATATAATTACTGGCTCTATTCTATACCAGTATACCATGTTATGATGTGAAAAAATGGACATAAAGGAGTATCTAATGAAAACAATTGGACTAATTGGCGGGTTAAGCTGGGAATCAACAGCTGATTATTATCGCTATATAAATACATTCGTAAAAGAACAAATGGGTGGATTACATTCTGCTAAATTGCTTCTATATTCCTTTGACTTTGAAGAAATTGTTGCTCTGCAAAAAGCTGGACATTGGGATGAAGCCACTGTATTAATGATAAATGCCGCTAAAACACTGGAAGCGGGCGGTGCTGATATCGTAATTATCTGTACCAATACTATGCATAAAATGGCAAAAGAAGTACAAGCAGCTATCACTATTCCATTACTTCATATCGCAGATGTCACTGGATATGAAATAAAAAAAGCTACCTTAAAAAAAGTCGGCTTATTAGGAACGATGTTTACAATGGAGCAGTCCTTTTATAAAGAAGCACTTTTACAACAAGAGATTGAAACAATTATTCCTGACAAAGAGGATAGAGAAGCAGTTCATCAAATTATATTCGATGAATTATGCAAAGGGATAATCCTTCCAGAATCAAAGGCTATCTATTTGCGTATTATAGACAAACTTCAAGCACAAGGCGCTGAAGGGATAATTTTAGGATGTACAGAGATTCCCTTACTTATAAAACAAGAAGACAGTTCTATTCCGCTATTTGATACAACATTTTTACATGCTCAAGCAGCCGTTTCCTATGCACTCGATAAAAATTTTGCATTAAAGTAAAAAACTCTTTTTCCTTTTCCATAGGCAAACGACCTCTATCATTACTATCGAACTAGGGTACATTTATCCTAGTTTTTTTTACTTTTTCTCTAAACTACTGTAAAACAAGCTTAACTTTTTTCCATGATAATAAAGCGAGCCTAAATAATGGAGGGGAAAAATTTGAACTTAAAATCATGGAAAAAAAAGGTGCTGCCAATCGCTGTAATCTCTTCTCTAACAGTTGCTGGATTAGCAACTGTATTAACAGGAACAGATGCAGCAGCAAAAAAAAATGGAAACAATAACGGAAAACCGAAAAATGTTATCTTTCTGATAGGAGATGGAATGGGTGTTTCTTACACTTCCGCATATCGCTATTTAAAAGATAATCCGAAAACCAAAACGGCAGAAAGCACATATTTTGATCCTTATTTAGTAGGACAGCAAATGACATATCCAGAAGATCCCGAACAAAATGTCACAGACTCTGCATCAGCCGCAACCGCAATGTCTGCTGGTATTAAAACATACAATAATGCTATTGCTGTAGACAATGATCATTCGGAAGTGAAAACCGTCTTAGAAGCTGCAAAAGAAAAAGGCAAATCCACAGGTCTTGTTGCCACTTCTGAAATTACCCATGCAACCCCAGCATCTTTTGGATCACATGATATTAATCGTAAAAACATGAATGCCATTGCAGATGATTATTTTGATGAGATGATAAATGGTAAGCATAAAGTGGATATTCTCCTAGGTGGTGGGACAGACCTTTTCGTTCGCCAGGATAGAGACTTAACGAAGGAATTTAAGAAGGCTGGCTACAATTATGTAACGAATCGTAAAGATTTACTGAAGAATAAAGATACACAATTGCTTGGTCTATTTGCGGAAGCAGGAATGCCGAAAATGATAGATAGAGATAAAGATACACCTTCGTTAGAGGAAATGACAAAAACTGCTATCAATAGTTTAAACAAAAATAAGAAAGGATTTTTTCTTATGGTGGAAGGTAGTCAAATTGACTGGGCGGGCCATGATAACGACATTGTCGCTGCAATGAGTGAGATGGAGGATTTTGAAAAGGCATATAAAGCAGCAATTGACTTTGCTAAAAAGGATAAAAATACTTTAGTTGTTGCTACAGCAGACCATTCAACTGGCGGATTCTCTATTGCAGCTAATGGGGATTATAATTGGTATGGCGAGCCAATCAAAGCAGCAAAGAAAACACCTGATTTTATGGCAGAATTAATTGTAAATGGTGCGAATGTAAAATCTACCTTAAAAGATCATATTCAGTTATCCTTAACTTCAGAGGAAATTCAGACCGTTCAAAAGGCTGCTGATACAAAGGACCTCACTACTATAGACAATGCTATTGAAGATATCTTCAATAAACGAACCAATACAGGCTGGACAACTGGAGGACACACAGGTGAAGACGTTCCTGTCTATGCCTACGGACCTTCTAGCAACCTTTTTGCAGGACAAAAGGACAATACAGATCATGCAAAAATTATCTTCAATCTACTAAACGCAAAAATAAAAATAACGGATAAATAGAATGGCGGCGGGTACCTGTTTAGGAGCGTCGGGGCTGGCTGGTGCGACATTTCCTGAGATATAGGAAACACGGGGACTGCTTCCATCTATTAACCTGTACTTTCTTTACTTTAATAAAAGAAGTGCTTCCCTCTATTTTCGCGAGGGGAGCTTTTCCATCAGGAGGAACGCCATTGAGACAAAATATTATCTATTTATTAACCTTCCTTTTACTAGCCGGCTGTAGCAGCAAAGAAACTAATACTAATACAAAGAATAACGATTTAAAGAAAAGAGAAACGAGCACGCTAGCTGCAGATAGAAAAACTGTTTCAACGGATATTTATACTCCCAATCCGCAAGTAATTGATGATGCCGCTTTACTAGCTGCTGGTGACTTTTATCGCGATAGAAAAGGAGAAGCAACATTAAAAGCCATTTCTAAAGAAGCCAAGGAAGTTCAGGTTGATTCCGTAAGACTAGCAGTCAAAGACATCAAACTTATCGCTTATCGACCAGCATATAGCTTAATAGACTTTTATCATACTTATACACATGAAGAACAATTCACTTTCATCAAGTTTTCTGTGGAACTTGAAAACCTATCGGACGAAATTAGGAAGTTCTCACCAATTGCTTTCATCCAAACAGATAAGGATGAAATGATTACATGGGAAAAGGATATCTACTTAGAAGAGCTTAATGGAGTATTAAATCCAGGAGAACGAAAAAAAGGAAATATAGGCTTTATCTTAGAAAATTCTGCCGTTAATAAAGTCCAGTTAAGTACAAGCGATGCCTATACAGAACAAGATAACCTGTTAGGAAAAGCAAAAATGATTGACATTAACTTAGAATAATATATACATTCTCTACTAATTCTAAATCGCTGAAAGAGATCAAGTACGTCAGGTAAACCCTTTTACGACGAGCTGGTATTTAATGTGAGCCAGCAAGGTAATCCTGGCGTAAAAATTCTTCTACCAATAAACAAGCCGATAATAATAAGACACATGTTGCTTGTCTCTCTATATGATAACCTGCATACAAGTGGACAAATTTTGGACAACAGAAGTTGGCGGCTCCTTATATACGGTACTCGTCCCTTTCACTGATTCATAATTTACTTACTTTTCAAAGTTGCCATCTTGCTCAATTGCTTTAGAAAGCGTGGAAGCGATTGAAATATCCGCGAAGGGTAATCCTAACTGTATTGCGGTTGTTGCTATTTCTGGGCGAATACCTGATAATGTCGTATTCACTCCAATTAAGCTTAAACCATGAATCAATTGGAATATCTGATGGGCAACCATTGTATCAATAATAATTACACCAGATAAATCAATAAATAATCTGGATACTTTCTTCTCTTCACATTGCTTAATCGTATTTTCTAATATAGAAGCAGCACGCGCTGTATCAATATCTCCAACAAGAGGCAAGAGTGCACTTGATTTACTCAAAGAAATGACTGGTGAACTTAATTCATTAATCATATCCTGTTGTGCTATAAGCTGCCTATTGGAATAATTATGATGTTCCTCAGTATATTTCAAGATAATTTTATCGAGAACCTTTACAACAGAATGGCTCCATTCAATGACGCGTGACTGCTCGACATGATGTTTGGCCGCGTATTCTTCGATCAACTGAAAATATTGCTCCCTCGTTCGAATAAATTCACGAATAATAAAATGAATTGGTGTATCTAAATGCCCCTGATCGGTTGCAATTTTAAAAATCCATTCCTTAATGTCTTCAAGGAACTCTTCCCTATCTTTAATAAAGAGACCTGCAAGACGAAGATGAAAATCATTGTTTTGCTTTTTCATTGTCTCAATCGCATATGAATCAGTTGCTGCGTACACACCTTTTGGATCATTTTTTGTCAAATCATTATACCATTCTTCTGTTAATCTTTCTGAATTGTCGATGAAATATTGATATACACCTTGATTATAGTACAACTAATGCATCACTCCTAATAAATGTTGATTATAGTCCAACTTGGAAATGATGTACTCTAATTTAAAGTTTAATAAGAAAATAGAAATTAAGCAGTGCTTTATATATTCAAAAAACTGTTAAATGAATCATATTTCCAGAGGGATCCCATGTATACCATTTACCCTCTTTTTCGATAATTAATGCCCCTATCTGTACAATTCTATGCTTAATTTCTTCTAGTTTTTCGTGATCAGGTATACTCAAATCAAAATAAGCTAAACCAACATGATTCTTTTCTGGAGCAGGTGCCCCCATTCCATTCCAAATATTTAAGCCGATATGATGGTGATATTGTGCTGTTGAAAGAAAGAACGCTTGTGAACCATATTTTTGAACGACATCAAAGCCTAATCCTTTTACATAAAAATCAACCGTATCTGTTAAATCCGCAACATGTAAATGAATATGACCAAGGATAGTTTGCTCGGGAAGACCTTTCCATTGGCGATTTCCTGCAGATGCAAGCACTCCTTTTGTATCCATATAGGCTGTATCCATTTTCACAAATCCATCTTCCCACTCCCACTCTGTCGCCTTTCTATCTCGATAGATTTCAATCCCATTTCCATCTGGATCTGCTAGATAGATTGCTTCACTAACATAATGATCAGAAGCTCCTTGTAATGGATAACCTGTTTCTAGCAAATGGTTCAATATAATTCCTAGCTCCTCTCTTGATGGCACCAAGATAGCAAAATGATAGAGTCCTGTTGTTCGTACCGTTTTAGGCTCGATTTCTTTTAATTCTTCTATAAATAAAAAAGGTTCCCCTGTTCCTGCACGTAAAGATGCAGTCCTTTTATCTTGACTCGCAACTGAAAAACCAATTATTTTCGTATAGAACAAAAGAGACTTTTCTAGATTAGATACTTTTAAAGTTATTGATTTTGCATAAATAGTTGAATCGTTATGAAATGTCATTCTTTTTCCTCCATTTTTAGTTACTTTATGTAAGTAATTTTATTTTAATAAACAACAGTTGTAAAGTAATCAAGTTATGATTCATAATATTTTTACTTAAAATAATAATTATTGTATAATTATTACGAGGGGGGATGTAAGATGAACCATTCAACAATTTGTCCACGGTTTGAAAAAGCAATGAGTATCTTAAGCCAACGCTGGACTGGTTTAATTATTTATCAGCTGTTAAACGGTCCTCAACGTTTCTGTTCTATAGAATCCTCCATTGGAATAAGCGGAAGACTTTTATCGGAGAGATTAAAGGATTTAGAGCAAGCTGATATTGTGGTACGAGAGGTATACCCTGAAACGCCGGTTAGAATTGAATATTCTCTAACAGAAAAAGGGCGTTCATTAGAACCAATTATGAAAGAAATCGAAAATTGGTCTCATTCATGGCTAGAAGTATAACCATATAAAGTTTTCCGGTCGATGATAACCCGAATAATTATACGGAGATACCATTGATATGCTCCCCTATAGGTAGACAGATTAAAAAATAAAAATCTGGTTACTTATAGGGGAGTATTTTTATGCCTAGAAAATCTTATTCTGTAGAAGAGAAATATCAAATAGTGAAAGCTTTAGGGGAAGTAAATTCGTCACTCCAAGTTTCATCGATTTATAAGGTGCACTTTTCTACCGTTTTGGAATGGAAATATAAATTTGATACATTCGGTTTAGAAGGACTAAAAGAGACTTCTTCCTGGAAAAAGTATTCTAAAGAACTAAAGTTATCCGCTATTCAAGATTATGCCTCTGGAAATTACTCGATTCGTGAAATTACGAGAATGTATGAAATATCAGATCCATCTGTCCTTAGAAGGTGGATTAAGAAGTATAATAGTCATAGTGAAATAAAAGATACGTCACAAGGAAGGACGAGCTCTATGACTAAGGGAAGAAAAACGACTTGGGAAGAACGAATACAAATTGTGCTAGATTGTTTAGGGAACAAAAAAGACTATCAAGAAGCAGCTAATACTCATCAGGTTTCTTATCAACAAATCTATCAATGGGTTAAGAAGTATGAAGATGGCGGAGTAGATGCATTGAAAGATAGGCGTGGTTCTACGAAAGAGGAATCCGAGCTAACTCCAGAGGAGAAAATGACTCTTCAAATGAAGAAGTTAGAAAGAGAAAATGAGCGATTACGTGCAGAAAACTTATTTTTAAAAAAGTTAGAGGAGATCGAAAGGAGGCAAAAATAAGTCAAATCCAATCGGAGGATAAGTATATCGCTATTCAAGAGATCCATCAGGAAGAGAATATAAGCATTCGTTTACTGAGTGAAATAGCGGGAATTGCACGATCCGCCTATTATAAGTGGCTTCATCGCGTTCCTTCTTCTCAAGAGATATTGAATGAGAAAATCATGAAAGAGATGAAAATTCTCCATGAAAAAGTGGAGGGCATCTTCGGTTATCGCCAAATGACCCTTCACATGAATAGACAGTTTAAAGAAAGATTGAATCATAAAAGAATTTATCGACTAATGAAAGTGGTTGGCTTACGCTCGATCATTCGTATCAAGAAAAAACGTTATAAACGCTCCGTTCCCCAACAAGTGGCAGAGAATATCTTAAATCGGGAATTTACCGCAATAAAACCAAATGAAAAGTGGGTGACGGATGTGACAGAATTTAAGTATGGTTCATCAAAGAAGGCATATTTAAGTGCCATTCGGGATCTTTATGATGGATCCATTGTTAGCTATGTTTTAGGACATTCGAATAATAATGAACTTGTATTCCAAACGCTTGATCAAGCAACCGTACTTTTATTGGAGGAAGAACATCCAATTATCCATAGTGATCGAGGGTATCAGTATACTTCAAAAGGTTTTAAGCTTAAAGTAGACAAGGCAGAGATAACACACAGTATGTCACGAGTTGGAAAGTGTATTGATAATGGTCCAATGGAGTCTTTTTGGGGGACACTGAAATGCGAAAAGTATTATTTACACAAATATAAGACCTTTGAGGAACTTTCTCTTGCGATAGATGACTATATCCAATTTTATAATAACAATAGATATCAAAAACGATTAAACGGCCTTAGCCCTATGGAATATAGAGTTAAAGCCGCTTAGATCTTTTTTATTATTTCCACTGTCTACTTGACAGGGGGCAGTTCACATATGATTGTTTGGGTTTTTATTCACTTTAAAAAGATAGTTTTTAGTTATCATCTACAAACTGATTCACTCCGTTTTCCCTGGGCTATAATTATTTTCGAAAAAATTGAAGTGGAGCGGAGATAAGGACACTCCACTCCTACAATAAGAATAGACGCTCTTAAACCTCGACGGCAAGCTCTTACGAATAGATGTCAGCAAGGCATTTATTTAAATTTATTGATTCGTCTTTACCTTCTTATTTAGTTGTTTGTCAGCCTTATTATTAACAAACTAAAAAACACTAATCCTCATCTTTAATGTCTAAATCCTCAGGAATTGGCTCACTTAATACTTCTTCTACAAACGTTTTATATTTTTCCACTTGCTTAAAATGCGTATTAAATTGCTCCTTGTTAATAAGATAATCCGTCCCATCATAAATGGCCCTAATCTGATTTTGTAAAATAAGGTTTTTCACTTTCATTTCTGAAATCGACAGCAATTCTGCGGTTTCTTGCACGGATAAATACATAAAAACACCTCTTTCATCTATTTGCTATTCATCTTTACACTGACTCCATTTAAACTTAACTCTGTCTTTATACTGCCTTCATCAATAAACGGTATAGTTACCATATCAGCACCATCAAAAGGAGGATGAATAAATGAATTTCGTTCTAAACAGCTTATTTTTAGTTATGATCTTTTGTTGTTTCTCTTTCATATTTTATCAGTCTTTCTTTGCTAAAACTAGAAAGGAAAATGCCCCCATTTTACCAACTATTAAATTAGAAAATGATTCTTGTAAATCAAAAAATACAGGAGCCTTCTCTAAAGATATTAAATTATCTGCAGAATAGTCACGCAAATCAACCACCCTATTTCACTTATCATTTCTATTTATCTCAAAGATCCCACGAAAAGAAAAGGATCTTTCTTTTAACTTAAAAGCGGATGATCTTATTTTTCAAACTTCTATCCTGTTTTTTCTTCTTCAAACATATAAAGCCACTCTTCCAAAGCAAGATTATTCATCGGTTTAGCATAATAATATCCTTGGATAATCGGCCATTTATTTATGGTAGATAAATATTCAATTTGCTCTTCTCTTTCTACCCCTTCTATCACAATGCATAAATGCAAAGAACTTGCCAAGGCAATAATAGCTTTAATAATTTCTCCATCTTTTTGCGATTCTGGAACTTCATCAATAAAGGATTTATCTATTTTCAATGTATTGACTGGAATTCTTTTTAAATAGGACAAAGATGATACCCCAGTACCAAAATCGTCAAGAGCAACAGAAAAACCTGCATTTCTATAAGCTTGCACGGATTGAATTGCTCCTTCCATATTACCGACGGCGCTTGTTTCAGTAATCTCTAACTCGATTAATGATGGACTTAGCTTATATTTCTCTACATACGCTTTTAAGTTTCTCATTAGTCGTCGAGAAGTAACATAAGGACCAGGAATATTAAATGCCACAGATAGGCTTCTATCTTGATTTTGCCATCTGGCCATTTGCTTGCAGATCTCTTCCATAATCCAGTCAGTAACTTCCCAAATTTTGTCAGACGCTTCTAAAATAGGAATAAAAACTCCTGGAGAAATCTCCCCATATCTAGGATGCTTCCATCTTAATAAAGCTTCCACTCCTGCTACTTCCTTTGAGTTTAAATTTACTTTAGGCTGATACACTAAGTATAATTGTTTTTTTATGAGGGCATCTTCTATCTCACTCACAAGATGATTAGCAAATGTTCGCTTATGTTTACCTGAATCATACTTTATTATTTCATTTTCATAGCGAAGCGAATAATGAGTTAAAACTGCTACAGCATTTAAATATATTTGTTTGGCAGAAACCTTTTTCTCATTAACAGACAATGCAATAGCTGTCTCTATCTTGATCATTTGATCATCAATTATTACAGGACTAGATATTATGGCTGTTAGACGATTAAGTTCTAAAATTAAATTCTCTAGATCCTCATTTGTCCTACTTAAGAACGCAAAACGATTTCCTTCTATTCGAAACAATTCTATATTATGGCCTACTAGCTTCCTACACACTTCTTCTATATAAATAATGATTTTATCACCAAAATAGTAGCCATACTTACTATTCCATTTATTTATATTATGAATATGAAGAATTGCTATCCCACTTAAATAAGTAGCAGAGCCTATCACTTTTTCAAACTGCCTGCGATTGGGGCGCTTCGTTAATGCATCAAAATGATTTAACCGATAGTCGACATAGCGATCCAGCAAGCTAGATAAAAAAGAAAATAAAAAAAGAATAGCCATACCAATTGATATACCGAGAATGATTGATTTTATACTAAGATGATTTGCGTGGGAATGAATAAGTTCTCTTTCTGAATCCACATAATACCTGACAGCATGCATTCCAGTATAATGCATACTTGATATCGTAATTCCCATCAAAAGAGAGGTAATACATTTCACAATAAAGTTATTCATATATGGCTGTAACTTTAGAAAAATAAATAAGGAAGCAAAAGAAGCAAGCACGGCAATAACAACAGATAAAGTAAAATAGCCAAAATGATAGGCATAATTAGCCTCTATAACCATTGCTCTCATTCCAATATAGTGCATAGCACTAATACCAATCCCCATAAATATCCCCGCGAATACAATTAATCTACTAGAATTTCTAGCTTTGCTTGATAGGCTGAAAGCCAAAAAAGCAGCTAGAATAGCTGGTACTATTGAAAGTATCGTTAATGGAATATTATATTTCATATTTACTGGGAGCATAGAGGCGCTCATCCCAATAAAATGCATAGACCAAATTCCGAACCCCATGGTAATAGATGCTAATCCTAACCAAATATATCGATGAAAAAAACTATTATAAACAATCCGCTC
This sequence comes from Niallia sp. FSL W8-0951, assembly GCF_038006525.1. Lineage (NCBI taxonomy): Bacteria > Bacillati > Bacillota > Bacilli > Caryophanales > Bacillaceae > Niallia > Niallia sp. FSL W8-0951. Next base: position 414,889 of record NZ_JBBOVK010000002.1, read on the forward strand.
ATTCATGGAAAGCGCCGTATAAGATGCTAAACATGCGATTAAGATCGATAATAGAATAATAGGAATAGAATATTCCACTTGTAAATAAGTTACTGAATCAGCATTAGGCAATGTAAAAATAGTAATTTCCCCTCTAAAAATATTCTAATAAGCGATTTCTCTTGATTATCTCTTTTTCGCTTTCGATTAACGCATGTTATTCAAAACTTTTTACCTAAGACTTTCTACTTGTATAAATTGAATATAAAGGAAAAATTCACTTTAGACAATCCTTTCATTAATGGTATTATCTCCCAAAAAAATTAAAATAAATTAAATCCCGTTAAATCTTTAAAGATTTAACGGGCAAGAAACAATGCCTAATAAAGAGATTGATAAATGATAAACGTATCCTTTTCTGTCCTATTCCCGACTTTCACCTCTCCTTTCTTTTTGAATAATGCATGGTTATCCATAAAAAATCGATATTCATCTGAAGGAAAATAGAGAATAATGTTGACCTTGCGACTATTTTGTTCCAGTGAGTACACGATATTACTAATAATTTTTTGAAAGATAGGCAAGGAAAAAGGATTAAAAAAATAGAAATAATTATCTTCTGGCTGTACCAAAAAATCCTCTGCTCTTCCTAAATAAAAATGTATCTTTTCTTTCTTTTTCTTTCTGCTTTTTGCGTATTGTTCTAAATTAAGAAGCGCTTGATAATAAAAGTCTTCATTGATTTCAACTCCCTTTACAGTCGACTGAAATACATAATGAATATAAAAGTTTAAACGCCCTTTTCCACATCCAAAATCAACTACATAATCTGTCTCACGAAGCGGAAATTCGCGAAATAATTGCTCCAAATGCTCATATGGAGTTGGTTCATATCGATGATAATGATAGGACTTATGGAATCCTACTTGTATTTCTTCTGTTTCAATATGTAATAATTTATCGTAGTTCAAAGCATTCACCTTTCATCTAGTTTCTTAATACCGAAAAAATCCCAAATATACATTTTCACTCTATCTTATTTCCATCTCACGGTATTCATTAGGTGAAACACCTATGATTTTTTTAAATACTTTGCGAAAATATTTATCATCTTGGTATCCAATCATATTAGCAATATCATAAACTTTCAAATTACTGCTTTTCAATAATTCTTGAGCTTTTTTCATTCGGATGGTAACTAAATACTCTGAAATATTGACATGATACTCTTGTTTGAATTTTCTTGAAATATATTCTCTACTGATGTAAAAGTGCTCCGATATTTCTTGAAGCTTAATCTCCCGATGAAAATTTGCTTTTATGTACTTTTCAATTTCGTGAATAACATTTTGCGATCTTCGGGCATTTTGTCTTTTTACTCGTCGAAGAAACGATGCTATTTCTTTTTTCTTCCTTGCTTTATATGCTTCCAACTGAAAAATACCCTCTTTGTCCATAAATGAATAAATACGCTCCTCAATATTGGAGGGAATTCTTATCGGGAGATTGAACTCCTTAAACCATCTTGTACTTATCATTAAATATTCATGCTCCAAATGCAAAAGCTGGCTTAATGATAATGGTGGATTATTCATCATATCTTTTTGGATCTGCCCAATAAGTGATTGAAAAGCATGTAATTCTCCCGTTTGAATCGCCATTTTTATCGAGCTTGAATAACCCATTAAGCTTTTTATCTCATATTCCTTTTTCTCTGTCATTATTTTTCCTTGTTGATTCCCCAAAACATCTCGATTCATCATAATAGACTTAGCATACTGATAAGAAAGATTCAACTGGTTAACGGAAGTAACTTCTAATCCCATTGATAAAGTACAAGAGATTCCTAATAACTTTAGGATAGTAGTATGTACTTCTCTCATGATGACAACCGCTTCCTCTTTCCTTCTTAAGAGAAGAAGGACAATTTCTCCTCTTCCGGTTACATAATGAAAGGCAATTCCCTTATTATTGCTGCTAAGCTCCTCATTTATTACATTCAAGAGTGTAAAAAGAGTGAGATCTTTATCCCATTTAAATTCTTCCACGATTCCATTACTTACTTGTAAGAGTCCGATTGTATAGGCCTGTGCTTTGGTTAAAAGAAATTCCTCCAAGACATGTTTATCGAATGGATCATTATTTAACATCTGTGTTAATTGGTGATCACGATACGCTGGCTTCATTTTATTAATAAGTTGTGTTCTATTAAGCTTCCTTTTCCTTTCCTCTTCCTCTTGTTTCCACTCGTTCACTACCCTCCTTAATGTATCATTCAGCATTTCAGGGTTAATAGGCTTCAATAAATAGTCTGAGCTTCCGTAATGCATTGCCTTCCTCATGTAATGATAATCATCATAACCTGTAACTACTATCGTCTTCCCATGAGCGTAATGCTCATCCATCCATTTTAAAAGCTGAGTACCGTCGACCTTTGGCATTTTCATATCAGAAAAAATAATTTCGGGATTTGCCGCTTCTATTATTTGAATAGCATCTTCTCCATTACTTGCTTCGTAAATGTCTGTAATTTCATTTCCTGACCAATCAGCAAGAAGCTTAATTCCTTCACGAACATGCCTTTCATCATCAACGATTAGTGCCTTCATCTTCATTCACTCCTTCATGTGAAATTATTGGGATACGAATCATTACGGTAAACTCTTTCTTTTCGATACTGTCGATTACAAAGCTTGCTTGTCCCTCATAGTAAAGTTGCAAACGATCGTAAATATTATTTAATCCGATTGATTCTCTTTCTTTATCCTCCTTTCTTCGTTCCTCATAATATAATTTTTTATGAATCGTCTGTAGTCTTTCGCTGCTTACTCCTATCCCATTATCCTCGACAATAATTACTAAATCATCATCCTCTGTATAAGCACGGATTGTAATTCTTGCGCCCTCCATTTTATTACTAAAACCATGTTTAAAGCAGTTTTCAATAATTGGCTGTAGCAGCATTTTCGGAACAACAATTTCATGTGTGCTCGGTTCGATTATTAATATTATATTTAGCTCATCCTCAAACCTCTGTTTTTGAAGAGACAGATAGGATTGTGTATGTTTTAATTCTTTCGATAGCGGCACCATAGCTTCTCTCATATCCATACTGTATCGCATCATATCCGAGAGAGAAGTCAATAATGTATAAACAGGAACTGCATTCATTTTTAGAGCAAGTGTGCCTATGGACTGAAAACTATTGTATAGAAAATGGGGATTTATTTGTGATTGCAATACCTTTAATTGAGCTGACTTATTCTCAATTTGCAGTTTATATTCTTTGTCTATTAATCTATTGATTTGTAATACCATCGATTTGAAACGCCTACCAAGCATTCCGATTTCATCATTTCCTCCCGCCTCAAAGTTTGCCACAAAAATCCCCTTCTCTACCTTTTTCATATTTTCCATTAAAACTTTAATTGGAGCAGTAATCTTAAAGGAAATAATCATTGTTATGACTAATACCATAATTAAAGCCACTAAGGCAATCATCGTATTCATAAATGCCGTTGCCCTCGCACCTTGATAAAGACTAGAGTAAGGGATACTTTTTACCATATACCAATTATTATCCTGAACAGCAATATTTTCATAAAAAATAACCCCTGAAAAATCTTTACTTTCCCACTTTATGTTATTTTGTTGGGGATTTGTTTGAACTTTATAAAACCATTTATCCTTTGTTTTTTTGCCGATTACAGCTTTATTGGAAGAGTAAATTACAGTTCCATTTTCATTTATAATGGAAATACCTTCCTTATCTTTATATAGCCTATTCACAATCCCATCTATTTTTGAAAGATTTATATCAATAGACATAAATCCCAAAATATCATTAGATGGCACATTTCTAATCTTATTATGAAGGGATAGAACAGTTGATTTCTCAGAGTTAGGAATAATCGATAAGCCATTATAACTGTATATCGTATGTGGTGGTTCGATAAGCGAATAGTTTGTTTCACTTTCCTCTAATCTCCGATAATATGGATGAAAATAGATATTTTTATTTTCACCTCTCCCACTTATGCGCGAGTGATAATTTGTAACAGAATCTCTCCCTTTATTAATATATAAATGCATTTGCTCTATTTCTGAACGAGAATTGTACACATATGCCAGCACTCGACGTACCTCTTCCATATTCTCCTTGTTATTCTCTCCCACTCCCTGTGTTAGTACATTCATGAAAGGAGTATAACGATATAATACGGTAGACATTAAAGCAATATCCTCTAAGTACGTACCTAACTCTTCCTTTCCCTTCTTCATTAACTCTGTATTGTATGCAACTGATTCCTTGTTAACATGATGAATGGTTTGAAAATAGGTAAGGACGATACTGCTTCCAAAAGGAAGAATAGTAGCAAGAAGCAAGAAAATCATTAATTTTTTTCGAATACCCCATTTCATTTTCGGTCGAGAAGCCTTAAATAAACTCCGTTTTTTTGATATACGCCTAAAGTGGACATTATTCTAATCTCTCTCTCCTCCTCTCCAAACCATTCCTTATAAAAATAATACATAAGGAGTGGTCAATATATTACACCTTCCTTGTCAATGTAAGCGGTTACCCAAAAGGTATAACCATTATATTATAAAAATAGGAGGTGCAGAAAGTGAATAATCCAAATAATATAGAAAAAATAGAAACTCCCCCTGTACACCAGTCAAGTGTAACGAGAAAAAAATCACTCTCTACAAAAAAGAAGAAGAACTGGAAGGAAGCAGGTTTATTTTCTCTATTTGTAGGTCCTGTTTTTATTGCATTTACAATTGTGGTGCTTGTTCCATTTTTTTCTGGCATCTATTATTCCTTTACCGATTGGAATGGCATAACTGGAGAGATTAAGTGGGTTGGATTGGATAATTTTAAGTATATCTTCACAGACGATAAACAGTTTCTCCAATCTTTTAAGCTGACTGCTGTTTACACTGTTGTAGCGATTATTTTGACAAACGCCATTGGTTTTAGCCTAGCACTGCTTGTTACTCAAAAACTAAAATCTAGCAATCTATTACGTACTGTATTTTTTATGCCTAATCTACTCGGCGGCCTCTTACTCGGCTTTATCTGGCAATTTATCTTTATTAGAGGATTCGCTTCTATTGGAGAACTTACAGGGATACCACTATTTGAGTTAGCATGGTTAGGAGATAAAAATACCGCCTTTTGGGGAATTGTAATTGTCAGCGTATGGCAAGGAGCAGGATATATTATGCTCATTTATATAGCTGCATTGCAAAACATTCCAAAAGAACTAATTGAAGCAGCAAAAATGGATGGAGCAAACCGCTTTCAAGTGCTGCGAAATATTAAAGTTCCACTTGTTGCTCCTGCTGTGACAATATGCTTATTCTTAACAACTGCATCTTCCTTTAAAATATTCGACGCCAACCTTTCGTTAACAAATGGAGGTCCTTTTAAATCAACGGAAATGCTGGCTCTTAATATTTATACCGAAGCCTTTGTTAACAATCGCTACGGAATTGGGGAAGCCAAAGCACTTATCTTCTTTATTGTTGTAGCAGCCATCTCCATTTTACAGGTTACAATTACTAAGAGAAAAGAGGTGGAATCTTGATGGAAAACAGGTATACTAGCAAAACTTTCTTAATGGAACTGCTTGGTATTATACTAGGCTTATTATTCTTGATTCCCTTTTATTATGTGATTTCTAATTCACTCAAGCCTTTTTCAGAAATACTAACAAATACCTCTTCCTTACCAAGTACGTTTGAATTTGGAAACTATCTAAATGCTTTTGAAAAGTTAAATTTCCTAAAGGTTTTTAGCAACTCTCTTCTTATAACGATAGCTAGCAATATTGTATTAGTCGTATTCTGTTCGATGGCTGCTTATATGCTGGTCCGGACGAAAAAGAAAATTAGCACGATTATTTTCATGGCCTTTGTTGCTGCCATGATTATCCCTTTCCAATCTATTATGATTCCACTTATTAAAACAGCCTCAAGTTTACACTTACTTAATAGTATTTGGGGTCTAGTATTTATGTATTTAGGCTTTGGGTCTGGGATGACTATCTTTTTATATCATGGTTTTATTAAAGGAATTCCAGTTGAATTAGAAGAAGCTGCTATTATGGATGGCTGCTCTCGTTTTGGGGTGTTCTGGAGAATTGTTTTTCCATTATTAAAACCAATTACCGTAACAATCATCATCTTAAATAGTCTTTGGATATGGAATGACTACTTATTACCATCACTTGTCTTACAAAATCCAGAACTGAGGACAATACCACTTGCTACTTTCTTCTTCTTTGGCCAATACACAAAGCAATGGGATCTCGCTCTAGCAGCACTAATGATAGGAATTGTCCCACTGTTAATCTTCTTCTTTTCGATGCAAAAGCATATTATACAAGGGATTACTAGTGGATCTATTAAATAGGGAGCTAAGAGGCTGTGTTCACAAAGCCACCTCTTCCATATAAATAAGCTATTTCTATAAACAGGAGGAAATCAAATGAAATTTAACAAAATGAAAAGGTATTCCTTATTAACTGGTATCTTATCTGCTTCTCTGCTCTTTGCAAGTGCTTGTTCAAATGAGGGTGCCTCAAGTAACACCTCTTCAAGCAAAGGAGAAAAAGTAGTGGTGGACTTGTTTAACGGAAAAGTAGAAATTGCGGATCAATTAAAAGCATTGACAGATCAATACTCAAAAGAACATCCAGATGTAACCTTTAATATTGAAACAGTCGGTGGAGGAGCAGATGGAACGGCTGCTTTAAAAGCAAAATTCGCCTCCAATACAGCTCCTGATATTTTTGGAAATGGTGGATATCAAGAGGCCTTAACTTGGCTGGATAAATTAGAGGATTTGTCAGATCAACCATGGGTAAAGGACGCATATGAAAGTGCCTTAGTTCCCATGACAGTAGATGGAAAAATTTATGGCCAGCCAGTTAACCTGGAGGGATATGGATTTGCCTATAATAAAGCATTATTTAAAAAGGCAGGTATTACGGAAATACCAACAACATTTTCTGAACTAGAAGCAGCTGCTAAAAAGTTAAAAGCTGCTGGAATTACACCTTTTTCGATTGGTTATGGTGAATGGTGGGTTTTAGCTAACCATGGACTAAATGTTCCTTTCGCTTATCAAGAAGATGCCGACGCCTTTATTAAAGGATTAAATGACGGATCGGCAAAAATCGAAGGGAATGAGCATTTTGACAAATACTTTGATTTACTGGATTTAACCATTGATTATGGTAATAAGAATCCATTAACAACAGACTATAATACCCAAGTAACTCTTTTTGCAACAGGTGAAGCTGCGATGATCCAGCAAGGAAACTGGATTCAGCCGATGATTGATAAAATTTCTCCTAACTTGGAGGTAGGCTTTATCCCAATGCCATTAAGTGATGAGAAGGAAAAATCGGATAAGCTAATGGTGGATGTGCCTACAAACTGGGTTGTTCATAAGGATGCTCCTGAAAAAGATAAAGAAGCAGCATTAGATTTCTTAAACTGGATGGTTACTTCCGATTTCGCAAAAGAATCTATTGTAAAGGACTTCAAATATGTTCCAGCATTTGAAACAATCACTGCCACAGCTGAAGATATCGGTCCCTTAGGCGCAGAGATTCAAAAATACTCACAGGAAGGCAGAACATATACATGGCAATTTACGAAATATCCTGATGGTGCTGGACAGGAGTTTGGTGCTAGTCTTCAAGCATATGTAGGAAGTCAAAAATCACGCGAGGAAACAATGAAAGCATTGGACGATACTTGGGCTAAACTAAAAAAATAGTAGATGCACAATATGAGATACTAGCTAATATTCATACATTTATCTTATCTTAACAATTTATTTAAGATTTATTGATAGTTTTGTCATATATTATTCATAATATATGGGTATGATATAGCTATAGTCATTAAATTTCTTTTTCAAGTCCCCCCTTGAAAATAGATAGTATGAAGGAGTGCCAAATAAAAGGCATTCCTCTTTTTTTCGCAAAAAAAAAAGACTCTTCACACCTGAGAGTCTATATAATAAGAAGAATAGTATTAAATTAATTCAAGATTTTTATTTTGACTGTTTTCCGTCCCCAAGCCTTTGCTTTGCTAGTTGATGGCATTAACACGTCTATTTTATGTCCTTTAATTGCTCCGCCTGTGTCTCCTGCCACAGCTTCTCCATAACCTTCTACCCAAACTTTAGAACCTAATGGAATGACTGCTGGATCTACTGCAATTAATTTCATATTCTTATTCTTTTTAATATTATATCCAAGTGCCGTAAAATCAGATTTTGTATCTTGATGACTATAAGCAGTTGAGGTTACATAAATAACATCTTTACTGCTTGAAGACTTACTAGAAGGTGATTTGCTCGTAGTAGGTTTTGAGTTAGTCGATGCCCTAGCAGCTTTTTTAGCTGGACTATTTACCTTTACGACATTCTTCTTCGCTTCTTCTTGCTCTTTCTTCAATGCGGACTCTGCTGCATTTATTTGATCAAGTACTGCTTTTTTCTGGTTCTCAGCTAATTCTACTTCTTTAGAAACAGAAGCATATTTTTTCTGTACAGCCGTTACTGCCTCTTGTCTTTGAGCAACATTTTGCTGCAGTTCATTTTGAGTAGCCGCTAATTCATCATATTGTCCTGTTAATTCCTCTTCTTGCTGATCAATTGCTGCCTTTTCTTCTTCAATTTTCTGAAGATCAGCTTGCTGCTGCTCTAATATATCTTTATCACCATCAAAAATCATCGAAATAGCTGTTGCTCTACTAATAAAGTCAGCGAAGTCCTTTGAATTAAACAGCACTTCTAAAACAACATTTGTTTGGTCTGTATTCTGCAAGGAAACGAGACGATCTTTCATCACGTCTTTACGTGCCAATACTTTATCTTCTAGAACAACAATTTCTTCTTTCTTTTTCTCTATTTGTTGTTGCGTTTCTTCAATTTTCGCCTGCAGATTTGCTATTTTATCTTTATTTTGCTGCATTACTGTTTCAATAGATTTTAAATCCTCTTGAACAGCTTCCAACTCTTTTAAAGTTTTTTGCTTTTCTGCTTCTTTTTCATTAATCAATTGCTGATTTTGATCCAACTGATTTTTCGCCTTGTTCAGTGTTTCTTGACTCGTTTCTGCTTGTACCATAATCGCTGATGTCAAAAAGATGACACTACTTAACGAAATGGCCATTAGTTTTTTTAAGGAACGCATCTAAAAACCCCTTTCTCTATTGTTATAACACATGAAAGAGGCTTCTAAATTACAATTCTATTAAAATAATAAGTCAATCCTTTTAAAATTAGTTTACAAGCCAGCTATTAAATATCGCATATTTTCTAGCATTCTGTAAGTCTAGAAGGGAAAATGACCCTTTGTTACCTTTGTAATAATTCTGTTAATTATTAATATTTACCCTTTTCGAAATTGAATTATATATCCTGTTTGAGCTTTATCATATCCATACACTGAATTCCATTTTCATAGATTTCCTCTTCATAGTGCTGGAGAAAAAAATCTTTCTCAATTCGATCGATTCGAAACCCGCATTTTTGATAGAGAGCAAGTTGTGAAATACTGCTATTCCCAGTCCCTACTTCTATTTTGTTATATCCTAATTTTCTCGCCTCTTCAATCGCGTGCATAACTAACCTTTTCCCTAAGCCTATTCCTTGATAGCTTTCGCCCACAGCAAGATTGATTAATTCTATTGTTTCTTCTTCCATTGGTAATAAAACATAGACACCGATAGTTTGATCCCTATCTTCCGCAATATAGCAAATGCCCTTTTTAAGATATTCTCTGATTAAATGTTCAGATGGGTCTGCTAATAATAATAAATCAAAAGGGGGAGTTTCTCCTTCTCTAAGCTTGCGAATCTTCATCAATCGTTCATCCTTTCTATAGACAATGCATCATTTTTTCCGCTTCTTGCCAAGGAACCGTATATCCTGCGCCTTTCGCACAGAAAATAGACGAGGATGTATATGCTGGATCAGCATTTTTATCATAGTCTAGTCCAGCAATCACTTCTTGTTCATTATGACAAGGGTAATAACCCGCAAAGGTAAAGGAAAGCTGACCTTTTCCTTGTGTAAAAGAGGCTAAGATTGTGCTGTATTCCATAAATGTGGCAACGGGAGCCTTGCCGGTAATAATTGCTTTATTATCTATTGTTTCGGGCGTATCAAATGCTCCATGGGCCATTTGAATATCAGCCAGCACTCTGCCCATTTGTTCGATAGCTACTTTTATTTTGAAAGCATAATAAGGCTCTAATAACCGGTTCTGTACTTTTTCTAGTCCTTGGCGCAATGCTCGAAAAGTAGCTTCCCGAAAATCACCGCCGTGTGTATGTTTATTATGGGCTCTCCCTGTTAATAATGTCACTTTTATATCTGTTAAGGGGGAACCAGTCAAAATCCCATGATGATCTCGCTCAAAAAGATGCTGGCAGATGAGATGTTGATTTGCTATAGATAAGTCATCTGTATGGCATCTACTCTCAAATGTAATACCTGTATTTCTTTTTCCTGGCTCTATACGGAGATGTACCTCTGCATAATGACGTAATGGTTCAAAGTGTCCATATCCGACAGTAGCTGTTTCGATTGTTTCTTTATACAAAATTTCCGGTTGACCAAAGTGCACATTTAAAGAAAATCTTTCTAATACTAGCTCCTGAAGAACCTCTAATTGTATTTTCCCCATCACATGCAAGTGAATATCTTGCTGTTTCTCCTCCCATGTTATCTGAAGAGATGGATCCTCTGCTTCTAATATCCGAAAAAGCTTTAGTACCTCTTTTTTATTTACTCCGTCTTCAACTACCACTTTTGAACGAAGCGTTGGTACCAATTCATATACTGCTTTTTCAAGCATTGCTCCGACTCCATCTCCCACAATTGCCTCTGTAAGACCTGTTACAGCAAAAATTTCTCCGGCACCGACTTCATTTACTTGTTGAAATTGTTTTCCATTATATTTACGAATTTGCGTAATTTTCTCTACCATTCCATCTCCATATGGAAGTTCATCTCTGACATGCAGAGTACCACTTATTGCTTTTAGAAAAGTAATTCTTGTTCCACCTTGCTCGTAACGAATTTTAAATACTCTTCCTGCAAAAGGTTGATCCTTCCTATATATTGTTTTTGTTAATTGATGAAACTGATCGAAAAATTCCTTTATCCCAATATCCTGAAGTGCTGAACCATATCCACAAGGAAAGAGCCGCGACGAAATAATCATTTCTTGGATTTTTTCCATCCACAATATTGGTTGATAGCCATTATCCATATAGTAATCCAAGAGCTCTTCATCCCGCTCTGCAATAAATTCTATTTGCGCTTCCGACATACTGCTATTATCTAAAGAGGAAATATCATATACATCTGTCGTAAATTGGGAACGAATTTCTTCCAGAACACGCGCTGCATCCGCTCCTGTCCGATCTGTTTTATTAATAAAGAAAAATGTAGGAATCTGATGCTTGCTTAATAGATTCCACACCGTTTCGGTATGCCCTTCAATCCCTTCTACCGCACTAATAATCACAATAGCAAAGTCCATTACTTGAATCGCTCTTTCCATTTCTGGAGAAAAATCAATATGTCCAGGAGTATCAATTAAATAATAAGTAGAATCTCCATGTTCAATGATTCCTTGGTCTGCAAAAACCGTAATCCCTCGTTGCTTTTCAATTATATGACTATCTAAAAAGGAATTTTTATGATCTACACGGCCTCGTTTAGTTATACTATTTGTATGATATAGAAGCTGCTCTGAAAAAGTAGTTTTTCCCGCATCAACATGTGCTAATATTCCAATTGTCTTGTTCATTTTGAAAGCGACTCCTGCTTTTTTAGTTTATACCTATCATTATAGCTGAAATGGCCATAAGGATGGTATAACTACCAGAAAAATCAATTGTAGATCAGCCTCTTTTACTTCTCCAAACAAAGAATGTATCTACTATACAAGCCAGTAAAATTCCTGCTGAATAGCGTATTAAATCCATTAATAGGAAGCCCTTTCCTAGAATTAACGCTCCAATTGTTGTATCCCGAAGCTGATTAAGCCAATCCGCTTGATATAATTGACTGCCTTCGATTCCAAAACTGAATAGTATGCTCAGTATTCCTGCAACTAGGAGGCTATTTCTGATAAAAAGAAACCGAAACCCAAAGTAAACCATCATCGCCCAAATCATATCTCCTGCATGAACGCTTATAAAATCAGGAAGATGATTACTAAACTTTCTAGAAGATAGTCCTAATAACAGCATAAGTATGGCTGAAACAAAATAGAATAATCGATACATTTTTTTCACTCACAATTATATTTTATTTAATATAGCTTGATAATCTCTCCCCCTCCTTTCCTATCTGCCCCTAAAATAAAGAGACCCGATTTACTGATATGGTCTCTAGAATTCAACTAATTTTCTATTTGTTTAACATTTTGTGCCACTTATCCTAAAAATAAATCTAAAATATTAGAACCTTTCGATGCTTGTTTATTATAAAACTCTGAGTACCCGCATTTCTTGCAAAAGACAACCGTAAATGTATTATGCTGGATATCCATTAACTTGGATAAACCCGTTCCTGTCATGGCCACATCTTTTGTTCCTATATCTGTTCCTCCGCATTTTACACAGCCTTTGCTTTCCATGTTATTACGCTCCTTTTTTGTTATATCTTTGCTTCTGTTTTAACATCTCCTTTATTATTACGAAGTAATACGATATTTAGTTTCATTTCTCTCAATACAAATAATGATGAATTATTTGTAAAAGTTTATCTAAATTTTCTTCCGAGACATTTTCACTTAATCGTGCCGCTGCCACAATTGGAATCCATTGAAGGATGTCTTCTTTCGTTAAGCCTGTCTTGCTGCAATATATATGCAAGTATAAATCTGCTAGATCCTGATGATTTTCCGCATAGAGAAGATAAGTTCTGCATACATCTGCCCGAGAATCTCCTGCTCCTGCATCCACCCAATCGATTATCCAAACACTGCCCTCAGCTTTTACAAGATTGAATAAATGCAAATCCCCATGACAAAGCCTTGTTTCCTGCGGCATTGTTTTCAGTTTGTTTAAAAGAAGGGATTTACTTTCTTCGTCTAGAATCTGAGAGTCCGCTATTTGTCTTCCCCATTTGTAAGATATCGGCTCAAGTGCTATTCCATCATGCTGGTGAATCTGTTGTTGGATATCAATAGACAAGCTCATATAATATTCAGCTTTCTTTTCGTTTTTAAAGAGAAGCTCCCCCAATGTATTTCCTTTTATATATTCCATTATCAAAACTTGTTTGTTCTCTACCATTGTCACATCTAATACTTTTGGAACAGGTAACCCACAAGCGTGAGCAAACCTTTGTTTCCTTGCTTCCATTTCCGCTTCGGCAGGTGGAAGATAATCTTTATACACTTTCATAATCGTTTTATCATTTACATAAATAGTTGCCGTATTTCCGGTCGCAATGGCTTTCCCAAACTTCAACTTACCCACTCCTTTTTAAGATTCTTCCTCTCGCAAAGATATTATTTTGTTGTCATTTCAAGAGGCTTTTCACACAAAAAACGAACGTTATTTTATTACAAAGTAGGAGTATTAGGAAATAACAGATATTTATCTTAATCCCCAGTGATTTCGGTTCCATAGATAGGAGCTTCCTTTTGAAAAAAACACCTAAAATATTCCATGCATTTGAGCTAGTTCAAACTTCCGGATGAAATTCATACTAATTTATAAAATATTTGCTTCCTATAAAATCGCAAGAAATTATTAATAAAATTCACTAAATTTGTTGCAGAATAATACGCTTAGAAAAAATAAGGAAAATAAATAGCTACTGTTAAAATAAGGGATAGAATAATGAAAATAATCTGTCCTAGAATCACAGAATTCACTTTTAAGGTGAATATCTTAACACTTCCTGTTTCCATTCCCGTCCATCCTTTATTGCCTGCGTTTAATAGATTATTTGTTTGATTTATATTTAGACCAAATAACCAGTACACACCAAAGATAAGTACACTCCCTACTAACACTAAATCTGAAAACCTCCATCCTATTAACTTGGACACAACATAAATAAGTGTTGCCTCTATTAATATGGTTATGATGATAACTATTAGCTTTTTCATACAATTCCCCCCTATTTTTTATCTATTCAACTCTCTTAAAGACTTGAGTTATCATAAACAGCTGGAAAATAAATATATGTATACTATTCAAAATTATCACATTAAATATTCATTTTCAATTTTTTTGAAAATTAACCTATTTTTACATAATGAAAACCCACTCTCGTGCTAGAAATGCAAAAAATTGGCTGGCAAGAGTTCGGTTATTACCGATTTATGCCAACCAATTCACTATTTAAAATATATATTGTTTAAGTTATATTAGCCTACTATCCCTGTCTCATCAGCATTCTTCGATTCGAAATCATCAAGCATAGCACGGACATCATCAGACGATTGCGTACTCATCAATTGATTTCTCAATTCACTTGCCCCTCTAAATCCTTTCACATAAATCTTGAAAAAACGGTGAAGGGCTTTAAAAGATCGTGTTTCTAATTCCTGTGAATATTTGTCATGAAGATCCAGATGTAATCGTAATAGATCAAGCAGTTCTTTACTGCTATGCTCTTTCGGTTCTTTTTCAAAGGCAAATGGATTTTTAAAAATACCGCGCCCTATCATAACACCATCCACTCCATATTTCTCAGCCAGCTCCAACCCAGTTTGACGATCAGGAATATCACCGTTAATCGTTAAGAGTGTATTTGGTGCCACACGATCACGAAGTTTTTTGATTTCTGGAATCAATTCCCAATGTGCATCCACTTGACTCATTTCTTTTCTTGTACGCAGATGTATCGAAAGATTCGCGATATCTTGTTCCAAGATATGTGTTAACCAGTCCTGCCATTCCTCTATCTCCGTATAACCAAGTCTTGTCTTAATACTGACAGGCAGCCCGCCTGCTTTTGCTGCTTGCACAATTTCCGCAGCAACCTCTGGACGGAGGATAAGTCCGCTTCCCTTCCCTTTTGCTGCGACATTAGGAACAGGACAGCCCATATTGATATCGATTCCCTTGAAACCAAGCTTGGCCATGCCTATACTCATTTGTCGAAAATATTCAGGCTTGTCTCCCCAAATATGTGCAACCATTGGCTGTTCATCTTCTGTAAAAGTCAAACGTCCACGTACACTCTGTGTTCCCTCGGGATGACAATAACTCTCCGTGTTAGTGAACTCCGTAAAAAACACATCAGGTCTAGCCGCCTCACTGACTACATGACGAAAAACAACATCCGTCACATCTTCCATCGGGGCTAATACAAAAAATGGCCGTGGTAATTCACGCCAAAAATTATCTATCATATAAAACTCAGTTCCTTTCATATAGATCCAAGATTAAACTTCTCGTCTCATAATTAAAACGAAAAATATCCCTTCCTACTTGATCCTTTCGTTTCAACAAGTTATATCATCCGATCACTTAAATCGAAAATTTATCATTTATTAGTAAAATCTTTTAAAATTATACCGTCTTCTATATTAAAAGGCTTTAATTCCTCTGTCAAATCAGTATATCTCTTGCCTGTTATAAGTCCCCTCAGTACTGGAAAAAGACTAAAAATATCTTCTTATAAAGGTCTAAAATTTACATCCTTTTCATATTTAAAATAAGAAGGGTTTTTCCAATGCAGTAATTTTTTGAAGCATACATCCATTTCCAAGAAATTCTTTTACCCCTTTCTTAAGATTCTTGATTGGCCCCTCCAGCTAATCTGGTTCATCCGCTTGTAAACAATCATCCTCCCATTTACAAACAACACATATTTCCCAATCATTACGTTCACCTAACATTTTATACTCACAACAAGGACAAACAACTATTCTTTTTCTTTTGTTTATCAATATATCCATTTCTTACTCCCATAATAATCTACGGTGGATAAGTTTTATTCTTGATAATCAAAACATTTTCTTC
Source organism: Niallia sp. FSL W8-0951 (assembly GCF_038006525.1). NCBI lineage: Bacteria > Bacillati > Bacillota > Bacilli > Caryophanales > Bacillaceae > Niallia > Niallia sp. FSL W8-0951. Next base: position 430,900 of record NZ_JBBOVK010000002.1, read on the forward strand.
TATTCGCTTTCTTTATATAATAAAATATATCAATACGCCTCTGTAGCTATAGAAGGGAAGAGCGCCGGAAAACATTGTTGGTACCGGGTCGCAAGGCAAGGGTTTCAGAAGCACCGAAAAGCAAAAAAGCTGAGGCAGGTGAAATTCCTAGCCGGTGAAAGTCCGTAGGGAAGCGTGTTCCCCCTAGCCTATGCTTACGAAAGGAGTGCGGGTTCGAATCCCGTCAGAGGCATCTTATTTTCTTCCAATGAAACTTTCTACCATCAACCGTGTTACTGGTAAATAATCCAAAGGATGAGGATGTCTGTGAAGCTGAATTAACTAACTTAATTACCAATCTAGTATGCTTTCCCTTTTGCACTCCACAACTCTAGGTACTTGGTTTAAGGTGGTCACCATACTCGGATTTTCCCTTAGAGCAGCGTATGACATCACTAAGTACCGTAAAAATAAATCTCATGATTCTTAACGGCATTCTTGATGAAAAATCCACTAAAATATACCTATTACCACAATTAATTAAGGCATTAATACCTGATTTTCCACCACTTCTTTTTCCCTGTTTTTAACAATTTCTCCATTATTGATTTACTTTATGAAGACTTAATTTTAAACTTAATAAAAAGTCTGATTGAGGTGGTTTCCTTGAAGTTTAAATCTATAATCTGTTTCCTTAGACGAAATCATAAATTTAGTTATTACTCAAATAGCTGTATTAGGTGCGGGAAAAAAAAATCTCATTAGGGATTCTTCTGTCCTCACTCTCCCAACTGATAGAAGGAGAGTGAAAATCTAATCTATGATGATACTATCATGTAACCCCCACCCCTATTTCTACGTTCATCAGGATCCAAAACATTCTAAATAAAATGCTATTTGTTGAGTTTTAATCTCCATAAAGCACCTTTTTTTGAAATGAATAATAATAAAATGTGGCTAAATAAGCTTTATTAATCTTTTTCCCTCCATAACAGCTGTACTTTATAAACCGTAAATTGAAAATAGACAATTTCATTACTCAGTTAGATGAAAGTAATTTTTTGTGGAAAACTTCTAATCATTTTTATTGTTTATTAATGGTTTATCCACAAATTAATCAAGTCAAAGTGGTAGAAAATACTAAATATGAATGAGCAATAGAACTTAAAAGATCGAGGAAATTAACATAAACGGGATGAAAAGCATAGCAAAACAAAATGAAAAATAGTCCTTCGTTCAGCTACGAGGACCCAAGAATTTAATAAAGTAATAATAATGTTGGCAAAATTCATTTTTATAATCCTAAGTATCCCCAACTCTGCAAGCTAGTGCGACCTGGAAAGTACCATCAAGAGTGTTTCATAGGATATGAAGCTTCTCACTTCAACCACTTGGGAAATTCACAATGTTGAAAGTGAAAAATATTACCTAAAATTATGAAAAAAAACAATATAAATAAGAAAGAGAAGCTGAGACTTTGGTCAGCTTCTTTTTCTTATTTATAGTTAAAAGTATAAAAATATAGAATAGCGTTAAAAGCATTTACAAATATTAACTATATTAAATAGATGTTATAAGAAAGAGGTATCAGCATGGTTAATAATAAAGTTTTAACTTCTGTTGAATATGGAGCTTTATGGACGACTTATCAAAAGAAAACCATGATTTTGTGTTTTCTACAATATTTTATTGAAAAGTCAGAAGAACCAGAAGCGAAGGATTTAATGAAAGGGCTTCATGATAAATTGAATACTAAAGTTAACGAAATTAGAAATATATTAGAGGGTGCTGGTGCTATAATACCAAATGGTTTACCAATGAAGATGTATATTTAGATGCTCCGGTATTGTTTGAGCAGGGTTTTGATATTATGTTTTCTAGAATCCTAAAAGAAATTAGCATGGGAATGTATGTTTTACACACAACCATCTCTTATCGACCTGACATTATTAATTTATATAGATCTTTAACAGAGTTAACACAGAAATATTATTATTATTTTACGGAATATTTATTAGATCATAAATTAATGTTGAATCCACCTGTAATAAATATGCCACATTCAAAAAGTTATATTGAAGATCCAAGCTATATGAAAGGAACAAATATTTTTGGGAATAAAAGAAACTTCAATGTCGTCGAGTATGGATTACTTTATCATTCACTAGAATCAAACGTATTGGGGATGCAATTAATGAAAGGATTTGCTCAAACTTCTGCCAATTCAGATGTAAAAGAGTATTTTCAAAAGGGATATGAACTAGCAAAGAAAATTTATTTGGAAACAGAGGAAATGTTGCTAAACAGTGATATTCTAACACCATCTATTGTGAGTAGAAAAGTAACATCTTCTACTACTGCTCCATTTTCAGATAAGTTAATGATGTTCTGCACATATTTGTTGAATGGATTTAGTATAGGTGGACAAGGATTTGGAGCAGTGTTTTGTCTGAGGAACGATGCTATACTTCAGTCAGGAGTTTTTGCGAAAGATGTTCTCTCATTTGGTTTAAAGGGAGCGCGAATAATGATGGAAAGAGGTTGGTTAGAAGAACCTCCTAGTATGAATAACTAAATAAGAAAGAAAAGGAACATCAAATGACTTGGTGTTCCTGTTTGTATTTTATATACCTTCATACTATAACCCTATTTCAGCATAATGTAATACAAGGAGGGTGGGGTTGCGGGCAAATGATTATTTTTATAGTAAATTTTCTACGGCAAATAATAGGAATACAATAAATCATAATATGAGGAAAATATTTGGTGATTGGCTGACTCCTTGAAATGGAGAGCGTATTTATTTATTATTTCGGATTATTTATTTTATCACAAATCGTACAACAGTTACGAGGCCCTTAACTTGATTTTTGCTACACAAACAGGAAAACCCATTTATCCTAGATCGTTAACAACTGAATTTAATAAAGCAATAAAAATTGCTAATGTTCCCAAAATTCGCTTTCATGACGTGATACTAGACATACTCACGCAACTATTTGTCTGGTAGCTGGTATGACATTAAAAGAAGTACAGGAACGCTTAGGACAACATGTCACTGAATTAATGAAAGAAAAAACAGTTGATTTACTTGAGAAATTCATCTCAAAATAAGTTTTTTTGCAAGGTATGTGGTCAAAATGTGGTCAATGTGTACATACCTTGCATAAAAAACCTTGTTATTCTAACGTTAACCTCGCCACTGCCTCCACATGCATCGTTTGAGGAAACATATCCACAGGCTGCACTTCTTCTGTCTTGTAGCCACCATCCTCTAATATGCGCAGATCACGAGCTAAAGTCGCTGGATTACATGACACATAGACAACTTTCTTTGGCTTCATATCAAGAATTGTTTGCAGCAATGCTTCGTCACAGCCTTTTCTTGGTGGATCTACTACTAAAACATCTGCTTTATTTCCTTCTTTATACCAGTTGGGGATAACTACTTCTGCTTTCCCTACTGCAAAATCGACATTGTGGATATCATTTAAAACAGCGTTATTTCTTGCATCTTCAATTGCTTGTGGCACAATTTCGACTCCAAATACTTTACTTGCTTTTTTTGCCAAAAATAAAGAAATGGTGCCAATTCCACAATAGGCATCAATTACTTTCTCTTCTCCACTTAAAGCAGCATACTCCAATGCTTTCTCATAAAGCACCTTTGTTTGTTCCGGGTTTACTTGATAAAAAGAACGAGCTGAAATAGCAAATTTTACATCGCCAATATAATCCGTAATCGTCTCTTCTCCCCAAAGTACGCGAGTAGCATCTCCCATTATCACATTTGTTTTTTTGTTATTCACATTGTGGATAATCGATTTAATATTTGGTACTTTTTGAACAATTTCATCAACAATTGCTTTGCGATTGGGGATATCCTGTGTACGGCTAATTAAGACAATCATGATTTCCTTCGTAACCAGCCCTCTTCTTACCATAATATGGCGTAAATCTCCCTTATGATGAGCTTCGTCATATGCGCGGACTCCATATTTTGAACAAATATCTTTTACTGTATTTACGACATAATCATTTTCTTCTTGTTGGATGAGGCATTGTTCCATGTTAATAATTTGATGAGAGCGTTGTTGATAAAATCCACCAATGAGGCCACCTTCTTGTTCTCCAATTGGCACTTGGGATTTATTACGGTAACGCCAAGGGTTTTCCATCCCCAATGTTGGATGTACAATCGTTTTGATTTTTCCAATTCGTTCTAACACATCCTTCACATGTTTATGCTTTGTTTTCAATTGTCCTTCATAGCTTAAATGCTGTAATTGACAACCGCCGCATTCCTTGTAAATAAGGCATGGGGCTTCCACACGATAGGGACTTCTTTCTTTAATCTCTAGGAGGCGGCCAAAACCGTAATTCTTATTTGTTTTAATTACTTTAACAGTTGCTTTTTCACCTGGAAGTCCATTGGGGATAAAGAGGGGATAACCATCTATCTTTGCCACACCTGAACCTTCATGGGTTAAATCTTCAAAAACTATATCTATTATATCGTTCTTTTGAACGGGTAATGTTTTACTCATTATCGTCTTCCTTTACGTCAAAATTTCCGAAAAAAACAAGCGTGGTAATTGTATCATATTATGAGGATAGCGTCATTGGTCTATGCATAATCTTTAATTATTATCCAAAACAAAAAGTGAGAGGATTCTTCCTCTCACTCCTTGTTATTGTCTGTTTGTAACTTCTCTTTATAATCCTTGATATCTGGTCGGTCTTCATCACGAATCGCTTCAAGCGGCACAAATAACTCAAAGTGACGATATAAATTAATAAATTCAGCTGGCAGTAATCCGCCAAATTCTCCATCAAGATTTACTTGTACTTTCTCATCTGAGCTGACCTTTATATGGTTCGCATTCGTATAAATGACATTAGGATCATTTATATGTTCACCTCGTAAAGCAAGGGACGCAATTCGAATAAATTCTGCAAGGTTTGCCTTTTTTAAGATCAATAGAGAGAATAACCCATCATTAATGGATGCGCCAGGGGCTAACTTTTCAAAACCGCCAACAGAATTAGTCAGGCCTACAAGAAACAACATCGCTTCTCCATCAAATAACTTGCCGTCATACTCGATTCTGACATGCGAAGCTTTAATGAAAGGCAGCATTTCGATTCCTTTTAAATAGTATGCTAACTGTCCAAGCATGGTTTTCAATTTACTAGGAACTTCATAAGAAATTTCTGTTAAATGCCCGCCGCCGCTAATATTAATGAAGTATTTGTCATTCATTCTTCCAATATCAATCGGAATGGTATCGCCTTTTGCGATAACATCTACTGCACCTATGACATCTCTGGGAATATGCAATGCTCTTGCGAAGTCATTTGTCGTTCCTACTGGAATAATTCCAAGCTTTGGACGATATTCCTGTTCTGCCATTCCGTTAACAACTTCATTAATCGTTCCATCACCGCCTGCAGCAATGACGAGATCAAATCGTCTTTCTACGGCTACTCTCGCTGCATATGTTGCGTCCTCTGGTCCAGTCGTTGCATGACAGGAAGTTTCATACCCTGCCTCTTCTAATCTTTTTAGCACCTCTGGTAAATGTCTTTTAAAAGCTTCCCGACCTGAAGTAGGATTATATATTATTCTTGCCCTTTTCATGTTCATCATCCTATAATCAAGATTCATTTTTTTCCATAACCAATAACATCATCATATACGATACTACTTGCTTAGGCAATGTTTAACTCTAGTTATTACCATGATATGTAACTTTTTCATGCTAAGTGTCCATGTTTCAAGCATCTTCCCACATTATAACCCAATCTATTAGTTCATCATACTTTTCTCATTCTTATTCCTGTTTTTTTCTATTAATCAAACGTTTGATTAACTTTTTTTCGCCCTTCCTTGCAGCTATTCATCCTTTCTAGAGGAATTCTGACAAAATAGAAAGACAGAAATCGCTAGACAATGCCTTATTCAAAAAGAAAGATCTTCCTCAAATTAATCATCTGATTCCAATCTTTCCTCCTTATATTAATGATTTGTTATATCTAACGTACCACTATCAAAAATGTAAATGGATGAGCCACCCTTCCCTTTTTGCAAAAATGCAGTAGTTATTTCTTCTACATGCTTCTCTTCTTTATTTGGAAATTCCCAATCCTCCTGTTCCCGATTGTTAATGAGTGTATCATCTACGGAGACTTTCACATTTTTTGTTTCATCTAATATTAAATCAATTTGCGGAACATTATTAATTGTCCAATTGTTTTTTAAATCACGCGGATTTACTGTAATGTCATTTTGCAAATCAACAATATCTAACTTTTTACTCGTTGGAACAAGAATAGTAGTATTCATAGAAGCATAGTCCTTGTAAAATTCAGAAACACGATATGGCAATTGCTTTAAACGGATAAACAACGTATCACCCTTTTGCGAAACGAGCAGATAATCTTCCGGCTTTAAAACATCCTTCTTCTTCGATTGAACAGCTCGATAGGTTCCAAATAGAGAAAGGACATCATCGTTTGTTCCTTCAATCGTAATTGGATTTTGCTGATTGTCAGATTCAATGACAATTCTTTTAATATCATCCTTCATTGCATAATTAAATTCAGGTAAATCACTTGTTACTTCCTCTCTTTTTAACCCTTGTTCCACTATATCCATAACCCCTGATGATTGGAGAAATACCATTGCAATCCCAGCTGACCCAATTATTCCAACTATAATTATACTGAAAAGATCAAAGCTTAAATATGGTTTCTCTTGTTTAGAAGAAAACAAGTACAATAAAATTTCTATTCCAAGAATAACCAAAATAATTGGCCACCAAACTTTTAAAACAGTCACTATTTTCCAATCAAAAAACTGCGTAAATAATAGAAATACACCAAGAAATACTAATGATAAGCCCATCGAAAAAGTGCCCACTCGCCATGTTCGCATTCTCTTCTCTCCTTATGTAAGGCCTTAGCTATTTGAAACAGCTTCAAAAAAACCGAGGCCGTAATCTCTCTTTCCATAAACCACTTAGACTTTTTTCTTCTTCGTTCCTTTTAATAGATGAATACCACCGATAATAAGAACTAGACATACGATTCCTGTCTGGAAATATTGATAAAAGAAAAAGCGTAAATCCACATTGATTACATTTTGGATAATAGGTGAAAAGATCGGTAAAATAATATTAATCATTAAATAATATAAACCAATTACTAATAGACCAATTCCAAACCATTTTTGGTAGTTAATCAAATAAGCAATTACAGGGATATCCTCTAACTCCTCTTCTCCAACTCTCGATGCCTTTTGTAATCCATCAAAAAAGCTGTAGAACCAAATAATCGGAATAACGAATAAAAATAGTCCTAACCTTAATTCATTAAGAATAAAAATAGAGAACAAGAATGCAGCCATTAGCTGAATCCCTCTTTGCTGTAATCCTAAATATAAATGCCCTGCTCCAGGAAACACAGATAAGAAGGTCGCAATAAATTTGCTTTTCTTTCCTTCTTCTCTGTTCTTTTCAAAGTCTTGGAAAATCGTAATATCTTCTAACTTTTCTCCATTCAGTTTTTTATTAAACTGCTGGGAAACGTCATAAAAACCGTAAATCCAAATAACTGGCAATATAGCTAAAAACAGAAGGAACTCGTTTGTATAGGTCAGAAACGCGATAAATATAATCATAATTCCTAAGCCTAAAAATGTCGTTAAAAGGGTTATTCCTCGGTAAACTAATCCTAGCTGGATATGCCCCAATCCAGGGACAAACGATAAAACAATCGTATAAAACCGCTCAGACTCCGTTGTTTTTGCTAGTATAGGCGCAGTCTCCCCAGTTTCAGAATCCGCAGCAAAACTGACTCGTTTCTTTAAATAGCTGCTGGTCGTAATTAATGTGTCGATAAAACTAATGCAGTAGATAATAAAACCAATAAAAACTACTATAAATGTTAACTCATTGAAGTATCCTGAACTAAATATCACAATAGACATAAACGCTAGTCCAAATACTGCTAGCCCGTAAAAAAAGCCTCGCAGTTTTTTTCCAATATAGAACAGGCCGCCACCTGGAAAAAATGCTAAGATTGTCGCAACAATCGGGTTTTTCATTTTTTAACTTCCTCCTTCTTACTACCATCAAATGAATCCATCCAGGCAAATGTCTTATCCACTAAGCCACCTGATTTCGGCTCATTTTTTAAAGATACTTCCGTTTTTTGAATTGTTTCTGTATGTTTTACAATGGACTGAAAAAATCCTGCCGACATGAGAATCAAAGTAAGACTCGCGGCAATTGCATAATGGAATATGGATGACTGATAAAAAGGCCGTTTCTTTTCTTCTATTGTTTTTATCTCCATATTTTCATAGGATATTTTTTGCATAATATCATTCATAAAAGCTGCTTCATCTGAAATTGAAGGAAGGGTCTCCTCTTGCTTGTCTACTGCATCTATATATAATTCTAAGCATTGATCGCATGTATACAAATGATCTTCAAGCAGTGATCTTTCCTTCTCACTTAGTTCATCTTTTACATACTTCATCCAATAATCTTTAGAATAATGTGCGGTCATAAAAATTCTTCCTCCTTCCAATGCGTTTTGATCCAGAGTCTTGCGCGATACAACTTCGTTTCAATTGTTTTCACTTGAACATTTTGTTCTGCTGCCATTTCTTGATAACTTTTTTCTTGAATGTAAAAACCATAAATGACGTCCCTGTAATTAGCGGGGACTTCCTCCAGTCTTTTCTGCACAAGTCTTTGTCGTTCCCGCCTCAACACTTCTAATTCTACATCATCGGTCTGAGAGCCTCCTATATGGGATTCCAGTTCTTCTGTCATCTCTTCTTTTCTTCTTTGTTTTTTTCTTCTCATATCAATAGCATGATTGATAGCAATTCTTGTTATCCATGTTTTAAATCCTTGATTCTCATATTTGGGGAGAGAGGTATAGATTTTAATAAACACTTCTTGTGTAGCATCTTCCGCTTCTTTTTGGTCCTTTAAAACGCTGTATATCGAACGAAACAAGTAATCTCGATGCTTTTCCACTAACAAACGAAATGCGTGATCATTTCCTGCTTTTATCTTTTCAATTAATACTTGATCACTAATGGCCTCTCCCCCCTTTCCTGCCATTCTATATAATAGACGGTACTGGATTGTCATACCCCTACAGTTTTTTATTTTTTTCATAATTATGGACTCTCTTTTGTAATAGTATCATTATTACATGAAACTTTTTAGCCTTACTTTCGTATTTCATCTATAGCAAATTATCAAAAGGAGAATGTGCATGCATTATTTATTTGCATTACTAGCTTTAACACTGAATCCATTTATATGGAAAAGTCATTTTAATAAAAAAAGATTTCTTGTCTTTCAAATTACTCGCTTGTTCGCTGGGATTCTTATCATATTTTGTCTTGATTATTTTCAACTAATTGATCATTCTTTACAGGCTCTCTTTAAATTCGGCTCTATTTTCCTTGCCTTTTTCTTACTCTTAGACTTACTATTTGGAAAGGTAAAGGGATACAGAATAACTGGAGTTTTATTCTTGTATTTTGTTTTATTTAGCCTGTATGTCCAATTTATTTATCCTTTAACGATAACTGGAGATAAATATCAGTTTGTTCAGGAAAAAACAACCGTTATTGATAAAGAAGCTGTTTCCACAAATGAAAAGCATATTGTCGTTGTTCCTGAAAGCTACGCACGCTATCGAAGTGAGAAAAAACTTGGAGAGGTTTCTCATCCTTCCTATTACGATTTAGGAACCTCTACCTTGCAAAAAATTGATGATCATCTGTATTGGGTAACACCGATTGAATATACCGGCTTCTTCAAATGGATCAAAGGGGAGGATGTACCTGGTTTTATTAAAATGAGCGCAGAGGATGAAAATGAGGATGCCATTTTGGTTAAATCATCCATGAAATATGTGCCCTCTGCATTCTTCCAAGAAGACTTAAAAAGATTAGTAAGAAGTAAGCATAAAGATACAATTTTACTTGAAGCCAGCTTTGAGCCAGACGATAATGATAAACCATATTATGTCGTGCCGTATGGTCAGTACAATAAATTCCGTGAGATAGTAGATATTAAAGGAATATATATTATTGACCCTGCCACTGGGGAAATAAAGGATTATGGAATGGACAATATACCTGATTTTATTGATCATGTCATTCCTACAAGTGTGGCGGAAGATTGGAATGAATGGTATGGTAAATATATTCATGGCTTCTGGAATACACTATTCGCAAAAGAAGATATGAAACTACCAACTGCTTGGGAAGATATGAATGAAGTAAATGGTGTTTTTAATGAAGACTTACAATTGCATTGGTTTACCGACTTCACACGTCCAAAATCAGATAGTGGAAGCATGGTCGGCTATTCGATGCTTAATGCTCGTACTGGTGCTCTTACCTTCTACACAGAGGCAAATGGATCTTTAAATGGAAAATCCGCCATAAATGTTGCAGAGAAAACCTTCCGTGCTCAAAAATATGAGGCTGGCACTCCGCTGCTCTATACGATTTATGGTCAGTTCACATGGGTTGTTCCGCTCATGGACAGCAATCATGTACTAAGAGAAATTATGTTAATCAACGCCAAGGATGAAAAAGTTTATAGTTATCATACAGAAAAAACAAAGCTGTTTAATGATTATAAATATGCGCTTGTCACCTTATTAAAGAATGATAAAACAGTTCCTAACAATATCGCGGACAAAAAAACAATCACTGGCACCCTCGACTATGTATATAAGGCAGAAGTAGAAAATAGCACGATTGTTAAATTTATGTTAGAAGGAAATAAAACCATTTTCCAAGTTTCATCAAATGATTTCCCATATAGTATTTTCCTAGAAAAGGGTATGCAGCTAACCGTAGATTATGTGGATACAGAAGAAATGATTGTTACGGTTGAAAAATTAAAAATTAGCAATCAAGAATTAAATTAATTAAAAGTTTTTCCGATGCAAGAACCTAAAAAGACTGGAACTTAACAAAAAAATAGTATCTATTGTTTATAATATAGGGAGAAGGGAACAAACTTCTCCCTCTTTCTGCATAGAATAAAAGAGGAGAACAAAGATAGTGTTTTAAACTAGTAAACTTCATTTATAGGAAAGGAGTAATGTATTTGCTTATTCTACTACTAGCTTCCTACTTAATTGGTTCTTTTCCGACCGCCTTAATTATCGGTAAAGTTTTTTATGGCATTGATATTCGGAAACACGGAAGCAATAATCCAGGAGCGACTAATTCTATTCGCGTATTAGGCAAAAAAGCCGGAATTGCTGTTCTTCTGCTCGATGTTGGAAAAGGAGCACTCGCTGCAAGTCTGCCCTACTTATTAATGGTAGATATTAATCCCTTGTATACTGGATTAATAGCTGTTATTGGTCATTGTTTTCCAATCTTTGCAGGTTTTCGCGGCGGAAAGGCGATCGCTACAACTGCCGGCACCTTACTCATTGCTAATCCTGCTCTATTTTTGATTTCCTATTTTGCTTTCTTTGCTGTTATATTTATTACAAAATATGTGTTTCTTGGTAGTATTTCTGTTGGAATAACCATTTTCTTATATGCACTATTTTCACCCGATATCCAGCATGACTGGCTCTTTTTCTTGTATTTATTACTATTAATCTTTTTACATCGCTCTAATATTATAAATTTTATTCATCACAAAGAACCTAAAGTAAATGATAAAAACATAAAAAAGGATCGAATTAACCCGAAGAAGATTGTCTAATCCCCTTCTGCGGACAAGCTTTTTTAAAAAATTGTTGATTATGAACTTTTCCTGGGAAATACTGTCGAATGATTGGCAATCAAATAAGGGAGTTGCTCTTTGGAGAGCAGCTCCTTTATTTTGTAGTTTTTTGGTGGTGGGGAGTGCTTGCTGGGATGAGGTGGTTTGGCTGATTTCCTCCTCACTTTGGCTGATTTCCCACTCGCTTTGGCTGATTCCCCACTCACTTTGGCTGATTTCCTCCTCGCTTTGGCTGATTCTCCACTCGCTTTGGCTGATTCCCCACTCACTTTGGCTGATTCCCTCCTCGCTTTGGCTGATTCCCTCCTCACTCAGCTGCCATTTAACATCAGCTATTATAGAAATCTACTTAATCCCACCTTTATAATACGATTTTTGTCATACTATCCTCCTTTCTCCATAAAAAAAGCTGCCAACAAAGAACATTTGCTGACAGCTAGAAAGATAAATCTAATTATTATCTTTTATTCATTTCCTGAACTAATAACTTGTTGACCATTTGTGGATTTGCTTGCCCTTTTGTTGCTTTCATTAATTGCCCAACAAGGAAACCTATTGCTTTTTGTTTTCCGTTTTTAAAGTCTTCAATGGATTGAGGATTATTATCTAACACTTCACCAATAATTTTCAGCAATGCACCTTCGTCGGAGATTTGCACTAGCCCCTTCTCTTTCACAATGGCCTCTGCATCGCCGCCGTTTTCAATCAGCTCTTTAAAAACTTGTTTCGCAATCTTACTGGAGATTGTCCCATTTCCAATCAGCTTAATCATGCCGGCAAGGTTTTCTGGAGTAAGCTTTACTTCAGCCAGCTCCTTTTGTTCGGCATTTAAATAAGCAGAGACATCGCCCATTACCCAGTTAGAAGCTAACTTTGGCTCGGCTCCATTTGCCACAGTACCTTCAAAGAAGTCAGCCATTTCCTTCGTAACAGTTAATACTTTTGCATCGTACTCAGGTAAGCCCCATTCTTCCATATAGCGCTTCTGTCTTGCATCTGGCAACTCTGGAATTTCCGCACGGATTCTTGCCTTCCAGTCTTCATCAATATATAAACCTGGTAAATCCGGCTCAGGGAAGTAGCGATAATCATCGGAACCTTCTTTTACACGCATTAACAATGTCGTACTTGTTGCTTCATCAAAGCGGCGTGTTTCCTGATTAATAACACCACCGGAAGAAACAACTTCTCTTTGACGTTGCTCTTCGTATTCTAATCCTTTGCGGACAAAGTTAAAGGAGTTTAAGTTTTTCAGCTCTGTCTTTGTTCCAAATTCCGCTTGTCCTACTGGACGAATGGAAATGTTGGCATCACAGCGCAAAGAACCTTCTTCCATTTTACAGTCAGATACACCAGTGTATTGAATGATGGATTTCAATTTTTCTAAATATGCGTATGCTTCATTTGGTGTACGAATATCTGGCTCAGAAACGATTTCAATTAATGGCGTTCCTTGACGGTTGAAGTCCACTAACGAATATCCTTTCTCATGATTCAATTTTCCAGCATCCTCTTCTAAATGAACCCGAGTAATGCCAATTCTTTTTTTATAGCCATCGACTTCAATTTCAATCCATCCATGTTCACCAATAGGCTTATCAAATTGAGAGATTTGGTAAGCTTTCGGATTGTCGGGATAAAAATAGTTTTTACGGTCAAATTTCGTTTCTGTAGCTATTTCACAATTTAATGCCATAGAAGCTTTCATGCCATATTCTACAGCCTTTTTATTTAAAACAGGCAGTACACCCGGATATCCTAAATCTACTACTGTTGTGTTTGTATTTGGTGCAGCGCCAAAATGGTTAGGACTTGCGGAAAATATTTTTGATTGTGTTTTTAACTCTACATGGACCTCTAGCCCAATGACTGTTTCAAATTCCATTTTTTTCACCCCTTACAGCGTTGGTTTTTGTTTATGATAGTCTGTAGCCTGTTCAAACGCATACGCTACTTTATAAACAGATGCTTCATCAAAGTGTTTTCCGATAATTTGTAAACCAAGCGGTAAACCGTTAGAGAATCCACAAGGAACAGAAATACCTGGAACTCCAGCAAGGTTCACTGGAATCGTTAAAATATCATTTGCATACATTGTTAAAGGATCATCTACCTTTTCTCCCAATTTAAAGGCAGGAGTCGGTGTAGTTGGACCAACAATTACATCATATTTTTCAAAAACATCTTCAAAGTCTTTTTTAATAAGCGTACGTACCTTTTGTGCTTTTTTGTAATAAGCGTCATAGTAGCCAGAGCTTAAAGCAAAAGTACCAAGCATAATTCTACGCTTCACTTCATCTCCAAACCCTTCAGCACGAGAACGCTTATATAGATCGATTAATGTTTCCGCATTATCTGTACGATATCCATAGCGAACTCCATCAAAACGAGATAGGTTTGCTGATGCTTCTGAAGAAGATAGTAAATAGTAAGTTGCCAAGGCATATTTACTATGTGGCAGGGATACTTCTTCCCATGTTGCCCCTAATTTTTCCAATACTTTCAAAGCATCTAGAACTGATTGGCGCACAACTTCGCTGACACCCTCTGCCAGGTACTCTTTCGGCACAGCTATTTTCATGCCCTTAATATCACCAGTAAGCCCCTTTGTAAAATCAGGAACCTCTACATTTGCCGACGTAGAATCCATTGAATCTACTCCAGAAATAGCATTAAGTAAGAAAGCATTATCTTCTACCGTACGTGTAATTGGGCCGATTTGATCCAATGAGGAGGCAAATGCTACTAAGCCAAAACGAGAAATTCTTCCATATGTAGGTTTTAAGCCGACCACTCCGCAAAATGCTGCTGGTTGACGAATAGAACCACCAGTATCTGATCCAAGAGAAAATAATACCTCACCAGCTGCTACAGATGCTGCCGATCCACCTGATGATCCACCAGGAACAGTCTCAAGATTCCAAGGGTTTTTCGTCTTTTGATAATAGGAATTCTCGGTTGAAGAACCCATAGCAAATTCATCCATATTAAGCTTTCCAATTGTTATTGCTCCTGCTGCTTGCAGCTTGTCGATCACAGTAGCATTATAAATCGGCTGGAAATTTTCTAAGATTCTGCTTGAACAGGTTGTTCTTAAATTCTTCGTAACAATATTATCTTTGATACCAATTGGCATTCCAAATAAGCTGCCCGAATATTCCCCGTTCACTAATTTACTATCTAATTCACTAGCTTTGGATAAAGCATTTTCTTCATCTAATGTTAAAAATGCTTGTACTTTCTCATCTACATCTTTTATGCGACTATACGATTCCTTCACTAAATCTGATACAGATATCTCTTTTTTATGTAATAGTTCTTGTAAATCTGTCATTTTTTGATCAAAAAGACTCATGTAGTTTCCCCTCCTTACTCCATAATAGATGGAACTTTAATTTGCCCATCTTGATGATCTGGTGCGTTACGTAAAACTTCCTCCACAGGCAGACCTTTTGTTGGTACATCTTCACGCAACACATTTTTCATATCTAAAACGTGGGAAGTTGGCTCGATTCCCTCTGTGTCTAGCTCATTTAGTTCTTCTGCAAAAGAAATAATAGCATCTAATTGCTTTTGAAAAAGCTCTGCTTCCTCTTCTGTTATTTCAAGTCTAGCAAGATTGGCAACATGTTTTACTTCTTCCTTTGTTATTCTTGACATTATGTATGTCACCTCCATCATTATACGTACAACACAATAATCTGATAATAGCAAACAAATCAATAGGAAAGCAACCGAAAGAAGGAATATATCTTGTCAGAAGGCGATTTCTACAAAAAATAATGTCTTTCCACTACCATAATTGAATTTCCATTAGCTATTCCATCTTTACATTTAAACAGTACCATTTCTCTTATTATACCATCTTGTCTAAGATGATTGTCCCTTCCTTTAGATACAAAAAAAGAAGAGTGGTTTTCTCTTCTTTTTTATGAAGTATTTTCCTCATCAGAGGTAAGGAGTGGCTCATACATCATTAATGCATGGTTTTCTGTAATATACTCTTCTTCCAATAATACTCCTCTCCTGTTATACTTTTTTCGGAAAATTTGGTTATGGCGGATATAACCTCCGAAATAAGCGGGGGTAATCTGATGTGCCTTTTCAAATACATCATAATTGTATAAACTAGGCGATGCTCCTCTCCATTCTCCTATCAAATGAGAGTCCGTCACTTTCAGGCATAGTTGAAAAGGGGTATCTGTTTCATTCTTGATTTGCAGGTCTAAATAATTGTAGGAACAGGTTGCACCACTTCCGAACGGCTGCGTCCTGTTAGAATCTGGAAAAACATCATAACTATGCCGATGTCTTTCCACTACGGTTAACGGCGTATGCAAGGTCATCCAATAAATAAGATTAGACAACTGACATAGTCCCCCGCCAACGCCCGTCCGATAACTTCCTGCAAAAAGAACCATACCATCAACGTAACCTTTTTTATATGTCGGCCGTCCAATTGTTCTCCAATAGGAAAAGGTTTCTCCTGGTTCAAGTACAATCTGATTTATTTTGGAAACAGCGATTTTTAAATTAACAATTTTATTATATTGCAGCTTCATATCTACATCTTTTAGTTCTCTTAAAAGCATTGTTTTATGGGTAAAATAAGAATGGGGTAATAAAGCGGTCTGTTTTTTCTTCGCATATCGTTTTCTTGCTAGTATCCATTGAACATATCTTTTGGTTGTATAATATTTCTTTCCGACATAAAGACGAAAGGCTGATCTTTTTTTTGGTCTTAACGCTGTGATATCCATGTACACTCTCCATTTTTTCCCTTTTTCTGTTTTATTTCGCTAATTACTTATAAACTCCTTCTTTTTCAGGCTATTCTCTGCAAATAGATAGGAAAAGGAAGCAAAATCCGCTACAATAGTTTATATTTAGAAGAAGACTAAAAAGCTAGGTGACCAAAAATGAATGAATTAGATGCATTAAAATTAGAAAATCAACTTTGTTTTCTTTTATATGCAAGTTCTCGTGAATTGACGAAAAAATATAAACCATTGTTGGAAGAACTCGATGTAACGTATCCACAGTACTTAGTACTTTTACTACTTTGGGAGCATAAAAGCCTTAGTGTAAAGGAAATGGGACATCATTTATATCTTGATTCGGGTACATTAACACCGATGCTAAAAAGAATGGAACAGCAACAGCTGCTAGAACGCAAACGTTCCCTTGAAGATGAACGCTCAGTACTAATTACATTAACGGAAAAAGGTGCTTCTTTACAACAAAAAGCTGAGTGTATTCCAACAGAGATCCTAAAACTTTTCGGAAAATCGAGCAAGGAAATCAATGATTTAAAGCAATCCCTTCAATTGCTTTTGGAAAATTTAACGAAACAACATAAGGAAATATAAAAAGAGAGAAGGAGGAATTTCAACTTCCTTCTTCTCTCTTTTACAAAAACATTAAGCTGTAACAACTTCTAATTGTACCTCGATATTACCTCTTGTTGCTTTTGAGTACGGGCAGAAATTATGAGCTTTGTGTACTAAATTCTCTAATACTGTCTTTTCAATTCCAGTTCCTTTTACAGATAACTTAACACTTAGTTTAAATCCTTGATCTGTTTCATCCTTTAATAAGCTGACACTAGCTGTTGTTTCAGATTCAAAATTAACTTTTTCTCTCTGTGCCATTAATTGTAGCGCACCATCAAAACATGCTGCATATCCTGCTGCAAATAATTGCTCTGGATTTGTTGCGTCTTCCAATTCCTTCGCTCTTTGTGTACCTGGCATAGCTGTATCAAATTGAATAACATAATCTTCAGATTCTACTCTTCCTTCTCTTCCTCCAGTTGCTGTAACAGACGTTGTAAGAATTGTATCGCTCATGATTCATTCCTCCAATAATATATTTTCATTACAATTATATTGTACACAATATAATTGTACAAAACAAACATTTTTTACTTTCTTTCTTTTTTATTTACCTATTTCAAGAGAAGTAAACATGCCTGTAATGTTCATCCATAATAAAAAGCCCAAAAAGATTTTCTTTTTGGGCCATTCCCTTATTTGCTAAACCATTTTCCAATCGTCGTAAGCAATCCCTTTTTCTGATCTGCTTTTGAAGATTTCCCTGTAACTAAATCCGTTTTTTGCTCCCCGATATATATATCTTCTTTATTAATCGCATGATCATAAGCAATTAATAAACCAATATCACTGTCTGCCTCTTTGTTGGTTACAATCGTGTATTCCATATGTGCTTCGTTAGCTTCCTTGATATACTTCGATAAGTACGAATAGTCTAGATGACCATTTAAATATAGCTTCGCACCGGGATTCTGTTTCATTGCATCTAATATTTCCTTATAGGGGGCTGGTTCCATTACTTGTGATTGCTTTAATGCAATCACCACTCTTTCTCTTAGGGTACTGAGAAATTTTCTTCGTTCTTCTGGCTTTGTTTCCTTCGCCCCATACATCCCCTTTTGCATATATTCATCTAAGTTAGGGTTTGATGACATACTCACAACTCCTTTAAATAGATTCCTCTTTCCATACTATACTCTAATCTGCTAGTAAAAAACCTTGTACCTTTTTGAACTTTTTTTGTCATCATACAAAAAAGGAGAGACAAGCATCATTCATTCCACTTTTTTAAGGGAAGCATGATGCTTAACACTCTCCATCATTATTGATAAATATGAATATACGGCTCTTCTGCATCTACATCACGAACAATTAATGCTTCTGGGCCATAAACAGATGTAATGCTAACCTGTACAGAAGAAGAATTATTTGGAGGGAAATGCTCCATCACCTTTCCTGCGACAAATTGTGTGAAGCCAAGCGCTTCTGCTTCTCCATAAAATTGAATCGGAATCTCGATACTTAAATTCTGCATTTTATCATTCACATAGAAAGCTCTTCCGACCACACCATTAAAGTTAGGAAAATATTTCTCGATATCTTGCTTGAAATAAGAAAATGCATCTACTTCTGATTTATATTTTGTATCAGAGCTTGGGAATAATACATATTTTTCATTAATACTTTCCCAATCACCAATACTATTACTATTTCCTGCTATCTTTGCGTAAGCGAAGAAGTTTCCAGGTACAACTGAAGAGCTTTCCTTTTGTTCAAAAAGAGAGATAATAATCGGAACCTGCCCAAGGCCTTCTACTCCTCTTATTCTTTTGACTACTTCTGCTGCAATTTTCTTTCCTTCTTTTTCAAGCTTTGTTCGATCAATTTTAAGCTCTTTGGCCGCTCCATTTTCTTCATAGGTGTATACAGAATTCATTGCTAAACCAATGGAAATCCCACCAAGCTTTAAGCTCTTATCATCCGTTTTCACCAAATAATCATGCTCCAGTATATGAGCTAAATAAACAGGTACTTTACCCTTATCCTTGCCAGATGGGTTTAGCCCATCAGGATTCTTTTCTGATTCTCTCCCTAGCCAGTTGGAAATTGTATCTTTATCTAAATACTGACCTTCTTGAAAAAAATATTCTTCAGGATCATAGGCATTTTGTGCGATTCTCATTAGGCCTGTTTCAAATTCAGCAATGTCATAACGTGTATTTAAATTATTTACAACTAATCCTCTTGCTTCTGAAGGCTTAAATGGGACCACTACCTTATAATAATCATCAGAGATTTTATAGTTCGGCAGAATAGCCGTTTCCGTCGTATTACTATCTACATCCTCTGTCTTTACTTTTTCTTCTTTATTAAAGTTTGGTGCACAAGCTGATAGAACCAATACTAGTACCAACACCATCATTACGTGTTTCTTCATTCGTTAAACACACCTTTATTCTTCAATTCTTCCATAAGTCTTTCCTCATCCCAAACTTCAATGCCTAGCTGTTCCGCTTTTGTTAGTTTGCTTCCTGCATCTTCCCCTGCAATTACTAAATCTGTTTTCTTTGAAACACTTCCTGTTATTTTACCACCTAATAATTCAATTTGTTCTTTTGCTTCATTACGAGAAAGCTGCTCTAGCTTTCCTGTTAATACAATTGTTTTACCAGCAAAAGCTGAATCAGTCTCTTCCACTGCTACTGGTAATGGACCGGTATATTCCATATTAACGCCATACGTTTTAAGCTCGGTAATTAATTCGATTACTTCTTCTTGTTCGAAAAAAGTAACAATCGAATCAGCCATTTTTTCACCAATTTCGTTAATAGCTGTTAAATCCTCTTTAGCAGCTTCCATAAGCTGGTCCATTGTTTTAAATTCCATCGCAATTGTTTTGGCTGCCTTGGCTCCTACATGTCGAATTCCTAAACCAAATAATAGCCTTTCAAGGGAGTTTTGCTTTGATGCTTCAATTGCTTCTAATAAATTATGAACAGATTTTTCGCCCATTCTTTCTAATTGTATTAATTGGTCGAATTGTAAAGTGTATAAATCAGCCACATCTTCGATTAGTTTTTCGGAAAATAATTGGCTGATTACTCGCTCACCAAGTCCGTCTATATTCATTGCATTCCGAGAAACAAAATGAATCAAGCCTTCCCTAATTTGTGCTGGGCATTTTGGATTAATACATCGTAATGCCACTTCCCCTTCGATACGAACAAGTTCACTCTCGCATTCAGGACAATGAGTTGGCATCAGAAATTCTGCTTCTTCACCAGTTCTTTTTTCTACTAAAACATTTACTACTTCTGGAATAATGTCTCCAGCCTTTTTTATTACAACCATATCGCCAAGCTTAATATCTTTTTCTCTTATTAAGTCCTCATTATGCAAGGAAGCTCTTTTAACTGTTGTACCCGCAACCTTCACTGGTTCAAGTACTGCAGTAGGTGTAATCACACCTGTTCTCCCAACATTTAGTTCGATGCTTAGAAGCTTTGTCATTACTTCTTCAGCTGGAAACTTATACGCTATCGCCCATCTCGGACTTTTTACGGTTGTTCCAAGCTGTTCTTGATGTGCTAAATTGTCTACCTTTATCACAATACCATCTATTTCGTATGGCAAGTGAGGACGTTTTTCCTGCCAGCCTTCAATATATTGTAAAACATCCTCGATAGTTGCACATCTTTTTCTTTCTTTATTCGTCTTAAAGCCAAGCCTGTCTAATAAATCAAGACCATCGCTATGGGATTGAATACCAGTCTGTCCAGCATCTCCAATCGCATAGAGAAAAATATCCAAGTTTCGAGAAGCCGCAATGCGAGGATCTAATTGGCGTAAGGAGCCTGCTGCTGCATTCCGTGGATTCGCAAATGGCTCTTCTCCATTTTCATCCTTCGCTTTATTCAGTGCCTCAAACGACTTTTTCGGCATAAATGCTTCACCGCGAACTTCTAAACTCACCGCCTGATTTAATCGGAGCGGAATAGAGCGAATTGTTTTGAGATTCGCTGTAATATCCTCTCCAGTGGTCCCATCTCCTCGTGTGGCTCCTTGCTCAAATAAACCATTCTCATATCGAAGAGAAACAGCAAGCCCATCTATCTTTAATTCACAAACATATGAAAAGTCATCACCGATAACTGCACGAACCTTCCGATCAAAATCACGTAAATCAGCTTCATTAAATGCGTTCCCTAAGCTCAGCATCGGCTTTTGATGCTGAACCTTTGAGAACATATCCAATACTTCTCCTCCGATTCTCTGGGATGGAGAATCATTAGTTTTTAAGCTGGGGAATTTTTCCTCCAACTGGATTAATTCATTTAATAATGCGTCATATTCCGAATCAGGAACAGAAGGATTATCCAGAACATAATATTCATATCCATATTGATTTAATAAATTATGCAGCTCTTTTACTCGCTTCTCTGCAAGGTTTTGTTCCATATATCCTTTTCCTTTCCTTATCCTTTTTGAATCGGTGCAAATTTAGCCAATAATCGTTTAATTCCTACTGGGCTCGGAAAAGCAATATCTAATTCTTTCGAATCGCCTTCGCCTTTTACACTTACAACTGTACCAGTGCCCCATTTTCCATGGACCGCTTTATCGCCTATGCTCCATCCGATTCCTTCACCACCTGTTGCAACTGCCGCAGGACGAATAACAGCCTTTCTCGTTGGCTGTTGTTGTGTATAAGAGCTTCGACTACTATTGTGAGGAGAAGCCATTCTTTGCCTATTTGAAACTGGATTTAATCCTTCTAGTAAATCTTCTGGAATTTCTTTTACAAAACGAGAAGGTGGATTCATATTGGTACGTCCAAATAATGTTCTCATCTGTGCATTTGTTAAATATAATTGCTTTTCAGCTCGCGTAATGCCTACATATGCAAGGCGACGCTCTTCCTCCATTTCCGTTTCTTCCATTAATGAACGGGAATGAGGGAATACACCTTCTTCCAGACCAATTAAGAAAACAATCGGGAATTCCAAACCTTTTGCAGAATGCAAGGTCATTAAGACAACCGAATCCGCTTGATTTCCGTCATCATCTAACTTATCAATATCAGCAACCAATGCTAAATCTGTTAAAAAGGCAATTAACGATTTATCATCATTAGCTTCCTCAAAGTTCTTCGATACGGACATAAATTCTTCAATGTTTTCTAATCTACTTTGAGCCTCAATCGACTTTTCTGCCTTTAGCATATCTACATAACCAGATTTATCAATAACTTCTTCGACAAGTTCTGTTACAGATAAATATTCCTGCATTCTTGTATAATTTTGAATCAAATCGCGGAATTCACTGGCAGCTTTTGTAATCTTTGGACTTAAACCAATTAATTCAACAGCTTCTAATGCTTGATACATAGACATATCATGCATTGCTGCGAAATTGGCAATCTTATCAACAGAACTAGAGCCAATTCCACGTTTTGGAACATTAATCACCCGTTGGAAACTAATATCATCATCCGGATTAGCGATTAAGCGAAGATAAGCAAGCGTATCCTTAATTTCCTTTCGATCATAGAACTTTATACCTCCAACAATCGAATATTCAATATTGGCTTTAAGAAGCATTTCCTCCATGACACGAGATTGTGCATTTGTTCGATACAGAATAGCTATATCTGATAAATTTAGAGAGCTTTCTCTTCTTAATTCTTGAATCTTTCCAATAACAAATTGTGCTTCCCCTTGTTCGCTATCCGCTCGGTAATAGTAAATTTTGCTTCCATCTTCATTTTCTGTCCATAAGTTTTTATCTTTACGACTAGAGTTATTAGCAATGACCTGGTTTGCAGCCTGTAGAATTCTTTTGGTGGAACGATAGTTTTGTTCCAGCATTACTACTTTTGCATTTGGATAATCCTTTTCAAAAGAAAGGATATTTGAAATATCTGCACCACGCCATGCATAAATAGACTGATCAGAATCACCAACTACACATAAATTGCGGAATCGACTTGCTAGAAGCTTGACTAGCATGTATTGCGATCTATTCGTATCCTGGTACTCATCCACATGAATATACTGAAATTTACGTTGATAGTATTCCAAAACTTCCGGTACTCTTTGAAATAAATTAATGGTCTGCATAATTAGATCATCGAAATCTAATGCTTGGTTCTTTCGTAAACGTCTTTGATATTCTGTATATACATCACTAACTATTTGTGAGAAGTAGTCGCCAGCAGTCTTCGCAAATTCCTCTGGAGTTACAAGTTCATTTTTGGAAGAACTAATACTTGCTAGAATAGCACGGGGATCATATTTCTTCGGATCGATATTACGGTCTTTTAAAATACCTTTAATAACGGATTGTTGATCAGTTGTATCCAAGATTGTAAAATTACGGTTGTATCCAATTCGATCAATATCTTTTCTTAAAATTCGTACACACATAGAGTGAAAAGTTGATATCCATATTTCTTCGCTTGCTCCGCCTAAAACAGCTGCTATCCTCTGACGCATTTCCTTCGCTGCTTTATTGGTAAACGTAATTGCTAAGATATTGTATGGATTGACTCCCTTTTCCACCATAAGATAAGCAATTCTTTGTGTTAAAACTCGGGTTTTACCACTTCCTGCCCCGGCCATTATTAAAAGAGGACCATCTGTTGCTTTTACTGCTTCCTTTTGCTCAGGATTTAATCCATTTAAAATTTTATCTGTTAAAAATTGCATCTTTTCACCACCATAAGAACATATATTCTATTTTAACCTAGCTTTATTGTTTATTCAATGCTTGCTCTTTTTCATTTCAACTGTGTTTAATGCGGCTGATAGGTCTTTATAAATAACGTTTCCGACTACAATGACATCAGCATATCTTCCCATTTCCTCTGCCTGTTCTACTGTCTCAATTCCTCCACCGTAAAACAGGACCGTCTCGTTCAATTGACTTTTAGCCGCTTTTACAAACGAAGGGTCTCCATAACTCCCGCTGTATTCCATATAAAAAATAGGCAAATGAAACATCTTCTCTGCCATTAAAGCATAGGCTGCAATATCTTCTTCTGATAAATTTGTTTTTGCACTCGTTAATTTCGCAGCTTTACAATCTTCGTTTAAAACACAATAGCCTTGAATGAGAAATTCATCCCAATCCATTAGTTCTCCGTATTCCTTCACTGCTTCATGATGAAGACCAGTTATCCATTTTGTATCACTGCTATTTAAAACAGTAGGAATAAAATATAAATCAAATCCGGGTGAAACCGAATCTATTGTTGACACTTCTAATATACAAGGAACTGTATAGCGACGGACACGAGCCATGAGATTCAATACATTATCTAACGTAATCCCATCTGTTCCACCAATGATGATTGCATCTGTACCAGATTCGCATAAACTTTCTAATGCTTCATCTGAAATTTCCTTATTTGGGTCTAATTTAAATACATGACGCCATTCGCGCACATCATACATGCAAACTTCCTCCATTCTAACCATTACATCATTTCATTATAGCATTAGATATTCCATCAAAAAAGAAATCCTACCGTATAATTTCTTGTAAATTTTTCTTAGTGACAAGAAAAGCGCAGGGCACCCGGTTAGGAGCGTGTGGAATGGAGTGACCTTTCCTGAGATATAGGAAACACGGTGAACGTCAGTGAACCGATGTTGACTTATCGTAGGGAAAGGGCGCGAAGCCCAGCAGCTCCTGGGTGCCCGAAGCTAGACAATTAGAAAAGCGCAGGCGCCTTGCTTACCGCCGTACAAACTGGAGGGGCATCGACTGAGATATAGGAAACACGGCGAACGTCAGTGAACCGATGTTGACTTATCGTAGGGAGGTGTCCTGAAGTTTGCTAGGCGGTAGGCGCCGGAGCTAGACAATTAGAAAAGCGCAGGGCACCCGGTTAGAATTTATAGTACTTTTACTATTGGACGAAATCGGCAAAGCAATTGTTTCATGATTCACAAAGCAAGTAAGAAAGTTTATTCTTTCAAAATAAAAAAGGGGTTGTCCGAAAAGAGAAAATCGTTAGACTTCATCTTTTTTGGGACACCCCTTTATCCTATTCTTCCGTTTCGGTCTGTTCGTCTTTCTTAATTCGTGATAATGCTAATTCATACGCGTCGTTACCATAATTTAAGCATCGTTTTACACGAGATATAGTTGCGGTACTTGCACCTGTTTCTTTTTCAATTGTATGATAAGTATTGCCCTCTCGAAGCATCCTTGCAACTTCTAACCGCTGCGACAGTGATTGAATTTCATTCACTGTGCATAAATCATCAAAAAACTGATAGCATTCTTCTAAACTCTCTAGGGAGAGAATGGACTCAAATAATTGATCCAACTCTCTTCCTCTTAATTTATCTATTTGCATAGGAACCTCCATTTTTTCCTTAATGAATTACTCCATGGATTAAAAAACTATTTAATCATTTTTTCAACGTAACAGCACTCTTTAGGCCTGGGGTAGAAGGAATAATATTTATCCATGTCTTTCCTGGTACGAGTCCAACTTGTTTATCTTCTTTAAATGGGAGAATTCGCCCGTTTATATTTTTCCAATTTACTTCCTGCCATCTTCCATGCTGTAACAAATATGCATTGCCGCCAGATAGTAAATCAATGTCTTTCCTTCCTTTATTATCAACAACCTTATGACTGGTTTCAATAATAAAAACATTATCTACCGCAACAGATGCCTTAGTCTCATTATCTATTGTTTGTTCTCCATCTGAAAAACGAATATATTTCTGGACATCCTGATCATATAAAAACTGTGAATTATAGTTTGGATTTTCCCCATAATTAATGCTAATCGAACTTGACTCTTCTCCCTCGATTTCCTCTAACCCCTTTGTATTTAAAAATAACAAAGGTTCTGGTGCCCCCTTAAGTGAATAATTCTTTGCATTTGCCCCCTTCTCAATATTAGCAAAGCTTATGTAAGAATTATGAGGTGCAACTCGGTCAGGGGACCTTTTAAAGAGGGTGCCATCATACTCCATCCCATTTAAATTATCAATATAACCGTTTGTAAGTAGTTTTTTTGCTTCTGGACTATATCCATGAGCAATATATAAACTATTATAACCCTTTGCTAGCTCGATATAATAGTCTCGGGAACTACGGACAGGGCCAATAAGCTTAGGGTTTGAACTTTGAAAAATCGCTAGAAATCGGGTAACTTCTCCTTCTGCTAATACTTCATACACAATATCTGCTTCTGTCAGTCCTGTTTGAGGTCTCGCTTTAGGATGATTATTAATCATAACAGAAACTGCACGATTCGTACTTTCTGTGTTACTTGGCAGCCCAGATAGTGGATACAAAGTGGAAAGATCTGTTATCCCCTCTTCATCCTTCGCTCCATTGCTGGTCTGATTACCATTATGTTTTCCTACATCTTTCGGTTCACTATTGCAGGCTGTTAAGATAAAAAGCAGAATTAGAGAAACAATCCACCTTTTTTTCATAGTCCCCTCCTATTTTGTTATCGGTGCAATGGGAATGTTTGTGACTATATAACTACTCTGCTTATAAGAGAATAGAACTTTATCTACTAAATATATCAGAATATTCTAATTAAACAATAGGACTCTTTTATATTTTAACGCATTATCGCTGGAAAGAGTACAGTTTTATTCATTACATCATATAAACCTTTTTGGGTTATTCGAATATATGGTAAATGAGTGGAGGTAAAAAATACAATTGTATAAATTGGGTCCTCATAACGATAACCTCTGTCCTTTATATATTCGAATAGTTCTTTTTCTTTTTCAATTAATTCTTCCATCGGCATGGAAGCCATCATCCCTCTTAATGGCAAAGGAATTTCTATATCAATCTTGCCGTCTTTCACTAAGACAATCCCTCCGCCTATTTCTTTTAATCGTTCAAATGCGGTTATCATATCTTTTTGACTTTTTCCTAATAACACAATATCTCCATCACCTGTATAAGAACTAGCCATTCCTCCAATTCTATTGGAGAAGCCCTTTAATAAAGTATTGATTCGCCATTCTCCTTCTCGGTCAATCAACATGAAATAACATTCATCATGTTCCTCTGTCAGAATAGTATCAGAAACATTAATGGAAATGGAATATGGCTTTGTAATGACGGCATTTTCCAAGCTTATTCCAAACGGCATCGAAAATTGCATATCAAGACTATTTACATTCCACTTTATATCTAATGGACTTAAATCAAACTGTTTCCAGTCAACAGGAGGATACGCCTCTTTCATTTCTTTGCCATCTTTTTTCACCCAAATTCCTTTGGCTAATACAGAAACAGGAGTTGGATTTTTTTTATCCTTCAGAAAGTTGATATTTGCGACTCTTCCAGTTGCAATATTCCCATGCAAATGTTCCATTCCATGATATTTAGCGATATTAATGGTTGCCATATTATAGGCATCTATTACTGGTACGCCATGATTCATCGCAATCCGAATAAGCTGATCAATATGACCATTTTCATAAAAGGAAGAAGGAGATCCATCTGTTGTTAACATAAAATAATCATAATGTTCAATTCCCAATTCTTTTATTTCCTTTAATAATTTCGGTAAATCTGGGCGAATAGACGAATAACGAAGACTAACTTTGTATCCTTGGAGCAAACGATTTAACACTTCTTTCCCTGTCATTGCTTCATGATCACTATCCACTCCGAGCAACATCAATTTGGCCAGTGTTTTCTCCGATGCTCCTGGAAAATGTCCCTCAATTCTTTTTCTTAATCGCTTCGTCTCCTGCATCCAATGAAGCATCATATCGTCACCATCGAGAAGCCTCGGCCATCCCGTTAGCTCTCCACCTTGAATAACTGCCTCATGCTCCAGCCAACTTTTTACATTCCCATGAGAAAATACCAGTTCTTCCTCTTGTAACTCTGTTTGAGCATCATACCTGCCCCACCATAATATGGTGGAAGGAATTTCATTCATAAAGTTCAAAAAAGTAAACGCTTTCTTTTTTTCTAACTGCATAGCCAATACTAAGTTATCATTTATATGTGTCGTTGTTCCAAATTGTGATGTATATCGGGCTAATGTTAGGGGATTATAAATTTGAAAAGGATGCGCATGTGGTTCAATGTACCCTGGAACTAAAAAAAGATTAGTGCAATCAACAATTTCTGCTCGATCTATTTGTTTGGGCATATCGTTGCCCACATAAATAATTCTATCTTGATATATCCATATATTAGCAAGAAACCACTTTCGTAAGACCTGATTTAAATAAGTTGCATTCTTTAAAACGATTGAAGGGGATTTTTCACCATTCAAAATGGATACATGGTCACGCAAAACTTTGTTTTTCCATCGATATCGTTGAGCTAACACTACGCTTCCTCCCTTTTCATATCTGTAACCTGTATATAAAAAAATGTAACAATTTTTCTTTATTTATTTGATGAAGAAATTGTATGGAATTTCCTAAGATTAACATTATTTTACCATATAAAGTAACAATTCATATTACCGTTTTGTTAAATTTATGTAGGAGGAACGAAACTTATGAATCCAAAACAAAATATAAGTTTGATTAACGCGCTTATTCGAATTACTTGCGGCTTTACATTTCTCGCATGGAGCACAGCAAAAATGGCCAAGAAGCCTTATAAACAATCTTATTTACTTATTGCTCTACTTGCTGGAATGAAAATTGCAGAAGGGATTGTTCGTTATTGTCCAATTGTTGCTCTTTATGAGAAAAAGGATGCAATTATGCCAAAATCCGAGCACAGCCATTCTAAAAGTCAAGGTTCCAATATACCTTCATCTGGTAATAGTAAAACCACTAAATCTGCTTCGTCATCTAAGGAAGTTGCTGAGATGATGGAACAATTTAGTCCAGAGAAAATATTTTCCCCAGATGATATGAAAAAATAATCACTACATGGGCTATCCAAGAGATTGGATAGCCTTTATCTCTTACTGATTATAGGTTTAGGATTACTTGGATGTGGTAAATGCATTAACAGAAATGAACGAAGGAGCTGATCAAATGACAAATCCGAAAAATCCACTGGATCTATACTATAACGATAACTTTCCAAAACAATATCAGGAGCCTCCTGGTGTCCAAGCTAAAATGGACCCCCAACCTGACTGTGGAGAAACTAGCTATCAAGGATCTGGTAAATTAAAGAATCGAAAAATATTAGTTACCGGTGGCGATTCTGGAATTGGGCGTGCAGCTGCCATCGCTTATGCTCGTGAAGGTGCAGATGTAGCGATTAACTACCTTCCAGAAGAACAAGAAGATGCTGATGAAGTACAAAAGCTAGTCGAAGCAGCAGGGCAAAAAGCCGTTCTTATACCTGGAGATTTAAGTGATGAAAGTTTCTGTAAAGACTTAGTGGACAAAGCCTATAATGAGCTTGGTGGACTCGATGTATTAGCTTTAGTTGCAGGTAAACAACAAGCAGTTGATGATATTATGGAACTTTCTACAGAGCAGCTACGAAAAACTTTCGAAGTAAATGTATTCTCTCTCTATTGGGTAGTGAAAGCAGCACTTCCATACTTACCAAAGGGAGCTTCTATTATCACAACTACATCTGTTCAAGGCTATAACCCTAGCCCAAATTTACTAGATTATGCTCCATCTAAATTTGCTATCAATGGCTTCACTCGAGGACTTGCCAAGCAATTAGCATCTAAAGGAATCCGGGTAAACTCCGTTGCTCCAGGCCCAATTTGGACTGCCTTACAAATTACAGGCGGACAGCCAAGTGAAGCCATCCCAACGTTCGGTCAGCAAGCTCCATTAAAACGAGCAGGACAACCAGTCGAACTATCTAGTATTTATGTTTTCTTAGCATCCGATGAATCTAGCTATGTTACCGCACAAATATACGGTATAACAGGCGGAATTGAATTAGCATAAATTTTAAAGTGGAAGTTCTTTCATTGCCTATGTTAATGGACTAAGAGGAGCTTCCTCTTTTCCTTTTAGCCTTCTTTTTCTGCTTCCGGGCACAGAGAGCCTTTCTCTATTGCCTTTCACTATATATACGTATGTTATCCAATTAACATACTAAAATAACAAAAAATCCCCATATGCAATCAACAAAGTTCGCATACAGGGTTTTCTTCTTATTTTATTGCTTTAAAGCCAATGTCTTTTCGATAAAAAATACCATCGCTTTCTAATTTCTCTAGTTCCTTATATACTTTATCCTGTGCCGCTTTTAATGTACGGCTCTTAGCAGCAACTAACAAAACACGTCCGCCATTCGTGGTAAATGCACCAGTTTCACTTAGGTCGGTTCCTGCATGAAAAATAGAGACATCCTCCATTTTATCTAATCCTTGGATAACCGCACCTTTTTCATATGCCCCTGGATAGCCTTTTGCCGCAATGACTACTCCTAGCATATCCTCTTCATACCATTCAATCGATGGAGTTTCTCCATTTAAAATAGATAAAATGACTTCCACTAAATCGGACTTCATACGTGGCAAGATAACTTGTGTTTCTGGGTCCCCTAGTCTTGCGTTAAACTCAATTACTTTGGGACCTTTATCTGTTGCAATTAAGCCAGCGTATAAAATACCTGTAAACGTTCTGTCTTCTGCTATCATTGCTTTTGCAGTTGGTTTGACTATTGTTTCAATGGCAGTTTGCACGATTGCCGGATCAATATGTGGAACAGGAGAATAAGCCCCCATCCCCCCTGTATTTGGCCCTTTATCTCCGTCAAAAGCACGTTTATGATCTTGCGCAATTTCTAACGGAATCACAGTTTCTCCATTCACAAAGGACATTAAAGAAAATTCTTCTCCGGCTAAAAACTCTTCAATAACGACTGTTGCAGATGCACTTCCGAATTTTTCACCAACAAGCATTTCCTGGATGCTTTCTAGTGCCTCTTCCAGGTTCATAGCCACGGTTACACCTTTTCCTGCTGCTAATCCGTCTGCTTTAATAACAATTGGTGCACCCATTTCCTCAATATATGCTTTCGCCGCCTCATAATCCGAAAAGGTTTGGTATTCCCCTGTTGGAATTTGATATTTCTTCATTAAATCTTTTGCAAAAGATTTGCTTCCTTCTATTTCTGCGGCACGTTGATTCGGACCAAATACTTTTAAGCCAGCTGCTTGAAATGCATCTACTACACCCAGAAGTAACGGTACTTCTGGGCCGACAATGGTTAAATCAATCTTTTGCGTAAGTGCAAAATCAACCAGTTTTTCGACCTCTGTTTCTTCTATTGCAACACGCTCTGCCACATCAGTCATTCCTACATTTCCTGGCGCTACAAAAACTGTTTCAACTTTTTCACTTTCGCTTACTTTTGTACAAATCGCATGCTCCCGACCACCGCGGCCAATAACAAGTACTTTCATTCTTTTATATCCCCCAAGCTTTCAAGATATTAATGTTTGAAATGTCTTACTCCTGTTAATACCATTGCAATTCCGTATTCATTGGCTTTTTTGATGGAATCTTCGTCACGAATACTTCCACCTGTTTGAATAATTGCTGTTACTCCCGCTTTTGCAGCCGCTTCAACCGTGTCATCCATCGGGAAAAATGCATCTGATGCTAATACTGCCCCTACTGCCTTTTCTCCTGCTTGCTCTAAAGCAATTTTTGCAGAACCAACACGATTCATTTGCCCTGCACCGACACCTAGCGTCATTTCTTTGTTATTTACTACAATTGCATTTGACTTAACATGCTTCACAATTTTCCATCCGAATTTCAGCGCTTCCCACTCGTCGTCTGTAGGCTTCTTGTCTGTAGGAATGGTGATGGTAGCATCCTCTAGAGAATAGCGATCAAAATCTTGTGTTAATAATCCACCCTCAATCGAAGTGAATTTCATTTCTTTGCTGCTCCCTGTTCCAAAAGGAATCGTTAATAAACGGATATTTTTCTTTGCTTGTAAAATATCTAATGCTTCTTGGGAATACGAAGGAGCAATTACTATTTCTAAGAAAATTTCATGCAGTTTCCTAGCTGTCTCTGCATCTACTTCTCTATTTAATGCAATAATCCCGCCAAAAATAGAGACTGGATCTGCTTCATATGCTTTAGAAAAAGCTGTGAAAATATCTTCGCCTGTCCCAACTCCACAAGGATTACTATGTTTAATCGCAACTGCAGCAGGATCTGTAAATTCTTTTACAATTTGGATAGCAGCATCTGCATCATTGATATTATTGTAAGACAGCTCTTTTCCGTGCAGTTGCGTCGCATTTGCAATCGAAAATTCAGATCCTAAAGGCTTGCGGTAAAAGGCTGCCTTTTGATGTGGATTTTCTCCATAGCGTAAAGATTGTTTTAGTTCATATGTAACCGTTAATTTCTCTGGTGTTTCCTCTTCCGTAAGCTCTGTCATATATTCTGCAATCATCGCATCATAAGCAGCTGTATGACGGAACACCTTTGCTGCAAGTCTGCGTCTCGTTTCAAACGATACTTCTGCTTTCTGCTTTAATTCCGAAATAACCGTTTGATAATCAACAGGATCAACCACTACTGTTACATACTGATGATTTTTTGCCGAGGCACGAAGCATTGTTGGTCCGCCAATATCAATATTTTCAATTGCATCTTCTACTGTTACATCCGGCTTCGCAATCGTTTGTTGAAAAGGATATAAATTAACACATACAAGTTGAATTGGATCAATCTTATGCTCTTCTAATTGAGCAGCATGACTAGGCTCATCGAATTTAGCAAGCAATCCTCCATGAATATAAGGATTTAAAGTTTTCACTCTACCTTCTAGGATTTCAGGAAAGCCAGTGACTTCACTAACACTCATTACAGGAATCCCACTATCTTGAATTGCCTTTTTTGTTCCGCCTGTCGAAATTAACTCAAAACCTAATTCATGAAGCTCTTTTGCAAAATCTGTAATACCTGTTTTATCAGAAACACTAATTAACGCTCTTTTTTTCATTATTATTCCTCCTGATATTTCATGCCTGTTGATTACGTACTTATTAATGAAATGCTTCTGCTTTATGGAGCAATTGTTGAATTACCTTTGGATATAACTGGTGCTCTAACGCCTGGATTTTTTCTTGCACGCTTTCCCTAGTATCTTCTTCTGTTAAGGTAATGGATTCTTGCGCAATAACGGGACCGGTATCCATTCCTGCATCCACATAATGAATCGTAATGCCCGTTTGCTCGACCCCTGCCTCTATTGCTTGTCCTATGGCATCCTTGCCTGGGAAAGATGGCAGAAGAGATGGATGAATATTGATTATTTTTCCTGCATAAGCTTGTAAAAGTGTGTCGCCTACTAATCTCATATATCCTGCAAGAACAATTAAATCAATTTTATTCTTATCTAAATGCATTAAAATTTCTTTTTCATACTCCGCTTTTTCTGGATAATTCTTCGCTGCAAAAACAAAGGTGGGAATTTCTTCTTTCATCGCTCTATCAATCACATAAGCTCCTGGTTTATCTGAAACTAATAGAGTAATCGAGGCATTTAATTCGCCTCGTTTTATCGCATTTACTATTGCCTGAAAGTTAGATCCATTACCAGAAGCAAAAACAGCAATCCGCTTCATATACATTCCTCCGCCTTTATTTGAGGATGATATTTATTTCCCCGTCGTCTGTTACTCTTCCAATTGTATACGCCTTTTCTCCTATTCGAGTAAAGTGATCAATGATCTGTTCTTCGTCCTCATTGCTTACAGCAAGAACCATTCCCGTTCCCATATTAAAGATGTTATACATCTCTTTACGATCGATTTCGCCAATTTTCTCCATTTTTTCAAAAACAGCAGGTACTTCCCAATTAGCTTCGTCCAATTCCATTCCCAAACCATCTGGAAGCATTCTTGGAATATTTTCGATAAATCCTCCCCCAGTAATATGAGCGAGACCTTTAATTTCAAATTCTTTTAGAGCAGAAAGAACGGGCTTTACATAAATTCTAGTCGGCTTGATTAACTCTTCTCCTAATGTACAGCCGAATTCCTCGATATAATCAGATAAAGACATATTCGCTTGTTCGAAAAATAATTTTCGCACTAGAGAATAGCCATTGCTATGAATACCGTTAGAAGCAAGACCAATCAAGACATCCCCTGCCTGGATTTTTTCACCTGTTACAATTTTTTCTTTTTCACAAGCTCCCACAGCAAATCCTGCTAGATCATATTCTTCTTCCTCATACATGCCCGGCATTTCAGCTGTTTCTCCGCCAACCAACGCACATCCGGCTTGCTCACAACCGTCTGCAATTCCTTTGACAATGGCCTCGATTTTACTAGGCTCAGCTTTTCCACAAGCAATATAGTCAAGGAAATAGATTGGTTCTGCCCCTTGGACGACGATATCATTTACGCACATTGCCACAGCATCAATTCCAATCGTATCGTGCTTATCCAGCATAAAAGCAAGCATTAACTTTGTTCCTACCCCATCTGTCCCCGATACCAAAACGGGGTTTTGTAAATTTAGAACAGATAAATCAAACATGCCGCCAAATCCGCCTAATCCCCCCAGAACGCCTGGGCGAATCGTTTTCTTCACATGCTTCTTCATTCTTGTTACTGCCTCATAGCCAGCTTCTATATTAACGCCTGCTTGTTTATAAGCCTCAGCCATTTTATGCCTCCTAAATTGTGATAATTCAATGGAAAAGCGACATCATCGCATGCCGCTTTTCTTTTATTTACCGTTATTGTTACACTTTTTCATATGGATGATCAGCGTTCGGATAAATTTCAGTTGGGTACTTGCCAGTAAAGCAAGCTAAACAATGGCCTCTATTTTCTCCATCATCTGTACGGCCAATCGCATCAATCATTCCTTCTGTGCTTAAGAAGATAAGAGAATCAGCACCAATTATTTCACGAAGTTCTTCAACGGAATATTTCGATGCTATTAGCTCTTCTTTAGTAGATGTATCAATTCCATAGAAACAAGGATTTTTAATTGGTGGAGAGCTGATTAATACATGCACTTCTGTTGCTCCTGCTTCTCTTAGCATCGTTACAATACGTCTACTTGTTGTACCACGTACAATAGAATCATCCACCATTATTACTCTTTTCCCTTCTACCACTCCACGAACAGCCGAAAGCTTCATCTTGACACCTTGCTCGCGAAGGGATTGTGAAGGTTGAATAAATGTTCTGCCAACATAGCGATTTTTAATCAGTCCAAGCTCGTACGGTATTCCTGTTGCTTCCGCATATCCGATTGCTGCAGAAATACTAGAATCAGGTACTCCCGTTACTACATCTGCTTCAATTGGTGCTTCGATTGCTAATCTTTTCCCAAGATTTTTACGCGCAGTATGGACATTGATCCCATTGATGTTGCTATCAGGTCTGGAAAAATAAACATACTCCATTGTACACATTGCAATATTAGATGCGACAGAAAACATCTCTGAACGAAAGCCATTGTCATCAATGATCAACAGTTCTCCCGGCAAAATATCACGAACAAACTCTGCTCCTACGACATCAAAGGCGCATGTTTCAGACGCAACAACATAAGCATCTCCTAATTTCCCTAAAGAAAGAGGACGCATTCCATTTGGATCTAAGGCAACCATTAATTCTGTTTCCGTTAAAATAAGAAAAGCATAGGCACCTTTAATCATTGTCAGTGCATTTTTCACTCTTTCCTTAAAAGCCGCAAAGCCGCCTCTTCTAATTAAATGTGCAAGCACCTCTGTATCAGAGCTTGTTTGAAAAATACTTCCTTGTGCTTCTAGCTGGCTTTTTAAAGCTGTCGCATTTACTAGGTTTCCGTTGTGAGCAAGTGCCATACTTCCGCTTTGGAAGTGGAACAGAAGAGGCTGGACATTTTCATAGCCTCCTCCTCCTGCTGTAGCATAACGCACATGACCTATTGCTGCTTTTCCACTTAATTCTTTTATTGCTTCTTGCGTGAAAATTTCAGAGACTAATCCCTCTCCCTTGATTCCCTTTAATTTTTCACCATCTGTTGCTACAATGCCAGTGCCTTCTTGACCACGATGCTGTAAGCTATGCAGTCCATAATATGCCAATTGAGATGCATCCTCATGTCCCCAGACACCAAAAATGCCACATTCCTCATTTAACCCTCTTATTTCAGCAAGCATGGAATTGCTCCTCTCCAGGCGTTCGTTAATGAATCAACCTGCTCATTTACTAGAATAGTTTCCCCTTGGCTAATGGTAAGAACGGCTGTATCTGTAACTTCTCCTACTAGTGTAGCAGGAACTAATTTTTCAAAAGTCTCTTTGTTTTCTGGTTTAATTGAAAGCAAGAAACGTGATTGTGATTCACTAAAAAGTGCTGTTACAGCATCTTCTGTAACATTTACTTTTGCTCCTAAGCCTTTTGAGCTGATTAAGCTTTCCGCAACAGCAACTGCTAACCCGCCTTCAGCTAAATCGTGAGCAGATTCTACAACGCCTGCACGAATTGCCTCCAGCACTGCTTGCTGATACGTTTTTTCAAGCTCTAAATCTAAGGAAGGTGCCTTGCCAGAAATAGTTCCTTCAAGCATTTTTTGCAGCTCACTTCCGCCAAACTCTGCTTTTGTTTCCCCGAGCACATAAATTAAGTCACCAGCAGATTTAAAGCTTTGTGTAGTAATGTCTTTCGTATCCTTTATTAATCCGACCATGCCAATGACAGGAGTAGGATAGATAGCTGTTCCATTTGTTTCATTATATAAAGAGACATTCCCGCCGATTACTGGTGCATTCAAAGCTAAGCAAGCTTCACTGATTCCATCTGCCGCTTTTTCAATTTGCCAGAAAATCTCTGGTTTCTCTGGATTTCCAAAATTTAAGTTATCTGTAATGGCAAGTGGTTCTGCCCCAGAACAAACAATATTACGTGCTGCTTCTGCTACTGCAATCTTGCCGCCTGTTTCTGGATCTAAGTATAAATATCTTGCATTACAGTCCGTTGTCATCGCTAATGCCTTTTTCGTTCCGCGAATACGTACTACAGCTGCATCAGAACCTGGCGCCACTACTGTATTCGTACGAACCATATAGTCATATTGATTATAAACCCACTCTTTGCTTGCAATTGTAGGCTGTTTTAACAGATTAAGAAGTGTTTCTCCATAGTTATTTACGGTAGGAATATAGTTTTCCATTGCTTGGAACTCGCGATAATATGTTGGTTCACTAGATGGCTTATGATAGACAGGAGCATCCTCTGCTAAAGCATCTGCAGGAACATTTGCTACTATTTCTCCTTTATGAAGAAGACGAAGCATTTTATCATCTGTTACAACACCAATTGCTACTGCTTCTAAATCATATTTATGGAAAAGATCTTTAATTTCTTGTTCTCTTCCTTTTTTTACGACAATCAACATACGTTCTTGTGATTCAGAAAGCATCATTTCATAAGCAGTCATTCCTGTCTCACGCTGTGGTACTAAATCTAAATTCATTTCAATACCAGAGCCGGCTTTACTCGCCATTTCTGCACTAGAGCTTGCCAGTCCTGCAGCACCCATATCCTGAATACCAACTAATGCATCTGATTGAATCAGTTCAAGACATGCTTCAAGAAG
Organism: Niallia sp. FSL W8-0951; assembly: GCF_038006525.1. Taxonomy (NCBI): domain Bacteria; kingdom Bacillati; phylum Bacillota; class Bacilli; order Caryophanales; family Bacillaceae; genus Niallia; species Niallia sp. FSL W8-0951. The sequence goes on from NZ_JBBOVK010000002.1 coordinate 468,532, forward strand.
AAGCTTTTCCATAAATGGATCCCCAACTTGTACTGCTGGACGCTTTTCATCTGAGTTCTCTGTTAATTCCTCAGATGCAAATGTCGCACCATGAATACCGTCACGTCCTGTTTTGGCTCCAACATACATCACCGTATTCCCGACACCATGCGCTTGGCCTTTTTTAATATCCTCATGATTAATTAAACCAACACACATCGCATTTACAAGAGGATTTCCAGCATAAGAATCATCAAATGCAATTTCTCCACCAACTGTTGGAATCCCTATACAGTTACCATAGCCAGCAATTCCAGCAACTACTTCTCTAAAAAGATATTTTGTCCGTTCATTATCTAATTCACCGAAGCGTAAAGAGTTAAGAATAGCAATTGGTCTTGCTCCCATGGAGAAGACATCACGGATAATTCCACCTACGCCTGTTGCAGCACCTTGATATGGTTCTATAGCAGATGGATGGTTGTGACTCTCGATTTTAAACGCAACCGCTTGACCATCGCCAATATCTACAATTCCTGCACCCTCGCCAGGCCCTTGTAACACTTGAGATCCTGTAGTTGGGAATTTTCTTAATACTGGCTTCGAATTTTTATAACTGCAATGTTCTGACCACATAACAGAAAATAACCCAATCTCCGTATAGTTAGGAAGACGGCCAAGAATTCCTTCTACCATCGCAAACTCTTCATCCGTCACACCCATTTGTTTGTAAATTTCTTCTGATTTAATTTGTTCTGGACTTGGTTCAAGCATTAACGACATTTGCTTCCCTCCACTGACTAACGATTGATTTAAATATTTTCAGACCATCTGCTCCACCTAATAGCTCATCTACCGCTCTTTCTGGATGTGGCATCATGCCAAGGACATTTCCTTTTTCATTTGTGATTCCCGCAATATTTTCTAAACTTCCGTTTGGATTTGTACCATTATAAGTAAAGACAATTTGGTTGTTTGCTTTTAAGTTTGCTAATGTTTTTTCATCACAGTAATAATTCCCTTCTCCATGCGCAATTGGTACTGTGATTACTTCATTTACATCATATTCAGAAGAAAACATTGTACGATTATTCACTACTTGCAGTTCAACTGGCTTACAGATAAACTTTAAGCTTTCATTTCTTCGCATTGCGCCAGGCAGTAAACCTGCTTCTAATAATATTTGGAATCCATTACATACACCGAGAACTGGTTTGCCTGCTTCTGCTGCTTTCACTACTTCTTTCATTACATTACTGAATCTTGCAATTGCTCCTGTACGAAGATAGTCACCATATGAGAATCCCCCAGGCAGCAAAATTCCATCAAAGCCTTCTAAGCTGTCTGTATCATGCCATACGTATTCTACTTCTTCCCCAAGCTCATCTTTCACCGCATGGAACATATCAACATCACAATTGGACCCTGGAAATACGATTACTGCAAACTTCACTGTGCAACAACCTCCTCCACCTCATAGCGGTAATCTTCAATCACAGTATTAGCAAGTAACTTTTCGCACATTTCCTTCACTAGTTCATCGATATTTCGTTCTGATTTATCAATCGTTAATTCTAAGTACTTCCCGATACGGACATCTTCTACTTGTTTATAATTTAATGAATGTAGGGATCCTTTTACCGCATTTCCTTGTGGATCTAATACACTTTCTCTTAATGTGATATATACTTTAACCTTAAACATATTGACTTCCCCCTAGTCTCGCTAAAATATTTTCATATGCATCTGTTAAATTTCCTAAATCGCGGCGAAATACATCTTTATCTAATTTCGCATTTGTTTCTTTATCCCAAAGGCGGCATGTATCTGGCGAAATTTCATCAGCAAGAAGAACATTTCCCTCTTTGTCTTTGCCAAATTCTAATTTAAAATCAACTAGGTTAATTCCCAATTCTCCAAACAACCTGCATAATACTTCATTTACTTCCAATGCCTTCTTCTTTAAAATGGCAACTTCCTCTGTTGAGGCAAGCTTTAATTCTTCGATATGGTCCTCCGTAATCATGGGGTCACCTAATGCATCATCTTTGTAGTAAAACTCAACTAGCGGTTTTGATAACGAAATCCCCTCTTTTATTCCTAATCTTTTTGAAAAACTGCCTGCTGCTAAATTTCGAACAACTACTTCTAACGGAATAATGTCTACTTTTTTCACAAGCTGTTCTGTTTCTGACAATTTTTTCACGAAATGCGATGGAATACCAAAGTCTTTTAACTTTAAGAATAATAAACTAGTAATCTCATTATTTAATCGACCTTTGCCTGTAATAGTTGCTTTCTTCTCTCCATTAAAGGCAGTAGCGGAATCCTTATATTCCAGCCAAACTATATTCTCATCCGAAGTTTCATACACTCTTTTTGCTTTTCCTTCATACAATAAAGCTCTCTTTTCCATTTGAAGAGTCTCCTTATCAAAAAAATTAGGGATAAAACGAAAAATTCTAACTTGTAATTCCTTACTCAAAATTCGGTATATTCTGTTTTCATAATTTATAGTAGAGCTGTCATTTTATGTGACAGCTCTTATTTTTTTATAGGCCAAGACGATCAAAAATCGTATCAACATGTTTAATATGGAAGTGATAATCAAAACAATCATCAATCTCTTCTTTTGTTAACTTAGAAGAAATGACTGCATCATTATCCACCAGCTCACGGAACGGTACTTGCTTTTCCCATGATTCCATTGCTCTAGGCTGTACAGTATCATACGCCTCTTCTCTTGTAAGCCCCTTATCAATTAGAGCAAGTAATACTCGTTGTGAGTAAATTAAGCCAAGCGTACGATCCATATTACGTTTCATATTCTCTGGGAATACAGTTAAATTTTTCACGATATTGCCAAAACGATTTAACATATAATTTAAGGCAATTGTTGCATCAGGAATAATGATTCGCTCTGCAGATGAATGAGAAATATCTCTTTCATGCCATAGAGGAACATTTTCATAGGCAGTCAGCATATAGCCACGTATAACACGAGCAAGACCTGCCATGTTTTCTGAACCAATTGGGTTACGCTTATGCGGCATAGCCGAGGAACCTTTTTGTCCTTTGGCGAAAAACTCTTCCACTTCTCTAGTTTCACTTTTTTGCAGTCCACGAATTTCCACTGCAAATTTTTCAATAGATGTAGCGATTAATGCTAGTGTTGACATATAATCCGCATGACGATCACGCTGTAATGTTTGCGTAGAAATCGGAGCTGGCTTAATCCCCAATTCTTTACATACATATTGTTCTACAAAAGGATCAATATTTGCATAAGTTCCAACTGCACCAGAAATTTTGCCATATTCAATTCCTTCAGCAGCTGCCTTAAATCTCTCAAGGTTACGTTTCATTTCCTCATGCCATAAAGCAAGCTTTAAACCAAAAGTAGTTGGTTCTGCATGCACCCCATGTGTACGCCCCATCATAACGGTGTATTTATGCTCTTGTGCTTTATTCTTCAGAATTTCAATAAAGTTCTCTATGTCTTTTAACAAAATTTCATTTGCTTGTTTAATTAAGTAGGAAAGTGCTGTATCTACAACATCTGTAGAAGTTAAACCATAATGCACCCATTTTCGTTCTTCTCCAAGCGTTTCCGATACCGCTCTAGTAAATGCTACAACATCATGTCTTGTATCCATTTCTATTTCTTTAATACGCTCGATATCAAAAGAAGCATTTTCACGGATTTTTTTTACATCCTCTTCTGGAATCTCACCAAGCTTTACCCAAGCCTCACATGCTAAAATTTCTACCTCTAACCATGCTTTAAAGCGATTTTCCTCTGTCCAAATGTTTCCCATTTCGGGTCTTGTGTAACGATCAATCATTGTTTATCCTCCGATTTTTTCTTTCTGTACCTTCCATATGTGCGTATTCTCGATTTCATCCAAAGCCATTTCAACAGAAGAACGAAGCAAAGTAGCATGCCCCATCTTTCTATTTTCTTTAGGATCCTGTTTTCCATAAAGATGAATCTTCCAATCCTGTAACTCAGGAATTTGTCCGATTACCTTTCCTTGGTGCTGACCGAGAATATTAACCATAACAGCAGGTCTTAATAATCTAGTGCTTGCTAACGGCCAATTGCACACCGCACGGATATGCTGCTCAAACTGTGAAGTCTCGCATGCCTCAATTGTATAATGCCCAGAGTTATGTGGTCTAGGAGCCAACTCATTAATATAAATCTCTTCATCCTCTGTCAGAAACATTTCTACTGCTAATGTTCCTACTAAATCTAGATTTTCAGCAAGCTTACTTGCCTTTTCTATCGCTAAGTCCTTTGCTAAGTCACTAATACGAGCTGGAACAATTGATTCATGCAAAATATTATTAAGATGAATATTTTCACTAACTGGAAAAACAGTAGCTTCTCCCTTTCCACTTCTAGTGATAATAACTGATATTTCCTTATTAAAAGAAATCCATTTTTCTAATACACAGACTCCATTGTTCAAAAGCTTTTCCGCTTCTGCTATTTGACTGCTTTCTTTAATAACATATTGGCCTTTTCCATCATAACCTCCACGAGCCGTTTTTAAAACAGCTGGATAGCCTAATTCTGCTAATCCATTATAAATATCCCTTGCTTTCTCTACCACAACATATGGAGCTATATTAATATCAGCGTGTTCGATTGCCTTTTTTTCCTTTACCCGGTCTTGCGTTATTTCTAATAAAGCTGAACCCTGAGGAACATACGCATTATTGGTTAGCCATTTGAGACAAACCGCATCTATATTTTCAAATTCATACGTAATAACATCACTAATCTCTGCCAGCTTCTTAATAGCAGATAGACTATCATAAGCATCTACTATTTTATAATCAGCTATCTGCCCACAAGGAGAGTCTTCAGTCGGATCTAATACAGCAATTCTAAACCCTTGTGCTTTTGCCGCAATTGCCATCATCCGCCCTAACTGACCGCCACCTATAATGCCAATCGTCTGCCCTGGTAAGATTACTCGATTAGACAAGCTCATCACTACTTTCCATCACTTCTTTTTTTGTTCTTTCTCTCATGGAAAAAAGTCTTTCTGCTAATTCTAAATCTGAAGCACCAAGGATTTGGGCTGCAAGAAGTCCTGCATTAGTTGCCCCAGCTTTTCCAATTGCTACAGTAGCTACAGGAACTCCTCCAGGCATTTGTACAATTGACAATAATGAATCCAGCCCATTTAAAGCTCTTGATTGAACAGGAACTCCTATAACAGGCAAAGTTGTCTTAGCTGCAACCATCCCTGGAAGATGTGCTGCTCCTCCTGCACCAGCAATAATTACTTTAATTCCTCTATCTCTCGCGCTTTCGGCATATTGAAACATTAAGTCAGGAGTACGATGAGCAGAGACTACCTTTTTCTCGTAATCTACTTCCAGTTGATCTAATATGCTGCAAGCATGCTTCATTGTTTCCCAATCTGATTTACTCCCCATGATAATACCAACTGATGCGGTCATGCTCTCCCCCCTGATTCCTATTTAAAAAGCCCTAGACAGAAAACTTCTTCACTAAAAGAGAGAAAGTTCTGTCCAGAGCTTAAATAAACCTGAATAAAGTAGGTTTCTACTTTTTTCAGCTCTTTTTCATTCACTTTCCCTCATAGTCCAGTATTTTACGGTTACCGGGTAGAAACTTATGGGCCATATTCCCATTATTATATGAGGGCTATTTAATTAAACAATTAATTCGTTTATCTGTTAGTTAACACTATACCATCTTAACAAGCATATTTATATATTGTCAACACTAAATGTCGAACAATTAATATAGTTTTATTTTTATTGTTCGTGATTTAACCTTCTAACTGGATAGCTTCAAAGATTATTTGCTGTGACACAGGCTCATAAGACATTTGACCATTTACCTTTACTTCTTTAAAAACAGGCTTTTCCATCCGCTTTATTGGCATATAGCCTTCCTGTTTCATTCTGTCTAAACAGTCATCAATCGACTCATTTGTTTGCACTTCAAATCTTTTTTTCTTACTCATTAAATAACTTTCCTTTCTTAACACTTTTCACCCAGAACCCGCCATAAATTGTTTTAGGCTCATATGCAATTATAAATGCCTTTGGGTCTAATTCTTTAATTGTTTGATATAATTTTAATTCATATTTTCGAGGAGTCAATATCTGCAAAGCCATACGGTCGCCTTCTAATCCTTGTGCAGTCCACGTTGTTACTCCATATCCCTGTGTTCTTAAGGACTTCGGCAAATCTCGATCATATTCCTTTGTAATAACATTTACTGTTATATATCCTAAAGCCAGTTTTTCCTCGATCTTCATCCCTACAATGACTCCTATTCCATAACCAATAGCGTAGGCAAGCAAGTTTTGAATTTGATCTAAATTATCTAAAACCAGCCCTAATCCAATAACATAAATGACTACCTCAATCATACTGATGAAGGCAGCTAAGTATCTTTGTCCCTTTAAAGTTAAAATCATTCGTATCGTAAAAAAAGAAACATAAACAATATTAATTACAAGAATAATCAATATCATTGTAACACTATTTTCAAGCATGTACTTTCTCACTCCCAGATGTATTAATAATCCTATATTATACTTATAATTACCTAATTAGAGAGAAGTAAACAATCTTACCTCTACATCTAGAAGACAGATAAATCAGAAAAATTAATATATTATAGTAGAAAGTAGGATTTTTTTATTTCCTATCTAAATTAATCCCTAAAATCAGATTTATAATTCAAATAATATTTAGTATAG
>NZ_JBBOVK010000003.1:0-434111 GCF_038006525.1 Niallia sp. FSL W8-0951
GTAGGACGTCGCCAGGCTGCCAAAAAGTTCTAAAAGCGTTAAGCTTTTAGAACTTTTTTTATTGCTTTTATCGATAAATGACTTTCTTCCAATTCCCCCCATACTATGTAAAAAAGCCTCTTTTTTTATCACATTAAAAGATATACATTACACAAATTATTAAACTTGAAAATTGCAATAAATCAGACTATAGTTAATATAATCTTTAAACATATGCCTTTTCTTCCATGAAAGAATGGGGATAGCAGGTTTGGAATAACTAAAAAATGGGAAAATTAATAAAACGTCTTCCTTGCTAAATAATATTTTTATCGTGTATAATTATAGTCAAATATAGTCAAAGTCAGAAGGGGGAGGCTTGGTGAGAAATATTTCGGATATAATTGAGAATTACTTAAAAGAAGTATTAGAAATGAGCGAAAAATCATTAGTAGAAATAAAACGAAGTGAAATCGCTGATAAATTTGAGTGCGTACCATCACAGATTAATTATGTAATCAATACTCGTTTTACGATAGAAAAAGGGTATGTGGTGGAAAGTAAACGTGGTGGCGGTGGTTTTATTCGAATTATGAAAGTCCAAACATATGATCATGCCCATTTAATTGACCAATTACTATCCCTTATTCAAAGTCGGATACCTCAAAATAGTGCAGAAGATTTAATTCTTCGATTAGTAGAAGAAGATGTTATCAATAAGCGAGAAGCGAAGATAATGTTAAGCGTAATTGATCGTTCTGTATTATATTTAGAATTACCATATAGAGATGAATTAAGAGCAAGATTATTAAAGGCGATGTTAACTTCATTAAAATATAAATAATATCCCTGTGCATAAATTGAGGTGAGGATTATGATGTGTTCCGAATGTAATCAAAGACCAGCTACTTTACATTTTTCTAAAAATATCAATGGCAAAATAACAGAGTTTCATTTGTGTGAGCATTGTGCAAAGGAAAATGGTGATATATTTATGACGAATGGCTCATCTGGTTTATCTTTGAATAGTTTATTAGCTGGGTTATTAAATATAGAGCCAAGTTTTCAACATATCACAGAAGATACCTATAAGAGACAGCAGCCGTTACAGTGCAAAGAGTGTAATATGACATTTTCTCAATTCAGGAAATTAGGTAAACTAGGTTGTCCTCATTGCTACGATACATTTAAAGACCAGCTGCTGCCATTTATAAAGCGGCTCCATGGTGGGAATATTGAGCACAAAGGAAAAATTCCAGAGCGTATTGGAGGCCATTTTCTCATTAAAAAGGAAATTGAGCAGTTGCGAATAGAGTTAAAAGAACTAATAAACAACGAAGAATTTGAAAAGGCAGCAGTCATTCGAGATGAAATAAAAGATAAAGAAAAGCAGTTAACTTCTTTTACTGAGGGAGGGGAGTAACGTGTCTTTAGAAAAATTTATAAGTAAAGCACGAACTTCATGGATGTGTTCCGATGGTCCTGATTCTGAAATCGTTCTTACCTCTCGAATCCGATTAGCAAGGAATATAGAGGGCGTGAAATTTCCTCTTTTATTTTCAAAAGAAGAAGCTGAGAATGTGATTCAACAGGTTGAGGGTGCAATCATAAATGAGTCCAATCAACCTTTTGGTCAATTGGAACTTCTTTCGATGAATAATTTAAATACATTGGAAAAAAGAGTCCTTGTGGAGAAACATTTAATTAGTCCTCAGCTGGCAGAGCAGTCTCCTAATGGAGCAGTCATCTTATCAGAGGATGAAGAAGTAAGTATTATGATTAATGAGGAAGATCATATTCGTATTCAGTGTATAAAGCCTGGTCTTCAAATAGAAGAAGCGATTAAAGAAGCTAATATAATTGATGATTTATTAGAAAAAAAGGTCAATTATGCTTACCATGTAGAAATGGGATATCTGACAAGCTGTCCAACTAATATCGGAACAGGATTAAGAGCTTCTGTTATGATGCATCTACCGGGAATGGTATTAACCCAGCAAATGAACCGAATTATTCCAGCGATTCAACAGCTTGGATTAGTAGTTAGAGGAATCTATGGAGAAGGCAGCGAAGCCCTCGGAAATATTTTTCAAATTTCTAATCAGATAACACTAGGTAGATCAGAAAAAGACATCATCGAGGAACTAAAAAGCGTTGTTACTCAATTAATTGAGCAAGAAAAAGAAGCAAGGAATGCATTAGCACAAACCTCAAACATACAATTAGAAGATAGGGTTTTTCGTTCATACGGTATACTGTGTAATAGTCGTATTATGGAAACAAAGGAAGCAGCTAAATGTCTATCCGATGTTCGGTTAGGAATTGATATGGGATATATAAAAAATATATCGAAAAGCATCCTGAATGAATTAATGATTCTTACCCAGCCTGGATTTTTACAACTATATGCTGGAGAAGAGATGAATCCAAATGAACGCGATATTCGTCGTGCAGTCTTAATAAGAGAAAGATTAAAATTGGAAACAGAATAGAGATTCTAAGGAGGATGAAAGTATGATGTTTGGCCGATTTACAGAAAGAGCGCAGAAAGTATTAGCACTTTCCCAGGAAGAAGCAATTCGATTAGGTCACAATAATATTGGTACAGAGCATATCTTATTAGGATTAGTTCGTGAAGGAGAGGGAATTGCTGCAAAGGCATTGCAAGCACTTGGATTAGGTGCTGAAAAAATCCAAGAGGAAGTAGAAAACTTGATTGGTCGTGGTCAAGATACAACTCAAACCGTACCACATTATACACCAAGAGCTAAAAAAGTGATTGAACTATCCATGGATGAAGCAAGAAAATTAGGTCACTCCTATGTGGGCACAGAACATATTCTTTTAGGCTTAATTAGAGAAGGTGAAGGGGTAGCTGCCAGAGTATTAAATAATTTAGGTGTAAGCCTAAATAAAGCGCGTCAACAAGTCCTCCAGTTGCTTGGCAGTAGTGAATCAGGAAATCATCCAGGCGGCTCTGCTGCTAGTGCTAATACACCAACGCTTGATAGTTTAGCTCGAGATTTAACTGCTATTGCAAGAGAAGGAAGTCTTGATCCTGTTATAGGGAGAAGCAAAGAAATCCAACGTGTTATTGAAGTATTAAGCAGACGGACAAAAAATAATCCTGTATTAATAGGGGAACCTGGTGTTGGTAAAACTGCTATTGCAGAAGGTCTTGCACAACAAATTGTTCAAAATGAAGTTCCAGAAATTTTGAGAGATAAACGTGTAATGACATTAGATATGGGAACAGTTGTTGCTGGTACGAAATACCGTGGTGAATTTGAGGATCGCTTGAAAAAGGTGATGGATGAAATTCGCCAGGCTGGTAATATCATTCTTTTCATTGATGAGCTGCATACATTAATCGGTGCAGGTGGTGCAGAAGGTGCTATTGATGCTTCAAATATTCTAAAGCCATCCTTAGCTAGAGGAGAGCTTCAATGTATTGGTGCCACAACATTAGATGAATATCGTAAATATATTGAAAAAGATGCAGCGTTAGAAAGAAGATTCCAGCCGATCACGGTTGAAGAGCCTACTAGTGATGAATCTATTCAAATTTTAAAAGGCTTAAGAGACCGTTATGAGGCGCACCATCGGGTATCAATTACAGACGATGCAATTGAAGCAGCTGTAAAATTATCTGATCGCTATATTTCAGATCGTTTCTTACCAGATAAAGCAATTGACTTAATTGACGAAGCTGGTTCCAAGGTTCGATTAAGATCTTATACAACTCCACCAAACTTGAAAGAATTAGAAGTGAAGTTAGAAGAAGTACGTAAAGAGAAGGATGCTTCTGTGCAAAGTCAAGAGTTCGAAAAGGCTGCTTCTTTACGGGATACAGAACAAAGATTAAGAGAACAGTTAGAAGAAACGAAGAAAAATTGGAAAGAGAAGCAAGGACAAGAAAATACAGAGGTGACAGTAGAAGATATTGCGAGTGTAGTATCTAGCTGGACTGGAATCCCTGTATCTAAGCTTGCGCAAACAGAAACCGATAAATTACTGAACATGGAAAATATCCTTCATAATCGCGTAATTGGTCAAGAAGAAGCAGTTATTGCTATTTCTAAAGCAGTAAGACGTGCAAGAGCTGGTTTGAAAGATCCGAAGAGACCAATAGGTTCCTTTATTTTCCTTGGTCCTACTGGGGTAGGGAAGACTGAACTTGCTCGAGCGCTGGCAGAGTCCATGTTTGGTGATGAAGATGCCATGATCCGTATTGATATGTCTGAATATATGGAGAAACATTCTACTTCTAGATTGGTAGGATCTCCTCCTGGTTATGTAGGATATGAAGAAGGCGGACAATTGACAGAGAAGGTTAGAAGAAAACCATATTCTGTTGTTCTTTTAGATGAAATTGAAAAAGCGCATCCCGATGTATTTAATATTTTACTTCAAGTGCTGGAGGATGGCCGTCTAACAGATTCGAAAGGAAGAACGGTTGATTTCCGAAACACTGTATTAATTATGACTTCCAACGTTGGAGCTTCTGCATTAAAACAAAATAAATATGTTGGATTTAATGTGCAAGATGGAGATCAAGATTATAAAGATATGAAGGGCAAAGTAATGGAAGAGCTGAAAAGAGCATTCCGTCCAGAGTTCTTAAACCGTATCGATGAAACAATCGTTTTCCATGCATTAGAGAAGAAGCATTTAAAAGAAATTGTTACTTTAATGGCAGATCAGTTAGTTAAACGTCTAACAGAACAGGATATTCAATTGACTATCACAGAAGCGGCCAAAGAAAAAATTGCGGAAGAAGGCTATGATCCGGAGTATGGAGCGAGACCACTTCGTCGTGCAATACAAAAGCATATAGAAGATCGATTATCTGAAGAACTTCTAAAGGGCACAGTATTAACTGGTCAGCAAATTGAATTGGATGTCGAAAATGGTGAGTTTACTGTGAAGGTGAACGGTGCAGAGCCAGCGGTAAATCTACAAAAATAATACCAAGAACAATTATAAAGTGACACACGTATTACAGCTTTACGTGTGTCCTTTCTTTATTTAAGATAAAATAGAAAAAATTAAATATCTATTGTTTGGGTTGGAGACGTTAGTAATAAAAGGGGAAGGAGGCAGAATATGGCTAAAAGAAAAACAAAGTTTCTTTGCCAGGAATGTGGATATGAATCAGCAAAATGGATGGGGAAATGTCCTGGTTGTGGAAACTGGAATACAATGGTGGAAGAAGTAGAGAAGAGTGCTGTTCAAAGAAAAGGTGCGTTTGCTCACACTGCAGCTAGTACTGTTGCAGCAAAGCCTATTCCTATAACAAGCATTGAAACGGTTAATGAGCCAAGAATATATACCGACTTAATGGAGTTAAACCGTGTTCTTGGCGGAGGAGTCGTGCGTGGTTCTCTTGTATTAATAGGTGGAGATCCCGGGATTGGAAAATCAACGCTTCTTTTACAAGTATCCTCGCAGTTAGCACATAAGAAACATTCTGTCTTATATGTTTCTGGAGAAGAATCGCAAAAGCAGACAAAGTTAAGAGCAGACCGATTGGGTGTAGTTTCCGATCATTTGCTTGTGTATTCAGAAACCAATCTAGAGGAAATAAGTAGAACCATTGAAAATACGAATGTGGAATTTGTGGTTATTGATTCGATTCAGACAATCTATCATCCGGAGGTCACCTCTGCCCCAGGAAGTGTTTCTCAAGTTAGAGAATGTACAGCAGAATTAATGCGGATAGGAAAAACAAAAGGAATAGCAATCTTTATTGTAGGACATGTCACAAAGGAAGGATCGATTGCAGGACCAAGATTATTGGAGCATATGGTTGATACTGTACTGTATTTTGAAGGAGAAAGACATCATACATATCGTATTTTACGCGCTGTAAAGAACCGTTTTGGCTCTACTAATGAGATGGGTATTTTTGAGATGAAGGAATTTGGACTGGAAGAGGTAGAGAATCCCTCTGAAATTTTCTTAGAAGAGCGATCACAGGGTGCCGCTGGTTCCACTGTTGTAGCATCAATGGAAGGAACAAGACCAGTTCTGGTTGAAATCCAAGCATTGATTTCACCGACTAGTTTTGGGAATCCACGAAGGATGGCAACGGGCATAGATCATAATAGAGTGCCGTTGTTAATGGCGGTATTAGAAAAAAGAGTTGGTATGTTATTGCAGAATCAAGATGCTTATTTAAAAGTAGCTGGTGGTGTAAAACTAGATGAGCCTGCCATTGATTTGGCGATTGCTGTAAGCATTGCCTCGAGTTTTAGAGATAAACCGACAAGAGCAACTGATTGTATTATTGGGGAAGTTGGCTTAACTGGAGAAGTTAGAAGAGTATCCCGTATTGAGCAAAGGGTGCAGGAGGCTGCTAAATTAGGTTTTGAGCGTGTTATTATTCCAGCTAATAATTTAAGTGGTTTGAAGGCTCCAAAGGGCTTAGAGGTCGTTGGCGTTCATACGGTTGCGGATGCTTTAAAAGCGGCTTTAGGTGATTAGCTTTTTGGAAAAAATACATTGATGTGAATTTTTAGTTGTGTTAAAATGTAATATTTAATTATTTGACTTGCGTTTATTTTTAATGCTAATCTAGTTTTATAAATAAAATAGGTATTTATCTCTTTGTCTGTGTTATATTTCCATTTTTGTAAGGGTTTAAGGATTTTTGCTGAGTTATTATTAAATGTTTCTATTGAATATAGATAATCGGGCATTATTTCCCGAGCAATGGAAAAAGGGCATTTTTAACACTAGTATATGACATAGTCATCATATCTATAAAAATAACTTTTTCATTACAAATAAAAAATTCCTGTAATATTAGGTTTCAAAACTGGGAATTTGTTTATAATGTGAAAGAGGAGGTGGAAGTATTGTTAAAACGCATTGTTCAAGTTTGTTTTTTAATTATTGGAGGAACAATCGGGTTTTTATTTATTCCTGATTTATTCTCGGTAATGTCTATCGATCATGATCTTATTAATAACGCATATGTGTCTGCAATACTTGGTGCCATTATTTTTTATCTTATTACTTTTTGGGCGATTGATTATATTGTTAACTTTATTAAGTTTTTAGAAGAATCAATTGTAAAGGCTCCGATAACGGATATAATTTTCGGTAGTCTTGGAATAGGATTTGGGTTAACTCTAGCCTTTTTAGTAGGCTATGCATTAACATCTGTTCCTGTGCTTAATACTGTCGCTCCAATCCTTTTATCATTACTTTTTGGATATTTAGGCTTTCAAGTTGGGTTTAAAAAGAGAGATGAGCTATTAACACTCTTCACAACTAGAAAGAAGAAGGTAGTGGAAGAGGAACCCACAAAAGTTGAGAAAAGTAATTTAAAAATATTGGATACTAGTGTTATTATTGATGGAAGAATAGCTGATATTTGTCAAACAGGTTTCCTGGAGGGCACAATTGTTATTCCGCAATTTGTACTGGGAGAACTTCAGCATATAGCAGATTCATCTGATGCGCTAAAACGTAATCGTGGACGAAGAGGGCTAGATATTCTAAATCGAATTCAAAAGGAATTAGCGATTAAAGTAGAAATTTACGAAGGTGATTTTGAAGATATCACGGAAGTAGATAGTAAACTAGTCAAATTAGCTAAATTAACAAATGGTGTTGTTGTTACAAATGATTTTAATTTAAATAAAGTTTGTGAACTGCAGAAGGTTGCTGTTCTTAATATTAATGATTTGGCAAATGCTGTAAAGCCAGTGGTTCTTCCAGGGGAAGAAATGAAAATACAAATTATTAAAGATGGAAAAGAACATAATCAAGGTGTTGCCTATCTAGATGATGGCACGATGATTGTAGTAGAAGAAGGTCGCAATTATATTGGAAAACATATAGATGTTCTCGTAACGAGCGTATTGCAAACGTCTGCAGGTCGAATGATCTTTGCAAAACCAAAATTATTAGAAAAAGCATTGTAAGAATAGGGGTTAGTTATATGACTTATGAAGTCATTATTCCGGCAGCAGGACAAGGGAAACGAATGGGACTAGGAAAAAACAAATTATTTCTTGAGCTAGACCGTTTACCAGTATTTATTCATACCTTAATTGTTTTCGAAAATGATCCAAACTGTAATGGAATTTGGTTGGTAGTTAGTTCAGATGATAAAAAAGAAATGAATGAACTAGTAAAAAAATATGCAATTACAAAGGTTATTGCTCTTATTGAGGGTGGTACAGAAAGACAGCATAGTGTTTACCATGCAGTAAAGGAATTATCGGACGATACAATTGTTCTTGTTCATGATGCGGCGAGACCTTTTATTCAAACAGAGCAAATAGCTAGATTAACAAAGGTTGCAGTAGAAAGCGGCGCAGCTGTTTTAGCAGTACCAATTAAAGATACGATCAAAAAAGTTGATGGTGATTTGGTAGTGGAAACAGTTGAGCGTTCAAGCTTGTGGGCGATTCAGACCCCACAAGCTTTTCGCGTTTCTATTTTAAAAGAAGCACATGAAAAGGCGATTGTCGATACATATATAGGTACAGATGATGCTAGTTTGGTGGAACGATTAGGACAAGCTGTTCAAATCGTAGAAGGAAACTATGACAATATTAAATTAACGACACCAGAAGATTTATACTTTGCCGAAGCAATTGTGGCAAAGCGAAAAGAAGATATAGCAGATAGTAATAAATAAGTTTTGAAAAGTTTTAACATAAGCAAATGAATGGAGGAGTTAAAGATGTTTCGCATAGGACAAGGGTTTGATGTTCATCAATTAGTAAGTGGAAGGCCACTGATTATCGGAGGGATAGAGATACCATATGAAAAGGGTCTTCTAGGACACTCTGATGCAGATGTTTTACTACATACGATTGCTGACGCTTGTTTGGGTGCTATTGGTGAAGGGGATATCGGAAAACATTTTCCTGATACAGATGAAGCCTTTAAAGATGCTGATTCTGCAAAATTATTGCAGCATGTATGGCAAATAGTAAAGGAAAAGGGTTATGAATTAGTGAATGCTGATTGTACGATAATGGCTCAACAGCCGAAAATGGCGCCACATATTCAAGCAATGCAAGCGAGAATTGCAGAATTGCTGGAGACAGAACAAGATAATATTAATGTAAAAGCAACAACAACAGAGAAATTAGGATTTACCGGAAGAGGAGAAGGGATTGCTTCCCAAGCAGTTGTATTGCTCCAAAAAAGAAATGTATAAATGATAACCAATTATAGAGGCGAACACCTTTTAAAGGAAAAAGCAAAGTGATAGAATAGATTAGAAAAAAGCGTAAGTAATCAAGGAGGCACAAGCATGTCTAACGAAATTCGTGTTCGTTATGCTCCAAGTCCAACAGGGCATTTGCATATAGGGAATGCGCGTACAGCGTTATTTAATTATTTATTTGCACGTAGTCAAAGCGGAAAATTTATTATCCGAATTGAAGATACGGACAAAAAAAGAAATATTGAAGGTGGAGAAGAAAGCCAATTAAAATATTTAAAATGGCTTGGTATGGATTGGGATGAAAGTACGGATGTTGGCGGAGAATACGGTCCGTATCGTCAATCTGAAAGAAATGACATTTATAAGAAGTACTACACAGAATTACTAGAAAAGGGACTTGCTTATAAGTGTTACTGTACAGAAGAGGAAATTGAAGCAGAAAGAGAAGAACAAGTAAGTAGAGGGGAAACACCTAAGTACTCTGGCAAATGTCGTCATTTAACAAAGGAACAGCAAGCGGCATTAGAAGCGGAAGGAAGACAGCCGAGTATTCGAATTCGTGTTCCTGAAAATGTTGTTTATGAATTTAATGATATGGTTAAAGGAGACGTTTCATTCGAATCAGCAACAATTGGCGATTATGTTATTGTGAAAAAGGATGGTACTCCAACCTATAATTTTGCAGTAGCAATTGATGATCATTTAATGGATATCACACATGTATTGCGTGGAGATGATCATATTACCAATACACCAAAACAATTAATGATCTATGATGCACTAGGTTGGGACAGACCTATTTTTGGACATATGACTTTAATCGTCAATGAAAGCAGAAAGAAATTGAGTAAGCGGGATGAATCCATTATTCAATTTATTGAGCAATATGAAGAATTAGGCTATTTGCCTGAAGCATTGTTCAATTTCATTGCTTTATTAGGATGGTCTCCAGAGGGAGAAGAGGAATTATTCTCTATAGAAGAATTTATCCGCATCTTTGATCCAGCAAGGTTGTCTAAGTCTCCTGCGTTATTTGATCAAAATAAATTAGCATGGATGAATAATCAATATATCAAAAAGGCTGATTTAGAAACAGTTGTTCGTCTAGCTGTTCCTCATTTAGAGAAAGCAGGCTTAGTAAGTGAAAATCGCTCAGCTGATGAAGAGGCATGGGTAAATAATTTGGTTGGTTTATATCAAGAGCAAATGAGCTGCGGTGCTGATATTGTAAACTTATCTACGTTATTCTTCAGTGCTGAATTGCAATATGATGAAGAGGCAAAAGAGGTTTTAGCTGGTGAACATGTTCCGGCTGTAGTCCAAGCGTTTAAAGAGGCATTAGCTGAAATGTCAGAGTGGAGTGCAGAGCAAATTAAAGCCGCTATTAAAGTGGTTCAAAAAGCTACTGGTCAAAAGGGCAAAAACTTATTTATGCCGATACGCGTGGCTACAACAGGTCAGACACATGGTCCTGATTTACCAAAAGCGATCGAGCTATTAGGTAAAGAAAAAATTGATGCGCGATTAACAGCATTAATTAGTTAACATTTTGGAGAAAATATAATATAGTAGTAGGAAAGCTATATAGAAAAAACGAAGATGAGGAAAAGTAAAAAAGGAGAAGCTTATTAGAGAGAATCATCACCCGGCTGAAAGTGATTCAAGTAACCTCTTTTTTGAAGTGCGCCTCAGAGTCCTGTATCGAAAAAGAATTTATTTTAGTAGATAGAGGCGGAACCTATCCGTTAACAGGGATGAGTGGAGATTATTGCTTAAAAGCAGTAATCTAAACAGAGTGGAACCGCGCCTAAATAAGCGTCTCTGTCTTTTAGACAGAGACGCTTTTTATATGGATAAAAAGCTTCGGTGAGATCAAGGGGAAGAGACGCAGTAGTTTTACTTTTTTGGCTGGAGTTTTGGGATAAAAATGAAGTAGTAAAAAATAGGGATTAAAATGTTTTTCTTGTATATAAGATATATAGACATTTAAAGGGAAACAGTGGTAAAGGAAATGACATCTTTTACGAGTGTGATGATTGCTAGAAAGCAGCATTGGAGTTGCAAAACAGGGGGGAGATTTGTATGTTTCGGCGCATGAAAGAGGATATTGCTGTAGTGTTTGAACAAGATCCTGCTGCAAGGAGCTCGATAGAAGTTATTTTAACTTATTCTGGGTTGCATGCTATATGGTTTCACAGAATTGCTCATTTCTTTTTTAGACACAATCGTTTTTTCTTAGCAAGAGTTATCTCGCAATTTAGCCGCTTTATGACAGGGGTGGAAATACATCCAGGAGCAAAGATCGGCAATCGTCTATTCATTGATCATGGTATGGGTGTGGTGATAGGGGAAACCTGTGAGATAGGGGATAATGTCACTATTTTTCAGGGAGTAACGCTTGGGGGAACGGGAAAAGAAAAAGGAAAAAGGCATCCAACCGTTAAAGATAATGCTCTTATTGCCTCCGGTGCAAAAGTATTAGGATCTATTGTAATTGGGGAAAATGCCAAAATTGGTGCAGGATCAGTTGTATTAAAAGATGTTCCTGCAAATTCGACTGTAGTAGGTATTCCAGGAAGAGTTAAAGTACAAGATGGTATTAAAATAAAGAAAGACTTAAATCATTGTGATTTACCAGATCCGATTGCGGATCGACTGAAAGAAATGGAATTGGAAATTAGCTATTTAAGAGAACAACTAAAAGAATTACAGGAAGAAAGGAGTTATAAGTAATGCCTATTCAAATATATAACACATTAACACGAGCAAAGGAGGATTTTGTTCCGCTAGAAGAGGGAAAGGTAAAAATGTATGTATGTGGACCAACTGTCTATAACTATATCCATATTGGAAATGCTCGCCCAGCAATTGTCTTTGATACTGTGCGCCGTTATCTAGAGTTTCGTGGATACGATGTACAATTCGTATCTAATTTTACCGATGTAGATGATAAGTTAATAAAAGCGGCCAATGAGCTAGGAGAAACGGTGCCGGTTATCGCTGACCGCTTTATTGACGCATATTTTGAAGATGTTTCCGCGTTAGGCTGCAAAAAGGCTGATTCTCATCCGCGTGTAACAGAAAATATGGATATTATTATCGATTTTATTGCAGCATTAATAGATAAAGGGTTTGCTTATGAGTCAGATGGTGACGTGTATTATCACACTAGAGCTTTTGATGGATATGGAAAGCTTTCTCATCAATCTATTGATGAACTTCGCTCAGGTGCAAGAATTGCAGTTGGGGAGAAGAAACAAGATTCATTAGATTTTGCCCTATGGAAGAAGGCAAAAGATGGCGAGATTTTCTGGGAGAGTCCTTGGGGGAAAGGGCGTCCAGGCTGGCATATTGAATGCTCTGCGATGGTGCGCAAATATTTAGGTGATACAATTGATATCCATGCAGGTGGGCAGGACTTAGCATTTCCACATCATGAGAATGAAATTGCTCAGTCTGAAGCATTAACAGGTAAGACCTTTGCTAATTATTGGATGCATAATGGTTATATTAATATTGATAATGAAAAGATGTCTAAATCATTAGGGAATTTTATTACTGTAAACGATATTATTAAGATTCATGATCCACAAGTGTTAAGATTCTTTATGCTTTCTGTGCATTACCGTAATCCAATTAATTATAGCGAAGAAGTATTGGAAAATACGAGAGCAGGGTTAGAGAGAATCAGAACATCTTATGAAAATTTAAAACATCGCAGTATCGCGAGTACGGATCTTACAGATACAAATGAGGAATGGATTGCAAAAATTACCGATCTTCGAAAACAATTTGTTGATAGTATGGATGATGATTTTAACACAGCGAATGGTATTTCTGTTCTTTTTGAACTATCGAAGCAAGCAAATTATTACCTGCTTGAAAAAACCACCTCTCCTGCTGTTATTCATGCTTTTATGAATGAGTTTGAAGAATTATTTGCAGTGCTTGGTTTATCTTTATCTGCGAATGAGGAATTATTAGATGATGAAATCGAGGCGCTAATAGAAAAAAGAACGCAAGCAAGAAAGGATAGGGATTTTGTGCTTGCCGATCAAATTAGGGATCAATTAAAAGCAATGAACATCATTTTAGAAGACACCGCACAAGGTATACGATGGAAAAGAGGGTAAAAGATGCTCCTCTATGATAAAAAAGTAGATGAAAAACAATTGAACAGCCTTGCCCTTGCTTATATGGGCGATGCTGTTCTTGAAATATATGTAAGAAGGCATTTATTGTATAGCGGAAAGGTGAAGCCTAATCAACTTCATCGAGAAGCGACAAAATATGTTTCAGCGAAGGGACAGGCAAAGGTAGTGCATGGTCTTTTGGAAAAAGGATTTTTCTCTGAAGAAGAGATTGCGGTATTAAAGCGAGGGCGAAATGCGAAATCAGGCACAATTCCTAAAAATACCGATGTGCAAACCTACCGATATAGTACTGGTTTTGAAGCGGTTTTGGGTTATTTATATTTAGCGAAGCGAGAAGAGCGTCTTGAGGAAATAATCAAAGCTGCTTTTTCTATCATTGAAAGCAAATAGGAGGAGCAAAAGTGTCAAGTGACTTTATTGTTGGAAAAAATGCTGTTATTGAAGCGTTAAAATCAGAAAGAGATGTAAATAAAATACTTATTGCGGAAGGTTCCCAAAAAGGCCAAATGCAAACAGTAATTGGTTTAGCTAAACAAGCAAATGTGCTTGTTCAGTTTGTTCCTAAAAAGAAATTGGATAGCTTAGTAGACGCGAATCACCAAGGTGTAGTAGCACAAGTTGCTGCTTATCAATATGCTGAAATAGATGATTTATTTGCACTAGCAGAAAAGAAGCAGGAAACGCCTTTTTTCTTGTTGCTTGATGAAATTGAGGATCCTCATAATTTAGGATCCATCATGCGAACGGCTGATGCGGTGGGTGCTCATGGGATTATTATTCCACGGAGAAGAGCGGTTGGGTTAACAGCTACAGTTGCAAAGGCATCTACTGGTGCTATCGAGCATATTCCCGTTGCACGAGTAACAAATATGGCAAGGACGATAGAGGAACTTAAAACGAGAGGAATATGGATTGCAGGAACGGATGCAAAAGGAAGTGAAGATTATCGCAAATTTGATGGAACGATACCATTAGGATTAGTGATTGGCAGTGAAGGAAAAGGCATGGGAAGATTGATTAAGGAAAAATGCGATTTTCTTATTCATTTACCAATGGCTGGAGCTGTTACGTCTTTAAATGCTTCTGTTGCAGCGGCACTTTTAATGTATGAGGTATATCGGAAACGCCATCCGCTTGAGGGATAATAATGGACATTCTTATTGTTGACGGCTATAACATTATTGGTGCTTGGCCAGAATTAAATGTACTAAAGAATAGAGACCTTGCAGCAGCAAGAGATGCTTTAGTAGCGAAAATGGCAGAATATCAGGGCTATTCCGGATACAGAGTAATGGTTGTTTTTGATGCATACTATGTAAAAGGCACAGAGAAAAAATATAAAGATTACAAGGTGGAAGTCATTTTTACCCGTGAAAATGAAACGGCTGACGAGCGTATCGAAAAACTAGCTATTGAACTAAATAACAGAAAAACACAAATTCATGTTGCAACTTCAGATTTTACAGAGCAATGGGCTATTTTTGGACAAGGTGCCCTGCGGAAATCAGCGCGCGAATTATTGTTAGAAATGGCTGGGATGGAACAGGAAATCGGAAAAAAAGTAAAAAAAATTAAAGAAAAAAAACCAGCTGCAAAGATTCCGCTTTCAAGAGAAGTGGAAGAAATTTTCGAAAAATGGCGACGTGGAGAGAAATGAGTTGTTGACGCTCAAAAAAAGGCTAGAGTATAATGGATTTATCCATGATTGCACGGTCGGGGGGATCTGTATGAGTACTGACAGCTGGACTAAGAGTAACAAGTATATTGGAAATTATATGGAACTTGAAGATGAAGTGTTGGTGGAATTGGTGCATCAAGGGGAAAGTGATGCTTTGGATTATTTAATTCAAAAGTATCGTAACTTTGTGCGAGCTAAAGCCAGATCCTATTTCTTAATCGGAGCGGACAAAGAAGATATTGTGCAAGAGGGAATGATCGGTCTTTATAAGGCAATACGCGATTTTAAAGAGGATAAGCTTTCTTCCTTTAAGGCATTTGCTGAATTGTGTATAACAAGACAAATCATTACTGCGATCAAAACGGCCACTAGGCAGAAGCATATTCCTTTAAATTCTTATGTCTCTTTGGACAAGCCCATTTACGATGAAGAATCTGATCGAACGTTAATGGATATTATCTCTGGAGCAAAGGTTCTTGATCCAGAAGAATTGATCATTAATCAGGAAGAATATGATCACATTGAGATCAAAATGTCTGAATTATTGAGTGATTTAGAAAGAAAAGTATTGTCTCTATATCTTGATGGTCAATCCTATCAAGAAATTTCTGAGGAATTGAATAGGCATGTGAAGTCTATTGATAATGCCCTTCAGCGGGTGAAAAGAAAATTGGAGCGGTATTTAGAAATAAGAGAATTCTCGCTATAAGCGTAAAAGGTTGAAATAGCAAATATTTACTGATATTGACATCTTACGCCTGTCCATGATACAGTTTGAGAAGATATAAAGGACGTAGTAGGTGTAGGTCGAATGAGAAAAAAGATTGTATTAGCATGTGAAAAATGTGGGTCAAGAAATTATTCTACTGTGAGTAACAATGGTACAGAACGTTTAGAAGTAAAGAAATTTTGTCAAAATTGTAATGCTCATACTGTTCATAAAGAAACAAAATAATGATTTTGGATAATGCCCGCTCTTAAAGATGGAGGTAACAAAAATGCAAAGTGCTGTTAAGTATTTTCGTGAAGTTGGTAGAGAATTAAAGAAAGTTAGCTGGCCGAAAAAAAAGGAGTTAACTAATTATACACTCACAGTCCTTGTGACAGTTGTCTTTTTTGCTATCTTCTTTGCTGTTGTTGATTTAGGAATTTCCGAACTTATTCGTTTAATACTTGAATAACAGTTGTCTACTCATGGTATAATGGTAAAACGATAGGAAACATTTACAAAAGCCCGGTAACGGGTTTTTTCATTTGCTGAAAAATAAATGACTTGTTCCTTACAGATACTATAAAAAACAGCACGAAAAAAATAATGTTGCAGGGAGGGACGGACGAAGTAGTCCTCTTTTATGGAAAAAAACTGGTATGTAGTGCATACGTACTCTGGATATGAGAATAAGGTGAAAGCTAATTTAGAAAAACGGGTAGAAACAATGGCGATGCAAGATAAAATTTTTCGCGTGGTTGTACCTGAAGAAGAAGAAACAGATATCAGAAACGGTAAAACAAAAGTAGTAAAAAGAAAAGTATTCCCAGGTTATGTGTTGGTAGAAATTGTTATGACCGATGATTCTTGGTATGTCGTACGTAATACCCCTGGTGTAACTGGATTCGTTGGTTCCGCTGGGTCTGGATCAAAACCAACGCCGCTTTTACCAGAAGAAGTCCAAGTAATTCTGAAAAGAATGGGCGTAGAAGAACAAAGAATTGAAATTGAATTTGAATTAGGAGAAACAGTAAAAGTAAATGAAGGTCCATTTGCTAATTTCACTGGTACAGTTGAGGAAATTGATAAGGATAAAGCAAAGGTTAAAGTACTAGTAAATATGTTTGGTAGAGATACTCCTGTAGAGCTCGATTTTACACAAATTGAAAAATTTTAACTAGAAAACTTGAAATGGTATTGAAAAAGTGTTACTATTTCATAGGTCAGTATATCTCATAAAGAGATAAGATATTGTCAAATTTCTTTATTTCATATAAAGACGATAAGTTGAGTGGGAGGGGAAACCCCTATTACCACATCACGGACTTTAAGGAGGTGTGTCTCGTGGCTAAAAAAGTAATTAAAGTTGTTAAATTGCAAATCCCAGCAGCTAAAGCGAATCCGGCACCACCAGTTGGTCCTGCATTGGGTCAAGCTGGCGTAAATATTATGGGATTCTGTAAGGAGTTTAACGCTCGTACAGCTGAACAAGCTGGTTTAATCATTCCTGTTGAGATTACGGTTTTCGAAGACCGTTCATTTACATTTATTACAAAAACTCCACCTGCTGCAGTTTTACTTAAAAAAGCAGCTGGTATCGAGTCTGGTTCTGGTGAACCAAATCGTAATAAAGTAGCAACTGTTAAGCGTGATAAAGTACGCGAGATTGCTGAAACAAAAATGCCTGATTTAAATGCAGCTAGTGTTGAATCTGCTATGCGCATGGTTGAAGGTACTGCCCGCAGCATGGGTATTGTTATTGAAGACTAAACCTATATATGGTTAGTGTTGATTAAGGTTGTGACGACGGTGAATCTTTAGTCGCAACCTTTATTCGTGGGAGGTAATTCCGCTAAAACCACAATTCAAGGAGGAAATATAGTTATGGCTAAAAAAGGTAAGAAGTATTTAGAAGCTATCAAACTTGTTGATCGTACTAAAGCTTACCCAATTCAAGAAGCAATTGAGTTAGTGAAAAAAACTAGCACTACAAAATTTGATGCATCAGTTGAAGTTGCTTTCCGTCTAGGAGTAGATCCTAAGAAAGCAGACCAACAAATCCGTGGAGCAGTAGTTCTTCCAAACGGTACTGGTAAAACTCAACGCGTTTTAGTTTTCGCTAAAGGTGAAAAATTAAAAGAAGCAGAAGCAGCAGGTGCAGACTATGTAGGCGATGCTGAATATATAAA
This sequence comes from Niallia sp. FSL W8-0951, assembly GCF_038006525.1. Lineage (NCBI taxonomy): Bacteria > Bacillati > Bacillota > Bacilli > Caryophanales > Bacillaceae > Niallia > Niallia sp. FSL W8-0951. The sequence goes on from NZ_JBBOVK010000003.1 coordinate 17,903, forward strand.
TAAAATCCAACAAGGTTGGTTTGATTTTGACGTAATCGTTGCAACTCCAGATATGATGGGTGAAGTTGGTAAACTTGGTCGTGTATTAGGACCTAAAGGTTTAATGCCAAACCCTAAAACTGGTACAGTTACATTTGATGTAACAAAAGCAGTTAACGAAATCAAAGCTGGTAAAGTAGAATACCGTGTAGACAAAGCTGGTAACGTACATGTTCCAATCGGTAAAGTTTCTTTCGATGAAACTAAACTAGTTGAGAACTTCAAAACTATCTTTGATACAATGTCAAAAGCAAAACCAGCTGCTGCAAAAGGTACTTACATGAAGAACGTATCTGTTACTTCAACAATGGGACCTGGCGTAAAAGTAGATCCATCTACTGTTTGATAAAAATTGGTATTTGACAAAATAAGATGGATAGCATATACTTCATCTTGTTGAAAAAATAAATAACATTTGTACCGTAGACAGTAGGTGCTAATTTTTTAGCTTAATTCCCTGCCGAGGTAATACGATAGATTATTTGATCAGTTGTGAGAACGACTATTGTATACACCTCCATGTCTGAAAGATATGGAGGATTTTATTTGTCGGTATGAATGTAGAAATTCTACAGGAGGTGTAAAGATGAGCAGCGTAATCGAACAAAAGAAACAAATAGTATCTGATATTGCGGAGAAATTCAAAGCAAGTAAATCAACTATCGTTGTTGACTACCGTGGTTTGACTGTTTCAGAAGTAACTGAACTTCGTAAACAACTTCGTGATGCAGGAATCGAGTTTAAAGTTTTCAAAAACTCTTTAACTCGCCGTGCTGCAGAATCTGTTGAATTAGCAGGTTTAAACGAATCCTTAACTGGTCCAAACGCTATTGCGTTCAGTAATGAGGATGTTGTTGCACCAGCAAAAATTCTAAATGACTTCGCTAAAAACCATGAAGCATTAGAAATTAAAGCGGGAGTAATCGAAGGGAACTTAGCAACAGTTGAAGAAGTAAAAGCTCTAGCTGAACTTCCATCACGCGAAGGTTTACTTTCTATGTTACTCAGCGTTCTTCAAGCACCAATCCGCAACCTTGCTCTTGCTACAAAAGCAGTTGCAGATCAAAAAGAAGAACAAGGCGCATAATCTTTTATACGGAAACGTATCATAAAACCCCAAAAAACAAGGAGGAAACATATAATGTCTAAAGAACAAATCTTAGAAGCAGTTAAAAATATGACTGTTTTAGAATTAAACGATTTAGTAAAAGCAATTGAAGAAGAATTTGGAGTAACTGCTGCTGCTCCTGTAGCTGTAGCTGCAGGTGGCGGAGAAGCTGCTGCTGAAAAATCTGAGTTTGATGTAGTTCTTGCATCTGCTGGAGATCAAAAAATCAAAGTTATCAAAGTTGTACGTGAAATCACAGGTCTTGGTCTTAAAGAAGCAAAAGAACTTGTTGACAACACTCCAAAAGCAGTTAAAGAAGGAGCTTCTAAAGAAGAAGCTGAAGAAATCAAAGCTAAACTTGAAGAAGTTGGAGCTAACGTTGAAGTTAAGTAATGTTAGTTAAAAAGAAGCTCGCTATTTTAGCGGGCTTTTTTTTCCTGAAAGTGAGAAGGACTTAAGAAAAGTTAGCCGCAATTTACCAAGTTAGAAGTGAAATATGAACTGCTGGGAGAATTATCTTCTAAGGAGTCTCTAAATAAGATACTGTTGGTATATGATAGCTTTAGGATAAGTCGTCTGCGCTTTTTTATTGATTACAATCTAAGTTTTGTAGTCAATCCTCAAGTAGTCTTCCTTAAATAAATTCTCCTAAGGAGGTGTTCGTATGACGGAACATTATTATTCCCGAACCCAAAATGTAAATAGCGATCCAAATTACTGGAATTTTACGCTTAAAGGTAATACAATACGTTTTAAAACAGATAATGGAGTCTTTTCTAAAAAGGAAGTGGACTTTGGATCCAGATTATTGATAGAGACGTATACCTTGCCTGATTTAGATGGAGATATATTAGATGTAGGTTGTGGATATGGCCCGATAGGTTTATCTATTGCGAAGACTTCCCCAAATAGAATGGTCCATATGGTTGATGTTAATTTACGTGCTATTGAATTAGCAGAAGAAAATGCCAGACAAAACGGCGTTGAAAATGTTCGTATTTATGAAAGTGATCGACTTCTTCGTGTAAAGGGAAAAAAATTTGCCTCTATTTTAACCAATCCGCCAATAAGAGCGGGGAAGAAAGTAGTTCATGATATTTTTGAGCAAAGCTATGACTGCTTAGTACCTAATGGGGAATTATGGGTTGTGATTCAAAAGAAACAAGGAGCACCCTCTGCTATTGCAAAATTAGAAGAATTCTTTAAAGAGGTAAACGTAGTAGAAAAGAAAAAAGGCTATTTTATAATTCAAGCAAAAAAGATTGACTAGTCCTTTTTGTTGTGATAGCATTGTATAATGCCAATATAATATTTTTCTGAAACTCGCAATTTTATCTAAGTTACTGTATAAAATTGGTGTAAGAAGGAAAAACTAACAGAATAATATTAGAAATATGAAAATGTGGTTTTTTGATTGGAAAACCCTTTTTCTTTTTGTCTTATAAAAATGGGTCTAATATCCTTTTTTATAAGATGTTAATAGATGTACTATAACGTTTGATTTGAGGGGTGAATCAGTTGACAGGTCAACTTGTTCAGTATGGACGACACCGCCAGCGGAGAAGCTACGCACGAATTAGTGAGGTTTTAGAATTACCAAATCTTATTGAAATCCAAACCTCTTCCTATCAATGGTTTTTAGATGAGGGATTGCGAGAAATGTTCCAGGACATTTCACCTATTGAAGATTTTACTGGCAATTTATCACTTGATTTCATTGATTATAGCTTAGGAGATCCTAAGTATTCAGTGGAAGAATCGAAAGAGCGAGATGTTACATATTCTGCACCTTTGCGTGTGAAGGTTCGTCTTGTGAATAAAGAAACAGGAGAAGTAAAAGACCAAGATGTATTCATGGGTGATTTCCCGCTTATGACTGAAACTGGTACTTTTGTTATTAATGGTGCGGAACGGGTTATCGTTTCTCAGTTAGTACGTTCTCCAAGTGTTTATTATAATGGAAAACTTGATAAGAACGGTAAAAAAGGATTTACTGCTACAGTAATTCCTAACCGTGGAGCATGGCTAGAGTATGAAACAGATGCAAAGGATGTAGTATATGTACGTATTGATCGTACACGTAAACTTCCTGTTACTGTTCTGTTACGCGCTTTAGGATTTGGTTCCGATCAAGAGATTATTGAATTGATTGGTGACAATGAGTATTTGCGTAACACTTTAGAAAAAGATAACACAGAAGGAACAGACAAAGCGCTATTAGAAATTTATGAGCGTCTTCGTCCGGGAGAACCACCTACTGTGGAAAATGCAAAAAGTCTATTGGTATCAAGATTTTTCGATCCAAAAAGATACGATCTTGCGAATGTAGGTCGTTATAAAATTAATAAAAAGCTTCATATTAAAAATAGATTATTTAATCAGCGTTTAGCAGAAACATTAGTGGATCCTGAAACTGGCGAGATTATCGCTGAAAAAGGAACTCTTTTAGATCGCCGTGCGCTTGACCGTATTATTCCTAATCTAGAAAACAATATTGGCTTTAAAAAGCTGAGCCCATATGGCGGAGTATTAGAAGATGATGTTGTTGTACAATCGGTGAAAATTTATTCACCACTAGATGAAGGGGATAAAGAAATTAATGTTATTAGTAATGCATATGTAGAAGAAGCTGTGAAAAACATCTCTCCTTCAGATATCATTGCTTCTATCAGTTATTTCTTTAATTTATTGCATGGAGTAGGTCTAACAGATGATATTGACCATTTAGGTAACAGACGTCTTCGTTCTGTAGGCGAATTGTTGCAAAACCAATTCCGTATTGGTTTATCTAGAATGGAGCGTGTTGTTCGCGAAAGAATGTCTATTCAAGACACGAATACTATTACACCGCAGCAGCTAATTAATATCAGACCTGTTATTGCATCTATCAAAGAATTCTTTGGAAGCTCTCAGCTTTCTCAATTCATGGACCAAACAAATCCATTAGCAGAATTAACACACAAACGTCGTTTGTCTGCATTAGGACCTGGTGGTTTAACAAGAGAGCGTGCAGGAATGGAAGTTCGTGACGTTCACTATTCTCACTATGGCCGTATGTGTCCGATTGAAACACCTGAGGGGCCAAACATTGGTTTGATTAACTCCTTATCTTCTTATGCAAAAGTAAATCGTTTCGGATTTATCGAAACACCGTACAGACGTGTTGATCCTGAGACAGGTAAAGTATCGTCGCGAATAGATTATTTAACAGCTGATGAACAAGATAACTATGTTGTTGCCCAAGCGAACGCTCGTTTAGGTGAAGATGGTTCCTTCTTAGATGAAGATGTTGTAGCACGTTTCCGTGATGAGAACGTTGTTGTTAAGCGTGATCGTGTAGACTATATGGACGTATCTCCAAAGCAGGTTGTATCTGCTGCGACAGCGTGTATCCCATTCTTAGAAAATGATGACTCTAACCGTGCCTTAATGGGTGCGAACATGCAGCGTCAAGCAGTACCTTTAATGCAGCCGGAAGCTCCAAGAGTAGGAACTGGAATGGAATATGTTTCAGGAAAAGACTCAGGTGCAGCTGTTATCTGTAAGCATCCTGGTATTGTTGAACATGTAGAAGCACGTGAAGTGTGGGTTAGACGTATTTCTGAAGTAGATGGTCAAGAAGTAAAAGGAAATCTTGATAAATATAAAATGCTTAAGTTTGTTCGTTCAAACCAAGGTACTTGTTATAATCAACGCCCGATTGTTGCTGTAGGTGATAAAGTAACAAAAGGCGAGGTTTTAGCTGATGGTCCTTCTATGGAACTTGGTGAATTAGCCCTTGGACGTAACGTATTAGTTGCCTTTATGACATGGGACGGATACAACTACGAGGATGCTATTATCATGAGCGAACGCTTGGTAAAAGATGATGTTTATACTTCTATTCATATTGAAGAATATGAATCAGAATCTCGTGATACAAAATTAGGACCGGAAGAAATTACGCGTGATATTCCGAATGTCGGAGAAGATGCTTTACGCAACTTAGATGATCGCGGAATTATTCGCATCGGTGCTGAAGTAAAAGATGGTGACTTGCTTGTTGGTAAAGTTACACCTAAAGGGGTAACTGAATTAACAGCAGAAGAACGATTATTACATGCTATCTTTGGTGAAAAAGCACGTGAAGTACGTGATACAAGTTTACGTGTTCCACATGGTGGCGGCGGTATCGTCCACGATGTTAAAGTCTTCAATAGAGAAGATGGAGACGAATTACCACCAGGTGTTAACCAATTAGTACGTGTATATATTGTTCAAAAACGTAAAATCCATGAAGGCGATAAGATGGCAGGTCGTCACGGTAATAAAGGGGTTATCTCCCGAATTCTACCCGAAGAAGATATGCCATACTTACCAGACGGAACACCAGTTGATATCATGTTAAATCCACTAGGTGTACCATCACGTATGAATATCGGTCAGGTGTTAGAATTGCATCTTGGAATGGCTGCAAGAAGCTTAAATATCCATGTTGCATCTCCAGTATTCGATGGTGCTCGTGAGGAAGATGTATGGGAAACAATTAGAGAAGCCGGAATGGCGCAAGATGCGAAAACAGTACTATATGACGGACGTTCAGGTGAACCTTTTGATAACCGTGTATCCGTTGGAGTTATGTATATGATCAAACTTGCTCATATGGTTGATGATAAGCTACATGCTCGTTCAACAGGACCATATTCTTTAGTAACGCAACAACCACTAGGAGGAAAAGCTCAATTCGGTGGTCAGCGTTTTGGAGAGATGGAGGTTTGGGCGCTTGAGGCTTATGGAGCTGCTTATACTTTACAAGAAATTCTTACTGTTAAATCAGATGACGTTGTTGGTCGTGTGAAAACATATGAAGCTATTGTAAAAGGAGAAAACGTTCCAGAACCTGGAGTTCCTGAATCATTCCGCGTATTAATGAAAGAGTTGCAAAGTTTAGGGTTAGATGTAAAAATCTTATCTAGCACGGAAGAAGAAATTGAAATGAGAGACACAGACGATGATGATGATATTCATCAAGCTGAATCTCTGACAATTGTTTCCGAAACACAAGAGCCTGAGTCAGAAAAGGTAGGCATGCAAGAATAATAAAGTAATGAACATGGCCTGTCTAAAAACGAAAGGGTCAGACTCCACTGCGAAGACATCTAAATAGAAGATCCTTTTATATCTTTTAAAATAGATTATTCAAGTGAAGTCAGACCCTTTTGTGACGGCCTGTCTTTGATTATATAAGTTTTTAGAAGTTTTTAAGTAAGGCAAAAGCCTGAAGATCGAAAGGGAGGTAGGACCCTTGTTGGATGTTAATAATTTTGAATATATGAAAATAGGCCTAGCTTCGCCAGATAAAATCCGTTCATGGTCATTTGGTGAAGTTAAAAAGCCAGAAACAATTAACTATCGTACTTTAAAACCGGAAAAAGATGGCTTGTTCTGTGAGCGTATTTTTGGTCCTACAAAAGACTGGGAATGTCACTGTGGTAAATACAAGCGTGTTAGATACAAAGGAGTAGTCTGTGACCGTTGTGGAGTAGAAGTTACCCGTGCAAAGGTTCGTCGTGAACGTATGGGACACATTGAATTAGCGGCTCCAGTATCACATATTTGGTATTTCAAAGGAATCCCAAGCCGTATGGGTCTAGTGTTAGATATGTCTCCACGTGCACTGGAAGAAGTTATTTACTTTGCTTCTTATGTTGTAACAGATCCAGGTGACACTGCTCTTGAGAAGAAACAACTTCTTTCAGAGAAAGAGTATAGAGCATACCGTGATAAATACGGTGTGAAGTTCCAAGCTTCAATGGGTGCTGAATCTATTAAGAAGTTATTATCAGATATTGATTTAAATAAAGAAGTAGATGCTTTAAAGGAAGAATTAAAAACGGCACAAGGGCAAAGAAGAACTCGTGCGATTAAAAGACTAGAAGTATTAGAAGCGTTCCGTGGTTCTGGGAATGAGCCTTCTTGGATGATTCTTGACGTACTTCCAGTGATTCCTCCAGAATTGCGCCCGATGGTTCAATTAGATGGTGGCCGCTTTGCGACTTCTGACCTAAATGATTTATACCGCCGTGTTATTAACCGTAATAATCGTCTGAAAAGATTATTAGACTTAGGTGCACCAAGCATTATCGTGCAAAACGAAAAACGTATGCTCCAAGAAGCTGTAGATGCGTTGATTGATAATGGCCGTCGTGGACGACCGGTAACTGGTCCTGGTAATAGACCACTTAAATCATTGTCACATATGCTTAAAGGTAAACAAGGGCGTTTCCGTCAAAACTTATTAGGAAAACGTGTTGATTACTCTGGTCGTTCTGTTATTGTTGTAGGTCCGAACTTAAAGATGTATCAATGTGGTCTGCCTAGAGAAATGGCGATTGAATTATTTAAGCCTTTCGTAATGAAAGAGTTAGTAGAAAAGGGTATTGCTCACAATATCAAATCTGCGAAAAGAAAAATCGAAAGACTTCAACCGGAAGTTTGGGATGTGCTGGAAGAAGTTATTAAGGAGCACCCTGTTTTACTTAACCGTGCACCGACTTTACACAGATTAGGTATTCAAGCATTTGAACCAACACTAGTAGAAGGCCGTGCAATTCGTCTTCATCCGTTAGTATGTACAGCTTACAACGCGGACTTTGACGGAGACCAAATGGCGGTTCACGTTCCATTATCATCTGAAGCACAAGCAGAAGCTCGTTTACTTATGCTTGCGGCTCAAAACATCTTGAACCCTAAAGATGGTAAGCCAGTTGTTACTCCTTCACAAGATATGGTATTAGGAAACTACTACCTAACATTAGAGCGTGAGGGTGCAGTTGGAGAAGGTATGATCTTCAATGATACAAATGAGGCTTTATTAGCTTATCAAAATGGTTACGTGCATCTACACACTCGTGTGGCAGTACGTGCTAGTTCTTTAAATAACGAAACATTTACAGAAGAACAGAATAAACAATTGTTATTAACAACAGTAGGTAAGTTAGTGTTCAATGAAATTTTACCAAAATCTTTCCCGTACATTAACGAACCAACGAAAACAAACTTAGAAGAAAAAACTCCTGAAAGATACTTTGTTGAGCCAGGTGTAGATGTACCTGCCGCAATTAGGGAGCTGCCAATTATCGAACCGTTCAAAAAGAAAATTTTAGGTAATATAATTGCTGAAGTATTTAAACGTTTCAAGATAACGGAAACTTCTAAGATGTTGGACAGAATGAAAGACTTAGGATTTAAGCATTCTACTAAAGCTGGTATTACTGTTGGTGTAGCTGATATTGTAGTATTAGGCGAAAAACAAGAAATTATCGAAGAAGCACAAAGTAAAGTAGATAATGTAATGAAACAGTTTAGACGTGGATTAATCACAGAAGAAGAGCGCTATGATCGCGTTATTTCTATCTGGAGTGCTGCAAAAGATACTATCCAGGCAAAACTGATGAAATCTTTAGATAAACGTAATCCAATCTTTATGATGAGTGACTCTGGAGCCCGTGGTAATGCATCTAACTTCACACAGCTTGCTGGTATGCGTGGTTTGATGGCCAACCCGGCTGGTAGAATCATCGAATTACCGATTATCTCAAGTTTCCGTGAAGGTTTAACTGTATTAGAGTACTTTATCTCTACACATGGTGCGCGTAAAGGTCTTGCCGATACAGCACTGAAAACAGCAGACTCTGGTTACTTAACTCGTCGTCTTGTTGACGTAGCACAGGATGTCATTGTTCGTGAGGATGATTGTGGTACGGACAGAGGATTATTAGTTTCTGCGCTTAAAGAAGGTACAGAAATTATCGAATCACTAGATGAGCGTTTAATCGGAAGATATGCAAGAAGATCAATTAAACACCCAGAAACGAACGAAGTTATTGTTCCAGAAAATGGACTTATTACAGAAGATTTAGCAGTGGAAATTGTTGAAGCTAATATCGAAGAAGTATGGATCCGTTCTGCGTTTACATGTAATACTCGTCATGGTGTATGTAAAAAATGTTATGGTCGCAACCTAGCAACTGGTCAAGAAGTGGAAGTAGGAGAAGCTGTTGGTATTATTGCAGCACAATCTATCGGGGAACCGGGTACACAGTTAACAATGCGTACATTCCATACTGGTGGGGTTGCTGGAGACGATATCACACAAGGTTTACCTCGTATCCAAGAAATATTCGAAGCTCGTAATCCAAAAGGGCAAGCGGTTATTACGGAAATGGCAGGGGTTGTTGTTGGTATCAACGAAGGTAGAGACCGTCAACATGAGATTGTTGTTCAAGGTGAATTAGAAACTAGAACATATACTGCCCCTTATACAGCAAGGCTTAAAGTAAAAGTTGATGATGTAGTAGAGCAAGGGCAGGAATTAACAGAAGGTTCTATTGATCCGAAAGAATTAATTAAAGTGAAAAACGTTACAGCAGTACAAGAATATCTACTTCGTGAAGTACAAAAGGTTTATCGTATGCAAGGGGTAGAAATTGGTGATAAACACGTAGAAGTAATGGTTCGCCAAATGCTTCGCAAAATCAGAGTAGTAGACGCTGGTGAGACAGATGTATTACCAGGTACTCTATTAGATATTCACCAATTCACTGATGCAAATGCAAAAGCTTTAAGAGAAGGAAAACTTCCTGCAACAGGAAGACCAGTATTACTTGGTATCACAAAAGCATCTCTGGAAACAGATTCATTCTTATCAGCTGCATCTTTCCAAGAAACTACAAGAGTTCTGACAGATGCTGCGATTAAAGGTAAACGCGATGAATTACTAGGATTGAAAGAGAATGTAATTATTGGTAAATTAGTTCCTGCTGGTACTGGTATGCCAAGATATCGTCATGCTGAACCTATTACTGCAGAAGAACTAACAGAAGAGTCTGTTACTGTAGAGTAATAGCGATAAATTAGAATCTTTCCTAAAAAGGCATATGGTTATTATGTTGACCTATCTATCATTTGTGAATTAATAGATAGGTCAACATCCATAGCTTTGATAAACAGATCTAGGTATTAAAGGAAAGTTTTTTAGGAAAATAATTGACATCTAATTTTATAGATGATACTATATCAAAGGTGCTCCTATTCACCTGTTGCTTTGGAGGATATAAAAATGTCTTATGAAAAAGTACGACAGGCAAGTAAAATAGTAGTAGGAACAAAGCAAACAGTAAAAGCGTTAAAAAAAGGGATTGCAACTGAGGTTATCGTTGCAGAGGATGCCGATCCGATGATCATTAGAAAGGTATCTGAGGTAGCTGAAGAAGTGAATATTCCTATTATACTTGTTGAATCCATGAAGAAGCTTGGCGAATCATGCGGAATAGAAGTAGGCGCAGCAACTGTTGCCATAATTATTTAAAACTGTTTTTATGGAATTAACCATGAGAACTTTGTTTTTGCCCTAATATGAACCACCTGGATGTGTGGGCTTCAAACATAAAGGAAGGGAGGAAAAAGAAATGCCAACAATTAACCAATTAGTGCGCAAGCCTCGTCAATCTACTGAAGAGAAGTCGAAGTCTCCTGCGTTAAACAAAGGTTATAACAGTTTCAAAAAAGCACAAACAAACGTATCTTCACCTCAAAAACGTGGGGTATGTACTCGTGTTGGTACAATGACACCGAAAAAACCAAACTCTGCATTACGTAAATATGCACGTGTTCGTTTAACAAACGGTATCGAAGTAACAGCATACATTCCTGGTATTGGTCACAACCTACAAGAACATAGTGTTGTACTAATCCGTGGAGGACGTGTAAAAGACTTACCGGGGGTACGTTATCATATCGTACGCGGTGCGCTTGATACTGCTGGAGTTAACAACCGTATGCAAGGTCGTTCTAAATACGGTACTAAAAAACCAAAAGCAGCAAAAAAATAATAAAATAGAATTTATAGCATAATTGAAAGGAGGAAATCAAATGCCACGTAAAGGTCCTGTAGCAAAAAGAGACGTATTACCAGATCCGATTTACAATTCAAAGCTTGTATCTCGTTTAATCAACAAAATGATGATTGATGGTAAAAGAGGGAAATCGCAAGCTATCCTATATTCAGCATTCGAAATCGTTGCTGAGCGTTCTGGAAAAGAAGCGATTGAAGTATTTGATCAAGCATTAAAGAATATCATGCCAGTTCTTGAAGTAAGAGCACGCCGTGTTGGTGGTTCTAACTATCAAGTTCCAGTGGAGGTTCGTCCTGAAAGACGTACTACTTTAGGTCTTCGCTGGTTAGTTAACTATGCTCGTCTTCGCGGAGAGAAAACAATGGAAGAGAGATTAGCTAACGAAATCTTAGATGCAGCTAACAACACTGGTGCATCAGTTAAGAAACGTGAAGATACACACAAAATGGCAGAAGCGAACAAAGCGTTTGCTCACTACCGTTGGTAATATTATAATTTACAAAAATACTTTCATTATGAAAGGAGAAAGACCAAATGGCAAGAGAGTTCTCCTTAGAAAACACTCGTAATATTGGTATCATGGCACATATTGATGCTGGTAAAACGACTACAACTGAGCGTGTACTTTACTACACTGGTCGTATCCACAAAATTGGTGAAACTCACGAAGGTGCATCTCAAATGGACTGGATGGAGCAAGAACAAGAGCGTGGAATTACCATCACATCAGCAGCAACAACTGCACAATGGAAAGGTAACCGTGTAAACATCATCGATACTCCAGGACACGTAGACTTCACTGTTGAAGTTGAACGTTCCCTACGCGTACTTGATGGTGCTGTTGCAGTACTTGATGCACAATCTGGTGTTGAACCACAAACAGAAACTGTTTGGCGTCAAGCTACAACATATGGTGTACCTCGTGTAGTATTCGTAAACAAAATGGATAAAATCGGTGCAGACTTCCTTTATTCATTAAAAACTTTACATGAACGTTTACAAGCAAACGCTCATGCAATTCAACTACCAATTGGTGCTGAAGATCAATTCGAAGGTATCATTGACTTAGTTGAAATGAAAGCAACTTTCTACGGAAATGACCTAGGAACAGATATTCAAGAACGTGAAATTCCAGAAGACTACAGAGAGTTAGCAGAAGAATACCATGAGAAATTGGTTGAGGCTGTAGCTGAACTTGATGAAGAGTTAATGGAAAAATATCTTGGTGGTGAGGAAATCACTACTGATGAATTAAAAGCTGCTATCCGTAAAGGTACAGTTAACGTTGAATTCTACCCAGTAATCTGTGGTTCAGCTTTCAAAAACAAAGGTGTACAAAAAATGCTTGATGCTGTTATTGAGTACTTACCATCTCCATTAGACGTACCTGCAATTAAAGGTACTGCTCCTGATTCAGATGAAGTAATCGAAAAGCACTCAAGTGATGATGAGCCATTCGCTGCACTTGCGTTCAAAGTAATGACAGATCCATTCGTTGGTAAACTGACATTCTTCCGTGTATACTCTGGTACATTGAGCTCCGGTTCATATGTACAAAACTCTACAAAAGGTAAGCGTGAGCGCGTAGGACGTATTCTGCAAATGCACGCAAACAGCCGTCAAGAGATTACAGAAGTATATGCTGGTGATATCGCAGCAGCTGTAGGTTTAAAAGATACTACTACTGGAGATACTCTATGTGATGAAAAGGATTTAGTAATCTTAGAATCAATGGAATTCCCAGAGCCGGTTATCGAATTGTCTATTGAACCTAAATCAAAAGCTGACCAAGATAAAATGACAACTGCACTACAAAAATTACAAGAAGAAGATCCAACGTTCCGTGCGCATACTAACCAGGAGACTGGTCAAGTTATCATCGCTGGTATGGGTGAACTTCACTTAGATATTCTTGTAGATCGTATGCGTCGTGAATTCAAAGTTGAAGCTAATGTTGGTGCTCCTCAGGTTGCTTACCGTGAAACATTCCGTTCTTCTGCAGCAGTTGAAGGGAAATTCACACGTCAATCTGGTGGACGTGGACAATATGGACACGTTTGGATTGAATTCTCACCAAATGAAGAAGGTAAAGGATTCGAATTTGAAAATGCTATCGTCGGTGGTGTTGTTCCACGTGAATACATCGCTCCAGTTCAAGCTGGTTTAGAAGATGCGTTACAAAGAGGAGTGCTTGCTGGTTATCCAATGGTAGACATCAAAGCTAAATTATTTGATGGATCATACCATGATGTTGACTCATCTGAAATGGCGTTCAAAATCGCTGCTTCAATGGCATTGAAAAATGCAGCATCTAAATGTAATCCTGTAATTCTTGAGCCTGTTATGAAGGTAGAAGTTATAATTCCAGAAGAATACATGGGTGATATCATGGGTAATATCACTTCACGTCGTGGACGTGTTGAAGGTATGGAAGCTCGTGGTAACGCACAAGTTGTTCGTGCGATGGTTCCTCTTTCTGAAATGTTTGGTTATGCTACGACATTACGTTCAAGCACGCAAGGTCGTGGAGTATTCTCAATGGTGTTTGATCACTATGAAGAAGTACCAAAATCAATCTCTGAAGAGATCATCAAAAAAAATAAAGGGTAATTGTTGATTTTACCTTTTTAATGAAGTATAACTACTATGTAGGCAATAAAGCTGTGATCATTAATCACAGCTCTATAAAAATACTTATTTTTTAAAAATCAAAGGAGGATTTTCCTAATGGCAAAAGCTAAATACGATCGTTCTAAGCCACACGTAAATATTGGAACAATTGGTCACGTTGACCATGGTAAAACTACATTAACAGCTGCTATCACAACTGTACTTTCTAAAGTTGGTGGCGGTGAAGCTCGCGGTTATGATCAAATCGACGCTGCTCCAGAAGAGCGTGAGCGTGGAATCACAATCTCTACTGCACACGTTGAGTACGAAACTGCTACTCGTCACTATGCACACGTTGACTGCCCAGGACATGCTGACTATGTTAAAAACATGATCACTGGTGCTGCTCAAATGGATGGCGGTATCTTAGTAGTATCTGCTACTGATGGTCCAATGCCACAAACTCGTGAGCACATCCTTCTTTCTCGTCAAGTTGGTGTACCTCACTTAGTAGTATTCTTAAACAAATGTGATATGGTTGATGACGAAGAACTATTAGAATTAGTAGAAATGGAAGTACGCGACCTATTATCAGAATATGAATTCCCTGGTGATGATATTCCTGTAATTAAAGGTTCTGCTCTTAAAGCTCTTGAAGGAGATGCTGCTTGGGAAGAAAAAATCACTGAGCTTATGGCTGCAGTTGATGAATATATCCCAACTCCAACTCGTGACACTGACAAACCATTCATGATGCCAGTTGAGGATGTATTCTCAATTACTGGTCGTGGTACAGTTGCAACTGGTCGTGTTGAGCGTGGACAAGTTAAAGTTGGTGACGTTGTAGACATCATCGGTTTAGCTGAAGAGAAAAAATCAACTACTGTAACTGGTGTTGAAATGTTCCGTAAATTACTTGATTATGCTGAAGCTGGAGATAACATTGGTGCACTTCTTCGTGGGGTTGCTCGTGAAGAAATCCAACGTGGTCAAGTATTAGCAAAACCAGGTACAATTACTCCACACGTAAAATTCAAAGCTGAAGTTTACGTATTATCAAAAGAAGAAGGTGGACGTCACACTCCATTCTTCACTAACTACCGTCCTCAGTTCTACTTCCGTACAACTGATGTAACTGGTATTTGTAACTTACCTGAAGGGGTAGAAATGGTTATGCCTGGTGACAACATTGAAATGGATGTTGAATTAATTTCTTCTATCGCTATCGAAGAAGGAACTAAATTCTCTATTCGTGAAGGTGGACGTACAGTAGGCGCTGGTGTAGTTGCTACTATCGTTGAATAATAACCTTTGATAAAAACAAGCTGATTCGTCAGCTTGTTTTTTTTGTAATTAAATCTATTGTTAATAAAATTGATACAGGTATGTAAATGGTAATTTTAATATTTGAAGATAGAGATAAATGTAAGTCGAAGTAAATATGTTTAATTATTTTAAGGTTAGCTTAATAGATAGAGTTATTAATATAGAAGAAAGTGGTTTTCCAAAATCTTTCTATATAATCTTTCACTACTTTTTGTTAGAATATAAAAGTCTTACTAATAGTTTTCTTAAATCTAAATGGTTCATTACCAATTGACTGACAATTATACATTGGGTTGAAATATGATCTTAGAATATGTATAATAATCTGAGTGTACTAAAACGAAAGAAAAATAATAAATGTTGTTGCTTTTCTAGGCGTTTTTATGTATAATAGACAATGTTGGTCTTTGACTTGCGATGATGTGGGAGGTTGCTGACACACCCGGCCGCTTTGCCATGGCGAGTGTGTGGGAAATTCCTGCGGAGAATGTCTATTCTAAAATAGGCGAAAAGGAGGGAAAATAATGGCAAAACAAAAAATTCGTATTCGTTTAAAAGCGTATGATCATAGAATTTTAGATCAATCAGCTGAGAAAATCGTTGAAACTGCAAAACGTTCTGGTGCTGCTGTATCTGGACCGATTCCGTTACCAACAGAGAAGTCTATATACACAATCCTACGTGCGGTTCATAAATATAAAGATTCTCGTGAACAGTTTGAAATGCGTACGCATAAACGTCTAATCGACATCGTGAACCCAACTCCACAAACAGTTGATTCACTAATGCGTCTGGATTTACCGTCAGGTGTAGATATCGAAATTAAATTATAATTGAAATAAACATTTAAACAATCAGGAGGTGTGACTTAAATGACCAAAGGAATCTTAGGAAGAAAAATAGGTATGACTCAAGTATTCGCTGATAACGGCAATCTTATCCCTGTAACAGTAGTGGAAGCTGCTGAAAACGTTGTTCTTCAAAAGAAAACTGTTGAAGCTGATGGCTATGCAGCAGTACAAATCGGTTTTGAAAACAAACGTGAAAAGTTAGCTAACAAACCTGAACAAGGACATGTTGCTAAAGCAAGTACTGCTCCTAAGCGCTTCGTTCGTGAATTTAGAGATGTTAGCGTAGAAGAGTATGAGGTTGGTCAAGAAGTCAATGTAAGTATTTTCGCTGAAGGCGATATAGTGGATGTAACAGGTATCTCTAAAGGGAAAGGTTTCCAAGGTTCAATCAAGCGCCATGGACAATCTCGCGGACCAATGGCTCACGGTTCTCGTTACCATCGTCGTCCAGGTTCAATGGGACCTGTAGCGCCAAACCGTGTATTCAAAGGTAAAGCATTACCAGGACGTATGGGTGGAGAACAGATTACTGTTCAAAACTTAGAAATTGTTAAAGTGGATGCAGAGCGCAATCTACTATTAATCAAAGGTAATGTACCTGGAGCTAGAAAAGCTTTATTAAAAATTAAAACTGCTGTTAAAGCATAATTATTAATCTGGAAAGGAGGAAATAAGAATGCCTAAAGTTGCATTATTCAACCAAGACGGTAAGCAAGCTGGAGATATCGAATTAAATGAATCAGTATTTGGTATCGAGCCTAACAAAAGTGTTTTATTTGAAGCAGTTGTTATGCAAAGAGCTTCTTTACGTCAAGGAACTCATAAAACTAAAATTCGTTCTGAGGTTGCTGGTGGTGGACGTAAGCCATGGCGCCAAAAAGGTACAGGACGTGCACGTCAAGGATCTATCAGATCTCCACAATGGCGTGGTGGTGGTACGGTATTTGGACCGGTACCGCGTAGCTACAGCTATAAATTACCTAAAAAAGTTCGTAGATTAGCAATTAAGTCTGCATTATCTACTAAAGTATTAGAAGAAAATATTTTAGTATTACAAAGCCTTGCTTTTGAGGCACCTAAAACTAAAGATTTCAAAGCCGTATTAGGTAATCTTTCTGTAGAAAAGAAAGCATTAATCGTTACAGCTGACCTTGATGAAAACGTAGCATTATCTGCTCGTAACATCCCGGGGGTAACAGTTGTTACTGCTTCTGGAATTACAGTATTAGATGTTTTAAACCATGATAAATTAATCATGACAAAAGCAGCGGTTGAAAAAGTAGAGGAGGTGCTTGCATAATGGATGCACGCGATACGATTAAGCGCCCCGTTATCACTGAACGTTCTACTGATTTAATGGTTGATAAAAAATACACGTTTGAAGTTGATGTAAGAGCTAATAAAACTCAAGTTAAAGATGCTGTTGAAGAAATCTTTGGCGTTAAAGTTGAAAAAGTTAACATCATGAACTACAAAGGTAAATTCAAGCGTATGGGACGTTTTGGTGGATACACAAACAAACGTCGTAAGGCAATTGTTAAATTAACAGCTGACAGCAAAGAAATCGAATTCTTTGAAGCTTAATAATAATATTTAGAAGAGGAGGGAACACAAATGGCGATTAAAAAATATAAACCTACCTCCAATGGTCGACGTAATATGACATCTTCAGACTTTAGTGAAATCACTACAAGTACTCCTGAAAAGTCATTACTTGCTCCTTTACACAGAAAAGGCGGCCGTAATAACCAAGGTAAGTTAACTGTTCGTCATCAAGGTGGAGGTCATAAGCGTCAATATCGTGTAATCGATTTTAAACGTGACAAAGATGGCATTCCAGGACGCGTTGCTACAATTGAGTACGATCCAAACAGATCTGCTAATATCGCGTTAGTCAATTATGTAGACGGTGAAAAACGCTACATTCTTGCACCGAAAAATTTAGAAGTTGGATTAGAAGTTATGTCAGGACCTGAGGCTGATATCAAGCCAGGTAATGCATTACCACTTGCTAACATTCCAGTTGGTACAGTAATCCACAACATCGAGTTAAAACCAGGTAAAGGTGGACAATTAGTTCGCTCTGCTGGAACAAGCGCTCAAGTGCTTGGTAAAGAAGGAAAATACGTACTTGTACGTTTAAATTCTGGTGAAGTTCGTTTAATTCTTGCTACTTGCCGTGCATCAATCGGTCAAGTTGGTAATGAACAACACGAATTAATCAACATTGGTAAAGCAGGTCGTAATCGTTGGTTAGGTAAACGCCCAACTGTACGTGGATCTGTAATGAACCCTAATGACCATCCACACGGTGGTGGTGAAGGACGCGCTCCAATCGGACGTAAATCACCAATGTCTCCATGGGGTAAACCAACACTTGGTTACAAAACGCGTAGCAAGAAAAATAAATCTGATAAATTTATTGTACGTAGCCGTAAAAAATAACGGGGTTGAACTACGGTTCAATGATAGAACCGTAGAACAATCACGAAGGGAGGTTCCATTATGGGTCGCAGCTTAAAAAAAGGACCTTTTGTTGATGATCATTTACTAACAAAGATCGAAAAATTAAGTGATAGTGATAAGAAGCAAGTTGTGAAAACTTGGTCTCGTCGTTCTACGATCTTCCCACAATTCATCGGTCAAACAATCGCTGTTTATGATGGTCGTAAACATGTTCCAGTTTATGTTACTGAAGACATGGTAGGTCACAAACTTGGAGAATTTGCTCCAACTCGTACTTACAAAGGTCATGCAAGTGACGATAAGAAAACAAGACGTTAATGAGAGGAGGGCATTCTAATGCAAGCAAAAGCTGTTGCAAATACAGTTCGTATTGCTCCTCGTAAAGCTCGTTTAGTCGTAGATTTAATTCGAGGAAAGCAAGTTGGTGAAGCGGTAGCTATTTTGAAGTTAACTCCAAAAGCAGCTTCTCCAATCGTAGAGAAAGTTTTAAAATCTGCTATTGCTAACGCAGAGCATAACTACGAAATGGATATTAATAACCTAGTGGTTGAGCAAGCATACGTTAATGAAGGACCAACTCTAAAGAGATTCCGTCCACGTGCACAAGGTCGTGCAAGTCAAATCAACAAACGTACTAGCCACATCACTATCGTTGTATCAGAAAAGAAGGAGGGGTAATTAGTGGGTCAAAAAGTAAATCCAGTCGGTTTACGTGTTGGGATCATTCGTGACTGGGAATCTAAATGGTTCGCAGGTAAAGATTATGCTGATCTTTTACACGAAGACCTAAAGGTACGTGAGTATATTACAAAACGCCTAAGTGATGCTTCTGTTTCTAAAGTAGAAATCGAGCGTGCTGCTAACCGCTTAAATGTTACTATCCACACTGCTAAACCAGGTATGGTTATTGGTAAAGGTGGTACAGAAGTTGAAGCTTTACGTAAAGCTCTTAACTCACTTACTGGCAAACGTGTACACATCAATATTTTAGAAATTAAAAGAGCAGATATGGATGCGAAACTAGTTGCTGAGAACATTGCTCGTCAATTAGAAAACCGTGTATCTTTCCGCCGTGCTCAAAAACAAGCAATCCAACGTTCAATGCGTGCTGGTGCTAAAGGTATCAAAACAATGGTATCAGGTCGTCTAGGCGGCGCAGATATCGCTCGTTCAGAGTCTTATAGCGAAGGAACTGTTCCATTGCACACTCTACGCGCAGATATCGACTATGCAACTGCTGAAGCTGATACAACATATGGTAAATTAGGTGTAAAAGTTTGGATCTATCGTGGAGAGATCCTTCCAACGAAGAAGAAAACTGAGGAAGGAGGCAAATAATATGTTACTACCTAAACGTGTAAAATATCGTCGTGTTCATCGTGGTAAAATGCGTGGTCAAGCAAAAGGTGGTACAGAGGTTGCATTCGGTGAATACGGTTTACAATCTTTAGAAGCTTCTTGGATTACAAACCGTCAAATCGAGTCTGCTCGTATTGCAATGACACGTTATATGAAACGTGGCGGTAAAGTTTGGATTAAAATTTTCCCTCATAAGCCTTACACTGCTAAGCCTCTTGAAGTCCGAATGGGTTCCGGTAAGGGTGCTCCTGAAGGTTGGGTAGCGGTAGTTAAGCCTGGAAAAATTATGTTCGAAGTAGCTGGTGTATCTGAAGAGATCGCTCGTGAAGCTCTTCGTCTTGCAGCGCACAAACTTCCTGTTAAATGTAAGTTTGTAAAACGTGAAGAAATTGGTGGTGAAACTAATGAAAGCTAATGAAATTCGTGACCTTACCACTGCTGAAATTGAACAAAAAGTTAAATCCTTAAAAGAAGAGCTTTTCAACCTTCGCTTTCAATTAGCGACTGGACAACTTGAAAATACAGCTCGCATTCGTGAAGTACGCAAAGCGATCGCTCGAATGAAAACTGTCATTCGTGAGAGAGAAATCGGCGTCAATAATCGATAAGTTGAGAGGAGGTTCGTAGAATGAGCGAACGCAATCAACGCAAAGTCTATACTGGTCGTGTTGTATCTGATAAAATGGATAAAACCATTACAGTTGTTGTTGAAACATACAAAAAACACCCTTTATATGGCAAACGCGTGAAATACTCTAAGAAGTATAAAGCTCATGATGAGCAAAACACAGCAAAAACTGGCGATATCGTACGCATTATGGAAACTCGCCCGTTATCAGCTACAAAACGTTTCCGTCTTGTAGAAGTAGTAGAAAAAGCAGTTATTATATAATTGTTCGGAATTAAGCATCCCGAAGGGAGGTTACACACATGATTCAACAAGAATCACGTTTGAAAGTTGCTGACAACTCTGGTGCTCGTGAAGTACTTACTATTAAAGTTCTTGGTGGTTCAGGACGTAAAACTGCAAACATCGGTGATATCATCGTCGTTACTGTGAAACAAGCAACACCAGGTGGCGTTGTTAAAAAAGGTGACGTAGTTAAAGCAGTAGTCGTTAGAACTAAAAGTGGTGTTCGTCGTGCAGACGGTACTTACATTCGTTTCGATGAAAACGCATGTGTAATTATCCGTGATGATAAGAGTCCACGTGGAACACGTATCTTTGGACCAGTTGCACGCGAACTTCGCGACAACAACTTTATGAAGATTGTATCATTAGCTCCAGAAGTACTATAATATAAATTTTAATTGCCTTTAAGGAGGTGCGAAAAGATGCATGTTAAAAAAGGTGACAAAGTAATGGTCATCTCTGGTAAGGATAAAGGCAAAACTGGTGTTGTTCTTGCTGCATTCCCTAAAAAAGATCGCGTGATCGTTGAAGGAATCAACATTGTTAAGAAGCACTCTAAGCCATCCCAATTGAATCCACAAGGTGGAATCAATGACCAGGAAGCTGCTATTCATGTATCCAACGTTATGCCTATCGACCCTAAAACTGGTGAACCTACTCGTGTAGGATCAAAAACGGTTGATGGTAAAAAAGTACGCGTAGCGAAAAAATCCGGTGAAATTCTAGATAAATAGTTCAAATGAAGAAGGGAGGTACAATGAATGAACCGCCTAAAAGAAAAATTTGTTAAAGAAACTACTCCTGCTCTTATGAGCAAGTTCAATTATAAATCAGTTATGGAAGTTCCAAAACTGGAAAAAATCGTTGTTAACATGGGTGTCGGTGATGCGGTAGCAAACGCTAAAGCATTAGATGTTGCTGTTGAAGAATTAGCACAAATTACAGGTCAAAAGCCAGTAATCACTCGTGCTAAGAAGTCAATTGCAGGTTTCCGTCTACGTGAAGGAATGCCTATCGGAGCAAAAGTTACTCTTCGTGGAGAACGCATGTATCAATTCCTTGATAAACTTGTATCTGTTTCTCTTCCACGTGTACGTGACTTCCGTGGTGTATCTAAAAAATCATTTGATGGACGCGGTAACTACACTCTAGGTGTTAAAGAACAATTGATTTTCCCTGAAATTGATTACGATAAAGTAAACAAAGTTAGAGGAATGGATATTGTTATCGTTACAACTGCAAACACAGATGAAGAAGCTCGTGAACTGTTAACTCAATTTGGAATGCCGTTCCAAAAGTAATCTCTAATTAGAGGGAGGCGAAGATGTGGCTAAGAAGTCAATGATTGCGAAACAAAAACGCACGCCTAAATATAAAGTACAAGAATACACACGTTGCGAACGTTGTGGTCGTCCACATTCTGTGTACCGTAAATTTAAGCTTTGCCGTATTTGTTTCCGCGAATTAGCGTATAAGGGACAAATTCCTGGTGTGAAAAAAGCTAGCTGGTAAAACCCGATATTGGGAAGGAGGTAAATACAAATGGTTATGACAGATCCAATTGCAGATTTGCTTACAAGAATCCGTAATGCGAATATGGTTCGTCACGAAAAATTAGAAGTTCCTGCTTCTAACATCAAAAAAGAGATCGCTGAAATCTTAAAGCGTGAAGGTTTTGTACGTGATGTAGAATATATCGAAGACAACAAACAAGGTATTATCCGCATTTTCTTAAAATACGGTTCAAGCAACGAGCGTGTAATTACTGGACTTAAAAGAATTAGTAAACCTGGTCTTCGTGTTTATGCGAAAGCAACAGAAGTACCTCGTGTATTAAACGGTCTTGGAATTGCATTAGTTTCTACTTCTCAAGGAGTACTTACTGATAAAGAAGCTCGTGCGAAACAAGTTGGCGGAGAAGTATTAGCATACGTTTGGTAATAATAGGTTTAATGAATGGAGGTGCAACTAAATGTCTCGTGTAGGTAAAAAACCAATCGAAGTACCAGCAGGCGTTACAGTTACTATTGATAAAAGTACTGTAACGGTGAAAGGTCCTAAAGGTGAATTAACTCGTACTTTTAATTCTGATATTGCGATCAGCTTAGAAGAAAACGTGATTAATGTAACTCGTCCTTCTGATGTGAAGGAACATCGTGCATTACATGGAACAACTCGTGCATTGTTATCTAACATGGTGGAGGGTGTTTCAAAAGG
Organism: Niallia sp. FSL W8-0951; assembly: GCF_038006525.1. Lineage (NCBI taxonomy): Bacteria > Bacillati > Bacillota > Bacilli > Caryophanales > Bacillaceae > Niallia > Niallia sp. FSL W8-0951. The sequence goes on from NZ_JBBOVK010000003.1 coordinate 40,688, forward strand.
CTTTGAAAGAGGTCTTGAATTAATCGGTGTCGGTTACCGTGCTCAAAAACAAGGAAACAAACTTGTATTGAACGTAGGTTACTCTCATCCAGTAGAAATCGAACCAGAAGCTGGTATTGAAATCGAAGTACCATCTGCTACGAAAGTAGTTGTAAAAGGAACTAGTAAAGAGCGTGTTGGAGCACTTGCTGCTAACATTCGTGACGTTCGTCCACCAGAACCTTATAAAGGGAAAGGTATCCGTTATGAAGGCGAATATGTACGTAGAAAAGAAGGTAAAACTGGTAAGTAATGCCGCATAGGTAAACGAAAGGAGTGACCTAAATGATTACGAAGGCTGATAAAAATCAAGTTCGTAAGAAAAGACACGCACGTGTGCGTTCTAAACTTAGCGGAACTGAAGCTCGTCCTCGTTTAAATGTGTTCCGTTCAAACAAACACATTTACGCTCAATTAATTGATGATGTTAACGGTGTAACAATCGCAAGTGCATCTTCATTAGATAAAGAGCTTAACCTTGAATCTACTGGTAATTTAGAAGCTGCAGTTAAGATCGGTGAATTAGTAGCTAAACGTGCTGTAGAAAAAGGAATTAAATCAGTAGTATTTGACCGCGGAGGATATTTATATCATGGTCGCGTAAAAGCTTTAGCTGATGCTGCTCGTGAGAACGGCCTAGAATTTTAATAGACAAAGGAGGGACATAAAAAGATGCGTCGTATTGATCCAAACAAACTTGAACTTGAAGAACGCGTAGTTACAGTTAACCGTGTAGCGAAAGTTGTTAAAGGTGGACGTCGTTTTCGTTTCTCTGCTCTAGTAGTAGTTGGGGACAAAAATGGTAACGTTGGTTTTGGTACTGGTAAAGCTCAAGAAGTACCTGATGCAATTCGCAAAGCGGTTGAAGATGCGAAGAAAAATCTTATTGAAGTACCAATGGTTGGTACAACAATTCCACACGAAATTATCGGACATTTCGGAGCTGGTGAAATCCTATTGAAGCCTGCTTCTGCAGGTACAGGGGTTATCGCTGGTGGTCCAGTACGTGCTGTGCTTGAATTAGCTGGTGTAGCTGATATCTTATCTAAGTCATTAGGTACTAACACACCAATTAACATGGTTCGTGCCACTTTAGACGGTTTAAAACAATTAAAACGTGCTGAAGACGTAGCGAAGTTACGTGGAAAATCAGTAGAAGAACTGTTAGGATAAGGAGGGAAATTAAATGGCAAACAATCTGGAAATTACCCTCACTAGAAGCGTAATTGGTCGTCCGCAAGACCAACGCGAAACAGTTAAAGCTTTAGGATTACGTAAGGTAAATCAAACAGTTGTTCAACAAGATAATGCTGCAATTCGCGGTATGATCAATAAAGTATCACATCTTGTAACTGTAAAAGAAAATTAAAAATCATTCTTCTTCAATAAGGAGGTGCCAAAATGAAACTTCATGAATTAAAACCTGCAGAAGGTTCTCGTCAAGAACGTAAACGCAAAGGGCGCGGTATCGGTTCAGGTAATGGTAAAACTGCTGGTAAAGGTCATAAAGGTCAAAACGCACGTTCAGGTGGGGGTGTAAGACCTGGATTCGAAGGTGGTCAAACGCCTTTATTCCGTCGTTTACCTAAACGTGGTTTTACTAATATCAACCGTAAAGAATACGCTATTGTTAATTTAGATACTCTAAATCGTTTTGAAGAGGGAACTGAAGTAACTCCAGAACTTCTTATCGAAACAGGAGTTGTTAGCAACGAAAAAGCAGGAATTAAGATTCTTGCAAAAGGCAACGTAGAGAAAAAGCTTACTGTTAAAGCTCATAAATTCTCCTCTGCTGCAAAGGAAGCTATTGAAGCTGCCGGCGGTCAAACAGAGGTGATCTGATGTTTCAGACAATCTCCAATTTTATGCGCGTGGGTGAAATAAGACGAAAAATCATATTCACCCTATTAATGTTGATTATATTTCGTCTTGGTACATTTATTCCTGTACCATATGTGAATGCAGACTTTTTAAAAGCACAAGATGCTTTTAGCGCCTTCGGAATTTTAAATACTTTCGGTGGTGGAGCACTAAAGAATTTTTCTATTCTTGCAATGGGAATCATGCCGTATATTACAGCGTCTATTATTGTAAGCTTATTACAAATGGATGTTGTACCAAAATTTACGGAATGGTCAAAACAGGGTGAGGCTGGACGAAGAAAATTAACGCAGTTTACGCGTTACTTTACAATCGTTCTAGCACTTATCCAAGGTTTTGGTATGTCATACGGTTTTAATAATCTTGCTGGTGGTGCATTGATTACAAAACCTGGATTTTCATCCTATTTGGTAATTTCTCTTGTGTTAACAGCTGGTACAGCCTTTTTAATGTGGTTAGGAGAACTAATTACTTCTAAAGGGGTTGGGAATGGTATTTCTATTATCATTTTTGCTGGTATCGCAGCCGGAATTCCTTCTATTGCTAATCAAATCTATGCTCAGCAGTTTGACAACCCGGGTGATCAATTATTCCTTAATATTGTTACGTTAGCTTTAATCGTTCTAGCTGTCATTGCAATAGTAGTAGGAGTAATTTTCATTCAGCAAGCTCTTAGAAAGATACCAATTCAATATGCTAAAAGAATGGTAAACGGAAATAGCAGCACAGGTGGACAATCAACACATTTACCGTTGAAAGTAAACTCTGCTGGTGTTATTCCAGTTATCTTTGCAGTTTCCTTCTTGGTTACACCGAGAACTATTGCATCATTCTTACCGCAAAACGACGTTACTTCCTGGATACAAAGAGTATTTGACTATACTCATCCAATAGGAATGATTATATATACGGTATTAATCCTTGCTTTTACTTATTTCTATGCTTTCATTCAGGTGAATCCAGAACAAGTTTCTGAAAACCTGAAAAAACAAGGTGGATATATTCCAGGTATTCGACCTGGTAAAAGTACGCAAGATTATTTATCACGTGTTCTATCTCGTTTAACACTAGTTGGAGCTCTATTCTTAGCCATTATTGCAATACTTCCTGTATTTTTCATTAATATTGCAGGGCTTCCACAATCGGCTCAGATTGGCGGAACAAGTATTATAATCGTGGTTGGGGTGGCATTGGAAACAATGAAGCAATTAGAATCTCAATTAGTAAAACGACACTATAAAGGTTTTATTAAATAGTATAATTTAGGGGACGCTTGTCCCTTGAATTTTATGTAAGAGAACTTGAGGGGGAATACGCATGAATTTAGTCTTAATGGGGCTCCCTGGCGCAGGTAAAGGTACACAAGCTGAGAAGATTGTCGCGAAGTACGACATCCCTCATATTTCAACTGGCGACATGTTCCGTGCGGCTATGAAAGACGAAACAGAACTTGGACTAAAGGCAAAATCTTTTATGGATAAAGGTGAATTAGTACCAGATGAAGTGACAATTGGTATTGTTCGCGAAAGACTTAGCAAGGATGACTGTGAAAAAGGTTTTCTTTTAGATGGTTTTCCTCGTACAGTTCCTCAAGCAGAAGCTTTAGAAAATATTTTGTCTGATTTGAATAAGAAACTAGACTTTTGTATCAATGTTCAAGTGGATCAAGAGATATTAATGGAGCGTTTAACAGGCAGACGTATTTGTAAAAGCTGTGGTGCGACCTATCATCTAGTGTTTAATCCGCCAACCAAGCCAGATACATGTGATCGTTGTGGAGGCGAATTATACCAACGCGCTGATGATAATGAAGCAACAGTGAAAAATCGTTTAGAAGTTAATATCAAGCAGTCTCAACCATTACTTGATTTCTATGAGTCAAAAGGTTATCTTCGTAATATCAATGGACAACAAGATATTAATAAAGTATTCGTAGATCTTGACGAATTATTAAGTACTTTAAAATAAGAGTAACTTTTGCTTTGACTAATCTGTTCTCTAGCATGGAATAAATCAGAGATAATAAATAGAAGAATTGGGATGAAATGGCTGAGGAGTTTATTCCTAAACATGATGCATTTCCTTTTTTCAAAAGGTATAATAATTTTCATGGTTATATCTGTAACAAAAAAAGCATAACCGTGTTATTTTGACATGTTTATCTTCGTTAAAAGATTAATCAATTTAGATAATTGGTGCAGAGTATTTTGGATTTCATGGTAACTCCGCTTGAATTGCTTTTTTATCTAGTAGTGAAGAAGGTAATGTAACTATTATTCTTTCTATTATGACGATTGGTATTAGAAACAGGTGTGCAGTTGTCGAACAGTCTACGAAATCCTTGAAATACGAAATCTATGTGGCTTTTCAAGTGAAACCAAGTATGAGTGGGAAGTTTTAAGGCTAGACTCTTGAAGAATGATAATTTTTCTTGAAAAAGGTCATATAAATGCTTGTATACTTCGATACGATAAGACAAAAGGCTGTTGATAGAATGTTCGTAATGAGAGGAAAGATCATTTCTTTCTTAAAATGAATGATCTAGCAATGCTAAGTTTAGTTGGTAGCATTAAACCTTTTTCTATTTCTTTGCCTATTATTATATTTTTTTATAATTAATAGCGGACGAAGTACCTTCTCTTATGGTATAATCAATTAGTTGCAGTTAAATGCAGTTTTATTATATTATAGGAGCAGTTCAGAGTAGTTTAATGTACACCGATCGTGTGACAAGAAGAGCTACACTTTGCTATATTAGTTAAGATGGATCTCGTATTTTTTTATGGAAAGGAGAGATTTTCGATGGCTAAAGACGATGTAATCGAAATTGAAGGCACAATCACTGAAACTTTGCCGAACGCCATGTTTAAGGTAGAATTAGAAAATGGTCATACTGTATTGGCTCACGTTTCTGGTAAAATTCGCATGCATTTCATCCGTATTTTACCTGGTGATAAAGTAACGGTTGAGTTATCTCCATATGACTTAACTCGCGGAAGAATTACTTACCGCTTTAAATAATCTGATTGCACTCCGTACTATCAAGGAGGTTAGGATAATGAAAGTTAGACCATCTGTTAAACCAATCTGCGAAAAATGTAAAGTTATCCGCAGACGTGGTAAAGTTATGGTTATCTGTGAAAACCCTAAACACAAACAAAAACAAGGTTAATAACAAGGAGGTGCGCATATAGATGGCACGTATTGCTGGTGTGGATATTCCACGTGAAAAACGTGTAGTAATATCTTTAACTTACATTTACGGTATTGGAAAAAATACTGCACAAAAAGTATTAGCAGAAGCTGGTGTTTCTGAAGATACACGCGTTCGTGATTTAACGGAAGATGAATTAAACAAGATCCGTGATATCATTGACGGTTTAAAAGTAGAAGGGGATCTTCGTCGTGAGATTTCTTTAAATATTAAGCGTCTAATGGAAATTGGTTGCTACCGTGGCCTTCGTCACCGTCGTGGTTTACCAGTTCGTGGACAAAACACGAAAAACAACGCTCGTACTCGCAAAGGTCCTCGTAAGACTGTAGCTAATAAGAAAAAATAATCGGTAAAGGAGGTACATTATAATGGCACGTAAAACTAATACACGTAAACGTCGTGTTAAAAAGAATATTGAGTCTGGTGTTGCTCATATTCGTTCTACTTTCAACAATACTATCGTAACTATTACAGACGTTCATGGAAATGCTCTTTCATGGTCAAGCGCTGGTGCACTTGGATTCAGAGGTTCTCGTAAATCTACTCCATTCGCTGCACAAATGGCTGCTGAAACTGCTGCAAAAGCATCTATGGAACACGGTATGAAAACTTTAGAAGTAACAGTTAAAGGACCAGGTGCAGGTCGTGAAGCTGCTATTCGTGCTCTTCAAGCTGCAGGACTAGAAGTTACAGCGATCAGAGACGTAACTCCAGTTCCTCATAATGGTTGCCGACCACCTAAACGTCGCCGAGTTTAATTTTTCTGTATAAATTTTCTATCCTTGTCTATAATGGGATATGACTAAAACTTTTAGAACCCGTACAGATTTATTAACTAACCCAGTTGTTGTGCACAAGCGGGAACGTAAACATGGGGAATTTCGGTAAAAATTGCCGAGGTTTCGACGTTTTGAAGGAGGGTATATCTTGATGATCGAAATAGAAAAACCAAAAATCGAAACGGTTGAGATCAACGATGATGCCAAATATGGTAAGTTCGTCGTAGAGCCACTTGAGCGTGGATATGGTACTACTTTGGGTAACTCCTTACGTCGTATTCTACTATCCTCACTGCCAGGTGCCGCTGTCACATCCATTCAAATTGATGGGGTACTTCATGAGTTCTCAACTATTGAAGGCGTCGTAGAAGATGTTACAGCTATCATATTAAATATCAAAAAGCTAGCATTGAAAATATACTCTGATGATGAAAAAACTTTAGAGATTGATATGCAAGGTGCAGGGGTAGTAACAGCAGCAGACATTACACATGATAGTGATGTAGAGATCTTAAATCCAGATCTTCATATCGCAACATTAGGTAGTAACGGAAATTTCCGCATGCGTTTAACTGCAAAGCGTGGCCGTGGATACACACCAGCAGAGCAAAATAAACGTGAAGATCAACCTATTGGTGTAATTCCTATTGACTCTATCTTTACGCCAGTATCTCGTGTTTCTTATCAAGTAGAGAATACTCGTGTTGGTCAATTGACTAATTATGATAAGTTAACTTTTGACGTGTGGACTGACGGTAGTACAGGTCCTCAAGATGCTATCGCACTTGGTGCAAAGATTTTAACTGAGCATTTGAATATCTTTGTTGGATTAACTGACGAAGCACAGAATGCTGAGATTATGGTAGAAAAAGAAGAAGATCAAAAAGAAAAAGTTCTTGAGATGACAATCGAAGAATTAGATCTTTCTGTTCGTTCTTATAACTGCTTAAAACGTGCTGGTATTAATACCGTACAAGAATTAGCGAATAAGACGGAAGAAGATATGATGAAAGTTCGAAACTTAGGTAGAAAATCTCTTGAAGAAGTAAAACATAAATTAGAAGAGCTTGGATTAGGATTAAGAAAAGACGACTGAGAAGTCTCTTGATTATGAACGATATCTATAAAGCTTGTATTTTAACAAAAGGAGGGAATCTCACATGGGTTACAGAAAGTTAGGACGCACAAGCGCACAACGTAAAGCTATGTTACGTGACTTAACTACAGACTTAATCATCAATGAGCGCATTGAAACAACTGAAGCTCGTGCAAAAGAACTTCGTTCTGTTGTAGAAAAAATGATTACACTTGGTAAACGTGGAGATCTACATGCACGTCGTCAAGCAGCTGCTTATGTACGTCATGAAGTTGCTAATGCTGAAACAAACCAAGATGCTGTACAAAAGTTGTTCAGTGATGTTGCTGCTCGTTATACTGATCGTCAAGGTGGTTACACTCGTATCATGAAAATGGGACCTCGTCGTGGAGACGGAGCACCAATGGTAATTATCGAGTTAGTGTAATAGGATTTTCAAAGAAACTTAGGGTGCGGGACAGTTTATATTGTTATGAAACTTGTTCAAGTGCCCTTTTTCTTTAATAATCCTCACTTTTAGATCAAGCCAATATAGAGTGTTATGATGAGCATTTATCTTTTTTAATGACTCGTCTAGCTCGTGCACCTCTTCTTTGGATTTAAATCGTTAGAAAGAGGTGCGGGCTTTTTTCATGTTTTATTAGAACTGCAGGGTGCTAAGAAGTGGAATACCATAAGATATATTTAACAAGCATAGAAAAAGGATATCAAAGATTATACAAATAATCTTATGTTAAACCAATTCAAAGCTCGCCCAATTGGCGAGTTTATTTTTTTATCTTGCTTTAACAATGAGTTAGAATAAAAAATTGAAATATTTTCAGTGGGTTATTACATGCAGGTTGATAGTCATTAATAGGAATGTAGTAATTTTACTTTATTTATAATCAACAATATCTGGCAGGTAAATGGTGGGAATGTAATGGACCAAAAGATTTTAGTAAAGGTAGAAGATGTATCTTTTAAATATGAGGAGCAGACAGAATTTGCCCTTAATCATGTTTCTTTTCATATAAACGCTGGTGAGTGGGTTGCGATAGTTGGACATAATGGTTCAGGTAAATCTACGTTAGCGAAGTTATTAAATGGATTACAATACTCTCATGAAGGTTCTATAGTCATCGATGGTATTCCGATAACGGAGGAGTCTGTCTGGGACATAAGGAAAAAGGTAGGAATGGTATTCCAGAATCCTGATAACCAGTTTGTTGGTACAACGGTGAAGGATGATGTGGCTTTTGGTTTAGAAAATAACGCTGTTCCAAGAAGTGAGATGGTAACAAGAGTAGAGCGTTCTTTGGAAAAAGTAAAGATGTTATCTTTTCTTGATCAAGAGCCGCACCATCTGTCTGGAGGACAAAAACAGAGAGTTGCTATTGCAGGAATAATTGCATTGAAACCTGAAATTATCATATTAGATGAGGCTACCTCTATGCTTGATCCTCAGGGAAGAGAAGAAGTCTTTGATATTATGAGAGAGCTGCAAAAAGAAAATATGACCATTATCTCGATTACTCATGACCTAGATGAAGCTGCTAAGGCAGACCGGATTATCGTAATGAATAAGGGTAGGGTATATAAGGAAGGTAGTCCTAAGGAAATATTTAAACTGCAGAAGGAACTTGTTGAAATAGGTTTAGATATACCTTTTACTATTAAGGTTAGAGAAAGCTTAATAAACAAAGGTATTTCATTAGAGGAAATATATTTAACAGAAGAAGAGTTGGTGACAGGCATATGGACATCTCACTTCAAAAAGTAGAGTATCGTTACCAGGAAAATTCTCCGTTTGAGCGCTTAGCGATAGAGGATGTAAGTTTTAATATTCCTTCTGGAAGCTATGTTGCCGTTATAGGTCATACTGGTTCAGGTAAATCTACCATTTTACAGCATCTTAATGCTCTTTTAACCCCGTCTAAAGGGAAAGTGGTAATAGGTGACCGTATACTTGAGGGTGGACAGAAACATAAGAACTTACGGAGTATCCGGCAAAGAGTGGGCATTGTTTTTCAGTTTCCAGAACAACAGTTGTTTGAAGAAACAGTAGAAAAGGATATCTGTTTTGGTCCTCTCAATTTTGGTATTCCTGAATCAGAAGCAAAGATCAGAGCTGTGAAGGCATTAAGTGAGGTAGGATTGTCGGAAGATTTTCTTATGAAATCTCCGTTTGATTTATCAGGCGGTCAGATGAGAAGAATAGCTATTGCTGGTGTGCTGGCTATGGAACCAGATGTACTTGTATTAGACGAGCCGACAGCTGGCTTAGATCCAAGAGGCAGACGAGAAATTATGGATATGTTTTATAAGCTTCATAAAGAGCGAAATTTAACGACTGTTCTAGTTACACATAGTATGGAGGATGCTGCTCATTATGCAGATCAAATAGTCATTATGAATAAAGGGAAAGTTCATCGTCAAGGGACTCCAATAGAAATTTTTAAAGAAGCAGAGGATTTAGCTGCTATTGGATTGAATGTTCCTGAAGTTGTACGATTCCAAAAGAAAGTAGAAGCAAAATTCGGAATGAAGATGGAACGGGTTCACTTAAACATGGAAGATTTTACGGATGAGTTAGCAGTGTATCTTCAGAAGAAAGTAGGGAGCAGTTAATGGGAAAAATGATTATAGGGCGTTTTATTCCCGTTGATTCTACATTACACAGAATGGATCCTCGTTCCAAGTTACTACTTGTTTTCCTATTTATTTGTATTGTATTTTTGGCTAATAATATTTGGAGCTATTTGCTATTGATTGTATATGTAGGTACTTTAGTCGCCATCTCCAATGTACCGATTAAGTACATTTATTTAGGACTGAGGCCAATTTTTTGGTTAATTATTTTTACGTTTATTTTGCATATTTTTTTCACGAAGAATGGAGAGCTATTGTTTGAATGGGGATGGATTACGATTTATAAAGAAGGTATTAGAATGGGGATTCTCATTTCTATTCGCTTCTTCTTGCTCATTATCATGACATCCTTGCTTACGCTGACAACTACGCCAATTGAGTTAACGGATGCAATTGAAACATTATTAGGTCCACTAAAAAAGGTGAAATTTCCTGTTTATGAGCTGGCGCTTATGATGTCTATCTCCTTGCGATTTATTCCGACTTTAATGGATGAGACAGAAAAGATTATGAAGGCTCAGATGGCAAGAGGGGTAGAATTCTCTAGTGGCTCCATTAAAAGCCGTGTACAAGCAATTATTCCTTTATTGATCCCTTTATTTGTTAATTCCTTTAAAAGAGCAGAGGAGCTTGCTATTGCGATGGAGGCACGTGGCTATCAAGGTGGAGAAGGAAGAACGAAATACCGCCAATTAATCTGGAATCCTATTGATACCATAATGATTATTATTCTGTTACTAATAACAGCTATGCTGTTTGTGTTAAGAACATAATGGAGAATGCGATGCAAAGATATAAATGTACAATTAGCTATGATGGATCGAATTATAGTGGGTTTCAAATCCAGCCAAAGGATCGAACCATACAAGGGGAAATCGAAAAGGCTTTAAAAAAGCTCCATAAAGGAGTAGAAGTAAAGATTCAAGCTTCGGGTAGAACGGATGCTGGCGTACATGCAAAGGGACAAGTTATTCATTTTGATAGCTCTCTTGATATACCTGCAGATAAGTGGCCGATTGCCCTAAATACTCTTTTACCTCACGATATTGTGGTTGCAGATGCAGAGACAGTACCCGACTCCTTTCATGCCAGATATAATGTAACGGCGAAAGAGTATCGCTATTTTATTCAATTAGGAGAGCGGAGAGATCCCTTTAAACGTAATTATGCCTATTATTATCCATATGCTCTAAATATGGAGGCGATGAGGGAAGCACTAAGTTATTTTATTGGAGAGTATGATTTTACTAGTTTTTGCTCTGCTAAAACAGACAAAGAAAGAAAAGTAAGAACGATTACTGGAGTAAAGCTTACAGAGGAAGACAATATGTTAATTTTTTCTTTCCAAGGGAATGGATTCCTTTATAATATGGTGCGGATTATGGTCGGTACCTTATTAGATGTAGGAAGAGGGAAAAAGTTACCACAAGATATTCCCGTAATTTTAGAGAAAAAGGATAGAAAGGCAGCAGGAAAAACAGCCTCTGCAAATGGATTGTATCTTTGGAAGGTATGGTATTAAACCATGATTCTTGCGACGCTGGGGAGAGGAGACTAATGCTTTCCTCCTTTTCCAAAAAGAGTACAGAAAGTGACCAAGGAATCCTTTTCTTATAAGTAAAAAGTGTTGTTCTTTGAGTAAAAGTCACGAAAAAAAGATTTTTTTCTCATAACAACTAAACCTGGTGTAACATTCCCTTGACATATGCTACTCTAGGATATATCATAATATGGTATGTATTTTAAACCCACATTAAGCCCCGGAACTTAATTGTGTGAACATATAGACGTAAGAACAGACATTTATATTTTAAAACAAACTATAACTTTAACATTTCAGGAGGGAAACTCATGCGTACAACGTTTATGGCTAATTCAAACAATGTTGATCGTAAATGGTACGTGATTGATGCTGAAGGCCAAACTTTAGGGCGTCTTGCTAGTGAGATTGCATCAATTCTACGTGGTAAACATAAACCAACTTTCACACCTCATGTGGATACTGGTGATCATGTAATTATTTTAAATGCTTCAAAAATTGAATTGACTGGTAAAAAATTAACTGACAAAATTTACTACCGTCACTCTATGCACCCAGGTGGATTAAAGCAAAGAACTGCTTTAGAAATGCGTACTAAATATCCAGAGCAAATGTTAGAACTTGCAATCAAAGGTATGCTTCCAAAGAATTCTCTTGGTCGTCAAATGTTTAGAAAATTACACGTATATGCTGGTAGCGAACATCCGCACCAAGCTCAACAACCAGAAGTTTACGAACTTCGTGGATAATTAATAAAGGGAGGTAAAACAAATGGCACAGGTTCAATATATCGGTACTGGTCGTCGTAAAAGCTCTGTTGCTCGTGTACGTTTAGTTCCAGGTGACGGACAAATCATCATCAATGGTCGTGAAATCGAAAATTATATCCCGTTTGCAGCTTTACGCGAAGTTGTTAAACAACCATTAGTGGCTACTGAAACAACTGGAAGCTACAATATTTTAGTAAATGTTAACGGTGGAGGTTATACTGGTCAAGCTGGCGCTATCCGTCATGGTATCGCTCGTGCTTTACTTCAAGTAGATCCTGAATACCGTCCAACATTAAAACGCGCAGGATTATTAACTCGTGACGCTCGTATGAAAGAACGTAAAAAATACGGTCTTAAAGGCGCTCGTCGTGCACCTCAGTTCTCAAAACGTTAATCAATGGGGTTCAAAGACTCTTTTCACTTCGGTGGAAGGAGTTTTTTTATGTCTAAAAGTTGTCTGTTATTATATTTGATGACACCTCATAACAGAATCCTTCATGAACCTCAGACTATATACTATTATTTTTCTCCAGCGAAACGATGGAGTGTAATTTTCCACCTTACTCCTCATTAAACTAGATTATTGCCCAATTTTTATTGAAAAATGAAGAATTATTTAGAACGAGAGTTGCGCTGTTTCTGTATAAATTGGACAAATGGATAAAATTAGTCTCAAATTGTTCCATTTTTGAACCACAGACTTTTTTTATTATTATAATGAAATTGAGAAAAGTGTTATATTAGAGCTTAATGGGAGGCGCAATTGAGCGAGATGAATAATAGTTATGAGTTTTTATGGGGGATCAACCACTGCAGTTTATCAATGTTAAAGAGCATGGAATGAGGAAGGGATATTGTTAACCATGAGAGTCCATTGTATATTTTGAATGTAAATGGTGTGCTGCAGGTGATCTTATCAAAGATATAAGGAACAAAGTAGATTTTCTGCTCATTGCACACTTACCTCATTTATAGAGCGGAGTACCCTAGAACATGTTTAATACTATGTTTTGTAATCAGGGGTTTAAAGAAATATTTTTTATTACATCCAATCATTCATATCTTCACATACTTGGAACATAATTTCAAAGATTGGGTTTGTTACTTTAAAGACACTGAGAGGGTAACTTTAATTGGCGAGAGCAAATTTTTTGGAGGATGAAGTATTGAAAAAATGTTATGGTCAGAATTAAGATTGACTGTTCTTAAGTAAAGGAAAGGCTGAATCGAAATTTAGATTTCTTAAATTTACGACAACAGAGGCAGCTTTTGGGATTCAAGGCTAAATTCAAAATTTGTAAATACAAAAAAGCTAATTCACATTGATGCTAGATTAAGTGTAATCCTTAAAAAATATACTCTATAATGTGAGGTGAAGATACCATGATAGATAAAAAAACCACAGTACAATTTACGCTACTGACTTTTAGCATAGCCTATTTTGTGTCTGGTGCTTTGATTGTTCTTGAACCATTCGGATATTCGGTTTACAATTGGGTTCACACATTCAAGCAATTCTTAATGAATATTCCTTTTGCAATCTATATTTTGTCGCCTGCAATTGCTTCGTATGTCGTTTTAAAGAAAAATAAAAAAATAGCTGATTTTAAGGAATGGTTGAAAACTGTTTTCTACGTCAGAAACAACATATTTGTCTATTTGTTTGTTGTTGCAGGGCTTGCACTGTATTTCTTGATCCATATTGTAGTTTCAGACCGCCTAGAAATGATGCTGCCATTTTATACGTTTTTTCTTTCACTTCCTGGTAATCTTATTATTGGTGGCTTGGAGGAAGCTGGCTGGATGTACATATTGCAGTCTAAACTCGACAAAAAATACGGCTTTGTTTTATCTTCTGTTTTTACCGGAATTATATGGACTGTATGGCACATCCCTCTTTTCTTCATTCCGGGGACGAATCATGGTGAAGGGCTCATTAACTTTTGGATGTTTGTAGTTCAACTCATGGCCTTTCGATTTTTCCACGGGGCAATCTACAAAATTTCAGGAAAAGGCTTTGTCTTTATGTCCGTATTATTCCACACCATGTTCAATGCAGCATCCCCTATCTTTGGCACCATGACGATGACCTGGATGGGAACTATTGCTGCAAATGCTGCGATCGTTCTTGTGTCCATTTTAACCGTTGTGATATATGAAAAAAAGAGCATGACAATAATGCAAGTTAGAAAGCTATAGCATGATTGTAATTCCGCGGTTTAACCACTTTAACGAAGAATAGTTAAAGGAATTTTTAAATGCCTGACTTTAAATTTTTAATGGATATAGAATGACCTAGAGATGAAAAAAACTAAACTGAACACGTTAGTAGTAAAATAGAACATAAATACAGGGGTGAAACTTTAACATGCAATATGATGTAAAGAATGCTGAAGAATATTTGGAAATGCTTGAAGATGATTGGAGAAAAGAGAAACTGCTCGCGATTCGACAAATGATTTTTTCATACGCACCAGAACTAGGAGAGGTCATCCGCTATAAGATGTTGAATTATGGTAAAGAAGATAACTATATTTTTGCATTAAATGCCCAAAAACATTATGTCAGCCTCTATGTGGGTACAATAGAAAAAATCGAAAATGCAGAGGCCTTACTAGCGGGCTATAATTACGGGAAAGGCTGCATTCGCATTAAAAAATCGATAAAGATGGAAGATACGGGGTTGGCACAATTTATCCACAAAACCGTCGATAGGTGGCGTGCCGGTGAAGATACGGCATGTTAGCCATATAGGATGGAAGCTTTTTTGTGAGCTGAAATATTTATGGACAGCTGCAACAGTATAGAACAAGACCGCTAGTTAAAAGATAACTGATGAAGAAATTATGCAAAAGCTTGAAAATAGCGGTTCAGGGGTTCAGAATTTAGGTAAGTGAGGAGATTTATATGATTAATAAAATTGGTAAAATCACCATCTATGTAGAAGACCAAGAACAAGCAAAATCGTTCTGGATAGAAAAGCTTGGCTTTATATTAAAGCTAGAACAACCGATGGGGCCTAATGCGACGTGGATCGAAGTCGGTCCTAATGAAGATGAATTTACTACGTTAATCCTTTATTCTAAATCATTAATGGAGAAGCAACAGCCCTCTAAAGTTGCTCATCCATCTGTTCTCTTCAGTACCGCTGATATTGAAGCGGCTTATGAGGATATGAAGCAAAAGGGGATAAAAGTGGATGAGTTATTAAAAATGCCATATGGAAATATGTTCGTATTTTATGACCAAGATGGAAACGAGTATATGTTAAGGGAAGATAAATAATAAGGGTCAGTCTCCCGCTCTGCATAGTTAGAGAATCGGGGGACTGACCCATTAATATTGTTTTTAATGTCCACTTGTTGAAAGGCGATCACTATACAAGTGAATGAATGCAAAGAGAGACTTGTTAAGGAGTTTCCATACTAAAAGTTAAAAAATAGTTATCTAGTTACATTGTTCTTAAGGAGCTCTCCATCAATGTTCCTGTATCGCTCCTTATTTGGCAGGATCATTTTTTTACTGACAGCAATGATCTCATCCAAGCCTTTCTCTCTTTCAACAGTTGATGATTTAGTAGATGGTAAACAAGATGACTGCAGAAATTCATGTATTTTTCTTCGATTGGGATCAATAAAAAAATCCAATATGCAACTTATCTCCTGTCTGGGTAGAAAGCAACTGATGTTGGTTCCGGCAGTTTGTTTTATATTGGTGCTATTAATCGGATTGAACTCTTGCAGACCTCATTTGTTCCGGTCGAATTGGGAGCTTATTCGGACTAGGTTCTTAAAAGTTTCACTAGTTCCGGTCGAATAGACCTCTTATTTGGACAGGAGCCTTTCACGTTTCATTTGTTCAGTCCGAATACATCTCTCATTGAGGCCACTGAAAAAATATAAGCACGAGTCTGTTTCGCTTTCCAAAAAGTGACAAGGTGGATATCAGTTGGATTAATGAGTTGTGTACTTTATCCCATGGATACATATTACGTGAAATAACATATGGACAACGATAAACGCAATAATCCCATACTGCTAGAAAAGATAACCGAATCTTACCGAGTCTCTAGACTCCCAGTTTTTCTAACAAGCCTTGCTAAATCCAGCTAATCGGCTAAGGATGAACATTTTGATGATTAAGGCTTGCACCTACAGTTACTGTAGGTATTACAATGGGAACAAAGGGAGGCGATTCTTATGAAGGAAACTTATTCAGTTGGTAAATTTTCTGAATTGACGGGAATACCGGTAAGAACGCTACATTATTATGAGGAGATGGGTCTTATAAAACCTCATAGACAGGCAAGTGGGCATCGGATATATAAACTCGAGGACATGGTGGAACTACAGAAAATATTAAGTTTGAAGTCACTTGGCTTTAGTTTAAATCAAATAGGTGAACTGCTCAAAGTCCCCCAATATGATCAATCACTTGTTGAGATGTTGAGTTTGCAACAACAGGCATTGGAATTAAAGCTTGTTAAGATGGAAGAATCTCTTGAGTTAATAGGACGTTTGATTGCAATCATTCAAGCTGAAAAGCAGCTGGATCATCCACTAATGTTCAGTTTAATTCATAATATGAATCAAGAAAGCTTGCAACGGGAGTGGGTGGAGAACCATCTATCCGATTATACAGTACAAACCCTGTTTGAGCGGTCAGCGGAGGCGCAGACGAAAATGGATGCGAAAACTGTTCAATTCTCCCGAGCAGTAAGACGGTTATCAGAAGGTCCGATCGATTCGGAGGAGGCCGAGGCGGTGATCTGTGCATATGTGAATTGGGCGCTGGCAAATTTTGATCAGAAGGCAATGGATAATTTAAGAAATTTGGATGAGGAGCATTATGCCAAACTTGAGCATTTAGTGGAGATGCCTTTCAATGAAAAGGAGAGCGCTTGGCTGGACAAGGCAATGGAACATTATTTTTCGAAATATATGATGTCTGAACAAGGAGAGCTAAAATTGTAAAGAAGGCTGATACTTAAAACGGAATAATGGACGATTTCGTGGAGTGTGACCCGGGAAGAAGGCGACAAATTGTTTAAATCATTATAAATTGAGGTGGAAAAATAATGAAAAAAGAAGAGTTGGTGCAGCAATTCACATCATTATTTACAGAGGTTAAAAAGCAAGAAATTTTCAATGGTGTGGTTCTTGTAGCTGTTCAAGGGGAAAAAGTGTTATGTGAAGCGATAGGGATAGCGGAATACAATGATAGTAGCGCCCGCCGCTTGACGATAGGCTCTATGTTCGAGCTGGCCTCTGTTTCCAAACCAATTACTGCTCTAGGTATTGTCTTTTTGCAGCAACAGGGGAAATTGGATTGGGATGATCCGATAGCTAACTGGATTCCTGAACTGCCGTATCCAGGAATTACAGTACGTCATTTACTCTGTCATACATCGGGCTTACCTGATTATATGGAGTTATTTGCAAAGAAATGGGATCCTATGCGTTATGCTTGTAATGAGGATGTGTTGCGTATGCTGATTGAGCATCAGCCAGAGCCGTTGTTTGCTCCTAATGAGCACTGGCTGTACAGCAACACTGGTTATATTTTGCTAGCTATCCTCATAGAGCGGATAAGTGGTCAGAGTTACGGCGACTTTTTGGACGAACAAATCTTTCAACCTCTCCGGATGAAGCGAACGCTGGTCTATAATCGTCGAGTCGATCTAAGGGATGTTCCAAATGATTACGCTTTTGGGTATGTTTATAGAATTGAACATGATGGATATGTATTGCCTGATGATATACCGGAACTGAATTATGTAAAATATTTAGATGGGTTACAAGGAGATGGGATGGTCAACAGTACTGCTGATGACTTATTGCGACTGGATATGGCCCTATATGATGATAATTTTATTAGTCCGATCGTGCGCCAGTTGATTTTTTCTCCAGTTATGATGAATAATGGTGAGTCATTTGATTATGGAATGGGTTGGCTGCTCGAGGATGATGAGCGATTTGGGAAAAGCGTCCACCACAGTGGAGGTTGGCCAGGATACTCGACATTGTTTAAACGTTATATTGAGCGTGATATCACATTGATTATGCTGCAAAATGGCGAGCGGGATCATGCTTATACACAGCAGCTGGTAAATAGCATTGAACAGATTATGAGCGGGGAGGCTTACACGGTACCAAAGCCTTTAGAGAGTAAGATAATCATTCCACTTGATCTGAAAAATGCTGAGATATTGCTTGGAAAATACAGATTTGCAAATGAACAGGGAGATCCTTCTGATTTAGATGTATTTGTAGAGCAGGGCAAGTTATATATGAGGATGGAAAATGGGATGTTGCTAAAGTTACTGCCATTATCATCAACATGCTACTATGAGGAACAAACGGCTACAGAACTTGAGTTTCAGAGCGATGAAGATGGCAAGGGCATGCGTCTAATTTGGCATTCAAATGCTAAGCCGGAAGTAGCGGAAAGGGTAGGTATTGATTGAAGTCAAAAAGGTCTCTTTTTATAGGCAGGAAAGATTACTATAGTTAAAGAGACAATCTTGGCAGTTACAGTAAATAGTCACTTTTAATAATAAAAAATAAATGGTAGATAAATGGACATGCAGCGGGGCATGATTGAATATGCAAAATGTATTATAGTAGAAACTTACTGTTACTAATAAAGTAAATGGAGAAAGGATATACATATGAAGTATAAATCAAGAAATGTACAGTTGAGAGAAATCGAAGCACCAATGCCTGATTGCAGTAGAGAACCGTTATTAATCGATGATGAAACGATAAAGACTAGATATGAAAATGTATTGCAAGAGATGAGAATGGATGGGCTTGATGCGTTATTGGTATATGCAGATCTTGAACATGGTGGGAACTTTGAATATTTAGTGGGATTTGTTCCAAGATTTGAAGAAGCTATATTGGTTCTTCACTCTAAAGGCAATGCCTTTCTAATCTTAGGAAATGAAAACTTTAATAAGGCACAATACTCTAGAATTCCAGCCCAAGGAATACATTGCCCGCACTTTTCCTTACCGAATCAGCCTATGGAACCAGATACTCCATTTTCAAGCGTCTTTCTTAAAGCAGGAATCCGAGAATCGATGAAAATTGGTTTAGTGGGGTGGAAGCACTTCACAAGTAAAGTTGAGAATAATCGAAATTTCTTTGATACACCTTCTTTTATTGTGGATACGATCAGAGATATTGTTGGGAAGGAGGGTTCCCTAACTAATAGAACAGATATTTTCATTGCTGGAAACCGTGGAGTACGGAGAGTGAATAATGCAAATGAAATAGCACACTATGAGTTTGGAGCATCTCTTGCGTCGGATTGCATCTTGCGTACTATAAATAAATTAGATGTTGGTGTCTCTGAAATGGAACTAGGTAAAGAACTGAATGATTTAGGCCAAAGAAATAGTGTAGTGACGATAGCATCCACGGGTAAAAGATTTGAAAAGGGAAATTTATACCCTATGTCTAAAAAGGTGACGAAAGGAGATGCCATTTCTTTAACTGTGGGATACAAAGGAGGATTATCCAGTAGGGCAGGATATGCTGTTATGGAACGCTCTGAGTTACCAGAAAGTAAAAAAAATTATGTAGAAGACTTAGCTGCTCCTTATTACACTGCTATTGTAGCATGGCTTGAGAATATTCGAATTGGGATGTCTGGTGGGGACATGTATAGCTTTATTAATTCTGTTCTTCCTAAAGAAGTGTTTCATTGGGAGCTATGCCCAGGACACTTGACGGCTGATGAAGAGTGGCTGGCCTCTCCGATTTATGAGAACTCGGATGAAATTATTAAAAGCGGAATGATTTTTCAAACTGATATAATACCACGTGTCGCTGGATATGATGGAGTATCAGCTGAAAGTACAATTGCACTAGCTGACGATGCATTAAAAGAGGATATAAGAAAAAGTTATCCTGAACTTTGGATGAGGATTCAAAAAAGAAAAGAATATATTAATGATTTCCTTGGAATTAAATTGAGTAATGATGTTTTACCATTATGCAGTACGGTTGCTTATCTAAGACCGTATCTATTAAATAAAAAACTTGCATTTTGTTACAATCATAATGGCTGAATTTAAGATTCTTCGTAAAGTAGTTTAAAAAGTCATGTAATGTAATTGAATATAGGATACTTATCACCTCCTTGTAGCCAAATTTTCTTGTCAGAAAACTTATTACAAGGAGGTTTTATTATTAATAAATCAATTAAGCATATAAAAATAAATATTGCATAGAAATTAAATCTAAAATATAGGTAATACCATATTTTCCATAAATACTAAGATAGTCATTTGAAATGCTATTTTTGCTTATATAAAATATATTTTCATAAGCAATTTTTATACTCTTGTCCTGATTACCAGTTATTAAGAATTTATATCCTCGCAAACTTTTAACAAAATCAAGTGATAATTCTGCGAATTTACCGGATGCCGACACAGTTATAATTATATAGCAGCTTGCTGGTGCTTTTTTGCATTAATTCCAAATAATAATTTTGGTGTGGTTTGAATATTTTTGTGTCCTAAACGTTTCGATACATAGGTAATATCTATATCATGGGCAAATAGAAACATCACATTTTGCATTTTGTGTTTTTAACGAAGTGATATCAAAAGTAGAACTAATTAAATGTCTAACTATGGTTGTATTGCTAGCAGTTCTCCATGTTGCATCCCATTTCTCATACTGAAGTTTCCTTATTTTTATCGATACAAGATTGTATAAGTATACAGCTCGAAGAAGTTTGACGAGAAGGCAAAACAAAAGATATACAAGAAGAAATATTATAACGTTTGATGTTGTTTTTCAATTTTCAAAATTGTAAGATCAACTTATCTACTCGGAGGTGATGTTAATGTATATAGGAAATGGCCATTACTGTTATTCAAATTCAACTGCAATGTTTCTTTCATCAATAGGAGAAAATGTATCTCCTCAACTTGTAGAAGTATTAACTGGTGTTGGATTAGGTGCCATGATAGAAAATGAAAAAAACCTTTTTTTTAGTATGAGAGATCCCGATGATGGTATCAATTATGCTCTAAACATCCTTGGATTTACTGCAGAAGAGCATCAGCAAGCTAGTGACTTAGATGACTCATTTACGTTGTTAAAAAAGCAAATCAAACAAAACCCTGTCATTCTAGGCCCTTTAGATATGGGGGAGCTAACATACCATCCGAATCATAAAAATTTACATGGTTCAGACCATTATGTGCTAGCTTATCAAATGGATAATAAAAATATTTATGTACAAGATCCAGCTGGCTTTCCATTTGTTCCATTATCACTGGACCAATTTAAGAAGGCTTGGATGGCGGAAGGGATTCCATATAGGAAGGGAATCAATAAATATTGGTCTACAGCAAAAAAGGTTGTCACATTAGACAATAACGAAATATATGAGAGAGCAATTGATTACTTTAAGAGAACTTATCGGGAATTCGAAAAAGCGGATATAGGGTTAATTGGAAGGGAAGCAATTTGTTTTTATGCGGATCAGTTATTAAATGCCCCTATTACAGCTGATACTATAGGGCATACAACATTCTTCCTTTTCCAATTAAGTGCAAGAAGAGCCAACGATTATGCAGTGTATTTTAAAGATAGGCATTCACGTCTATCAGAGTTGAAGATTGAACAGGCTAGGGTTCTTGGGATGTGTCATTCTATGTCTGTAAATAAAGATTGGAAAGGTATATCGGAGAAGTTAATGAGGCTAGCCGATTTAGAGGAGGAATTTAGATTGGGACTTTTAAAAGTCGGCAACTAATTATAATTATAGAGATTTCCACTTTAACAAACGAGTGCGTTGATATAAGAAGGGTTAACCTCCCTTTAAAGGGCAGCATTACTGCAAATTTATTAAATTAAAGTTAGTTTTAATACATTCGGAATGCTAAATGCTAGCACGCAACTTGCCGTTCTTATCTACTTTAATTACCGGGAAACAAGTAGACAGAACAGGGTTGCGTGTATGTGAATAGAGTATTCTATTATCAGTGGATTCTTTTAGAATTCAGTTTTAATTATTTTAATCAATTTTTCGACTTCTTCGTCATTACCAGGTTGAATATAGATTTCCTTTGGATACTCAATAATGTTTTTCGTATATTCCTGCATAGGTTCTTTTATTTGTTCTGCAGTCGGCTAATGGGAAGGAATATCATATTTATTGATGGTGCCATCCCCATTCCCGCTTATGTGATGGCACCATCAGCCATTGTTTTCCCTGATAACGATATAATGTCTTTCAGATATTGGACACTATTCTCACCCTAAGGATTTACTGGTTCTCCAGCTGCAATATGCTGAACGCGTAATTCTTCAATATCCCCCTTTTTAATAAGTTGTAACCAAACGCGAGCATACTCAATCTCTTTAGAAGAATAGGCAGATAATATACTACCCTTTTTTTTCTTCTGGCTGATTATTAGAACTATTATTATTTGAAGGTTTATCGTTAAACTCATTACTGTCGGTTTTATTCCCTTCTGACTCAGCTGTTGTATCATCTGGTTCACTTGCTTGGTTGTCATCCTCATCTGAGTTATTCTGTTTTTCTTCTATAGAGCTATTTTCCGAGTTGCTCTTGATTTTACTTTTATCATTACTGCAGGCTATGAGAATAAATGACATTGTCGCAAGTATAGCTATAAGTTTTAAGTACTTTATCATTTTCTTCTCTCCCTTTGAAAAAAAATACGAGGATGTTACGATAAGAAATTATGTGGCAGTAAGAGGATGAGACTCCTTCTCTTACAGAGCTAAAAGCTTGGATGCGTGGTCATAGGTCAATATGATAAAGAAATCTCCTTGAAAAAGGAGATTTTTTTGTCATTGGAGGAAACTTTTTTCATTAAAGCAACGTAGATAAGTAGAATATTTAAGGAGCGTGTTTACATGTATTTTTCTATCCCTGAACCAACAAAAAAAGTATCTAAAGAGGCTGTGAAAGTATGGCGGATATCGGAGGTGATATCTAATAGTACGATTCTTGTGGTATTGGGTGTCTGCTACTTCCTCTATTTCTATTTTTCATGGAAGGCGTGGATAGGTCCAATCATTATAGGTCTTGGCGTATTAACAATCTTGGCGGCATTATGGGGAATTTTTATTGCACCGCCATTAAAACAGCGTTATTGGCGTTATGACGTCAGTGAAGAGTTTATTCAACTGAAATGGGGAGTAATGGTCGAGAATCATCAATTAATCCCGATGACAAAAGTACAGTCGGTTGAATTAACACAAGGACCACTGCAAAGGAAATATCAATTATATTCCATAACGGTGGGGACGATGGGCACTTCGCATGAAATTCCTGCCATTCCAAAGGAAGAGGCTTATCGTTTACGTGATCAAATTGCTCATTTTGCAAAGATTAAGGAAGTGGAGTAATGGAAGGTATCAGGAAGCGGCAGCATCCGATTAAAATAGTTTTTGATATAGTTGGATTTGTAAAAAGTAATTTTTTCTTATTTATTATTTTATTTGTGTCACATTTTGGATCTGAAAAAATGTATATGAAGATATTCCAAGTTCTCTTTCTCCTCTATGCAATTGTGCAGCTTCTTAGCATCATACTGGATTGGTTTACACATACTTATTCAGTAGAAGAGGAAGCGCTACATATAAGGTCTGGGGTTTTTACAAAGTCGCATCGAGTAATCCCCTTTTATAAAATTCAAAATATACATCGACACACCTCTGTTTTTCATAAAGGGCTCCACCTAACTTCCTTAACATTGGAAACAGGAGAGACCGGAGATTCTAGTTCTATACCTTTAACAGTTATTCGCAAGAAAGAGGCAGATTGGTTAGAGTCTTATATCCATCAACCGGAAAATGTCTCAGCAGGAGACGGAGAAGAAGCTAAAACAGTTGCTGGAAGCGAAAGAACGGTTCATTTTCAGGTAACAAGAAGAGACTTAGTGAAGGCTTCTTTTTCTTCTTTGAGCTTTTTAGCGCTAATTCCATTATTAATTTCTTTTTTCTCCAATATAGAATCAATCTTTCAAATGGAAGTGGAGACAAGTAAGGTTCTTACTTATCTATTGGATCATATCTGGATGATAATTGGCGTAAGCATTGCTCTTTTGATTATAGGGGTTCTATTTGGTCTTGGTGTGACCTTCTGGAAATATGGCCGTTTTCAAATAACCTCTGATAAGGATAAGATTTATATAAAAAAAGGACTAGTTTCCGAAACGTCCTTTTCCATTCAAAAGGAGAAAGTGCAGGCGGTGAAAGTGATCCAACTTCCAATGCAAAGACTTTTGAAAATAGCTGAGGTGAAATTGGTGAGTGCCGGGGATATCGGGGATGAAGATTTAGAGGTAAACTCCTTGTTCCCATATATGCCAGTGAACCAAGCATATGAAATCATAGAAAAGATTCTGCCGGCGTATCGATTGAAAAAGCAAATGAAGAAGCTGCCTAAGAAAGCTCTATATGCCAGACTGCTTAGACCTAGTTATTTTGGGATAATCTCAGCAATTGGTCTTGTCTATTGGAAGCCAGAGATATGGTATATAGCGATATTATTGTTTATTTGGATTTATTTGTTGAGAGTATTGGATTACTTTAATAGCAGGTACATCCAAAATGAAGAATTTATTCAAGTGAAGAAGGGGACCCTGCAATCAACATTAATTTTGACAAAAAGAGCAAAGGTTATGGAAGTTAATGTGAAGAGATCCCGGTTACAGAGGAATTTTGGTCTTGCCACTATTGAATTCATCAATCGATCGCAGCCGATTGAGCAAACGGATTTAATCGATGTTCCAGCTTCAGATGCTAGTGAATTTTATCATTGGTATAATAAGCGACTGCGTGACATACATGTAAAAGGTTATATAGAGAACAACGAAGATGAAAATGGTAAGAAAGCACTGAAATAGCAACTATTCTTTTAATTGGATGCTAAAAGGTTTGTTAGACTAGTATCGTCTCATCTTGTTGGTTGAAAAATAACAGCAAGAGGTGAAATCAATTGGCAGTCATTACCAGCTTTGATATAAAAAAACGCGAGAAACAAATAAAATATGAAAGAGCAGTTCTTAAGGAAATATCCGTTAAAGAATTAAAAGAAAAGGTAGCTCACTATTTTGGCTCCTCTAACCTTACTTCTAGTATCTTAATGAACAGTGGTATAGAAGAGGCATGTTATGATGTGGCAATAGAGGCCTTTCTTTTAGGAGCGAATTACAGTAAATTTAGTGAATATGGCGAAGAAATTCAAGCTATAAAAAATAGATGCAAGGAAGAAGATGTTCATTTAAAAGAAACACTTTATCATTTTCTTCTTTATTGGGGCAGTGAGGAAAGCAATAAAAATGAATCCCTTTACTATTTATGCGAACAATTTGTTGATGAATGGTGGCTGGAAGGTTATATGAAAGCGAATAAGAGAAGAAAGCTTCGCTTACATTGAAAGATGGCATGAGGATGCCATCTTTTTGTTATGACCTGAAAGAAGGACTTGCTGTTCTAAAACCTCGTATTCCTCCATATAGTATGAATAAGGACGGGCATAGGGGGGAATGAGGTTAACTGTGAGTAAAAAGTGGAAAATAAGTATATATATCCTAGGACTAGCACTCCTTTTCTTTATTTTGCAACTTGATTTCTCAAATGATGATTCATGGGATGCCTGGAATTTGCCATTAACCGGAAAAGTAATCATTATTGATCCTGGACACGGCGGGCCTGATGGTGGTGCAGGGGATAATGAGGTATTGGAAAAGGATATTGCCTTAAGCGTTTCCTTAAAGCTTCGAGATTATCTGCAAGAGCAAGGAGCGTTAGTCATCATGACAAGAGAAGTGGATAAGGATTTGGCTAGTGAAAGTACGAAAGGCTATCGCAATCGAAAAGTTGAGGATTTAAAAGAAAGAATAAGCATTATCAATAAATCGGATGCGGATTTATTCTTGAGTATTCATTTAAATGCTATCCCTTCATCGAAATGGAGTGGAGCACAAACCTTCTATTCCTCTAAGCAAGAAGGAAACGATAGAGCTGCCAAGTTTATTCAAGACGAATTAATTGATAACTTAGAGAATACTACCCGAAAGGCAAAAACGCTGGAGAGTGTATACATACTTAAATATGCCGAGAGACCAGGAGTGCTAGTGGAGGTAGGTTTCTTATCAAATCCACAAGAAAAGGCAAATCTTATGAAAGAAGACTATCAGGAGAAAATAGCAGCGTCTATTTATAAAGGGGTTAATCGCTTTTTTACAAATGAAGAGGAACTTGAAATTCAAGAATAGAGACGAATCATGTCTCTATTCTTATTTTTGTCGATTCTATTCCCGGGAAATAAATGCTGGTAATAACGTTTGAATCTTCAGAATGTAAACGATAACTATTTTTATGCTATACTGTTAGTAAAAATAGGAAAGGGGATTGCGTCATGATAACAAAAGAAGAAATTGAGAAGATAGTGGAGAATATGATCGATCCTTTTTTACATAAATCATTGCTTGAACTGAGCGCAGTGAAAGATGTCAAATGGAATGAAGAAAAAGGGCATGCCAGTTTAAAGGTTGCTGTAGCAAAGCTTGGTTCCGCCTATCAAATCGAGTTGCAAAATCAAATTGTCAGCGCGCTTAAAGAAAGAGGAGTAGAAAGTGTTGGGTTACGTTTTACGGAATTATCTAGTGCGCTTGTAGAGGAAATAATAAAGGAAACAGAATCTGAAGAGAAGAAGCCAATTTATATTGCCATTGCTAGTGGGAAAGGTGGAGTAGGAAAATCAACGGTTTCCGTAAATTTAGCTGTCTCTTTAGCAAGGATGGGGAAAAAAGTTGGGTTACTGGATGCTGACATTTATGGTTTTAGTGTTCCAGATATGATGGGGATCACGAATAGACCAGAAGTAATAAAGGAGCGTATTATTCCGGTTGAGCGTTTTGGGGTTAAAGTTATTTCGATGGGATTCTTTGTTGAAGATAATACGCCTATTATCTGGAGAGGGCCAATGCTTGGTAAAATGCTGACAAGCTTTATGGATGAAGTAGAATGGGGAGAGCTTGATTATCTCCTATTAGATTTACCACCAGGAACAGGTGATGTGGCCCTAGATGTCCACTCTATGCTGCCGACAAGTAAAGAAATTATCGTAACAACACCTCATCCAACTGCTGCGTTTGTTGCAGCACGTGCTGGAGCGATGGCATTAAGAACAGAACATGAGATATTAGGTGTCATAGAAAATATGTCTTATTTTGAAAGCCGTTTAACAGGGGAAAAGGAATATGTGTTTGGCAAGGGGGGAGGAAAGAAATTAGCAAAGGATTTGGAGGTACCCTTACTTGGAGAACTGCCATTGGGGCAGCCAGATTGGAATGAAGAGGATTTTGCTCCATCCGTCTATAAAGAAACGCATCCTATTGGTGAAAGATATAAGGGGATTGCTGAACAAATAGTAGAAGTGTTAGAGATGGCAGTAGATAGAGTAGAAAACTAACTGCTGATAGCAAAGAGGTACCTTCCTTTGAAGGTACCTCTTTTTATATTTTATTTTCTTCAGATAATAAAGAGGAAGAGGCTTCTTTCGCAGCTTTATCTAGTAATTCTTTAAATTTGGACTTGAATTCAGGTGTTTCCATTGTTTCTTGGAGGATTTGTTCTACATGCTCTCTATATTCTGTGCTTTTTAAAATGTTCTTCATTTCTGATTCTAGTGAAGGATCTTGCAGCAACTCGACCATCATTTTCCGATATCCTGGATCCTTCATTAGGTCTTTGATCAATTTTTCATTTTCGGATTTCATGCTTTTTGCCATTGTTTCAGCAAACTCAGGATCTTTGAATTTCTTTTGCCAAAATTCAGCCGCCTTGTCAGAAACAAGTGTTTTTTCTATTGTGTTTGTTACTGCTTTTTCATTCATAACCAAGTTTTGTTTTATTTCTTCATCGTTCATTACTTCACGAATAGCTTTTTTCCCTTCATCTGTTTTTAATATATCCACAATCATTTTTTTCGTTTGATCATAGTCCATTTGTTGAGAATTTTCACTTTCTGAGCATCCGCTTAATAAAGAAATGACTAGCAGGAGGGTAATCCCTTTTTTTAGCATGATAATTACCTCTTTCATTAAAGATATCTATTAAGTAGAATGGATTCTTTTTGAATTTTTATTCCTGATGGTAAGGAAAAGATAATGAAATAAGAAAGAAAAAAACTGACCCTAAAAGAGTTTCTCGATCTTTATTCAATCGATTCCCTCTAACTTAAGGCACAGCTTTTTTGATTTAATGTACTTCTTTCGATTTGGAATCAGCGTTGGAAATCATTTCTGAAACAGTAACAAACTTTAAGTTCTTTTTTTGTAATTTACCAATAATCTCTGGTAGGGCTTTTGCAGTTTGTTTGGCAGAATCAGAAGCATGTAATAAAACAATGTCCCCTTTTTTAGCTGAAGCAGCTTTTTTAATGATTTGTTGTGCTCCGGGATTGGTCCAATCCTTAGAGTCGATGCTCCAGTGGACTAATGTATAATCATATTGGTCTGCAATAGTTAAGGTAGATTGGCTGAAATGACCAGTTGGGGCTCTAGCTAATAAAATATTTTCGACTTTTAATTTTTGAAATGCCGTTTTTGCTTTAGATATGTCTTGGCGAATTTTTTCTTCTTTTACTTCAGAATAGTCCACATAGTCATAACCTAGTATTCCAATTTCATGTCCTTCCTTTACCATTCTGCTGACTAATTCAGGATGCCTTTCTGCCCATGAACCAGCAAGAAAAAATGTTGCGTTCACTTTCTTTTCTTTCAAGATATCAAGAATTGGTTCTGCTTTTTTGTCACCCCATCCAATATTAAAGGTGAGTGCAACTCCCTTTTCCCCTTTATAAACAGCCTTTGGTCCATCCTTTGAAGAAAATACAGGGATTTGGACAATATTTTCCACATACAAAAACCAGGCTGTGAAGAAGGATACTACAACTATCAATGCCATTTGTTTTAAGGATTTACTGTTAAGAACATAGAAAATATTCATCTGTTTGTCACCTCGTCCACTTTACTGCTCGTCTCATATTTATGTTGAAAAGAAAAAAATAATGACAAAACTTTTATAAAAAAAGAAAAACTAGTACATAATACAGAGACCAAAATATGGATGCAGCAGGAGGATTAGTAATGATTGGATTATTATTAAATAAAAAGGAAATAAAAGAGATTGAATATCTAATAAAAAGGGAATTGGATGAAATTTTATTAGATTTAGGAGATAAAAGAATTGATCTTGCTGTGAAAAAGGCGATGGTTGAAAGGTATAAGAATTTATTTATTTTACTTAAAAGAGTGGCTTCCCCTAAAGAATGTCTGGCATATATCCTGCCAGAAAGTAAACTGTTGGATGAAAAATATAAAATGTGAAAAAAACTGTTGACGAATAATAGTTATCTTGGTATATTAATAAACGTCACTTCGACATGAGAGAAATCAATGAATAAGAAAATAAAAAAGTAGTTGACTCTTAGGTTTGGGTGTGTTAAATTAATAAAGTCGCTTGTTGAGCGGCCAATCAATTGCTCTTTGAAAACTGAACAAACAAACGTCAACAATAATCGTTTTATAACGAATGTTGTAAAACAAAAAAGTAACAAAAAGCTAGAGTTTAGCAATGAGCTAATCAACTCTTTATTGGAGAGTTTGATCCTGGCTCAGGACGAACGCTGGCGGCGTGCCTAATACATGCAAGTCGAGCGGACTTTAAAAGCTTGCTTTTAAAGTTAGCGGCGGACGGGTGAGTAACACGTGGGCAACCTGCCTGTAAGACTGGGATAACTTCGGGAAACCGGAGCTAATACCGGATAATCCTTTTCCTCTCATGAGGAAAAGCTGAAAGACGGTTTACGCTGTCACTTACAGATGGGCCCGCGGCGCATTAGCTAGTTGGTGAGGTAACGGCTCACCAAGGCGACGATGCGTAGCCGACCTGAGAGGGTGATCGGCCACACTGGGACTGAGACACGGCCCAGACTCCTACGGGAGGCAGCAGTAGGGAATCTTCCGCAATGGACGAAAGTCTGACGGAGCAACGCCGCGTGAGTGATGAAGGTTTTCGGATCGTAAAACTCTGTTGTTAGGGAAGAACAAGTACAAGAGTAACTGCTTGTACCTTGACGGTACCTAACCAGAAAGCCACGGCTAACTACGTGCCAGCAGCCGCGGTAATACGTAGGTGGCAAGCGTTGTCCGGAATTATTGGGCGTAAAGCGCGCGCAGGCGGTCCTTTAAGTCTGATGTGAAAGCCCACGGCTCAACCGTGGAGGGTCATTGGAAACTGGGGGACTTGAGTGCAGAAGAGAAGAGTGGAATTCCACGTGTAGCGGTGAAATGCGTAGAGATGTGGAGGAACACCAGTGGCGAAGGCGACTCTTTGGTCTGTAACTGACGCTGAGGCGCGAAAGCGTGGGGAGCAAACAGGATTAGATACCCTGGTAGTCCACGCCGTAAACGATGAGTGCTAAGTGTTAGAGGGTTTCCGCCCTTTAGTGCTGCAGCAAACGCATTAAGCACTCCGCCTGGGGAGTACGGCCGCAAGGCTGAAACTCAAAGGAATTGACGGGGGCCCGCACAAGCGGTGGAGCATGTGGTTTAATTCGAAGCAACGCGAAGAACCTTACCAGGTCTTGACATCCTCTGACACTCCTAGAGATAGGACGTTCCCCTTCGGGGGACAGAGTGACAGGTGGTGCATGGTTGTCGTCAGCTCGTGTCGTGAGATGTTGGGTTAAGTCCCGCAACGAGCGCAACCCTTGATCTTAGTTGCCAGCATTCAGTTGGGCACTCTAAGGTGACTGCCGGTGACAAACCGGAGGAAGGTGGGGATGACGTCAAATCATCATGCCCCTTATGACCTGGGCTACACACGTGCTACAATGGATGGTACAAAGGGCAGCAATACCGCGAGGTCGAGCAAATCCCATAAAACCATTCTCAGTTCGGATTGTAGGCTGCAACTCGCCTACATGAAGCTGGAATCGCTAGTAATCGCGGATCAGCATGCCGCGGTGAATACGTTCCCGGGCCTTGTACACACCGCCCGTCACACCACGAGAGTTTGTAACACCCGAAGTCGGTGGGGTAACCTTTTGGAGCCAGCCGCCTAAGGTGGGATAGATGATTGGGGTGAAGTCGTAACAAGGTAGCCGTATCGGAAGGTGCGGCTGGATCACCTCCTTTCTAAGGAAAATGGAATTTACATTCCATCAAAGATTGTTGACGATTTGATTGTTCAGTTTTGAGGGAGTAATTCCTCAAAATGATAGGCTGAATAAGCCTGATTGTTCCTTGAAAACTAGATTATGAAAAGTAAGAACCAAGAAAGAAACCGAGTAATCGCCATCTTAGATTCTCTATTTAGAGAATTACTTCTTTGAAAAGTAGTCGTATTAAACGAATACTCCTTCAAAGATTGGAGAGCAAAGAGAAGCAAGTAGGTCAAGGAAGCGACCGAACGAGCACCGGAGCGTACGACAGTACGTGAGGAGCAGAGTGAAGAAGCTGACGAAGAGATACGCCGCTTATCTTTGGTCGAAATTAAGTTAAGTTAGAAAGGGCGCACGGTGGATGCCTTGGCACTAGGAGCCGATGAAGGACGGGATTAACACCGATATGCTTTGGGGAGCTGTAAGTAAGCTTTGATCCAGAGATTTCCGAATGGGGAAACCCTCTATCCGTAATGGGATAGAATCTTTACCTGAATACATAGGGTACTGAAGGCAGACCCGGGGAACTGAAACATCTAAGTACCCGGAGGAAGAGAAAGCAAACGCGATTCCCTGAGTAGCGGCGAGCGAAACGGGATTAGCCCAAACCAAGAGGCTTGCCTCTTGGGGTTGTAGGACACTCTATATGGAGTTACAAAGGAACGGGGTAGACGAATCGATCTGGAAAGGTCAGTCGTAGAAGGTAAAAACCCTGTAGTCGAAACTTCGTTCCCTCTTGAGTGTATCCTGAGTACGGCGGGACACGAGAAATCCCGTCGGAAGCAGGGAGGACCATCTCCCAAGGCTAAATACTCCCTAGTGACCGATAGTGAACCAGTACCGTGAGGGAAAGGTGAAAAGCACCCCGGAAGGGGAGTGAAATAGATCCTGAAACCGTGTGCCTACAAGTAGTTAGAGCCCATTTATGGGTGATAGCGTGCCTTTTGTAGAATGAACCGGCGAGTTACGATTACATGCGAGGTTAAGTTGAAGAGACGGAGCCGCAGCGAAAGCGAGTCTGAATAGGGCGAAATAGTATGTGGTTGTAGACCCGAAACCAGGTGATCTACCCATGTCCAGGGTGAAGTCCAGGTAACACTGGATGGAGGCCCGAACCCACGCACGTTGAAAAGTGCGGGGATGAGGTGTGGGTAGCGGAGAAATTCCAATCGAACTTGGAGATAGCTGGTTCTCTCCGAAATAGCTTTAGGGCTAGCCTCAAGATTTAGAGTATTGGAGGTAGAGCACTGTTTGGACTAGGGGCCCCCATCGGGTTACCGAATTCAGACAAACTCCGAATGCCAAATACTTATTCTTGGGAGTCAGACTACGAGTGATAAGATCCGTGGTCAAGAGGGAAACAGCCCAGACCACCAGCTAAGGTCCCAAAGTATACGTTAAGTGGAAAAGGATGTGGAGTTGCTTAGACAACCAGGATGTTGGCTTAGAAGCAGCCACCATTTAAAGAGTGCGTAATAGCTCACTGGTCGAGTGACTCTGCGCCGAAAATGTACCGGGGCTAAACGTATCACCGAAGCTGTGGATTGACATCTATGATGTCAGTGGTAGGAGAGCGTTCTAAGGGCGTTGAAGCTAGACCGTAAGGACTGGTGGAGCGCTTAGAAGTGAGAATGCCGGTATGAGTAGCGAAAGATGAGTGAGAATCTCATCCACCGAATGCCTAAGGTTTCCTGAGGAAGGCTCGTCCGCTCAGGGTTAGTCGGGACCTAAGCCGAGGCTGAAAAGCGTAGGCGATGGACAACAGGTTGATATTCCTGTACCACCTTTAAATCGTTTGAGCAATGGGGGGACGCAGGAGGATAGGGTAAGCGTGCTGTTGGATTAGCACGTCCAAGCAGTTAGGCTGGTAATGAGGCAAATCCCATTACCACATAAGCGGAGCTGTGACGGCGAGGGAAATATAGTACCGAAGTTCCTGATTCCACACTGCCAAGAAAAGCCTCTAGCGAGATTTAGGGTGCCCGTACCGCAAACCGACACAGGTAGGCGAGGAGAGAATCCTAAGGTGAGCGAGAGAACTCTCGTTAAGGAACTCGGCAAAATGACCCCGTAACTTCGGGAGAAGGGGTGCTCTTGCGGGTGCAAGCCTGCGAGAGCCGCAGTGAATAGGCCCAGGCGACTGTTTAGCAAAAACACAGGTCTCTGCGAAGCCGCAAGGCGAAGTATAGGGGCTGACACCTGCCCGGTGCTGGAAGGTTAAGAGGAGGGGTTAGCACGTTAGTGCGAAGCTCTGAATTGAAGCCCCAGTAAACGGCGGCCGTAACTATAACGGTCCTAAGGTAGCGAAATTCCTTGTCGGGTAAGTTCCGACCCGCACGAAAGGTGTAACGATCTGGGCACTGTCTCAACGAGAGACTCGGTGAAATTATAGTACCTGTGAAGATGCAGGTTACCCGCGACAGGACGGAAAGACCCCGTGGAGCTTTACTGCAGCCTGATATTGAATTTTGGTACAGCTTGTACAGGATAGGTAGGAGCCTTGGAAGCCGGAGCGCCAGCTTCGGTGGAGGCATTGGTGGGATACTACCCTGGCTGTATTGACATTCTAACCCGCACCCCTGATCGGGGTGGGAGACAGTGTCAGGTGGGCAGTTTGACTGGGGCGGTCGCCTCCTAAAAAGTAACGGAGGCGCCCAAAGGTTCCCTCAGAATGGTTGGAAATCATTCGTAGAGTGTAAAGGCACAAGGGAGCTTGACTGCGAGACCTACAAGTCGAGCAGGGACGAAAGTCGGGCTTAGTGATCCGGTGGTTCCGCATGGAAGGGCCATCGCTCAACGGATAAAAGCTACCCCGGGGATAACAGGCTTATCTCCCCCAAGAGTCCACATCGACGGGGAGGTTTGGCACCTCGATGTCGGCTCATCGCATCCTGGGGCTGTAGTCGGTCCCAAGGGTTGGGCTGTTCGCCCATTAAAGCGGTACGCGAGCTGGGTTCAGAACGTCGTGAGACAGTTCGGTCCCTATCCGTCGTGGGCGTAGGAAATTTGAGAGGAGCTGTCCTTAGTACGAGAGGACCGGGATGGACGCACCGCTGGTGTACCAGTTGTCTTGCCAAAGGCATCGCTGGGTAGCTATGTGCGGAAGGGATAAGTGCTGAAAGCATCTAAGCATGAAGCCCCCCTCAAGATGAGATTTCCCATAGCGCAAGCTAGTAAGATCCCTGAAAGATGATCAGGTTGATAGGTCAGAGGTGGAAGCGTGGCGACATGTGGAGCTGACTGATACTAATAGATCGAGGACTTAACTAAAATGAAAAGCGGAAACGCCTGTTAATCGGCGATAAGCTGGACAAAATGATTACTTGTTTCTTTCTTCTTACCATAATCTAGTTTTCAGGGAATAATTTTTCGAAATTACACTTGAAAAAATATCTAAAACATGTATAATAATACATGTCTGATAAATAAGTCTGGTGGCGATAGCGAGAAGGTCACACCCGTTCCCATACCGAACACGGAAGTTAAGCTTCTCAGCGCCGATGGTAGTTGGGGGTTCTCCCCCTGTGAGAGTAGGACGTCGCCAGGCATACCATTATTCCGCAGTAGCTCAGTGGTAGAGCATTCGGCTGTTAACCGAACGGTCGTAGGTTCGAGTCCTACCTGCGGAGCCATTATTTTTATTATATGTTAGCCAAGGTGCTTCCATAGCTCAGCAGGTAGAGCACTTCCATGGTAAGGAAGAGGTCACCGGTTCGAGCCCGGTTGGAAGCTTACGAAAATAAATATGGCCCATTGGTCAAGCGGTTAAGACACCGCCCTTTCACGGCGGTAACACGGGTTCGAATCCCGTATGGGTCACCATTTGGAGGATTAGCTCAGCTGGGAGAGCATCTGCCTTACAAGCAGAGGGTCGGCGGTTCGATCCCGTCATCCTCCACCATTGATTCTTAAAAGTTTATAAATTTATTGCCGGTTTAGCTCAATTGGTAGAGCAACTGACTTGTAATCAGTAGGTTGGGGGTTCAAGTCCTCTAGCCGGCACCACTTTTTTAAATTGTCATTAGTTTGAATATCGGAGGGGTAGCGAAGTGGCTAAACGCGGCGGACTGTAAATCCGCTCCTTCGGGTTCGGCGGTTCGAATCCGTCCCCCTCCACCATTTATGATTGGACAATATTAATTATATGTCCTTTTTATATTTTTGGGCTATAGCCAAGCGGTAAGGCAACGGACTTTGACTCCGTCATTCGTTGGTTCGAATCCAGCTAGCCCAGCCAACGAGCCATTAGCTCAGTCGGTAGAGCATCTGACTTTTAATCAGAGGGTCGGAGGTTCGAATCCTCCATGGCTCATCTTTCTTTAAACCAAACACAATCGTGTTTGGTTTTTTTGTGCTTTTTAAGCATGGCATTCTTGTTGTTTCCTCTCGGGATTTATAGAATATTCGCATATATATACATAAAGATGTTGAGTTGAGTCATTGTTTCAGAAGAAGGTACAATAAAAGAAGAATATGACTGGAGAGATGGGGGAGGATTTTCATGAGAAAGCTGACTATTATTGGAATGCCGATGGATCTTGGACAAATGCGCAGAGGTGTAGATATGGGGCCAAGTGCAATCCGTTACGCAGGTATTTTTGAAAGATTATCAAAGCTATTTTCCTCTATAGAAGATTGGGGAGATATATCAGTAGGAAGACCAGAAACCATAATAGATGTCCAAAGCAATCTTAGAAATCTTCATTTAATAGCAGAAAAAAATCAAATGCTTGCAGAAATGGTTGATAAGATTATTCAATCAAAGTCATTTCCTCTTGTTTTAGGCGGAGATCATAGTATAGCAATTGGGACACTTGCTGGAGTATCTAAGCATTACACCAATTTAGGTGTCATTTGGTATGATGCACATGGAGATTTAAATACGGCAGAAACCTCTCCATCAGGGAATATTCATGGGATGCCACTGGCTGTAAGTTTAGGATATGGGCATGAGCTATTGACCAATATATTAGGAACCTCTCCTAAAATAAAACCAGAGCATGTAGTGATAATAGGAGCTAGATCTTTAGATGAAGGTGAGCGCAGGCTTATAAAAGAATTAGGAATAAAAGTTTTTACCATGCATGAAATTGATCGACTAGGGATGACGAAGGTGATGGAGAGTACGATTGATTATTTAAAGGAAAAAACAGATGGGGTACACTTGTCTCTAGACTTAGATGGATTAGATCCAAATGATGCACCAGGAGTTGGAACACCAGTACCTGGGGGAATAAGTTATAGAGAGAGTCATTTAGCTATGGAAATGTTAGCGGAGTCTGGACTTATTACTTCCGCTGAATTTGTAGAAGTTAACCCGATATTAGATGAAAGAAACAAGACTGCCTCGTTAGCTGTAGCATTGATGGGTTCACTATTTGGAGAAAAATTACTATAAATTAAAATCTAAAAAGCAGGCATGGATGTGCACTGCTTTTTAGATGATAATTGGACTGAAAGCAAGATAAAAAGCAATCTTATTATTTAACAGATAGTTCACTACATATTTTTTCATATTTATTTAATAACAAATCTAATTTTGTACTTAAGTCAACAACTTTTGGGTGCGAAAAAGAAGTGTTGTTTGCCAAATAGATCATCATTTCACGATGTTCTTCAATGTCTTTTAATAATTTTCTATCACTCATTTGCTTCACCCTCTATATGTTTTTATAATTCTTCATAATCTATATAGCCGTAGTAAATTCAAATGTTGCTTGTCTTGATTTTAGCATATTATTACTTTTTTTATAACCAATTCTAAAAATTTTAAACATTATGTGGCATTATTTGTTAAAATAAGAATGAGTATCCTAAAAAAGATAGATGTGCATAATAGGGAGATTTTTCACTACATATAAGTGAGAATATTATTTTTTTTATACATAAATAAAATTTTTTTAGAGAAAAAATGAAACCTTTCCTGCTGTCGATTCGTAAATCGATTAGCCGCACTAGAGCGGAGGTAAATAGATGGAAGCATTAGTAAAAAAAAGGATTCAACAAGTTTTAAAAGGGGATAAAAATGCATTTGGTGACATAATCGAACTATATAAAGATAAAGTGTTTCAAATTTGTTATCGGATGTTGGGGAATAGGCATGAAGCAGAGGATATAGCACAAGAGGCTTTTATTCGTGCATATGTGAATGTTCATCGCTATAATATGGAATATAAGTTTTCAACATGGCTATATCGTATTGCGACAAACCTATGCATTGACCGTATAAGAAAAAGGAAACCAGATTATTATCTTGATGCAGAGGTTCCAGGAACAGACGGCTTAAATATGTACTCGCAAATTTCCTCGGATGGAAAATTGCCTGAGGAAGATGTAGAGAGTATGGAACTGCAAGCAATGATACAAAGGGAAATCTCCAAACTTCCTGAAAAGTATCGAGCAGTCATCGTTTTAAAATATATCGAAGAACTTTCTTTAAATGAGATAAGTGAAATTCTGGAGCTTCCTTTAGGAACAGTTAAAACGCGTATTCACAGGGGAAGAGAAGCGTTGAGAAAACAATTACGGTATGTCTGATAAAGAAGGTGAAAATAATATGACTTGTACAACAGAGATTATTTCCTATATGCATCAATATCTTGATGAAGAAATAGAAGAAGAGAATTTAAAAGAATTAAAGAAGCATTTAGATCAGTGTGAAGAATGTGCAACTCATTTTCATGAACTGAAAAAAACTATCGCACTGGTCCAAAGTACTTCTCACATTCAAGCACCAATGAACTTTACAGAAAATATACTTGCTAAATTACCGGAAGAAAAGAAGCAAGTCAGAGTGAAACGATGGCTGCGTCATCATCCTATGCTTGCTGCTGCTTCCCTTTTCCTTATATTAATGATATCGAGTCTAATGTCGTCATGGAATGAGGATCATCAGTTTTCTGTTTCGAAACAGCCAAATATAATAGTAGAAAATAATACAGCTATTGTGCCAGAGGGAGAGACAGTAAAAGGTGATGTGATCGTTCGTAATGGAGATATTAAAATAGAAGGACAAGTTGAAGGAAATGTAACAGTAATCAATGGAAAGAAGTATATGGCTTCTGCTAACCAAGTAACTGGTGATATTAAAGAGGTAAACGAGATATTTGATTGGTTATGGTACCATATAAAGAAAACTGTAACGGATATTACAGGGGTATTTAGTGATGAGGATAACACCCAAAAAAATAGCCTTCCTGCAATTTAATTTTAAATTGCAGGTTTTTTTATTTAGTTTTACATGTATTTTTCTTTCGAGTAAAAATAGGGCTTAAATACAATGGAGACACATATACTACTGATATGGACAATCTAATTGTTTTCAAGATAGTTGGTTATGCTTTTCTTTGTATTAATTGGAATTGTGTTATAATATGATAATTGTAGGTTTTCTCCTGACATGTTTGAGTTAGGGAAAAATCTTCAAAACGTCACTTTTGAAATATATACTTTGGAGGAAGGAAAATGTCGTTTGCAGATTTCCCTTTTTTAAAATATTTAGCGAATACAGTAGACATTATCCTTGTTTGGTATGTCATTTATAAGATTATTACAATTATCCGTGGGACAAAAGCGGTACAATTGTTGAATGGAATATTTGTTATTTTAATTATTAAAATGTTAAGTGACTATTTCCAACTACAAACATTAGGCTGGATGATGCAGCAGGTAATACAGTGGGGTGCATTAGCCCTTATTATTATTTTCCAGGGAGAATTAAGAAGAGCTCTCGAACAATTGGGGCGAGGGAAGTTTTTTTCACGATCCGTTGTTCAAGAACATGAACTCCAAGCCCAGTTAGTGGAATCCATTGTAAAAGCAGTAGACTATATGGCTAAACGAAGAATTGGTGCGTTAATCACAATTGAAAGAGAAACAGGAATGAGTGATTACATAGAAACAGGTATAGCGCTTGATTCAAAGATATCTGCAGAGCTATTGATTAATATTTTTATTCCGAATACTCCACTGCATGATGGAGCCGTTATTATACAAAAAACAAATATTGCCGCAGCTGCATGTTACCTTCCTCTATCGGAAAGTCCCTTTATTTCAAAAGAGCTGGGAACTAGACATAGAGCGGCACTGGGCATTAGTGAAGTAACAGACAGCTTAACCGTCGTTGTTTCAGAGGAAACGGGTGCAATCTCCATAACGAAAAACGGTGATTTGCACAGAGAATTAAAACTAGATGCATTTAGAGAAATGTTATCTAGTGCCTTGATAACACCTTCTACCAAACAAACCACGTCTAGTAAGTGGAGCTGGAAGGGGAAGAAAAATGAGTAAATTGTTTAATAATGTAATAGGTAAAAATTGGTTTACAAAAGTTTTATCCTTAGCTTTTGCTCTTTTACTTTTTTCCTATGCATATGATCCCAATGAAAGTTCAACAGATGTAAATGTTCCAGGTGATTCTGAAACTGTTATTTTAGAGGATATTCCGGTAACAGCCTATTATGATACTGAAAATGTAGTTGTCACAGGGATACCGAAAACAGTTACCGTCACTTTAAGAGGTCCAACGGTTCATATACAGCAGGCTAAATTGAAAAAGGATTTTGAGGTATATGTTAATTTAGCAAATGCTAATTTAGGAAGTAAGACCGTTCCCCTTCAAATAAAGAACTTATCTGATAAAATTAGGGCAACGATTGATCCCGAAACGATAAAAGTCACGGTTAAAGAAAAGGTTACTCAAGAATTTAATGTAGAAGCAGAATTTAGCAGTAACGCTATTGCGAAGGGATACGCTGCTGGAACACCGAAAATTGAGCCAAAAACAGTTAAGGTTACAGGAGCAAAAGATGAGATTGAAAAAATTGCCTATGTAAAGGCAAATGTAAATCTTGATGGAAATACAAATGAGGCAGTAAGCCAACAGGCGAAGGTTTCTGTATTGGATGGTAGTTTAAATAAATTAAATGTGCAAGTGGAACCAGAAATAGTAGAAGTGAATATTCCTGTCAAAAGAACGAGTAAAACAGTACCTATAAATATAGTGGAACAAGGTAAGCCACAGGATGGTATAACGATTGACTCGATAACTTTGGATACAAAGGAAGCAACTATCACTGGTCCAGAAGATGTTTTAAAAGATGTGGAAAGCACAAGAGTTGAAGTTGACCTAAGTAAAATAGAAAAGGATGAAGAATTAACATTACCTGTCATTATATCCAATGGGGTAACATCTGTTGATCCAGAGCTTGTAAAGGTTACAGTAAAGGTAACAGCAGCACAGCAAGAACAAGAAAAAGAACAGAAAGAGGATGAGCAGGAGAATCAAGATTCAGAGGAAGCCGCGACGACAGAAAAAACAGAAACAAGAACGTTAAGCAATGTACCTATTACTATTATAGGCTTAAATAGCGATTTGGAGGCAACCATTACTAAACCAAAAAGTAGTAGTACAAGTCTTCGGATTTCTGGGGAGCAAAATAGGGTAAGGGAATTGAGTGTCTCTGATTTTAATCTCTATATAGATTTAACAGGAATGGATGATGGGGAGCACGAAGTCCCTATTAAAGTAAATGGGCCTGACAATATAGATTGGGAACTAGCTACGAATACGGCGAGTGTGTCTATTACAAATAAAGAGGCTTAACATAAAACGTGATCTATACTAGTTAGAAGGAGCGATATAGAAATGGGTAAATATTTCGGTACGGACGGAGTACGAGGTGTGGCAAATAGTGAACTAACACCAGAAATAGCGTTTAAGCTAGGAAGATATGGTGGTTTCGTCCTAACAAAAGACCACGACAGACCAAAGGTATTAATCGGACGAGATACTCGTATTTCCGGACATATGCTGGAAGGAGCGCTTGTAGCAGGATTGCTTTCCATTGGTGCAGAAGTAATGCGCTTAGGTGTTATCTCTACACCAGGTGTATCCTATTTAACAAAGGCATTAGGAGCACAGGCGGGAGTAATGATTTCTGCATCGCATAACCCGGTCGCAGATAATGGAATTAAATTTTTTGGTCCTGATGGTTTTAAACTATCGGATGAGCAAGAGTTAGAAATTGAAGCACTTATTGATCAAGCAGAAGATACGCTGCCTAGACCAACGGGTGCAGATCTTGGTCAGGTTGATGACTATTTTGAAGGTGGTCAGAAGTATCTGCAATTCTTAAAACAAACAGTGGATGAAGAATTTGCAGGTATTCACATTGCATTAGATTGTGCACATGGAGCAACTTCTTCCTTAGCAATGCATTTGTTTGCAGATTTGGATGCGGATATTTCTACAATGGGCGCATCACCGAATGGATTAAATATTAATGATGGCGTAGGTTCTACACACCCTGAGGCGCTTTCTAAATTTGTCCTAGAAAAAGAAGCAGATGTTGGGTTAGCCTTTGACGGTGATGGTGATCGTTTGATTGCTATTGATGAAAATGGGGATATCGTTGACGGCGATCAAATAATGTATATATGTGCAAAATACTTAAAAGAAACAGGAAGACTCAAAAACAATACAGTTGTGTCTACTGTCATGAGTAATTTAGGCTTCTATAAAGCGCTAGAACAACACGCAATTACGAGCATTCCAACTGCTGTTGGAGACCGTTATGTAGTCGAAGAAATGCGTAATAATGGCTATAACCTTGGTGGAGAACAGTCAGGACATATTATCTTCCTTGACTACAACACAACAGGTGATGGTCTTTTAACTGGGCTGCAATTAGTTAATATTATGAAAGTAACAAAGAAAAAGCTATCGGAGCTTGCAGGAGAAATGAAGAAATTTCCGCAAAAATTAGTGAATATTAGAGTGACAGATAAATTTCATGTAACAGATAATGAAAAAGTAAAAGAAGTAATTGCAAAAGTGGAACAAGATATGAACGGAAATGGAAGGATTTTAGTTCGTCCTTCTGGAACAGAGCCACTTGTACGTGTGATGGCGGAGGCTCCAACAGAGGAATTATGTGAAGCTTATGTGAATGTTATTTCCGAAGTTGTTAAAGAGGAAATGGGTTTACCAGAAGAATAAACTTAAACACATAAGGGACTTATACTAATATCTATGCAATTTGGAACACAATTAGCACGATAGAATACATTATTAGGGTGAAAGACATTTCCGAAGGAATGTTTTTTACCCTATTATTTTTTCCGCTTTTCGTGTCGGAATGTATCCTACCTCAGTTAATGAAATAAAAATTTACGATTTTGTCATAGGATTGTATTTGACGGAACGATTCTTGGTAGGGTATGATTAAATTGCTTTTTGAATAAAAGCAAACCTGTTGTTAAGGAGGATAGGAGTTATTTTAGGAATTTGAAGCGCCTGGACTAGTAATGGACGACACGAAACTAGTTGACGAGGAGGAGGTTTATCGATTTTTCGGCGGATGCCTCCCGGTTGTATTAGCCAATCGTAAGTCATACTTTAAAACATTAAGGTAACTTAATGCACAAAGAGTAGGGCATGCTAATCAGAAGCGTAATCTTTAAGTTGTATTATCTACAACCTTTTGTTTTTATCTGTCTTTATGCAGGACAAAAGATGCAGTATATTACGACTTATAACCCCAAAAAAACAGAGATAAGGGAGCAAGTTTGTTCCCTAAATAGTGACTTCTTGCTCCCTTAGAACGGAGGAAAAGAAGTATGTGCGGAATTGTTGGTTATATTGGAAATCAGGATGCGAAAGAGATTTTATTAAAAGGTTTAGAAAAACTAGAATATAGAGGCTATGACTCAGCTGGTATTGCATTAAGCAATGGAGAGGGAGTTCAAGTTTTTAAAGAAAAAGGACGAATTGCTGACCTACGCAGTATTGTGGACGAAGAGGTATTTGCACCTGCTGGAATTGGTCATACACGCTGGGCAACTCATGGCGTGCCAAGCAGATTAAATGCGCACCCACATAAAAGTGCATCAGAACG
Organism: Niallia sp. FSL W8-0951; assembly: GCF_038006525.1. Lineage (NCBI taxonomy): Bacteria > Bacillati > Bacillota > Bacilli > Caryophanales > Bacillaceae > Niallia > Niallia sp. FSL W8-0951. Next base: position 83,771 of record NZ_JBBOVK010000003.1, read on the forward strand.
CTTTACAATTGTTCATAATGGCGTTATTGAAAACTATGACTTATTAAAGAAGGAATATCTTGCTGATATCACTTTGAAAAGTGATACAGACACGGAAGTCGTTGTTCAACTTATTGAACATTTTGTAGAAGCTGGAAGTGATGTAAAGGCAGCATTTGTTCAAACACTAAAGTTATTAAAAGGGTCTTATGCATTTGCCTTATTAGATGAGCAAAACAAAGACATGATATATGTAGCAAAAAATAAAAGCCCATTATTGATAGGTTTAGGGGAAGGCTTCAATGTTATCGCAAGTGATGCAATGGCTATGCTTCAAGTAACTGATCAATATGTGGAATTAGTAGATAAAGAAATTGTGATCGTGACAAAAGACGAGGTAACGATTGAAACATTAGAGGGAGAGGTTATTTCCCGGGAAGCATATACGGCAGAACTAGATGCTAGTGATATTGAAAAAGGGACATATCCTCATTATATGCTAAAAGAAATTGACGAACAGCCAGTAGCTATTCGCAAAATTATTCAAGAATATCAAGGCAAAGATGGAAAGCTGACAATTGATCCAGCGATCGTGGAAGCGGTGAAAGCTGCCGATCGTCTGTACATTGTAGCTGCTGGTACATCTTATCATGCCGGTCTTCTTGGAAAGCAATTTATTGAGAAATTAGCAAAAATCCCTGTAGAGGTTCATGTTGCAAGTGAATTCGGCTATAATATGCCGCTGCTTTCTGAAAAGCCACTGTTCATCTTCATTACACAAAGTGGAGAAACAGCAGATAGCCGTGCTGTACTTGTGCAAGTGAAGGAGATGGGGTATCCAACTCTAACAATCACAAATGTACCAGGCTCCACATTGTCTCGTGAAGCGGACCACACCTTATTATTGTATGCTGGTCCGGAAATTGCAGTAGCTTCTACTAAAGCTTATACTTCGCAAATGGCTGTATTGTCTATCCTTGCAGAAGTAACAGCAAGAAACAAAGGCTACCAGATAGATTTTGATCTTATTCATGAATTAGGTATCATTGCCAATGCCATGGAAGGCGTTTTTGAAGATAAAGAAGAGCTAGAGGCTATTGCTCGAGAATATCTGGAAACATCAAGAAATGCTTTCTATATCGGGCGCGGCATTGATTACTATGTTGGCCTTGAAGGTTCTTTAAAGCTAAAAGAAATCTCTTACATCCAAGCAGAAGGATTCGCAGGTGGAGAATTAAAGCATGGAACAATTGCTTTAATTGAAGATGGAACACCTATTATCGCATTAGCAACACAAGAGAGTGTTAACTTAAGCATACGTGGTAACGTGAAAGAGGTAGTAGCTCGCGGAGCAAACCCATGCATCATTTCAATGAAAGGCTTAGAAATGGATGGCGACCGCTACATCGTACCAGCTGTGCACGACCTGTTAACACCCCTTATCTCTGTAGTACCATTACAATTAATTGCTTACTATGCAGCACTTCATAGAGGCTGTGACGTAGATAAACCACGTAACTTGGCTAAGAGTGTTACGGTGGAGTGATTTATTTTGTAATTCTTTATGTGAGTTGTCTTCAAATAAAAGTTCCCTTCCTTAGATAAAATTAAGGGTTCTTAGATAAAAATAACGTTCCAATTCCGAAGGTTCTCCGGTACTTTTCCCGGCAGACCTTCGGTTTTTTTTATGCGAAAAAGCGGGTGAAAACCAGATTGAAATCCAATGGGGATTCGGCAAATTTTCATTCTGTTTTTAGGTGCAAATTCAATCGCTTCGTTCTATTCCATATTCCTCCAATCCCTTGTCCAATAAGGGTTGGGACTGACTTTTTGTAGTGGAATATAATTAAAGGGGAGAATTGGAAGAGAATAATAATCAAATAGAAGGTGTATTACATGATGCTGGTATGTTTGTAGGATTAGCAGATGATCGTCCTATTGGATATGGCCGTTTGATATATTATCAGTAATTATTCAATCCAAAGAGGTGTTCAAAAAACAATGGAGCTATAAACTATTTGCCAATTAACAGATAGAAACCATGCAGTGTTAGGTTTTACTTATTTTAGTATTTATTAAAATAAGTAAAACAGATAAAATAAGATTAGATATTAAAGTATTCATAAAGTGAGGTATTTCTATGAATAATGAATTATTTGAGAAAGTTTTGAGTAAAGATGGATGTAACATCCACTATTGGGTTTCAAATAAAGGAAAGAGTTCATGGTTAATATTCTTACATGGTGCTGGTGCTGATCACGAGATGTTCAATGAGCAAGTACCAATTGTAAGTAATGAGTTCAATCTCTTGCTTTGGGATGCAAGAGGTCATGGTTTATCTAGGCCCATGGGTGATAAATTTAGTATAAAGTTATTGATGGATGATTTAGTAGAGATAATGAATAAAGAAGGTATAAAAAAGGCGACATTTGTTGGTCAATCAATGGGTGGCAATACAGCACAAGAGATGGCATTCTATTATCCATATAGAGTAGAGAAGCTAGTATTGATTGATTGTACTTGTAATACAATGAAGTTGACAGGTTTAGAGAGGTTTTATTTGAACTTAACCCCACTTATTATTCGGATGTACCCATGGAGCTACTTGGTTAACGCAAGTGTGAAAGCAAGTGCGATAAAACCGCATGTACAATTCTATTTGAAGCAGGTATTTGATCTGGTAGGAAAAAAGGATTTTATGAAAATATTTTTAGCAACTGCAGCATGTTTACATTATGAAGAAGAATATAAAATAAACAAACCTATCTTGCTTGTTTATGGAGAACATGACCAAACAGGAAATATTAAAAGAATTGCTTCTTCATGGGCATCTAGTGAATCAAATTGTAGGTTGTTTGAAATATCCAATGCAAGTCATTGTGCTAATCAGGATAATCCTTCACAATTTAATACTGTTTTTTGGGACTTTTTGAATGATCAATAGATAACTGTAAAAAGAGAGGTATATTCAGTCATGGACGTTAATAAGTTGGAGTATGATGAAGAAAAACAGGTATTTGTAGAAAAGTTAGGTATTTATTATGAGGACTATGGGATTCCACGAATTGGTGGAAGAATTTTAGGATTATTATTAGTTTCTAATCAACCTATATCAGCTGAACAAATGTCCAATCTTTTAAAGGTAAGCAGAGGGAGTGTATCGACAAACGTGAGACTCCTAGTTTCTATGGGATTGTTAGAGAAAGTATCAGCTGTTGGAGATAGAACAGATTATTATTCCGTTAGTGAGTCCATATGGGATAATGCCATAAAAACGAGGATTGATGGTTTTAAAAACTTGAAAAAAATTGTAGAACTAGGTTTAAAAGCATTAGAAGAACACTCTGATGCAAATAAGAAATTTTCTGAAATGCTCCTTTGGGTTGATAGTATGATCTCTAGTCATGAAAAAGTGTTGTTAGAATGGAGGAAAGAAATCAAAGATAAAAATTAGTAGTAGATATAATTGAGCAGGAACATCAGGTGGTCCAGTCTATAAAAAAGATTTATCATTTAAAACAAAGTTCGGTTATTTAAAATAAAGAATGATAATTTATAATAAAGTTTGTTTAAAATCCTGTTTTTACAGGATTTTTTTCTTTAACTCTAGGGTAGCGTTTATCGAAAAAAGATTAACGCTTTTTTATTGTAATCAAAAGGTGCAGTTTTAGATTTAAAATAAAGTTGCAACTTCGCAACATAAATACTCTATTTCCTGAATATCTTTATGACATAAAATCCATCACCTCCCATTCCTCCGATACTAATCAAACATACAGCTCTTTTTACAAGAACTTCAATTCCTTGCCGGGCAATTTGGTTTGTCTTTTGATCACTTGTCAAAACATGCCCATATTGATTACATGTTTGTCTATGCCATAAAGAAAAAACAAAATAAAACGGAGGTGGCGATGTGATTTCAATCAGTTTATGCATGATTGTAAAAAATGAAGAAGCTGTTATTGGACGGTGCTTAGATTCTGTGCAAGGGATAGCTGATGAAATAAACATTGTGGATACCGGTTCAGTTGACAAGACGAAGGACATCGCTGCCCGTTATACAGACCGGATTTTTGATTTTGAATGGACTGATGATTTTGCGGCTGCCCGAAATTTTTCGTTTCAGCAGGCAACGACCGACTATATTTTATGGCTTGATGCCGACGACGTGTTTACTGAGAATGATCAAGAGATTTTATTGGATTTAAAAGGAACGCTAGATCCGCGTATTGACGCGGTCTCAATGAAATACCATTTAGCTTTTGATGAAGAAAATAACGTCACATCCAGCTTAAGAAGGTACCGGCTGGTAAAACGCGAAAAAAGCTTTAAGTGGATTGGCGCCGTCCATGAATATTTGGAAGTGTACGGAAACCTTCACCACAGTGAAGTTGCAGTTTCTCACCTTCCACTTAGCCATGACGCAGATCGCAACCTCCGAATTTATGAAAAAATGGCCTCGTCAGGAAAGGATTTTTCTCCAAGAGATTTATTTTACTATGCGAACGAGTTGTGTGATCACGGAAAAATGGAGCAAGCAATTGAGTATTATTTACGGTTTTTACAAATGAAACAGGGATGGGTCGAGGATAATATCAGAGCGTGCAATAAATTAGCAGACTGCTATCATTCATTGGGGCTGAAGGAAAAAGAATTAAGCTGGGTGCTCCACACGCTCGTCTATGGACCGCCTAGAGCAGAAACCTGCTGCAGGTTGGGATACTATTTTTTAGAAAAAAACGATTTTCAAAGTGCGGTCTATTGGTATGAAAAAGCAATAGAAAACAAAGGAGCAGAAAACCTGGCTTTTCAAAACCGCGCCTGCGCGACCTGGCTTCCCCACCTGCAATTAGCAGTCTGCTACGATAAACTCGGCCAGCATCAGCTTGCCTATCAGCATAATGAATCGGCATTACAATACCGTCCCCATGATTCAAGAATGCTAGCCAACAAAAAATATTTTGAAGATATCCTTCAGCAGCAAGCTAGCTCCGGGGGTGAACAGCATGGAAATCAATAAAAGGTAACTTTTAAGGAAGGAAATGAGAAAGAGAGGAAAATCACTAAAAGGCAATTACAATTTTTGAAGAAATGAAAACCAAAGCGAAAACAGCCCTTAAATGTGAAGAGAAGGCCGCAATCTACGCTCGTCGGAAAATCGAAGTAGAGAGTGCGTTTGGTCACCATTAAAGGCTATCGGTCGTTCCGCAGGTTTTGCAGTGACCCCCAAAAATTAAACACATTATTTTAACCTATGGTCTGAGTTCGATATTCTGTTGGACTCAGACCATTTAGTTTTGTTTTAATTCGTTTATGGTTGTAGTAATAAATATATTTTCTAGTTCTTTTAAAAAATGCTCTTTATTTTTAAATTTCATGGAATAGAAAAACTCTGATTTTAGAATGCCAAAAAAATTCCCCATTACCGCATTGTCGTAACAGTTTCCTTTTCGCGACATACTTTGTGTGATTTTCCGTTCCTTTAAGGATTCACGATAAGACTTCATCTGATAATGCCATCCTTGATCCGAATGTAACAGGAGATTTGTATATTTCTTGGGCAAGCGCTTCATAGCCTTTTGTAACATTTCCGATACTAGCGAATAGGTCGGTCTAGATCCTGTGGTATACGTAATAATCTCTTGGTTAAATAAATCTAAAACAGGAGATAAATAGACCTTTTCGCCAAATAGCTTGAATTCGGTGATATCTGTTACCCATTTTTCATTCGGTTTTCTTGCAGTAAAGTCTCTTTTCAATAGATGGGGAGCAGTTTTTCCTACTACTCCTTTATAAGACTTATATTTTTTCAATCGAATCATACATTTTAAGCCTAGTATTTTCATGATTCTTTGCACTTTTTTGTGATTGATTTTATATCCCCTGTTCTTTAATTCACTCCAAACACGACGATATCCATAACGGCCTTTATTTTCAACAAAGATAGAGGTAATCTCCTTTTTCCAATTTTCATCGGGATCTGGCTGATTCATTAACTTAACTCCATAGTAATACGTACTGCGACGAATATTCGCTATTTTGCATAACTTATTCACCGGATATTCATGCCTTAGTTCATACACGACCTTTATTTTGTCTTGTTTGGTGACTTTTCCTTGTCTTGAACTAAGGCATTCAACTTTTTTAAATACGCATTTTCCATACGTAATCGTTCTAATTCTCCCTTTATTTCTTTGATTTCATCTTTCTCTGCTTGTCCTTTTTTCTCCATGGTAGATTTCTCCTCTTTCTTGGAAACAAAGGCTACTTCCCCTAGACGATTATACTTCTCCTCCCACCGTTGGATAGTATACGGGGAAGGTAAGTTAAAGTAAGTGGCAGTATTCAGATAAGATGCCCCTGTCTCTACACGATATTTTAGTACCTCCAGTTTAAAGGAGGGTTCATACACCGTGCAACTATTTCGGGGCATTAGTGCCTCTACTCCATGCATTTGATATAACTTCCACCACTTTATGACTGATTTTTTATCGATCCCGATACGATTAGCAACTTCAAGAAAGGAAAATTTGCCACTTTCATATAGTACAATAGCTGATATTTTTTCTTCTATAGTCCACCGTTTTCTTTTATCCATACAAAAGCCCCAATTCTTGTGGTGTCCAATAATTGGGGTGCAGTTCAGTTTTCGTTGAGGGGGCTCATTAAGGTTCATGTCGAGTTTGGGATTGTGGCATTGGCCCACAACCTATTGAAAGTAGCAGGCATCCGCCAGCTACTTTCAGATAGAAATCAACAGAATAGAAAAGCAAGAGGAGAAAAACGAACCTTTTTCTCCTCTTGCTTTATTTTAGGGACTTTTCAGACAGCCCTTCTATTTTGATACGCGTGGATTTATGAGCAAATACATAGCAGTGAACTGAATGTGTATTTAAGAGAATCTAATTGCGTTTATCTCCAAATTTAGTGCGCTGCTGCTACTCACATTACTTGCTGTGGTAAAGATTATCCTAACCTCATAGGAAGTCGTACCAGTGACTGTTGCAGTCTCTACATACGTTGTAGCAATTGGAAATCTTGACGTAATTGCAGCATTAACATTTCTTTGCACGGTGCGTGTATTTACAAATACTCCGTTTCTATAAACTCTAGTTTGGAAAGTAAAGTTCGAGTTAGCTGTCGTTGTCACATCCACAGAAATGGCAAAATCTAATTTTATTAATTGGCCAGTGACTGTTGGCACACTTAAAGTCCCAATTGACGTTTCAGTACCATTAACAGCAACTGAAACTGGGCCTGCTACCTCATTGTAAAACAGTTGCGGATTTGCCCCTGTTGGTCCAGTTGCCCCTGTTGGTCCAGTTGGTCCGGTTATTCCAGTTGGTCCAGTTGGTCCGGTTATTCCTGTTGGTCCAGTTGCCCCAGTTGGCCCTGTTGGTCCAGTTGGTCCAGTTGGTCCAGTTGGTCCTCTACTACCTCCACATGAGTTAAGTTGAGCGCACATTCCTGTCACTACTTTCAGCAAAAATTTGTGGAATCAAAGATACAAACTGATTAATATTGATAATTTAATGAAAAAGAAACGGTTACATTTGCAGTTCCAGTTCCTCCTGCCCCAACAATACCTATTGAATTGATACCATTCAAAGTGACTGATCTACTTTCTCCTGGCGCTACTGTAAATCCCGCAACTGCTGTTCCATTAACTGTAAGAGAAGCTGTGGGGCCAACTCCTACAATCCCATTGTTTTCTACCATTATTGTTCCATTTATAACAAAAGAAGTTCCATCTTCCCAAACTGGAGTAGCTACAGCTCCAGTATCTCCTAAATCAATCGTGAAACATACAGCATCGTTTACAAAGCCAGTTTGCTCGTTACTACAACCGCCCAAAATAGCCATAATTATCCTCCTCAATTTGTATTATCTTTATAAGAATATGTTATAAAAAACAATTTCGATTGGATAATCAACCTAACTTAAAAATATTTAATAGTTTTAATAATGTGATTCAGCTGAACTTCTATTTGTCCTTTCAATTTTCTTTTTGATGATTCGATCTTAAGACACTCGAGATCTTTAACCGTAATAGAGCAACTTTCTCCTTTATTCACACCTAATGAATATAAATTTTCTTTAGTCTGAAGAATAATTTTAATCGAACAATTCTTGGTATCCTTATGATGAAGAGTGACTGTAGCAGTATTAGCAAAGTTAGTTTCGTTGTTCCATAAAATACCTGTTTTATTTTCATTTGTTAAAAAACAAATTTCAAATTTATCCTTTATACTTGGTTTTAAAATCAGATAATCATATACAGGAATTTCAACTTCACCAATACCACAAAAAAAAGAAATATCAATCAAAATACGTGAATCTGAACGATACAAAGCTTTATTGGCACATAATGTTTTCATACAACAAGGAACAAGTAATTCTAGGACAACACATTTTCGCAGTTCATTAACCGAAATGACCTTAAAATAGCATGTATGGAATAGTTCTCCATTCGATATGCCAGATGCAATAAAATGTTCTCCTTCTTGATTAATTAAAAAAACTGGTGTTACAGCAAAACATTCATCAACTTTTATTTGTTTTTCATTACTTTGAATTCGTTTTAGTTTTTCAATGATGCAGCCTGTCAAGTTAAACCAACTCAATTCATAGCTATAAAAGTTAAAGTAGCTTTTTATAACTTATAATATGCGACATAAGACTAATTGTGCATTTGGTGAGAATACACCTTCATTGACTTGTATATGCCCCTTTGATTTGGTTCAAGTGCATCTAAACCGCAAGCCTCCATCTTTTTCCGCCAATCATGCACTATTGTATAACTAGAGATTCTAAAAAGAGTTGCGGTATCCATTAACGACGCACCAGACCGAATTTTTGGGTTGAAAATCCTAAAATACAACATCCAAAGGCAGTTGTGGAATTGGTATTTTGTGACTCTTCAGTAATTCTGCTACTTAGCAAAGATAATGCCTTATCCGAGAATTTTAGAAAACTTTTGAAGACTGGAAGGGTTTAAATTCCTACAATCGTTCGTAAACCTTATTGAGGGGGCATTAGTTCAATAAGAAATAATCAAACTTTTTTATAAAACCGAAAATTAAATATGCCAAAAAGGAATCCATTTTGATCAAACTTTATTTCAAAGCAACAGTGAGTGTGGCTTTGAAATAAAGTTGCGATGTTTTGAAGAAAGTCACGAACTTTATCCCTTTAGAAGGGGTGTTTTTATGTCTAAAAGAAAAAGAGCATCTGAAATTGAGAAGTGGATTAAAGAAGCTAATTAGAAAAAATGGTAGAACATTGGACTGCTCATAACTTTGATTTAGAGATATCAAGATATTAACTCCTGACACAGCATCAGAATATACATTTCTTTAGATACATGGGCATTTTTATAATGGTACTGCATTCTTAGTACTGATTATGAGTTAGATGATTTTAAATATATGTTAGGATAGCTAAACAGTAAAATCATTAATTTCTTTCACAAGAAAAGAAGTACCACACATTTAGAGTCAAATAAAATAAATAAATATAGATTTCAAACGCCAATTATGAAGAAATATCCATTAGTTTGATTAGATAAAGAAGACTGCAGATATATAGAATAGTTAATAAAATTTAACATAAAAATACAGAAATTCAGCAAGCAGAAGATAGAATAAATGATTAGATTTCGGAAAAATTTGAAGAGGATGAGATAGAACTGTTGGAAACGGAATTAATGACATAAATATTTTATATTTAAACTTTTTTACAAGATAATGGATAAATTTAAAATAAGAAACTATTTTGCTCAAACTTTAATTAAAATGGTTCCTTTTATTCACTTACAGTACCGTAATAAGAGAAAGAGTCATTAACCAGTTTTTAAATATTATTGCATATTATACCAAGTATAATTAGAATAGTTATGTAAACCACTAAAATGGAACAATTAGATTTGAATTCGCAAAAAATCATTTGCTAAGCCAAAATAACAAGCTAAAATCCCCATCATAAGTGATAAGGATTGTACATTTGTGAACTCATAATAAGTCCGAAAAAAACCAGTGCCTATTCTAGACTGACACTGGTTTCTGGTTTTTTTATTTATCTTGGTAAGTTAAAGGTAGCAGATTTTCCTTTGAATTGGTCTTTGCCATCTGTACCGACAAATGGACCAAATCTCATATCAAACTTTTTATATATTTCAAATTCATCTTTTCTAAGTAGGAAAACATGCAGTTTTTCACCTTTTTGTCCCGCAGCAATCTCCCTTTGTTCACGAGGTTCCACCATACCCTGACTTAACACTTTCGCACGATTGTCATCAATATTAAGAGTAGTTTTTAGATTCGATATGTCAACAGGTTCTGATGTTTGATTATCAACATTCAATTTGACAGTCACAGCCACAATCCCATTATCACCAAAATTTCTAAAGCGTTCTTTATTGGCTTCTGTTGGAATCACTTCAGTATATTGTACACCTTCAAGGGTAATTTTCACTTTATCTATCTCTTTGGTATCATTAATTCCAGATTTTTCAAAAATCATTTTTTTGTCAGCCATATTATCAGTCGTTAAACGATCTTGATAAAATTGGGGTTGTTCAGCTGTTTGTTTTGCTTGTTCTTCGCTATAAATAAAATCATAAGCCGGCGACTGCTGCATGTTACTATTTTTAGCTTGGTCATTATCAGCTAAACCGCCTTCAATTATATATTTTGGTTTTACTGTTTTTAATTTTTCAAATTCAGCATCTGATAATCTGAAACTCATTAAGCCAGTTACCTTCTCGCCAGCTTCATATAAAGTAATCTTTTCTTTATTCTTTTTGATTCTATTAATCTGCTGATCTTCAGGTACAAGAGTTTTCCAGTCAGCCGGAATATAATCATACTCATTGCTTAGCTGGATCTTATGATTATTATTATAATACATTGGTTTATCGGTTCCATTTTCAATGGTAACTTTAGTCGTTATTACGTATCCATTATTCTGGCCATCAAAACGCAACTTAGAATCTTCGTTCATGTCTGTTACTTTAACAATTTGGTACTCGTTAACGGATACTTTGAAACCTTTAATATCATTTAAAAATCCAGGTTCTTTATTGGTATAAACCACTTCAACATTTCCTTCTGTTTCTTCTGCAATACTTGGATTCAATACCTCACCTGATTTAGTATCTGATTCTTCTGCTTTTTCATTCGTTTTCCCTTTATTACTTGTTTCCTCTGTTTTAGCCTTTGAATCATTCTCCTTTGGAGATTCAGAAGCTTTTTCTTCATTTCCGCAAGCCGCCAACAATAACATTGCTGCAGAAAGGATTGATACCGATAATACTTTCGTTTTTTTCACATTTACACCCCTTCTTTTTATGTAGACCATAATTATTATAAAGGAAAATAGATAAGAATTCCTTTAATATTACAAAAATGGTATATTTTATCTAGTTTTGAAGAAGACTTTATCCCCAATTTCAATAAGTTTTGTAGTATGAAACTTTCTGAAAATTTTGATAGAAAAATGGATGAATGAACGGCGAAAAGTCATTAAAGCATAGATTGATCAACCTGCTTTCACGAGAAATTAAGAAAGAAGAAGCTAGATTTTTCGATTTTGCTGTCTTGGATAAAAGAGTCAGGAGCATATTTGAGCTGCGTATCGGCATCAATTATACTTAAGGAAATGGATGGAACTAATAGAAAGACTGCCATCCGTCTATCCAGTAAAAATCTAACTAGATACCGGGAGGAGAACTGCTTACGATGACACAATTTGAGGCGTTCAATTCACTTAGGGAAATAGGAAAAAAGCCGGTCTTGGCGCAAATTGGCGGATTTCGTCCGGAGGAAGCGAGGATGAGTTGGTTTGGCGGGCATTTTTATATCGATAAAGAAGCGGGATGGCCTCATGACAAAGATGGTCCCATGATTCCCGTATTGCAAGCGTATGTGCCTGAAATACCTGGTGGGATCGATGGTGTGGGAGAGGCAAGTTTGATCCAGCTATTTCTGAACAGGAAACAGCTTCCAATCTATCCTGTCAAGAACGGAGAAGGCTGGCTACTCATCGAGCATCAGTCGGTGGAAGAGCTGCAATTAATGGAAACACCGGAAGAAGCAAGAGGTCTCAGGGAGTTTCAGATTAGATGGCACAAGGCTGATAGCGATGATTACCCGTGCTGGGAAGAGGCTTGGGATTATGTTGACTTGACGGAAGTGAACGAGGATGAAGATGCGAGCGATCAGTTCTTCGATGAATTCGGCAGTTACCCGCAAACGAAAATAGGAGGATACGCATCCTATATCCAGTCACCGGTTTCCTTAGAAGATTGTCAGTATATCATGCAGATCGGAAGCGAGGAAAAGCCGAGATTTATGGTGGGTGACAACGGGACGATTTACTTGTTCAGGTCTCGTTCGACTGGTGAATGGCATATGCATTGGGATTGTTATTGAGGGTTTGGCGGTCAGATAAGATAAACTGGCGCTAAAAAGTAGGTTTTTCTACCCATGCCCGTCAGCATGAAATAATTTAAGCTGTTTCCGGACTCGCAAATGGTAAAATTATGTTAGGGTTAAGCCAGCGGTCGGTGGAGTCGTTTCGTCTAGTCTCTTGGGATTTTGGCGAATCGGGACAGTTTAAGCCGCGAGATTCAACCGTTTTCGGTTTAGTTAGCTTAGCTTGTATACGACTGGTTTTGTTTAATACTTAATGTTTATAATGTATTTTCCAGAGAAGGCAAAACACAATGCTATTTCCTTAAGTTACTTTATTTTAAAGCTGCAGGTAAAATACTTGTATATACTATCTAGAATAAAGAGACACTATAAAACAACTTCGAAAAGGTACACTTAAACAAAGTACTAATTCGAAAGATGTTTTGCATGGGAAAAACTATGTGATACATATTATTCTAGGTAATATGCACTAAATAAACTATTCATGTCCTTCATATGGGCATACCTCCTTCTTGCGTGAGATAAAGTGGTTGAGGAAACCAACTCTTTATCCCACGCAAGAAGGAGGTTTCTTATTACCTCGCTAAAAAGCTTTCTGGAACTCCCTGCATAGACAGGGGTTTTCGAAAATCATTAATCAAACCCACAAATTTTATTCCAAACCAACAAGATTTGAAACGAAATTAATCAAATTTTATTTCAAAGTTACAAAAGGAAAAATAAAAATACTTGCATTTTAAATCCAATTGAGTTAAATTATTTGATGGGTCAATGATTGATAGGTCAAATAATTTCAAACAATAAAAAAGGAGGGAAGTTATTGACAAATTCTTGCTCTAAGGAAGCAATTATTTTATATAAATTATTTTTTATTAATAAAGAAATCAATTCGAAATTTGAAGGGTGTACAGGTGTTAGTCAGTCGCGCCTTGAACTTTTGAGCCATCTTTATCAAGTGGATGAAATGAGCCAAAAAGCGCTTCAAAAGGAGATGAATATTGACAATGCTGCCATCACGCGGCATTTAAAACAACTCGAAGTAAACGGGTTGATTTTAAGACGAAAAAAAACAAGTGACAATAGGATTACGCTTGTGACGCTTACTGATTATGGACGTCAAAAAATTAGTTGCTATCAAGAAGAAAAGAAACGTTTCGTCACTTCTATGCTAAAAGATATTAGTGAAGAGGAACGAGATTTGCTATTTGATATGCTAAATCGTATTCAAAATAACATAAAAGAAATCTAATACGTAAAATTTTAAGAGGACGCCGTTCAAATATGCAGCTAATGCTTGTAGCACGCGAACATGGATACGATACATGCCTAATCGGTAGTTTTAGAAAAGGATAAGATTGCAGAAGTATTTGGCTTAGAAAAGGATCGTTATATACCAGTGATGCTTATTTCAATTGGGAAAGCAGCAGACAGCGGTTATAAATCTGTTCGAATTGTATAGTGGAAGAAAAAAAGGAAAGAAACAAGTCCTGTGGTGGATTGATATACACACTGCGTGTTCATGGATGTTTTAAATTTTCTTTAGCATAAAAAGATTCAGAGAAGAGGAGGAGAACGATGATTATTATTCATGCTGTGATGCAAATAGACTCAACAAAGCAACAAAGTTTTTTAGAAGAGATAGAAACACTAATTCGTGCTTCTAGACAAGAAAGTGGAAATATTTCTTACAATTTATATAAGGATATAGAAAAGAACCATACATTTACCATGGTTGAAGTATGGCAAGATGCAGCGGCGGTAGAAAGCCATAATACAAGTGAACATTTTACTTCTTTCGTGGCCAAAGCTAGTAACTTTTTAGTTGCGCCACTTGATATAAAAGCATATGATGGACACCCTTTGCAAAGTTAGGGAGTTCTAGTGCAAAAAAATCTTTAGTGAGTTATAAGTAGACATCACTTTTTTATTGCGAATTATAAATGGTAAGATTGTTAATTAAAAAATATCTGGATAATAATGACATGTCCGAATCTTACTAAGAATAGTAAAGTTTACATTTTTAAGAGATCCTCCTGCATGGCTATCGACTTAGTTATAAAACACCTTTGAAAATCGCGAATTAATTAGAAGTAGAAGGAACAAAAAACTAATGAATATCGATGGCGCAGCCGTATTTATCCTTGTTCGCTCAACCGAGCAAGTCAGAGTCTTCACCGGAAATGCCGGCATAGAAGACTGTTCTGTATTTAAGAAAGTGCTGTTGTAATTGAAGAAAAATATAGAAAATATTAAAAAATTATAGGAGTTGTTTGCACATGAAAACTACATTAAAAACAAACGATTTTATGAAAATAATGAAAGGGCGCCGATCCATTCGCAACTATGATCCAACAGTTAAAATCAGTAAAGAAGAGATGACTGAAATATTAGAGGAGGCGACTACAGCTCCATCTTCGGTTAACGCACAGCCATGGCGTTTTCTTATCATTGAAAGCCCAGAATCCAAAGAAAAACTTGCGGGGCTTGCTAAATTTAATCAGTCACAAGTCACCACTTCATCTGCCGTAATCGCCGTATTTGCAGATATGAACAATGCAGACTATTTAGAAGAAATTTATTCAAAAGCCGTTGACTTAGGATACATGCCACAGGAGGTAAAAGACAGACAAATCGAGGCTTTGAAGGCACATTTTGAACAACTACCGGAGCAAGTAAATCGGGAAACGATTCTAGTTGACGCTGGTCTCGTCTCCATGCAGCTTATGTTGACAGCACGCGCGCACGGATATGAAACAAACCCAATAGGGGGCTATGAAAAAGAAAATATCGCTGAAGCTTTCGGATTGGAAAAGGAGCGCTATGTACCAGTCATGCTTCTATCCATCGGAAAAGCAGTCGATGAAGGATATGCTTCATACCGTCTCCCTGTCGATAGAATTGCACAATGGAAATAATATAAATTGATATTAGGAAACAGAAAAGGGGGGGATTAGTGAGTGGAAGTACTTGCGGCCATTTTAGTTGGGATAGTAGCAATAGAACATTTATTTATTATGATCCTTGAAATGTTTTTTATTGATTCAAAATTGGCAAAACGAGCTTTCAATTTACCGAAGCACTTAGAAAGAGATCGAAATGTAGCCATCATGTTTGCAAATCAAGGTTTATATAATGGGTTTTTAGCAGCTGGTCTCATTTGGGGACTAATACTTGGACTTAATTCAATTGGCTATATGATTCAGTTGTTTTTTGTAATTTGTGTGGTAGTGGCAGCCATTTTCGGAGGCTTTACATCCAACAAATCAATTATTGTGAAACAAGGAATTCCAGCTATTTTAGCACTGGTTACCCTTTTGTCTGTAATGTAGAACCGAAGCTTTTATATTTTATAAATATATGTATGTTGAAGATCATAAGATGAAAACAATCAAACTTTTTTATAAAAAAATCTAACAGAGTTATTAAAAGAAAATCCATTTTGAAGAAAACTTATTCAAAATGGATTTTTTGTATTCTTTGGTAAATAAAGAGTCAATAAAATGTTTTAATTAATCTTTATTTGAAAGCTACATTTGTATAAAATTGCAACGTTTATCCCCCTTTAGTTCTAATAATTGGCAGGGGGTTTTTTAGTGAAGGGAAGAGGTATGCATATTCAAATGGGAGAATGATTGAAGGGGAGTAGCGGGTATTTCATTAACTCAGTAGATTGCCCATAAAGTAGTTTCCTAATAACAAATATAGTAAAATAAAGGAAAAAGAAAAGGCGGTTTTTGAATGCAGCGCAACTTTGGAAAGTATGATATACCAGCAAGCCTTCAAAAATTAATGGAATTAGAGAAGGAACTTGGCGATTGTGAATCTTTTTATAATGGGCTTCACTTTTATATTTCATTATCCGACTTTCGCTATTTTAACACACCAAGCGATGTTATTGTATTTGGCCATATTGGAGTAGATGGTATTCATTATGGGTTTTTAACAGACTATGGATCGGTTTCTGACCTTGAAGAGGCGCCTATTGTCTGTATAAGTCCAATGGAGTTTGAAAAGCCAACCCTTATAATCGCAAAAAATTTGCGTGAATTTTTACGTATCAATTGCACAGATAGTGATTTATTTTATAATTATTTCGCTGATGAAGACAGTTATTTAGTATTCAAGGAACGGGAAGTGGATGATGAACTTCATCCTCAGTCTGAACGACAATTATTAAAGTATATCGATAACTTTTTAGAAAAAAACATTCAAATGCCTATTATTGCTAATCCTTATCGCTATATTCAAACGCTTAGATTGCAGCGACAAAAAAAGATAACTATTCAAACCCAGGATGGTCTTGGTGTAATTGCTCCATTTCTTGCTAATGAAACGCACATTCCTTTTAAAATTAATAAAGACGTTGAACCAGACTTAGCAGCTTTAAAAGCATACTTATCTCGTGCACCAATACCATCACAATATGCTGTATTTCGAGATATACAACTTCATCATGTTCTATCAGATGAACCATTGTTAAAGAAAATTGTGCTGGAATCCATGTATAATATAGGACTTATCGATGAAGCGAATAGACTATCTTAAAATCTCTTACCAGGTCTAAAAAATAAGCCTGAAAATGTTTCTAAATGAAAGTGTTTGAAGACATATTAACCTAAGAAGTGCTGCAATATCAGCATTTTTTTGAATATAAAAACTAGTTAAAGGTCAAGAAAAGCATAGTTCGAAAGGTCACTTATCAAAAAAATCTTCTAAGTTAACTAAAAACGTCAATATATACGTAACCAAATAAGAGGAGGGAAAATGTGAACGAAAGTATACTTATTATAGAAGATGAAGTAGGATTAATTAAAATGTTGAAACGCTTATTGGACAAAGAAGGATTTCAACAAATCTATCAGGCTGAATCGGGGGATCAAGCATTAATAAAGGTCAAGGAACACAAGATTGATCTAATATTGCTCGATGTCATGCTGCCTGATATAAGCGGTTTTGAATTGTGTCAACAAATTAGAGAAATATCAGATGTTCCCATTATCTTTTTGACTGCTCGCACTACAGATATTGACAAATTAACCGGATTTTCTATGGGCGGTGATGATTATATAACGAAACCGTTCAATCCTCTTGAAGTCGTTGCTCGAATAAAGGCCATTCTATATCGTCAAAGAAAAAGACTGCCGGAAATGGTTAAGATGTTTCGCACAGAACGGTTTGCATTGTACTATGACCAAGCAAAATTAATTGTAGAGGAAAAAGAAATAAATTGCCCAGCTAAGGAGTTCCAATTACTAAAATTCATGTGCCAACATCCCAATCAGGTTTTTAGTGTAGAACAACTGTATGAAAAAATTTGGGGGGATTATAACATTTTTGGGAAAGAAAATACGGTTATGGTCCATATTAGTCGTCTACGTCAAAAAATTGAAAAAGATCCTAAACATCCGGAGTATTTAATAAATGTTAGGGGATTGGGTTATATGCTGAATCATGGAAACTAAAGGAGTTGCTAATGAAATTAGAATCTAGAATATCCTTGGCTTTGATAATCATTTTTTTAGCCATAGGTGCTATCTTTTTTATAACGGGCTTTTCAGTCCTTAACTTATTGAACATTCCTTTAAGAATTAACGGATTGGTTAATTATGTTTTATTCCCGTTATTATTCATTGGAATGCTTATTCTGCTTGGCCGTATTATTGACCGTCAAATCAGGAAGCCCCTTTTCTTTTTTATACGCTGGATTGATCAATTATCACTTGGTGTTTTTAAAATGCCTAATACAATAAAGAATTTCCCCTTAAATAAGATGAAGTTTGGTCCATTTGTGGAACTTAAATCAAAGCTCGATGGACTAACATATCAACTAAATGCAGCGGAGGAAGAGCGAAAGGAACTTGAAGATATAAGAAAGAACTGGAGCGCTGGAGTGACACATGATTTAAAAACACCGTTATCGTACATTAAAGGCTATGCAGCCATGCTTCGTTCAGAACATAATTGGGACGAAGAAGAAATGAAGGAGTTTGCTAAAATCATTGAAGAAAAATCATTGTATATGGAGCAATTACTTGATGATTTAGGTGCTATTTATGAGTTTGATAAAATGCAAATTCCATTGAATTTACGTACTATGAATCTGGTCACTTTTGTACAAAATGTTTTGAAAGATATTCGTCAGTATCCGCTGGCTAATGATTATTACTTTTATTTAAGAGTCCAGGATGAGGGAGATATTTTCTTATCTTTTGATCAAGCATTATTAAAAAGAGCTTTAGAAAACTTTATTATGAACGCTATCTATCATAATCCCCGTGAAACAACTATTACTGTTTCCATAGAAACTATAGAAGGTTCAACTTTAATAGAAATTAAAGATAATGGCCGTGGAATGGATGATAAAACAATTAAACAGTTATTTAATCAATATTACCGAGGTACAACCACGGATAAACGCCATCTTGGGTCAGGTTTAGGAATGTCTATTGCTAAACAGTTTATTGAAAAACAAGGTGGGCAGATTAAAATTGAAAGTGAGCCGAATAAAGGGACGAAGATAAAAGTGTATTTCTTTGCCAAAAATTAAGGTCCTGTTAAGACACCATTTCAGTGGTGTTTATTTTTTTGCCCTATACTTTATTTAGCAATTAAGCGTTCCCGGTGATTCATTTCATTACGAAATAGGGAGGAATGAAATATATGAACAAAACTATCTATAGGCAAAAGGGAAAAGATTTGAATCAAGCTATCAAGATGATGTTCACTATAGTGGCATTATCTGTAACTAATGTAGAGTTTGGTGGGTGGTGCAAATGCTGATTGAAGCTCAAGACATTTCAGTAACAATCGGTGGACGGCTTGTACTAGATGGAGAGTCTGTTCGTTGTAACCCCGGTATAATGACAGCCCTCGTTGGTGCGAGTGGTTCTGGAAAAACCACACTCCTGCATTGCCTCGGAATGTTGCTGCCGGTTGATAAGGGGAAAATTCTGTCTGGAGGGAATGATGTCACGAGGTACAGCAATGCAGCGCGACGTCGCTTCTGGCATGATCATGCAGCGTTCATACTTCAGGATTACGGCATTATGGATGAAGAGTCGGTTGCCTTCAATGTTACGATGAAGGCAGGTATCCTTGGACGGCGTGTCCTGGGAGACAAAGAACGCTTGGTACAATCACTTGAACAGACAGGTCTTAAAGACCGGGAGAGTGAGTTAGCTGGACATTTGAGTGGAGGTGAAAAGCAAAGACTTGCCTTGGCTCGCGCTATCTATAAGAATGCAGATGTGCTTTTTGTTGATGAACCAACTGCTTCGCTTGATGCAGCGAACCGGCATAAGGTCATTGAATTGCTTGCGGACTTTGCCTCAATTGGGCGAACAGTTATTATCTCAACACATGATTCCGAGATGATTGATGCATGCAGCGCCATTCATCAGGTCGGTTCAAAAGAACGTCACGTTAACTAAAGAATATAAGGAGGATATGCATGAAGCCGATTTCTAAGATTATTATCAGTTTCATTGTTGGTTTACTACTAGTAATGGGAGTCTTTGCGCTTCTAAACGGTTGGATAACGGGATCACCAAAAGATACCCACCCGCCATGCGACCGGCTGCCATCAGTTGCAGAAGCCAATGCTGCTTTGAACGATCATGCGAATTTAGCTAAGGAAATAGAAAAGTTGGGAGAGGGGATTAAAGTGGAGGTTGGTCAGCCTTGCTCAGATGATCTGAAACGGGGACTCATCTTGGTGAGCTATGATTCGAAATCAGATCGTGATGCTATAAATAATTTACTCTCTCATAGTGAAGGATTTGGGGTCCCGATTCATTTGGTGAAGCGCTGACACTGTCTTTTCAACTGTTTGCCTAAAATGTTGTTTCTGATACTTGTACACGGGTATTTCGTCTAGAACCCTCGAATATGACCCCTTTCATCTATGCTACAGAGTTTTTAATATAGCTTGTAGAGGGGAATGATAGGCAGTAATTCAAGGGATAAATAGTTTCATAAGGAAAGAGGAGTGGATAAGGGAGATGAATATTTATAAGCGTATCATAGTGGTTGTATCGGGTGCGTTGTTTATTTTACTTGTCCTGCTGGCTGCAATTATTACCGACCTGAATGATCGAGATTTCCCACAAGCTATTGGCAGCGAAAGCAGGCTTAACATTACCTTCAATGAATCGGCGTACTCTATTACTGAAGCATTTTCGAAGTTAGTAGAACTCGATACACGCTTGGATCTTGGACTGGTCAAGATTGCCCCTGATCTTGCGAGCGATGGAGATGGCAAGATCTTTGTTACGCTTAATGATGAGGAAGATTTGCCCGATGAAATTACTGGGTTTAACGGTGATAATAAAGTCGAAATCGTCGGCAAACATCGTCTTGCCAATTCTTATCCCGATGGGGTCTACCTCGTTACTGGCGATACTTCTCATTTGAATGAGTTTGTAGACACTTTGAAAGATGAAGGAGTAAAAGTTACCCGGAGGGATGTCTCTATCTTTGATAGTTTTATATTCGTGGTGCAAGAAAGAGGTTTTACAACCGTAATTTTTGCATCACTTGCACTGATCTCATCGCTTGCACTGTTCTGGTTGTTAGTGAGGGCAAGAGGGCGTGCACTTCGTGTTTTGGGTGGGTCTTCAATTGTACGGATTCAAATGCAGGACCTTACAGAGTTTTGTGTGGCGCTAATAGGCTCGGCAGGAACAGTAGCTATAATTGCGGCAAGCTATGTAGGGATTTTTCATGGCTGGATATATGTTAGTACCTTCCTAAAAATACTGATTAGTTTACAAGCAGTTGTTATTGCTATATCTATATTTGTGGCACTCATTATGTCAGCCTCTGCATGGCCGAGTGTTTTCATGCTAGCTACTAGACAGCCAGCTGTAAAAAGTCTCCGATCAGCAGCGATTGTAATCCAAGCGCTGACGTTTGTTTTAGTGGTGGCTACGACTGCTCCTGCTTGGTCTGCCTATAAACAATCGTCTGCTAAGGAAGCTGAAATGACGCAGTGGAAGAAGCTTTCAGACCAAGCGTCAATTGTGTTCACAACAGATATTGACGAAATGGATCGGATGCAGCCGATGATAGGCAGGATGATAAAGGATTCAGAATTGATGGATGCAGTAGCGCTTTCTTATACTTATAAAAAGGAAATGTGGGCACCGCTTGATTTTGGCGAGTACTCCGGTGTCTCTTTTGTAAACCAGCGTTGGCTTGACTTAGTCTCTAAAGGAGTGAAACAGCCGACTGTAACGAAAATTGCACTCGGCAGCATTTCAAATGATCTTGTTCACGCAATCCAGGAAGAGGTTGATATATTGTCGAGAGAAGAGCATTCCAAGTATCTATTCGAACAATTACAATTCTTCGAACCAGTCGAAGGATACCAACTTCCAGTAGCACAAGGGGGAGGGGGAGAAAGTCTCTATTTTGGAGATGATATCCTGCTTGTTGTCGTTCCCTCGCTGTATGACAGCTTTAATGACACGACTTTGACATCCATGGTCTCGAGTGGCAACATAGTGTTTACTGGTATAACTGCTACGCAGCAATTATTAGAACAACACAGCCTTAATGCCAAGGCGCTGCGCAATCGCGGCATCAGTGGGGAACTAAAAATTGTTTACATCGCAGAAGAGGGTATACTACAAGCTCAGTTCGCAGCATACCTTGTATGGCTGCAGAATCTTTCCATGTTTGCACTGATGATTGCTTTCAGTATTGCTACTGTAATCAGGTCATTAATTGCAGCAGCATCACAGGCAAAACGTGACTTCCCATTACGATTAGCAGGTCAGTCATGGATGAGAATCCTTCAGAACCGTGTGATAAAAGAATTGTTTGTAGGAACTATACTTGTAATCTTTGTTGTCATGTTACAAAGACCTAATGAAATTGAAATTATACTTATGACTGCTGCATATGGATTGCTTATTGGACCAATGTCCCATCTGTTTGCCGTACATTGGTGTTTTAATGGAGTCAGTAAACGCAGGATTTGATTAGATTAATGGAATAGCCAGAGATTTCTCGGCTTTTTAATTGATAAGAAAGGGTTGTAGAAAAACTAGAGAGAAAGTTTATTGATTTCCAACATGTGAATTCGGTAACTTAATCTAAAAAACACTTCATAATAATTTTAAATTTATATCTATACTAATTAATTTAGACGGGACAACAAAGGCTTTGGAGGTTATGGTAAAACTGCTGAACAAGAAGTCTTTTATGTTTATTATAATGTAAAAGAAAAACGCTATTATGAGTTAGCTCTAAAACCCTATACAGCTAACTTTATGCACTTATGTGAGGTTAATTACTGAAAAAAGCTAGAAGCAAACAACTTGTGTGATGGGATTAAGACTAATAGCATCACTCCTAATGGTTTTAAGAAAAAAGAAGATGGAACCACCTATCAAAAGAGAAGTTCTCGGTTATCTTGAGGAGTATCAGTGAAGCTGATACCACCCACAAAAAGAAAATGTCAAGGTTATAATTAAGTTGTTCAATGTCGAATACTTCTACTTACCCCCGTCCTGTTTTGGATGGGGGTGAAATAATAGTGTTTTTCAACACTTGTTCCGGAGCACTGAAGAACTTTATTATCTTGTTCCCCTCACGGTTACCTGAGTTCAAGCAGAAAACTTCACAATTTCTTGACTCTATTCGAACAATGGCATTATATACGTTCTAATCATTTCAATTCTATCCTTGGCACGTGGCATAAAACGAGAAGCAATAGTAATTACCATTTCCTGTTTAGGGTTTATATAAATTACATTGCCCCCATCGCCAAAAGCTGCATAGCAATAATCATCAACAATCCACCACAAGTATCCATATGAAAACTTTCCCCATCGACTTTTTTCCGTTGTGCTGTCCTCTATCCACTGGGAAGAGAGAATTTGATGACCGTTCCATACACCATTATTTAAAAATAACTGACCTATTTTTGCCATATCCCGAGGTGTTAAGGTAAGCCCCCCACCTGCAGTGTTTACACTTTTAGGATCTGTAATCCAACCAGTTACATGTTTATCCTTAAGGAAGGCAAAATATTCTTCTTTATTTAGTATAAATGCACTATTAGGAGCTTTAATATCAAGAGGTTTAAACAAGTTCTCTGTCGCGAAATCAATTACACATTGACCAGTTGCATTAGTAAGTATACCTGATAAAATATGTGTGCCAACAGTAGAATATTTAAATTCTCCAATATCGCCTTTTCCCCCTAGCAAATCCAGTGTAGCTTTTACCCAGTCGTCACTTGTATAAATCTTTGTATATGGCTCTGATTTGTATTTATATGGTGCAGTCATTGTCATCAAATTTTTTATTGTTATATTTTGTATTGTTTTTTCACCACGCTTAACTGTGTAATCTGGAAAAAATTCTAATACTTTCTGTTCTATATTTTTTATATATCCTTTATCTATTGCAATGCCAATAAGAACTGATATAACACTTTTTGTTACAGATGCAATATGCAATACATCCTCTTTGGTGTATCCATCAAAATATTTTTCATAAATCAAACTTTCATTTTTTCTAATAACAATGCCTGCTATATTTGCATATTCTTTTTTTATTAAATTTTCAAATTTAGAAATGGGAGTATTATTCATTTCTACCTTTTCGAATAGACATATTGACGTCAAATACATCCATCCATTCCTTTCGTTAATTCATTGATCAATAATGATGTAAGAATAATTTATTATAAAATTAATTTCAATGCATTTTTAAAAAGAAATGAAATGTGGAAAAAAAGTAGATTTGTTATGCAATTATTGTAATAAAAACGCCACTCTATTTGAAATGTATTATTTTCTATTCGGGTATATATTTATAATTAATATTGGAAATTACTCCACTAATTAGAATAATGATATAATTTTTAGGAAGGCACTTTTCATTAATTTATAGTCATATTTCTCTCTACTAATCAATTACATTAAGCGGGCAAACATGTATGAATTCTTTTAGTAGATACGGCTATCCGTTTGAATACTATCAAAAATTAAAAGAGGTAAATCTTCTGTAGATTTAAAATAAAGTCGATATGTTTATAAAAGTTGCACAGCTTTACCCACCCCTTGGATAATATTGTAAAAAAGGATGTTTTTTTAGATTGAGCAGTGGATGAAACAAGGCCAAGGGAGAGGTTGGAACAAAGATCTCTTTTGATAGGTTGATATAGGTATGTTATATGTTAAAGAAAGCAGCTATTTTAAAAAGGAGGAAGAAATGGTTCATGTATTGTATATAGAAGATCAAAGTGATATAGGCAGCTGGGTGACAAAGGATCTAACGGAAAGAGGATATGAAGTAACATGGCTACAGTCAGGCGAAGGAGTGGAAGAGTATCTATTAACCGTAGATATCCTCATTTTGGACGTAATGTTACCAGGATTAGATGGTTTCTCTATCGGAAAGCGTATCAAAAAAGAAAATAGTGATTTGCCTATTTTAATGCTTTCCGCACGTACCTCAATTGAGGATAAAATAGAAGGTCTTCATTTTGCAGATGATTATTTAACAAAACCTTTTCATCCTGATGAGCTTGCAGCTCGTGTCGAAGTATTAATAAGAAGATATCAAAAAAATGACGATATATTAGAATTGCGACATCTAACTATTTATACAAAAGACATGAGATTAGTAAACAATGACACAGGAAGCGAAATTCAATTAACAGGAAAACAATATCATTTATTTCAATTCTTTATTCGACATTTGAACCAAATATTAACAAAGGAACAGCTATATGAAGGCGTTTGGGGCGAGCGATATATCGAAGGAGATAAGACTTTAATGGTTCATATTCGTTATTTACGAGAAAAAATTGAAAAGAATCCTTCAAATCCAACAATCATTGAAACGATTCGCGGCATCGGATATCGGGTGAAAATATGAGAAGGTTTTTCCAATCATTATTGGCGAAGTACATGATGATTATTTTAATTGCCATTTTTCTTGTTCAATTCGCCTTCCTAGTTGTCACAATATTTGTGTCTGGTGTTGCAGAAAACATGGAAAGTGGAAGTCAATCCCAATATAGGAATGATTTCAATGAAATAGAGACAAAGTGGCATGCTGAAGCAAACCATTTGAAAAACGTCACGCCTGAAACAATTGAACAGCATTTTTCCAAGTGGAAAAATCAATTTCACGATGCCTCTATGTTTTGGGTGGATGAAAATGGTAAGTTAGGAAAGCAAGTAAATGTAAGAGAACAACTTCCTTCCGAATGGTCATCTTTTTTTACAGCAAAATTTATCAAAGGTCGTTATGAAGGGGACCCCTTTACGGTTATTGCCTTTGTTGGAAATGAAGAATCTCGAGGCTTTATAGTTTTTGAGATTCCTAGAACTGCGTTAAAATCTCCGCTTGAAAAAGTAAATGATAATTATGGCACGATATTATTAGTCGGTGTTATCTGTATCATCTTCTTATTTATTATAGCTTCCTTTTTATTTTTTAGAGGCATCAGAAAACGATTATTACAATTACAAGATGCGATGGAGATACGGGATGTTGACGGTTTGCCAATCCAGATTAACGTAAAAAAGCAGGATGAAATTGGACAACTTGAAAAAGCGTTTAATCAAATGGTATTTGAACTCAAGGAAAGTAAGCAACGTGAACAGAAGGAAGAACAAATACGGCGGGAATTAATTGCTAATCTTTCTCATGACTTACGGACACCTTTAACCAAAATAAGAGCTCAAACCTATTCAATTGCTAAAGAAGATTTATCAGAAGAGGGTACAAAAGCAATAAAGGCGTTGGAAGCCTCGGTAGTGAATATTGATAGATTAATTGAAAATTTGATGTCATATACTCTACTAATGGCTAGTAAATATAAAGTTGATTGGAAGGATATAGATGTTATTCGTTATGTGCGTGAATGTTTAGCTTTATGGTATCCGGTTTTTGAAAAAGAGGGATTTGAAATAGAAGTTAAATTACTCCCGTTTAAAAATAGTAAATGGACGGTTGATCCAATTTGGTTAGGACGTATATTAGATAATTTATTGCAAAATGTATTGCGTCACGCTAAAAGTGGAAGATATATTTGTGTGAAAACGGAATCCACAGATCAATATGATGCTATAGTTGTTTCAGATAAAGGAAAAGGGATGAAGAGTATTTCAAATGAAGCAGGTGCAGGAATTGGATTGTCTATTGTTGATATGATGGTGAAAGGTATGGAGTTATATTGGGAAATTAAGTCAAGTGAACATGGAACAACAATAAAAATAATAAAAAAAAGAGACTCAAGTAAAGGTAGATTGGAAAAGGTCATTTAGCACCTTTTCCAATCTATCTTTTTTTAAACAAAATTTAACCTGTCAGCATACCCAGTTTTAACCTTCTTTTCCTAGGATAGAAGATGAGGTGAGAGAAATGGAATATGTAGTGCAGACGGAAAATTTATCTAAACGTTTTGGTAAAGAAGAGGCTGTTGCAGGCTTGAACATGAAGATTAAAAAAGGAGAAATATACGGATTTTTAGGGCCGAATGGTGCAGGGAAGACAACGACGATTCGTATGCTTTTGGGGTTGATGAAATCAACATCGGGTATGATTCATATTTTTCAAAAGGATTTAAGGCTGGAAAGAAGAGACATATTAAAAAGAGTAGGTTCACTAGTAGAGAATCCATCCTATTATCCTCATCTAACTGCTTATGAGAATTTAGAAGCATTGAGAAAGATTTTAGGGGTGCCGAAAACGAGAATTAACGAAGTATTAGAGATTGTTCGATTACAAGACGTGGCAAATAAAAAAGTAAAAGGCTTTTCATTAGGAATGAAGCAACGGTTAGGAATTGCGGCTTCTCTATTAAACAATCCCGAATTATTAATCTTGGATGAACCTACAAACGGACTAGACCCATCCGGAATTATTGAGATCCGGAATTTAATTAAACGATTGCCTGCTGAGACAGGAATGACTATATTAATTTCTAGTCATTTATTGTCAGAGATTGATCAAATGGCGACAACGGTAGGGATCGTTACAAAAGGAAAAATGATTTTTCAGGATTCCATTGAAGCATTACGTATGTATGCGCAGCAAAGGATTTTATTAAAGGTTAGTGATAGTAAGCTAGCTTGGCGCTCCTTATTAGGAAAAGGGATAAATGCTGATTGGCAAGATGGGATCATTTTATTAACCGAGCATTCAAATGAGGGGGTAGCAAAAGCTGTACAGTCTCTTGTTCAAGAGGGTTTTTCGATTTATCGTGTTGAAGAGGAAAAGAGATCATTGGAAGAAATATTCCTTCAAATGACTATGGAGGAGAAAGCAGTATGATTGGAAAACTTTTAAGGGCAGACTTTTTAAAAATTAAACGAAAAGGATTTTGGTTTCTAACCTTTTTAGGCCCCTTTGGTGTTGTCGCATTACAGATGGTTAACTATGGAGTGAGAAAGGATTATTTATTAAAACAAAGTGAGGATGATTGGGGATATTATTTATTGAATGTAAGTTCTTTTACACCACTTGCACTTGCATTAGGCATCGTCATTTTAACATCCTTTATGGCTAGTATTGAAAATGAAACGAATTCATGGAAGCAACTGATTTCGTTGCCTGTTTCCAAAATGAATGTTTATTTATCAAAATTTACAGTGCTTGCATTTTTTTTATTCCTATCATCCGTGCTATTGATGGTATTTACCATAGCTTTGGGAGTCTTTTTAGATTTGGGTGAGCAAACTCCATTTGCTGAGATAGTAAAATATAGTTTTTATCCGTATTTTGCCGCACTGCCTATATTGGCATTACAGCTTTGGATTGCGACTGTTAGTCAGAATCAAGGGATTCCGATTACCACAGGGGTTTTAGGCGTGATTTTTGTTTATTCGGCTTTGGTTTTACCAGATTGGATGATTTGGAAGTGGCCTTCATTAACGAACGAATGGAATGAGCCGATGATCAATGTCCTGCTTGGAATTGGAGTAGGTATTTTATTATATATGGCTGGAATGATAGATTTTACAAGAAGGGATGTGAAATAATAAATGCTCTCTATTCTTCAATCAGAATGGTTTAAATTGCGAAAATCAAAAATCCTATTAATTATTTTTACCGGTCCTCTCATTGGCCTTTTTACAGGGATGACTGCTAAACCCTTCCATGTAGAAATTGAAATAAATGAATGGTATTTACCATTATTATCAATGAACTTGACATATGCTTTACTATTTTTACCTTTGGTCACGGGGGTGCTGGCGAGTGTGATATGCAAATATGAACATCAAGCTGGTGGTTGGAAGCAGCTGTTAGCACTGCCTGTAACAAGAGGACAAGTATTTACAGGGAAATACATATTGTTAATGCTCCTCGTATTGGTTATACAATTATTCTACCTTGGTGCCGTTTATGGAGTGGGAATGATGAAAGGTTTCACAGATCCATTTCCAATTGAAATTGTTTGGAAAAGTATTTTCGGAGGATGGATTGCCACGTTTCCATTAGTGGCTTTTCAATTGTGGATGTCTATTCTATTCAAGAGTTTTGCTGCTCCTTTGGCTGTCAATGTGATCTTCACATTACCGTCAATATTAGCGGTTAATTCTGAGCGTTTTGGACCTTATTATCCATGGGCCCAGCCCTTTGCAATGATGTATATCAGTGATACTAGTGATGATGTGTTTTCTGTTCCTTGGGAGCACTTACTAACCGTGGTGGGAGGAAGTTTTATTTTATTTTTTCTTGGAGGGTATTTATATTTTCATAGGAAAACTGTATAGAACGGATAAGCCTTATTCCCAATCAACTTACTTAATTGTTGTAAATTTATTTTTCCGCATCACAACAAGAAAACCTTGGTATATTCAATTCTTGCTGTACCAAGGTTTTCTTTATAAAATATAAAGGAAGACTCTACAAAGGTGGAGAGACTATATCCGATCGATATATAAGCTTAAAAACCTATTTTAATTCCCGCTTATTTTCTTTTAAAAACTCTTTGTAATTTTCTCCCCATTCATTCATTAGAGAAATAATTGGTTCGAGCGTTCTTCCAAATTCCGTTAATGAGTATTCCACTTTAGGGGGGATTTCGGGATATACTTCTCGATGAACAATTCCGTCTTCTTCCAGTTCCCTTAATTGGAGAGATAACATTCGTTTGGTAATACCAGGCATTAATCTACTGAATTCATTAAATCTTTTCTTTCCATCTAATAAATAAAACAAAATAACGCCTTTCCATTTACCCCCGATCACATCAAGCGTTCCTTCAACCGGACATCCTTCAGGGCATCCATACCCCTTCTTTCGATTTCTCATCGGTACTCATACCTTTCTCATTTCTGCTTGTTCTTCTTTTCTTAATTAGTAACATAGTTAATAGCAGATTACAAGAATGTCAGTTGCAGCTGCTTTCATTTCTCTCCTAATAGGTAACATGTGTGATACCAGATTACAAGAATGTGCGTACTTACTCTTAATATATTTCTTTTTTATAATAAACATGAATAAAAAAGGAGGGCTTTTAAATGAAAGCAGTTGGATTGTATAAATATTTACCGATTGAAAAGGAAGAAAGTTTGATAGATGTCCAAGTGGAAAAACCGACACCAACCAAAAGAGATATACTTGTTAAAATAAAAGCTGTTTCGATTAATCCGGTTGATGTAAAGGTACGTGCTCCTAAAGATAAAGAAGAAACAGAACCAAGAATTTTAGGCTGGGATGCAAGTGGAGTGGTGGAAGAAATTGGACCGGATTGTACAATGTTTAAACCTGGAGACGAAGTGTTTTATTCTGGTGACCTAACTCGACCAGGGACGTATAGCGAATACCATTTGGTTGATGAAAGAATTGTCGGATTAAAGCCAAAGTCTTTAAATTTTGCACAATCAGCGGCTTTACCACTGACATCGATAACAGCATGGGAAAGTTTATTTGATCGATTAATGATAGATATTAATAACTACGAAGAAAATCAATCTAAGAGCATTCTTATTATTGGCGGGGCTGGGGGAGTGGGCTCCATAGCGATTCAATTAGCTAAAATGGCAGGTTTACAAGTGATTGCCACAGCATCTAGAGAAGAGAGTAAGCAATGGGTGAATAAATTAGGTGCTGATTATATCATTAACCATCACGAAAACTTTCGAACTCAACTACAAGATCATGATATAAAAGGCGTTGAGTACATTTTATGTTTGAACGAAACAGAGCAGCATTGGCAAAACATGGCCGATATTATTTTCCCTCAAGGAAGGATTTGCTCGATTGTAGAAATGGCTAATCCTATCGACCTTACTGCTTTAAAAAATAAAAGTGTCACGTTTGTTTGGGAATTTATGTTTACAAGATCCATGTATGAAACTCCAGACATGATCAAACAACATGAACTTTTATCCAAACTAAGTAAACTAATAGATGACGGGAAAGTAACAACAACCCTTACAGAAACTCTTAGACCAATTAATGCCGAAATGCTACGTAAAGCACATAAAATCGTAGAAACAGGAAGTATGATTGGTAAAATAGTAGTTGAGAATGAATAAATGCCTAATGAGATGGTCATCTTATCTAAAAAGTAGACTGTTTGGTTAACAATGACTTAGGATTGAAGATTATTAGTCTATTTAGAACTAAATTTTGGGGATTTGCCTTATAAAAGGGAGAGGAAAACCAGCAAAGCTGTTATCCCCTCCCTAAATAGATTTTTTATTATTGAATTATTCTCTACTCCTCACTATTCAAAAATTCCCTCACATAAATCCTATGTACTCCCTCTAAAACAATGGAACTATATTCAGCAAATGTAACCTTCGTGCTTTTCCCCTTTACAATAAAGTCCCCAGAAACTGCTCCAGTCTTATCCATTGCGGCATCATAGAGTAAAGCAGCCCCTTTTGTCGGTGGGGAAAAGAAAAACTTCATCAATGGTTTTATATAAAAGGGAATACCTGATTTTTTTTCTTTCCGTAACGTATTGTTACTCCCGGGGTCTACACTTAGAAACCGGAATCCATTGGCACTCTCTCTTTTTGCTATTTCTTTTGTCCATAAAGATAAAGCTAGCTTTGCTGTCGCATAGGGACCAAATAACTTTTTAAAGGAAGATGGGTTTTCCAATGTATCTGGATCAAACTGTTTCACGCGAAGGATGACAGCTGAAGATGTATTAACAATTGTCTTATCTTCTCCCATTTCAAATAAAGGGGACAGCTCCTTAAAAATAATATAAGGCACTACTGTCTGAAGTTCATAATGTAGTTCGCGATTTTGCTTAGAAAATAATAACGAAGGAAAACTGCCGCCAGCGTTATTGAAAAGGAAATCTATTTTCTTCTCCGTTGCTTTTATTTCTTCCAGCGCATTTTTTAGACTGTTAAAATCAGATAAATCGGCTTTATAAATTCGTAATTGTCCTGTAGTAATTTTTGATTGAATAAAGAGGTCGTCCTTTGAAAAAGAAGAACGTATTAATGCAATAACTTGACTCCCTTCTGCTAGCATTTTTTTGGCTAATTCTAGACCAATCCCATTATTGGCTCCAGTAATGACTACTACCTTTCCTGTTCCCAAAATAATTACCTCCGATATGATAAATAATTTTTGTTGGTAAATGAACAATTGACACTTAAGTTACAATTGTCACTTAGATTGAAAGGATTGTATAATAAATTTAAGCAAAGAAAAAGCAAAGAATTTTTTTATGTGACACAGGAAAGGAAATTGGTGCATAAATGGATAAACGGGTCGAAAGAACACAAAAATTATTGCTGCAAAGTTTAATGATGTTTAATCTTAAGAATAAAAACTTTTATGAGATTTCCATCCGAGATTTATGCGAGCAAGCTGGAATTGCAAGGCAAACATTTTACAGGAATTATTTAGTGAAAGAAGACATCATTATAAGACAGATATCCAACGTCATGAGTGATTTTAAGTCGGTTTTAAAGCAGCAATCTTTTAACGCTTCAGGCTTTATTCAACTACTAATACAATTTTGGAAACAAAATCAACAGACATTTGCATTAATTGAATGGGCGGGCATTAGTAACGAATTTATTCGTCAGTTAGCCAATTTTAATAAGCTTGTAATGGAGCAACATAAAGCGTTCGGTAAGAATAGTGAATATATTGCAAACTATTATGCAGGCGCTACTTACATGTTTTTAAAGACATTTATGGAAAAGAACGATTTTAGCCAAGAGGCTTATGCCAAAGGAGCTGCGGTTTATAATCAGTTGACCAACCAATGCAAAGGTTTGTTTGAACCACTTAATTAGGAATGGAGTTAAGCTCCTACCATAGGAATAATAATATTTCCCATAATAGAAAAATGGAGGACGAATATGAATAGAGAAACAGATGATTCAAAACAGGTAGTTATTCAAGTTGGAACAGTGCTTAAAAAATTGCGAAAGGAGAGGCGGTTGAGTCTTGAAAATTTATCTGAGATATCAGGTGTAAGTAAGCTGACGCTGGGAAATATTGAGCGAGGAGAAACTAATCCAACAATTGGGGTATTGTGGAAGATTTCGCGAAGTTTATCGATCCCTCTGATGGCGTTATTTTCCTCAGGAAGCAGTGTGAATGTATCGCGGGCTGGTAGCGGGGTAAGAATTTTCGGAGATGATGGCAATTGGGCTGTAGAGCCGATTTTTCAAAATCAAAAGGATGAGATGGAAATGTGTCGAGCATATTTACAACCACATAGTTCTTATTATCCAGAAATGCATCACCCCAATACGACGGAAATAGCTACGGTGATGTCGGGAACCATAACCATTAATGTAAATAATGAGTCATATATCTTAAATGAATATGATTCGATTAGTTTTGATGCAAATGGAAGCCATTCCTATATAAATCATACCGATAAAGTTGCTGTACTCTATATCTTATTGAGATACGGGAGGTAGTGGTTAGGTTATTCCGTCCAATAGCGGGGATATATTTTGTTTCTTCAACTTCTAGAAAAAAGAATGGACAAACACCTGCTTGTTATATTATATTATTCATTATCATAGTGAAAATATATTATAGTATACCAAATTGCTTAACTGACTACTTCTTATTAATGATGAAGGACTCATTTCATAGTCATTTGGCTACTATAATCAGGAGGAAACAATGACTAATCAACATATACAATCAAATCGAGCTGTTCATAAGTCAGCCGTTTGGATGGTTATTATAGGAATAATCTTTATTGCTGCCAATTTAAGAGCTCCGTTAACATCAGTGGGTCCAATAGTAGGATTTATTAGGGATGATCTTCATATTTCTAATACATTAGCAGGGATGATTACCACATTGCCATTATTATCTTTTGCGCTTTTTTCTCAGATTGTACCTAAATTGGCTCGTAAATTTGGTGTGGAAATGATGATTCTGATGTCTATAATCTTTCTTACACTAGGCATTATTTTACGTTCATTATCTGGGGTGGCTGCTTTATATATTGGTACTGCTGTGCTAGGATTGGCGATTTCAATTTCTAATGTGCTATTACCTAGTCTGATTAAACAAGAGTTTCCAACTCGAATTGGATTAATGACAGGCGTATATTCTATTTCGATGAATTTATTAGCTGCTATTGCTTCGGGACTAAGTGTTCCAATTGCCATTGGACTTGGAATTGGCTGGCAGGGTGGATTGGGAATTTGGGGGATACTTAGCTTCGTATCCATTTTATTCTGGCTGCCTCAAATAAAGCATCTCAACAAGGAAACAGCAGCTGTTCGAAATAAAGTAGTAGATTCTCAGGTGAACTTGTGGCGCTCTCCATTAGCTTGGCAGGTGACCTTATTTATGGGGTTACAATCGATGGTCTTTTACATTCTTATTGCATGGCTGCCTGAGATTTTACAACAACAAGGAATAAGTTCAGATCAATCTGGCTGGCTCCTTTCTGTGATGCAATTAGCATTACTTCCCTTTACCTTTATTGTACCTATTATTGCAGGGCGTATGAAAAGTCAGCGTTCTTTAGTCATTATCATGAGCGCTTTGCTTTTAGCGGGGACACTTGGACTAATTTATGGAAGTGCAAAGTTAATTGTATGCTGGATTATCATGATAGGTATTGGGGGAGGTTGTGCCTTCAGTTTATCGATGATGTTTTTTGGCTTGCGAACGGAGAATGGCAGACAGGCAGCAGAACTATCTGGCATGGCTCAATCAGTTGGTTATTTACTAGCGGCTATTGGTCCTACGCTTTTCGGATATTTACATGATGTAACGAATAGCTGGACTATTCCGTTGTTCATTTTAGCTGGTGCGTCATTGCTGCTCTTTGTATTTGGATTAGGAGCAGCTAGAGATCGGTATGTAAGCACAAGTAAATAGTTTATCATAACGAAGGTTTTTTCCGGTGCAACACTGGAGAATCTTCGTTTTTTTTACGGATAACAAAGGACCTGTGAGGAATGAGATAGAAATGGAGATTATTGCTAAGTCGATATAAAGTTTCGCGCGGCTTTTCTGGGGAATAGTTAAGGGACAAACAAATAATTGGAGGGAAGATTATTGATGAATAATTATAATGCAGATCCCAACAAGGCCGAAGAAACAGTGAAAGAAATGGATAGAAAAACAATCCAAGAGAAGCTAGAGAATTTTAATGAGTTTAAATCTTATCTAAGCAGTAAAATAGAAGTGGGCAAAAATCTTGGCATGGATGAAGAGCAATTAGCGAAAAGCGCAGAGAAAGTCGCTGGCTATCTTGCTAACAACGCAGAACCGCAAAATCGTGAGGAGGCACTTCTTCAGGAACTGTGGAAAGTGGGAAATGAAGAGGAACGCCATAAATTAGCACATATGCTTGTAAAATTGGCAAATTAATTCGTGATTTCAATTTTTAAAGGATAAAAGAAATGATGGAAAGTGAAACTCGCCTTTGGCGAGTTTTCTTTTTGCAAAAAATTAGAAGAAGGTGAGACCAAATGATTAAGTCTTTCGTAGAAGAAATAGAGAAACATCATTATTTATAATGATAAACAGTAATAGATTGTAATAACACGGAGGAAGAAATCATGCATTTGTATGATAATGTTTATTATTTGTTTGCTACCTAGCTCTTACTAGCACATTAAGCTTTCATATCGTTTTTGCCAATATTTAATCATTTGGAAAATCTACAAGCATTTAAAGCAAATGAATAGAGTAAAAGTTAATGAGAATTTAAAAAGGGCAATCGCTTTAGCGTTGCCCTTTAAATATGCCTAAAAGAGTTTAAATTTATTAGTAGTCTACTTGATTTTATGGTCTCTTAGTTGGTGAAATGGAGAATTTTCATCAAAAGATGGCAAAATCACGTATAACTTACTATTTGTAATTGACAGAAAAATAGAAAACAAGTATTATAATTGAGAATGATAATCATTTATATTATAAAATTATATAGAAAAAGAGGGACATACATATGTTTAAAAAACAAAGAAAGCCATTTATTTCTATTTTCTTATTCTCAATTGTAGCCATTCTTTTACTAGCGGGTTGTTCAAGTCAGTCATCCTCGAAGGCAGATAAAGAAAAATCAGCTGATTCTAATACAGATTCATCGTATCCAATAACGATTAAGCATGCGCTTGGAGAGACTGTCATTAAGGAAAAACCTGAACGTGTTGCAACAATTGCATGGTCTAACCAAGATGTAGCACTTGCGCTTGGTGTTGTACCTGTAGGTTTCTCAGCAGCAAATTATGGTGTTCAAGATGATAGCGGAATGTTACCTTGGACTGCAAAAAAACTAGAAGAGCTAGGTGAAAAAAATCCTAATATTTATCAAGATACAGATGGCATAGACTTTGAGGCGATTTCTGATTCTAATCCAGATGTCATTCTTGCCGCGTACTCAGGACTTACACAAGAAGAGTATGATACTTTAAGTGAAATTGCTCCTGTTGTAGCATATCCAAAAAATCCTTGGGTTGCTTCTTGGCGTGAACAAGTAACATATAATTCAATGGGAATGGGTATGGAAAAAGAAGGGAAGCAGCTTATTGCAGATACAGAAAAATTCATTGCAGATAAAGCAAATGAGTTTCCTGAATTGAAAGGGAAAAAAGCAGCATTTGTAAGTGTTAATGGTGCTGACTTATCCAAATTTTATATCTATTCACCAACAGATCCACGAGGTGAATTCCTTACAGAGTTGGGGATGGAATATCCGGAAAGTATTACAAGTCAAATGACGGATCCAACTAGTTTCTATTTGGAAGTAAGTGCTGAAAATGCAGACATATTAAATGATGTAGATATTTTTGTATCGTATGGAAATGATGAAACACTTGCTGCTTTACAGAAAGATCCGATTTATGGAAAGATTCCAGCTGTACAGAGAGGGTCTGTTGTCATTATCGAGGATAATACGCCACTTGCAGCAGCCGGAACACCAAGTACACTTTCGATTGAATATACGCTCGACGAGTACCTAAAATTACTCTCAGAAGCTGTAAGTAAAGTGAAGTAAATGGAACAGACATCCGTTCTAAAAAATAAGCAGTTATTAATACCGAGAAAATTTATTAGTGTATTAGTAATTTCTATTATCTTACTCGGTATAAGTATATTGGCGTCTCTTGCTTTTGGATCTCGCACTGTTGGCTGGAATGAAATACTGGATGGATTATTCCATCCAGAAGTACAGTCTCACGGAGCAAATGTTGTCCGCCAAAGAATTGCTAGAACTGTATTTAGTTTGTTGTGTGGTGCTGCATTGGGAGTTTCTGGTGCTCTTATGCAATCCGTCACTCGTAATCCGATTGCAGATCCTAGTATATTAGGAGTAAACACAGGTGCAGCTCTATTTGTTGTTTGTGGGATATCCTTTTTTCATATTGGCACTGCTGGTCAATACATTTGGTTTGCATTAGCAGGAGCAATCTTAACTGCCATTTTTGTATTCGGAATTGGTTCGATGGGGAGTGGCGGTGCCACCCCCCTTAAACTTGTTTTAGCGGGGGCAGCGACAAGTGCAGCATTATCCTCTCTTGTAATGGCTATTATGATTCCGCGTTCCAATGTTATGGATCAATTTAGATTTTGGCAGGTAGGAAGTGTTGGTGCTGGAAATTGGGATTCTATCTCTATTTTCATTCCTTTTCTCGTTGTAGGCATTCTAATCGCCTTGTTCTCTGCCCCGGGCTTAAATGCTTTGGCCTTAGGGGATGAAGCAGCAAAGGGGTTGGGAGTGCGGACCGGCACACTTAGACTTGTTGCGGCATTTGGAGGGGTCTTATTGTGTGGTGCAGCAACAGCTCTAGCGGGCCCAATTGGTTTTATAGGTTTACTTGCAACCCATGTGATCCGTCTTATTATTGGTCCTGATTTGCGCTACATTATTCCAATGTCCGCTCTAGCAGGAGCGATTATCCTAACGATTTCAGATGTGTGCGGCCGGATTATTGGCAGTCCCGGTGAACTGGAAGTGGGCGTAGTTACAGCCTTTATCGGGGCCCCGATTTTAATCTTAATAACTATGAAAGCGAAAATGCGTACGTTATGATGAATGAATCAATGAATCTTATTATGGTAGGTAGAACAAAAAGGCGTCGTCGTTTTATTATTGTGACTAGTTTGTTAGCAATCATTGCTTTTGCTTTATGCTGCATGATGCTTATGCTTGGAAATACGATTTATCCAGTTGGGGATGTAATTAGTGTTTTACTAGGCGAGCAAGTAAAAGGAGCCTCTTTTGCGGTCGGAACAATCCGTTTTCCAAGGATGGTGGCTGGGGTTTTTGCTGGTTTTGCTTTTGGTATTTCTGGACATGTGTTTCAAACAATGCTTCGTAATCCTCTAGCAAATCCAAATGTTATTGGAATAACAGCTGGCTCAAGTGCTGCTGCGGTATTTTGTATCATTGTTCTTCATGCAAGCAGTACGTTTGTTTCCATTGCTTCTATTATCGGTGGACTAGCTACAGTACTGGTTATTTTTCTATTATCGAAAGGCACTTCTTTTTCTATTGGCAGGTTAATATTGATAGGTATTGGAATACAGGCGATGTTAAATGCTGTAATATCCTATTTATTGCTTATTGGACAGCATCATGATGTTCCGACAGCAATGAGATGGTTAAGTGGTAGTTTAAATGGTGTGAAAATGGAGAATCTTTATCCGCTTATGATTACCGTTCTACTTTTGGCACCTATCATTATCTTACTTGGA
The DNA here is from genome assembly GCF_038006525.1 of Niallia sp. FSL W8-0951. Taxonomy (NCBI): domain Bacteria; kingdom Bacillati; phylum Bacillota; class Bacilli; order Caryophanales; family Bacillaceae; genus Niallia; species Niallia sp. FSL W8-0951. The sequence continues at coordinate 122,320 of NZ_JBBOVK010000003.1, forward strand.
AAACGATTAGATATGTTAGAGCTTGGGGAACAAACTGCTGCATCACTAGGCGTTAACACAGATAGAACAAGAGTTGTACTGGTTATCAGTTCGGTTCTAATTATTGCGTTAGCTACTGCTACCACTGGACCGATTGCATTTGTTGCATTCCTTTCTGGCCCTATTGCTAAACGATTAGTTGGGATAGGATTTTCTAGTGTTATTCCGGCAGGTCTTGTGGGAATCATTTTGGTTTTAGCATCTGACCTGATTGGACAGTTTGCATTTGTCGCTAGATACCCAGTAGGTGTGATCACTGGTATTCTAGGTGCACCATACTTAATCATGCTATTAATTCGAATGAATCGAAAGGAAGAGTTGTAATGGATAAGATACATGAGTTTCGAGCGGAAAAGTTAACATCAGGCTATGAAGGCAAAATGATATTGCAAGATATTGAGCTTGAAATTCCGAGTAATAAAATTAGTGTGATTATCGGCGCAAATGGCTGTGGAAAATCAACGCTTTTAAAAACACTATCCAATCTTATTAAGTCTTCCTCTGGCAGCATTGCACTCGATGGAAAGGCGATTAGTAAATTTCCGCCAAAACAATTAGCTCGCATTCTCGGTATTTTGCCACAATCCCCTATTGTACCAGAAGGAATAACAGTAGCAGATCTAGTTGGGCGAGGGAGATTTCCTCACCAAAATTTCTTTAGTGGCTGGTCCAAGAAGGATTATGAAGCAGTTGCAGAAGCAATGGAAATTATGAAGATTACAGAATTTGCTAATCGAAATATTGATGAGCTCTCAGGCGGGCAGAGACAACGTGTCTGGATTGCGATGGCACTTGCTCAGCAAACGGATATTTTATTTCTTGATGAGCCAACCACTTTCTTAGATATCACCTATCAAGTGGAAATATTAGATTTGCTGACAGATCTTAATCGGAAATACGGTACAACGATCGTAATGGTCCTGCATGATATTAATCTTTCGGCACGGTATGCGGACTATATTTTTGCACTAGACAAAGGCAAGCTTGTAGGAGAGGGGAAGCCAGCTGACATCATTACAAGTAAGTTGGTTAAAGACATCTTCGGACTTAATTGTACGGTGATTAATGATCCAGTTTCAGGAACTCCTTTAGTTGTGCCGAAGGGCCGATATCATGTTAATGCATAGGTTTATAATGAGAAAGCCTTCAAGTATGAAAACTTGAAGGCCTTTTGTGTCTATATACCGGACGATCTTAATACTGGCAATAATAGTTTATTTTGGAAATAATATTGTTTCTCTTGGGCATATTACATGTTATATGCCAAACCTTTTAAAGGATGATTATTTATGTCCATCGCTATTATGTCACTGTTAGCATGTATAGTATTGATTGTATTTGCTATTGTTCCGAAAGGTTTAATGCTTACGGAGATTGTTTTTTTGTACTTTATTATTGGAATTTTAACAATTACGATATTTACAATATTAGATGTTAATTTGCACTGGGTCCCTCTTACTCGCACGGTTGAAGGTTCATTTGCTATGTATATTTGCCGATTTATTGTGATACCATTTCAAATTCTCCTGTCTATTTGTATCCTTTGCTCTTCATGGAAGACAAAATGGCGATTACTATTTACTGGGCTCATTGTGTTGTTTTTATGCTTGGAGGATCGGATCTATATATGGGCAGATCTTCTTGCCTTCGAGAATTGGAATCAGTTATATTCTGCTCTTTTGTATGTTATATCAATAGTTTTAGTATGGTGGATAGCCCGCTGGTTTATTGGCCTGGATAAAGGAGAGTTGGAAGAAAAATGAAAGAATTACATTATGATTTTCATTTTAGTTTAAATGAGTGGAGTATCCTTATCTCGATTTTTTTGGGATTTTTATTGGTGATATTGCTCCCAAGGCGTTTTACCAAAAAGACGATGAGTATATATCTCATGTGTGGTATTTTTTTTGGTTTCGTTTTTGACCATACGTTAAGTATTTTACCAGTGCGTTATTATATAATAAATGACAGTTCTTCTTTTGAAATAATGGATTTCTTTTCCCATGTAATGTATGCCCCGATAAGCTACCTTTTCTTTTATCTATATGATCTCTTCCATATTAAACCTAATTTTACGCTGTTATACATTTTAGGCTGGGCCCTTGTGAGTGTTGCGATAGAGAGAATTTGTGGCATGATAGGGATTTTTCATTATCAACATGGATATACGATTTATTATTCCTTTGTTATTTATTTATTAGTTATTAGCATTTGGATTATCTTTTACAGATTGATTAAAGAACATGGAGAGAAACAATATTAGCCGAATTCCGTATGAAATAAATCAAGATTTGTTATCCGAAAGAGGATATTTTAACAGGATGAATAAAAACGGGGACTGTTTTCAGGAAGAAAACAAGCCCTTTTTTTAAGAAGTATAACCAATTAAGAAGCTGATAAATAATATTATTAATACTATGGCTGTTATTCCAACATATAACCAGTCCTTTTCTTTATAGAAAGCATAACAGGATATTCCAACTCTTAATACAGGGGTTAGGATTAAACAAAAGAGACCTAGCATAATAATGGCAAATGGTTTAAATGCAGCAACCCCAATAAAAATGTCTTTAAAATTAGTAGGGAACGTTTCCTTATAACCAGAGTTATTTGTAATCAAATAAGTAATAATGCCTACAAAAATAATTAGGGCAGAGACAAGAACCCCGAATCTAAGTATTTTTCCGATTGTTTCCTCAATAATGACTAATTCTTCTTCAGAAGTTTGTTCTTTTTTTTGTGCTTCCATTAAAATTTCACCCCAAATCCTTCTAATATCATTTGAGCACCGATATAGCATAAAAGTGGAATAAAAATAATTCGGATCCATTTTGCTGGTAATATTTGCATTACTTTTGCTCCAATTGTGGATCCAATTAATACCCCAATAGCAACGGGAGCAGCAACTTCTGGTAAGATAGAGCCGTTGAAAAATAATACAGTTGCACTTGCAGCAGCAGTAACTCCCATCATTAGGTTGCTAGTTGCGCTAGAAGGCTTGAGTGGCATTTTCATAAATGTATCCAATGCCATTACTTTAAAGGCACCACTGCCAATCCCTAGTAACCCACTAGCTAATCCTGCCCCAAACATCACACTAAACCCTGCTGGGACTTTTTCGACTTGATAATCAATTTGTGTCTTTAGGCTTTTATCATAATATGTATTATTTAGTTTTAGCCTGTCCGATAAATAGTCAGGTTGCGCCTTTTTCAATACTTCTTCGCCCGAACGGAGCTTTTGTACCATATTGATCGCTGAGTAAAGTAAGAAAGAACCAAATAAAATAAACATAAGAGTCGGCGAGAGAATGCCTACTAAGATTGCTCCTATGATCGCTCCAACCGTAGTAGCAATCTCTAAAAACATGGCCACGCGAATATTGAGCATTCGATCTCTTAAGTATGCTACTGCTGAACCGGAACTTGTTGCAATAACAGATATTATACTTGCTCCAATCGCATGGTGGATATCAAACCCAAATCCTAGTGTTAGAACTGGAGTAAGAATAATCCCTCCACCTATTCCGAGGATAGAGCCCAGAAGCCCGGCAAAAATACAAATAAAAAGAAGTAAAATGAAAGTTAGCATTACATAGCCTCCTAGTGAATAAGGTAATGTCTTAAACATAGTGGTAAATCTCTACATAAAAGAATCGAATGAAAACTAATTCTTACTTAAGAATTAGAATGATAGTTTAAAAGAAAACAAAGATTTGTTGTAAGTCATTTGAACCATACTATTTCATTGACAATATGTCAATATATTTGTTCATTCTAATGTTCTAATCAAGTAATAACCCATACATAGACATAAGTTCATAGATGTTTATGCGTTTTTTATAGGGATAGATAATAGAAAACGATTTGTTTGTTGACAAAAAATCAACAGTCCGCTATTTTAGTAGTATATTGCGTGTTAATATTACAAATTCTTAATATAAAAGAATAATAAAAGATAGGAGCTTAATCTAATATGAGGGACATCAATGAGATTGGATTATTATTAAAAAATCTTTTGAAGAAAAATGCTATGTCAATGAGAAAGCTCAGTGTGTTAACGAATATTGACACAGCTACAATCTCACGAATAATTAACGGCAAAAGAAGACCAACCCCAGAACATCTTCAAAAATTTGCAAAGTTTCTTGATTTTCCTGTAGATAAAATGTTTACAGCGGCCGGTTATTTACCTTCAGAAGTGTCAAGTCAATCAGAAGATATCTTCGATTCTATCGAAACCATTCAAAGTGAATTATTCTCTTCTAACCACTATAAGGAGACCTTTTCTATCAAAGAAGTGCAAGAACAGCTTCAAAAATATAATCATTATGCATTGACTGATGAAGGAAAGGGATTAGTAGCTGATAAATTTGAAGAAAAAGTGCAAAAAGTAGAAGGGGTAGGACCATTCATACAACAACTAAAAGAGTATTATCAACGTTTTTCCAACAAAAAAGGAAATATTACGGAATTAGCTGTTATGGGAGCCGCTCTTATCTATTTTATAATTTCCGTTGATGTTATTCCGGATTACATTTTCCCAATCGGATATTTAGATGATGCGGTAGCAATTAAGATTTCGGCTAAGCTTTTGCCTGCAAAGGGTTAGAGAATAAAGGAGATATAGAATGGAAAATAATACGAGAGTAAAAAGAAAAAAGGGAATAAGGTGGAAGAGGGTTTTTGGTTTTGCAATTCTTATTTTTGCTTTAGCCGTTTTTTATTCTGTTTATCAATATAATAAAGGCTTAAAACAAGCAACCCAAATGAAAGGAAATAATAAAATAGAAAGTAGTTTTGAAGACTTTGAAGGACCTGAGCCACAATTTGGAGAAATTAATATTATGTTGTTAGGAAGTGATTCGCGAGGAGAGGAACATGCTAGAACGGATACACTAATGATTGTGCATTATAATCAAAATACACATAAAATGAAAATAGCCTCTATTATGAGAGACATATATGTAAATATTCCGGAAATAGGATATCAAAAAATGAATGCGGCATTTGCTTATGGCGGACCTGAATTAGTAAGAAAAACCTTGAAAGAGAACTTTGGTATTGATATTAACTATTATGCGATTGCAGATTTTGAGGGTTTTTCCAAAATTGTAGATATAGTAGCTCCTAAAGGAATTGAAGTTGATATACCATATGAGATGTCCTATGGGATTGGTATGACATTACATCCAGGGAAACAAGTATTACATGGCGATCAGTTATTAGGTTATGTCCGTTTTCGCCATGATCGATTAAGTGATTTTGGCAGGGTGGAGAGACAGCAGGAAGCAATAGAAAAGCTGAAAGAACAAGCAGTTAGTATACACAGTGTAGTGAATTTACCTAAAATCCTAGGTACTGTTACGCCTTATATTGAGACAAACTTAGATACACCTACAATATTGTCGATAACAAAAGGGTTAGTAGTAAATAAATCAGACGATTTGGACCGTATTAGAATTCCAGTTCAGAACTCCTATGAAAATGATACGGTTAATGTGGGAGCAGTATTAAAAATAGACATGGATGAAAACGCAAGAGTATTAAATGAATTTTTAGCTGATGGACATGGACTTGTAGAAGGAAAGGCAGGTAATTAATCAAATAAATCTTCCTTTGCTGATGGCTATGCTTTTCTATAGACTTAGTTCAGCAACAATCCTCATCCTAATTATGGATGAGGATTGTTTTAAGTGATAATAAGGTTTACTAGAATAATATTTTTTTGGTAGAACAAGAAATTTGAATGGTGAAACACTTTTTTTATGCTTGGGATTTCCCTATATATAGTTTGTATACAATGAGAGTAAGAAAAGAAATGAATAGAATTCTCTAGCATATTTTGTCAGAAAATATGCTATTATTATTTTATTCATAATACAAAGAGAATTTATTTGGAACAATATGGGGGAATAAGATGAAGACCTGGATACTACAGAAATTATATTGGATCATACCAGGGGTGCTGATTTTATTAGGACTGTTTTTATTGTTTTTTGAAAATTTTTCTAAGGTGACAGCGCAGCCAGGGCCGGATTGGAGCAAAGGATTGTTAGTTGGACAATCTGAAGTAAATAAACTGCCGGCAATCAAGGAGACGGGTGATGGAGGTTACTTGTTCTCTTTCTTTCAGGAAAATAAGTTAAAGACGGCTATCATGACCAATGACTTTAGGATCAAGGAAGAGAAAAATTATGATATACCTGTAGACAAATGGACACAAATATATCAGGGAAATGATGAGCTTATTTATTTTGATTATGAAAATATTTTTGACCAAGATAAGACACAATTAGTTGCGGATGTAGAGGAGTTTATTCCACTCGAGAAAACTATTCTCTATATAAAAGAAAATAAGCTTTTTCAATTAAATCCTGAAACAAAAGAAACGTCGGAAATTATGGATATTGATCTAGAAAAGGAAAAGTTAGCAGTAGAGGAAAATGCGGATGGCATTCACCTTCTATTATTTGCAAAGGAAAAGGGCAATGTTGACCTTGCTTTATCTCGTGTCCAAGATGGGAAAGTCAACCACTTATATGAAACAAAGGTAAAGGTTGATCCTGGGAAGATAGTAAATGGCATATCTTTTACGTTTGAAGATCAAAAACTGGCGTTATTGCTTCAAGAGGAATTAGAATTAACGCAAGGAAAACCAGAGTTTTTCAACTATTATGCAGAAATTGATATTACAAAAGGACAAGAGGCTGTGCAATATGAGTTAACGTTCCAAGATCCTGCAAGGGAGAATGGGAAGCTAACAGAAATTTCAGATGTTGCATTTACCTTTAGGGATGGAAAGCCGCGCCTGCTATTTAAGGCGAATGGTTATACAGAAACGAAATATAATGAGAAGACTGGATTCAATATTTATGAATCGGAAATAGGGGAAAACGGAAGTACAAAGACGGAGCGACGAAGCAATACAGCTGCGATATCGACTATTCCACAATGGTTAAATGAAGATATGATTGCATGGATGGATTTACATGGAGATGGCAATAAAGTCTATGTTTCTTCCAATGAAATTACAAAAATAAACAAACAAATAAAACATACATCTGAGGATTGGCTGCAGGCATTTGGCAAAACATTTGGAATGATTTCCACCTCTTTTTTCGCCTTTGCACTTTCCTTTATATGGTTATTGTGGCCAATACTATTTGTTATTTTCATGTATGTATTTTTTAGTAGAAAGGTTGATTACAATCCACCGTGGATTTTCTATACCGGAATTGGAATCTATTTGATTGCAGCAGTTATATGGAAGGATCGTTTCTTTGTTCCGAATATACTTGCAACTGCACCTAAGTACCTAACATTTACGGGCAGTACTTATTTTTATTTGTTATTATTTGCGGTTATTTCCTATTTTTTATCCATACTAACAAAACGTATCAATGAATGGACAGGTGCACCGAGGATTATCTATTTTGTTGGTGTACACATTATTTTGTTAACTGTATATTTTGGTCCGTATATTATCTATTAGAAAGGAGTGGCTTTTATGAACCTATTTGAGGGATTTTTATAACGACATTGGAGCTGGATTCGTGCCCCGCCAATTATAAATAGAATAATAGAAACATATGAATAAATATAATTGGAGGGATAGCATGAGAACAGAGAAGCAAATATTAGATTTAGTGTTAAAAGTGGCTAATCAGGATAAGAGAGTAAGAGCTGTTTGCATGAATGGCTCGAGAACAAATCCAAATGTACCGAAGGATGCTTTTCAGGATTTTGATATTGTTTATCTAGTAGATGATATGGAATCTTTTTTGAATGAGCCTAACTGGATTGATGTTTTTGGGAAACGAATCATTATGCAAACCCCAGAGGATTCCTCGCTTTTTCCGGCAGAGCTAGGCGGAAAATTTTCCTATCTTATGCTATTTACGGATGGTAACCGCATCGACTTAACCCTTGTTCCGCTGGAGGAAAAGAACAAGTATTGTCAGGAGGATGGGTTGACGGTGATTCTCTTAGATAAAGACAATAGTCTCCCTTGTATACCCCCTAGTACAGATAAAGATTATTGGGTAAAAAAGCCAACTGCCGAACAATTTTCTGATTGCTGTAACGAATTTTGGTGGGTCTCTACCTATGTTGTTAAGGGATTATGGAGAAGAGAAATTCTTTATGCGATTGACCATATGAATATCATAAGGGCGATGCTGTTAAAAATGTTGGAATGGAAGGTAGGCATCGAAACAGATTTTTCCCTTAGTGTAGGAAAAAACAGTAAATACTTAAAACAGTATATTGATGATGATACATGGAAAAGGCTCATGCATACCTATCCGAGTGGCGATTATAGTCTAGTCTGGAAATCGTTATTTTCTATGACAGCATTATTTGAGGAAATCGGATTAGAAGTTGGCAGAAAGATGGATTTTCTTTATCCCTTAGAAGAGGCGGAAGGGGTGAAAGCTTATTTAAACCATGTTCGTCAATTGAAGCCTAATGCAGCAGAGGTATATTAAAGATAATAGGCGGTTTTTTTGCAGCAGCAGAGACCGCCTTTTGATGATATGGGAACCTTTAAATAAAAAGCTGAATATCAGACTTTAAAGCATCTTTAAGATAAACCTTAGCGTCGACAATTTCGACTTCTGGATAAAACTCTTCTTGCTTAAATCCAAGTATATCAACTGATAATTTGCAGGCAAGAAACTTAACTTGTTTTTTTCTTGCCCCTTTTAAGAAAGCTATAAGTGGTGAAGCTTCTTCCTCCTCAAGCATTTCCTTCATCATTATTTTACCTAGACCAGCATAATTCATTTTAGATAAAGGAAGCTGCTCTACGTCTTTAGGTTGGAAGGTGCTAAACATTTTTTCATAGAAGGACTTACCTTCCAAATCGACTTTTTCGGGATCACGAAGTAATAAAAGCCCCCAAAAGGTGAAAAACATGGTTACCTCCACATTTATTTCCCGGGCACTATTAGCTAGAATGAAACCAGCCATTGCTTTATCGTAGTCCCCGCTAAACATTAATACGTTTAATTTTTTTTCCATGGAAAAATTCCTTTCTTGTTTAAGAATATCTTTAGCTTTCATCAAATAGTTTTGGATATGCGGATTTCACTATATTGTCATATTTACGGAAGAGAATAGAAAAAAGCGGATATAATAGGAAGGTGATGAGCAGTCATGCTATATCGTAAATTTACAGCAAATGATTTTGAGTTATATTACCAATTAGTTTCTAATGAGCGAGTGATGGCCCAGATTACAGAAAGAGCTATTCCGTTAGAAGAGGCAAAGGCTGACTTTGAGAAATTATTGATCCGCAATGACAAGAATCAGATCTTTGGATCATATGCTTTTTTTCAACCAGCCTCAGAAGTATTTATAGGGCTTGGTCATGTGACTTTAACGGAGCAAGAGCTTGCTGAAGCAGAACTTGGCTATATGCTTTTGCCAGAACATTGGGGGAAGGGATATGGCGGTCTGGTTGCGGATAGATTGATGTCATTAGTGAAGCATACAGATATAAAGGTAATAAAGGCAATTATAGATCCTGCTAATAGAGCCTCGAGAAAAATATTAGTGAGTAGAGGATTTACTTCAGCATGGATTGGAGAAATAGAAGGCCTGCCAGGAGAGATTTTGAAGAAAGTTCTTTAATAGTCTAGAAGGTATTATTTGAAAATTCATTTAAAAAGTTGTTGTGTACTTTTAAACGTTCCCGTATTATCTAATTTATATGTATTTATAAAGGAGTATTAGATTTATGCAATCAAGAATTTCTTTTTCAACTTATGCTCTAATTGGGACGATGCTTTTTGGTATGTTTTTTGGAGCGGGAAACTTAATTTTTCCTATTCAGCTTGGACAGCTTGCGGGAACAAACTTTTGGCTTGCGCTAGCTGGCTTTTTAGTAACAGCGATTGGGCTTCCTTTTCTCGGTATATTAGCAATTGGCTTATCAGGAAGCAATGGCCTGCGCGAGCTTTCAAGTCGCGTTCATCCAGTGTTCGGATTTCTCTTCTCGTTATTTCTTTATTTAACGATTGGTCCATTCTTTGCTATTCCACGTACAGCGACAGTTCCATTTGCAATAGGGATTGAACCGTTTGTCGCTAATAGCCATATTGCTTTATTTTTAGCTATTTTTAGTTTTCTTTTCTTTTTACTGGTTTACTATTTTTCCTTAAATCCGGCAAAGATTATGGATGTGATTGGGAAATATCTGACTCCTGCTTTTCTGCTGTTTTTATTTTTATTAATAATAGTAAGTGTTGTTCGCCCGATGGGGAGCTTTCAAGAGCCACAGGGAGCATATCTAAATAATGCTTTTATGACAGGTTTTAAAGAAGGATACAACACCATGGATGCTCTAGCATCTCTAGCCTTTGGTATAGTGGTGATTAGCGCTATTAAAGGGAAGGGGATTATGGATGTAAAGAGTATTGCGAAGACAACATGGAAATCAGGAATATTTGCCATGCTGCTAATGATGCTTATCTACGGATTTATCACTTATATGGGTTCTTCTAGTGTACAAGCTGTAGGAACTTTTGAAAATGGCGGACTTATCTTTGCTGCAGTAGCTAAGCATTATTTTGGTCCTTTTGGCGGCATTTTGCTTGCGGTTATCATTGTGCTTGCCTGTTTAAAAACAAGTATTGGATTAATAACGTCTTGTAGTGAATTTTTTCATGAAGTATTTCCGAAGATTGGCTATAAGACTTTTGTGCTTAGTCTATGTGTTGTTTCTTTCTTATTTGCCAATTTAGGCTTAAATAAAATTATTCTATTTGCAGTACCTGTGCTCATGTTCTTATACCCTTTAGCAATTGTGCTTATCATACTTGCTCTTTTTTCGCCATTATTCAAAGGCAAGCAAAGTGTGTACCTAACGGCAATGGTGCTAACATTCTTTGTAAGTATATTGGATGGCTATCAAGCACTTGTAAAAAGCATCCCAGAAGCTAAGCTTAGCTTTTTTGAGGAGATTGGTCATTTTTACGAGAATATTCTCCCCTTTTACGAGATAGGGTTAGGCTGGGTTTTACCCGCCCTTATTGGTGCGGTGATTGGATATTTCGTTCGTAAATAGTACGCAGAGGGCGGTTCTCCTGCATTCCATAGAGGAAGCGGGAGGACCGTCTTTTTATTACCATATTTATCAAGTTTATTATTTGATAAACATTCTAAATAATACACCGATAGTAATAGTGCTATTAGTGTTTTATAAAAGAGTCAAGGGATGTCATGTAAGTTAGGGTGGTAGCTTATAACAGGTCAATCTGTAATTAGGTGTAGTAAATACTCTTTATTAAGAGTATTTTTTTAACGCTTAATGATTCTACTTGGGGGAAGCAGAGCAATATAAAGAAAATGAACAGGGAACAAGGGTGAAAGGTATGAAAATAAAATTAAAGCTAGGAACAAAAATAAATATAATTGTTTTTGCAATTATTATTGTTCTGTCTGGGGTTATCGGTTTTTTAGTAAATCAGGAAATAACAAGAGGAATGAAACAATTTGCTACAGAGAAAGCAAAAGGGGATATTGGACTTGCTTATCGGTATATAAATAATAAATATCCAGGTGATTGGGAAATCAAAGAAGATAAACTATATAAAGGAAATACGGTTCTCAATGATAATTTTGAGGTTGTAGATAAAATAGGCGCGGATACTGGTGATACCGTAACTGTTTTCCAAGGAGATACACGCATTGCGACGAATGTCATGATGAATGGAGAACGAGCAATTGGCACACAGGCCTCCCCAGAAGTTGTGAGTACAGTATTAGATCAAGGAGAAAGATTTTATGGGGAAGCAAATGTAGTTGGCCAATTGTATCAAACTGCGTACATGCCTCTAGAGAACAAAGCAGGAGAAGTTATTGGAATTCTATATGTTGGAGCTTCTCAAGAAATTATTGATAGTATTATATCCTCCTTTTTATGGAAGTTTATCGTGGTCTTGGTGATGATGATAGTGTTAGCTTCTGTTGTTGTATACTTCTATACAAGTCAATTGAAAAAGAGACTTTCTAATTTAACAGCTGCCTTAAAATTAGCTGGAGAAGGCGACTTTACAAACAATATTCAAGACAATGCTGGTGATGAATTAAGTCTCTTGTCAGATAGCTATAATAAAATGGCAGACAACCTTAAGTCGATGGTCAATGAATTGATTTTATCCTCTGAGCGACTTGCTTCTTCTTCAGAAGAATTAACAGCAAGTGCGGAAGAGACTAGCAAAGCAACAGAGACCATAACAGAATCTATACAGCAAGTTGCGGATGGGGCAGATCAATCGACTACTAGTGTTCAGGAAAGCTCGTTTGCTTTAGAAGAGGTCTCAAAAGGGATTCAATCAATTGCCGCTAATGCTGTTATTATTACTGATATGAGTAAAAGTACAACAGAGAAGGCAAGGGAAGGCAGCTTTTTTGTGGATAAGACTGTAAACCAAATACACGAAATCAATCGTTCTGTAGCAATAAGTGGAAAGGTAATGAAGAATTTAGATAATCGATCCCAAGAGATTGAAGAAATTACAAAGGTCATTACAGATATTGCGAACCAGACGAATTTATTAGCACTAAATGCGGCCATAGAAGCGGCTAGAGCTGGAGAACATGGGAAAGGCTTTGCGGTAGTTGCAGATGAAGTGAGAAAATTAGCAGAGCAATCTCAAAAATCATCTTCTCAAATTGCCTTATTGATTAAAACAATACAGGAAGATATGACACAATCCAATCAATCGATGGAAAAAGTAAATACGGATGTAAAAGCAGGATTGGAAGTTGTTAATCAAACAAAGGATAATTTTCAAGAGATTTATCACTTTATGGAAAAAATGACAGAGTTGACGGAGGATATGGCGGCAACCTCTGAACAAATTTCTGCAAGTACGCACCAAGTTTCATCAACCGTATCTGGAATCATTAACATATCAGAGAATACTTCTATGCATTCTCAAAATGTGGCAGCTTCAGCAGAAGAACAGCTTGCATCCATGGAAGAAATTGCGTCCTCTGCTTCCGACTTATCGAATTTAGCGGAGAATTTACAAGAACTAATTAGTAGATTTAAAGTATAAGAATATGAAGGGACGATACTCCTGCTTTTCTTCGGGAAGGAGGGAGAACTGTCCCTTTGTGTATGCTAAGTCAGCAATAAAACCAAAGAATTAATGGCAAAGTCAATATTGATTCATCATTTGCTGAATTCTCCTTTTTATTTCATTTCTTATGTCTGTGGGTTCGATCACTTCTAAATAATTCCCGTAGGATAATAGGTAGCTGTATAACCATTCCCCTTTTATATGAGAGGTGCAAATGATATGATAGCCATCCTTCTCTTTTGAGATATCCTTTTCCTCAAATTCATCATAAATCCGATAACTGGCTCTGGAACTAATTCTGAGCACTAAGTCTGCCCATTCTAAATAATCCCCATCCAAAGAATCATTTAAAATTAATTCTTCCGTTTTTTTTATGTTGTCATAAATTTCATTAGTTAAAGCTATATTAGACATACGGTTTATTTTAAAAGTTCTATTCGCCGATTTTTCTAGGCAAAAACCTTCTAAATACCAGGCTTTATCCTTAAACAATAATTTTGTCGCAAGAATTCGCCGTAAGCTCTTTTCCCCATTCGAATTGATATAGTGAAACGAGAGGATATGACGCTCTAGAATGGCTTGTCTAAAAAGGGAGAAGTATTCCTTTCTTTTTGTATCACTGCCCCATGCTGAAAAATCTACCTCAATCCACTTAGTTTCGCTTTTTTGAAATAGATGACTTAGTTTCGCTAAAATATCGCTTGTATCTGGGTAATTAGTGGCAGATAGACTTTGCAGGGAAAATAGTATTTCATCCTGCTCTTTGTCTAAAAGGAGTGATTTGTTGAGTACAAACTGATCCATCAAGGTAATTCCGCCACCTTTACCTTGGGTTGTATAAATAGGAATGCCAGACTCCGTAAGAACTTCAATATCGCGGTATATAGTTCGAACAGATACTTCAAGTTTATCGGCTAGTTCGTTAGCCGTGATCATTTTTCTTTCTAGTAATATATAGATAATTTGAAACAGTCTACTTATTTTCATGGGAAGACTCCTTATTGAGGAATATGGAGAGAAACGGAAGAACCGCTCCTCTGTCACCATTTTAATGGTGGTTTATCTAATTGAGCTTCTATTCCTAATTCTTCGGCTGCTGCTAAAATAAATTCTTTGCGGAAGAAGTAGCTTTGGTGGCTGACGATTTTGCCATTCTCGATTTCTTGTATTTGAATATCGTGAATTTTTAATTGCCCATCGATTTCTGCTAATACAATAATAACAGGTTTCCCCCATAAGATTTTTGACATTGCTGTATGTCCGGGTAATCCGTAGATGAGAGAGCCGTTACGCATTTCGTCTTTGGAATACTCTTGGAAGCCAAGGAAAGCTTCATTTTGAGCATAATCACTATAAAGACGTAACATCTTATCTAAATTTCCTTCATTGAATGCCTGCAGGTAAGCTTGAATAGTTTCTTTTTGTGCAAAATTAGCTTCTGTATATGTTTCAGAATTAGAAAAGTCTAAGGATTTAATTTTTTTTCGAGCGCGTTGAACGGAAGAATAGACCCCGCCTGGAGTACTTTTTACAATTCCTGCAACTTCTTCGGCGCTAAAATGAAAAACATCTAGAAGAAGAAAGGCAGCTGTTTGTTTAGGCGTTAAATTTGATTCCAAAGAAAGTAGAATCTCTTCTAAGAGTAGATGATCTGTAAAAGCAACGGAAGGGGTTGGAATATCTTCTAAGATTCCAATCTCTCTTTTCCTTTTTCTACACTGATCAATCCAAGTATTTGTCGCGATTCGAAAAAGATAGTTCTTTTTATCTGTAATCTCATGCCACCTTTGTGGAACCATTCCAAATGATTTAATAATTGTATCTTGAAATAAATCTTCTCCATCCCAAGGGGAACCTGTAACATATTTACAATAGTTCCATAAGGATTCGGAGTAGGATGAAATCATTTCTTCCAATTCATTTAATAATTTTCTTGATTCCTCTGTAAAATGCTTAGTGAACATTTTTTTCATTATTTTACCTCCTAAAGTCTTTTCCTATATATAACGGCCAGGTAGAACAAAATTAAACGGGTAAAATTATTTTTTTTAATTAAGTGTATCATCCAAAGAAAAGAGAAGCGAGAAGTGGTCTCAAAATATGACATACTGTTGTCAGGTTAATTGGATTATACTAAGAATAAGAATAATTTTTAAAAGAGGATGGTTTGATGGAAACTAGATGTGCCTGGGCAAATTCCAGTGACTTGATGCGAGAATATCATGATAAAGAGTGGTGTATTCCAAGTCATAATGATCAATATTTGTTTGAAATGCTTGTACTAGAGGGAGCACAAGCTGGATTGTCTTGGTCAATCATTTTAAAAAAGCGAGAAGCATACAAAAAGGCCTTTCACGATTTCGATTTAGAATACTGTGCAAACCTAACAGAAACAGAGTTGGAAAATATCCGAATTAATACAGAGGTTGTGAAACATCCGTTAAAGATTAAATCAGTTAAAAGCAATGCCTTAGCAATGATAGAAATACAGAAAGAATACGGAAGTTTTGCTGAATTTTTATGGTCTTATGTAGATGGAAAACCAATCATATCAAATTGGCAGTATGACAGCGAAATACCAGCGCAAACTGACCTATCAAAGAAAGTCAGCAAAGATTTGAAAAAAAGAGGGTTTAAGTTTGTAGGACCCATAACTATCTATTCCTATCTACAAGCAGTCGGAATAGTCAACGACCACATAACTAGCTGTGCTTTTCATAAAGAATAAAGGAAATCGAGGAGGTTCTCCTGTTTTTGAAAGTATTCCAAGCTTTTAAACAAACTGGATAGGAATCTTACAAAAAAGTATCGAGAGTACAAGGGGAAGCTTGACTAAACCAGCGCTTTTCTTATAAGAAAAATATTCAGCAGAAAACAGAAAAATTGCCCCTCTACTTCCCATTTATGGTATAATAATGTTAATTAGATGAATGGAGGGTTGCTTTAAGATGTGGAATTCTATCTCGATTGTATACTTTATGTAACTAATTTTATAGTACTTAAAGGCTCTGCCTGTGTGTAGAGTAATCGGGATTAGTTTGCCTATTTTTAAAAGCAACCTTTCATTAACGTTATTTATAATGATGTGGTGTAAAAGGGGAGAATTATGCTCTCTTTTTATTAAAATGGAATAATATTTTCTTTAGAAACCCATTTTAGACTTAGGGTTTACTTTATATAAATACTATTCCTCTTCCTTATTCCGATTGCTTCACACACAGGTGGCCACCTGTGTGTTTTTTTATGAATAGAATGGAGGAACAGGAATGGAAGGAAAACAAAAAGCGATAGTAGTAGGCGTTCATTATGATCAGAAAGAAGACTTTGCTAATTCAATGGAAGAGCTAATTCAATTGGCAGAAGCTTGTGATATAGAAGTAGTGGGAGAGATAACGCAGAAGTTGGATCGGGTTCATTCTGCACACTATATTGGGAAAGGGAAACTGCAGGAGTTAACTGCATTGCTTGCGGAGAAGGACGTGCAGGCTGTTCTTTTCAATGATGAGCTGTCTCCTTCCCAAGTTCGTAATTTAGAGGAAGCAACAGATTGCCGAATCATTGACAGAACAGTATTGATTTTAGATATATTTGCTCAAAGAGCGAAGACAAAAGAAGCGATGCTCCAGGTTGAAATCGCAAAATTGCAATATATGCTGCCTCGATTAGCTGGTTTAGGAGAATCACTAGGTCGTCAAGGAGGAGGATCTGGCCTTATAAATAGAGGGTCAGGGGAAACGAAGCTTGAATTGGATCGAAGACGGATTGAAGACAGAATTAGTCGCTTGCATAAAGAGTTAGATACGCTCGTGGTCCAACGTAAAAACCAGCGAAAGATGCGAAAAAAGAAAGAGTTGCCAAGTATTGCACTCGTTGGCTATACGAATGCTGGGAAGTCGACTTTAATGAATGTGCTGCTTGAAAAATATCATGCTGCAACCGAGAAAATGGTGTTTGAAAAGAATATGCTCTTTGCAACCCTTGAAACATCAGTGCGCAATATTACATTGCCAAATAATAAATCCTTTTTATTAACAGATACAGTTGGATTTATTAGTAAATTACCGCACCAATTAGTAAAAGCATTCAGGTCGACCTTAGAGGAAGTGGCGGAAGCTGATTTGCTTATTCATGTCGTTGACTACTCTAATCCAAATTATCAAGAGCAAATCAATGTGACTAATAAGACTTTAAAAGAGCTTAACGCGGAAAATATCCCAGCTATCTATGCTTTTAATAAGATAGATTTAGCAGCAGGAGATACATCGATGGCAGGAACAGATGGAGTTTACCTTTCTGCTAAAAGGCAAATTGGAATAAATGAACTAGTGGAAGCTATTTCTAAAAATGTCTTTAAGCAGTATATTTCCTGTGAAATGACTATCCCGTATGATAAAGGGAATGTATTATCCTATTTGACGGAAAAGGCAAATATCCTTTCAACAGAATATAAGGAAGAAGGAATATTCCTATCTATCGAATGCAAAGAAGAAGACTATAATCGTTATCGAGAATACGTAATATAAAATACGCAGAGGGACGTTTTACGGCTTCTATTTTTGAAAAAGGGAAGCGCAAGAACCGTCCCTCTGCTCTCATTCTACATCCTGCAAGTACATAGAAAAATCTGCTGCCTCTCCGTTTACTATTAAGGATCCATCATCGGTGAAACGGGGCATGACTAGGCGTTCTTTTATGTTATTGAATATGGGTAGTTCCTTTAAATTTTCATTTTCTAATTGATATAGTTTAACTGTATCTGTATTTTTTTCCACTACACTTAATGCGATGTAATTTTTATAGACAGCATAAGTAGTGAAAGGTGGTGTGTGGATTTCATGGAATTCTCCATTAGAGAGATCAATATACCCTAAAATAGATGGTCCCTCATCCTCATTTGAAAAGGCTGCATATATTTTATTATTTATTAAAGTAACGTTTTCAGCTGCTTTATAGGGAACGCTATATTTCCCAACTTGTTTTCGGCTGGTTAGATTATAGACAAAAAACTCCGTTTTATTTCTGTTATTTGATTTAAACTGCTCAGGAATAACAAGTAAATTACGATTTAAATCAGCTTTACTGTTTCTGGCAATTCCCGTGAAACCATGAATGCTAGTTTCCTTAAGTGTTGATAAATTTAACTGCTTATATCCAGAAGTATCATCATAAATTAATGTATTTCCTTTCAATTGAACATCTCCTATAATGTCTTTTTTATATTCTTTCTGCGACAGTGTTTTTCGATTTTTAATAAAAAGCTTATTATTTCTTTCTCCCCACACAAGCCAATGCGCATTTGCTGTCAGTGCATATGTATCAATGTTTGCACTAGATTCGACAAGTACTTGCTGTGAGTGCGATGTGAGGGAATAAGAATAAATGTTTTTTTTATCAGCATAAATCAATTCGTTCGTTTCCTTTATATAGAAAGAATGGATTAAAGATGAATAATCAACATTTGGTATAGTTACTTTTTCCAGCGGTGTATGAAAAGAAGAGTGTGTTGAAAGCCGGTTTACTAGAGAAGGACTAATTAAAATAAGGAGAAGACTAATAATGGCAACTACACTAAATATTGGACGGACTATTCGTTTTCTTTGATTAATATTTTGCATTTGCTGGTTTGCATTTCGTAAAATCTTTTGTTTGTTTTCTTCGGAAAGGGTGATATCCGCTGGGATTGTTTCATCAAATAATTGTTTAATGTTCTTTGGCATGATTTATCTCCTCCTCACTCATGGTTAGTTGTGCTTTCTTCCGTCCTCTCGCTAGTCTAGTTTTAACCGTATTGCTGGAACAGTTTAATATCTCGCTGATTTCCTGTGTAGATAATTCAGCATAGTAATATAACCATAAGACTTCCTTATACTTTATTGGCAGTTTATTAAGTAAGTCGGCAAGATAATTTTTACTTTCTTGTTTTAAATAGGCTTCTTCGGGTGTTTCTTTATGGATCAGAAAAGTGTTCTTAATCTTCGAAACTTCGACTTTTCGATAAGCCCAGCTTTTAAAGTAGTTTCGGCATTCATTTACCGTTATACGATATAAATATGTTTTCACACTAGATCGACCTTCAAATTGATCAAGCTGCAAATAATAACGAATAAACACATCCTGCACAATGTCCTTTGCTTTTTCCCTATCTTTCACAAGGGCGTAGGCAAGTCGGGATAAATAATGGCCATATGCATCCATCGCGTTTGTAAGCAATTTATCTTTTTCTTGCTTCTCCACAATTCCCTCTCCTTTCTACCTACAAATTAGACAAAACAAACAGACGAACGGTTTCTTTTTTTACAAATTTATTCTAGCACTACGAAGGAAACGTCGTTCATATACTTAAAATAGAAGAAAAAGGGGGAATCTATGGAGATGAATATTCTTGATTGTATAGTTATTGGTGGTGGTCCAGCTGGGATGAGTGCTGCGCTGACACTGGGGAGAGCGAGAAGAAGTGTGGCTATTTTTGATGATGGGACGAATAGAAATAGAGTAAGTCATGAATCACATGGCTTTCTAACAAGAGATGGAATAAATCCGCAGATGTTTAAGGATTTAGGGATGAATGATTTAATGAATTATCCGAGCATTTCTCCCTATAAGGATACGGTAACGGAAATTGAAAAGTTAAGAGAGGCTGAAGTGTTTCTTGTTAAAACGAAAAAACATAAAGAATACTTAGCAGATAAAATCATTTTAGCGACTGGTGTGCAAGAGGTCATTCCCATTCCTAATGCGAGACAATATTATGGGAAAAGCCTTTTTAGCTGCCCATACTGCGATGGCTGGGAGCTAAGAGATCAAGCTCTTCTTATTATTGCTTACACGGAAGCACAAGCATTACATATGGGAAGGTTAGTTTATAATTGGTCGAAGGATTTAGTAATAGCAACAAATGGTGCAGCGATTTCCCAAAATACAAAAGAAATATTTCTTAAGCGGAATGTTCCAATCGTTACCGAACCAATAAAGAGCTTAATAGGCGAAAACGGGTATCTTCAGCAAGTTGTATTTACATCAGGAAGGCAGATTAATAGAACGGGGGGCTTTGTTTCTCCTTCTTATTATCGTTCCAATCAGTTTGTCGAGCAGCTAAGATTAGATGTCCATGAAAATGGAGTGCTAGTAACAGATGGATCAGGGAGAACATCTCAAAAGAATGTTTATGTTGCTGGAGAAACCGAAAAAGAAGGGGCATCATCCTTACTATTTGCTGCTGCTGATGGAAGCAAAGCAGCTATAGCCGTAAATACTGATCTTATGCTGGAAAGATTCTAAAGGAATCAAAGGGCCAACTTCTTATGCTCCTATTGTTTCAAAAAGGGAAGTTAAGAACCTTCCCATCTGATTCTTTATCCTCTCGTCATTGGTAACGAATTACTGCTTTTCTTAACCAATAAATATTGAATAACATCAATGTTGCTGGCTTTAAAGGAAGCGGCACAAGCTTGCAAATACAAGTCCCACATGCGGATAAAGCGTTCATCCTTTATTTTCCTGATTTCCTCTAGGTTAGCGATAAAGTTAGCATGCCATATTTCTAATGTTTTTTGATAATGGCGACGAAGGCTTTCTAAGTCTACTAATTGCAGATTTTCAGCTGTCATATGGCTGACTAGCTCCGCGACACCAGGAATATAGCCTCCAGGAAAAATATATTTATTGATCCAAGCATTAGTCGCGCCACCTTGCTGGCGTGAAATTCCATGAATTAAGGCTGCCCCATCGTCTTTTAGCAATTGGTGTATCTGGTGGAAATAGGCTTGGAGATTTTCTTTGCCTACATGTTCAAACATCCCAACACTAGTGATGCGGTCAAAGGTCCTATCCTTTAAATCCCGATAATCCATTAAATAGACGGTTATGCTTTCCGATAATCCTTTTTCCTTAGCTAATTGGGTAACATAATTATACTGTTCTTGGCTCAAAGTAATGCCGGTTGCCTTCACCTGATAATCTTTTACCGCAGTAAAAATAAGATTCCCCCATCCGCAGCCAATGTCTAATAGATGCTGGCCCGGAGATAGATTTAATTTTTTTAAAATATGATCCACCTTATTTTGCTGTGCGGTTTCTAATGTGTCTTCTGGATTTTTGAAATAGGCACAGGAATAAGTCATGGAACGGTCTAGCCATAGTTTATAAAAGTCATTGCCGATATCGTAATGATTTTGGATATCTTCTTTACTTCGCGCTTTCGTATGAGATTGTTTGGGAACAAATTTCCTAAACTTATTATTTTGCATAAAGCTAGATGCATTTTCATAGGCAGACGCAATTAAATCCTCGATACTTCCCTTTATTTCAATCTTCCCGTCCATGTAAGCCTCTCCTAAAGCTAATGACGCGTTATTGTGAATGTCTTTAATACGAATAGGTTTCCTAAAAATAAGCTCTATTGCAGGATCGCCGTTACCATAAACAGCTGATTTTCCATCCCAATAAGTAACCTTCACTGGAATGGTGAAGGAATTGCTTAGAATAGTTTTATATATAGATTTCTCGAACACCCCATTCACCCTTTACTCTTATGTTATATGTATAATTTTACCTCTATTCCATGAAATATGTGTTCGATATGCTCAAACGAGAAAATGGATACTTTAGGAAAAAAATTATCCATCTACAAGAATGAGAATGATAAAATAGAGACAAACATCATGAGAGGAAAGAGGTGGAATGAAATTGCAATTTATAACAGCAAGCGCCAAGATGCTTGAAGAAGTTAATGATATCTATATCAAATGCAGAGAAAATCTAATTAAGCATGATATTTTCCAATGGGATGATCATTATCCGAATAGAGGCTATTTTCAAGACTGTATCGAAAATAAGATGCTATTCGTTTTATTAGAAGAGGATAAGATAGTGGGACATGTGGTATTAAATGAATGGCAAACAGAGGAATGGCAGTCCATTCCATGGAATGGAAATAATCCTTTGATTATTCACTCTCTTATGCTTAATCCCCGTTACCAAGGAAAAGGGATAGGAGCAATCATGGTCCAGCATATGGAGGAATATGCTCTTGCCAAAGGATATGATAGCATCCGATTAGATGTATTTTCAGGAAACCCTCAAGCTTTAAAGTTATATAAAAAGCATAGTTATATAGAAAAAGGGGAAGTTTTCTTTGCCTCTAAGCCTATTGGGCATCAAAAATATCTTTGTATGGAGAAGGAATTGATATGAATATTACCGCGATTACTGAAACTAACCGTGAAAAAGTAAAATTATTTTTCCAATCTCATTGGGGAAGCCCTGAAATGGTACTTTCTACAGGTATCTATGATTGCAGTGCTTTAGATGGATTTATTGCCTGGAATAAAGAAGGGGAAATGATTGGTTTAATAACCTATATTTTAAGAGATACGGAGTGTGAAGTTATCTCTTTAGACAGTATCGAAGAAGGAAAGGGTGTTGGGACAAAGCTTTTACATACTGTTGAACAAACAGCCAAACAAGTCCTATGTGATCAGGTCAAAATAGTTACAACAAATGATAATTTACTAGCTTTAAAGTTTTACCAAAAAAGGGGTTATTGTTTAGCAGAATTGCTCGTAGACGCAGTAAAAGAAGCTAGAAAAATTAAACCAGAAATCCCCTTCCTCGGAAACGATGGTATTCCTATTAGAGATGAAGTGGTGCTCATAAAAAATCTATTAACAACCAAAGTGAATGAAAGGTGAAGATAGTGTCTATATCATTGGAAGTTTATGAAGAAAAATATAAGCAGCAATTAGAAGAATATCTTTTGTCAGATGAACAGCTATATTATACAAGTACGCCGCTTGATGCTTTAGAGAAATGTTTAATGGAAGAGGATCGTCACCCTATTGTTATCTTAAATGATGGGATGGTTGCGGGCTTTTTTGTCCTTCATGGATGGGAGGGAGTAAAAGCGTATAGTGACAATAAAGAAGCTATTCTTATGCGAGCTTATTCTATCCAGCATTCATTTCAGGGGCAAGGAATAGGCAGGGAATCAATGGAACAATTAATCCCCTTTGTGAAAAAGCATTTTCCTGCGAAAAAGGAAGTAATCTTGGCTGTGAATGTGAAAAATACTAGAGCGCAATATGTTTATCAGAAAGCAGGATTTGCTGATACAGGAAGAAGGGTAATGGGGCCAAAAGGAGAACAAATTATTCTCAGCAGAAAAGTGTAAGTAAGATTATTTCAAAAGAATAATCTGAAATAGTAGGAAAATCTAATTGTAATCCGAGAAAGTAATAGATGCTTTCTTGGATTTTTTTAGTTGGGTTGTAAATACAATAAATCGCTAAAGAAAGCCTCTTACCATATTAAAAGAAAATATTAAAAAAACAGAACCTAAAGGAGGTTTGTGTCGTCTAAACGTAATAGGAAAAAGGAGGAGGTTTTAGATGCTTGAGAAAAAGCACAATATGCATCAGAGAGAACAAATGAGCTCTGCCGATCCTCTTGAAAAGAAAGAACGCCTTATTTGGTTAATGGATGAGTACGGAAAAAGTGTTGTCCGATTAGCATATACTTATGTTCGTCATAAACAAACGGCAGAGGATATTGCCCAGGATGTATTTATAAAATGTTATGAAAATATCGATGATTTCCGAAACGAGGCATCCTATAAGACTTGGGTATACCGCATTACGGTAAATCGCTGTAAAGATGTATTAAAAAGTTGGTCTTATAAAAATATCCTTTTTGCAGACTTTCTTTCTTTTAAAAGAGATAGTAAAGAACAATCTGTAGAATCACAAATTCTTTTAAATGAGGAGAATCGTTACATCTCCGAGCAAGTCATTTCTTTATCTGTCCCACTTCGAGAAGTGATTATCCTGTATTATTATGAAGGTTTATCCCAATACGAAATAGCAGAATTACTAGAATTGAATGAGAATACGGTAAAGTCCAGGATGCATCGTGCACGTCAGAAGCTAAAAAAACTGCTTGATGGAGGAGATGGCAATGGATGAAAAACTAAAAAATTTAGATGAGAAAATGAATGGAACGATATTAAAGGAAATAAATTTTTCTGAGGAACAGAAGCAAAGGATATTGAAGCAGATTAATTATTCTGGAAAGAAAAGAAAAAGCCCATGGTTTGTTCATAAATATATTCCGGCAACAATTAGTGTAGTCATGATTATCCTTTTTTTTATTGGTATAAAAAGTCTTATGATAAATCAGAGTGTTTCAGCACAATACCGAGATAAAAAGGAAATTGTTGAAAGATTATCCCAAACATTTAAACCTGTGCATACTGTTGTTGGCCAATTCGAGAATAGAATGAGAGATGGAGATAAAGCTAATACTATAACTTTTACATTAAATCTAGACAAAGAACTATATAAATCCAGCGAGAAAGTATGGACCGAAGATGGTTATCAAACAATAAATATATTATGGAAAGATGGAAAGCTAATCTATAAAAATTCCACAATAGGCGTTTCGGATGAAAAAAAATTAACAAAACAGGAATTTATAGAATCAGGATATTTAGGTTCCATTTTCGAAGGCAGAAAGTATATTTCACTTCTTGAAAATTATAATAATTGGAAATACAAGGAAGTTGAGCGGTTTGGGAGAGTGCTCTATCAGATTGAAGGTAAGCAGCCGGATAATACTCATTTTCCCAAGAAAGATGCTTTTGCTCTGACAGTAGATAAGGAAACAGGTATTATTTTGTATTTAGCCTTATATGATCAAAATGGCGCGAGCAAAGTAATAATAGACACAATTGATATATGGATAAATAAGGAAGTTCCGGATGATATATTCCAACTTTTTTAAATAAGGAGTAATAAAAAGAAAGAGAGATAACCATGAAAAAACATAAGAAAATTACTATAAGTATATTATCTATTATTTTTATTAGCATATGTAGTTTTGTATTTTACTTGTATAAAACGATAGATAATACAGTAGATAAGGTTTACGAACCTATTGATGGAGAAACAAAAACGGAAAGTAAGCTAAGAAGTGAAAATGTCAAAAATAAAAAGCCTATCTCCATTTTATTAATGGGAGTGGATGAGCGGAAGAACGATGTGGGGAGAACTGATGCCTTGATTGTTATGACGTTAAATCCGGTGAAGGAAAAATTACAAATGATAAGTATACCGAGAGATACAAGAGCAGAAATAGTCGGAAACGGGGCGATTACTAGAATTAACTCCGCTTATGCGTTAGGGGGAGTGAAGATGGTATTAGATACAGTAGAGGGATTTACTGGGCAAAAATTGGACTATTATATAAAAATTAATATGGAAGCACTAAGTGGGATGGTCGATGCTTTAGGTGGCATAACCGTAGATAATGAAATTGAATGGCTTGATGAAGGGTACTACAAGAAAGGATATCATTATCAATTAGGAAATATAGATTTAGATGGGGAGCAGGCATTAGGTTATGTGAGAATGAGAAAACTGGACCCTAGAGGAGATTTTGGCAGGAATGAAAGACAAAGAAAGGTGATAGCAGCGATTATTGATAAAGGAACTAGTATCTCCTCAGTTACTAAATTTAAGGATATATTAGAGACTTTAGGTGAAAATGTGAAGACTAACATTCCCTTGAATGAGATGGTATCTATTGAAAGAAGTTATAAGAATACTAGAAATAGTATGGAACAATATGAAGTAAAAGGTGAGGATGCTTATATAGATGGTAAGTATTTCTTCGTGGTAAATGAAGCGGAAAGAAATCATGTTAAGGAAATGCTTGCGAATAATCTTTTAGACTGAGACGAGAAGAATTAAATATGCGTTCGACTGTGAAAATAAAGCAAGTATCCATCTACATTATGATTCTGGTGGAAAAGTAGGAAGGTTGATTCTGCTCTTAACGGACGGTAAGACTCCAACTGCCAGCTAATCCCGAATGAGAGAAAGATAGCAGGCATATCAAGAGCCAGTAAAAGCCAATAGAAAACGACTAGCCATTATTTTTATCAAATCGGTTCTCGTTCTATGCAAACATATTATAATAAGCTATATCTAAATAAAATGGGGAAGAAGGTTATTTTATATGGGTCCAATTAATCTATTAGAGCAATATATTGATGCGACAAATACGCATGACTTCGAAAATGTAGAACGGCTGCTGCACCCACAAGCGATCTATTGGTTCTCAGATCAAACATGCAGAAGTAAAGAGGAGATAAAAAATTATTTTGAGAATGCGTGGGACACTATTAAGGAAGAAAAGTATTCAGCTGCAGACATACAGTGGCTAGGTATGGGAAATGACACAGCAACATGCGTCTATCATTATCATTATGAAGGATATTATAAAGGCGAATTTATAAAAGGCAGTGGACGAGCAACGAATGTGTTCGTAAAAGATCCAGATGGAAATTGGAAAATTATTCATGAGCATTTGAGCAGCTTGTAATACTGATTAAAAGGAAGATAAAGGCCAAAGTCCGTTTCCAATTATTCATTGTGAATAGTGGAAACGGAATAGGCTGCAGTATAATCGAATGAATATTTAAAATTTTATTTTTCTAACGCTAACGTCATAAAAACACTATTCGGATCTTCAGCATAATCCGAAAATGGGCCGCAATACTCAAATCCTAAGCTTTCATATAGTTTTTTGGCTGGTAGAAAAGCATCCATGGAACCTGTCTCTAAACTTAATCGGCTATAGCCACGATTTTTGGCTTCTGCGATAATATGGAGAAGCAATTTTCTTGCTACTCCTTTTCGTAAATGATGAGGGGAGGTTTTCATAGACTTTATTTCTCCATGCTTGTTATCTAGCTCTTTTAATGCACCGCAGCCAGTTAGCTCTCCATCCTCCCATGCACTCCAAAAGGTTACATCTGGTTTTCTTAATCCTTCCACATCTAATGCATGAATGCTCTCAGGAGGGGAGTGGAGGGTCATGCTATGTAAATGATCCTCTAATAAAGCAATGATTTCTTTTGATGTAACAGGGTCGATTATAATGTGCATTCTCATCATCCTTTTCATTATTTTACCTACTATTCTACTAATTTCCTCATTCCAATGAAATAGCTTATTTGCATTTTGATTGGAAATATTTAATTAAATATCTTTAATTAAAAATATTTGCCTTTGAACCATTTTTTTTGTTATGATGTTCACATAGATTTAAATTTGTATAAGGGAAAGGAAAATGAAATAAATGAATGTATTAGTAGTAAAAGCAAACAATCGTCCGGCAGCTGAAGCTGTATCAAGCAAAATGTATGAAACATTTATGGAATCTGTTAAGGGTGCTGAAAACCTTAATGTGAATGTATATGATGTCTATGCAGAAGATACTCCTTATTTTGGTCAAGAATTATTTGATGCTTTCGGTAAAGTACAAAGCGGAGAAGAATTAACAGATATAGAGCAACGATTATTAGCTGCAAAACAAAAAGCGATGGATGCTTTAACAGCTGCTGATGTAGTAGTGTTCGCATTCCCACTTTGGAACTTAACTATTCCAGCTAAATTACAAACATTTATTGATTATGTATATGCTGCAGGCTTTGCCTTTAAATTTGATGCAGAAGGTAACATGATTCAATTAATGACAGATAAGAAAGCAATCCTTTTAAATGCTCGTGGCGGTGTTTATTCTACTCCAGAAGCTGCTTCTTCTGAAATGGCTGTTAACTATATGCGTGCTGTATTTGGTGGCGTATTTGGTATGGAAATCATTGATGAAGTTATTATCGAAGGTCATAACGCAATGCCTGATAAAGCTGCTTCTATCATTGAAGAAGGATTACAAAAAGTTGCTGCTGCTGGAAAGAAATTAGTAGCACAAACTGTTTAATAAATATTAACTAGTTAAATAGATAAACTCCGTTTGAAATTAAGTTTTCAGACGGAGTTTTTTTATGGAAAAAAGATTATACTAGGAGAAGGAATGTTTAGGACATATGTCCTTTTCCTATTTTTAGAAATCGATTATCTTTAAAAAGGAAATCAAACAACAAGGGGTCGAACAAATGAGAGGTATTTTATTTGCACTAATGGGTGGGGCATTCATTACCCTTCAAGGAGTGGCAAATGCAAAAATTAGTCAGGATATTGGTTCTTGGCAGGCAGCTACCATTACACAATTTACTGGTTTTGTACTTGCATTTCTAATCTTATTAATCGTAAAGGAAGAAGCATTTTCAAAATATAAACAAGTAAAGCCATTATATTTGGCGGGAGGTTCGTTTGCTTCGGTTGTTATTTTCAGCACGATTACCGCCATGCATTTAGTGGGGGCAACGTTAACAATCTCAACTGCTTTGATTGCCCAGTTATTTATAACCTTTCTAATAGATAGCAATGGCTGGTTTGGACTGGAAAAGCAGCAAATGAGAGCTCCACAGTTTATTGGAATTGGTATGATGATAATAGGTGTTCTTTTATTAAAAATGTAAGGAGAACCATCCGTGAAAGAAATGGGAAATCTAGAGCAGATAGAAAAATATATTCGCAAGTTTCAATTAGAAGCAATCTTTCCGAAAAAGTTGAAAGACCATTTACATCTTTATGCTTTTAATCAAGGGGAATTTATTTGTACGCAAGGACAGGCAGCGGAATATCTTTACATTTTGGTAGATGGCAAGGTGAAAATATATACGACAACAGCAGAAGGAAAAACGTTAATTCTATCCTTTAAAACACCAATCGAAATGGTTGGGGACGTTGAATATGTAAGGAATACAGATATTTTGAACACGGTGGAAGCTATCACAGATGGGGTGGTCATTGGTGTACATAAACGATATTTAAAGCAATATGCGAATGATTATGCCCCTTTCTTGCAGTTTCTATTGGATATTATTACGAAAAAATTCTATATAAAATCTAGTTCGATGCGTTTCAATTTATTTTACCCAGTGGAAGTGAGACTGGCTAGTTATTTAGTATCTGTTTCTTTTGATAAGGAGGATCCTTTATACAATACGGATGGTAATGAAATTAATCTTAAGGATACAGCCAATCTAATTGGCACTAGCTATCGTCATTTAAATAGGGTAATACAGCAATTCTGTCAGGATGGATTGATTGAACGGAAAAAGGGGTTTATTATGGTGAAAAACCGCGATGGTTTATTGAATTTAGCTGGTAAAAGTATTTACGAAGAAGGGGCAGGTGAATAAAAAACATGATATATGGATTACTGATTGCCTTTATTAGCGGGAGTCTCGTTGGGGTGCAGAATATATTTAATAATCGAGTAAATCAGAAGGCTGGTCTTTGGGCAACGACGACTCTAGTGTTAGCGTTAGGCTTTATTGCCTCCTTTACTTTGGGTATTATTTCAGAAGGGACAGGCCTTTTTCACTTAGAAAATATGCACACATGGTATTGGTTCAGCGGAATTATTGGTGTCGGTGTTGTTGTATGCATGACAAAGGGGATTAAGCATTTGGGAGCAACATATGCTGTGTCGATTTCTTTGTCTTCTCAGCTTGTTTTTGCCTTGCTATTTGATTCCTTCGGTTTATTGGGATTAGATCAGGTTCCGTTTACTTTCAAGCAATTAATAGGAGTATTAGTTATTATCGGTGGCATTCTCGTGTTCAAAATGGGTGGTGCATCAGAGAAGAAACAGCCAGTGAAAGAACTGCTGAAATAATAGGAGTGAGTTTACATGCAAGGATTACTGAATAATAAGGAAGAAACAATCAGCAAAAACGCTGGGATCATGAAGTATTATCAAACATTGCTTTTTGATGTGGACGATACTTTACTAGACTTTGCAGCTGCAGAGGATCACGCCTTTCGATTATTGCTGCAAGAGCAAGGAGTTTCCTACAGAGATGAATGGAAAAAGCAATATCAAGAGCTCAATAAAGATCTTTGGAAAGCCTTTGAAGAAGGAAAAATAACGCGCGATGAGGTCGTCAATACAAGATTTACCCTCTTCTTTGACACATTGGGCATAAAAGTAGATGGTGTTGTATTACAGCAAAGCTACCGCAAGTATTTAGGAGAAGGAAATCAGCTGCTAGATGGAGCACTTGATTTAATACAAAGAATTTCCAATCGTTTTGATTTATATATTGTGACCAATGGAATATCAAAAATCCAAGAAAAGCGGTTAAAATCCTCAGGTCTTTACCCATTCTTTAAAGCTATATTTGTCTCAGAAGATACTGGCTATCAAAAGCCGATGAAGGAGTTCTTTGATTATTGCTTTGAACGAATCCCGCAAATCAACAAAGAGACAACTTTAATTATTGGCGATTCGCTAAGCGCCGATATACAAGGCGGCTGCAATGCAGGAATTGATACATGCTGGTTTAATCCATTAAAAAAGAAAAAGGAATTAGAAGTCCAGCCAACATATGAAATAGCCAAACTAGAAGAATTGCTTATTCTTCTAGACCAAGAAGAACAATCGAACCCTTAATGGATCGATTGTTTTTTATCTTCTTTGTCTAATTTTCGGATAAGTCCAATACAAGTTCTGGAAATTAAGAAGGTACAAGTTTCGGTTAGCAATGTATCATACCAATTCCAGCCCTTCTTATAGGAGATTAACTTTGTGTATTTTTCGAACAGAATTTCTACAATCGTCATCGGGATACTAAAACAAAGTGCTTTGAGAATAATTCCCGGTAGTTTGGAATGATAGCTTATTTGATTATAAACAACACAGGTGATCGGAAATAGTAAATAATCAAATAACACATTAATTTTAAAATGCTTTGGTAAAAATCGAACAGGGAAACTAAGGCGTTTTTTCGAAGTAACAATACCGTCAATAAAACTAGACAGATACCCTTTTAAAAAGAAAACAAGAAACCAATCCTTTGCTTGTTTTTTTCTAAAGATAATTGGTAAAAGTCCAATTCCTAAAAATAGGAGGAATCTTAATATTTTCCGTTCCACTCAATAATCACCCGTCTAGTTACGATTATCCTTTCTTTAAGTTATCACAGGATTTTTTTATATTCCCCCAATACGAAGAAAGTATGAAAAAAAAGCATCTGTTTGGATGCTTTTTTTGTGACAATGAAACCCCGCTGCTTTTTTAATCATGTGCTTTTCCGTTTAATTAATTCTGACTGCAGTAAAACAGTTTTTGGAATTTTTCTTTGATCTAGAATTTGCTCAAGAAGTAAAGAAACACCCGTCTTGCATAGTTCCGGTATATCAATATGAAAGGTTGTTAAGGGAGGTGATACATATTTCGCCACACTTATATTATTGACGCTTATAATACTGACTCTATTTGGAATCGAAATATTATATTCATTAAAAGCTTGAAGACTTCCGACTGCAATTGGATCAGAGGCAATAAAGAAGGCAGTCGGCAATTCTTCTTTTAAGCAGTCAATTGCTTTCTTTGTAACGGTATAGCCATCATTTACGGAAAAATGCCTTTCGCCAAATATATATCTTTCATCGAGCAATCCGATATTCTGCATATGTGCACGAAACGTGATTTCGCGAATATCCATTTCATCTTCATTCGTATCTGGATTATGATAGGTTCCACCAATAAACCCAATTTTTTGATGTCCATTTTCAATGAAGTAATCGATTGCCTTTTTGGTGATTCTTATAGTATCCGGTAATACAGCATCATATAGGTCAGGGACAGGATTAGTATCAATGAAAACCCCTTTTTTCGTTTTCTTTCTTAGTTTTTGAATTTCTTCCATCGAAAAGGCACCAACTGCAATAAAGCCAGAAATATCATGGGGGATACTATTTATACCGTCTTCATGTTTGTATAGATGCAATTCAATATTATGGTTAATAGCATTTTTTTCAAGTTCTAATCGCATTTGTTTAAAATAAACATCCTCCAGCTCTTCTTTATCCGTAATCCAGTAAAGAAGTGCAACCTTTTCAATAAGTGGTTGAATACTTTTTCTTTCATATCCTAACTCAAATGCTGTATCTAAAATTCTCTTCTTGGTTTCTGGAGAAATGGAGAGTGTTGAATCATTATTTAATAATCTCGAAACGGTAGATGGTGAAAAACCTGCCTTTTTTGCAATATCTTTTATGGTGACCATGTAAACCTCCTAAAAGCACTGTTCTCAATACATACATTATAAGCGATTTGTTTATAAATTAGTAATGTTTTTTAGTAAATTATTTTCCTGATGTTATTACTTAATAAGTAAATATTTTTATTAGTATTTATTATATTATTAAATTTATTAAGTATTGTATTTTTCTTTTTTAATAAAATATATTACTAAATATATTTACAAAAAATTCTTTGTATAGTATTCTTTTGTTAGAAAACGTTTTCAGACAATAGAAAAAGCAAAGGGTGGAAAAAAGATGAAAAAGAGGCTTACCGCAATACTTTTGAGTAGTTCTTTAGCTTTAGCGTTAGCAGGTTGTGGACCATCAGATGAAGCAAATAGCGATACATCTTCAAAGAAAAATAACAATGGCTATGATCTCCTTGTATGGGAAGATCAAAGCAAGTCGGAAGGAATTGCAGATGCAATTAAAAAATTTGAAGAAGAAAATAACGTGAAAATTAAAGTTGAAGAGAAAGCTTATGCAGATCAATTAGAAGATTTGCGATTAGACGGACCAGCAGGTACAGGAGCTGATGTTATCACAATTCCCGCAGATCAGATTGGAACGGCTGTAACAGAGGGGATTTTAAAGGAAATCACAGTTGATGATACGCAAAAGTCAATGTATACAGAGGCAGCGATGGAATCCCAAATGGTTGATGGCAAAGTATATGGGCTTCCTAAAGCCGTGGAAACGACCATTTTATACTATAACAAGGACTTAGTAAGTGAAGACCAATTGCCGAAAACAACAGAGGAATGGTATGAGTTCTCTAAAGGGGTAACCAAGGATGGAAATTATGGCTTATTGGCTTTATGGGATCAAATATACTATGCAAATGGTGTTCTAAGTGGATATGGAGGTTATGTATTCGGGCAGGACAGTTCTGGAGCATACAATCCAGAGGATATTGGTTTAGCAAATGAAGGAGCCATTGAAGGAGCAGAGTATATTTCTAAATTTTATAAAGATGGATTGTTCCCATCCGGAATTATTGGCGAGCAAGGGATAAATGTTCTGGATTCTCTATTTACAGAAGGGAAAGCCGCTGCGGTTATTTCTGGACCGTGGAATTTAGAGCCGTATGCGAAAGCAGGCGTCAATTATGGAGTAGCAGAGCTCCCGATGTTAGCAAATGGAGAACATATGGGATCCTTCATCGGGGTGAAAAGCTATAACGTAAGCACTTATAGTAAAAATGCAGAACTAGCAGAAAAATTAGTTGAATTTTTAGCAAATGAAGAGAATTCGAAAACACGCTATGAAATTACGAAAGAAGTTCCAGCAGTAAAGGCGTTAGCAGAAGATCCAGCTGTGACAGAAAGTGAAAATGCAAAGGCAGTAGCGAATCAATCTCAATATTCACAATTAACACCAGGCATTACAGCAATGGATGCAGTGTGGCAGCCAATTGACTCAGCACTTCAAACGATTGCAACAGGAAAAGCGAAGCCAAAAGAGGCTCTGTCAACAGCGGTCGAGACAATCAAAGGTTCCATTGCTGCTAATAGTGGAAACTAACTAGGAACAAGGAGGGGCACAGTATCCAAAAAATACTGGTCCCTTTTAAAAGGAGAGAGGTGAAGTTTAAGTATGAGCTTCCAAGCAAAGGCAGTTGATACAGATACAAAGACAGCGAAAAGGGCTGCATTATTATCAATCATTCCAGGTTTAGGGCAGTTCTATAATAAACAATGGGGAAAGGGAGCATTCTTCCTTATCTTTTCTATCGCATTTATTGTTGTTTTTAAGGATTTATTTAATATGGGACTATGGGGGATTGTTACGCTTGGGGAACAAGTGCCCCGAGATAATTCCATCTTCTTACTTGCAGAGGGCATTATCGCTGTAATTGTTATTTTTTTCGGATTAGCTTTTTATTACTTCAATATAAAAGATGCGTATGCGATTGGAAAGAGAAGAGAAGAAGGATTTGCTATTCCTTCCATAAAAGAGCAGTATCAGGTTCTTTTAGCAGAAGGATATCCATATATCATTACAAGTCCAGCTTTCCTTTTACTTATTTTCTCTGTTATTTTTCCGATCCTATTTTGTTTTGCACTTGCCTTTACTAACTATGACCTGTACCATTCCGCTCCTGCTAATTTAGTGGATTGGGTAGGACTTGAGACATTTAAGAAGATATTTACCGTCGATATATGGCGAGCTACTTTTTTTGATGTATTAGGATGGACTTTAATTTGGACACTGATTGCCTCAACGCTTCAAGTGGCAATAGGGATTTTTTTAGCGGTGGTTGTTCATCAGAAGGAATTACGCTTTAAAAAATTCTTTCGTACTATTTTAGTGTTACCGTGGGCTGTACCTGGATTTGTAACAATTTTAGTATTTGCAGGCATGTTCAATGATAGCTTTGGGGCGATTAATACTTCCATCTTAGCTTTTTTTGGGATAGATAGTATTCCTTGGCTGACAAGCCCAAACTGGACACGATTGGCATTATTGCTTATACAAGGATGGCTTGGGTTTCCGTATATATTCATTGTCACCACCGGGGTACTTCAATCGATTTCCGATGATCTATACGAAGCAGCAACGATTGACGGAGCTTCCCCCATTCAAAAGTTCAAAAATATTACGCTGCCACTTATTTTATACTCAATGGCACCTATTATTATTACGCAATATACGTTTAATTTTAATAACTTTAACATTATCTATCTGTTTAATGCGGGAGGACCAGCTGTGCCAGGATCAACAGCCGGTGGTACAGATATTTTAGTTTCCTGGATTTATAAATTAACGATGCAGAACAGTCAATATGCACTTGCTGCTGCATTGACGATTTTACTTAGTATTTTTGTTATTAGTATTGCTCTATGGCAATTCAGAAGAACGAATTCTTTTAAGGAGGTAAAATAAGATGGCCAAAAAAACGGTCAGTATCAAAAAACAGCGGACTATTCGAATGACACTTACTTACCTCCTTTTGCTTATTGTATGTACCCTTATTATTTATCCGTTAGTATGGACGATTGGTGCTAGCTTCAATCCGGGTAACAGCTTGGTAAGTACGAGTATTATCCCAGATAATCCAACAGTGGGTCATTATAAAGACCTTTTTCAACAGGAAGGTACTCTTTACTATGGAAAATGGTATATGAATTCGATGAAGATTAGTATTCTCACAATGGTGTTTTCGATACTATGTGTCTCTTATACAGCATATGCTTTCTCTCGTTTTCGGTTTAAAGGGAGAAAAAATGGTTTAATGTTATTCTTGCTATTACAAATGATTCCACAGTTTTCTGCTTTAATCGCAATCTTTGTTTTGGCGCAAATGCTTGGGTTAATCAATAGCCATTGGCTCTTAATATTTATTTATGTTGGTGGCCAAATCCCAATGAATACGTATTTAATGAAAGGATATATTGATTCTATACCGCTTGACCTGGATGAAAGTGCGAAAATTGATGGAGCTAGCAACACCAGAATATTTTGGAGAATACTCATGCCCTTATCTAGACCGATGCTTGCGGTAGTTGCAATGAATGGATTCACTGCTCCGCTGGGAGACTTCGCGATATCATCGGTTATATTGAGAAATCCAGAATACTATACACTTCCGATAGGCTTGTATAAATTAGTCAGCGACAAAATGGGAGCAAGCTACACCACCTTTGCAGCTGGAGCTATTCTGATAAGTATTCCGGTTGCGATTGTATTTGTAGCTTTACAGAAGCATTTCGTATCTGGATTAACAGCAGGAGGAACAAAAGGATAAGAATCGGAGGGCATTAAGATGACAGATAAAACAGTAGCAGATAATCGCTTATTGCATGGTGGAGATTATAATCCAGATCAATGGCTCGATTATCCAGAAATATTGAAAGATGATTTACAATTGATGAAATTAGCAAAAGCAAATACGTTCACTTTAGGGGTATTTGCATGGAGTGCACTTGAACCAACAGAAGGGGAATTCCAGTTTGACTGGCTCGATGAAAGAATAGAGGCTATTTATCAAATGGGCGGGAGAGTCATCTTAGCTACTCCAAGCGGCGCCAGACCAGCATGGATGTCTAAGAAGTATCCAGAAGTCTTAAGAACCACCGAAAATCGCATGAAAATGTTACATGGGGGACGCCATAATCATTGTTTTTCTTCCCCTATCTATCGTGAAAAAGTAGCAATTATTAATAGAAAGCTAGCGGAGCGCTATGGAAATCATCCTGCGTTACTAATGTGGCATATTTCCAATGAGTATAGCGGCGATTGTCACTGTGAACTTTGCCAAGATAATTTCCGTAATTGGCTGAAAAAGAAGTATGGGACCTTAGATAAACTAAATCATGCTTGGTGGGGACCATTTTGGAGCCATACGATCACGGATTGGTCAGAAGTTGAATCTCCTTCTTCCATTGGAGAAAGTATGGTTCATGGTTTGAATTTAGATTGGAAACGTTTTGTCACTGACCAAACAATTGATTTTTACAAGCATGAAATAGTGCCATTAAGGGAAATCTCTCCATCTATCCCTATTACAACAAACTTTATGGCAGACACGCATGATTTAATACCCTTTCAAAGTTTGAATTATAGTGAGTTTGCAAAGCATGTGGATATTGTTAGTTGGGATTGCTATCCTGCTTGGCACAATGATTGGGAGGAAACAAAGGACTTAGCTGCAAAAGTTGGTTTTATCAATGATTTGTATCGCTCTTTAAAACAACAGCCTTTTCTCATTATGGAAAGTACACCAAGTGGCGTCAACTGGCATGATGTGAATAAAACGAAGAGACCTGGTATGCATTTGCTATCCTCCATGCAATTTATCGCACATGGTTCAGACAGTGTTCTGTATTTTCAATGGAGAAAATCAAGAGGATCCTCCGAGAAATTTCACGGGGCAGTAGTGGGTCATGATAATAGTGAAACGAATCGAGTCTTTCAAGAGGTTTCAGCAGTTGGTGGAGCTCTAGAGAAGATTGCTGAAGTAAAGGGAACACATAAACAAGCAAGAGTAGCAATTGTATATGATTGGGAAAATAACTGGGCTTTAAACGATGCACAAGGATTCTCCGATTCAACAAAGCAATATCCTCAAACGTTGCAAAAGCATTATCAAAGTTTTTGGAAAAAGGATATTAGTGTCGATATAGTTACATTAAATCAAGAGCTTGCTTCCTATGATTTAGTTATTGCTCCAATGCTCTACATGATGTCTCTTGATACAATTTCTAAATTAGAAAACTATGTTGCAAATGGAGGAACACTTGTAAGTTCATATATTAGTGGCCTTGTTAATGAAACGGATCTTGCCCATTTATCAGGTTGGCCGGCAACGCTAAAACGAATATTTGGCATTGATGTAAAAGAAACAGATACTCTTTATCCAAAAGATAGAAATACCCTTACCTATAACGGGAAGCAATATGAAATAAAAGATTATTGCACCATTTTTGAAAGGAAAGAAGCGAATATTTTAGCGACGTATATGGAGGACTTTTATCAAGGGAATCCTGCTGTTGTAGAAAACTGCTACGGGAAAGGAAAAGCCTATTTTATAGGGGCAAGAACGGAACAGGCCTTTTTAGATGATTTTTATGAGGAATTGCAAAAAGAAGGTAATCTTGACAGCGAAAGGGAAATTCTGCATAAAGAAGGTGTTTCCGTCCAAAGAAGGGATTCGGCTGAGTGCTACTATTTATTTGTCATGAATTTTACAGAACAAAAGCAAACAGTAACGTTAAAAGAATCCTTTTTCGATTTACTTACACAAGAAATAAAGCAAGAACAGATAGAACTTTTGCCATATGAAGTAAGGGTGTTAAAAAGAGAAAAATAATGAGGAATAACAAAAGAGGACGACGGATATCGTCCTTTTTTTGCTGTTCTAAGTCGTAACCATAGCACCGCCATTTACATGAATCGTTTGTCCTGTCATATAAGAACCATCATCAGAAGCAAGCAACACATAGACTGGAGCAATTTCATACGGCTGCCCCGCCCGCTTCATTGGTACATCTGAGCCTAATGTAGCAATATTTTCAGCTGATTGTGAAGCAGGCTGGATGGGTGTCCAGAAAGGTCCAGGAGCAACAGCGTTCACACGGATACCTTTTTGCACAAGGTTGTTGGCTAGCGCTCTTGTATAACTAACAATCGCACCTTTAGTCGTCGTATAATCAATCAAGTCACTTACCCCAATATAGGCAACCAAAGAGGTCGTATTAACAATACTGGCTCCTGCTTTTAAATGAGGCAAGACAGCCTTTGTTAAGTGAAAATAGGCATGGATATTTACATCAAACGTTAATTCCCATTGTTCATCTGGTATGGAAGTTAAGTCTTCTCGCAAAAATTGTACAGCTGCATTATTAACCAAAATATCAATTTTCCCAAACGTTTCTAATGTTTTTTGCACAATGAATTCACAATGTTCTCTTCTTCGCAAGTCTCCTGGAATCAGTAAGCAGGAACGACCATAATGCTCGACAACTCGCTTTGTTGTTTCCGCATCTGTATGTTCGTCAAAATAAGAGATAACAATGTTCGCCCCTTCCTTCGCAAAAGCGACGGCAACGGCTCTGCCAATGCCGCTGTCTCCGCCGGTAATAATAGCTGTACGATCCTTTAACTTACCTGTTCCGATATATTTAGGGTTATCAAAAATTGGAAGTGGATCCATCAAATATTCAAACCCCGGCTGCCGTGTTTGCTGCTGAGGAGGAAACGTCCATTCAATTTCTTCACATTTTACTTCAGAACCATAATGTTGTTTCTTTATCACATTAATAACCTCCATACTTTCTTACTTTTCCTGGTTAATAAGCGTGGGGAGGAGAGGAAAGATTGAGATAAGGATGTATAGTGGGTGAAGGCTGAGTGGCATGGTATGGATAGTTTAGGACTCCTCCGGTTTGGTCACATCCTGGTGGTGGCCCGAGAATAGTAGACTGTGTAATTGGGGCAATGGCATGTGCGTAGGCGGCTTCGTTTACACAATAAGCTCTGTTAGCAATTTCCTTTGGCAAAAAGCGTAGAAAATCAGAACCAAACACGATATCAGGTTTCGGCTGGTCGAAAATAGTAAGAAAATGAGTATTGTTTCGCAATGCTACTATCCAGTGGAACCACCCCTTTGGAAATTGGGAAGCTTGCCCGGGTTTTACATGATAAGTCATGATGCTTTGTGTAAAGGGGTTGAAGACAGAGGTCATAACTTCCCCACTAATGACAAAAACAAGTTCATTCACATTTGTGTGCCAGTGCGGCTGAACAATGAATCCTTGATTAAGATGGACATTGAATAACCCAGTATGTATCGCAGGCAATTGTTCAGAAAATAACTGTGTAATGTAATTATAAGAATCCCTTTTATAATTAACAGACTGGGTAGAATCCCCGAATAGTTGAAAGGAAGGGGAAGCTGGATTAACAGACATGATGTAGCCTCCTATTTTTCATATGGAAATATTTATATGGCTTACAACTTTAAATATATACAAAACTAGGTTGGCCTATGAGTGGGAAAATCAGTTTGTTTGTAGGAAAAGTAAGGCAATGGCTTGATATGGATGGAGGTGAAGGGCGGAAATCGAAGTGGGAGAATCGGCAAAATTTTGGGTATAACAGTTAAAATAGTGGGGAAATCAGTAAAAGTATAAGTATTATATTAGTCAAAATAGTAGGGGAATCGGTGAAATTATGAGTGTACCAGCCAAGGTGAAGGGGTAAATTAGCTAAATTATGGATATATTAGCCAAAGTGTAGGAGAAATCAGCCAAACTCTGAAAATATCAGCCAAAAGGGAGGTAGAATCAGCCAAACTCCGAATATATCAGCCAAAAGGGAGGTAGAATCAGCCAAACTCAGGATATATCAGCCAAAGTGGAGGTAGAATCAGCCAAACTCTAGATATATCAGCCAAAGTGGAGAGGGAATCAGCCAAACTCCAGATATATCAGCCAAAGTGGAGGTAGAATCAGCCAAACTCAGGATATATCAGCCAAAGTGGAGGTAGAATCAGCCAAACTCAGGATATATCAGCCAAAGTGGAGGTAGAATCAGCCAAACTCCAGATAAATCAGCCAAAGTGGAGAGGGAATCAGCCAAACTCCAGATAAATCAGCCAAAGTGGAGATAGAATCAGCCAAACTCTGAAAATATCAGCCAAAAGGGAGGTAGAATCAGCCAAACTCCGAATATATCAGCCAAAAGGGAGGTAGAATCAGCCAAACTCAGGATATATCAGCCAAAGTGGAGGTAGAATCAGCCAAACTCCAGATATATCAGCCAAAGTGGAGAGGGAATCAGCCAAACTCCGAATATATCAGCCAAAGTAGAGAGGGAATCAGCCAAACTCCGAATATATCAGCCAAACCTCAACAACCCAATCAAACACCCCCCCACCCTCCAATTCCAACCACAAAAAAGCACCACCCAATCAAAACGATTAAAGTGGTGCAATGACTCATCTGTCAATCATGAAAGTTTGTACCGTCGGTTACTTCTTTAACAATGCCAGCGCGAATAACAAAGTCTCCAAAATGTTCATTTGCCGTTCTTTCTTTCGCATAGCGCGGGAGCAGTACGCGAAGTTCTGAAAGGATTTCTTCCTCGCCAACATTTTCGCGATAGAGTTTGCTTAAGCGGCTACCATTAAAGGCGGCGCCTAGGTACATATTGTACTTTCCAGGTCCTTTTCCAATGAAGGCGATTTCCCCTAATGCATGGCGGGCACAGCCATTTGGACAGCCTGTCATACGGATTGTAATTTCTTCATCACGAAGCCCATTTTCATCCACAATTTCTTCTATCTTATCGATTAAGACTGGTAAGTATCGTTCTGCTTCTGCCATCGCTAGCCCGCAGGTTGGCAGGGATACACAAGCAATAGAATTACGACGCAGTGCAGAGAAACGTTTTCCATCCATAATGCCATATTGCTCGATTAAATGAGCGATTTGCTTTTTATTACGGCTGGAGACATTCGCAATGACTAGATTTTGATTGGCTGTTAACCGGAAGTCGCCAGTATGTACTTTAGCAATTTCGCGCAAGCCTGTCATTAATGGATAATTTTCATAATCTTTAATGCGGCCGCCTTCCACGAATAAAGTGAAGTGCCATTTTCCTTTAATGCCTTTTTCCCAGCCATAGCGGTCGCCGTTATGATTAAATTGAAATTCTCTTGCTTCTTGAAGTTTCCAGCCTAAGCGATTTTCTAGCTCTTCTACTACAGTATCTAGACCAAGACGATCTACGGTATATTTAAAACGGGCGTTCTTTCGAACAGAGCGATTTCCATAATCACGTTGAATCGTAATTACTTTTTCTGCCACATCAAGAATTTGCTCAGGTGTACAGAATCCAATAACTTTTGCAAGCTGAGGATAGGTTGCTTTATCTCCATGGGTCATTCCCATTCCGCCGCCGATGGCAACATTAAATCCAACTAATTTTTCTTCTTCCGTAATGGCAATTAGCCCCAGGTCTTGGGAAAAAACATCAATATCATTAGAAGGAGGAACGGCAATACCAATTTTAAATTTTCTAGGTAAATATAATTTTCCGTACATTGGCTCCACTTCTGTTTCCTCGACAGTTGGAGTGAAAGCTACCTTTTCCTTATCTAACCAGAGCTCATGATAAGCTTGTGTACGAGGCAGTAAATAATCACTTAATTTTTTTGACCATTCATACACTTCACTATGCAAAGCTGATTGATACGGATTAGGGTTGCACATCACATTTCTATTGACGTCGCCACAAGCAGCAATTGTATCAAGTAGGGATTGGTGTATATCTTGAATAGTCTGTTTCATATTCCATTTTAAAATGCCATGCATTTGGAAAGCTTGGCGTGTCGTTAATTTTAATGTTTTATTTCCATACTTTTGTGCAAGATCATCCATTGTTAGCCATTGAGCCGGTGTAGCTACTCCACCCGGTGTTCGAACTCGCAGCATAAATTGGTAGGCAGGCTCCAATTTTTGCTTAGCGCGTTCGTTGCGTATATCACGATCATCTTGCAAATAACTTCCGTGGAATTTCATTAAGCGGTTATCATCGTCTGAAATACCAGCGCTTAATTCTTCCTCCATGGATTCCTTCAATGTGCCACGTAAATAATTACTCTCTTCTTTTATTCGTTCTACATCACTTGGTGGTCCATCTGGTGCTTTTAATACTTGTTTTGCCATTTTCGAAAAACTCCTTTCCTGCCAACTATTTAATAGACGTCACGCTGATAACGCTTGGTTTGAGTCATAGAAGCTATATATTCCTCAGCCTTTTCTAAAGCCATTTTGCCTTCTTTTTGGATAATAGTAAGGAGTGTTTGGTGAACATCATGCGCCATATGCTTTTCGTCTCCACAAACATAAAGAACAGCTCCTTCTTCCAGCCATTCAAATAACTCTTTGCTATGCTCCAGCATCCGGTGCTGCACATATACCTTTTCCGCTTTATCGCGGGAAAAAGCAATACTCATTTTTGTTAACACCCCATCTTTAAGC
This sequence comes from Niallia sp. FSL W8-0951, assembly GCF_038006525.1. Classification (NCBI taxonomy): domain Bacteria; kingdom Bacillati; phylum Bacillota; class Bacilli; order Caryophanales; family Bacillaceae; genus Niallia; species Niallia sp. FSL W8-0951. The sequence goes on from NZ_JBBOVK010000003.1 coordinate 164,937, forward strand.
CAATTTTGCCATTCGGTTTGATAGAGAAAGTCTGTAACAAAATGTTGGTCGCCAAAGAATAGCCATGCTTTTCCTTCTGCACCGATTTCTTCTCTTTCCTGCAGAAAAGAACGGAAGGGTGCCACCCCTGTCCCAGGACCAACCATAATAATAGGAGTATCTGGGTTTTCCGGAAGTTTGAAATTTTCATTGTTTTGTATATAGATAGGCAGTTTATCGCCTGGCTGAATACGTTCCGCTATTTGAACAGAGCAAACACCATTACGATCTCGTCCGTTTGCATGGTAACGAACGGCGCCAATCGTCAAATGTGCTTCATCAGGGTTTGCTTTGTAGCTGCTGGCAATCGAATAAAGGCGGGTAGGCAGTTTACGAAGCAAGGCTACAAATGTCTGCACATCTGCCTCAATTGGCCCATAATCTCGAATAAGGTCTAATAAGTCACGCCCATTTATATATGCCTTTAATTTATCTTCATTTCCTTTAGCAAGTAAGTCTTCTAAAGCTGGATTGGTTGTTATTTTTGCAAATTTCTCTACCAATGGTTTGGTTAAAACTGTAATTTCAAAATAGGTTAATAAAGCTTCTCGAAAAGCCAGAACTTCTCCTTGTTTATTGATTGTGACACTTTCTGTTGGAGAAAAGCTTAATTCTTGTATTAAAAGATCAACTAATTCTGGGTCATTATTTGGGAATATTCCTAGGCTGTCACCTGGTTCGTAAGAGATTCCAGAATCCTCAAGCGAAAGCTCTACATGCAATGTTTCTTTATTGGAGCCACGTCCATTTAAATTAATGACCTCCAGTACCTCTGCATAATACGGATTGCTGCGAGAATAACCAGAATCTAGAAGAGATGGTGGTGTTATACTTATGGACTGAGCGGTTGATTCTGATTGAAGGCTCAAGCTGCTGACGATGCCTTCGAACCATTCACTAGCTGGTTCATCATAATCAAGGTCACAATCCACACGTGGATAAAGTCTTGTTCCACCCAATTCTTCTAAACGCTGATCAAATTGTTTCCCTGTTTCGCAGAAGAATTCATACGAGCTGTCACCAAGCGCTAACACGGAATATTGGAAGTTCTCCAGCTTAGGTGCTCGCTTTCCATGTAAGAATTCATGGAAGGCTATAGCGGTATCTGGTGGATCGCCTTCTCCATGAGTACTAACAATAACAAGGAGATTTTGTATTTTTTTAAGATTATTTGGTTTAAAGTCACCCATTGACTGTACAGTGACATTAAACCCTAATTCTTTTAAACGATTGCCATGATTTTTGGCAAGGCTTTGTGCATTTCCAGTTTGGGATCCAAAAAGAATCGTAATGTCTTTTGTAATTGGTTCAGCTGCCTTTTGCTCCGTTAATGCAGTATTGGAGATAGGTTCTGCTGATGCTGCGATTGCAGTGGAAGCAGATAAATACCCGCTTAGCCAAATTTTCTGTGATTCAGTTAAAGTTGGTAAAAGACGGTTTAATAATTCTGTTTGTTCTTGATTAAAAGGACTATTTATTACTTGAAGCTGCAACACTTTCACCTCGCATAGATAATGGTATTCCCTATTGTTATTTGATTAGTGGGATAATTCTTGCAATTCATTTTATAATGAAGAGGGAGGATTGTCACTCTGTATTTTATTAATCCTATCAGACAAATCGGATTAGAAATACAAAAGAAGCTTGTTACTAATTAGAACAAGCAAGGGATATTGTTTTTCTAAATAAATAGATTAGTATCTAATTGGAGATTAATTTAAGCATGTGACGAAAGCTTGATAGGCGTTAAGGTATCCATACATGAAAGCAGCCGCCTTAAGCATCCTCGTATGAGATGTATTCTAATTGTACTTTACTGGAAATTAAAGAATTAGTAAAATACATATAATTAATAGCAACTATTAGTATTCTTAATAATTAATTTTCCTATTAGCGAAAAGGAGGAGGAAAAATGCAGTATGAAGCTCTAAAAACATTTGTGACGCTTGTTGAAGTAAAGAATTTTACAAAGACAGCAGAAATGCTGTTAATGAGTCAGCCGAGTGTAAGTCTACATATTAAAAACCTGGAAAAGGAGTTTCAAACAAAACTATTGGAGCGGTCACCAAAATATTTAAAAGTAACACCCACCGGTCAAATGCTTTATGATTGTGCCATTCAGATGATACGCTTATATGACCAGACGAGACAGCATATTTTAGAGCATCATCATGCGATTAAGGGTGAATTAAAAATAGGTGCTAGTTTTACGATCGGCGAATATATTCTTCCTGCATTACTGCTTGATCTGCAAAGAAAGCATTCTGAATTGCAAATTCAAGTGACGATTGGTAATACAGAAGAAATTGTTCAAGCGGTAAGATTATATGAAGTAGATATCGGTTTAATTGAAGGACAAACAAATGATAAGGAATTGCAGGTGGTGCCATTTATGGAGGATGAGTTATTTATTGTGGCATCTGTTCATCATCCACTTGCGACTCGGGAAGGCATTTCCATTTCTGAACTCCATGATCAGACATGGATTACAAGAGAGCTTGGATCGGGTACAAGAGAGTACTTAGATCATGTTATTCGATCCAATGGGTTAAGAGCTGAATCCTTTTTAACCATTAGCAGTAATCAAGGCATCAAGGAAACGCTTATTAATGGCAATGGCTTATCACTCTTATCCAAAAGTGTGATAGAAAGGGATGTGAAGAATGGAAACCTAAGTATTATTCCAGTCACAAAAACGCGATTTACAAGGAGATTATCTTATCTCTTTGCTCCAATTATGAAGGAGAAACAAAATGTTATCACCTTTATTGAAACCCTTAAAGAGACTTTTCCTTATAACGAGTAATCCGATAATGTATAACAGCAAGTAATTAACCCCATCCTAAGGAAAATGCAGAAAATCCTTCTTATTATCATAGAAAAAATACTTGTATTTGTAGTATGATAACAAAGGAATTTTATTAAATTGAGGGAAAAGTGGATAATGCTTTTTCCACATAAGGAGAACTACTTGCAGATGAAGAAAAAAAATAAAACTACTCGTTTGGTTCTACTAGGACTTCTTACGGCTATTATTATTATTCAAACCTTTGTTCCAATATTAGGGTATATTCCGACTCCTGTACTTAGTATAACAATCATTCAGATCACAGTTATTATCGCAGCGATTGTTTTAGGACCATTAGAAGGTGCAATTATTGGAGGAGTATGGGGCATCATCACATTTATTCGTGCTTTCACTTATCCGACAAGTGTTCTTGCTCCGATTATTTTTACCAATCCGTTAATATCTGTTTTTCCTAGAGTAATGATTGGAGTAGTGGCAGGACTGTTATTTTATAAGGTGCTGAAAGACAAAATGAATGAGACAGTAGCAATGAGCATTTCGGGTGTGATAGGATCTCTAATCAATACAATTCTTGTGCTAGGTTTTGTCTATTTATTTGTAAGAGAGCCGTATGCAAACGCAATTGGCGTGAATGTGGAAGATCTCTTGCCGGCGATACTAGCTGTAGTTGGTACAAATGGTGTCCCAGAGGCAATTTTATCAGGTATTTTAACACCTATCATTGCAAAGCCGTTATTAAAGATACGAAAAAAATAAGAATGGAAAGATAGCTGATATAGTCTAGTGCTAATCAGCTATTTTTGCCAACAATAGTAATAGGACATTCACTAATACTATATTTTTTTCTATAATAAGAAAAGTATTTCCCCTAAAATACTAGGAAATAAATCGTTAATCCCGACTAAACAACTAGAAAAACTTATTGACAATAATGGCAATTATGATAAAATTTAGAAAATAACAATGCCTTTCAAGAGAGATGGAGAGAATCAGCCCAAGGAAGTCTGGCAACTTGCTGGATGCAAGGTGCAAAATCCAACAAAATGGATACCCATTTTGAAAGAGAGGGTAAGGAATAATACTCAACTCTTTCCAAATGGAAGGATTTTTTTAATCGTAAATGCATTTCACTTACGATGGTCGAGCATTCCTTTGATAGGCGTTTTCGATTCAAAAATATGTCTGGCGTAAACGCTATTCAAATGGTTTAGTAAGATTTCACCTTTTTTAAGGAGGGATTTGTTGGTGGGGGAAACAAATCAGCTGGACAAAGTGAAAATTCAATTAGAGCAAATTCTAAACACAATGAAATTTGGATCGGTCACATTAGTCGTACAGGATGGAAAAATTATTCAAATCGAAAAAAATGAAAAGATACGCTTAGGAAAATAACAAGAATTTCCTGTTTAAGGCGTTTGATAAAGAAGCTGACTAGACAAACTAGAGGCAACTTTAACTGAGAAAGTGGGTTAAAGCTGCCTCTTTTTATATTTTGGGCACATAATCCACGAACAAAATACCATTATTAAATTGGAGGATTTTTAATGAGTCAGTTATTAACCTATGAAACTATTGATACGTATCCTCCTGTGAACTTTTCAAGTGAAACGGAAACAAAGGGAGCTTTAGAGGTTTTAAAGTGGGCTTATGATACGTACCGAGAGGATATTGTCTATGCTTGTAGTTTTGGAATTGAAGGGATTGTTCTTATCGATTTAATTTCGCAGATAAAAAAGGACGCGCGTATTGTCTTTTTAGATACAGATGTACATTTTGAGGAAACTTATGAATTAATTGAAAAAGTGAAACAGCGGTATCCAGATTTGCAAATTGAAATGAAAAAACCAGCCATTACGTTAGAAGAACAGGCTGCACAATATGGAGAAGAACTTTGGTTAACTAATCCAAATAAATGCTGTGAGATTCGCAAGGTTGTTCCTTTACATGAAGTGCTGTCTGAACCGATTGCCTGGATTTCAGGACTTCGCAGAGAACAGTCAGAAACAAGAAAAAACACGCAATATCTAAATAAGGATAATAAATTTAAATCCATAAAGGTTTGTCCACTGATTCATTGGACATGGAAAGATGTTTGGAGATATGCCCATAAGAACTCTTTGGACTACAATATTCTTCACGATAAGGGGTATCCGAGCATTGGCTGCAGAACATGTACCCAGCCTGCTATTAATATGGATGATTTACGTTCTGGAAGATGGACGGGAAAAGGAAAAACAGAATGCGGGCTACACTTACAATAATGAGTAGAGGTACAAAGAAATGATCATTATTTTAGCAGGTATTATGTCATTGTTTTTTGCAATGAACATTGGTGCAAGTGGTGCAGCAGCAAGCCTTGGTGTTGCCTATGGATCAGGCGCCATACCAAAAAAGAGAGTTGCTCTGCTTATATGTGCGGTAGCGATTTTTCTAGGAGCGGTAATTGGCGGGAGTGAAGTAGTAAAAACAGTTGGGGAAGGATTAATTCCGAGTAGTATCCTTGATGCCAAAATTGTCTTAATCATTTTATCATCAGCTGCACTCTCCCTATTTATAGCTAATATAATGGGGATTCCATTATCAACAAGTGAAATTACAGTTGGCAGTGTAGTAGGAGTAGGTGTGGCTTTTAAAAGCTTATATATTGCGAATATATTATGGATTGTCTTCTTTTGGCTTCTTGTTCCAATCGTTTCTTTTTTTATAGCTCTATGGGCTGGGAAATATGTAAGAAAGCTTGAGAATCAAAATGAATGGATTCGCAATCCAAGCAATGAAAAATACTTATCTATTTTTGTTATTATCGTTGGATGCTTTGAAGCTTTCTCTGCGGGAATGAATAATGTTGCAAACTCTATTGGACCATTAGTTGGCGCTGACATGATATCCATGCAAACAGGAGTAGTAGTGGGTGGATTTTTTATTGCAATCGGCGCTTTTCTGTTAGGGGGAAGAGTCTTGCAGACAAATGGAAAGAAAATTGTCCAATTCACGAAGCTGGAAGGAGGATTAATTTCTGGCACGGGCGCGACATTAGTGACAATAGCTTCTATATTTGGAATACCAGTTCCGTTAACGCAAGTAACTAGCTCTGCCATTATCGGAATAGGTGTCTCGAAGAATGGATATGAGATTCTGAAGAAGAAACTAGTGTTAAGAATTTTTAAGGTATGGATTGTTTCACCAGTCCTATCATTAGTTATTTCTTACGGTTTAGTTCAATTATTTATTGAAGCAGATATCTATAATGTACTTATTATTCTTAGTGTATGTATTGCTACACTTGGAATTATAAGCCTAATGAAAACGATTCGTGAAGATAACAGTACTATTTATGAAGATGGTGGCGGAATTTAACGGAAATCATTTATAAGAAAAAGTCCGAAAAAAGAAAGGTGTGCTAAAAATGTCATTAAGTCAACCACATGGTGGAAAATTAATTAATTTATACGATCCTAATTATGATGTCTCTGAACTAAAGGTGGAGCTAGAAATTGATACTATTGCACTTAGTGATTTAGAACTGATTGGAAATGGAGCCTATAGCCCGCTTACAGGATTTTTATCCCAAAAAGATTATGAAGCAGTGGTAGAGAGTATGCGCTTAGCAACAGGTGAGGTTTGGAGCATCCCTATTACATTGCCCATTTCAAAAGAACAATCAGATACCATTGAACTTCAGGATACGGTAAAACTAGTCCATGAAGGTGAAGTATATGGTGTGCTGACAGTAGAGGATATTTATATTCCAGATAAAAATAAAGAGGCTGTTTCTGTTTACCGTACAGATGATTTAGCACATCCAGGTGTGAAGAAAATGTTTGATCGTGGAAATATATATATTGGCGGTCCGATTAAACTCTTAAAGAAAGTAGAGAAAACGGATTTTAGCAGTTTTTACTTAGATCCGGCAGAAACGAGAGAAATATTTGCAGAAAAGGGATGGAAGACAGTAGTCGGGTTCCAAACAAGAAATCCTGTTCATCGTGCACATGAATATATTCAAAAATCAGCACTTGAAATTGTGGATGGTCTATTCTTAAATCCATTAGTAGGTGAAACGAAGGCGGATGATATTCCAGCAGATGTTCGCATGGAAAGCTACCAAGTGCTATTGAAAAGTTACTATCCAAAAGAACGTGTATTTCTAGCTGTATTTCCTGCTGCTATGCGTTATGCAGGACCAAGAGAAGCGATATTCCATGCGATGGTGAGAAAGAATTATGGCTGTACTCACTTTATCGTCGGCCGTGATCATGCTGGAGTAGGGAGCTACTACGGTACCTATGATGCCCAAAGAATTTTTGACCAATTTACACTAGAAGAGTTAGGTATTAATCTATTATTCTTTGAACATAGTTTCTATTGTAAAAAATGTGAGAACATGGCTTCTACAAAAACTTGTCCACATGGCAAGGAACATCATGAAATTTTATCTGGGACGAAGGTTCGTGAGCTTTTAAGAAATGGAGAGATTCCACCAAGTACATTTAGTCGGAAAGAAGTAGTGGAAGTGTTAATAAAAGGATTACAAAAACAAGAAATCCATTCTTAAAGGAGAGAGAACTTTTGATCCAAAGTACAAATATTACATGGCATGACCATGCAGTAACAAAGAAGGATAGAAGAGAAAAAAATAAGCATCATAGCTATGTTCTATGGTTTACAGGGTTATCTGGTTCCGGAAAATCAACGGTTGCAAATGCTGTTGCAAAAAGATTATTTGAAGACCAGACAAATAGCTATGTCCTAGATGGAGATAATATTCGTTTTGGAATTAATAAAGATTTAGGATTTTCGGATGAGGACCGCAAAGAAAACATTAGAAGAATTGGTGAGGTCAGTAAGCTATTTGTTGATAGTGGGCAAGTCGTTCTAACTGCCTTCATTTCTCCGTTTCGAGAAGACCGTGATCGAGTAAGAGCTTTATTAGAAGAAAACGAGTTTGTGGAAATATATATAAAGTGTTCTATAGAGGCATGTGAAGCAAGGGATCCGAAAGGCTTATATGAGAAGGCAAGAAAAGGAGTTATAAAAGACTTTACAGGGATTAGTTCCCCATATGAGGAGCCGCTTCAGCCAGAATTAATCGTGGATACAGAAAAACATTCTATTGAAGAATGTGTAGAACAAATCGTACAATATTTAAAAGAAAAAGAATATTATATCTCTTAATATTGGGAAAGGGAAAAACGGAGCATGGTCCTTGCAAATACCATTCGTTCATCGTCAATTCCTTTCCCCGCTTTTTAATGGATCCGAACAACAAGAAGGGTGGATAAAATGGGGAGAGTATATCTAGTTGGTGCAGGGCCAGGAGATCCGGACTTAATAACGGTAAAAGGATTAAAATGCATCAAAAATGCCGATGTAATTTTATATGATCGTTTAGTGAATCGTGAGTTATTAGAATATGCGAAACCGAAGGCTGAACTGATTTATTGCGGCAAACTTCCGCATCATCATGCCATGAAACAGGAATTGATCAATCAAACCCTAGTAAAACATGCGAAAAAAGGGAAAATTGTCACAAGGCTAAAAGGTGGTGATCCCTTTGTATTTGGAAGGGGCGGGGAAGAAGCAGAGGAATTAGCTAAGAATCAAATCCCCTTTGAAATAGTACCAGGAATTACTGCAGGCATTGCTGCTCCCAGTTATGCCGGTATCCCAGTGACCCACCGCGATTATGGCTCTTCTTTTGCCTTTGTAACAGGCCATATAAAAAATGGCGAGGAAGACCATATTAAATGGGAAGCACTTTCTCAAATTGATACACTTGCCATCTATATGGGAGTGAAAAATCTACCCTATATTCAGTCGAAGCTTTTGTCCTTTGGAAAAAAAAGTACAATACCAGTTGCACTCATCAATTGGGGAACAACCTTTAAACAAAAGACAATTATTACTGATCTTAACCATGTAATAGAGGATGCTGAAAAAGGAGGAATTGAAAATCCTTGTATGATTGTGATTGGTGAAGTAGTAAAAATGAGAGAGAAAATTAAATGGTTTGAGGAAAACTTCGGTGAAACCATTCCGAAAGAGGTTGTTTGATAATGGAAGCAATATTATATATATGTCATGGAAGCAGGGTAAAGGAAGCAAGCGAGCAGGCTGTCTCCTTTATTGAAAAGTGTATGAAGATAAATGGTTTCAAAGGCATACAAGAATATTCTTTCTTAGAATTATCTGATCCCTCCATTGAAGAAGGTTTTCAAAAATGTGTAGAAAAGGGTGCTTCCACTATTTATATCATACCCGTTTTGCTTCTTACAGCAGCCCATGCCAAAAAAGATATTCCAGAAGTATTAGAAAAGCTCTCACTGAAATATCCGCATGTCCAGATGAAATATGGAAAACCGATTGGAGTTCATCCTCAAATGGTTAAAATTGCTGCAGACAAAATTCGTAGTGCTTCTCTTTATAAAGAAAGTGATGAAACAATGCTTGTTATACTTGTTGGAAGAGGAAGCAGTGATCCCGATGTAAAACGAGATTTAGGAAAAATGGCAGCTTTAATTGAACAACAAGTGGAGCAAATCGTTGTACAGGATTGTTATTTAACTGCTGCAGAACCAAGCTTTGAAGAAGCGCTGCAAATGGCAGAACATTCTTCCTATCGCCATGTGTTGGTAATTCCCTATCTTCTTTTTACGGGGATTTTGATGAAGTCAATGGAAAAAACTATTAATAAAATAAAAAGTGACCATAAAGAATACGAACTCGCCCCTTATTTGGGTTATAATCCATTGATAGCTGGAATATTAAAAGAAAGAATAGACGAAATGATGGTAGGGAATGAATATGCTTTCATTACTAGTTGATATAAAAGATAAACATTGTGTAGTAGTTGGTGGAGGCAAGATTGCCTATCGAAAGGTGTTGATGCTTCTAGAAGAAGAAGCAAGTGTAACAGTAATCAGTCCCGAAGTTTGTACTGAAATAGAAGATCTTTCAGAGGACAGGAAAATAAAGCTGCTGCGACGAAAAGGGAAAGAGGAAGATTTCACCCATGCCTTTCTAACTATTACAGCAACCAATGATTCACAAGAAAATCATCGTATCGCCAAACAAATTAAATCGTTTTGCTTAGTGAATGATGCTTCTTCTTTTGAAGAAGGAAACTGTCAGATTCCAGCTAGCTTTAAAAAAGGGCGACTTCACTTAAGTGTTTCCACTAATGGCGCAAGCCCGAAACTGGCAAAAAAGCTGAAAGAGGAATGGCAGCAAATGTATGATGATAATTATATTGCGTATATTGATTTTTTATATGAAGTTCGGACTCTTATCAAACAAAGATCGCTTTCTTCTGATGTGTCTAATGCTATATTAACGGAAATATTGGATGATGCATATAAAGACTCAGCTAGTTTACGCCATATTTATTATGAAAAGCTCCTAAACCTTTAAGCTTGTACCAGGTTTAGGAGTTTTCATTATGTCCTAATTAAGGGGAATCCACTTTATACCAATAATCTTTAAATAAAAGAGTTTTTTACGCTCCGGACATGTTAGTTCCCCTTCCCGGCTGCTCCTAGTTTCATCCAATTATCATATTGTATCATTTCCATATTTAACATATAATTTTTGTAGAATGGAATTATTTTCATAACGTAAAAAAGTCATCTTTGTTTATAAATATTCATGCTTGTTTATCAAAAATAATCTTCCGAGTTTCCTTATTTTATGCTTTTAAACTGGTAGATTGATAGGAGGATACATGAGATTTAGTACAAAGCTTTATGTTGGTTTAGGCATTATTTTTGTATTCATTACGATTTTAATTATTGTACTTATGAGTATGCTTCGACAGCAAAATGACAAAATGCATGTTCTTGCACATGATAAAACAGAAAGAATTAATGCAGCCTATACGTTAAAGAATGAAGTTACTAACTTAAGCAGACAAATATATGAATTATCCTCACAATCCTCTAAAACACTCAATGAAATAACAATGAGACAAATGGAAGAAACAAGAAAAGAAATAAACAAAGCGTATAATTTCTTAACAGAGAATGATAAAAGGGATGAAACGCAGGACTTATTAATAAAATTTTCGACATTATATAAACCCTTTGAAGAAAAGGGCCAACAAATAGTGGAAGCCGAAAATAAAAAAATGAACACCAATTTTTGGGCGAGAGAAAGTGATGAAAAAAATAGATTGTTACAAATCGCGAGCTCGCTTTATAGTGCCCAGATTAAAGAGATGCAAGAAGAACTAGAAGGTTCAAAAAAAACATATGATATTGTCGTATTAATGACCTATGTCTATATTATAGTCGGAGTAATATGCAGTATTGCATTGGCCATTTATTTAATAAGGGGATTAACAAAAAATCTACATAAAGTTACGAAAGTGATGTCCGGTGCTTCTTTTAGTAGAGGAATAAAGTTTCCAAGGCTGGAGATTAATTCGAAGGATGAAATAGGAGAAATTTCTCGTGCCTTTAATGAAATGGTAACAACTTTAGAAAAGTACTCTCGAGATGAAATTGAAAGCCGTGCAAAGGCAGAGGAGCAAAGTTGGCTTGACTCACGGTTGGCAGAAATAACAACTAGTTTTTCAATGGTAGAAACGATGGAATCTCTTGCAGATTACTTCATTAGTCAAATAACTCCTGCTGTAGGTGCGCAATATGGTGTTTTTTATCTGTTAAGCGAGAAGGGTAATGCCCGTTTCCTCAAGGAAATAGCAAATTATGCTTTTGATAACGAAGACAGACAATCTATCATTCAGCTTGGAGAAGGTTTAGTGGGACAAGCTGCAAAGGAGAATAAAAGCATCAGTCTTATTGATATTCCCAATGGATACATAAAGATTAAATCTGGATCAGGAGAGGCAGAACCAAAGCAGGTGCTTATTCAGCCCATTTCTTATGAAGGGGAAGTGTTAGCGATTGTAGAATTAGCCTCTTTGCAATATTTCCGACCGGTGCAGCAAAGCTTACTTAAAGAAGTGGGGGAATACTTAGGTATATCCATTCACGGTATTTTTAATCGACTCGAAGTAAAGAGATTGCTAGAGGATGAGCAGCGTTTGACGGAGGAGCTGCAAAGCCAGTCGGAGGAACTACAAGCTCAGCAGCAGGAATTAATGGCTATTAATGAAGAATTACAGGCACAATATAGAGTGTCAGAAGAAAAGAATGCAGAGCTAGAAAAGATAGGAAAGAAGTTAGAGGAACAAGCCCAGCAGTTAATCTATAGCTCCCAGTATAAATCGGAGTTTTTGGCGAATATGTCCCATGAGCTTAGAACACCTTTAAATAGTATGCTAATCCTATCACAAATGCTCGTTGAAAAGGAAAATGAGAATTTAACTACAAAACAAATCCAGTATTTGCAGACCATTTATTATTCTGGTAATGAATTACTAAGGTTAATAAATGAGATATTAGATTTGGAGAAGATTGAGACTGGGATGATGGAAATAATAGAGGAACCAGTAAAATTAGAAGGGATACAAAACTGCTTGAAAAGCCAGTTTTCTCCTATCGCTAATCAGAAGAAACTTGATTTTTGTGTGAAAATTAATAAAGAGGTGCCTGCTTTTATAGAGACAGACACACATCGTTTAAATCAAGTATTAAAAAATTTATTGTCCAATGCTTTTAAATTTACAGAAAAGGGAAGTGTGGAGCTGATTATTCGGATGGAGGAGACAGCCAAGTTCAAGTTTGCCATGGCGGAAGAATCTATCGTATCCTTCACTGTGAAGGATACAGGGATTGGGATTCCTAAAGATAAAATGAATATTATTTTTGAACCATTTAAGCAAGCGGATGGAACCATCAGCAGGAAATATGGGGGAACGGGTCTTGGGTTATCTATCTGTAAAGAGATTTCCCGCTTACTTGGGGGAGAATTGGAAGCAACAAGTATCGAAGGAATGGGCAGTTCATTTTCTCTCTATTTACCTGTGAAACGCCAAAAGCAACAGGGAGCTGTCGAACAGTCACCTATTGAAGAAAGTTATCGACAAATTGCAGTAACAAATAATGAGTTAATCGATACTACGGAACTATATAAGAGTGCTAATTTAATAGGGAAGAAAGTGCTGATTATAGATGATGATATACGGAATATTTTTTCCATCCATGCAGCATTGGAAGAGTACAATATTGAAATTCTTTATGCAGAGAATGCGAAGGATGGGATCAGCCTTCTAGAGGAAAACGCGGATATTGATCTTGTGTTGATGGATATTATGATGCCAGAAATGAGTGGTTTAGAGGCTATTTCCATCATACGGAAAAAGGATAAATTTAAAACGCTGCCAATTATCGCCCTAACAGCAAAGGCGATGAAACATAATCGAGAACAGTGCATGGAAGCGGGAGCATCTGATTATATTAGTAAACCAGTAAATTTAGAGCAATTATATTCGCTTATCAGAGTTTGGCTTTATAAAGAATAATAGAGCGCAACTAGCATCTAGGTAACATTGGTAAATGGCTTGTTAATAGATAGGAGGCTTTATAAATTTATGCAGTATTCGGCTCAATCTATAGAACAAAAGAAAAAGCTATCTCCTTCCGTATCAGAACCAATCTATATTTTAATGGTAGATGATTTACAAGAAAATCTGATGGCCTTAGAAGCAGTATTAAATTCTCCTCGTTATCATTTGATTTTTGCTAAATCCGGTGAAGAAGCTTTAAAATGCATTTTGAAATATGACTTTGCCGTAATTCTACTCGATGTTCAAATGCCAGGCTTAAATGGGTTTGAAACAGCAAAATTAATAAAAGAACGAAAAAAATCACGACATATTCCCATTATTTTTATTACTGCCATCAGTCAAGATATACATCATATTACACAAGGCTATCAAGCAGGGGCGATTGATTATATTGTTAAACCATTTAATCCAGATGCATTAAGAAGTAAGGTGGCTCAGTTTGTGCAAATTTTTGAAAGTCATACGACAAGCCTCCATGAAATGAATTGGCAAACAACGTCAGAATTAGAAAAAATGAATAAAGAATTAAGAATAACGAAAATGGATTTAACCAAAAATGCGGTATTCTCTTCGGTATTACAGAAGGCGTTACAAGACACCATTGTGACCTTTGATGAAGAAGGAATAATAATCAGTGTCAATCCAAGTGTGAAAAGAATGTTTGGCTATGTAGAAGAAGAACTTATAGGAGCTTCGATTGAAGTACTCTTACATTCTGTTGAATCAGAAACATCTGGAGAAACACCTATTACATTTGAGATGATGGTTCCTAAGTTAATCGGCAGAATGATAGAAGCGAAGGCGAAGCGGAAGAATCATATTATTTTTCCAGTAGATATATATATTGGAGATGCCATGGTAGAGGATTATCAATTATTCATTTGTACGATTCGTGATATCTCTGAACGAAAAGAAGTGGAATTATTAAGAAAGCAGCAACTTGATCGCTTAGAGCATGCTGTAGAAGAAAGAACGCTGGAGTTATTATCCATGAATCATCAGCTGCATAGGGAAAGAGAAGAAAAATCTAAAGTAACAGATGATTTAATGCTTTCGGAAGGACGCTTTCGACAAATATTTGAGGCGAGTCCATGTATGATGGCAATCCGCACCTTACAAAATCCTAGTTTTATTGCTGTAAATAATAACTGGGTAACAAGCACAGGTTATACAATCGAGGAATTGAAGGATGAGTGTTATCAGTGGGAAATATCGAAGGAAATTAATGGTATAGAAGAGAGCTTTCAGGAAGAAGAATGGCTGACTCCTTTTAAAAATCAAAGAGTCAACTTCATGCTGAAAAATGGAGAGCAGAAGCAAGGATTATTATCCACTGAAATTATAACGATCGAAAAGAAGAATTGTGTGTTAATTGTGTTAAATGACATAACAGAACGATTAGCATTTGAAAAAGAAATGGCAAGACTTGATCAATTAAATTTAGTTGGTGAAATGGCAGCTGGAATAGCCCATGAAATTCGTAATCCGATGACAACCGTTCATGGATTCCTGCAAATTGGAAAATCAAATCCTTCTAACCTTTCGCTAGAACATATGGAGCTCATGATTGATGAGTTAGATCGAGCAAATAAAATCATCAAGGAATTTCTAACATTAGCTAAAAATAAGACGAGCGATAAACGATTATATTCGTTAAATAGAATTATTGAAATTATTTTTCCTTTAATTAATGCAGAAGCTTTATTGACAGGAAAGAAGGTGAACCTTCAATTAGAGGAATGTCCAGAACTGTTTTTGGATGAGAAAGAGATAAGGCAGCTTTTATTAAACCTTGCTCTAAACGGTTTAGAGGCTATGGAGCCAGAAGGAATTCTTACGATAAAAACATTCTGTAAAGGAAAGTATCTTGTGTTGGAAATCATTGATAGCGGCAATGGAATCGATGAAGAAATATTAAAAAAGCTAGGAACCCCCTTCTTTACAACAAAGGATAATGGGACAGGACTAGGACTGGCGGTTTGTTATCGAATTGCTGAGCGTCATATGGCAAGAATAAAAGTGCATACAAGTGAGAGTGGTACAAAATTCTCCGTGTATTTTGAGATAGAGGAAGGAAAATAGAGATTTGCTCAGCTAGCAGTTCTTTATTTTTCTTTTTTATGACAAAAAATTGACTATAAGAGGGTTTTTCTAAAGGGAAACAGAATGTAGAGGAGAAAAATAATAAGAGAGGGTTTTTGCAAATGGTTCCACAAAGAGTTTCATTGCTTACCATAGGAGCATTACGGTTACCGGAATTGCGAAGGTTCTATCAGCGGCTTGGCTGGCTGGAAAAGGAATCAAGCTCTGATCAATATGCTATTTTTAAGACAGCAGGTGTTTTGCTAACATTGTTTCCATTAGAGGAATTAGCGAAGGATGCAGGAGTAGAACTGCAAAATCCTATGGAGGGTTATCGAGGGGCTACCTTTGCTATTAATGTAAATACCCTTGAGGATGTAGACGCAGTGATGGAAAAAGTCAAAGAAGCAGGCGGGAAGATTATTAGAGAGGCAAGCGATGCCTTTTGGGGCGGAAGAACAGCTTATTTTGCCGATCCAGAAAATAATCTCTGGGAAGTTGCTTGGAATCCTGATTCTGTATTTGATGAAAGAGGAGCAATGATTGATTTTTAAAAGGAAATGGCGTTTTAAAATAAAGACTGATTATTTAAAGGAAAGTTGGATTAAAAGACATTTAATATTTAAATTAAATTAGGATAGAGTTTTTTTCAGTAAATGTAGGTGATTAAGAGAATCTATAATTATTTGATTATGTTAACTTGTTTATTCTATAGTTATGGAAGAAACGGGGCAGTTTAGTGAAAGAAGGATTTACATATTTTTTGGTGAATATTTAAATGAACTTACTAAATTTATCAGAAGATGATGTAATCCATATGGCTAGTAAATCAGATTTATAATGAAAATTTCGCTTTTTAGAAATTATGTAGATATATGCGAAGGGGGATATACATGACTGAAATAAAAACACTTTCAATTCCAGACCCAATAACTGCCCTGCTAAATAACTATGAGATGACTATTGAAAGGTTATATATATTTAATAGGTTACTACCAGAAAGGGATACCAAAGAGAATGATTTATATCAACTAGCTGAAGAGTACTATAAAGTTTTAAAGCATGTTTCTAAAGAGCTATATAAGGATTTTTCAGTGGAGTTATTACCGGTTGGAGAGTTCTTAGAAGAAATGTCCGAGAGATTGGATGACGATGAAATTCAGAAATTAATTAAACCATTCTTAGAATAAATCTTGAGTAGCAAGCCCTAAATAGTGTTTCCCTAAGTTTATTATTTTTGCTCTAGTGGTGTTTTTAACATTTATCAATAAAACCTAATGAAAAATTCTTTAGAAAGATCGTGCTACATTCCTATAATAAATAAGATGCTTCTTTTGTCGCTATAGGGGCAGGTTAGCGGAAGAAGGATATTTACATATTAATAACGAATTAACGATGAACATAAACATAGTAAAGAAGATTCAGACCGTTTATATGAATTCAATAGTGACAATTTAAATTTGTAGGGTGATAAGTCAATGATAGGAATAAGCATTGCAACAAAGTGGGAATATGAAGCGACATTAGAATACTTTAGCATAGAAGATAACGAATGTTTCGGTTATCCTTATGGCGAGTATTTTACAACAACAATAAATGATACTGAACTTGTTTTTTATAGCACAGGTGTAAGAAAAGTAAATGGTGTCGGTGGAAATCAGTATATGATTTCTAAATTTAACTTAACTAAAGTAATCGTTGCTGGAACGTGTGCAGGAATAGATGATAAATTCAGTAATTTGGATATTTTTATACCTGATAAAGCCGTTCAATATGATTGTACAGTAAAAGAAATTGAACCTCTTATTAAACAATCCTTCATAGTCGATATTGATCTATCGAAATACGGAAATGATTTTTATACTGGAACAATTGCCACCGCTGATAAAGCAGTAGTTATGTGGAAGGACTATTTAGAACTAAAAGAAAACAAAATAACAATAGCAGATACAGAAGCGGGTGCTATTGCTTATATTTGTAAGAAGAATGATGTTGAATGCATTATCATTAAAGGAATATCTGATTTCCCAACAGATGAAAGAAACTGTAATAAATTCGAATCAAACATTGAACAAATTAATGTATATTTAGAAAACACACCAAAAGTTATGAACAAAATATTTGGGGAATATCTAAAGAGATTTATTTAAATTGATTTAAAGTCAATAGAAAGATGATGTTGATGGATTAATGCCCGCTTCTGTTGAAATCCTTATTGTAGAAACGGGGCAGGTTAGCGCAACAAGGAACATCGTAGATTTACAACGCTAAGTAAAAAACCTACCAAACGACGCTTTGGGAACCTAAAATACATAATTACATTTATGGTAATATTATTCTGTAAATCCATTACATAAAAAGGTGGGCATGGAACATGATTGTTAAAGTCGGACTTGATTATGATGATGATATAGAGTATATGATTTGTCCTGCAAAAGTCGGGAGAAATATTAAGCGATTACAAAGAGATTTTTGGATTTGGCTATTTGACCGAGAGAACCAGCATCCTTATTGGGAAATACATTATCAAGATGAAGAAGGAAATCCTGTTTATGGAGTTAGTTACCGTACAGATGCTTTTGTCTATTGGTTGAATAATGTCAGATTTATTAAAGGGAAAAAAGTCGCACGGTTAATAGAAGTTCCAAAGACATTACCTAAAAAAGCAATCCGATTTTAAGGATGTTGAAGTGTAGTAAAATTTATATAATATGCAGTTTCAATTATAATAACATTCCCAAATGACACTTTGGTAACTAACCTAGACATCCAATTAAGTGGTGGCATTATTAGCCACCTCTGAATGGAATGTTACTCAATAAGAATTTATAAAACCCGTTCAAAACATTCTGAACGGGTTTTACTATTCGTTAATTTAAATCAATTATAACAGGCTTCAATTGCTCTGTTTCAGCACTACTAATTTTTAATACAGGAACGACTTTTATAGAAGTTGTGTCTCTAGGTAGCTCTAATAAAAGAGTGCTATCACTAATATGATTAAAGCTTATTTTTTTTCCATCCATACTATATGCTTCAAAAGTATAAGTTTGCCCTTCAAAAGCTTGTGCAAAGTTAACTGAATAAGAAATTGTTGCATTCGTTTGGCCAATTCGAATATCCTCAAATGTAATGTTAAGTTCCTTATTTTGAGAAATAACCTGTTGATTAATGAGTTGTTGCTTGGACGGCAGCTTTTCGGCAGCTAAATCAAATGACCATTCTCCTCGAATGCCCGCCATATGCGTAAATGTAATAGGTAACGAGATGACATTTTCAGTAAAATCAGAAGGAACATCTAAAATAAGTGCACCTGTATAACCACCTTCAGTTTTTGTCAATGCCCCCAGTGAACCACCCCATGTAGACACGTCTTTGCCATCAAACATTTCGTAGGTAAAACCAGCTTCTGGTCCCTGATTGCCACCTATTGTATTCTTCACTGCACCAGTTGCTTTAAATGTGATGCCAACATATGCTGCATCATAAAAAACAGATGTGATTTCTACCTGAACATCTTGATCGTTTGCAATGAGTGACGTTTCAGTAAGTAGTTGCTCTTCGGCAAGTTGTTCACCAATCGACATTTGATATTTTTCATAAATGCCACCTATTAACGGGACTTGTGCCAATACATTCGAAACAGGTATAAAAATAAAGCCTGAAGCAAGGAGCATAGCTGCTGCTGCAGACGTAAAATACGTCATGCGCTTTGTCATCTTTTTACGTTTCGTTTTCTTCTCCACCAGTTGCGCTTGCTCAATGCCTAAACGAATTGCTTGGAAAACTTCTTCTTTTGGTACTTCAATGTTATGTAAATCTTTGTGCATAGTAGTCATCTCCTAACTTTTGTTTTAATACTAGTTTTGCTCTTCGCAAATACGTTTTTATTGTCGATGGAGGCTTGCCCATCGAATTGGCAATGGTGTGAATCGGTAAATCATAATAATAAAACAATAAAATGGCATTCTTATATTCTGACTTTAATGTAGAAAGAGGTTCTGATAAATCAAGGGTAGGCTCTTCCTTTTGGTTCGATTCTAGAATGTAGGTGATTGTTTCTTCTGGTAAGGCAATCGATTTCTTTTTACGTTCTAATTCTCTGTAAGCTGTACGAATTAAAATTTTTACAAGCCACGTGCTAAAGTAGGCTGGTTCCTTCAGTTGAGTGATTGATAAATAAGCTTTGCAGGTAGCTTCTTGAATTACGTCTAATGCATCTTCTTTATTTTGCATATGGAGAAAGGAGATTTTATATAATTTCTCACTTTCAATTTTTAATAACTCCTCAAACGCGAGCTGATCTCCATGAATAGCTTTAAAAGCTAGATGAGCTTTATTAGTCATGAGCTGACCTCCTTTCACTTATTAGAGCAAATAACTGTATGATAAAGTTTCAAAATCTAAAAAGATTTTAGAAACCTGTAATTTGGAATTGTTTTAATACTTTAGTTTACACTACTTTAAAATGCAATTAGAGGCGTTATTTAGTACAACAAGGATTTCAACACTAGTATAAAGTATACAAGTTAAGCTTAATAAACGTTCCCAAATAAAAGTTTGGGAGTATATTAAAAAGCCACAAGTAATCGTTAAATCAACATTTTGTGGCTTTTTCTATGAACATTATTTATACACGGTTTTATGCAAGTTCTTTGAACGTCAGTTACAACAACGTTTTGGAAGTATATTGAACAATGCTGTACAATCTCAGTTATTGCATAAGACTTTGCATATTACTAGTTGTAAATCCACAAAAATTTGGCGAGAACGCCAAAAAAGGTGGCGTAATTTTTGCATTGATAACGCATTTAAGGAATTAAGTTCATAAAGTCATAGAAAAGATTGTGAAGTATTGTACTTAAACTAACGTGGGCGTTAGTTGAATAAAAAAGTATAGAAATAATCAAACTTTATTATAAAAAATCTAACAAAGTTATTAATAGAAAAACCATTTTGAACAATCTTTATTCAAAATGGTTTTTTGGCAATATTATTTATGTTTAACAAAGTCCATTACGTAGCGAATGTATTTATCATCTCTTGCAAGCCATACGCCATAATTTCGGCGCAGGAAGATTTCTCCTTGTAGGAAGGTAGAGAAGGTTTGTGGAAGCTTTGTTTTTTTATGGTTTATTGCCCACTGGTTTTTGCTCACTTGATAAAGGAAGAATACCTCATCTTGTTTATTTTCAAATAAAGTCCCAAGAGGAGAGTCTTTTTTATTGTATTCATTCTTTTTCGGGTCTTCCCTTAAAGGCTCTAAGGCAAAGGTTTCTAAGCAGTAATTTTGGTATGCTTTATCGGTTAAGTTGCAGCCAGATGCCTTTACATGACCTCCCCCGCCGTATACGCCCGCCACTTTTGATACATCTACATGATCATGAATCGTGCGGAATCCAAGTTTTTTTCCACCGATATTAACAATTGCTATGTAATCTAAATGAGGATATTCCTTGCCAAGTTCATTCCCCAATTCAGAATGGTATTGCTCTGCATATACAATGCCTGCATACAAACCGTCTATTTCCTTTTGGACAAGTTCACGACGTTTCCGACGGATGTAACGGTCAATTTTCTTTTCTTCCATATCTAGAATCTGTGTTTCTAGCTCATCGAAGTAGAAATGATCACTTTCCTTTAATCGTGTAACCATTTTTTCCACAAATTCATCAAATGAAATAAGATAGAAAAGTGCATTTAAACGTTGTGCTTCTAAATTATTGTTTCTTTCCCAATCCCATGTATCATATTGTCTTACCAACTCCACGAATTCTGATATTGCTGGAGAGGGAGTCATGTATTCATGTTTTACAAGGTATTCATATAATAAAGACGTGGCACTAGTCAAAGTTCCATCCTCATCTTGAACAGACACAAATCCCCATTCAAAATCATTTAAATGAAGAGCTGTTTTATGATGGTCGATTAGTTGTACCTTGCCACCCTTTTTATAATAGTCATCTAATCGAATCGTATTTTCTTCATTGACAGAAAGATCGGTAATAAAGAGAAAAGTGTCTTCCGTTTTTTGATCTAAGAACTTTTCTACTTCTTGGTTGAGAAAAGATACGGAATTATAACGCACCTCTACGTCTTCTCCGAATGCGAGTTTTGCAATAATGCCGCAGCCAACTCCATCTAGGTCATTATGCGATAATAGTTTGTACATTTTTTTCACCCCTGCCCAATAGTATAATCTAATATGAAAAAAATAGAACCGATTACGGCTAATTTCTTTTTGAAAAACACATTCTTACAAAGAAAAAAGGTGTCTCAGATAGGTTGTGCACCATATGTGAGACAGCCTTTTTGAATGGTTATTTCAATCCAATGGATACTTTTTCGCCGTCTATTTGAAGCTCTTTCATTTCTGTTATTCTTTCGAATAGAAGCTCATGGAGAATAACTCCTTTATGAATAAGAGAATGATATTCCATAATCGTTTGTTGGAAAGTGACTGGACAGTCGATATATAAATCAATTTTCTTATCGACTGGCAAGTTCTTTTCTTTCCGCAAATCTTGGACAGAACGAATCAGTTCTCTGATGTTCCCTTCCTTTTTTAATGCCTCTGATATGGTAGTATCAAGCATTACGGTGAAATTTTTATTGGAAGCCTCATGATATCCAGGTAGATTTGTCTTTCTTTGGAGAAGTATTTCTTCCCCTGTTAAGGTAATACATTCTTTACTTTCTAGTTGGAAAGTTAAATATCCTTTATTTCTAAATAAATTTATCTCTTCTTCTGTTGCAGCTTGTAATTTATCCTTTATAAATTTAACACTTTTTCCTAGTTTTGGACCTGCCTTTTTAAAATCAAGTTTTAAAGAATATTGAACATAATCTTCTTGTGAATCTAGCCAGTTAATCCTTTTTACATTTAGTTCTTCTTTTATGATAGATTCAAACTGTAAAAAATCAGTATTCTGGTTACTGTTGTTCGAGAACATCAATAATGTAGCCAACGGTTGTTTTGTTTTTATTTGAAACCGATGACGAAGACTTCTTCCGAGCTCAACCACTTCTTTTACTTTTTCCATTTGTTCTTCTAATTGTTTATTTACCCTTTCAGAGTTTCTGGAAGGGAAATTAGTTAAATGAACGCTTTTCCCTGTTAAGGCAAGATGAATACTTTCAGATGTAAAGGGAATAAACGAAGCTAATAATTGTGATAAATGGATTAAAACACTATATAAGGTTTGAAAAGCAGAAAGTTTGTCTTCTGACATTCCCCTACTCCAAAATCGCTCGCGATTTCTGCGAATATACCAATTACTTATATCATCCATTAATGCAGCGATTTTTCTGGCGGCATTGGTCAATTGATATTGTTCCATCTCCGTTTGGACAACTATCGATGTCGTTTCTAAGCGAGAAAGAATCCAGCGATCCATAATTGGGAGGTTATTAGCTCTTGGTAAATTCGGATCAAAATGATCTATTTCAGCGTATAGGGAATAGAAATGAAATAAACTTAAGAATGTATCAATAATCTTTGATTTTGCCTCTTGGACATTTTTTTCTGAGAATCTCTTTTGATTCCATGGAGCACTGTCTGCCACAAGCGCCCACCGTAGTGCATCTGCGCCATATGTTTGGATAAGCTTTACAGGGTCTAATGCATTGCCTTTGCTTTTAGACATTTTTTGTCCTTGTTCATCTAGTACATGCCCTGTTGCTACCACATTTTTATATGGTGCTTTGCCAGAATAAAGGACGGAAACAGCTAACAGTGAATAAAACCATCCTCTTGTTTGATCGATTCCTTCCACAACTACATCTGCAGGGAACTGCTGTTGAAGTATGCCGCTATTCTCAAAAGGTGTATGATATTGGGCAAATGGCATGGAGCCACTATCAAACCATACGTCGATCACTTCTGGTGTTCGATGCATTTCCCCACTGCATGAGGGACAAGTTAAGATTAGTTCATCTACATACGGTTTGTGCAATTCTAAATGGTCAAAAGGATTCTTCGTATATTTTTTTAGCTGTGCTATGCTTTTAGGAGCTATTTCTGTTTGGCAGCAAGTACATTGCCATACGTTTAGTGGAGTTCCCCAATAACGGTTTCGGCTTATATTCCAATCGACTAATCCATTAAGGAAATTTCCAAAACGGCCATCTTTTATATGTTCAGGGTACCAGTTTACCTCTTGATTTTTCGCGATCAGCATTTCCTTTGCTGCGGTTGTTTTGATAAACCAGCTTTCGGTTGCATAATACAAAAGAGCTGTGTCACAGCGCCAGCAATGTGGGTAGGAATGTTCATATTTTTCTTTATGGAATAACAGTCCCTTTTGATGAAGCATTTTGATTATCTCGACATCCGCTTTTCCATCTTTTACAAAGGTGCCTGCTAAAGGGGTAATGGCTTCTTTATATCTTCCCCTTTCATCAACTACATGGACAAAAGAAAGGTCGTTCGCTTGCACAAGATGATAATCATCTTCGCCATAAGCTGGGGCAATATGGACAATTCCAGTTCCACTGTCACTTGTGACGAAATCACCATGATGAATAGTATGACCTTTCTCCACTTGCACGTAAGAAAATGGTGCTATATAGGAAAGTCCGAGTAAGTCTTCCCCTTTTAATTGTTCGATCACCTCTCCCTCTGTACCAAATACTGCCTGTAATCTATTTTTAGCGATGATAAATACATCGTCCTCCATTTTAATCTTTACATAGTCCAAGTCTTTATGAACTGCTAATGCAACATTTGCTGGTAATGTCCACGGGGTCGTTGTCCAGCCTAGTACATATTCATTCTCCTTTGAAGCAAGCTTGAATTTGACAGTAGCACTTAAATCTTTTACATCTTTATAACCTTGAGCCACCTCATGTGAGCTTAAGGAGGTCTGACAGCTAGGGCAATATGGAGAAACACGATGCCCTTTATACAGCCAGCCCTTCTCATGAATGCTACCAAGGATATTCCAAACAGATTCAATATAATCATTACTCATGGTCATATAAGGATCATCCATATCAACCCAATAGCCTAGTTCTTTTGTAAATGTGCGCCATTGTTGTTCATAGGAGAATACGCTAGCTTTACATTGTTCAATAAAAGGAATCACGCCATATTTTTCGATTTCTTGTTTTCCGGAAATACCGAGTGCCCTTTCTACGCCTAATTCCACCGGAAGCCCGTGCGTATCCCAGCCCGCTTTGCGAATGACTTGTTTGCCGTTCATTGTTTGAAACCTGGCAATGATATCCTTGATCGTTCTACCTAACGCATGCCCGACGTGCGGAAGCCCATTGGCTGTTGGCGGTCCTTCATAAAATACAAAGGGTTCTTTATTTTTGCGCTGTTCAATTGATTTTTGAAAAATTTGCTCTTCTTCCCAAAAAGCGAGAATTCTTTCTTCGCGGCCTCTGTCTGTTTCTTTTGGTGTTTCCATCCATATCCCTCCATAATAATCAATAAACATTCCAGTATAGAAAGATATTTTTCGGAAATAAAAAAACACCCGTCCCTATGTAGGGACGAGTGTATTATTTATAACCCGCGTTACCACCCAAATTCTGCTTGGCAAAAAGCAAACAGCGCTTAGTCAACGTACTATCATACGTGTTCCTTTTAACGGTGGAAATCCGTCAAGACTTACTAACTGCTCGGGTTCTGCCTTGCATCTCAGAGATGATTTTTCCGGTTTGCTTTCCTTACTGGCTTCCACCATACCCAGCTCGCTAAAAGGGACACAAAACGTACTTTTTCTCTTCATCGATTTCTATGAATTGGAATGTTTTGTATAGGATAGCACTTTTAAATGGTAAACTCAAGAGACATTAACCTAATTTAAGATAAAAAAATAAAACATGAGAAGTGGGAGGAAATACAGCCACAAAACTGTCATAGTATCGAGACTGGGATTTTGTTAGAATGATAGGTAGTGATTGAATAGGCTTGAAAGGGAGTAGAGACATGAAGAAAGTATTAAATATAGCCTTTTTTTATGCGATTTTAGGATTGGTTAGTGGTGTTTACTATAGAGAATTTACAAAAATGAGAGATTTTACAGGTGAGACCCAGCTCTCCGTGGTGCATACTCATTCGTTTGCTTTAGGAATGATGATTATGTTAATCGTCTATCTATTCTGTTATACAATGAAAATCCATACACTCAAAAACTTTGATGTATTCTTTTATTTTTACAATATTGGAGTGCTTTCTACTATTACGCTAATGATTATTAGAGGAACGCTGCAAGTGCTTGAGTTTGATTTATCAAGCGGGTTAGATTCTGCTATTTCGGGAATCGCGGGCCTAGGCCATATTGCCGTTACTATCGGATTAGTCCTGTTTTTTCTTTTATTGAAAAAAAATCATCATGAAAATATTCGGACGAAGTAGACAAGAGCTGTTTTTCCGAAGCTTATTGAGAGCAGCTGCTTCGGAAAAACGCTAGATTAATTTAAGAATTTGCCAGCTTGTTGAGGAGGTCAATTCTATAATGGGATAGCGCAAGTAATGGAAAAATATGATTATAGCTATGATAATAAATATAGAATTGAGTTGGTAAGCCGATGCCTGTTGGATAAGTAATGGTATGATTCTCCCTTTTTTCTTCTAATAAATATTGTATTCCCCTTTTTACTTCTCTGCTCGCTCCTTCTCCTGCTGCGATTAAAGCATCGACAGCCCAAGCTGTTTGTGATTCCGTGCTAAACGGCAGCGGCACATACGTTAGTTTTTCACAGCTTTGACAGGATTCTCCCCATCCGCCATTTGAATGTTGAATTCTCTTCAGCCAAGTTACTGCCTTTTTGATTGTTGGATGATTTAAAGACATACCAACAGCTGTTAAACCTGTAAGGGCAGCCCATGTACCGTAAATATAACAGACTCCCCACCTGCCATACCAAGAGCCATTTTTCTCTTGATTATCGCTTAGCCAATCTACAGCCAGTTTTATATGAGGATGTGTATAACGCAGATGTGCAAAATTACCTAAATATTCTAGAACTCTTCCTGTTAAGTCAGCGGTAGATGGATCTACTGCTGCATCTTTTGCATTTTCAATAGGAACGAGTTTAAGTATTTCCCAATCTGTATTTTTTTCAAAGGCGCCCCATCCGCCATCTCTGTTTTGCATGGAAAGCAAATAGTTTGTGCCCTTTTGCCAAGCTTGATGAACAGTTGGATTTTTTGCAGCTGCAGCGGTTAAGGCGCGTAGAACAGCTGAGGTATCATCATTGTCTGGATTATTAGTGTTAATGTCAGAAAATCCCCACCCGCCAGGTTCTGTACGGGGATTATGAACCTGCCAATCGCCTCTTTTTGTATGTTGCTTTGTTAGAAGATATTTTGTTGCTTTTTTTATCGTAATAGATTCTGAAGTCATGCCCGCTTGTTGTAATGTATAGCTAATTAATCCTGTATCCCACACGGTGCTGGTAGAATTTTCTAGGTGGCTGAGTTCCCCTCTTTTATCAATAAGAGAGGAGAGACCTGAAACTGCTTTTTTAATAACAGGTGAGTCTTTTTTATAGCCAAGAGCAAGCAAGGCATAAATCATAAAGAAAGTGGCACTGGCATAACTGTAGAGCGTTCCATCTTCTTCGAGTCGATCTAGCATATATTTTTCGCCATATTGAAATCCTAAATGATGAAGATAGGCTGGGAATTTTCCGATTCTTTTCATTTCGTTCCACAGGAAGGTAAGGGGTGACCGCTCGTTTTCTAGGTATTCGTAAGATGGATAAAGAGCTATACCTCTTACAAATAAATCATCTAGCTTTGCTTTTGGCTGAAGGGTAAACTTTTTATTGGATGCTATTAACATAGGAATGAAGTGAATCCGGGCATAGGCGCTAAATTGGTAGAAGTTAATAGGCTGAAACGTTGGCAGCAATAAAAATGTCATCGGAATGTATATCATATGGGACCATGGGTATAAACCATTGACGGAAAGCATCCATTTTATCATAAAATGAGCTTTCGCTAAACCGCCATTTTTTATAATAAATGATCTTGCCTTCTTCATCTGTTGGTCGTCCTTCGTATAATGGCCAGAGTATAGAAGGGCAGTATACGCAATAATGGTTGCTGATAAATGACCATTTGGCTCATCACGATATGCCTTCCAATACCCTTCTTTCTCCTGGGTTGTACGCAGTGTTTTAGTCAAAAGACGGATGTTTTCTTCTTCGGTTTCGATATTTAAAGCTCTAATCGTAATGATATAAAAAGCATCTGTCATTAAGCTACCTTGAAAACGGAATTGAAAAGATCCATCTGTCTGCTGATGTTCAACAAGTTTCTTTATCCGTCTACGTTGCTCTTTTTCAACTGTTTCGAGAATTGTATTCAATAAAGTCACCTCAACTTTAAGATCGTATTAGTAAACTTTATGCATCAAAAGGAAAATCATATTCAGAAATGTTTATATTTTCTTTTTTTAGTGGTTGAAATTGGAAAGGAAGAGGACTATAATAAAACATAATTTAATGGAGCGAACATGTTGATCAGAAGGAGTAGCCTAAGAAACTTTTTCAAAAGAGAGCAGTCGGCAGCTGAAAAGATTGTGTAAAAGTCTTTGGTGAAGACATCTGTGAGTGTTACTTTGAAGATTGTACAAACAATTAGTAGGAGTAACCGGCCATCACCGTTATGATACAAGTGGTTTTTTTGAAAAGAACAATTTGGGTGGTACCGCGGATAATCCGTCCCTTTTATAGGGGCGGTTTTTTGTTGTTTTTTTCTAAATTACAAGATAGGTTCACGACAGTTTTCTACCATCGTATTTTTGTTTCAAATGTGTACAGAGCAAAAAGATAGGGCTTTTCTTATAAGGAGGTGAGTACCGTGGATGATGATGATGATAACGATATGAATCAAAAAAAATTACTGATTATTTTAGGAGGAACAACGATATGGAATCTTCAAAAAGGGTACTCATCTCTGAGTGCGAACAGTATGTTGGAAAGGAAGTAGTATTAAAGGGCTGGGTGAAGAAAATCCGACAGCTCGGAAAGGTTGGTTTCTTGTTATTAAGAGATCGCACGGGAACGATTCAATGTGTCCTTGAGCAAGAGCAGAATCAACTGAAGATAGAGACAGAAAGTGTCGTTCAGGTGACTGGAGTTCTTGTTGATACGGAAAAAACAGCAAATGGAGTAGAGCTTCAAGTAAGGGAATTAACGATTCTAGCAGAAGCTGGCCCTTTGCCATTCGAAATTAATAAGAACCATGTTAAGGTAGGATTAGATCATTTATTAAACCACCGAGTTCTATCATTAAGACATGAGCAAATTAATGCTATTTTTACGATTCAATCTATGTTTGTAAAAGGTTTTACAGAGTTCCTAACTACTGAAGGCTTTACGCGCATTTTTACACCGAAAATTGTTTCACAGGGAGCAGAAGGCGGTGCTAATGTTTTTACCTTTAACTATTTTGATAAGCATGCTTATTTAGCGCAGTCCCCTCAATTTTATAAACAAATGATGGTTGGCGCTGGGTTTGAACGAGTGTTTGAAATTGCACCTGTATATAGAGCAGAAGAGCATAATTCATCTAGACACTTAAATGAATATATTTCCCTAGATGTTGAAATCGGCTTTATTGACAATGTGGAAGAAGTAATGGAGATGGAAAGGCGGGTTCTTCAATATACTTTTCAGTATGTAAAGGAGCATTGTTCAAACCAGTTAGATTTATTAAAAATCGAAATACCGGTATTGAATAATATACCAAAAATGACATTAGAAGAGGCACAGCAGCTATTAAAGGATAAGTATCAGAAGAGCTCTCCTGAAGGAGATTTAAATACGGAAGGGGAAAAATACATTGGAAGGTATATAAAAGATAAGTATGGAAGCGATTTTGTTTTTATAACAAACTATCCAAGAACTTCGAGACCAATGTATACAATGCCAAATAAAGAAAACCCAGCTTTAACTGATTCCTTTGACCTTTTATATAAAGGCAGCGAAATTACTTCAGGTGGACAGAGGATTCATTGTCAAACGGAACTGATAGAGTCTTTTAAGGAGAAAGGGTTAAATCCAAGTGAGTTTACAACCTATATCAATTCCTTTGCTTATGGAATGCCACCACATGGAGGATTTGGAATTGGATTAGAACGTATCATCATGAAGTTTCTAAATTTAGGAAACATCCGCGAAGCAAGTGCTTTTCCAAGAGACTGTGACAGACTTATTCCTTAGAAGGAGATTGTAGAACCAGTGCTGGACGTAAATAAAATTTGCTCTTTACTCGTACACTCGTAGATCAATTTGGAAGTTTTTGACGTCCAAAAATAGAACCACATTACGAATAGAGGCAAATTTTATTTACAAGGGTACACGATAAAAGAAGAAGCTATTCATAAAAAATTTAGACAATTTGGTAGGGAGGGGTTTCTTTTCCTTTTAGAAAAGGTATATAAAAAGGAGCTAGATTATATATACATAATGGAGGGGGAAGCGCATGCATGAAGAAGTAGAATTAGTGCTTGATGCTAAAGCAGAGCTAGGGGAAGGGCCATGCTGGGATTTCAGGAATAATCTCTTATATTGGGTAGATATTGAAGGGAAAAAAGTACATATGTATAACCATATCTCTGGTAAGCACAAACAAATTCAACTAGAACGTGAAGTGTCAGCCATTATCCCTTGTAGTAAAAAAGATACGGAATTTATTGTTACATTAGATAGCGGTTTTCATCTTTTAAATATAGAAACAGGACAGCTAGAATTCATGACGGATCCAGAGAAGGAATTAACACGAAATCGATTTAATGATGGCAAGTGCGATGCTAAAGGGCGATTGTGGGCAGGAACGATGAGCAGGGATGATAAGAAAGAGGCAGCCCTTTATTGTCTTGGAAAAGATGGCAGATGCACAGCGAAGATGAGCGATTTAACTATTTCAAATGGAATGGCATGGACAAGCGATAATAAATACTTTTACCATATTGATACACCTACCCAAATTATCACTCAATATGAATATGAGTTAGAAACAGGAGAGCTAGGGAGGGCAAAACAGATTATTAATTTCTCTGAGGAAGAGGGATTTCCAGATGGCATGACGATTGATAGCGAAGGAATGCTATGGGTGGCTCATTATGGTGGAGGAAAAGTATCGAGATGGAATCCCGATAATGGTGAAAAACTAGAGGAAATTCTTTTGCCGGTCCCAAATGTGACTTCTTGTACATTCGGGGGAAAAAGGCTGGATGAATTATATATAACTACAGCACGGTCTGGTTTAGATGATGAGAAGTTAAAAGAGCATCCACAATCAGGAGGACTATTCAAAGTGAAGTTAGGTATAAAAGGCGTCAAGACTTATTTATATCAGAACTGAAGCTTACTAGTTTATAAGCGCGATTACGTTTTAATAGAGAAAAGAGAGTGGGCAAAAGATAGCCACTCTCTTATTTGATTATTTAACAACTAATAGGGCATTTGGCTCTTTTTATGCTAGTTTGGCTGCTTCTTCCGTTGCTCTTAAGGAGTTTTTCGAACCATCAATTGCTAAAAGAATAGTAGAATACATCATTTACGCCCCTTTTCTGATTTAGTGCTCAGATACTTTTGCATTTGGGTTTTGAAAAACAGTAAGCTTATCCACTATCTTTTGACTAGCGGAATTTAACCCTGTCATTATTACTGTATTCTGGTTTTCCTTTAACTTTAAGGCGATTTTATCAATCGCACCAACTGCAGAATCATCCCAAACATGAGAATGGGTAAAATCGATGAAAATCTGGTTGTTGGTAATGGAAGTATCAAATGCTTTAATAAAACTGTCAACAGATGCGAAGAATAATTGACCTTCCACCGTATAGTGCTCTTCATTCGTTCTTTCTTGCTTATGCACCTTAACATGGGAAATCTTCGCTGCGAAAAAGACCGCACTTAACAGGACTCCAGCAATAACGCCAAGGGATAAATTATCGGTTGCAACCACAATAATGACTGTCACAAGCATGACTACGACATCTGCCTTTGGCGCATTCACGAGATATTTGAAGGAAGACCAGTTAAAGGTGCCGATACAAACCATAATCATAATGCCGACTAATACTGGCATTGGAATCTGTACAACGAGACTGCCTAATACCATAATCAAAAACATAAGAAAGACTCCGGCAACAAAGGTAGATAATCGGCCTCTTCCTCCCGATTTTACATTGATGACGGATTGACCAATCATTGCACAGCCAGCCATGCCACCGAAGAATCCTGTCACAATATTAGCGATTCCCTGCCCTCTTGCTTCTCTATTTTTATTGCTTTCTGTATCGGTTGCATCATCAACGATAGAAGATGTTAATAAGGATTCCAGTAGGCCGACAATAGATAAAGCCAATGCATAAGGAAAAATAATCGCTAATGTTTCAAAGGAATATGGCACATTTGGAAGGAAGAAAGTTGGTAAGGACTGTGTAATTTTCCCCAAATCTCCAACAGTAGCAACATTAACATTTCCAAAAATAGCAACAGCCGTTAAAATAATAATAGCAATCAGCGGCGCAGGAATAATCTTTATAAATCTTGGCAAGATATACACAATTAATAATGTAATAATAACGAATAAATAAGTTATATTTGTTACGTTAATAAGATGTGGAACTTGAGCCATAAAAATAAGGATGGCTAAGGCATTAACAAAGCCAATCATCACGGCTCTTGGAATAAACTTCATCAGCTTGGCTATTTTTAATACGCCAAAAATAATTTGAATAATACCAGTTAGAATCGTAGCAGCAAATAAATATTCCAACCCGTAATCTCTGACTAATGGTCCCATTAATAGTGCCATTGCCCCTGTAGCTGCCGAAATCATCCCAGGTCTTCCACCTGTAAACGAAATAACTACAGCCATTGTAAAGGAAGCATATAATCCAATCATCGGATCTACTCCAGCGATAATAGAAAAGGCAATTGCCTCTGGTATTAGCGCTAAGGCAACAACCATTCCTGATAAAATATCCCCGCGGATATTCGAAAACCATTCCCTTTTTATCTTTTCAATCAAATGATTCACCTCAATATAGTCTTCTGTTTCCTAAAAGTAGTCTATCACGTTTATTCCCAAAAAGGAATAATTTTTGGGAAAGTTTTTACAAGGTCTTCATTTCTGTCTATAATAGGAAAAAGAGATAACGTTGGAGGCAATGAAGATGATATATGGCTATATTCGCCCAACCATCGCAGATATTCACTGCGAGCAGCAGTTAAAAATACTAAAATCTATATGTGAGCAAGTGTATAAAGAAGAACACGATTCGGCAAAAAATAGAACAGAGCTATTGGAATTGTTGTCGTCCCTTTCCAAGGGAGACAAGATTGTGGTGGTGCAATTATTCGCGATTGCAGACTCGAGTAGACATCTGATGGAGATATTAGATATCCTTGAGAAGAAAGGTGCCTATTTACAGACAATTAAGGAAGATATTGATACAGAAAGAACAAAAAAATATTCATTGTCCGAAATGCTGTCCCATTTAATAGAATTCCAGAATGAAATTATTCGAGAAAGAACCAAAAAAGGGATGGAGTATGCGAAACAGCATGGGAAAACAAGCGGCAGACCTCGAAAAGCCGATGAGAATGTAAAAAAAGCAATCGAGATGTATCAATCAAAAAAATATACCTTGAAAGATATAAAAAAAGAAACAGGGATAAGTAAGTCTACTTTATATCGGTATTTGGAGAATTAGTCATGAAATTACTTTAGAAGGAAAGATGGAGAGCCACAGAGGATTTTATAATTATAATCTAAGAGAAAAAGCAGCAGATTCCAGATAAACAATAACCAGAACAACCATATGTTTGTTCTGGTTTATCATTTAAAACTTAATTTGTTTTTAGCAACTGTTTAACAATGGTACCTAAAGAGCTTTCTCCCATAAACGGAGCCAGTTTCGCCAGGAGTTCTGGAGACAGCCTGTCAGGATCAATGCGAGCTAGTAATCGTTCGATCGCTTCTTCCTCTAAAAAAGGTGACAGCTCAGTAAGCTCCTCTAATTCTATTTCATCATCTACTGCTTTATCCACCAGCATATTTAATGTTTCTTCTCCTATAAATGGGGCCATCTTTCGGATGAATGGCCAGCTGCCTCTTCCACCTGCAATCAAAGTCAATTGATCAATTGTTTCTTCTTCTAAAAAGGGGGCTAATGGCAGAATCTTTTCTTCATTTAAAGGATCCTTTATTTCTTGCAGAACAAGCTCATTTAGAGCTGTGTCACTTACGAATGGAGCTATTTCTGTAATGAACCTCCATGTTAACTTGCCTGTGCTTACTTTTAGGAGCATATCATTCATGTATTCTTCCTCTAAGAATGGCGCTAGATGCAATAACTCCATTGGTTCAGCGGATTCATTAATTAACTGATCAGCTATTTTGTTTAATGCATGTGCAGATACAAAAGGAGCAATACGCTGTATCATTTTCCAATTGATTGCTTTTTTCGCTGCTTCTATAACTATTTCATCTAATGCTTCTGTTTGTAAAAAAGGAGCTAGGTGGACGATGGAGTCTATATCCCAAACATTGGTATTCATCTTTTCTGATACTTTACTCAGCTGGCTAGATTTAATAATAGGAGCGATATCGACAAGCTCATTTACTTGTGCGGATCCTGAATTGATTAAATGAGCAACTTCTTCTGGTTTATCCTCCGATAAATGCTGCACGATTTTTCCTAATTGTTTAGAATGGTCCATCTTATCAACCCCCGCATTCATTAAGAGGTCAATAGATATATCAAATACATGTGCAATAACAGGAATGGTTGTAATATCTGGAAGGGACTCGCCTCTTTCCCATTTTGATATCGCTTGGTGACTAATATTTAATTTATCTGCTAACTCTACTTGGGTAAGATCTTTTTCCTTTCTTAATTTAGATATATAAGCACCAATTTTTCGTGAATCAATCATCCTATCATCTCCTTTATTTTTCCAGTGCGCACTGTCTACTTCGATACTAGCATACATACCGAAGTGTGCCTATCAACGGTTGGTTGAATCTGCGAAAAATAATGATTCTACTGGTGGTAGAATTAGCTGTTTGCAATTATAGATGATGGATCTTGTCTTTCCGAGGTACATAATAAAAACCAATGCCAATTTAGAAACTAAAAAAGTCCACAAAGAGTATCAAAACTCCTTGTGGACTATTAAAAACTTATACTAGTACGCCTTCTTTATATTCCTTTGTTAAGGTTGGCCAGTATTCTTTATTTGCTTCAATTAAATCATCAAGGACTGCTTTTGCTACTTTAGCTGATGGTAAAGTTTTATTTAAAGTGAAAGCCTGTAATGCTTTTTCGTAGGAACCTTCCACAATTGCTTCAACTAAGATCTTTTCAGATGCTAATTGTTGGTCAATCATTGCTTTATAGAAGTAAGGAATATCTCCCACAAATTCAGGCTTAGGACCGTCACTAGTAATAAGTGCAGGTACTTCAATCATTGCATCAGCTGGCAGGTTTGGAATCGTGCCATTGTTTTCTACCATAACTAAATATCTTTTTCCTAGATTTTGCGCAAGAGATACCGTTACATCTACAATAAATGTTCCATGTACACCAACCGCGAAGGAATCTTCTAAAATCCCTGTCTCTTCATATTTCTTCACTGTTTCAAATAGAGTTTTTTCACGCCCGTCCATTACTTCATTCGCACGGGTATATTCTTTATTAGAAGTTTCGACAATATGATCTGGGAACAAATAGTATTGTAAATAAGGGTTTGGCAGATATTCTGGAAAATGATCCATGATTAGTTTAATGTTCTTAAATGTTTTAATCCAAGAAGAATCGGCATGACGATAGTCAATTTTGGAAATATCTTCTGTCAGTAAACCGTATTTATAAACATGTTCGCGAATCTCTGGCAATCTTTCCACACCATCCACTTTAATGCTTGTAAACCAGCCAAAGTGGTTTAAACCGAAATAGTCTACTTCTAATTCTTCCCTTTCGACTCCAAGGATTGCTGCAATATTACGCATGGTTGCTACCGGCATATCACAAATATTTAGGACTCTTGAATTTGGTCGTAATTTGCGTACTCCTTCTGCCACAATGGATGCTGGGTTAGAGTAGTTTACAATCCATGCAGTTTCTTTTGCATATTTTTCTACATAATCGATTAATTCGATCATTGGTGCAATCGTTCTAAGTCCATAAGCTAATCCACCAGGACCACAGGTTTCTTGTCCGACTACATTATGGGAAAGAGGGATTTTCTCATCTAGCTCACGCATCGCATATTTTCCAACTCTCATTTGGGCAAATACAAAGTCTACATCCTCAAATGCGGTTTGTGGATCTGTTGTATCAATGACTTTAATTTTATCTGTATATTCCTCAATAACAGCTTTAGCGGCCACAACTACTTTGGCTTGTCTTTCTCCGTCAATATCATAGAAACGAATTTCAGATAGAGGCAGATCCTCTAGACGATCCATCAGACTACGAATAATTCCTGGTGTATAAGTGCTTCCTCCACCTGCAACTGCTAATTTAAATGTCTTCATCTTAAATACCTCCTAATTGTTGGTCTACTTGGTCTCGAACTGATTTCACATTTAAGCCATAAACAACTTGAACATTATTACCAGACTTGATAATACCTTTTGAGCCTGTTTGTTTTAATGTTTGTTCATCTACTATATTTGGATCTTTCAAAATTAAGCGCAATCTTGTATAGCAATTATCGACATTTTCAATATTCGCTTTTCCACCTAATGCATTAACAATAGTTGCACCTAAAGCAGAGGGGGAGTCATTTCTTGCAGTAGCAGATGCTGCTGCTTCTGCATTTGCTGTCTCACTTGTTTCTGTATCCTCTTCGCGACCCGGTGTTTTTAAATTTAATTTAAGAATTAAGAAGCGGAAAAGTAGGAAATAGATAGCTGCCATTAATAGTCCTACTAAGATAAACATTGGCCAGTTTGATTTCGTCGTACCAAGCGGCAAGTTATATAGCAGGAAGTCAATAAATCCATTAGCGCCAATCGCATGAACATTAAAGATACTTAAGAGCATCATTCCTACACCTGAAAGTACAGCATGTAACACAAACAAGATTGGTGCAGTGAACAGGAAGGCAAATTCTAATGGCTCTGTTACTCCTAGTAAAAAAGAAGTAAAGGCTGCCGGAAGAAGAATGGCTTTTGCGATTGTTTTCTTCTTTTTATCTGCTGTCACATACATGGCTAAAGCTGCACCCATCAGGCCAAACATTTTACTTAGGCCACGAGCATCCCAGTTAACGGTACTGCTTAGTACTTTAATGCTTGAGTCTGCCATTTCAGCAAAGTAGATATTTCTCGCTCCGTAGATAATTTCGTTTCCGATATGGGCTACTCCACCTAGTTCTGTATACAGAAATGGAGTATAAACTAAGTGATGAAGACCGGTTGGGATTAAGATTCTTTCTAAGAATCCATAAATAAGTAAGCCAAATACTCCTAAATTCTTAATGCCGCTTGCAACAGCTGTAATGCCATCTTGTACAAATGGCCAAAATTCTGCAGCAATCGCTCCTAAAATCATGGCACTAGGGATGGCTAAAATAGCAACAAAGCGATGTCCTGAGTAAATGGCCATAACCCCTTTAAATTCTGTGTCACAGTACTTATTGTGTAAGATACCAACTAGAGCACCGAGAAGAATTCCGGAGAAAACACCCATTTCTAACACTTGAACATTTAATACCATTGCTTGACCAGCTAGCTGCATTTCCTCTGGTGCCACTAAGCTGCCAGACAGACTTAACACTTGATGCATGGCATTTATGAAAATAACGAAGGTAACTAGTCCAGTTAAAGCAGCATATCCTTTATCCTTTTTAGCTAAGCCAATTGGAATGCCGACAGCAAAGATTAAAGCAAGGTTTTGTAAAATTGATACAGCAGAAGAAGAAATAAATTTCCCTGTATTTTGGATAGATGGATGTTCTAGAAACGGGATATATTGTGCTAAGTTTCCGTTTCCGAAAACATTTCCAAATGCGATAAATAATCCGATAATCGGTAGAATGAGAATTGGTGCGAATAAGGATTTCCCGAATAGCTGAAGACCATTTACGACCTTTTTCATCTATAAAACCTCCCTTTTTGGTAAGCGTTATCATATCTTTTAATATCCAAAGTATATAATTGAACATATAATTTTGAAAGGGGTTGCAATCATTGTGTACTATGTCTTTCAATCCTGTAACATGTTACACGTTATGGAAGGAAAGGCAAATG
This sequence comes from Niallia sp. FSL W8-0951, assembly GCF_038006525.1. Lineage (NCBI taxonomy): Bacteria > Bacillati > Bacillota > Bacilli > Caryophanales > Bacillaceae > Niallia > Niallia sp. FSL W8-0951. The sequence continues at coordinate 202,572 of NZ_JBBOVK010000003.1, forward strand.
GACGAAATAGAGAGGATGTTCTCCCGAGCATCCTCTATTTTGGCGTTATTAAGGAAAGTTGTTAATATTCTTTAATAATCCCCCTTTTAATCGCGATAATTAAGAGTAAATCAATAAGCATAAACATATTGGATTCATAGGAGGTTACCTCAAATTCTTGTTGAGATTCAATAGTAGGGTCAAGGACCGTAAAGACAATATCAGAAATTTTGGCTGTTGAGCTTTTATTATTTCCGGTGAAAAGTATCGTTTTTACGCCTTTATCCTTGGCGATTTTTACTTTCTCTAGTACTTTAGCTGTTTCGCCAGAACGGGAAAAAGCGATGAGTAATTTGTATTTTTGAATATTATTGAGAAAAATGGCACGACTGTCGCTGGTAGTTGTATTGGAAACGTAATAACCAAATAACTCTAATTTCTTAGCGAAATAGCTAGAAAAAAGAGTGGAAAAGCCAGCGCCATAAAAATATATCATTTTATTTTCATTGATTTGAGATAAGAACTGTTCAATGGTTGTCTCATCTAGTGAGTCGATTGTTTGTTTATAATTACGCTTAAAGGAGGATACCGCCTCTATTAATGGTTGATGAATACTATCTACATATTCCACTTCTTGATCAAGCATCTTTGTTACTTTTAAATTTAGGTTGTAAATGAATTCACTATACCCACTAAAACCAAGTTTTTTACAAAGGCGGATAATGGTTGCAGTAGATACGAAGAGATCATTAGCCGCTGCTCGGATACTTAACGTTTCTCCGGCTAACTTTTTCTCTATCAGAAACTGGATAATATCGTTCTCTGCTTCGGTTAAATTTTTGTCATTAGTATAATCAAGAAAAAGCATATCTGAATTTTTCAAATCTATCATCATTCCTTGTTCATATTTTCGTCTAGTATGGATTCTTTTATTATAAATGATGTTTTTTCTATATGGATTGATTGGATAGCATAGCATAATATCTATAGGGATGCCAATACTATTAAAACTATGTAAGTGTTGGAGGTTTTACTTTATGTCCCAATCAAATATAAAACTAACATCTTCAGAAATTGCTTCTCTGTGGACATCTTATTTAAATAACTGTATGTCTAAACAGGTTCTCACTCATATGGTACAACATGTGAAGGATCGGGAAATTGTCGATGCTATTCGCTTTGCTTACCGATTTGCTCAAAAACAGGAAAAGCGCTTTGCGAAAATTTTCCTGGAAGATAAATTTGCCATACCACATGGCTTCACAGAAGACGATGTAAATAAAAAGGCCCCAGCCTTGTTTACCGATCCCTTCTGTTTAGCCTATATTAATCAAATGGCAAAAGCAGGATTAGTGGCATACGGGGGATTCTTATCAATGTGCACACGGAAAGATATAATCCGTTTTTTTCAAGAGGGACTACTGGATACTTCAAAGCTATATCAGTTAAGTACCTCTATTCTTGATAAAAAAGGATTGTTAGTCCGAGCCCCCTTTACTTCCGTACCAAAGGAAGTCGATTATATTGAAAATAGAAAATACTTGAGTGGTTTCTCTTTATTTCACAAAAAGAGACCATTAAATGCAGTGGAAGTTTCCCATCTTTTTATGAATACACAGACGAATAATATGGGACTTAAGATTACCTTGGCTTTCGCCCAGACAACGACGAATAAAGAAGTACAGGCTTATATGTTAAGAGGAAAAGATATTTCACAAAAACACTTAAAAATATTTACAGATACTCTATTAAAAGAAGGGATACAAAGTCCGAACACTTCCGATATTGGTATTACAGATTCTACTGTACGCACTTTTTCTGATAAATTAATGATGTTTCATATAAGTTTATTGAGTGCCTCAGGAATTGGAAATTATGCATTAGCGGGAGGAGCTAGTCAAAGAAGTGACCTGCTACTTAATTATGATAGGCTTTCGATCGAAATTGGCCAGTATGCCAAAGATGGGGCAGATTTAATGATTGACTATAATTGGGTGGAGCAGCCGCCGTCAATTATAAAGATTAAAAATGATGTAACAGGGAAATAGAGAGAAATTATATTCACAGTGTATACAAACTCCTGTATTTTGGAAAGAAATTGGAGTTAAGTATATTTATTAACCTCTTTCAATCAGGGGGTTGCTTTCCGTGGCGCTCGCGCTGAGCCGCGGTCTGCTTACAGCCTGCAGGGTCTTAGGCTGTCTCGCTAACCACAGGAGTCTCACCCCCTCCACTCCAAGCAACGCATGAAAATGCAATTCTACTTCTCCAATATCTTTTTGTCGACAAACTCAAATTATTTTTCCCTGTTACTCTTTTCTAAGCTTCCCGCTCCTCATTAAGCTTGCTGTTCTTTTTAACCTTATGAGCGCTTTCCTCTAAGATGTACATGACCGGTAATTGAGAAGTGATATTTGATCGTCCTGTATATACTTCTGTAACATAATACGCAATATTTATATCAGATATTTTTGCAAGGTGACAGTCTTTACTATTAGTAATGCTAATAATATTGCAGCCTTCCATTTTTAATCGATTTGCAAGATGAATGGTATAATCTGTTTCACCAGAAACCGATAAGATGATAGCGGTACATTTTTTCAGCTCCTTGCTGTTAATTGGGTAAAAGGGGTCTTTTATAAAAGTGGAAAACTTCCCTAAACTTGAAAAATATCTAGCACCATACTCCGCTAAAATGCCTGAACTTCCTGTTCCTACAAAAATTACTTTATCAGATTGACTAACCATATCCGCAGTTTCTTGTATATATGTTTCGAAATTACCTTTCATTGTGCGTTCTAAGAACTCAGAAAGATAGTATTTCGTTGACTTTAAGTTTTCTTGCTTACTTCTATCTAAATATAATTTTAATTTAACCTTAAACTCGGAAAAACCATCACAGTTTAACTTTCGGCAGAATCTAAGAATACTAGATGTGGATACATGCGTTTCATCGGATAATTCTCTAATACGCATATATATAACTTTATCGATATTTTTTGTAACATAGTTATAGAGTAGCATTTCTAAATCATTAAAGGATTGGATCATTTCATTTGTGAACAAATTATTCCCTCCTACTCTAAATAGAATTTTCCTTACATTCACCATTTTTCCAACTATTAATGGACTGAAAGTATATGTGAATCGCAAATAGATGAAAAATTCGCTGTCCATAAAAATATAAATGGTTCAACTAATCATCAGTGGGGATGACTTCCTTAATCATGGTAATCTTTCCTCTATTATAAAACAGGTTGTGACTAAAATGTAACAAATTCCTTCCGAAGAAAAAAGATAGTAAGTGGTTATTTTTACTTCTAATTAGTTTGCAAACGCATACATTTTAAGTGGAAGGGGGTATGTAATTGCCTGAGAAAATTAGAAATTCCTTGTGGGGTCAGCTTTTGCGCCGATTGAGTAAGGGGAGCATATGATGAAAAAGGACCATTCGAATGAGAATATTATACAAAAATCAATTATTGGAGGGAAGAAAATGAAGAAATTACTTTTAGTTTGTGCAGCGGGAATGTCTACTAGTTTATTAGTAAATAAAATGAAAGATGCAGCAAAAGAAAAAGGAATAGAGCTCGAAATCTTTGCATTGCCAGTATCAGAATGTCAAAAAGTCGCACATGAAGTGGATGTCGTTTTATTAGGTCCTCAGGTGCGTTACCAAAAACCACAGGTGGAGGAGATTATTGCGGGGAGAGTTCCGGTAGAAGTAATTGATATGAGAGCATATGGAATGATGAATGGCAAAGCAGTATTAGAAAGAGCATTAGAATTAATGGCATAAATCAATCAGCAACTTGCACCTAAAGAAGCCTGCAAAAATAGTTTTCCAATGTAAAAATAACATATTTATTTAGGGGGAATTATAATGGGTTTTATGGCGGCCTTTGAAAAGTTTGCGGAGAAAACGTTAGTGCCAGTTGCAGCAAAATTAAACTCGCAAAGGCATATCGTTGCTATCCGCGATGCATTTATTCTATCTTTTCCTATTACGCTTGCAGGTTCATTAATTGTATTACTAAATTTTGCTGTCTTAGCACCAGACGGATTCATTGCCAAAATCCTATTCTTGCATAAATTATTTCCAAATTTAGCTGATTTACAAGCGGTTTTTTCTCCTGTATTAAATGGCTCTGTTAATATATTATCTATGTTCATCGTCTTTCTCGTTGCCAGAAATATGGCAATTTCACTCAAAGCCGATGAATTATTAAGTGGGCTGACAGGTCTTTCTGTATTTTTTATTATTTATCCACCATATACCAATGTAGAAGGAACCAACTTTTTAACAACTCAATGGGTAGGAGCACAGGGACTATTTGTTGCTTTAATTGTGGGATTACTAGTTGGTGAGCTTTTCAGCAGATTATCTAGATCCAAAAAATTACAAATAAACATGCCTGATTCTGTACCTCCGGCTGTTTCTCGTTCTTTTAAAGTATTATTTCCTATTATAATTATTACTGTGGTGTTCGCTATTGCAAACGCTTTAATAAATGCAGTTTATCCAGAAGGCTTACATGGATTTATTTACGCAGTGATTCAAACTCCATTGAAGAGTTTAGGCACCAATATTGTTTCCTTAGTTATCTTAGCGATAGTTTCCAACCTATTATGGGTTTTTGGAATCCATGGTCCGAATACCATTGCTGCTATACGGGAAGCTATGTTTGCAGAAGCGGGCTTAGAAAACCTTAACTTCGTCGCAGAGCACGGTACAGCTTGGGGAGCACCATATCCCGTAACTTGGGCAATTAATGATGCTTTTGCAAACTATGGTGGTTCCGGAATGACGCTGGGATTGCTTATTGCTATCTTTATTGTGGCAAAAAGGCAGGATTACAGGGATATTGGAAAACTTTCACTTGCACCAGGGATATTTAATATAAATGAGCCAATTATTTTTGGTTTGCCAGTTGTATTAAATCCAATTTTAATTGTGCCATTTATTCTTGTTCCAGCCATAAATATTATTATTGGATATGTTGCGATTGTATCAGGATTGATTCCACCAATTGCGTATTCCGTTCCATGGACTACACCAGGACCGCTGATTGCTTTCCTTGGAACAGGTGGAAATTATATTGCGCTATTGCTTGGTTTTGTTTGCTTGGCTGTTTCTACACTGGTGTATATACCATTCGTTATGGCAGCAAATAAAGCAAACGCCGTAAGTTATGGAGGGGAGAAAAAGTGATTCGGCTGCTTCTGCTTAAAGTGATAGAAAAATGAATCAATATACTATTCAATTTTTCTGTGGACAAATAAATTATGTCCGAGATGTTTTTGAAAATTACCAGGATGATTACATCACAACTAGCATAAAGGTTATTAACAAGATTAAAGCGGAGCTAGTAGTTGTTACATCTTTATCAGCGGAGCTTGCCATACGCCATGTAGAGAAAATATTTCAGCAGTCTAAATATGGTTGTGCGCTCCACTTTCATACGACCATAACAGAAGGATAATCAATAGAAAATGTCAAACAAGGGGTACTTCTTTAAGGAGTATCCCTTGCTATAATTTCGAGTTAGTTAATAGTATTTTTTATGATAGTATGTAAAGGCTACTAAAGAATGGAATTTTAATACTAGGTAAAATCTGCATCTTTCTTTTTAGCTCGTATTACCTTATAATTATTTTAACTTTATTTTTAAGCAGGGGGAGATTTCGATGAGTGAAGTCTCTTTCTGTTTGTTTGCGATTTTACAAATAAGCAATGGATTTTTACTATTGACACAATTGGTGTATAGTTATTAATAGATAATTTTTAGAAGGAATAGGGTGTTGAACAATGAGTGAATATCGAGTATTACTTTATTATAAATATGTACCGATTGAAAATCCGGAGGAATTAACCAAAGAGCATTTAGCTTTTTGTAAAGAACTAGGATTATTAGGTCGAATTCTAATTTCCCACGAGGGGATTAATGGAACAGTTTCTGGTACGGTAGAGCAAACAGACAAGTATATCGAAGCAATGAGACAGGATCCGCGTTTCAGCGATACTATTTTCAAAATTGATGAAGCAGATGGACATGCTTTTAAGAAAATGCATGTTCGTCATAAAAAAGAATTAGTTAACTTAAGCTTAGAGGACGATGTAGATCCACTTAAATTAACTGGTAAGCACTTAAAGCCAGCAGAATTTTATGAGAAAATGCAAGATCCTGATACAATTGTGATCGATGCTCGTAATGATTATGAATATGATCTTGGTCATTTCCGAGGTGCGATTAAGCCAGAAATTGAAACATTTAGAGAACTGCCACAATGGATAAAAGAAAATAAAGATATACTAGAAGGTAAAAAGATTCTTACTTACTGTACGGGTGGAGTAAGATGTGAGAAATTCTCTGGCTGGCTAATGAAAGAGGGTTTTGAAGATGTAAGCCAATTAGATGGGGGAATTGTGACTTACGGAAAAGACCCAGAAGTACAAGGCGAGCTTTGGGATGGTCAATGCTACGTATTCGACCAAAGAATCAGTGTGCCAGTCAATCAAAAAGAACATGTGATTGTAGGACGTGACTTCTTTACTGGGGAGCCATGTGAAAGATATGTAAACTGTGCAAACCCAGAGTGTAACCGCAAAATGCTTTGCAGTGAAGAAAATGAAGAGAAGTATATGAGAAGCTGCAGCCATGAGTGCCGCACACATCCAAGAAACTTCTATGTAAAACAACATGGACTCACACAAGAGCAAGTGGAAGCAAGAGTAAAAGAAATTGCTCAATGGGAAGAAGAAAGCAAAGTAATGTAATAGGAAAGGCTGTCCGTTGCGGGCGGCCTTTTTTAGTTTGAGAGAGGTTTGGCTGATAAAATGTGGTTTTGGCTGATAGATGCATCACTTTGGCTGAAAAAACCAAAGTTTGGCTGATAAGTGCTCCAATTTGGCTGAAAAAACCAAAGTTTGGCTGATAAGTGCTCCAGTTTGGCTGAAAAAATCAAAGTTTGGCTGATAAGTGCACCAGCTTGGCTGAAAAAATCAAAGTTTGGCTGATAAGTGCACCAGTTTGGCTGAAAAAACCAAAGTTTGGCTGATAAGTGCTCCAGTTTGGCTGATAAGTGCTCCGGTTTGGCTGAAAAAACCAAAGTTTGGCTGATAGATGCATCACTTTGGCTGAAAAAACCAAAGTTTGGCTGATAGATGCATCACTTTGGCTGAAAAAACCAAAGTTTGGCTGATAGATGCATCACTTTGGCTGAAAAAACCAAAGTTTGGCTGATAAGTGCTCCAATTTGGCTGAAAAAACCAAAGTTTGGCTGATAAGTGCACCAGTTTGGCTGAAAAAATCAAAGTTTGGCTGATATCTACTCCAATTTGGCTGATAAAAGCAAAACTTGATTGAAAAGGCAATAGCTTTCTGCAAATAAAAAACGAAAAAGAGGCTAATATCCCACGTATTTATGCGATATCAACCTCATTTCCCCACTTCATATTCATTGCAGACAAACCAAGTTTGTCTGCAACGTTTCAAAACTACTAGTTTGATGTGTACTCTAGCCCAATGCTTTTCTTACAATTCGAATGTTTCCCCTAGTTCTAATACTTTCCCTTTCAAACCAAGTTCCTCAAGCTTATTTACAAACGCCTTAGCGTCTTGCTCAATTACAGGGAATGTATTGTAGTGGATGGGAATAATTAATTTTGCTTGATACCATTCGGCTGCTTGCAGCGCATCCTCGGGTCCCATTGTAAAATGGTCTCCAATGGGTAGAAAGACAACGTCTAAATGGTGTCGGTCTCCAATCATCTTCATATCACTGAAAAGTCCAGTGTCTCCGGCATGATGGATGGTTTTCCCTTCTGCTTCAATAATATATCCACCTGGCATTCCGCCATATAAGATATTTTTATTTTCTTCATCAATAATCCCGGAACTGTGGAATGCATGCGTCATTTTTGCTTTAGCAAAGCCTAAATCGACTGTTCCGCCGATATTCATACCAATTGTTTCTACACCTTGCCAAGACATATAAGCAGCTAATTCAGGGTTAGCAACAACTGGAGCATTATTTGCTTTGGCGATTGGTGCCGCATCGAGAATATGATCCATATGTGCATGTGTCAGTAAAACAGCATCCACTTTCACTTCTTCCACTTTTGTAACAGCAGAAGGGTTGCCACTAATAAACGGGTCAATAATTAAAGACTTTCCTTCTGTACTAATTTCAATAGTGGATTGACCATGATAAGTAATTTTCATGCAAAATCATCTCCTTAAAATTCCACATAGGTGGATTATTGTCCATTTTAGATTAAAGCAGAGAAAGGAAAAATACCAAATGATATGCTTGTCTATTTCTCAAATCAGTATTGACACTAACTTGTAAGGAAATACGCAGAGACAAGAAAGGCTATTGTTGTTTCGGCTGACATAAAGCTAGCATAATAAAAGAAATAATGGTGATGGTTATTACCCAAATCCAAGCCATTTTCATATTGCCAGTTTCAATGGCGACATAAATAGCAGTAGGCAGTGTCTGTGTTTTCCCTGGGATATTACCGGCAAACATTAAAGTTGCACCAAATTCTCCTAAACCTCTGGCAAAGCTAAGGATGCTTCCAGACATAAGCGAGTGGGAGGCTAGTGGAATAGAAATAGATGTTAAAACTTTCCACTCGTTTGCCCCATCAACACGTGCCGCCTCTTCAATCGAGCGGTCAATCTGGATAAACCCAGCCTTTGCCGATTGATACATTAAAGGAAAAGACACCATAAACGCAGCAATTACTGCAGCCCACCATGTAAAAATAATTGGTTGATGAAAAAGCCATTCGATTCCTTTTCCAATGATACTATTGCGCCCAAAGACAACGAGCAATAAAAAGCCAGTAACTGTTGGGGGAAGAACGATTGGCAGTAACAAACAGGTTTCCAGCAATACCTTGCCTTTAAATTTTCGTCTCGCTAATAAAGCGGCTAGAATTATTCCCGAAACAATGACGCAGACAGTGGCAATGAGTGACACTTGCAAGGAAAGAGAAATGGGAGACCAAAAGTTACTCCAATCCTCTTTAGTTAACAATAAATCCATTTTCTTTAAAAACCTCTAGGCTAATGGGTGTCTGCAAATAGTCATAAAATAGTTTGGCTGCCTGATAATGCTTACTGTCTTTGATGATACCTAGAGGATAAACAATGGGAGAATGACTCGCTTCATCCGCAATTGCTGCTACCTGAACAGTATCAGAAGTCTTTGCATCGGTTCCATAAACAATGCCTGCTGCTACATTATTTGTTTCTACATAAGAAAGAACTTGGCGCACATCCTTTGCAGGAACGATATTTTCTTGGATCTTTTCCCATATATGCAGGGATTGCAGTGTTTCTTTTGCATAATTTCCTGCTGGAACGGATTCGGGTATACCGATAGCGATTTTTTCTGTATCCAATGTTTCTAAATCTGCAAAGTTATCGATAGTAGTGTCAGCCTGTTTATTGGTGATTAATACTAAATTATTCTTAACTAAGTTCATATGATCGGAATCCCTAATGAAGCCATCCTTTATTAAAAGCGCCATCTTATCCTCTGCTGCAGAGAGAAATAAATCGACGGGAGCTCCCTGGGAAATTTGCTGCTGCAATGCTCCAGATGAACCAAAATTAAAAGTTAGGGTAATATCTGGATGCTCCTTTTCGAATTTCTCTTTGATTGACTCTAATGCATCTTGCATACTGGCAGCAGCAGAGATGGTTAAGGAAATAGGTTCTTGTTTAGATGCTGCTGATTGCCCTTGCTTATTGCTGCAAGAAGCTAAAATCAATATCGTAATTAAGAGTATAATAGGTTGGAATTGTTTTTTCATCATGCCTCTCCTTTTTGCCAAACCTCCATTAGGGTTTTCTGTTCTTGTTTATTCAAAGTGGATAATGGCTCTCTACAAATACCTGCTTCTATGTTGCTTTCAGATAATAGATATTTAATAGCCCGCAGTGCACCTATTTCTAGAATAGTATGTATCGTTGGCAGCAATTTGGAGAACTGTTTTTCCGCCAATTCCCATTTTTGTGATTTTATCAATTGAACAATTTGTTGTATTTCTTGGGGGAAAATATTTCCTATTATACTAGTAATTCCATTATATCCGTTACGCAAATGGTCTAAAAGGTATAAATCTGTACCGGTTAAGACAGAGAAGGATGAACCAAGCTCTTTTTGAAGGATAAGAGCATTGTCGGGATTTCCAGCTTCCTTTAACCCTTTTATTTGGGGACGTTTCTCTACTATACGATAGAGAGTATTTAATTCCAGGTTAAATCCAGTACGGGATGGATTATTGTAAAGCAAGATGGGTAAATCGGTAACTGTGCAAACTTGTTCGACATATGCTACAGCTTCTTTCTGACTTATTCGTAAATAAGGAGGAAACCCTAGCATTATTCCATCTAACCCTTCTTTTTGAGCAGCTTCTGCTAGTCGAATCGCCTCTGTCGTTCTTACAGCAGCAACTCCACCAATGAGAAGGAAATCATCTTTCCCTGCGGACTTTACCTCCCGATAGAGAATCTGTCTTTCTTCGATTGTCATGGAATGCTGTTCCCCTGTTGATCCACTAATAAGCAGTGCTGGGACATGATTCTGTTTATAGTAATCTATTAATGAATAGATGCCGGTTTGCGAAAGCTTTTCCCTTTGGTCAAAGGGGGTTACCATTGCAACACTATATGAAACAAATGGATTTTGTGTAATCATTTTCCTAACTCCTTTCAAAATAGATTATACTTAAACTATTCAGATAATGGTACAGAAAGCTGTCTAATGAAGTCTTTCTATCAATTTATCTTTTTCTTGGGATGAAATCAATATGAAGTGGAGAAGGGAGTAGAAGTTTTATGATGAGAGTGGCACTTAATTATGCAATTATGCTGGAGCAAGTGAAAGCAAAGGGATTTAAGGAAGAGGCGGTTAGCAAAGCTCTCGAAACAGAAGATTTTGCGTTCTTTCAGAACTGTGGAAATGGCTTGCCAGATTGGCAGACGCTTTTCTCCTATTATAAAGACAATAAAGCTAGAGTCAAAGCGATTATGCAAGATGATTATGAAATAACCTTTTTGACTAAGGGAACGTTAAAAAGGCTTATACTATTGAAATATCAATTAGTAGAGGGAAGAGACTATGAGGACCGCGGTGAATCAATTGGAACTATTACATTGCCGAAGGAATCCTTTCAGCAATTTACAAAGATATTAGCTAAAAACTGGACTATTGTCGTATTGGAAGAAAATCCAGACAATGTTATCTTTGATGTAAAGTTATTTGTAATCGATTAAATGAAAATGGGACAAGTGGTTGTTATTTTTACATGAAATCTTTCTTTATATATATAGAAGGAGGTAAAGATAACATATAGGCAAAAGAGGCTAATGAAGATTAGTCCCTTTTTTTACAACAAAAACAGAACATATGTTCCTTTTGGGAGGTCGAAAGGATGAAAGAATGCCGTTCTTCTCAATCAGAAGCTTTTACCGCATTTTTAGAGGAAAATAAATCATTATTAAGCAATCCAATTGTAAAGAGTTTTTTGCAGAAAAAGGTCAATGTTCATCTGTTAAAAAAAGCGCTAGAATGTCCGACAAAGGAAAATAAAGAAAAGGTGGATGAATCTTTTAAAAAGCATTTCTTTACCATTCGGTTTACTTCGTATATCACTTCTTCGATGGAGTACAGTACCATAAATTTTAATAAAAACATATCCATGTATCAAAAACGATTTCCGTTAATACTGACCGAGAAGGAAGAGGGAGGAGAAAAGGATATTAATCTAAATGATAAAGAGGCTGAAATAGAAGCAATAGTCGAGAAGGAGGCACGATGGTCTGAGATGGAGGAATATATTTCAAATAAAACAATCTATTCAGCCGTTCTGAGCTTGACTCCTTCCCAACGAAAAATCCTTACCTATGCCTATCTTTATAAATTTACGGATACAGAAATTGCCCGGAGAATTCGAACGTCTCAACAATATGTTTCAAAAACAAGAAAAACGGCTTTAAAACGTATTCTTTCAATTATCAATAACAAGGAGGAAGGCAGATGGAATTAGTAGATATGACGCAATGGATGACAATGATTAGCAATTTTGGTTTTCCACTAACCTTATCTTTATTTGTTCTCCTAAGATTAGATAAAAAAATGGATCAACTACTGAAGGAATGGAAGGAAACCCAGGAAGACGAGCGAAAGGAAAAGGACAAATGACCGATATGTATACGATGGTAAAAAGGGCAAAGGCAGATCCGGAAATGCTCCATGAGCTAATAAAGTTGTTCGAACCAAAGGTAAATAAATTAACAAAAAGAACAAGTCCAAATGATATGGCAGATCTTTCACAAGAGCTGAAGTTAATGCTTATACAATCTACCTATCAATATGACCTAGACAGTATTCCGGGCTTTTGGGAATTTAAAGATCAGCTTAATAGAGAATGACAGCTATTAAAAAGTCCGAGTCCAACTAGTGACAAGCAGCATGCAGAGTTGGATCGGATTTTTACCATACTCATTACACATTCCTATTTAGTAAGCTAAGCGTAATTTCAAAAAGATGGTTTTTGTAATCCCCATCAGGTAATTTACTTAGTTGTTTAATTGCTTTCTCTGTATATTTTTTAGCAAGGAGCTCTGCTTTTTCGACTCCTTTATATTTAGCAATAAGTTTAGAAAGCTGCGTCATATCTTCGTCAGTCAAGGATTCTTTTTTATCTAATATAGGAATCAGCTCATGCGGATTTGCTTGGATTGCATAGATAAGTGGTAAATTATAGTGACCTTGTTTAATATCTGCCATCACAGGCTTTCCTAATGTTTGGGAATCTCCTTTATAATCGAGAATATCGTCCATTATTTGAAAAGCCATGCCAATATAATGCCCCATATTCCAAGCATTCATGGCGAGTGGTCTGCTTGCTTCACTTTCAACCGCACCAGAATAGCAGCTTACGGCAAAAAGCTGGGCTGTTTTTCCAGAGACTCTTGCTAAATATTTTTTCACCGTAACAGTAGATTGGTATCGAGCGTTTAATTGATCTAATTCTCCGCTTAAGATTTTTTCCATGCTGCGGGCATTAAATTCTAAATGGGAAAGAGATGTTGCGTACTTAGATAAAATGGTAAAACAAACACAGAATAAATAATCACCCGCATAGATGGCAAACTTATTTCCATTATGAGTATGAATGGTTGGAATGTTATGTCGTGTTGGCGATTCATCAATAACATCGTCATGAATCAGCGTCGCCATATGCAAGGTTTCCAACGCTGCTGCCACTGCTATTGCACGATTTTTATCTTTAGACGGACCTATTTGTGAACAAAGGAGGGAATAGGCAGGTCTGAGTAGCTTGCCACCGGAATAAATTAAATCCTTAATCGTTTTTTCAACTACTTTGTCACGAACACGAATATTGCTTTCAATTAATTGAAGTACTTTTGACAAGTCATTTTTTAATTCTGGATACGTATCCCACATTTGATGTACACGCATAGTTTAACCTCTTTCCTATCTAGATTCGTTTATTTCCGATAAATCTCTATAATACTGTAGTTTTTCTACATGTGTGATTAAATAGTTGGCTAGTATTCCTATTGCTATTCCTGATAGGATACCGATAAAAGATAGAATAGGTAAATATAAGAATACTGTCCAGGTTTGTGCAACAAAACTTGCAACTGCTAATTGACCAATATTATGAAGAATGGCTCCAGTTGTACTAACGCCAATTAAGCTAATTCGTTTTGTTCCAAGCTGCTTTACACCCCACATGCCGATAAAGCTTAAGAGGGCTCCGCTGGCACTATACATAAAAGTAGAAAGTGTTCCTCCTAATAAGGTGGCTAGACAGAGCCGGATTGCGACCACTTGAAAGGCATCTTTAGTAGGAAGTGTATATAAGGCTAAGCAGGTAATAATATTTGCTAATCCAAGCTTTGCTCCGGGAGCAAATGCAAAGGGAAATGGGATAGCCCGTTCTAATAAGCTTATAATTACCGCTTGAGAAGCAAGCAGTGCTATATATACAAGGCGTTGATTTTTTGTCATCTTCTCAACTTCCATTCTTGCGATATAATTATTACTATAAATAAGTTGATTGTAGGTTAAATAAATACTGACTCCTATTAATCAGTACAGGGCAAAAAAGAATACGGTATGATAGATTCTTTATTCTATAACTAATCTTATTGTTAAACAGATTGATGCAAGCATCCTAAAGTGGAAGACAATCTACTGTCTTAAAAGCTTAAGGGTTAAGAAAAGATCAAAGAATATAAAACCACTAGCTTCTTTTTTCTCCTTTACTGATTCAAAGGGTGCTAGAAACATGGGAACTTTAATTCCCTATGTTTCTAGCAAATTTTTTATTATTTATAGTCTTTATAGATTGCTCGTTCTTTACCATACCACCAGTCGCCCAATTTTCTTTGAAGGAAAGGAACAACCCAATAATCTAATCCAAATGTACGACCAGACCCATTCATTAAAGCAATAGAAGCTGGCAAGGCCCAAACTTTATCCCAGCCAAGCATTGCAGTAAGTGTAAACATTACTAGGAATGCAGCACTTGCAGCATTTGCTAACCATGTGAATAAACCAGCAAGAATGGCTAATCCGATTGCTAACTCAATGAAAATCATCATTTTTTGCATAAATAGTGCAACTTCCGGAGTTGGAAGCATAATTTTCATAATCCACTCAAACCAGAATGGCATTTTATTTAATATGGGGGTTGCAAAGTCAGTAGAAGCAGCAGCTTCACTTGCACCACTTGTAGCAGTTTGCAGCCATTCAAAAGGCATTTTGACACTTGTTGCAGTTAACCATGAATCGTCTCCAAGACCATTAAATAAGTTTGGAACCTTTGACCAGCTGGAAATAGAATCTTTCCATGTGGATTCTCCCCAAAGCTTCGCACATGCTTCTACAATCCAGAAACCTGCGACAAATACACGTAAAGGTAAGCTCCAAAGAACATTGCCATAGCGGGTTAAGAAATCACGGAAAATATTACGTTTATCTTTTGTGTGGAAAAATTCATGCATCACATATTGGTACATATAATAGCCGCTTCTAATACCAAAGAAATAATATAGATTAACCATATGCTTCATGAAATTTGCAAACCAGCCGCTTAAATGCATGCCGCTTAAATTTGCAACACCGTATCTTGCTCCGATAGAAACCATAACCCCATGGTATTTACCTTCATATTTTTCTTTTTCACCGCCGCTGATTTCTGCAATAATATTCTTTGCTGCAGTCATAGCAGTCTGTTCGGCCGCTTCCACAATTTGTGGAGTTGGTTTTCCAGGCTCTTCTTCAAAATAGGCTAAGTCGCCGACTACATAGACATCTTTATAGTCTTCAGATTCCATATGAGCATTTACTTTTAAGCGGCCTGCTCTTCCAGCTGACATGCCGTAATCTTTTGTATCTGAATTTGCGCGGACCCCAGCTGTCCATATAAGAGTGTAAGTTGGAAGCTCTTCGCCTGATTTTAATACGATAGCGTCTTCTTTTACTTCGACGATTGGAGAGCTTTTTAAGATTTTTACTCCTTTTTTTACCATATAGCTTTCTGCTTTATCGGCATCTCTGCGTTCTAGCATATTTAATATAGTAGGAGCAGCTTCTACCACATATAAAGTAATATCCTCTGCATCTAGCTTATTGTCTTTGGCTAATCTTTCTTTCCATTCAATCAGTTCTCCAACCATTTCGATTCCTGTGAAGCCTGAACCACATACAGTAAAGGTAAGCATTGCCTTTCTTGTAGCTTCATCATGAACACGAGCAGCTTTACGAACAATCTTTTCAATATGTTCTCTTAATTTAACAGCATCTTCCCAAGACCAAAGGGTAAAGCCATTTTCTTGTACTCCGGGTGTACCAAAGTCATTTGGTTCGCCGCCCATCCCTAGGATGAGATAATCGAAGGAGAATTGGCCGTTTTCAGTTGTAACTAATTTACTTTGATAATCAACATGTTTCACGTTGTCTGTAACCAATTTAACCTTTGTACGATTAAATAAACGACGTAAATCAAATTGAATAGCATCTGGTTCTACTCTATGCGCAGCAACCTCATGTAATTCAGTCATCATTGTATGATAGGAATGTCTATCTATAAGTGTAATGGAAACCGAATCATCTTTTTTATACTTTTTAGCAAGCTTTTTTGCGGCATGAACTCCCGCATAGCCTGCTCCGATTATGACAATATTTTTCTTGTCCATTTCTTCCTATTCACTCCCTTAATTGTTAATTGTATATTTGTGAAGTTTTGAACAATTTTAATATAACAATGTGGTTTTTATCTGTCTATGGACTTCATAGAATGTCTACAATTTAAAATTTTGATTGTTCACATTTTCGAAACATTTGTAAATAGTGGATTTTTGTCATAAATTCTCCATATTTTAAAGAGATGCTGATAAACACTATTAAGACAATGATTATTCCGTAAATCAGCTATTTTATAGGGTTTTGTCCACCAAAAAGTCGATAGACAGTGGCAGAAAGCAATGATAAAATGACGGTGTTATAAATGTGAATAAATTCACATGACCAATAATTTAAAGACTTGTTTATATTTAGAGACAAGATAAAACAATCGAAATGTGATATTCATAGAAGGGATGATTTTAATGAATAAATTCAAATTCGCTGCGATTCTTTTTCTTGCCCTCCTTTTATTAATTGGATGTGGAAAACAAAAGGAATCGAACGCAATGGTAAATAGTAATCCGTATAAAAGAACGGAATTTTTAATGGGGACAGTTGTCACGATTAAAATCTATGATAAAGACAAGGAAGCTGTACTGGATAAAGTATTTGATCGAATAGAGTTATTGGCAAGCCAAATCACAGTAAATGAAGATGGGTCGATTGTTGATGAAATAAATGAAAATGCTGGTCGGAATCCAGTTCAGGTCCCAGAAGATATTTACCGTTTAGTGAAAGCTGGTAAAGAATATAGTGGGTACTCAGGAGGGGACTTTGATATAACGATTGGACCATTAACTAATTTATGGCATATTGGATTCCCGGACGAGAAAAAGCCAACACAATCAGAAATTAATGCCGTTCTACCATTGATCAACTATACAAAGATAGAATTAAATGAAGACAAGCAAACGGTATTTTTGCCGGAACAAGGAATGATGCTGGATTTAGGGGGAATTGCCAAAGGGTTTATTACAGACGAAGTTATAAAAGTATTAAATGATAATAAGGTAGAATCTGCGATTGTTGATTTAGGAGGAAACATTTATGTAAAAGGAACAAATCCTACTGGAAAGCCGTGGGAAGTAGGAGTTCAAGATCCATTTTCCGATAGAGGTGAAATGGTGGGGAAAATGGAGGAAACGAATACTTCGATCGTTACTTCTGGGATATATGAGCGGTATTTAGAGGTGGATGGAGTAAAATACCATCATATTCTCAGCCCTAAAAATGGCTATTCTGTCAATAATGAAGTTGCGGGTATTACGATTGTTTCTGATAAATCATTTGATGGAGACGGATATTCAACAACCATATTTATAAAAGGGATAGAAGAAGGGTTAAAGGCGGTAGAAAAAATGGAGGGAATAGAGGCCATCTTTGTAACCAAGGATAAAGAGGTTTATTTAACTTCAGGTCTAAAAGGTAAATTTACTTTAACAAATGAGAAATTTAAATTAGCAAATGAATAAAAAGAAGAGGGAGGTCATTTGGAATGTCGATTCGTTCATTTTTAAAGTTAGTTGAAATACAAACAAAAATAGCTAGTATCTTTCCATTTTTTATTGGCATATTATTTGTATTATATCGTTATGAGGCACTTCATTGGAAAAATACACTAATATTCTTTGCCTCTATGTTAATCTTTGATTTAACAACAACGGCGATTAATAATTATATGGATTATCGAAAGGCAAATAGTGATGAATATAGGAAGGAAAAAAACGTAATAGGACAAGAGGGGATAAAGGAAAGCACCGTTATCGCAACCATATTCACCCTTTTTTTTACAGCAACGGGGCTAGGTATTTGGCTTACTGCTGAAACAGGATTATTGGTGCTTTTGATTGGATTTATCTGCTTTTGCATTGGCATCCTCTATACCTTTGGACCAATTCCCTTATCAAGAATGCCTTTAGGAGAAGTTTTTTCCGGTGTAACAATGGGATTTGGGATCGTTTTTCTTACGGTCTATGTCAATGCGTTTGATTATGGGATTGCGTCCTTAGTATGGGAACAAGACATGATTTTGCTACAAGTAAACATAATAAAAATAATAGAAATTATCATTGTATCTTTACCTTGTATGTTTACGATCGCGAATCTTATGCTGGCAAACAATATTTGTGATGTAGAAGACGATATAAAAAATCATCGTTTCACTTTACCATTTTATTTAGGAAAGAAATACTCCTTATGGCTGTATAATGGCCTTTATGCGGGATCCTTTATGGCTATATTAATCTCTGTGTTTTTTCACTTACTACCAGTTATTGCGTTAATTAGCTTAATTGCTATTTTACCAGTTTATAAGCATATTCGGATTTTTAACCAAATCCAAGTTAAATCTAAAACATTTAGTTTAGCAGTGAAAAATTTAATTATTGTGAATGGATGTCTAGTATTATCTTTAGCTATGTCTTTTATTATAGTTAAATAAATAATTGCTAGCATTTTAAGCTTTTCTATGGAGGGGGTATTGATTTTGCGCACCGTTTTGGAAGTGGAGGAATTAAGCTTTCGGTATGATAAAAAGCATGATAAGAGTCATGTGGAAAATGTCTCCTTTCTATTAAGAGAGGGAGAATGGACAGCGCTAATTGGTCATAATGGAAGTGGAAAATCCACCTTAGCACATTTACTCGTCGGCTTGCTTCAACCCGATGAAGGGAAAATTAAGATAAATGGAGTTATTCAAAAGAAATGGCAAGGTGCTCAGGGGATTGGTATTGTTTTTCAAAATCCAGAAAATCAATTCATTGGAACAACTGTAGAAGATGATGTGGCTTTCGGGCTGGAAAATATAAATATGTCTTATGAAGAAATGCATGAAAGAGTGGATCAAGCACTAACAGATGTAGATATGCTCGGTTTTCGCATGGTGGATCCTTCTCAATTATCAGGTGGACAAAAACAAAGGGTCGCAATTGCAGGAATGCTGGCATTAGAGCCCAAGGTACTTATATTGGATGAGGCCTTTGTTATGTTAGATCCAAGAAGTCGCAAGGAATTAATAGCAATTATACGCAAATTAACAAATAAGGGAATGACAATCCTATCCATTACGCATGACATGGAAGAAGCTGCACAGGCTGATAGAGTAATGGTCATGGAACAAGGGAGAATAACAAAAATTGAAAGTCCCTCTCAGTTGTTTTATACAGATTCTACTTTAGAAAAACCATTTGCAGAGAAACTCAGAGAATCTTTGAAAAATAGAGGGAGTAAGGTTCCAGATAAATATATGACAGAAGAAGAAATGGTGCGATGGATATGCGAATCGAATTAAAAGATGTATCCGCCAATTATCAAATTGGGCCAATCCGTAAACCCAATATATTAAACTCCTTAAATCTTACTATTGAATCAGGTACTTTTACAGCGCTTATCGGTAGGACTGGTGCAGGAAAATCAAGTCTATTAAAGATATTGAACGGCTTGCTTCTTCCAACAAAAGGAAGCATTCGTATAGGAGAGACAATGATAGAATCACCTATCCAAAAAGAGAATATTCGTAAAATCCGAAAGCAAGTGGGAATGGTGTTCCAATTTCCAGAGTCCCAATTATTTGCGGAAACAGTGGAAAAGGACATTTGCTTCGGTCCGCTTAACTTTGGCGTATCGTTAGAAGAAGCGAAAAAAAAAGCTGCACAGGTGATTGAGCTAGTGGGCTTAGAGCAGTCTGTTTTATCAAAATCCCCCTTTTCTTTATCGGGAGGACAAAAAAGGCGAGTGGCGATTGCAGGAATATTAGCAATGGAGCCATCTGTCCTTGTTTTAGATGAACCTGGTGCCGGGTTGGATCCGCAGGGGAAAAAGGAAATAATGTCTCTTCTAGCTACTTGGCATAAACAAGCGTCTTTAACGACTATTCTCGTTACACACGATATGGAGGATGTGGCTTTATTCGCAGACCAAGTTATTTTAATGGATCAAGGAAAAATTATCAAATCGGACAAAACAAAAATGATTTTTTCAGATCCAGCTTTATTGGAAAGTTGGGGGCTGGAAATGCCACAGGCTCGGTATTATCAAATGAAAATTGAACAAGAAACAGGAATAAAATTACCAAGGGTTTGCTTAACGCTGGATGAATTAGCAGATGCTTTAGTTTCGGTGGGATTAGTATGAATAAATTAATATTAGGAAGATACTTTCCGGGAGAATCATGGCTTCATCAGTTGGATGCTCGGGCAAAAATGATTTCTGTCCTTTTACTTATAGCTATGCTATTTATAGCAGATAATTGGATGGCCTACTTATTTTTATGGATGATTACCCTTTTCATTATGCACTTATCACAAGTTCCTTTCCGTACCTATGTACGAGGAGTCAAACCAATGATATGGCTCATTCTATTTACTGTAATACTGCAGGTACTATTTACTTCTGGCAGTAATGTATATATATCATGGGGGCCAATTACTATTTCAGAGTATGGATTAATAAATGGAATCTTTATCTTTAGTCGTTTTGTTCTTATTGTATTTTTATCTACTGTCTTAACATTAACTACAAAACCAATCGATTTGACAGATGGAATAAATAAACTGCTATCTCCATTGCGTTTTATTAAGATGCCTGTAGATGATATTAGCATCATGTTATCTATTTCCTTGCGATTCATTCCAAACTTATTAGATGAAACACAAAAAGTAATGGATGCTCAAAAGGCAAGAGGGACGGAGTTTGGCCAAGGCTCATTATTTCAGCAGATGAAAACATTGGTCCCTATTTTCCTTCCTTTATTTGTAAGTTCGTTGAATAGGGCTGAGGACATGGCTAATATGATGGATGTTAAAGGATACCGTTCGGGAATAAAACGATCGGCATTTCGAAGAATATATTGGCAGAAACAAGATACATGGTGTTTATGTAGTGTATGTTTTATTGGAGTGATTACGGTTTTATTAAGCGGATAATAAATCACCTAATGTATAAAAATTTATTTTATTCACGGACCGTAATAAACTTACATGGAGCCTCTGCGGGCGTTATTAATGAGCCAGGAAGCCAGCATTATCAATAGCTGCTCATCTTCCCAAGGATATCATGCCCGCCTCTCTATATAAAGGTGGTTCTAAGCGTTTGGAAAAATTTATACAAATTCACCGCTTTTGTACATAGTTAAACTAGCACTTCCAGATTCCTATAGGAGCTTCAATAAATTTATATTTTAAATACAGCATGTGGGGAATTCTGTTACTTTTTTCCTCTGCTCCACTTCCTTCCCCAGAGAACTCTTGTTTGTTAATTTCCCCCTTTTTTAATGTATAATCCGTACTTGTTCCAACTTTTTATATGAACCTACTTTTTCCTTATTCATAACGCAGTGACTAGGAAGCTCAGGCGTAGCCCCATGAAAAGCGAAGTGTATTCAGGCTGCGAGTGATTACCACAAACTTTCTTTCTTAAAATAAATAAAAAACCCAAACAATTATACGAATATTTTTTTAGTGTGTACGTATAATTGCTCGGGGTTAAATTTGATTGAAATACTTATTTCTCCCCCTCTTTTTATGTATACTTCCCCTCTTCGCTTAGTAAAGGAGTAATTCAAATCAGTTTAGCATGCACCATTTTATGACAAAATCAATCGGAAATTTACAATCCTTTACTATTCCTTAAAATAGATTCAATGATTTATTAACATTGGAACCCTATACTAAATCTGATAGCTCAGATAGATAAAACTTTGAGGTGAAAAAACATGCAGGCTAACAGGAGTATCCATATTTTAAAAGAGATATCAATTGTACAAGCAAATAACCTTAAATCTTCTAAAAAAGTTTCCTTTTATCAAGTTTTTAAAAGAATGATGGATCTCTTTATAGCAAGTATAGGTATTGTTATAACTCTCCCGTTGATTCTTCTATTTGCTATTCTCATTCGCATAGATTCACCAGGTTCTCCCTTTTATGTGCAACAAAGGGTTGGGAAGAATGGCAAATGCTTTCGTTTAATTAAATTGCGATCGATGAGAATGGATGCAGAAAAAGACGGAGAAAAATGGGCAGAGGTAAATGATCCAAGAATTACAAAAATTGGTGCGTTTATAAGAAAAACAAGGATTGATGAGCTACCACAATTATTTTCTGTTTTAAAAGGTGATATGTCTATTATTGGACCAAGACCGGAGAGACCTTCTTTTACGGAACAATTTAGCAAGGAGATTGATGGTTTTTCGAATAGGCTGCTAGTAAAGCCAGGATTAACTGGCCTTGCCCAGGTAAACGGTGGGTATGACATCACACCAAGAGAAAAGCTAACTTACGATCTTCAATATATTAATAATGTAACATTTTCTTTAGAAATGAAAATTTTAGTAAAGACGATAAAAGTGGTGCTCACAGGAGAGGGTGCAAGATAATTGGACTCCATAAAAAGCAAGATTAACAGTGGAGCAAAATGGACCAGTATAGCAACGTTCGTTATTACTCTCTTACAGATTGGACAGTTTATCGTACTAGGCAATATCATGAGTGCAAAGGAATTTGGCATGATTGGCATGCTGACGACAATCAGCATCTTTGCACAAATTTTTGTTGAATTAGGCTTAGGGGCTGCAGTCATCCAAAAACATCATGCAACAGAAAGGCAGTTATCTACCCTTTTTTGGATAAATGTTCTTTTAGGAATATTTATTTGTTTCCTTATGCAGGCAGCAAGCCCCATTATTGCAGATTATTTTCAAACAAAAGAGTTAGAGGGAAAAGTCAGATTACTATCAATCGTATTTTTGATCGCGCCTATAGGACAGCAGTCACAGTACTTAATGCAGCGAGACTTATCGTTTAAGACATTAGGAAAGATCGAAACGATATCTAATGTTTTAAGCTTTAGTCTCTTAATTGGACTGCTCCTTTTTTTAAAGCAAAATCCAGTTAATGCTTATGTATGGTCACAGGTTTGCCTTTATTCCTTGAAAGGGATTCTTTTTTATATTTGTTACTTCCCAAAGTGGAGACCAAGCTTTGTGCTAGATATCAAAGCATGTAAAGAATTTTTCTCTTTTGGCGTGTATCAGCTTTTATCTAGGCTCGTAAATCGTTTAGGAAGCAATATGGATATGTTGTTGATTGGAAGATTTATGGGCATGGAAGCATTGGGGATTTATAACCTAGTCTATCAAATTATAACTATTCCCGTTCTTAAGTTAAATCCTATTATAACGAGAGTTGCCTTTCCGGTGTTTGCGAAAGATAAAAATAATAATCGGGCATTAGAGAGTGGTTATTTATATATGACCAAATTATTAGCAATTGTGTCGTTTCCATTGTTATTAGGGCTCTATGCTGTTGCAGATTTAGTTATCCCACTCTTCTTTGGAGAGCAATGGATGGCGGCTGTTCCTGTTTTGGAAATTATGATTATAGTAGGAATTCTAAGGGTTCTTATGAATCCCAATGGGAGCATTATATTAGCAAAGGGAAAAGCAGACATTGCTTTTTATTGGGACTTAGGAGTATTAGTTTGTTATGGTTTAGCATTATTAGCTGCAGTTCGGAGTAATCAGCTGGAAATAGTAGCATGGACATATGTGGGTGTAAGTATTCTTAATTTTATCGGTGGGAGAATCCTATTAACTAGAATGATCGGGCTTCAGCTAAAAAGTTATGTAAAAGTGTTGCTGCTGCCATTTATTCTTGCAGTGGTCAGCAGTGGGATTGCATTCCTGTCAAAAACGCAAATGATTTCTATTCATAATAATTTGGTTTGGGCACTTGTATGGTCTGTGTTGATAAGCGGGATTAGTTATTTGCTGCTACTGCATGCATTAAAGCATGTAGCATTTCGAGAAGAATATCAATAAAGGAATAAGCTGAACGATAGGATGTGTATCATGAAAGTATTGTGGATAACGAGTGTTTACCCTAGTGCAGATAACCCTGGAAGCGGGGTGTTTCATGAAACACAGGTAAGAGCATTATCCTCTTTAGGAGTGGATATAACAGTTATTAATCCAGTTCCATTAAATCCTTTTTTCTTTCGACTATGGAAGAAAAAATATCATAAAAAGAACTATCCATATTTAGAGAAAAGGCATGGCATAAACATATATAGGCCTGTGTATAGGGCGACACCTGGTCAACTTCGCTGGTTCCAGCCAGATAAGCGCATTGCAGAATGTATTCTTAAAACTTGGAAGAAAGAGAACATAGAGGTCGATTTGATCCATGCACACTTCGCTATGCCTTCGGGAGGGGCAGCAAGAATTGTTGCCGCTAAATGTAAAAAGCCTTGGCTGCTCACATTACATGGAAGTGATGTCCATATTTATCCATCATTTAGTCGAAGTGCGGAACGGATTTTTCAAAAAACGGTAAAGTCCGCAGATGAAGTTATTGCCGTAGGAGAACATCTTGCTGCTGCAGCTGAGACAAAAACTGGGAGAAAATGTATGCCGTTACCGATAGGAATTGATTTATCGAAATTTAAATTACCGCAGGCAGCCAATTTAAAAGCGAGCTATAGAGAGGAATTAGCATTACCTGTTAATAAAAAAATCATTTTGTTTGTAGGGCGTCTTGTGAAAGAAAAAGGGATTTTTGAATTAGCAGAGGCATTATCTTATCTTCCGGAAGATTATGTAGTGGTTTATGTGGGGGCTGGCCCAGAAAAAGAAAAGCTGCAAAAAAATAATTTGTATAATAAACGATTATTCTTAGCAGGACAAATTCCTAATGAGATAGTAAGCGATTATTTGTCAGCATGCGATACTTTTATCTTACCGTCCTATTCGGAAGGATTACCGACCGTTGTTATAGAGGCGATGGCTTTGAAGATACCGACAATTTGCACAAGTGTCGGCGGGATACCTGATTTATTTGGAGAGTACACCAATTTGCTGATTCAGCCTCGGTCGGTACAAGCGATTGTAACAAGAGTGAAAGAGCAAGCAGCTGATGCAGCCTTGTTTGACAAGGCTGCAGAACAATTATATCAGCGTGTTCTTGATAACTATTCTGCAGTTGATAATGCTAAAAAACTACTGGGAACTTACCAAGAATTGGCGAGCAAGTCGATAGAATCTACTAATCAATTAAATCACTTTTGGGAGGAAGCGAAATGACCAAGGTTCTTGTTACTGGTGGAGCGGGCTTTATTGGTTCACATATTGTAGAGAGTTTGTTAGAAGAAGGATATGAAGTAATAGTTATCGATAATTTTTCTACGGGTAAATTTGAGAATATACAGGATTTAGCTGTTAAAATATGCCCGTTTGATATAACAGATTCTCGTGTGATTGATTATATTGTCGACTTAAATCCTGATTTTATTATTCATCAAGCTGCCCAAGTAAGTGTGGCAGAATCAGTGCATGACATATTACATGATGAAAATGTAAATGTAAAAGGATCATTACATGTCATTAAAGCAGCTATTCGCGGTTCCGTCCGGAAAATACTATTTGCCTCTTCGGCAGCTGTATACGGGAATCCAGTGAAGATCCCTGTTACGACAGAACATCCAACTTTGCCGGAATCACCCTATGGATTAACAAAATTAACGGTCGAAAAATATTTGAAGTTAGCTTCTAAATTATATGGACTGTCGTATGGAATTTTAAGATATAGCAATGTCTATGGACCGCGGCAGGATGGTAAAGGAGAAGGTGGGGTTATCTCTATTTTTGCTGATCGTGTTTTTGAAGAAAAACCACCAATTATTTACGGTTCTGGAGAACAAACAAGAGATTTCATTTATGTAAAAGACGTTGCGAATGCAAATTTACATGCGTTAAAGCAGGACGAAAATCTTTGCCTGAATATTTCATCCAATAACCGAATCTCGATAAATCAACTTTGGGAGAAGATAGCTGATATAAGCGAGGTACCATTAAAACCAATTTATAAAGCAGACAGAGAAGGCGATATTCTCCATAGTATTTTATGCAATGAACAGACCATGCAACAACTGAATTGGCAGCCACAAACCAATTTAGAATATGGATTAAGAGAAACGCTATTCTCATCTAAACAAGTTTTACAAAAGTAGGGAGGAAGGATTGTAGAAGTTGGGAACTAACCGTACAGTAAGCAAAACAATAGGATTCACCGTATTAGGGATCGGTTGTCTTACCGTTTTATATTGGACAACGATGTATCAATTAACTTGGATGCTTCCCATCGTATGTATATGGATTGCGATTCAATTAGGAATATATTTGAAGTCAGTCATAACACTTGATCAGTTATTTCAAAATGTCATGTATGTCTTATTGCTTTCCACTTTTCTTAACCAATCCATTCTTAGTGTGAAAGTTGGTGCTTTTTCTGTTTTCTTATACAGAATATTGCTATTATTAGCAATTGTTTTATATATGGGCACTGCTTTTTACAGAAAAAGGATGGTACAGGATTTTAATCGCAGTGGGCTACCGTTTATTTGGTTGTTCTTTGGTGGATGGATTCTTTATGGAACCATTTCGATTCTTTGGTCTATTTCTATTATTGCTTCCCTTAAATACATGTCCTTATTGATAATGGGAATAGCATTTGTCTATTTAGCGAATGTGACATTTAAAACACGGCAACAGCTAAAGTACTTTTTGGCAGGATGGCTTGGAATGACCATTTTATTAGTGGGAATAGGATTCGTGAATTATTTCTTTTCTATTCAATTACCAAGTTCCGGTCTGTATGGTGCTTCCAGTTATAAACTATCGTATCCAACAGCCGTCTTTTACAATCAAAATGATTTTGCTGTCTATTTAGGCATTTCTTTTTTCTTCTTTTTAGCTGTTGTAAAAAATACCAAGAGAACAATGCTGAAGGGATCTACGTTTGTTTTTAGCGTCCTAGTCTTCCTGCTTATTTATTTAACGGAATCACGTGCTGGAATACTTGCCCTTGCAGGAGGCGGATTAGTGTATATATTCCTGATCATTCCAAAGTGGTGGAAGAAACTAATATTACGAATTAGTCTTGGAGTAGGAATACTAGGAGGGATTTTGTTTGCTAACAGAGGATTTAGTAAAATTCAGAGTCTTATAGAGTTAGCCGGACAATATGAGCTTAATGAAGTGTTACCATCAAACTTAGCGAGAATCAATCTTTTAAGAAATACGTTTTCTTATTTGCTCGATTCTTACGGATTTGGAATCGGAGCAGGAAATATTCCTTATTATCTGGAGTATAAGAGTTATTTTCCAACAGGAAATGTCTACCAAGTGCATAATTGGTATGCTGAAATCGCCGGCAACTTTGGGTTAATGATTTTGTTTGGCTACTTAATGATATTGATTTATGCATTTATATCATTCTATCGAGCATACGAGAAGGCGGACAGCGGTACCGATAAAATGTTGTTAGAGGCGTGTATGATCGGAATGGTAGCATTCGTTATTTCGAGTATCAGCCCAAGCTCTGTGATGAACTTATATTTTCATTGGGTATTTCTTGGGTTTATTTTATGTACTCTGTCTGTTTATAAAAATAGAAAGCTAGAATCTTAACTTTCATAGCAGAAAGGGAGAGTTCGTTTGTGAGGTCTGTTTTATCAATTATAGCAGCTAGATGGAAAAAATATTTTATCCCTTTATTATTGCTTAGTGTCCTTTTAGGAGCAATAGGATGGTTTGTCCCAGCTGGGAAAGAAAAGGGAGCAGTTAAAGCAGAGGCCACTATTTTACTAGGGAATTATGAAAATGAGTACTTAAATAATAGTGAAGTAATTGCATCCTTATTAAGAAATGAAACGACTTTTGTACACTATTTACCCAGTGTCGATATAGAGAAGGAACAGCTTCTTATTTCTGCGGATACCCCTAAAAAGATCAGCTTTACACTTACTGGTTCAAGTGAACAAGAAGCCGTAGATTCCTTATCAGAATTAGTAGCTGCCTTTCTGGAAATGGATCAACAGTATTATCAAGAAAAAGAAGAAATTATCTCAGAAAGCATTGATCAGCTTCAAGAAAAACCTGTTCAAGCAGAATCAGCTGTTGATCAACAACGATTTCTATATGAACTAAAAACGAAACAAGTAAATATGCAGCCAGCAATGTTAGTTAAGGATGTCGCAGCAATAAGTGGGGATAATCGTGTAATCTCTCCCCAAGATCGAGCGCTAATGGGTGTAATGATCGGCATCATGCTCAGTTGTTTATGGATAATTTATCCGGTGTTCTTAAAATCCGAGATCGAATAAAGAGGTGAGTGGGAGATGGTTCCATCTGTATCCATTATTATGCCTTCCTATAATTGTAAAGAGTATATATCTTTTAGCATCCAGTCTGTTAGGGAACAAACATACACAGATTGGGAACTGCTCATTGTTGATGACCATTCCACAGACGGCACAGTCGAGGTATTAAAAGAATGGGAAAAAGTAGAGGAGAGAATTCGAGTTTTTTACCGAACGGTTAATGGAGGAGCGGCTGTTGCTCGGAATATGGCGCTCGAGCATGCGCGTGGAAAATATATTGCCTTTTTAGACAGTGATGACCGATGGAAACAAGAAAAGCTTGAAATTCAACTAGCATATATGAAGGAAAATCAGTATGCTTTCACCTTTACTGCTTATGAGTGTATTGATCAAAAAGGAGAGCGGATAAATAAATATATTCGGGTTCCTGAGCAAGTGGATTATCAAACCATGCTAAAAAATACAATTGTTGGCTGTCTGACTGTTCTAATTGATCGTGATCAAGTAGGGGATTTTCAAATGCCCAACATCCGTACTCGGCAGGATCTAGCAACTTGGTTAATGATTTTGAAGCGAGGTTTCCGTGCATTTGGCTTAAACGAAATATTAGCAGAATATAGAGTAGGAAATGATTCTATCTCTAAAAATAAATGGAAAGCAGCAAAAAATAATTGGCATGTTTATCGTCAAATAGAGCAGTTAAATTTCTTGCAGTCATCCTGGTATTTTTCTCATTATGCTTATAATGCTATTCGGAAGAGACTGTAGAAGGTAGAGGAGCATAGAAAATGAGAACAATCCATGTTATCGTTGCAACTGGCGTTTGGAATTTAGACAATTTGACTTATCGAAGACATCGATTTGCAGAGTTTCTGCAAAAACAGCAGGAAACTGAGGAAGTAATCTGGTTATGTCCAGGGGAAAAACAGACATCAGAAGTAACGAGGTTAGAAAATGGTATTTACCAGTGGATAATCAGTGATTTGGGAAATTATAAAGTACAACGTTTCGCTCGATTTATCCCTTTTTTCCACCAAAAGAAGCTCCGAAGTTTAAGTAATTATTTAGCAGAAAAGAAAGGGGATTATTTGGTGAATTTATGGTATACCTATCCTGCTTTTCCGACTTTGCATAAGATATATTCATGGGATCAAATCGTTTATGACTGCAGTGATTTATGGGCAGAACAATTGAGCGGGAAATTTTCTTTCCTTTCTTATTTAAAGCAAAAGATCATCTATCAAAGTGAACAAACAATTGTTGAAAAAGCAAGTTATATTACTTGTACTTCATGCTTTTTAGCGGCGGAAATAATAAGTAGAACACCAGCCTATCGAGACAAGATTTTTACGTATGAAAACGGAGTAGAATACCAGCTTTTTCAGGAACAGAAGAATAGGGAGCCGGTTATTGAGAAAGAAGGGCTGATGATTGGGTACATTGGTGGGATTAAACCAAAACTTGATTTTGAATTAATCCAGCAAATTGCACAAAGAAGAAGAGATTGGACCATTTTATTAGTTGGACCTGATGGAACGAATAACAGCCCGGAATTTATGAAATTATTGAAGGAACCAAATATTCGATGGATGGGAAGTGTCCCGAGAAATCAGGTTCCTGCTTATATGCATATGCTTGATATAGGGATTATGCCATATAAGGATACTCCATATAATAAGGCTATTTTTCCATTAAAGCTTTTTGAATTTCTTGCTGCTGGAAAACCAGTGATAGGGATGAACTTGCCTTCAACAAAAGGATATGTGGAAGGAGGCGTTTATGAACTTTTGCTAGGGGAGACAGAAGTGAATCAATTTATTCATGCCTGTGAAAAGATGGCAGAGAATGCTGGTAGCCAAGCGTGGCAGAGCAGAAGAAAGCAACTTGCCATGTTAAAAGATTGGGAGAATATCTTCCAAGAGATGATCCAAGTCGACAAAAAAACTAGCATATGAGGATACCTGATGGCTAGTTTTTTTGTCGTTCTTATTCAGGCTAAATTTTACTGTATATTTCCATTTCATCCATTATATCTTGTAATGTAATATGTTCTAATTCCTTTTCCATTGTTAGTTGGATGGTAGAAAAAGTCTGGTTTAAGATTGGATGAATTTTGCTTCCTATCGGGCAACGGTGATTTGGATGATCATGTATTGCGAACCATTCACTTTTTGATTGAACGGCTAAATAAATGTCTAAAAGGGTAATATCAGCAGGAGGTTTTAATAAGGATGCCCCAGAAATGCCTGCTCTGCTCGTTAGCATTCCTCCTCTTTTCAAAAGTCCGCACATTCTTCTTATCACTACAGGATTTGTATTCACACTTTCTGCAATAGAATCAGAGGTTATTTGTTCGTATGGTTTCGAGGCAATTAAAGATAGGATATGAATAGCAACAGATAGCCGGCTGTTAGCCATAATAGATAAACACCACCAATCAAATTTTTTGTCATTCATTAGGAATACGTTATAATTGTTGCGTTGATAAAATTGATAGCGAATCCGAAGAGAAGCGCTTACATTACGTGGCTACTATTATTATACAATGGAATATAAGGGCATAATCAGCTAATTTGCGATTTAATTGTGAACAAATAGACACAAAAAAAGCGATGATGGTGAGAAAGAAAATGGTCATGATGCTTTATAATAAAAAAAGCTATTAATAAGAAGGTATTTAGAAGAGGGAATTTTGCTAAAAGAGGTGGAAGAAAGTGAAAACGGTTTTAGTTGTAGGTGGTGGGATAACAGGATTATCTGCCATGTATTATTTGCAGAAGGAAAATAGAGAAAGACAATTAGGACTTCGACTAGTTTTAGTGGAGGCAAATGACTACCTAGGCGGGAAAATCCATACGGTTACAAAAGATGATCTGCTTATGGAAACAGGAGCAGATTCCATTGTTGCCCGCAATAAAAATGTTCTTCCCTTTGTTAAGGAACTTAATTTAGAAGAAGAAATTGTTTATAACGCAACAGGGACATCTTATATTCATACACAAAACAAATTATTAGAAATTCCCAAGGATTCTATTTTCGGTATTCCGATGACATTAGAAGCTCTTTTTACAAGTGAACTACTTTCCACTCGAGGAAAGCTAGAGGCTTTAAAGGATCTTTTTCGTACTAAGTCAAGCTTTACGAGAGAATCCTCCATTGGTGAATTTTTAGAGTATTATCTGGGAAAGGAAATCGTAGAAAAGCAGATTGCACCAGTTCTTGCGGGCGTTTACTCTGGAAATATTTATTCATTAACAATGGGCTCCACCCTACCTTATCTGCTCGAATATAAGGAAAAGTATGGAAGCATCATCCGTGGGCTAGGGAAGAATAAAGAATCGTTTCAATCGGCTGCGAATAAGAAATTTATTTCTTTTAAAGATGGGTTATCTACAATTATTGATCGACTGGAGAAGGTATTAGAAGATGTATCCGTTAGAAAGGGAATAGCTGTTACACGAATAAATAAGGAAGCAGACCAATATAAAGTTCAATTATCCAATGGGGAAGAAGAAGTGGCAGACATGGTTGTCTTATCTACTCCCCACAATGTAACACAGCATATTTTAAGGAAGGATGAATTAAATCCTGTCTTTAGCAAGTTGAAAAATTCGTCCAATATCACCTTATATTTGTCCTATGATATTTCCGATGATGAACTGCCTAAAGATGGTACAGGCTTTATAGTCGCAGGGGATAGTGACATTGTTTGTAATGCTTGTACGTGGACAAGTAGAAAGTGGAAGCATACATCGAAGAATAATCAGCTATTATTGCGTCTATTCTATAAAAAAACAAATCCAGCCTATGAACGGCTAAATAGCCTTACAGAAGAGGAACTAATCCAAGAGGCTAGAAAGGATATAGAGAGAAGCCTTGGTATTACTTCAAAACCTAAAAGTTATGAAGTGACAAAATGGACTAATGCGATGCCTGTTTACTCATTAGAACATAAGCAAGCAGTAGAACAACTTAGCCAAGACTTAGCTCTTTTATATCCTAATGTGCATCTAGCTGGTTGTTCCTACTATGGAGTAGGAATTGCAGCATGTATAGCGAATGGGGAAGAAACAGCTAAGAAAATTTTGCATTCCATAGAATAAGAAAAGTGCAGAGCCATAGTAGGAAGGCTCTGTTCTTTTGTGAAATGATTTGATAGATGGAGCAATCGCTTGCTATTTATTTTGTAAAATAGCCGATTTTTAATCTCTTAATCTAGTAACGGGTTTTCACAAGATTTATAATAGGTGGAAGAACATAAAGAAAAGAGGAACTAACCAAATGAACAAAAGCCAGATGATGAGGATACAGGAGCAAAAGTAATGGATCATACTGTCATGGTATTTATTGTTTTAATCACGATGTCGGGTGCATTGCATGTGATATTAGCCATTATTGCGTATATGAATAGACAGGCATTTGAAGGAATGCGAACATTCCTATGGTTCTCCTGTTTTAATGCTATTTATGCATTTGGGTATGCATCAGGTCTCGCCAGCTCAACGATAGAAGAAATGAAATTTTGGACAGCTGTTCAGTATTTAGGTATGCCGTTTTCGGCACCAGCTACATTAATTCTTGTTTTACAATATATCGGCTACGATAGGCATTTAAATAAAAAAATGTATTTTTTCTATTATTTAATCCCAGCGCTTTCCTTTTTACTCGTTGCGACAAATGATTATCATCATTTATTCTATCAATCTGTATATTTAGAATATCGAAACGCAACTCCTCTCATGCAAATTACGATGGGACAATGGTATTTACTACATGGTGCTTATTCGTTTGGAACGTCTGCCATTGCCTTTATATTACTATCGATTTATTGGTTTAAAGAGAAATCTAGGCAAACAAAACAAGTAGCCATACTATTGACAGGAATTCTTGTCCCTGTTGGCGCGTCTTTTTCTTATTTGATAGGACTTACTCCAAACGGCTTAGATCCTGTTCCAATTGCCATGCTATTTTCTAGTTCTCTCTATTTATATGCCATTATATCTACGAAATTTTTGCTGGTTCCGCCAATAGAAAAAGATTATATATTTGAAAGTATGGGAGATGCAGTATTAGTTTTAGATCAGACATATCATCTAAAAGACTTTAATAAGGCTGCTTCTAGGTTGTTTTCGGATGTAAAAACAGGAAAACACATAGCAGCTGTATTAGGGTTGGATGATCAGGTTCTTGGGCTGCTAAAAAACATCGATACGGATTCTGTCATATCGGAAGTAGAGAGGACTAATAAATCAGCAACGGAATATTATCAAGTTAAGATCTCTCCGATTAAAAAAGGAGAGTCAGCTATTGTTGGTATTTCGATTATATTTACGAATATTACGGAACAAAAGAAGGAACAGCTCAGTTTAACAAAATTGGCATACACAGATAGTCTGACACAAATATCTAACCGTGCCTATGTGACAGCAATTGCTGAAGAGATGCTTACCAAGCATAGAAAGATAGCCGTTATCCTGTTTGATGTTGATCATTTCAAGAAAATAAATGATACATATGGACATTTTGGGGGAGACGAAGCATTAAAGCATATTGCCTCTCTAAGTAAAGCTCTTGTGCCTAAGAATGGAGTTTTTGGCAGATATGGTGGAGAGGAATTTATTCTTTTTCTATTTGGAAAAGAAGCAGAATCAGCCATTTCTATTTCTGGGAAATTAAGGAGGGTAATCGCAGAAACCCCTTTATATTATAAGGAAATAGTAATTAATATTACTGCGAGCTTTGGTGTAGCTATAAAGGAAAACTGTCTAGCTCTTACCCCGTTGATTAGCGAGGCGGATGAAGCGCTATATGCATCTAAAAGAGAGGGAAGAAATACCGTTTGTGTAGTAGAAAATGGAGAATACATTAAATTAGACTCTTCTCCGTTAGTAAAAGGAAAATAATATAGGAA
This sequence comes from Niallia sp. FSL W8-0951, assembly GCF_038006525.1. NCBI lineage: Bacteria > Bacillati > Bacillota > Bacilli > Caryophanales > Bacillaceae > Niallia > Niallia sp. FSL W8-0951. Next base: position 236,854 of record NZ_JBBOVK010000003.1, read on the forward strand.
GGGCGTCCCCTCATACGGTATGCAGATGTTAGCGGTGGTGTTCTAATAATGTTATTTTTTCTTACACCATTTGTTAAAATATTTAGAAAATACTCAAAAATGTATTGCGTAAAAAAGAGTGGTGTATTACAATTTTTTATATAATCTAAATCTATCTTTTTTCGTCTAGGTCAAAATGATAGAGAGAAAAGTTTGTTAGTTTTGCTGTTATTCAAGACAGAGCCCTTTTCTTACGACATATGCATTGCTTCGAATGTTTATGATGATCTCATAAATATCTCGTGCAATATCCAGATGTTTATAGGAGGAGTATCACATGTATCATGCAAATACCATATATATTATTGGAGAAAGTAAAACATCCTCTAATAATGCCATTATGCAGCAATACAATGGTTTTTTTATTGCATTAGTGGTGGATAGAGTCTCTCATACAATTATTGATGCAGAATGTTCTTCCACTATCAATATAACCTCTTCCTTCATTAAGTCTATTGTTGTCGGGAAATCGATGGTAGATTTAGACACCGTTTTAAAGGAAGTAGAAAATCGTTATTTTGGATCTTCTCAAAAAGCAGTTATGGTTGCTTTTAAGAATGCCCATATTAAATATAAACAACTATTAAAAGAATTGGTATAAACTGCTTTTTCTGTTATACGCAGAGAAAATCCAGTTGATAGAGATTTTACTTCTCTGTTAGCTGGATTTTTTTATTTTGTACAAATAAGATGGACCAAAAAAATGTGGGAGGTTTTTCTAAATGGGCAAAATTTATATGTCAGTTGATATGGAAGGAATAACAGGGTTAATTGATCACACACAGGTTGATTCTAATAAGCTAAATTATGAAAGAAGCCGCATCTTGATGACAGATGAAGCAAATTATGTTGTCACAAGTCTATTTGATCAAGGCATAGAAGAAGTGGTTGTAAATGACAGCCATAGTAAAATGAATAATTTATTAATAGAAAGATTTCATCCAAAAACAAAGTTAATAACAGGGGATGTGAAGCCATATTCAATGGTGCAAGGGCTTGATGCTAGTTATGACGGGGCAATCTTTGTCGGGTATCATGCGCGAGCTTCTGTTCCTGGTGTTATGACCCATAGCATGATTTTTGGAGTCCGTAATATGTACATAGATGACGTTGTTGTTGGAGAATTAGGATTTAATGCTTATGTTGCAGGATATTTTGGTGTTCCAATTATTCTTGTAGCAGGGGACGATCAAGCAGCACAAGAAGCAGAGCAGCTAATTCCTAATGTAACAACAGCGATTGTGAAAAATAGTATTTCAAGATCAGCAGCGATGAGTTTAACTCCTGCCCAGGCTGGAGAATTGCTAAAAGAAAAGACAAGGGAAGCGTTAGAAAAAAAGCACTTAGTAAAGCCTTTAGTACCACCTGCTACTCCATTGCTCCGCATCGAATTTGCGAACTATGGACAAGCTGAATGGGCTCATCTAATGCCGGGAACCGAGATAGAGCCTGGTACTACAATTGTTCGTTTTCAAGCAAAAAACATCTTAGAAGCATATCAAGCTATGCTGGTTATGACTGAACTTGCGATGAGAACAACATTTTGTTAGGTGGTGAGACCGATGAAATCTTATTATGTTAAGCGCTTTTTCTCGATGCTCGTGACGTTATGGGTCATTATTACGATTACTTTCTTTTTAATGCATTTTACACCAGGTTCTCCATTTAATGATGAAAGAACGACAAATGACGCGATTCAGAAGAATTTAGAAGAGCAATATCATTTAGATAAACCGCTCATTGTTCAATATGGTATGTATTTAAAACAAATAGCAACCTTTGACTTTGGCATTTCGATAAAAAAATCATCGCAGACAGTAAATGAAATGATTGGAAGAGGATTTCCTGTCTCTTTTGAACTTGGCATGGTTTCCTTAATAGTCGCGGTTATTTCGGGGATAACACTTGGCGTAATTGCCTCCCTTAAACACAATGGGGTCATCGATTATGCAGCGATGACAATAGCAGTAATAGGAATTTCCATTCCTAACTTTGTTTTAGCAACCATGTTGATTCAACAGTTCGCTGTTAATTGGAGGATACTCCCAACGGCTACTTGGTCAAGCTGGAAGCATATGATTCTACCAACGATAGCACTTGCGACAGGTCCAACTGCCATTATTGCTCGGTTAACGAGAACGAGCATGCTAGAGGTATTGACACAAGATTATATAAAAACAGCTAAGGCAAAGGGACTTTCTCCATTCAAAATAATTGTCAAACACGCCCTGCGCAATGCTCTTTTGCCAGTTGTAACTTTATTAGGTGCTTTGGCAGCCAGTATTTTGACTGGTACCTTCGTGATTGAAAAAATATTTGCGATTCCTGGTATGGGGAAATACTTTGTAGATAGTATTAATAATCGTGATTATCCTGTTATTATGGGGACGACTATTTTTTACAGTACCATTTTAATTATTATGCTGTTCCTCGTTGATTTAGCATATGGCATATTGGATCCGCGAATAAAACTTCAGAAGAAGGAGGGCTAGCAATGGGCTTACGTCAAGAAACAATGTATGAAAAAAAGGACGATATTGCTCTTGATGAATGGTTTGTACCAATAGAGAAACAGCTTGGGGAGGCTGAAGCCGTTGTTCGTCCAAGCCTATCCTATTGGCAAGAAGCATGGAGAAATCTTTGGAAGAATAAATTAGCGATGGGAGCATTTTTTTTCTTAATTTTATTAATTATTATGTCTATCATTGGTCCGATAATTTCTCCCCATTCGATTTCGGAGCAAAAGCTTATTAATCAAAATCAGCCGCCTTCTTCTGAGTATTGGTTTGGGACAGATAGTCTGGGCAGAGACGTCTTTTCAAGAACCTGGTATGGGGCCAGAATATCGTTGTTTGTTGGGATTGCAGCTGCCGTCATTGATTTTTTGATAGGAGTTGCATACGGTGGGCTATCGGGATACAAGGGTGGCAAGATGGATCACATCATGATGAGAATAGTAGAAGTACTATATGGACTCCCATATTTATTAATTGTTATTTTAATGTCTGTTGTGATGGGTCCGGGACTAGGATCTATTATTATTGCCTTGTCTATTACAGGATGGGTTGGAATGGCCCGCATAGTTAGAGGACAAGTTCTTCAAATAAAAAACTATGAATTTATTTTAGCATCGAAAACTTTTGGAGCTAAAACTTACAGAATAATTAGAAAAAACCTCCTTCCAAATACAATGGGCCCGATAATTGTTCAAATGACTTTAACAGTTCCCTCTGCAATATTTGCAGAAGCGTTTTTAAGCTTTTTAGGGCTTGGCATTCAAGCACCTTTAACAAGCTGGGGGGTTATGGCAGATGAAGGATTATCTGCTATTTTAACAGGTCATTGGTGGAGGCTGTTTTTTCCAACCTTATTTATATCGCTTACGATGTTTGCTTTCAATGTATTAGGGGATGGACTCCAGGATGCTCTTGATCCAAAGCTGAGGGGTGGAAAATAATGACGACTATACTAGAAATCCGTAATCTTCATGTTTCTTTTGCGTCTTATGGAGGAGAGGTAAAAGCGGTACGAGGAGTAAATTTTTCTTTGGAAAAGGGGGAAACTTTAGCCATTGTTGGAGAATCTGGCTGTGGAAAAAGTGTTACATCGCAAACGATTATGCGATTAATTCCGAGTCCGCCAGGAAGAATTACAGATGGCTCTATTTTATATAAAGGGATGGATCTCACCAAGCTGAAAGATGAAGAGATGAGAAAAATTCGCGGTGCCGATATCTCTATGATTTTCCAAGATCCAATGACAGCTTTAAATCCTACGCTGACGATTGGAGATCAGATTATGGAAGGGATTAAACAGCACAAGCAGATTTCAAAAGCAGAAGCTAAAGATAAGGCGATTGAAATGCTTACATTAGTTGGCATCCCTAATCCCGAAATGCGATTGAAACAATATCCTCACCAATTTAGCGGAGGGATGAGACAGCGAATAGTGATCGCGATGGCATTGATTTGTGAACCAGAGATTTTAATTGCAGATGAGCCTACAACAGCTTTAGATGTAACAATCCAAGCACAGATTTTGGACTTATTCCGAGAGATTCAACAAAAAAGAGAAGTGTCCATTATTCTAATCACACATGATTTAGGGGTAGTTGCTCAAGTAGCTGATCGTGTAGCGGTTATGTACGCAGGAAAAATAGTGGAGATGGGGAATAGAAGAGATATTTTCTATTCTCCCCAGCATCCATATACAAAGGGCTTGCTAAATTCTGTCCCAAGATTGGATCAGGAAGGAGAGCTGGTGCCAATAGACGGAACTCCTCCAGATTTATTTTCTCCGCCAGAAGGCTGCTCCTTTACGGCAAGATGCCCGTATGCGATGGAAGTGTGCAAAAGAGTGTATCCGTCAAAAAGTAATTTGAGTGCTCAACATCAAGTCAATTGCTGGCTGCAGGATGAGCGGGCAAGGCGGGTATTGCACACGATTTAACGATTGGAAATCTTCGAAATATAGTTTTTAGCTATTTTTTGACTTTAAAGAAAAAGTCATTTTATAGATTATGAGATGAAAACGATGTGGGGGGAATACGATGAAAAAGATAACGATCGGTTTTTTGGCTATGATGATAATTTTGTCACTTGCTGCTTGTACAGCAAATAGTGATGCAGGAAAGGAAAAGGCGACTGGGGAAACGAAAGAAAAGGTATTAAATTTAAACAATGGACAAGAGCCTAGTTCCTTCGATCCGCCGATTGGTTTTGATAGTGTTTCGTGGACAGCTTTAAACAATTTAATGGAGGGGTTAACACGATTGGATAACAATCATGAGCCTCAAGCGGCTATAGCTGAAAAATGGGATGTGTCAGAAGACGGAAAAGTATACACTTTCCATTTAAGAGAGAATGCAAATTGGTCTAATGGAGATCCAGTTACTGCGGGTGATTTTGTCTTTGCTTGGAAACGATTGTTAAATCCAGATACGAAATCGCCAGCTGCTTTCCTTGGTTATTTTATTGAGGGGGGAGAAGCATATGCAAACGGAGAAGGTTCAGCAGAGGATGTAAAACTTAAAGCAGTTAATGAAAAAACGCTTGAAGTTACCTTAACAAACCCGCAAGCTTATTTTCTAAATGTTATCACTAATCCTGCATTTTTTCCGATTAATGAAAAGGTAGCGACAGAAAATCCAGAATGGTTTTCAGAGGCAGATTCATTTGTAGGAAATGGTCCATTTAAATTAACTAAATGGGAGCATGACAGCTATTTTGAAATGGAGAAAAACGAAAAATATTGGGATGCTGATACCGTTAAGTTAGATAAAATACACTGGGCAATGGTGGATGATTCCAATACAGAGTATCAAATGTTCCAAAATGGGGAATTGGATGTTTCTGATGTTCCAGCAGAATTAAGTGAGCAGTTATTTAGTGAAGGAAAAGTTAAAGTAGAAGACCAGGCAGGAACGTATTTTTATCGATTTAATGTGACAAAAGAGCCGTTCACAAATAAAAATATTCGTAAAGCTTTTGCTTTAGCTGTTGATCAACAGCAAATCGTCGATTATGTAACAAAAAATCAAGAGAAACCTGCCTATGGCTTTGTTTCATATGGATACTTGGACAATGACGAGAAGGATTTCCGTGAAACGAGTGGAGATTTAATAAAGACAGATGTGGAAGCAGCAAAGAAACTGCTTGAACAAGGAATGAAGGAAGAAGGATATACAACCTTGCCGGAAGTAACGCTTACCTATAGTACTAGTGATACTCATAAAGCAATAGCGGAAGCTTTACAAGCAATGTTTAAGGATAATCTTGGCGTAGACGTCAAGCTTGCCAATATGGAAGCAAGTGTCTTTACGCAAGAACAAACTGCACTAAAGCTGCAATTATCCAGAAGCTCTTTCCTTGCAGACTATGGAGATCCGATTAACTTTCTTGAAAACTTCCAATCTGGTTTGGCAATGAATAGAACAGGTTGGTCAAATGCGGAATATGATCAATTAATTAAAGATGCTAAAAATGAATCGGATGAAGCAAAACGTTTTGAATTAATGTATAAAGCAGAAAAATTACTGTTGGATGAGGCACCAATTTTCCCTATTCATTTCTATAACTATGTGTATTTACAAAACGACAGTGTGACGGGAATTGTTCGTCATCCGGTTGGATACCTTGAATTAAAATGGGCGGATAAAAAATAAGAAGAGAGCAGAAGGGATGAACAAAAGGCATCCCTTCTTTCCTTAAAGCATTAAAAAAACGAAAAAAGAAAGGGATAATAAAAGTGATAAAGCCGGAACGTTTAAAAAAAGGAGATACCATTGCCGTTATTGCTCCAGCTAGTCCGCCATCGCCCGATTCTTTACAAAAAGGCATCCAGTATTTGGAAGAGGAATTAGGGTTAAAAGTAAAGGTTGGACAACATGTTTACGATCAATACGGTTACTTAGCAGGAGAAGATGAAGCCAGATTAATAGATTTAGAAAATGCTTTTTTAGATCAAGAAGTAAAGGGAATTATTTGTGCTTGTGGGGGTTATGGAACCGCTAGATTGGCAAGTCAAATTAACTATTCCATCATTGCTCAAAATCCGAAGATATTTTGGGGCTACAGTGATATAACGTTTCTGCATACTGCAATTGCTAAAAGAACTGGATTAGTAACTTTTCATGGTCCGATGCTTTCCTCGGATATTGGAATGGAAGACTGTCATCCTTTATCGAAAGCTTTATTAAAACAATTATTTCAACCGCAAGAAATAATGTATACAGAAGAGTACTCAAACGTGGATGTTTTAGTAGAAGGGAGGGCCTCAGGAAGGATGACAGGAGGAAACCTTTCTCTTATCACAAGCTCGATCGGTACTCCTTTTGAAATAGATACCAAAGCAAAAATTCTACTGATAGAAGATATAAATGAAGAGCCGCGATCCGTAGACCGAATGCTTAATCAATTACAGCAAGCTGGAAAGCTGACAGATGCTGCCGGAATTATTATTGGTGATTTTCATCAATGTCAACCCAAAAGAGACAAGTCGCTTGCGTTAGACGAAGTGATCAACCACTATATTCAAAGAGCAGGGAAACCAACTATGAAGGGATTTAAAATAGGACATTGTTCGCCACATATATCTATTCCGCTAGGGGTTAATGCAGAAATAAACACGAATGAAAAAGTACTAATGATTGATAGCGGAGTGGAATAAATTAGAAGAAGTAAAAGCTGGAGAGTAAGTTAATTGGCATAGCAACACCAGAAAACAAGATTTTAAAAATAAGGATGATACATAGTGAAAATAACTAAAATCGAAACATTCCGTGTCGCAGTTCCATTAATTAAACCTTTTAAGACAGCGTTACGAACTGTAACGATTGCTGATTCTGTATATGTAAAAATTACATGCGAAAACGGAATTGTTGGTTGGGGAGAAGCACCGCCGACTTTAGTAATAACAGGAGATAGTCTAAAAAGCATCGAAGCATCCATTCATGAAGTGTTCAAACCTTATTTATTGAGCAAAAGCATTTTGCAGCTTGAATTATTGCTTCAAGGAATCCAGCAAATACTTGTTGGAAATGTGAGTGCAAAGGCAGCAATTGATATGGCCCTATATGACTGTTTTTCTCAATATTGTAAGCTGCCACTTTATCAATTATTGGGTGGATATAATAATACATTGGAAACAGATTATACAGTTAGTGTCAATGACCCGGTAGAAATGGGAGAAGACGCAATGAGCTATGTTAAACAAGGGTTTAATGTATTAAAGATTAAAGTGGGAAAAGATGAAATACAAACAGATATTAATAGAATAATAGAGATTAGAAGAAGAGTAGGAAGTGAAATTAAATTAAGACTGGACGCTAACCAAGGCTGGAGCCCGAAAGAGGCAGTTGTAGCTATACGAAAAATGGAGGACTTAGGGCTTAATATCGAATTAGTGGAACAGCCAGTTAAAGCGGATGATATCCAAGGTTTAAAGAAGGTAACTGATTCAGTAGACACATTAATTATGGCTGATGAGGCTGTATTTACTCCACAGCAGGCCTTTGAGGTGCTGAAAACACGCAGTGCAGATTTAATTAATATTAAATTAATGAAATCAGGGGGCATCTACCGTGCCCAGATTATCAATCATTTAGCTGAAGTTTCAGGAATGGAATGTATGGTCGGAAGTATGATTGAAACTAAATTAGGAATTACTGCTGCGGCTCATTTTGCAGCAAGTAAAAAGAATATAACTCGTTATGACTTTGATGCACCACTGATGCTGGCCCGAGATATAGTAGATGGCGGTGTTCAATATGACGGAAGAAACATCATTTTATCTAAGCAATTTGGTTTAGGGATAAATCATATTCTTGTACACGAAAAGGAGAATGTGGGATGACGAAATATGATGTGAAAATAGTGGATGTTCCTGTTGCTACCCTCTGGACAACTGAATATTCAGCAAGAGAAATAGACGCAGGGGCAATTGATAATCCTTGTGATATAAAGAGCTGGATTGCGAGTCTTGATTATGAAAAAGGACTAGAGCTTTGTACAGAGAACTTAGTACAATCACAAGTATTGTATGGGCAAGAGGTATATGTATTGGAAGAAAAAGGCGACTGGACATATGTAGCATTGCCCAATCAAGCAACTCGGAAAAATCAGCTTGGCTACCCGGGGTGGATACCTAAAAAACAACTTGTAAAAAGGGAAGGTTATTCTTTACAAAGTGGACCGATTGCAATAGTTGAAGCATCTGCAGCAGAGTTATGTGATGGTAATAAAAATGCAATATTGTCATTATCCTTTCAAACGAGACTCCCGCTAAAAAAACAAGAAGGAGAATGGGTTCAAGTGTCGACACCTTCTGGGGAAGGGTGGATTAGAGCAGCGGATGTAGTCGTTTATCCCTCTTTTCAAGATGTCCGTAAAGGAACAGGGAAAGATATAGTAAAACAAGGAGAACGATTTTTGAAACTGGACTATTTATGGGGCGGCATGAGTTCGTTCGGTTATGATTGCTCTGGTTTCAGTTACAGTATGTGCTTAGCGAATGGGTATGTGATACCGAGAGATGCCAGTGAGCAAGCAGAGGCAGGGAAAAATATTCCTTTAGAGGAAATGGAACCAGGAGATTTATTGTTTTTTGCTTACGAGGAAGGGAAAGGACATATCCACCATGTAGGTATTTATTATGGAGAAAATAAATTGCTTCATTCCCCAAAGACAGGAAAGACAATCGAAATTATTCCTTTAGAAAATACAATCTATGAAAAAGAATTATGTGTAGCAAGAAGATATTGGGAATAAGGAGAGAGTGGGATGACACAGCAGGTTCTATTGAAAGTAGAAAATGTATCGAAGCATTTTGAATTAGAGAAGAATACGACATTACAAGCAGTATCTAATGTATCCTTTTCTATCAAGAAAGGAGAAACATTTGGTATTGTCGGTGAATCAGGCTGTGGAAAATCGACATTAGGCAGAACGATTATGGGATTATATAAAGCATCGAATGGGCAAGTTTTATACAATGATATCAATATGGGAAGTATGTCTGAAAAGGATAATTTTTCCTTTCGACGAAAAATGCAAATGATTTTTCAGGATCCCTATGCTTCGTTAAATCCTCGTTCCACGGTCCGGGAAATTTTGGCAGAGCCTTTAGAAATTCATGGAGTCTATCGAACAAAGGAAGAAAAAAATACTCGTATAGATGAGTTATTGGAAAGTGTAGGGCTGAATAGAGAACATGCCAATCGTTTTCCCCATGAATTTAGCGGGGGACAAAGACAAAGAATTGGCATTGCGAGAGCATTAGCCCTAGAGCCGGAATTTATTATTGCAGATGAGCCGATCTCCGCACTAGATGTTTCTGTGCAAGCACAAGTAGTAAATCTATTAAAAAGGCTGCAAAGAGAAAAACAATTAACCTATCTATTTATAGCCCATGATTTATCGATGGTAAAGCAGATTAGTGATCGAATTGGTGTCATGTACTTAGGGAATTTAGTAGAGTTAACAGACAGTAAGGCATTGTATTCCAATCCCCTACATCCATATACACAGGCACTTCTTTCTGCTATTCCTATTCCAGATCCAGATATAGAAGACAAAAGAGAACGAATTATCTTAAAAGGGGAATTACCAAGTCCAGTTGACCCGCCAAGTGGTTGTGTTTTTCGAACCCGCTGTCCCCATGCGATGGATATTTGTGCCAATAAAAAGCCAGATTGGCAAGAGCGAGAAAATGGCCATTTTGTAGCCTGTCACCTTTATTAGGATATAACAGGATGAATATGGAGAAATTAAGCAAGCTTATAAATAAAATTGTACAGGAATATGAGGGAGAAGGTCATTTTGGGATAGCTATGGAATGGAGAGGGCAAGTTTTTTTTCTAAATGAAAACGACGTCTTCCCCAGTGCTAGTCTCATTAAATTACCAGTTATGGTCGAAAGCTTTATGCAAAGCTCAGGTGGAACACTGGCGTTAGAAGATTTAGTGGAGGTTAGAAGCCTCCTAAGAACAGGGGGAGCGGGTATTGTTCAATACATGTCTCCGCAAAGTCGTTTATCGATTCGTGATTTACTTACTTTAATGATGATTGTTTCGGATAATATGGCAACCAATTATTTGATTGAGCGACTTGGCATGGACAATGTGAATAGAAGATGTCAACAGCTTGGGATGTCATCAACCGTTCTGCAGCGAAAAATGATGGACCGAGAAGCGCGAGAAAGAAAAATTGAAAACTATACCTCTCCTCATGATATTCTCCGATGTCTAAAGGCGATTTATAACGATAGAAATCAGAGTGGGAAGACAATCTTATTTCATCAGCAACTTCTTGATAAACTGCCGTATTATCGCGGAGAGAATAGTGGTATTAGAATTGCTAATAAAACTGGAGAATTGGATAAGGTGGAACACGATTGTGCCATCATAGAGCACGAGGATGAAATTATCTTTATTGCGATTTTAACAGATCAGCTTACAGCCAATCAGAAAGGGAAAGAACTAATCCAATTAATTGGAGCCAGTATTTTTGAGTGTTTATATGATAAAAAAAGTCTGAACGGATAAGGCAGACTTTTTTTTGCGTGAGTCAAATCAGAAAGGTGCAAGAAAAATTCGTGTAAATATGTGAAACAGTCTTGAATGAAATCCTCGTTCAAACTATAATAAATAATGAAAATCATTATCATTTATAATTTGTAAAGAAATAGATATCTCTTTTATCTTCGAATAAAGAAGGAAATAACGGCGGAAAATAGCAACAGAAAATGACTCCGAATTTATTATAAAACATTTAGAAAGTACAGGAAGGAGGGGAAGAAGAATGGACATACTGGCTACAGATCAACTCAAAATTGGATATGAAGATAAAATTATTGTCGATGACTTGAATCTACGCGTGAAGGAAGGGGAAATTACAACCATTATTGGGCCTAATGGTTGTGGTAAGTCCACGATATTAAAGACTCTTGCGCGGATTCATAAAGCAAAGGCAGGGTTTGTATATCTAGACGGAGAAATGATACACAAAATCCCTACTAAAAAAATTGCCCAAAGAATGGCAGTGCTTCCTCAATCACCAGACGCACCGAATGGATTAACGATTTATGATTTAGTTTCCTATGGTCGTTCCCCTCATCAAAGAGGATTTGGGCGATTAGGAGAGAAAGATAAAGAAGTGATAAATTGGGCATTAGAAGTAACTGGTTTAACAGAGCTGAAGGATCAAGAAGTTGATACATTATCAGGTGGTCAGCGTCAAAGAGCGTGGATTGCGATGGCGATTGCGCAGGAAACAAATCTTCTGTTATTAGATGAACCGACAACGTATTTAGATATGGCTCATCAACTGGAAGTACTGAAATTGTTAAAGAAACTGAATGAAGAAGAAAATCGAACTATTGTGATGGTTATTCATGATCTGAACCATGCAGCAAGATTTTCCGATCATATGGTCGCGATGAGAAATGGTAAATTGATGAAAGAGGGAACAGCGGAAGAGGTAATGACAGAAGAGGTTCTAAAAGAAGTTTTTCAAATAGATGCTGTTGTTGTAAAGGACCCTAGAACGAATAAGCCTGCTTGTCTTTCTTACGACTTATTACACCAAAAGGAAAGAGAATTAATAGCATTCGCTAAGTAATGGATAAAAGATTACTTAGCTTTTTTTATATATGAAAACTTGTCTTATTCTTTTTTTAGCATGAAGAGAAGGGGGTTCTCATATAATGGGATTGAGTAACATTTCACATAAATTTGCTTATTATCGTCGTACCTATTTATAATTTTGGTATACTATTAGAATAGTGTAGTCAGAAATATGTATAGAAGGTTGAGATTAATGGATAAAAATATACTGCTAAAAAAATTTCTTGAAATATTGCCTGAAGAAAGTGTAAAAATGGATGAGGCGTTAAATAAATATACGTATACTAAAATTGGTGGGAAGGCTGATTTTTTACTTTTTCCGCAAACATATGAACAATTACAGTCAGCGTATAAATTAGCCCTTACACAAAATGTGCCGATTACGATATTAGGAAATGGTTCTAATGTGTTGATTAGAGATGGTGGAATTCGTGGGGTTGTATTTAATTTAACTAAGCTTGAGGAAATTTCTCTTGCAGACAATAAAGTGGTTGCCCAAAGTGGTGCGGCGATTATTGAGACCTCTAGATTTGCATTAGAGCATTCTTTAACTGGATTGGAATTTGCTTGTGGAATTCCAGGTTCTGTCGGCGGAGCGTTATATATGAATGCGGGGGCCTATGGTGGAGAGGTTGCTGATGTTTTGGAATCAGCAAAAGTATTAACGAAAACAGGTGAAATTCAAACAGTAACAAAAGAGGAATTAGAACTTGGCTACCGTACTAGTAGTATAGAGAAAAATGGCTGGGTGGCATTAGAAGGAACTTTCTCTCTGCAAACAGGTGAGTATGCAGAAATTAAGGCGAAAATGGATGAACTTACTTTCTTGCGTGAATCTAAACAACCGTTAGAATATCCTTCATGTGGGAGTGTCTTTAAAAGACCGCCTAACCATTTTGCAGGGAAACTGATTCAAGACAGCGGTCTTCAAGGAACGAAAATAGGTGGTGCACAAGTTTCTACGAAACACGCAGGGTTCATTGTGAACGTAGAAGATGCTACAGCCAATGACTATCTATCCTTAATAAAACATGTCCAAAAAACAGTAAAAGAAAACTTTAACGTCGACCTTGAGACAGAAGTTAGAATTATTGGTGAGGAATAATAGGTTTGTTCTGTTTTCTTTAACAGGACAAAAGGGGTATTTGAAGGAGAATTCATCTTTTTCAGATACCCCTTTTTGGTGATTATTTTCTATCTATTTTCCGCAAAAATAACCGCATTAATAGATAGAGAAGATATCCTATTATCGCACCAAAGACATTTAGAATGAAATCATCTATATCGGCAGCTCGATCTGTAGTAAAGAAAAATTGGATTAGTTCAATGGAAAGGGAGCAGAGGATAGCAAGTCCTATTGTGATCAATGCTTGAAAGTGTTTTTTATATAACATAGGCAGTATAAAACCAAAGGGAATAAACAAGACGATGTTGCCTAAAGTATATAACATCCAAAAGAAAGGCGGCTTATATTTATATTGATACAAAATTTGAACATAGGGTGTAATATTCATTTTTCCTTCCGTTATGGTTGGTGGAGTGAAGTGAAAAGGAGCTAAAGTCACATAAGCAACAGTCAGTAAATAAAAGAAAAATAGATTGAGCAGAATTTCTTTAGAAAAAATGACTGAATTTCTTTCGTTCTTTCGTTGAAGTCGGAAATAGACCCATAACGGCACGGCCAGAATAAGAATAAAAGGAAAATTTAATCGTAATTGAACTCCACTCATCGACCATAATGTAATAAATAGAAAGAGAAAAATGATGACAAAGATTCCACTTTTTAATACATGCACAGATAATCGAAGTCCTTTCATTAATGTTTGTTCTCCTAAAAGTATATGAAGCTTGTTTGAAAATAGAATACAAAGCGAATTGCTTTACTCTTATTAAAGAAAAAAGCATACTAGGGGAGAAAGAGAATAGTTGTCTATATACTAATGAAGGAGATGAATCTTTTGAGTAGTAAAGTTCAAATCGGTCAAACGGCTATGCATGTTACGAAGCTAGGATATGGTGCAAACTCTGTCGGTGGTCATAATTTATTTCCGAATTTAAGTGATGAAACAGGAAAAAATGTAGTAAGAAGTGCATTGGATGCTGGGATTGATTTTCTTGATACCGCTTATGTATACGGATTAGGGAGATCAGAGGAATTAATCGGAGAGGTGCTGAAGGAAAGAGGCAACCGCCAAGATATTGTTCTTGCAAGCAAGGCTGCTCATAAATTAGTAGATGGCAAAATTGAACTTGATAATAGTAAAGAATTTTTACGTAAAGCGGTAGAAGATAGTTTAAAGCGTCTGCAAACAGATTATATTGATTTATTTTATGTTCACTTTCCAGATGGAGTTACTCCTATGGCTGAGGTAGCAGGAACATTAAAAGAATTAAAGGATGAAGGAAAGATTCTTGCAGTTGGAGCTTCGAATTTAGATGCCGAACAAATAGAGGAATTTAACCAAGATGGTTATCTAGAGGTATTCCAAGCAGAGTATTCTTTATTTAAAAGACAAGCAGAGGAAATATATTTACCATATTGTGTAGAAAACAATATTAGCTTTATTCCGTATTTTCCATTAGCTTCTGGATTATTAACCGGGAAGTACTCGAAGGATTCGATCATCAGCGGCGGAAAAGAAAATAATCCACTTTTCCAGGGAGAAGCATTTATTCGTAATGTAGAAAAGGTGGATCAATTAAAGCAAATGGCTGAAGCTAAAGGCTTTGATGCAACACATTTTGCACTAGCATGGCTGTTAGAGCAGCCTGCGGTTGATGTAATCATTCCAGGGGCGAAATCAACTGAACAGCTTAAGAATAATCTTCGAACATTAGACGTGTCATTAACGGAAGAAGAAGTAAAGAAAATTAGTGAGATATTTGCATAAGAAGTAATGCATCTAATGTGCGAATAAACTTGAGAGAGAATAATGATATCAATAAAAAAGCGATGAAGGGATATAAAACTTCATCGTTTTTTTTAAGGTTTTTACAACAGTCAAAAATTGAGAAAAGAAAGAAAGTTATTTTAATATATCTTTATTTTGGAGCTGTATCAAGAAAATGGAAGGAAATATAAAAAATAGACGGGACTGTTTGTTAGGTTTTCTAACATTTATCGTTAGATGGTTATTGATATAACGATGTTTTTACCTTTTTCTAGAAAAAGTAAACAAAATAAACTTATCTGAATAATCACAAGAATAAATTATACCAATTTTGTTATCATAGTGTTACAATAGGTAAAAGTTTAAATATACAGATTTTTCGATTTAGTCGGATAATTGGAGGGGTAAAAGTGACACAATTGAGAAGTAATATGATTAAGAAAGGATTCGACCGAGCTCCGCATAGAAGCTTACTGCGTGCAGCTGGTGTTAAAGAGGAGGATTTTGATAAACCGTTTATTGCAGTGGTCAATTCATATATTGATATTGTTCCAGGTCATGTCCACTTACAGGAATTTGGGAAAATTGTAAAAGATGCAATAAGAGAAGCGGGCGGCGTTCCCTTTGAAATGAACACAATTGGGGTAGATGATGGGATCGCAATGGGACATATTGGAATGCGCTATTCATTACCAAGCCGTGAAATTATTGCAGATTCTATTGAAACAGTAGTTGCAGCACACTGGTTTGACGGGATGGTTTGTATTCCTAACTGTGATAAAATCACACCTGGAATGATGATGGCTTCTTTACGCTTAAATATTCCTACTATTTTTGTAAGTGGGGGGCCGATGAAAGCTGGAGTTACTAGTGATGGCAGAAAGATCTCCTTATCATCTGTATTTGAAGGTGTAGGGGCTTACCAGTCAGGTAAAATCGATGAAAGTGGACTAAGAGAATTAGAACAATTTGGCTGTCCGACATGCGGTTCTTGTTCCGGCATGTTCACAGCAAATTCCATGAATTGTTTGGCAGAAGCTTTAGGTCTTGCTTTACCTGGAAATGGGACAATTCTTGCTGTGGCACCAGAGAGAAAGGAATTTGTAAAGAAATCTGCGAAACAGTTGATGAATCTAATAAAAGAAGATATCAAACCGAGAGATATTGTTACAGAAAAGGCAATCGATAATGCGTTTGCTTTAGACATGGCATTAGGTGGATCCACTAATACAGTGCTTCATACATTAGCATTGGCTCATGAAGCAGGTGTAGAGTATCCTCTTGAAAGAATCAATGAAGTAGCATCTAGAGTACCTCATTTATCGAAGCTTGCGCCTTCGTCTGATGTACATATTGAAGATCTGCACGAAGCAGGCGGTGTGTCAGCAGCGCTATACGAATTATCGAAAAAGGAAGGAGCTCTCCATTTAGATACGTTAACTGTTACAGGAAAAACACTTGGAGAAAATATCGCTGGATGTAAAGTGAAAGATTATCAAGTCATTCGACCAATTGATGATCCTCATACTCAAACAGGTGGATTGGCAGTCCTATTTGGGAATTTAGCTCCTCAAGGTGCTATTATTAAAACAGGTGGAGTCCAAAATGGCATTCAACGACATGAGGGACCAGCTATTGTGTTTAATTCACAAGATGAAGTGCTGGAAGGATTAGTAAAAGGAAAAGTGAAGGAAGGACATGTTGTCATCATTCGCTATGAGGGACCAAAAGGAGGACCTGGTATGCCGGAAATGCTGGCACCTACTTCCCAAATTGTTGGAATGGGTCTTGGTCCAAAAGTAGCACTGGTAACAGATGGGCGTTTTTCCGGGGCTTCTCGAGGTATTTCGATTGGTCATGCTTCTCCTGAGGCAGCCGAAGGAGGACCATTGGCATTTGTAAAAGATGGCGATCATATTGTAATTGATATTGAAAATCGTACAATGGATGTTGTTGTTCCAGAGGAAGAATGGGAACAGAGAAAAGCAGAATGGAAAGGTTTTGAGTCGAAAGTAAAAAGCGGCTACTTGGCACGTTATTCGAAGCTTGTGACATCTGCGAATACAGGAGCAGTATTAAAGTATTAATTTGAACTGCTCATTATAGAATAAAAGCAGGCTGGATTCACTTTCTTGTGGTTGAATCCAGCCTGCTTTTATTGAATAGAAATGAAGCGAGAACTATTCTTTTACTAAGTTTGTTTTCCTTTTTGGATCCATACTTTGTACTTGGAGGATATCTAAAAGAAACACAAACACAGGTATACCAATGATTAATCCCCATACTCCAAAGAAATGCTCTGAGAAGATAAGGACAATAAAGGTGAAAAATACAGGTAAATTTGTTTTCGAAGACATGAGCTTCGGGTTAAGAATATAAGCTTCGATTGCATGAATGATACAAATAAAAATAATCAAAATAATGATATAGGGGTATCCGCCAATGGTATATCCAATTGTTAATAAGGGAATGAGGGAAATAATAACCCCGGCAACTGGAATAAGACCAAGAACAAATACCATAAGAGATAATCCTAGTAATTGAGGAAAACTGAGTATCCATAATCCGATTGTCGTTAAAATGCAATTTACCAAAGCGATAATAACCTGTGCTTCTAATACTTTTCCGAAAGTTAACACAAACTTTTTGCCGAAAAACTCCATTTCGTTATAAAAAGGAGCTATTTTACTTGTGCGGAAGTTTTCTTTATATTTAATCAAACGCGGCTTCTCTAACAGGAAGAAGAAGCTTAAGATAATAGCTAGTATGAATTGTAAACTTAGGGAACTAATACTGGAAAAATATTTAACGATAATGCCCAGCCCTTGTTCCAAATAGCTGTTTATTTGTCTTTCTTGAATAATGGAAACAATATAATTTAAGACAGCATTATCATGGGGACGAGAGTAAAAATCCATTAGTTGTCTAACTAATGCTGTTATTTCTTCCACTAACATTGGCAAATATTTAATAAAGCTATAAGAAAGTAATCCGATGGTTATGAGATAGAGGATGCTAACTATAACGTTTCGTTTTACGTGAATTCGCTTAGAGATAATTTTTTCCATACGATCCATTAAAAATGAAAGAATAAAGGTAAAAAGCATTAAATTAATCATACTCCTAAGTGTGTAGATACCCAGAATCATGAGAGCAAAGATGAAAAACCTTTTTACACTTTTACTTGTAAGAAAATTGATAATTGTTTCCACTCCATTTCCCCTTTTTGATATATTTTTTCTTGTCTATCTATCTACCTATATTCTAACCTAAATTGATTTTTAATCATATAAAAAAGCCGACATTTTTGAAAATTTAGCAAGATAAAAAGCGTGTGCAAAATATATTGGAAGTATTTTGCTTGAAACTTTTCTCCTTAGACTTATATAATTAATTAAGTATAACTAAAACGTTATGGTTAGGAGGAGAAGCGATGGGGCTGTGAAATTAAGAATTGGTGATTTAGCAAAAGCTACTGGTGTGGCAAAAAGAACCATTGATTATTATACAAACCTTGGCCTTCTTCAAGCAGAGCGTTCCCAAACTAATTATCGTTACTATGGTGAAGAACAAAATTGAATAAATAAAGCGATTGAAGAATACAAAAAGAGTAAGCTTACGCTGGAGGAAAAGAAGGAACGATTAAATAATCAACAAGTGCATTCCATAGGTATAGAGGAACTGAGAGCAAATAGGAAGAGTCTAAGTGATAAAATGCCTCAGATGCTTACCCCTAGAGATGCACAGGTCCAACATAAAAATAGAGAAGTAAGAAATACTATTATCCATGAAAGCATTTCTTTATACAAGCACTGCTTCTTTTGCTAAATTAACTGTTTTGCATTTATTTATATATTCGGAAGTAGGAATGAATTTTAACTAGTAGCAGCGTCTTTCCTTTTGTAATGTGAGAAAGGCATGCGGCTTTTATTAATCAGGAGGTGTAAGCCCCTTTACGGGCTACTTATTGGAAATTTTTAATTTGATTTTATTCGTGATATTAATTGCATTTACTGCTTTTTTCGTGGCAACAGAGTTTGCGATCGTAAAAGTCAGGAGTTCAAGAATTGATCAGTTAGTTGCTGAAGGTAAAAAAGGAGCATTAGCAGCAAAAAAAGTTACGACACATTTAGATGAATATTTATCAGCTTGTCAATTAGGGATAACTGTGACAGCCTTAGGTCTTGGTTGGATTGGAGAATCTACTTTCGCAGAAATTCTAGAGCCTCTATTTGTTCATTTATCGATCGGAACGGCGCTATCGCACTTGATTGCCTTCATTATTTCTTTTTTACTTGTAACTTTTTTGCATGTCGTTGTTGGAGAATTAGCTCCGAAAACAGTAGCTATTCAAAAAGCAGAATTAATAACATTAACCTTTGCAACACCAATTATTTGGTTTTATCGTCTATTATACCCTTTTATTTGGTTGTTGAATGGCTCTGCAAGACTTTTGACAAGTATCTTTGGATTAAAGCCAGCGTCAGAACATGAACTTGCTCACTCGGAAGAAGAGTTAAGAATTTTAATGTCAGAAAGCTATAAAAGCGGTGAAATCAATAAAAACGAATTAGCATATGTAAATAATATTTTTGAGTTTGATGAACGAATTGCCAAAGAAATAATGGTCCCAAGAACAGAAATGGTGACTATCAGTGTGGACAATACATTTGATGAAATAATGGCTATCTTAGAGGAAGAAAATTATACTCGCTACCCGTTAGTAAATGGGGATAAGGATAATGTGATCGGCTTAATTAATATTCGCGAATTTCTTACTGCAACTATTCAAAGCAGAGAAGCAATTCAATTAGAGGATTATATGAAACCAATTATCCGCGTAATTGAAACAGTTCCTATCCGCGAATTGCTGATTAAAATGCAAAAGGAACGTACTCATATGGCGATTTTGCTTGATGAGTATGGTGGTACTTCAGGAATTGTTACAGCTGAAGATATTCTGGAAGAAATTGTTGGAGACATTAGAGATGAATTTGATGAGGACGAAATCTCTGACATTCGCAAAATAAAGGATAATCATTATATTCTTAATGGCAAAGTATTGATTAGTGAAGTAAATGATCTTTTAGGCACTCACTTATCAGAAGATGAAGTAGATACAATAGGCGGATGGTTTTTGACTAATAATTTTGAAGCGGTTGAAGGAGATATATTAAAAGAGGAAGGATATATCTTCAAAATTAAAAATATTGAAGAACACCATATACATTTCATTGAAGTAATCAAAGATACAAGTGTAGTGGAAGCTTGATGAAAGACTTTTAAGAGAAGGGGAAACCCTTCTCTTTTTATGTGTAGTTACGTATAAATAGGAAGGTTGGTGGCATTTTATAAAGAGGAAATTAAAGTGAATGCTGATTTTATTGAATTTTACCAATTAAATTAATTTAATTGTGTCAACATTGTGTCTGTCAAAAGTGTATTTACTTTGAATTGAGAATAATCTGTAACCGCTTTATAATCAAACTGAAATATTAAGGGGGTTAAACAAAATGTCAGACGAAAATAAAAATGGTTTTCGTGTCAAAATACAGCGTTTTGGTAGTCATTTAAGTGGCATGATTATGCCTAATATAGGAGCATTTATCGCATGGGGGTTAATTACCGCCTTATTCATTGAAACAGGATGGGCTCCTAACAAAGAGTTAGCAAAACTAGTAAGTCCAATGATTACGTATTTATTGCCATTATTAATTGGTTATACAGGCGGTAAGATGGTTTACGCAGAGCGCGGTGGTGTAGTTGGTGCAATTGCAACCATGGGTGTAATCGTCGGTGCAGATATTCCGATGTTCCTTGGTGCGATGGTTATGGGTCCACTTGGTGGCTACTTAATCAAAAAAGTGGACGATTTATTTAGAGGAAAAATTAAAGCCGGATTTGAAATGTTAGTAAATAACTTCTCAGCTGGTATTTTGGGAGCGCTTATTGCCATTATTGGTTTTAAATATGTTGGTCCAATTGTAGCAGCATTAAGTAATTTCTTATCGAACGGTGTAGAATTAATTGTTAATGCAAACCTCTTACCATTAGCAAGTATCTTTATTGAGCCTGCTAAAGTATTGTTCTTAAATAATGCCATCAACCAAGGTATTTTAGGTCCGATTGGGGTAGAACAAGCGAAAGAGGTAGGAAAATCTATTCTATTCTTACTAGAATCAAACCCTGGTCCTGGGTTTGGGGTACTATTAGCTTATTGTATATTTGGAAGAGGTACATCAAGACAGACAGCACCTGGGGCAGCAATTATTCACTTCTTGGGTGGTATTCATGAAATTTACTTCCCATATATTTTAATGAAACCTGTAATGTTATTAGCTGTAATCGCTGGTGGTATGGGTGGAGTATTCACCTTTACACTATTTGATGCAGGTCTAGTAGCGACTCCATCCCCTGGTAGCATCATTGCGTTAATGATGATGGCGCCAAAAGGACAACATTTAGGTGTTATCGCTGGTGTTGTGGTTGCAACGATTATTTCTTTCGTGATTGCAGCTATTATTTTGAAAACAAGTAAAGATAAAGAAGAAGATATTAATGCAGCAACAGAAAAAATGGAAGCATTAAAAGGGAAGAAAAGTTCAGTTGCAAGTGCAATTACTGAGACTACAGCAACTCCTGCTGCAGCTGAAACTTCAGAATTTGATTACAAATCAGTGAAGAAAGTAATCTTTGCTTGTGATGCTGGTATGGGATCTAGTGCGATGGGTGCATCAATTATGCGTAATAAAGTTAAAAAAGCAGGAATTGAAGGAGTAGATGTAACAAATACTTCTATTGCAAACCTTCCAAGTGATGCGGATCTTGTTATTACCCATAAAGATCTAACAGATAGAGCAGTAGAAAAATTACCGACTGCACACCATGTTTCTGTTGAGAATTTCATGAACAGCCCTAAATATGATGAGATCATTGAAAAATTAAAATAAGTATTAGCAGAAATACCGGCCAACTTAGTAAATTGGCTGGTATTTTTTGTGTTTAACGCGGTATATGTCTATTTAATCTTTTTCCATGAAAAAGTAGTTAATTTTCAGTATTTATAGATAAAAATAGGGAAGTATAAATTAGAATTGGCAACAATGAAATTGAAAAAAATATGTTTAATACTGTTTGAATAAGTGTATATAACAGTTTTATAATTAAATTATGTCAGGTGATTAAGGGGATAAGCTATGATTATTTCCGCTCGAGAAAGAATTATTTTACAGATACTATTAGAAAATATAGAGGAAGAAATGACGATTAAGGGAATTGCTGAACATGTAAATGTTAGTGAACGAACGATACATCGTGATTTAAAGAACGTTGAATCTATACTAAAAGATTTTCATCTTCAAATGAATAAAAAAGCTGGAGTCGGCGTGAAAATTGTAGGAAATCCTAATGATATTTATCAACTAAGGGTGTCTATCTTAAAACAGGATTATATAGAATACACACCCGATGAACGGATAATCGTGGCCTTATGTACCTTACTAGATCATCAAGAACCGATTAAACTATTTTCTTTAGCAAAAGAACTAGGAGTAACAACTGCCACGGTAAGCAATGATTTGGATAAGCTGGAACCGATTATAGCAAAGTATGATTTGCAATTAATGAGAAAAAGAGGTTATGGTATTGAATTAGTTGGAACAGAGGAAGATAAGAGAAAAGCGATTCGCAGTCTTATATCCGACCGATTTGATGTCCCAGAGTTTCTTAAAATGGTGAAGGAAAACATTCAAAAAAAGTCTAGCAATAAAATCGACTCAATTTCCGAACGGCTTTTAGGATTGGTACAAAAAGAAAAATTGCTGCGTATTGAAAATATTATTGAAGATATCAACGAGCAATTACCTTATCCGCTGGCGGATAGTTCTTATGTTGGATTGGTCGTACACATTGCTCTTGCTATGGAGAGAATCCAGCGAGGAGAAAATATTTCTTTTAAAGAAGATTATTTAGGGGAGCTGTCGCAAACAAAAGAATTTGATTTTGCGCGCCAAATCGTATCAAGACTAGAACGTACTTTTGATATTTCGATTCCTACAGAGGAAGTCGGTTATATTACGATGCATTTAAGGGGAGCAAAGGTACGTTATGACAATAAAGTCGGCATTGAAGATGAAAATGTTGAAGTAGCAATGCTAGTTAGGACATTAATTGCAAATGTCGAAAAATTACTGCATACAACATTGGCAGATGATTCTTTATTTCAAGGGTTATTAGCTCACCTTCAGCCTACATTATATCGTTTAGATCAGAAAATGAGTATTTCCAATCCCTTATTAGAAGATATTAAAGAGGATTATGCTGAGTTGTTTGAAGTGGTTCAGCAAGCTGTGGAAAAAACACTTGTTGACAGAGATGTACCAGAAGAAGAAATCGGCTATTTAGTTCTTCATTTTGGTTCTGCGTTAAATGATAGAAAAATAACAAAAAATATCAAGTTATTGATCATTTGTTCAAGCGGAATTGGGACATCTAAAATGCTTGCAGCAAAAATTGTTAATCAAATTCCAAGCCTATCAGAAGTGAAAACAGCATCTGTATTCGAGTTAAAGAATATTTCCATCGATGATTATGATGCCATTCTTTCGACTATTCCATTAGAGGATATCTCTAGAGATTATTTATTAGTAAATCCGATTTTAAATGATAAGGATTTGGAAGAAGTAAAAACCTATCTTCAAAAGAATATCGGTCATGTAATAAGGGAAGAAAAGGGAATAGAAGTTCCTAAACAAAAATGTATTGATTTCCAGACCTTTCTCCTTTTTTCAGAGCAAGCCCAGCTATTATCCTCTATTTTAAAGGAGCTGGATATTTGGGATGAGAGAGCAAGTTTAAGTGCAAGCTTAAACAAGGGATTAAGGATATTGAAACAACAAGGTTCTATTTCAAGCGTGGAAGAAGTATTTGCTGCTTTAGAAGCACGGGCTGAAATAGGGGGACTTGCTATTCCGGAAACCAATTTAGCTCTTTATCACACAAGTAATAATCAAATTGAAAAACCATCTTTCAATATCATAGACTTGCCCGAGATGGTGAGTTTGAGGGCAATGAATGGTGCTAATGAAATGGTGAAGCGGGTATTACTTTTGCTTGCGCCGTTAGATGCAAATCAAAATGTAATGGAAGTATTAAGTTTTTTAAGTGCCTCTATTATTGAATCGGAAAGAAGTATTCATGTATTCAGTAACGGCAAGAAAGAAGAACTATTAAATTTTATTAGCAGCAGGTTTTTAAAACATCATTTGAGAAATTAATAGGAGGAATAAACAATGAGTATTTTAAAAAAAGAGAACATTATTTTAAACAGCAGTCTAGCAAGTAAAGAGGAAGCAATCAAAAAAGCAGGTCAAATTCTAGTGGAACAAGGCTATGTTTCAGAGGATTATGTCCCAGCTATGCTGCAAAGAGAAGAAATTTCATCAACTTATATGGGTAACTTCTTAGCTATTCCCCATGGTACAGATGAAGCAAAAACAGCAGTATTAAACTCTGGATTATCTGTTATTCAAGCACCAAACGGAGTAGACTTTGGAGATGGCAATATTGTTAAATTAATCATTGGAATTGCTGGGAAGGATGGCGAACATTTAGAGCTGTTATCACAAATTGCCATTGTATGTTCAGAAATGGAAAATGTCGAAAAATTAGTTGCTGCGAAATCAGAAGAGGAAATAATCCAAATTTTAAGCGAGGTAGAATAATACGATGAATGCTATTCATTTTGGAGCTGGAAATATAGGTAGAGGATTTATTGGTCTATTACTACATCAGTCAAATTATGCTATTACCTTTGTGGATGTAAACGAACAGATTATCGATGAAATTAATCGTGTTGGTCAATATCATGTTTTATTGGCAAATGAAGCGAAAGATCAATTCACAGTTAAGAATATTAAAGGAATTAATAGTAAAGTAAATCCAGAACAAGTGGTTGAACAATTTATCCATGCAGACATTGTGACTACAGCTATCGGACCTAATATTCTAAAGTTCATCGCGCCGCTAATTGCTGACGGAATTAAAGCACGAATGAAAAGTAATCAAACACCTGTTAATGTAATTGCTTGTGAAAATATGATTGGTGGTAGTAGTGCCCTTAAACAGTTTGTGTTAGAGCATTTAAATGAAGAGGAAGCAGCTTGGACAGAGGAATACGTTGGTTTCCCTGACTCAGCTGTAGATAGAATTGTGCCAAACCAGAAGAATGAAAACTTATTAGATGTTCTGGTAGAACCTTTCCATGAGTGGGTTGTAGATGAAACGGCAATTAAAGGAGCGAAACCTGAAATTGCCGAGGCGCATTTCGTAAATAATTTACAGGCATATATTGAAAGAAAGTTATTTACTGTAAATACTGGTCATGCAGCAACAGCCTATTTAGGCAATAGAAAGAATTATGAAACCATTTCTGAAACAATTCAACATGAAGATGTGAAAGAAAAGGTGCTTCATGTTTTACAAGAAACGGGAAAAGTATTAGTAGCAAAATATGGTTTTAATGCAGCAGATCATCAAAAATATATCGTCAAAATTTTAGGCCGCTTTGCGAATGTTTATATTGTAGACGATGTAAAACGAGTTGGTAGATCACCGCTTCGAAAATTGGGCGGGAATGATCGATTAGTTGCTCCAGCGCTAGCATACTATAATGAGTTTAAAGAAATTCCTTCTTATTTAGTAGAAGTAATGGCATCGGCTCTTCACTTTTTTACAGCAGAAGATCAAGAGTCTGTTGAATTAAAGAACTTAATAGATGAAAAAGGAGTTCAAGCTGCTTTTAGTGAAGTCTCTGGTCTAAGCGAAGATCATGCTTTAGTGAAAGAAGTAGTGCTTACTTATAACAAAATAAATGCATAAATAAAAAATCCAATGAGGTTTCAAAGCCCATTGGATTTTTTATTTCTAGAGTAATTAGAAGCTCTTAGAGCGTGTTGCTAATGCTGAGGTTGCCTTTGACTGTTTGCGCTTGTCCCACATTTTTTTGGCGAAGGGATAAATGATAGGTCCCCACGTAATTAGTCGTCTGAACATTTTTTTCATTATCTCTCACATCCTTTTAGCCTTTACTTATTCTTTTCCCAAGAAATCAAATGGATAAACAATAACCCCTATTCTAGTTAAATTTGGTAATATTAGATAGAGATCCCTTCTTGTAATTTAGAAAAAAAGAGAATATAGTTTTCATAGATAGTTGCAACATATAAGAGAAAATAACCGTCTAATGATTAGAGAGAAAAACGGAAGAAGATTTATTCTATGAGTAAAAGTAAAGGATAGGTAATAGATGGATCGATTAAAACCATATTGGGAAGGGTTTCGACGTTTCTGGAAAAAGAGACATCTTACCCAAATTATACTGTTGGCTTTGTTATTATTTGTTTTATTAGCGATATTATATTTTACGTACCTAGCAACACAAGCGAATGTTAGTACATTAAAGGCTGGCTTAAGTCAGGCGACCATTATTTATGACAAAGATGGAGATGAAGCAACTCGAATAAGAACGGAAAGAACAGAAGGCATTGAATTAAAGGATGTCCCGAAATATGTTCCAGACGCAGTTGTTTCTATCGAAGATGAACGTTTCTATCAACATAATGGGTTTGATATTAAAGGGATCAGCCGTGCGTTTTTTAAGAATATTTTTGCAGGGAGAATTACTGGTGGAGGAAGTACGATTACCCAGCAATTAACAAAAAATGCTTTGTTAACTTCCGAACAGACCTATAAGCGGAAAGCAGAGGAACTATTCCTTGCTGTAGAAATAGAGAAGCATTATGAAAAAGATGAAATTCTACAAATGTATTTGAATCACGTTTATTTTGGCAGTGGTGCCTGGGGTATCAGCCAAGCATCCTTGAAATATTTTAATAAAGATATTAAGGATGTATCTATTAGTGAGGCTGCATTGCTAGCAGGAATAGTGCAAGCTCCATCTGCATTAGACCCTTATAAAAATTATGAGGGTGCGATTAATCGCCGCAACCTTGTTCTGAAGAAAATGGCAGAGTTAAAAAAAATTACAGAAGAGCAGTACCAGCAAGCAGTGAACGAAAAAATTGTATTAGAAAATGGGGGAGGATCTTTTATTGAAAGAGATTATCCCTACTTTGTAGATGCAGTGATCGATGAAGCAATCAGCAAGTATGGACTTACACAAGAAGAAATCTTAAAAAGAGGATATAAGATTTATACAGAAATGGATCAAAACCTTCAATCTACTTTAGAAAAAACTTTTGCAAGAGATTCCCTGTTTCCAAGAAGTTATGATGGAACACTAGTGCAAGGCGGAGCGGTTTTACTTGATCCGGAAACAGGGGGAGTAAGAGGATTAGTGGGAGGAAGAGGAGAGCAAGTTTTCAGAGGCTTTAATCGAGCTACTCAAATTAAAGTCCAGCCAGGATCTACGATGAAGCCACTTGCTGTTTATACACCTGCTTTAGAAAAAGGGTATAAAATTGACTCTATGCTTGAAGATAAGCCTTTCAAAAAGGGTGATTATGAACCGAAAAACTTCACGAAGACTTATAGAGGCGAAGTTCCTATGTATGAAGCATTAGAAGATTCTTTAAATGTGCCAGCAGTCTGGCTGCTAGATAAAATTGGTTTGGAAAATGGTCTTAAATCCCTTGATCGCTTCGGCATTCCTTATGAAAAAGAGGATGAATATCTAGGAATAGCTTTAGGCGGGATGTACAGTGGTGTTTCACCATTACAAATGGCGAGCGCTTATTCTACATTTCCTAATGAGGGAGTCCGAATGGAAAGTCATTTGATTACAAAAATTGTTGGACCGACAGGCAATGTTGTGGCTGAATATGAGCCAAAATCGACAAGAGTTACTTCCAAATCCGTGGCAAATGACATGACCTCCATGTTATTGGATGTTATTAAATCAGGAACTGGCCAAGGAGCAAAAATAACAGGATTTCAACTTGCCGGAAAAACAGGTTCCACTCAATTAAAGGATTCGAATATTCCTGGTACAAAGGATCAATGGTTTGTAGGGTATACCCCTAATTTAGTTGGGTCGATGTGGCTTGGATATGATAAAACAGATAACAATCATTATCTGCCAAGCAAAAGTTCTGGCGATGTAGTACCAATTTTCAAAACAATTATGGATCAAGCCGTACAATATGTAGAGCCAGAGAATTTTCAGGTTCAATCTGTAAGTGATAGACTTGCAAATAAGGATAGTAAAA
Source organism: Niallia sp. FSL W8-0951 (assembly GCF_038006525.1). NCBI lineage: Bacteria > Bacillati > Bacillota > Bacilli > Caryophanales > Bacillaceae > Niallia > Niallia sp. FSL W8-0951. Next base: position 265,131 of record NZ_JBBOVK010000003.1, read on the forward strand.
ATGTAAATAAAAAAGTAGAAGAAACAAAAAAGGCAATTAAAGAGAAAGCAGAAGAATTAGAAACAACTATAAAAGAGAATTCTTCCAAGTGGAGCCAAGTTGTAGACGAGATTAAAGAAGATGCGAAAAAGGTAAATGAAAAGGTAAAAGGGAAATTACAAGAAATACTAGGAAATTAATCGTTTCAAAAGATAGAAATTTATACTGATACTAGTGGCAGCTGCTATTAGTATCAGTATAAATTTCTATCTTTTTTTTCATAAGCAGCAAGAAGGGAAGATTTGTTTCTTATAATTTTGTATAACTAGAGATAAATAATGGATAGAATTAGGGAAGAGTATGAGGTTTATTTATATCGAGCCTGTGATAAATATAACAGAATAAATAAAAGGGGGAATGTTCATTTACAGAAGGAAAACACGAATAAAATGATGGAAAAAGCAACCAGTATAAATTATAATTGATGTAAGCGTTTTTAAAAGGGGATTTGAAGAAAGGTTCTAATTTGTAAAAATGTTTGTGACATAATTGTGGACGTGGATTTTAATAATGGTATCTGCTATAATAAAAAGGTTGATAAAATCTTGGATATAGAAAAACATAAGGATAGAAAATGTGAAAATTGGTAAAATTATACTTACGTTTTTTGTCACATATAATAGGTTCAAGATATGATATCATCATACAGGTAGTAATAATTCCTATTTTACCTCTGTAATATGAATGTTCTGTGTCTAAATATCGAACATTCTGTGAATAATTTAACATTTTAATTTATATGGAAGGAGCTGTACAAATGAAAAAGGGAGTTTTAGTTTCGCTTTTAGCAATTGTACCATTATTCATTTTAAGTGGCTGTGAATCCATGGTAGTATTTGACCCGCAAGGTCCTGTTGCTAGAAGTATTACGGACTTGATTAACTGGTCAATTGTATTAATGGCTTTTGTTTGTCTAGTAGTTTTTGCACTATTTGGCTACATAGTTTGGAAGTATCGTGCAACAAAAGAAAATGCTGACTATGAACCAGATGAACATGGAAGCACAAAGCTTGAAATTGTTTGGACTGTAATACCGTTCTTAATAATCATTGCATTAACGGTTCCAACTGTAAAAACAATCTTTGCTTTAGAAGATGTTCCAAAAGATTATAAAGATCGTGATCCAGTAGTGATTAACGTTACTTCTGCAGATTGGAAATGGATTTTTAGTTATCCAGAAGAGGGGATTGAAACAGTTAATTATGTAAATATCCCTGCTGGTGTACCTGTTGAGTTTAAGTTAACTTCTGCTGGTACCATGCAATCATTTTGGATTCCAGCTTTAGCTGGTCAAAAGTATACAATGTATGGTGCTGAAACAGAACTTTATGTGGTAGCAGATAACCCAGGTAACTATGAAGGACAAAATACAAGCTTTAACGGTAAAGGTTATGCGGAGATGAAGTTTGATGTCGAAGCAAAATCTGTTGAGGATTATGATAAATGGGTAGATGAAGTAAAAGACACTGCTCCTAAGTTAACAGAGGAGAAATACAGAGAAATTATCAAGCCTACACATTTAGGGCGTATGACTTTCTCTAATACACATTTAGAGTGGATTGACCACGGTAAAGGTGGAGACTCAAACTATTATTTAAACCCTGAGTTATATCGAGTTCATGGATATCCAGGTAGAACTTTTGAAAAGAATCAAGAGTCTGACGGAGGTGAAAAGGATGCACATTAAGTGGGATGACATTGTTATTACTGGTGATCCCCTAATATTGTCTGCTCAAATAGGTATTATTCTAACCATGCTTGCTGTAGTAGTTGGTGTTACTTATTTTAAGAAGTGGCAATATTTATGGGATGAATGGATAACAACGGTTGATCACAAAAAAATCGGTATCATGTATATTATTGTTGCCGTATTAATGTTCTTCCGTGGTGGAGTAGACGGTTTGATGATGAAATATCAAACATCAGCTCCTGAAATGAAATTTTTAGATCCACAGCATTATAATGAAGTATTTACAACGCATGGTGTTATCATGATTCTTTTTATGGCGATGCCAGCATTGATTGGATTAATGAACGTAGTTATTCCATTGCAAATTGGTGCACGTGATGTTGCGTTCCCACAATTGAATGCATTAAGCTTCTGGTTAACATTCAGTGGAGCAATGCTATTCAATATTTCTTTCGTAATTGGTGGTTCTCCTGATGCAGGATGGACATCCTATTTCCCTCTAGCGGGGAAAGAATTTACACCAGGAGTTGGAAACAACTTCTATGCAATTGGACTGCAAATCGCAGGTATTGGTACGTTAATGACAGGTATTAACTTTATTGTGACAATCCTGAAAATGCGTGCTAAAGGGATGACCTTAATGAAAATGCCAATGTTTACTTGGACTTCATTAATTACAAACGTAATTATTGTGTTTGCATTCCCTATTTTAACTGTTGCATTAGCATTAATGACATTTGACCGTCTATTCGGAACTCATTTCTTCACGATTTCTGGTGGAGGAAATGCGATGTTATGGAATAACCTATTCTGGTTATGGGGACATCCAGAGGTATATATTGTTATCTTGCCTGCATTCGGAATGTTCTCTGAAGTTATTGCTACATTCTCGAAAAAACGCCTATATGGTTATAATTCAATGATTATTTCTATTGTCGGTATTGCATTATTGAGTTTCCTTGTGTGGGTTCACCATTTCTATACAATGGGATCTGGACCAGTTGTAAACTCTGTATTCTCAATCACAACTATGTTAATCGCAGTTCCAACTGGGGTTAAGATTTTCAACTGGTTGTTTACTATGAGAAAAGGACGTATCCAATTTACAACGGCAATGCTATGGGCGCTTGCATTTATTCCGACCTTTACTATTGGTGGGGTAACGGGAGTTATGCTGGCAATGGCTGCAGCAGACTATCAATATCATAATACATTATTCTTAGTAGCTCATTTCCACTATGTATTAATACCAGGTGTTGTATATGCAGTATTTGCTGGTTTCTATTACTGGTGGCCAAAAATGTTCGGTTATGCATTAAACGAACGTTTAGGAAAATGGCATTTCTGGTTGTTTAATATTGGTTTTAATGTAACCTTTATGCCTATGTTCTTCTTAGGCTTAAAAGGAGCAGTAAGACGTTCTTATACTTTCTCAGCTGAATCTGGATTTGCACCATTGTTCATGTTATCAGCAATCGGATCTCTTATTCTTGCTGCTGGATTTGCCGTACTAGTTTATAACATCTACTATAGTACTCGTTATGCAGATAGAAAGATTTCTACAGATCCATGGGATGCAAGAACGCTAGAATGGCATACAGCTTCACCAGTTCAGCCATATAACTTTGCAATTACTCCAGAAGTAAAAGCATTAGATGCGTTCTGGTATATGAAGAAAAATAATGAAGGCTTAGTATTAAAAGAAGAAGAACTAGAGGAAATACACATGCCAAGCAACTCTGGGCTTCCATTCTATATGTGTGTTGTATTTGGTATCGTCGGTTTCTTCCTAATATTTGAATGGTTTATTCCAGCTGCAATTTGTAGCTTAGGTATTTTTGTTGGCTTAATCATTCGTTCCTTTGATTATAACGAAGGTTATCATATTAAACTGGATGTTATTAAGAAAACGGAACGTGCATGGAGAGGTGAGAAATAATGGCAAAAGTCGATAAGTCCTTACCACTAGAATATCAAACAGAGCAAAGTCGTTTAAATATTCTAGGCTTCTGGATTTTCCTTGGTGCGGAGGTTGTATTATTCGCTACCTTATTTGCAGCCTATGGATCTTTAAAGGATAACTTTGCAGGCGGACCTACTCCAGCTGAATTATTTAAATTAAAAGATGTAATGATTGAAACACTTTTACTATTAACAAGTAGTTTCACTTGTGGGATCGCTATCTGGTATATGCGTCGCCAAAATTTAAAAGGATTATTAACATGGTTAATTATCACTTTAGCATTGGGTGCAGGCTTCGTCTTTGTGGAAGTAAATGAATTTATTCATTATGTACATGAAGGAGCGACAATGCAGACAAGTGCCTTCCTTTCTTCGTTCTTTGTATTGCTAGGAACACACGGATTGCACGTATCCTTAGGTATAGGCTGGGCGATATTGATTATTATTCAATTGCTTAAACATGGCTTAACACCAACAACTGCTCGTAAGACATTTATTATAAGTTTATACTGGCATTTCTTAGACGTTGTGTGGATTTTCATCTTCACATTCGTTTATCTTGCTAGAATGAAAATGGGAGGGTAATAAAAGATGGCAAAAAATCATGAAAATGAAAAATTTCCAATTAGTCATATTGCAGGTTTTATTGTTTCTTTATTACTTACCTTCGCAGCTGTAGGGGCTAAGTTATATACAGATCTTCCAATGGTTACTGTAATGTGGATTATCGGGGCATTAGCTGTGATTCAGGCAATTCTTCAACTGTTTATGTTTATGCATCTTACAGAAGGAGAAGGGCAAGTACAGACTATTAATATCATTTATGCTTTCTTCTGCGCAATTGTCGTTGCCGGTGGAACAATTTGGGTAATGACATCAGGACATGTACATTACTAATAAAGTTAGAAAAAAGCCTCCATTTGGGGGCTTTTTTTTGCATATAAAAGACTAAATAACTAGGTAATAGGGATTATTATTTTTGAAATGTTGCGATAATTACATTTGGCCTTTTAAAAAGCATTGACGGTCTAGAAAAAGATGATAAAATAAAGAAAGAATCTAAATGATAATGAAAATCATTTGCGATGAAGTTGGGAGTGAGGGGAACGAGTAATATTACTCATTGGCACTATGAAAATTAGACACTTAACTATAATGTTAATAGTTTTATCTATCATCTCCCTATTTGTAGGAGTAATTGATATTCATCCACAAAATATTTTTCATTTAACAGCAGATCAGAGAGAAATTCTCCTGATTAGCAGATTTCCTCGCTTAGTCAGTATTATTATAGCTGGTGTTAGTCTAAGTATTTGTGGACTTATCATGCAGCAGATATCGAGGAATAAATTTGTTTCTCCTACAACTGCTGGAACAATGGACTGGGCGAGACTTGGGATTTTAGTAGCTTTAATGCTTTTTACAGGCGAGAGCCCGATTATTAAAATGTTAATCGCTTTTGTATTCGCACTTGGAGGAACCTTTTTGTTTATGCGAATACTTAATTTGATTAAATTTAAAGATGCTATCTTTATTCCATTAATCGGTTTAATGCTAGGGAATATTGTTAGCTCGATTACCACTTTTTTTGCCATGAAATATGATTTGATTCAAAATATGTCTTCATGGTTACAAGGAGATTTTTCTTTAATCATGGAAGGACGTTATGAACTTCTTTACATAAGTATTCCGATGGTTATTGTTGCATACTTATATGCCAATAAATTCACAATTGCTGGACTAGGTGAGGATTTTTCTACTAATCTTGGTCTCAATCACAAAAGAGTAGTGAATATAGGGTTAATTATCGTAGCGTTAGTCTCTTCTGTTGTATTGCTGACAGTAGGAATGATTCCTTTTCTAGGTCTAATTATTCCCAATATTGTTTCGTTATACAGAGGAGATAATCTGAAAAATAGCTTAACCCATACAGCATTATTAGGAGCAGTCTTTGTATTATTCTGTGATATTCTTGGCAGAGTGATTATTTATCCGTATGAGATATCGATCGGTGTGATGGTGGGTGTCATTGGAAGTGGAGTATTCTTGTATTTACTAGTAAGGAGAAAGTCTTATGATGCAACCTAGAGTAAAACTAATAATACTAGCTATAGTGGCAGTATTATTAATTTCCATATTTATGCTAATAAAGGTTAGTAGTAATAACTGGGAATATGTGATTCCACGTAGAGCCATAAAAATTATCGCGATTCTTTTAACAGGCGGCTGTATCGCCTTTACTTCGATGGTATTTCAGACGATTACAAATAATCGTATTTTAACACCGAGTATTTTAGGACTAGACTCCCTTTATCTCTTCATTCAAACTGTAGTGGTTTTCGTTTTTGGTTCAAGTACAATGACTGTGATGAATAGCAATATTAATTTTTTGTTATCCGTCGTTTTAATGGTTTTTTTCTCAAGTATTCTTTATAAGCTATTCTTTAGGAGAGATAATCAAAACATATTATTACTGCTGTTGATTGGAATTGTATTAGGAAGCTTTTTCTCTAGTCTCTCTTCCTTTATGCAGGTGTTAATTGATCCAAATGAGTTCCTTATTATCCAAGATAAAATGTTTGCAAGTTTTAATAATGTAAACACCAATGTTTTAATAATCAGTATTATTATTGTTACTATTGTGTCTGTCTATGTTACGAGATATAGTAAATTCTTTGATGTCATGTCATTAGGAAGAGACCAGGCCATTAATTTAGGAATTGAGTATGAGAAAGTAGTACGCAGTATGCTAATTGTGGTGTCGATCCTAGTGTCGGTTTCCACTGCCTTAGTGGGACCCATCACCTTTCTTGGATTATTGGTTGTTAATTTAGCTCGTGAGTTTTTAAAAACATATAAACACCGAACTTTAATTACTGGATCTATCTTATTGAGTATTATTTCTTTAGTTGGTGGGTTACTGATTGTAGAACGTGTATTTACTTTTTCAACGACAATCAGTGTGATAATTAACTTTGTAGGTGGAGTGTATTTTATCTATCTATTACTAAAGGAGAGAAAAGCATGGTAGAAGTAAAGAATATTACCAAACAATATGGGGGCAAAAAAGTGCTCGATAATGTTTCTCTTTCAGTAGAGAAAGGGAAAATCACTTCCTTTATTGGACCAAATGGAGCAGGGAAAAGTACATTGCTTTCAGTAATAAGTCGCTTAACGAAAGCAGACAGTGGAGATGTCTTTATTGATGGACAGCATATCGATAAATCGAAGAGTAATGATCTTGCCAAGAAAATTTCTATTTTAAAACAGGCAAACCATATAAACCTCCGCTTAACTGTAAGAGAACTTGTCAGTTTTGGCCGATTCCCATATTCGCAAGGAAAATTAAATGCCCTTGATGAGAAAATGGTAGACGAAGCTATTAAATATATGGAATTAGAAGATATGCAGCATAAATACATAGATCAACTAAGTGGAGGACAAAAGCAAAGAGCCTATATTGCGATGGTAATTGCTCAAGATACAGAATATATCCTATTGGATGAGCCATTAAATAATTTAGATATGAAGCATTCTGTCCAAATAATGAAGGTTCTAAGAAGATTAGTAGAAGAGCTGGGGAAAACAGTAGTAATCGTAATCCATGATATCAATTTTGCCTCAGTTTATTCCGATAATATCGTAGCATTAAAGAATGGCAAAATCATAAACGATGGACCAGCAAAAAAAATCATTAATCAAAAAGTATTGAAAGATATTTATGAAATGGATATGCAAATTGAAGAAATAAATAATCAAAGAATATGTGTTTATTTCGCATAAAAAATGAACATTGATTATGGATAAATGATTGATTCATTGTAGAAAGAAGCTAATGGTGGTAGAAAAATAGAAAGGGGGCAGTGTAATTATGGCTGACTTAAATAAGTCCCTTCGCCAGAAGAAAACCATAATAACACTACCATTAGATATTAGCAAAATCCTAAATCATTCTAGGAAAATGAGGAAGGAAAAAGGCTAATAATACCTTATCATAGGGTATTCTGTCTTTAAATGCAATGCATTCAATTTAGTTTATATATTAAATTTAGAGGTGTTTATAAGATGAAGAAAAAGCTTTCCCTATTATTATTAACATTCATTTTTGCAGTATTAGCTGCATGTGGAAATACAGAAAAATCGAATGCTGATACAAAGAAAGGTAGCGAGAAATCGGCAGAAATTAAAGTAACCCATGATTTAGGAGAAGATACAGTTAAAGCAGATCCTAAAACAGTTGTTGCTTTTGATTTTGGTGTTTTAGATACTTTAGATAAATTGGGAATAGAAGTAGCCGGGGTTCCACAGGCGAATATTCCACCATATCTTTCTAAATATGAAGATTCAAAATATACAAATGTAGGTAGTTTAAAAGAGCCAGATTTCGAGGCAATTAGTGAATTAGAACCGGATGTAATCTTTATTTCTGGAAGACAGTCGGCTGCATATGAAGAATTGAAAAAAATTGCCCCAACTGTATATCTTGGAGTTGATACAACAGATTATATGAATTCCTTTAAGCATAATATGAATATTATTGGAGAGATTTTTGATAAGAAACAAGAGGTTACCAAAGAATTAGCAAAAATAGATGAAGATATTGCTGCACTTAACGAAAAGGCAAAAGCAGTAGATGGTAAATCCTTAATCTTATTGGTGAATGATGGTAGCATAAGTGCGTACGGGAAAAACTCTCGTTTCGGCATTATTCATGATGTTTTTGGGCTGGCACCGGCAGATGAAAATATTGAAGCTTCTACACATGGACAAAAGGTTACTTTTGAATATGTAGCAGAAAAAAATCCAGCCTATTTATTTGTTATTGATAGAGGAGCAGTTGTTGGAGGGGAGTCTTCTGCTGAGAAGGTCCTTGATAACAAACTTATAAATGGAATTGATGCAGCTAAAAATGATCATATTGTTTATTTAGACCCAAGCTATTGGTATCTATCAGGGGGCGGTCTTCTGTCAACAAGTGAGATGGTTAAAGAAATTTCAGAAGCCATTTCTAAATAACGCTGGTAAAGAGTCCAACGAGTAAAAATTACTTGTTGGATTTTTTAATAGTAAATAAAATAATAGATCATTTTCAAAAGATAAAAATTCTAGTAGATAGTTGCTTTTTTTAGGAGTTCCCTCCAAAATAAAAGGGAAGAAGGGAATATTCATCGAATGAGGAGGTCTTTGGATGACGATTAAATTTGGAGTTATCGGAACCAATTGGATTACAGAATCTTTTATAAAGGCAGCTGGTGAAATAGAAGATTTTCATTTAAATGCCGTATACTCACGAACAGTGGATAAAGCGAAAGCGTTTGCTGCTAAATTTAATGTTGAACATACATATACTAATTTAGAAGAAATGGCAAAGAGCGACAAAATAGATGCTGTATATATTGCAAGCCCTAACGCTTATCATGCGCAACAGGCAATCCTATTTTTGAAAAATAAAAAGCATGTTTTAACAGAAAAAGCGATGGCTTCTAATACAGCAGAAGTGAAAGAAATGATTACTGCGGCCAAGGAAAATGAAGTTCTTTTAATGGAGGCACTCAAAACAACATTTCTTCCTAATTTTAAAGTTGTTCAAGAAAATTTACATAAACTTGGGAAAATTAGACGTGCGTTTGTAAGTTATTGTCAGTATTCTTCGCGGTATGATGCTTATAAAGAAGGAACAGTATTAAATGCTTTTAAGCCAGAGCTGTCAAATGGAGCATTAATGGATATTGGGGTTTATTGTCTCTATCCTATGGTACTTCTTTTTGGAAAACCAGAGAAAGTTAAGGCAAATAGTTTCTTATTGGAAACAGGTGTTGACGGCGAAGGAAGCATTATTCTAGAGTATCCAGATATGGATATCATTCTCATGTATTCGAAAATAACCAACTCTCATATCCCGTCTGAAATCCAAGGGGAAGATGGCAATTTAATAATCAATCAAATGAATACTCCTACAAAAGTAGAGTTTATACCACGGAATGGAGAAGGGGAGAATCTTACCCTTCCTCAAAAGGAAGCTTCGATGTTTTATGAGGCACAGGAATTTATGGAATTGATTAAGGCAGGAAAAACCGAATCCTCTGTTAACTCTTTTAATATTTCTTTAGCGGTAATGGAAGTGATGGATGAGGTAAGAAGACAAACGGGAATAGTTTTCCCGGCTGACACAAAACAGTAAGTATATAAAACTATTATAAGGAGAGAGAAACCATGTCACTATACGGCGCTATTGAAGCTGGTGGAACAAAATTTGTCTGTGCAGTAGGGGATGCAAAAGGAAATATCCAAGAAAGAATATCCATTCCAACAACAACACCGGAAGAAACGATGCCAGAGGTTATTGCTTTCTTTAAAAAGTTTTCCGTTGACGCAATTGGAATTGGCTCGTTTGGTCCTATTGATGTGGATAAAAACAATGCCACATATGGAAATATAACAACGACACCAAAGCTTGCATGGAAGGACTTTCCATTGCTAAAAACAATAGAAGATGAATTTTCTGTTCCAACTGGTTTTAATACAGATGTAAATGTTGCCGCACTAGGAGAAGCAAAGCTAGGCGCTGCTAAAGGTGTGGATAATTGTTTATATATAACGATTGGTACAGGGATTGGCGCTGGAGCTTATATTAATGGGGAATTGCTGCAAGGATTAACACACCCAGAGATGGGTCATATTTTAGTAAGAAGGCATCCCAAAGATAGCTATAAAGGCAGATGCCCATACCATGCAGATTGCTTAGAAGGATTAGCAGCTGGGCCGGCAATTGAAGAACGCTGGGGCGAGAAAGCATTTCACTTAAGTGATAAAGAGGAAGTATGGGAAATGGAAGGCTATTACATTGCACAAGCCCTTATGCAATATATTCTTATTCTATCTCCCAAAAAGATTATCCTTGGCGGCGGGGTTATGAATCAGGAGCATGTGTTAACATATGTTTATCGCTATTTGGGAGAGCTTTTAAATGGCTATGTTTCCTACCCTGAAGTGCAGGATAAAATGAATGAATATATTGTTAGACCAGGTTTAGGAGATAATGCTGGAATTACAGGTGGACTTCTCCTTGCAGAAAAAGTTTTTCACGAAAGATAAGTCAATAATGGAGGCCATTTAAAGGAGAATATCTTTTAAATGGCCTTTTTATGTTTTTAGCTTTCCTGATGGAGATTTTATTCGCGAAAATATGTGACTTATTCGCTAAAAATCATTAATAATTCGCGGAAAACTTCTCGTAATTCGCGAAAATCCACAATATTGTCCAAAGCCAAGCAATTATTTAAAAAAGTAAATAGAGTGTGTTGGCATATCCACATTTCTGCCTAAATAAATATGATATGATTAATTTAACCATTTATAAATTTGATGAAACGGTGGTAATACATGAGAATTAAATACATCTATCAGCAGCTAATTAGTCACTTAAGCGTTATTCTCGTAGCCCTATTAGTATTAAGTCTTGTTTTTTCACATTATATTGAGAAATTGGTTTTCTCTATGAAGGCAGATGAACTAAAGGGATACGGATATAATATAGTCCAAGACGTTCAAGGAGCGGATTTATGGTCCGCAGCAACTTATTCTACCTTATTACGATATTCGGAAGAGCTAAAGGGCACTGGGATAACGATTGGCATCTTCAATACACAAAGAAATCGTATTTGGTCTTTTGGAAAGGATTTGGATATCAATATTACTCATGCAGAGTGGGATGAAATAAAGGATGGTCGCAGTACAGTCATTAAACCTAGTACAAAAAGAGGAGACCAAGAGGTAGCTTTAGTTGCAATTCCGTATTCTGTTAATGATGTAGTTGTGGGAGGAATCATCTTAACGTCACCTCTTTTAGAAGCAAAAGAAATGATTCAGGAAATTAATCGCTATTTAATTTATATTCTTTTTCTAGTGTTTGCGATTGCCTTATTGATGAGCTTTATTTTTTCAAGAGTACATGTTAATCGAATAAAAAAACTTCAGGAAGCTACAAGCCATGTTGCAGAAGGAGATTATAGCGTGAAAGTTTCCTCTTCTACATTTGATGAGATTGGAGAATTAGGGGAAGATTTTAATCAGATGGTAGATAAATTAAGAGAGTCGAAGGAAGCAATTGATGCACTAGAAAATCGGAGACGGCAATTTATGTCAGATGTTTCTCATGAATTAAAGACCCCGTTAACAACGATTAGCGGTGTCATAGAAGGATTAAACAATAATATGATACCAGAAAATGAGCGGGAGAAAGGTCTGAAATTAATTAGCCATGAGGCAAAAAGACTTATTCGATTAGTAAATGAGAATCTTGATTATGATAAAATACGTTCCAACCAAATTGTACTGATGAAGGAGTTTATTTCCCTCCAAGAAGTATTAGAAATAATTGATGACCAGCTGTCTATTTTAGCAGAGGAGAAAGGGGTTAAAATCCACATTGATGTGGATAGTGATGCTGTGATTTATGCTGATTATGATCGGCTTATCCAGATCATTATGAACATCACGAAAAACAGCATACAGTTTACCGAGAACGGAAATATATGGTTAAGAGGACGAACGGAAGCAAGCAAAACAATCATAGAGGTAAAAGATACTGGAATTGGTATAGATGCACACGAAATAGAAAACATTTGGAAAAGGTTTTATAAAGCGGATCTCTCTAGAACCAATAACCCTTACGGCGAATTTGGACTTGGTTTATCTATTGTTAAGCAATTAGTTCAGTTCCATGAAGGGAATATTCAAGTGTCGAGCGAAAAAGGGAAAGGCACTACCTTTACTCTTTTCTTCCCTCTTCCAGAAGAAAAGTAACAGAGCTTTCATGCCTTGTATAAAATAGGTTGAGGGAATAAAATGTTCTAAAATTCTTCTATGTCTTTTCAAACTTTGTTCATAATTTATTCATATATGATGGTTACTATGTATGTATAAACAAATTATTAGAAATGAAAAGAAAAGTAATGAACTGAAATATATGTTGATACTTGTTAATAGGAGGAACAAATAATGAGTGATTTGGAAAAAAGAAATGAATGGGAGAAAGATCGCCCTGAGGCTGCAGATACAAACCTTGGGGGAGAAGAAATATTAGAAGAGAAGGAAGACCGAACAGTTTCAGAAGATTCTGTAGTGAAAGAAGAAATAAACAAGCCTGAAGAAGCGGAATATGCTGCTGGAAAAGAAGAGCAAGTTCATCTTGAAAAAGAAGAAGAACAAGCAGAAGCCAGTTCGGAAAGAACACAATATAATACTCGAAAAGATGCTTCAAAAACAAAAGGTTTCCTTTCTTTGTTGGCAGCAGGTGTTGTCGGTTCTGCGTTAACTTTTTTTACGATTCCCCATACAGACCTTTATAATGATTCCTATGATAAGCTCGAAAAGCAGGTCGCAGAGCTATCTAATAAAGTGGAAGGTAAACAGACGGGAGCAATTACTGCCAATACAACATCGAATACAAAAACTAGTGATGGTACATTAGCTATTGCGGATATGGTGGAGTCATCTTCTAAAGCAATTGTAGGGATTGTAAACATGCAAAAGCAATCAAATCCATTTTCTCAGAATTCCAGTGATGTAGAATCTGGTTCTGGATCTGGTATTATCTTTAAGAAAGATAATCAATATGCATATATAGTGACAAATAACCACGTAATCGAAGGAGCAAATGCATTAGAAATCTCCCTTTATAACGGGGATAAAACGGAGGCTAAGCTAATTGGGGCAGATGCCTTAACTGATTTAGCGGTAGTAAGAATTGATGCTAAATATGCTTCTGATATTATCAATTTTGGCGATTCTTCTACATTGAGACCTGGCGATCAAGTATGGGCTATTGGTAATCCACTTGGGCAACAGCTTTCTCGAACAGTCACACAAGGTATAGTAAGTGCTGTAGATCGAAGCATTACAGTAAATACATCTGCCGGTGATTGGGAATTTAATGTTATTCAAACCGATGCAGCTATTAATCCTGGTAACAGTGGTGGAGCATTAATCAACTCAAAAGGAGAGGTAATTGGCATAAACAGTTTGAAAATCGCTGATAGTGGTGTTGAAGGACTAGGCTTTGCGATTCCAAGTAATGACTTAATTCCAATAGTTAATGAGATAATTGAGAAGGGAAAAGTAGAACGTCCATATCTTGGAGTAGGATTAGCAAGCTTAGAAGAAGTTCCTCGTATGTATTTGCAAGACCTTCCAAATAAAGTTTCAGAAGGAGTAATGATTACTAATATTGATGCTAATTCTGCCGCTGCTAAAGCTGGTTTGAAAGTTCAGGATGTTATTGTAGCCATCGATGGCAAAAAAGTAGCTAATTCAACAGATTTACGAAAATATCTATATTCAGAAGTGAAAATTGGCGATAAAGTAAAACTAGAAATTTATAGAGATGGCAAATCTCAAAAAGTGGAATTAACGTTAACAAGTAATAATACGATAAATTAATCGACAAGTTTCATGTGAAACATACGAAATTTGTCGAAAAAATTCCATCTTATTTCGTAATAGGATGGAATTTTTTTAAATCTGTTAATAATTTCGTCATAATTATATGATAATATAGTGTAAGAGTTATAATAGGGGTATGCCCGTTATATCCAAAATTTTGTGCAGAGAGGATTTTAGCTTAATATGAAAAATAAGAAGGTTCTTATTCCTATTCTAGCGGTAGTACTAGTAGCGTTAATAATAGGAGCGGTTTATCTAACACAACGAAGTAAAACAGTCGCAACGGTGGAAAACGAAAAGATTACACAAGAGCAACTAAATAAAGAGCTAAACAAACAATATGGCGCAACTGTATTAAATATGATGATCTCTAATAAAGTAGTAGATCTTGAAGCTGATAAAGCGAAAGTGAAAGTAACGGATAAAGACGTCCAAGCAGAATTGGACAAGATGATTAAACAGTACGGTGGGCAAGAAACCTTTAATATGTTGTTAGCTCAAAATGGGATGACAGAAGATTTATTTAAAGAACAAGTGGAACAAAATCTAAAAGTAACAAAAATTCTTGAGCCGTCTATCGAAATCACAGATGATGAGATTAAAACATACTTTGAAGATAATAAAGCAAGTTTTGGCACTCCAGAGCAAGTGGAGGCAAGTCATATCTTAGTAGAAGATGAAAAAACTGCAAAAGAAGTGAAGAAGAAGTTAGACGACGGGGAAGACTTTGCTAAATTAGCTAAAGAATATTCTACTGACACACAAACAAAAGATAAAGGTGGAGAATTAGGCTACTTTACTACAGGAAAAATGGTTGAAGCCTTTGACAAAGCGGCGTTCTCAATGAAAGTAGATGAAATTAGCGACCCAGTTAAAACAGATTTTGGATACCATATTATTAAAGTAACTGGTAAAAAAGAAGCAAAAGAAGCAACATTAGAAGATTCAAAAGCGAAAATTAAAGAAGCTTTATTAGCACAAAAGGTGCAAGAAAAAGCTGGTACTTGGTTAAATGAGGCTACTGCAAAATATAAAATTGATAATAAGTTAGAAAAAGATCAAAAAGATCAAAAAGATAAAAAGTAAATAAAAAAAGCGGATAGCAAATGCTATCTGCTTTTTTATATTCAGAATGAAGAAATAAAAAGTTAATATAAAGGAGTAATATCCACATTGGCAGGCAGCTCAAATGGATTTTTACTATTGATATGATCATAAAATAGTATTCCGTTTAAGTGATCTATTTCATGTTGAAAGACGATTGCTTCATAATCCTTTAATTTAATTTTTACTTCTTCGCCATGTATATTGTATGCTCGAACCGTTATCCTACGATAGCGTGGAACATAGCCAACAATGGATCGATCAATAGAAAGACAGCCTTCACTCTCGGGAATATAGGTCATGGCAGTAGAATGACTAATGATCTTAGGGTTGATTAACATATATTCCAATGCTTCACCGTTTTCTTGCCTCATATAACTCGCAAACATTCGTTTATTTAAGCCAATTTGGTTTGCCGATAATCCTACCCCTGCTCGTAGTTGGTATTTTTTTGACAAGATTGGATCCTGACTATTTTTCAAATATTGCAGCATGCATTGCAGCTCTTCTTTATCCTCTTCAGTAGGAGGAATAGATACTTCCTTTGTTTTTTCACGAAGGATAGGATCGCCTTCTCTCACAATATCCTCCATGGTTATAATATATTCCTTTGTAAATTTACTCATCTAATAAACTCATCTCCAGCAAATATGGTATATATGTAAAATAGCAGAAGGAGCTTTAGATGTCTAATGGTTAAGCATAAATCCTTAATTAGATAAGAAAATGGATTACAAAAAAGCAAATATTTTTAGGAAAATCTTACATATAAAACAAAGAAGAGGAAAGGCTATGAAGGTATAAATTTTACCTATTTAAATGGAAAGGAAGAGTTAGATGAAAAAAATAATGTTGCTGTTGATGCTAACTACTATAGCATTAACCAGCTTTAGTTCTTTAGCAAGTGCAACTCCAGCTCCAGAGAAAAGAGAGATAACCCAAGAAGATAAACAGTTTCTAATAGAAATGGCAAGAAGTCTGGGAATAAAGACAGAAGGTAAAGACACAGCTGCGATTAAAAAAGAAATTCATGACGTATTAATAAAGAAGGAAGCACAAAAATTAGGAATAAAAACAGAGGGGAAAGATTTACAGCAAATAGCGATGGAAGTACATACTGCCCATCTTAAAGAGGAAGCAAAGTCGCTAGGAATCAGTACAGAGGGGAAAGATGCCAAAACATTAATGAAAGAAGTGTTTGAGGCGAAAATTTCGAAACAGGCAAAAGAACTGGGAATAGATACAAAAGGAAAAACAATGCAGCAGCTAGGTAAAGAAGTGCAAGAAAAAATGATTATGACTGAAGCAAAAAAGCTTAATATTCAAACGGAAGGAAAAGATTTTAAGCAAATCGCCGATGAGATAAGAGATACACAAATTATTAAGAAAGCGAAAGAGTTGGGGATTGAGACAGAAAAGAAACAGCCAAAAGAGTTATTAAAAGAAATGATGATTAAACATCCAGAAGAAGTGAAAAAGTTAAAATTGTTTCCCTCGTATGGGGAACATTTCATGTTTAAAAAGCACTATAAATTAAACAGAGAACATTAAATATTACCTAAAAAAACACTTGAATAATTCAAGTGTTTTTTTCCTTATCTCCTATTTTGTTCATTATTTAGAACAAAATAGGAGATTGGTGTATTCGAAATAGGGGAAAAGAGTCAAAAACAGCATTTACCAATAGGGGATTGATTACCAAAAAAATAGGAAAGAGGAAGAGGTGTTCAATATATTGAAATAAACCTTTTGCCCTATTAACAATTGGGATTTTGAAACGTATTATCTATTTTTAAAAAAAATAGCATAAAAGCCTGTAATTTTTATAAAGGATTAGTATGCTTAACTTAGCAGACTTAGACAGTATATATGGTTTATGGAAAATTTAGACGAAAAAGAATAGTTATGTAAGGGAAAAGAAATCTGTTAATAGCTGCAGTAAAATGGGAGCAATAGGAGGAATAAAGATTGAAGCAATATTCCAAACTACGAATTACGGAAAAAGATGAAAATATTTATAACGCACTGTGTGATTTGTATAAGGAAAAAGGGGGAAAGGTAGGGATTGGCCCTACAGAGATTGGAATAAGAGTTGGTAGAGATTCCTATGATGCTTCTGCATATTGCAATGCATCTTTAAAAAAGCTGATTCATTTTAAAAAAATTGAAAAAATAGATAACGGAAAGTATATACCACTAGCGACAGGGAAAGAAGAGTAATAAAAGGTCGCAGTTGCCTCATAAAAAATGTTGTAGAGCGGTGTTTTGTTTACAAACACTACAAGCTTTAAAACATTATGTTATGGGGCATTTTTGCTTTATAGAAATAATTTATATGAATGCTATTGGAAAATAGTTCACAGAGCGAAAAAGGGATTGAAAGTTAAAGAAATTAATGTATAATAACTGGGTATAACTAAACTTTAAGTTTAGTTATACAAAACTTTTGTGCCTTCAAGTTTACTATTTCTAAACAAAAAGTAGGTTGAATCATGGAAATTGGAAAAAAAATAAAGAATTTACGGTTGAAAAAAGGGTTAACACAAGAAGAATTAGGAGAAAGAACCGATTTAAGCAAGGGATATATATCTCAGCTAGAGAGAGACTTAAGTTCTCCTTCCATTGAGACATTCTTTGATATTTTAGAAGTGTTGGGATGTTCACCGAAAGAATTCTTCGACGATGAAGAGCGAAAGCAGAAGGTTGTTTATACAGAGGAAGATATAACAGATTTTCTTGATGAAGAGAAAGGGTATCGGATTCAATGGCTAGTTCCTGAATCAAATGAAAAAGAAATGGAACCAATACGGCTATTCTTTTCTAAAAATGGAGAATTTAAAAAATTTGAACCTTCTTTATCAGAAACATTTGCATACGTAGTAGAAGGGGAAATTCTGTTGAAATTAGGCAGACAAGAGTATCGGGCTAAAAAAGGGGAATCTATTTACTATCATGCTACAGAGGAACATCAATTAATAAATCTAGCAGATGATGTTACGGAATTAATTCTTGTAGTCACAGATTCTTATTTATAGGAAGAATTCATAAACAATAAAAAAATAAATGAAGAGGGGGATATTATGTCTGAGCAGCATATTATTCAATTTGAAAATGTAACAAAGAGCTATGATCAAGATACGACCGTTTTAGAAAATGTAAGCTTTGAAATTGAGCGAGGAAAATTTTATACATTGCTTGGTCCATCTGGCTGTGGTAAAACGACTGTTTTACGATTAATTGCTGGATTTATGGAACCGACAGAAGGAAATATTTACTTTAACGGTAAGCTGATTAATAAAATACCAGCAAATAAAAGACAGGTAAATACCGTTTTCCAAGATTATGCGCTATTCCCCCATTTAAATGTATTTGAAAATGTGGCCTTTGGTCTTCGTATAAAAAAATGGAAGAAGCAAGTAATTGAAGAAAAAGTAAAAGAGGCTCTACGTTTTGTTAACTTGGAAGGCTATGAGAATAGAGAAATTAGTGAGATGTCTGGTGGACAGAGACAACGTGTTGCAATTGCAAGAGCTATTGTAAATGAACCAGAAATTATTCTTCTCGATGAACCATTATCTGCACTTGATTTAAAGCTTCGTACAGAAATGCAATATGAGTTAAGAGAATTACAGAGAAGATTAGGGATTACTTTTATCTTTGTGACACACGATCAGGAAGAAGCTTTGGCCATGTCAGATGAAATCTTTGTTTTAAATAAAGGACGCATTGAGCAAAGCGGAACACCAACTGACATTTATGATGAACCAATTAATCGTTTTGTAGCAGACTTTATCGGGGAATCGAATATTGTACCAGGGACGATGAAAAAAGATTTTGTTGTTCATTTTGGCAGTAAAACTTTTGATTGTGTCGATGGTGGCTTTGACGATAATGAAGCTGTTGAAGTAGTTATACGCCCGGAGGATTTAGAAATTACTTCTTTAGAAGCAGGTAAATTAAAGGTAAAGGTAGACTCTCAATTATTTAGAGGCGTACATTACGAGATTTGTGGGTATGACGAGGATGGAAATGAATGGCTTGTTCACTCTACAAAGAAAGCAACGGTAGGAACCGAAATTGGCCTTTATTTTGAACCAGAGGCTATTCATGTTATGCGCCTTGGAGAAACAGAAGAAGAGTTTGATAAACGACTAGAAGCGTATGAGGGGGCAGCCAATGAAAAGTAGTACTAAATGGTATACGGTCCCTTACTATCTTTGGATTGTACTTTTTGTTATTGCTCCAGTTGCACTTGTTGTTTATTATTCTTTCTTTGATATTGAAGGGACATTTACGTTTGAAAATTATCAGAAGTTCTTCACACCAGTTTATTTGAAAATGACGTTAAGCTCCTTTTGGTATGCTTTTTTAATAACGTTCTTTTCCTTAATTATTGCATATCCTACTGCGTATTTATTAACTAAAACGAAGCATAAGCAATTATGGCTGTTATTAATTATTTTACCATCATGGATTAATCTTCTATTAAAGGCATATGCGTTCTTGGGGATATTTGGAACACATGGTGCAGCCAATCAAATGCTCAATTTCCTTGGAATTGGGGAACAACAAATACTCTTTACAGACTTTAGCTTTCTATTTGTAAGTGTGTATATCTTTATTCCTTTTATGATTCTGCCTATTTTCAATGCATTAGAGAAGATGAATCCTAGCTTAGTTGATGCGTCCCAGGATTTAGGAGCGTCATCTTGGACGACATTTAAAAAGATTGTCTTTCCTCTAACATTAAATGGAGTAAAGTCTGGGTGCCAAGCTGTATTTATTCCAGCTCTATCCCTATTTATGATCACTCGTTTAATTGCAGGGAACCGTGTTATAACATTAGGTACTGCGATTGAACAGCATTTCCTGATTACACAAGATTGGGGAATGGGTTCGACGATAGCTGTATTTTTGATTATTAGTATGATTATCATCATGGTTCTTACGGGGAACAGAAAGAGAGGGATATAAGATGAAAAAGCTATCAAAATGGTCTGTATTGTACTTATGCATTGTTTTTATCATATTATATGCCCCTATCTTTTATTTGATTTTTTACTCTTTTAATAGCGGGGGAACCATGCATGATTTTGATACCTTTACATTTGACTGGTATAAGGAGTTGTTCCAAGATACACGATTGCTCATAATCGTTTTAAATACGATTATTATTGCTCTTTTGTCTGCAGCCGTATCAACTATTATTGGAGTACTTGGGGCTATTAGTATTTCTATGATGAGAAAAAAGGGCTTAAGGAATTCTATTTTGTCTTTAAACAATGTGCTTATTGTAAGCCCTGATGTTATTATTGGTGCTTCCTTCTTAATCTTTTTTACGATCATTGGAATTAAACTAGGATTCTTTTCGGTTCTGTTGTCACATATAGCTTTCTCAATTCCTATTGTTGTGATTATGGTTTTACCTAAGCTGGAAGAAATGAGTCCGACTTTGGTCGATGCTGCATTAGATCTTGGAGCAAGCTGGAAGGATGTATTGACAAAAGTCATTATTCCTTATATTTCACCAGGAATATTTGCTGGTTTCTTTATGGCATTAACCTATTCTTTAGATGACTTTGCTGTAACATTTTTTGTAACAGGTAATGGATTTACCACCTTATCTGTAGAGATTTATTCTTTAGCACGACGAGGGATCTCTTTAAATATTAATGCATTATCGACCTTATTATTCTTATTTACGTTGCTTCTGGTCATTGGTTACTATTTCATTACGCAACGTGTTAATAAAACTCCACAAGCGGGGGTGAGAAAATGAAGTCTCTCATTCGTGGATTAATTGTTATTTTTGCACTGTCCTTCATCCTGCTATTTATTGTTCATCAATTAAATTCAAGCAGAGGATATACGAGTGGTAAGACATTAACGGTATATAACTGGGGAGATTACATTGATGCAGACTTAATTTCTAAATTTGAAGAGGAGACAGGGATTAAGGTTATTTATGAAACCTTTGATTCCAATGAGGCAATGATGACAAAGATTCAGCAGGGAGGAACAAGCTATGATATTGCGATTCCCTCTGAATATATGATCGATAAAATGAAGGAAGAAGATTTATTAATTCCGATTGATCATTCGAAGCTTCCTAACTTGAAAAATATAGACAGTCGATTTATGGATCTTTCCTTTGATCCAGACAATAAATACTCGATTCCTTATTTCTGGGGAACGGTAGGAATTGTTTATAATCCAGCCATGCTTGATAATAAGAAAATTACTTCTTGGAATGATTTATGGGATAAGGATTTAAGAAATAAAATTATGCTGATAGATGGTGCAAGAGAAATCATGGGTATGAGCTTAAATAGCTTACATTATTCTTTAAATGATAAAAATCATGATCACTTGCGGGAAGCAAAGGAAAAATTGGATACTTTAACACCAAATGTAAAGGCAATTGTGGGTGATGAAATTCGTATGCTCATTGAAAATGAAGAAGCATCAATCGGTGTTTTATGGTCTGGAATGGCTGCTGAGATTATGTGGGAAAATGAAGATGTAGAATATGTTGTCCCAGAAGAAGGATCTAATCTATGGTTCGATAATATGGTTATTCCAAAAACAGCCAAGAATATCGATGGGGCTCATCAATTTATTAATTTTATGCTAGATGCTGAAAATGCGGCCCAAAATACAGAATATGTCGGTTATTCTACTCCTAACAAGGCAGCAATGGAATTTTTGCCAGAGGATATTACAGGGGATGAACGTTTCTATCCAGATGAAGAAATGACATCTAAATTAGAAGTATACGAAAATCTCGGTCATCGTTCTCTAGCAGAATATAATGATTTATTCTTGGAGTTTAAGATGCATCGGAAATAATGAAAACAAGACAGTTCGCTGAATTTTTAGCGGGCTGTTTTTGTATGTAACCACCTGTTATAGAAAATACTAACGAAAAACAAGGTAGGTTATAACATGAAAAAATTAATATGCTTCTTCTGTTTTTTTACGTTTCCGCTGGGAATCTTCGCTCAGGAGGCAGCGCCATCTAAAAATCAAGTTAGAAAAGAGCTTGCCATCGTCATTGATGACTTTGGTAATAATATGAAAGGGACAGATGAGATGCTCAATCTACCTGTTCCTATTACGGTAGCGATTATGCCTTTTCTATCTACAAGTAAAGAAGATGCCATTCGTGCCCATAAAAAAGGACATGAAGTGATTGTTCATCTGCCGCTAGAGCCAAAAAAGGGAAAAAAGAGCTGGCTTGGACCAGGTGCTATCACAACAGATTTATCGGATCAAGAAATTAGAAAACGGGTAAAGGATGCGATTGAAAGTATTCCTTATGCGGTTGGAATGAATCATCATATGGGTTCAAAGGCGACAGAAGATAAAAGAGTAATGAGGATTATTCTAGAAGAATGTCGAAATCATAGTCTTTATTATTTAGACAGTAAGACAACAAGCAATAGTGTCATAAAGGAATTGGCCGAGGAAATAAATGTCCCTTATTTAGAAAATGATCTTTTTTTTGATCATATATATACAAGTCAATATATTAATAAGCAAGCTAGTCGATTAGCGAAAAAGCTAGATACAGAACAGGAATTTATTGCGATTGGCCATGTCGGAGTTTCTGGGCCAGCTGTAGTAAGTGTTTTAAAGGAGTACATTCCACTTTATCAAAAAGATGCTGATATTGTACCGCTTTCGACTCTAGTAGAAGGCTATGAACTGTTGGATACAGACATACCATAATTTATATAAGAGCAAAACCATCACGCTATACCGAATAATGAAATTGGTATATAACGCTGGTCTATACTCTCCTAATTAGATTAAACTATGAAACGGGTTTCATAACAATAGGCGTTTTGAAGATATTGTAAAAATACATCGTCTTACCTATATAGAAAAAGGACAGACGAGAATTTTTCGCCTGTCCTTTATAGCTTGGTTAGCTATTTAAAGGATTATCATCATTTGGTTTTTGAATAGAAGTTTGTTCCATTTTTCTATCCAGTTTATCCAAACGTTTTTTAGCAAATTCTTTGCCGCCAAGTCCAAAGGCAAGACCAAATGCTAGTGCAAGACCGCCAAGGATTAAGATAAAGGCAGCGTTGACAATAGAAGAAGCTACCTTTAATTGGTCAAGTGCCATAAAGACAGACAAAGTGATAATCGCATATTTTGCGATAATTGGTAACACTTTAAAGTGGCTGCCTTGTAAAACGCTGCTTAGTAGTTTCTGCACAAGATAACCTAGCCATAAGCCGATGCCAATAATGACAATAGCAGCAATCACCATTGGTAAATAAGCAATAACAGCCGTAGATAGTGTAACTAAAAATTCAAGTCCGACAATATTTAAAGCTTGTACAGCTAATAAGAAAATAATCAGAATTTGAACAATTGTCCCAATAATGTTTGAAATACTAGTATTAGCGTTTAAGCCCATTTTTCGCACATACGTATCTAAGCTTAGTTTAACTAATAAAGTAACAACCATTTGTTTTACCCATTTTCCTATCCAAATACCAATTAAGATAAGGAAAATGGCTGTCGCAATATTAGGAATCATTGTCAGAATATCATTTAGCATGTTAATGGCTGGCTGAGAGATTCCTTGAATGTCCAATTTCTCAAGCGCTGAAATAACAGTTGGAATGAGAATTAAAATGAAAACAATGTTCCCGATAACAGAAGATAAGCTTACGTTATCAAGAAGCTTGTTAATACCTAAGCGTTTAGCTAAGGCTTCTGTGCCGATTGCTTGTAGGAAGTTTGTTAGAATCGTACGCACCATTTTTGCAACAAACCAGCCTACTAAAACGATTAATGCTGCTGCTAAAAGTTTTGGTAAGAAAGCAAGCATGTTTTGAAGCATATTAGCAAATGGTTCAGAAACACCATATAAATTAAGGGCACCTAGGATAGCAGGTAAGAATAATAAGAGTACTAAATAGAATACAATATTAGCTACTTTATCCATTATGTTTTGTGGGTTATTCTTTTCTGCAAGATTCCATTTCTGTAATCTCTCATGAACCTTTAAGGTACTTCCTGTCTTTTTAATAAGATATCTTAATCCGGAAGCAACTACCCAGGCAATTAATAGAATTAATGCTGCCTTTAAAATATTTGGTATTGCTCCTAGAATGGTGGAAAGTAGATTTACCAACGGAGATGTAATTACCGTTAAATTTAATATATTAAAGAATAGGGTAAAGACAAAAACTAATAATAGATAGAAAACAATCTTACTAATTATCTTTTCAGATGAATATTTTTTGGGTTTGCCTTCAGGGAAAATTTTCTCATCAACATTTGTTTTTTGCAGTCCTTTATAAAGGGCTTTTTCAATGATTTTTGCAATAATCCACCCGATAATTAAAACGACCACTGCTAGAATAAAATCAGGTAGCTTGTCCCAAAAGGAATTCCAATTCCAGTTATAGTACATACTCTTCACTCCTTGATTTAAATTAGGCATTTTAAAGAATGTTGTTCGTATAGAAATGAAATAAGTTAATTTTTACATAAGTAAAATTATTTGTTCCGATGAGCTTTAGAAAATTGATACGTTTCCTATTAAAAACAACAAACTTTAATCAGCCTTAATGTATTCTACTTAATACCCAGTGAGGATAGGATTAAACGTTGGATAAAATGGAGTTTAAGGTAGGAAAGGATCAATAAAAAAAGAGAAGACTGAATGAAAGCCTTCTCCTAAGGAGTGATTTTCTATTATGTTTTTCTAAAAAGATTATCTTAATGCTTTTTCCTCAAATTTATATAAACAGTCATTACTGCCAACCATAATGAGGATATCGCCCTGATGGATTACTTCATTTGCGGATGGAGAGACAATTGTTTCTCCTGCTCGTTGGATGCCAATAATAGTACATCCATAATTAGCACGGACATCTAAATCTAAAATCGACTTATTATGTATTTTCGGAGAAGCTACCATTTCCACAATTCCGTGTTCTTTTGAAAGCTCGATATAATCAATCATACTATCAGAAACAACATGGTGGGCAATTCTTTTTGCCATATCCTGTTCTGGATGAATGACGCGGTCAGCACCGATTTTTTCTAAAACGCGTTTATGATAGACATCGGCTGCTTTCACCCAGACCTTGCTAAGACCCATCTCTTTTAACAGCATGGTCGTAAGGGTGCTAGACTCGACGTCATCTCCAAACGAAACAAAAGCGTGATCAAAATTCCGAATACCGATTTGCGTTAGTGATGCCTCCGTAATATTTGTCATTTGCACACAAAGGGTAGCGAAAGGTCGATATTTTTCCACTTTCTCAAGAGATTGATCAATGGCTAATACTTCCGCTCCCATTTTATGAAATTCTTCCACTAAACTACCACCAAAGCTGCCTAATCCTATTACAACAAATTGTTTTTTCATATTTATCCTCCTAGGGATGAAAAATACATACTTTTGCCATCATTATACTTTTTTATCGAAAAGAAGGAAAATGATTTTTCTTCTTTTCAGAGATAAATAGGGAGAAGAAGCTTTAAGGGAAAATAAAAAACCACTTTTTCGTTAAGAAGACGAAAAAGTGGTTGATTCATTCCAATATTATTCAGAAAGGTATGCAGTTAACATCCATAAGTGTTTTTCAATTTTGCCAATTAAATCAATGGCTAAATCATTGGTAATCACATCTTCTAATTCATCTGCATGTGCTGCTAGTGCTTTTAATTGTGTATTAATATGGCTATAATCCTCTACTAAAGATTTCACCATATCATTTGCAGATCGTTTTTCCGTACTTTCTTGTAATGTGGAAGTTTCCATAAATTCTTTTAATGTAGAAACAGGTTTACCACCAATAGCAAGCAAGCGCTCTGCAAGTTCATCTACTGCTTCACCAGCTTCGTCATATAACTCTTCGAATTTTTCATGAAGTGTGAAGAAAAATGGTCCTTTTACATACCAGTGATGTTGATGTAGTTTTGTGTATAATACGCTCCAGTTAGCAATTTGTACGTTTAGTTCTTTTTGTAATTCTACTTTTGTTTGTAATCCCATGTTTAACAAACTCCCTTCGACTGATTATATATTAATTATAACAAATTCTAAATTAAAATCAATACTTATTTATAATTATTTTAATTTAGTTTTTATTACAATCAGATAAAACATAGTCATCTTTTTGCTGCTAAAATTTCTTTATAGTTTTTGTTGTTCTATTAAAATATATACCCTAATTACAGAGGAAAGAAAACAAAAGGGAGAAAGATTTCATCAAATGGACAAATATAAAAAAAGACTCAGCGATGCGCGGAGTCTAAATGTTCCTTATAATTAGAAAGAAAGAGATTTAGAAGAAAACATATAAGACTTATGGTGATAACGAATACTAAATATGAGTCCCATTGCCATTAAATTGCACATTAGAGAGCTGCCCCCATAACTTATAAACGGAAGGGGAATCCCTGTTATCGGCAATAATTGTATAGTCATTCCGATATTCTCAAAAACGTGGAATGTAATCATACTAATAACCCCGACACTTATATAAATACTGTAGGGATTGGCTGTTTGCAATGCAGTTCGAACTAGGTGGAATATTAAAAGAAAATAAAGAATAATGACAATACTGCCCCCAATAAATCCGTACTCCTCCCCAATAATCGTAAAAATAAAGTCTGTATGTCTTTCGGGAATATACACTTCCTCTTTTCCTAAGCCTTTACCACTAATAAGTCCAGAGCCTATCGCCATCAGCGATTTGACTAACTGCAAGCCATCATCGCCAGCATTATGAGGATCTAGCCAGGAATTAACACGAGCGAATTGATAGGGATCCACTCCTAGATATTTTTCTAATAGTTCTCTTCCGAAGATAGCTAAGTATAAAACAATGGAACCAAATGCTGCAGCAGCACCATATAAAGGAATGAGCAGTTTCCATGAAATTCCTGATACTAGCATCATTCCAATTAATATAGCCATTAACACGAGTGTAGTCCCAAAATCCTGCAAAATGACTAATGCTATTGGAACACCAGCTACGATCGCCAGTTTACACATCAAAATAAAATCTGTTCGCAGAGATTTATGAATGGTTTTGACATTATGATTATTTATAACTTTAGCAATCGCTAAAATATAAAAGACCTTCATATATTCAGACGGTTGAATACTGCCAATATGGGGAATGACATACCAACTTTGCGCTCCGCCTCTGCGTGGAGTAAATGCCGTTTCTGGAGCAACTAGAAGACCGATTAATAAAACGGCCCCTATTCCATACAAAATCCAAGTGATTTGTTGAATCTGCTCATTATCAAAATACATAATAATGGCAATTACAACCGCGCCAATAACATACCACATAATTTGTGATTGTAAGTAAGCAGCGTTCGCGCTGTATATAGCAATACTGCTAACTAGACAAAATAACATAAGCAAAAGACATAATGTCCAATCAAATCTTTCAGAAAAAACATTTCTTGTTCTCATTTCTGCAAACCCCTAGTCCAAATTTCTTACCTATTTATATAGACGGAAATGGAAACAGAATTGTTTCCTTATTTTTCATAATCGATAAAAAAAGATAGTTGGAAAAAATAGACAGGATTTAAAAGGACTGCCTTTTGACAGACAGTCTTTTCTTTCACATTAAATGGGCAAGAAAAATTTGTGCGATTCCGAAGTAAATAAATAACGAAAATATATCATTAAGAGTTGTAATTAATGGTCCAGACGCTACTGCTGGGTCAATATTTAACTTATAAAGAATAATGGGAATAATAGTGCCGGATAGCGTTCCAATGATAAGCGTACAAATTAAAGAAAGACCAACGACTAAGCCAAGCATGAGATCGCTTTGCCAGACATAGGCAATAATCGTAATAATAACGCCGCAGGTAATCCCAATGATCAAACCAACTAATAATTCCCTAAAAATCAGTTTTGTTACAACTGCTTTATTAATCGTATTAGAAATAAGTCCGCGAACAACAACAGCTAATGATTGTGTTCCCGTGTTCCCAGTCATTCCAGAAATCATCGGCATAAAAAAAGATAATGCTACAACTTTTGTAAGAACATCCTCATAATTGCTTATAATACTGCCAGATACAACCCCAATAAAAAGCAGCAAGATTAACCAAGGAAGTCTTCTGTAGGCTGCAACAGATGCTTTTGTATCAAAGTCTATCGATTTACCTGAAGCTGAAAGCTTTTCGATATCTTCATTTGCTTCTTGAAAAACGACATCAATCATATCATCAACTGTAACAATCCCCATTAAGATATTTTCTTCATTAACAACGGGAATGGCTAAGAAATCATATTTTTGGATGGTTTGCGCTACTTCTTCTTGGTCCTGATCCACTGTTACACTAATAACCCGTTCATACATAATGTCACGAATTTTGTCCTGCGGTTCAGCAATCAAAAGATCACGATAGGAAACAACACCAACTAATTTTCTATTCTGATCAATGACGTATAAATAGCTTAATGTTTCCGCGAAATCTGCAAACGATTTTAGTTTATCGACAGCTTCACGCGTAGTGTAATAGTCACGAATCCAGACAAAACGATTCGTCATAAGACGTCCAGCAGTTTCATCTGGGTAGTTCATTAAGTTTTGTACAATAATGGATTCTTCTTTTTTCATTCCAGAAAGGAGTTCTTTAATTCTTTCTGGTGCTAGTTCATTTAAAAGGGAAGCTAGGTCATCATTGTCCATTAAATCTAGAACTTTCCCTGTTTTGTCCATTCCTAATGTATTTAGAACTTCCAGCTGTTCCTCTTTATCCAATTCCTCCAAGAGATGGGCTAATAAGTCGACTTTTAAGAAAAGCAAAAAACGAGCCCTATGCTTATCGGGGAGACTCTCATAAATTTGAGCTATATCATATGGTTGTAGCTCATCAACGATGGATTCAAATTCAGATTTTTTATTATCTTTTAGTGTCTGAATGATGTGAAGTGTGATCTGATTTTCTGTCATTTTGTGTATCATACTTCTCACTCTCCCTTCCGATGTTTATAGGCTATTATTCGACATATACCCTGTTTTATTATATGTAATTAAGTGAAAGAATGAAATGGATAAATCTTTGTAAAAAAGGAGATTTTGAGAAAAAACAGATCCCTTGAAAAAACATTGTTAAGTTTTCTGACAATTAACTTGAAAAGAATTGCCTCTCGACTAAAATAAGGGTATAACATGCATGACCGCAGGCAACTGCTGCTATTGCGCCTTTTTTTCGTATATCCTTAATAATTGGGTTAAGGGTCTCTACTGGAAACCGTAAATTTCTTGCTACGAAAAATATGCTTTGAACTAGCATATTTTTCGTAGTTTTTTTGTGTTTATGCGGAAATTTAAACAAGCATGGGGGAGTTTAAATGGGAAATATGTTAATCAAAAATGCACAGATAGTCACAATGAATCAAGCAGAAGAAATTATAACCGGAGATATTTATATAGAAGGGAATATCATTAAGGAAATAGGAGAGAATCTTGAAAAAAATCACGTAGATAAAATGATTGATGCGACAAATAGAACGGTAATTCCTGGGTTTGTTCAGACTCATATTCACTTATGCCAGACACTTTTTCGCGGAAAAGGGGATGATCTTGAGCTAATGGATTGGCTTAAACAAAGGATCTGGCCACTTGAGGCTGCTCATGACGAGGAATCTATTTATTATTCCGCCATGCTTGGTATTGGAGAGCTATTGGAAAGCGGGACAACAACGATTGTTGATATGGAAACGGTTCATCATACGGAACATGCTTTTCGCGCACTTGCGGAAAGTGGAATCCGGGCTCTTTCTGGAAAGGTAATGATGGATAAAGGGGATGAAGTCCCCTTAGCATTGCAGGAATTAACAGCGGAGTCTATTCAACAGAGTGTAGATTTATTAGAAAAATGGGATGGCTTTGATAATGGAAGAATTCAATATGCCTTTTCGCCAAGATTTGTGGTTTCTTGTACGGAAGAGCTATTAAAAGAGGTGAAGATTCTTTCAGATAAATATGGTGTAAAAGTGCACACCCATGCCTCAGAAAATAAGGGAGAAATTCAAATCGTGCAAAAAGAAACAGGTATGAGGAATGTGGTGTACTTAGATCATCTCGGTTTAGCAAATGACCGCTTGATATTGGCGCATTGTATTTGGCTGGATGAAGAAGAAAAGCGGATTATTCAAGAGAAGGGTGTCCATGTTAGTCATTGTCCCGGCTCTAATTTAAAGCTAGCATCAGGGATAGCTGATACACACCATCTTACTTGCAATCATGTTTCCGTCAGTTTAGGGGCAGATGGGGCTCCGTGTAATAATAACTTGGATATGTTTAATGAAATGAGATTAGCTGCACTTATTCAAAAGCCAATACATGGACCAACAGCGATGGATGCGAGAACAGTGTTCCGCATGGCAACCTTAGGCGGAGCAAAAGCAGTCGGACTTGAAAAGGAAATTGGCAGTCTGGAAATTGGCAAGCGAGCAGATTTAGCTATTTTAAACCTGCAAAATTTTCATACCTTTCCGTCCTATGATGTTGATCCTATCTCAAGAATTGTCTATTCCGCAACACGAGCAGATGTAGAAACAACCATTATAGACGGTAGAATAGTAATGGAAAATAAAATCATGAAAACAATAGATAAAAGTATCGTGCTAAAAGAAGCGGATAAAAGTATGAAAAGATTGTTAAGCAAAACAACCATAAGTTGAGCTGGATTTGATTGACACCGTTACTAGGATTTTGGAAAATTGCGTTATTCCATTTCCTAGTACGGTGTATTTTTGTTGGGGGGAGGTAAGTGGTCGAGATTGGCTGATAAAATCAATTATTTAGCTAAAAACATTAAAATTCATCTAAAAACGACTATTACTGCCCCTTTGAACAGCACAAAATTAACTAAAATCGCTCTGATGGATGTCTCTTGGCTGAATAATCCGCAATATTAATGAATATTCCAGTTAGCTTTCTCCTAAATGATTCACATGCCAAGTATTCACTTCCTTTTTTTTCTAAATTTTAGATTATGTAAGCTATTTTTCCTCTTTTTTGTTAAACTAAAATGGTTACAATAAGTACAACTAGATGTATGATGGATAGTATGTATAAGCAGATCATGGAATTTAAATATAATATATAAAACAAGAGAATATTTCTTGTCATGATTTCGATAAAATGGAGTAAAGGCAATTTCGGTAACAAGAAAGTAAGCTAAAGCTCTTTAAGTTTACAAGCTAATAATGTTTGGAGGTTTACTTGATGAAAAAAGGTAATAATGATATTCGAGATGTGGTTTATATCCATCTAAATGAGAAAGAACGTTTTGTGCTTTCTTATGGTATAGAGTTTAGAGAGTTTTACAGGATTCTTGCTGATACTCTTGCCTCTATTTTGTTGTTAAAGCATCAGTTTGAAGATGGAGAATTTCATATACATACTCAGTTCGAATATGTTCCAAACAATAAATTAGCATCGTTATCGATGGAAGATGTTTATGGATATGGGGACTTTGTATGGGTCGATTTTGATGAGACGGAAACATTAGATATTTTAGAAGGGCAAACGATTGCGGAACTCTTGTATTTGGGACATAAACAGGAGCCTTTAAAAAAGCCATTTTTTCAACAATTAAACAACCAATATGCCTATTTAGCTCATGATGACGGCTGGTTTAATAAAATTTATTATAAAAACATGGAGTCCTTTTATCAATTATTTTGTGAGGTTATTGCAAATAAAGTGACAGAACTTAAATTAGAGAAAGCGTTGTTGGGAATTAAAAAGAAAAGGCTTTATCCGCCTCTTCCGAAAGAAATTGTAACAGAGTTAAAACGTTATATGAGTGAGGGCATGGTACTATCTATTGAAAAAGCCTATCAAACACGATTGAAGCTGGAGATACCAATTTGGGTTTTAGGGGATTTTGATAATATGGATGATATGTATGAAGAATATGAGAAGAACGCTAAGAAAAAAAGTGATGCTTTACTTGTTTTTGATAAAAAATTAAGAGAATGGCAATTAGCTATCGTTTAATTGGTGACGAATATGAGGGGAAAAGTAATGGTAAGCTTTCCGGCAGCATTAAAGAAAATGACGTTTGTGGAGCGCCCTAATCGGTTTATTTTACACTGTTATAATCAGGAAACAGAAGAAATAGAAAAGGTCCATTTGGCAGATCCAGGGCGGCTGATCGAACTTTTAGTTGAAGGGGCTGTGATTTATGTTCTTCCGAGCATGAATCCTAATCGGAAAACAAAGTGGACGGCTGTATATGTGGAATCAAATAGACTGCTTGTGTCAATAAATACTACGTATCCTAATAAGTTAGTCGAATTAATGTTAAAGGAAGCCATGATAGAGGAGCTTTCTACTTATCATTGGGTTAAGTCTGAATATACCTATGGTAGTTCACGATGGGATTTCTTATTAAAAGATATAAAAGGCAATCAGCTGCTTCTCGAAGTAAAGAGTGTCACCTTAGCGAGCAATGGAATTGGGATGTTTCCAGACGCTGTTACCAAAAGGGGTTCTAAGCATGTGCAAGAATTAACTGCTATTGCGAGAGAAGGAATAATAAAAACAGCTATTTTATTTGTTGTGCAGAGAGAAGATGTGGAAATAGTGACAGGAGCAGCTGCAATTGATCCAGTATTCGCAAAAAGCTTGGAAGAAGCTGCACATGCTGGGGTGCAATTATTAAGCTACACCTGCATATTGTCAGAGCAGGGAATAGCATTAGGCCATGCGGTTCCTGTCGACCCATTTTTAAAACTTTAGTAAAGGAATATATTTATTTACACATCCTTTAATTGTATAATCAGAAAAGACGAAAAATAAAATAGATAGATGATGGTGAGACTTTTGGGAAATGGTTGATGAGGAATTCTTTAGCCTTTTTACCAGAAGTCTCTTAAAAGGGAAGTTAGTGAGAATCTAACACGGTCCCGCCACTGTAAATGATTGCAGCATGGAAAAGTGCCACTGTACGGATGTATGGGAAGGCTTCATGTGGTGAAAATCATGAGTCAGGAGACCTGCCATTCTCTATACACCAAATAAACCTACGAGGATAGGGAGGTGTGGAGCACTTTGAAAATATTTTTGAAGACATCCCAACATCTCTATGGACAATGATAGAGATGTTTTTTATTTTTCCCATATTTATTTAGGAAGGTGAACTAGATGAAAAAGTTTTATTCCATACTGTTAGCGATGCTGCTCGTTGTAGGTGTGCTTGCAGGTTGCGGAGAAACGAAGACAGAAAATAAGCATAATAAAGAACAAACTACTACAGAAGAGGCTAGCTTCCCTGTCACCATTAAGGATGGATTGGATCAAGAAGTTGTAATAGAGAAAAAACCAGAAAAGATAGTTTCCTTAATGCCTAGCAATACGGAAATTATATTTGCGCTTGGGCTAGGGGAGGAGTTAGTTGGAGTTAGTGACTTTGATAACTATCCAAAAGAAGCGGCAGAAAAAGAGAAGGTAGGCGGGATGGATTTTAATGTGGAGAAAATAATCTCTCTAAATCCAGATGTAGTATTAGCACATGCATCGAGCGCCCATAATTCTACGGAAGGCTTGCAGCAAATCAGGGATGCGGGCATTGATGTTGTTGTTGTGAATGATGCCACTTCTTTTGAAGATGTTTATAAAAGCATGGACATGATTGGACAAGCCACTGGAACAGAGAAAGAGGCAAACAAGCTTGTTGCTGATATGAAAGAAAAGTTAAGTGCTATCAAGGAGAAAGCAGCAGCCATTTCCGATAGTGATAAAAAGGCAGTTTACATAGAAGTAAACGCGGAACCAAATTTATTTACGACTGGTAAAAAGACATTTATGCAAGAGATGTTAGACACTATTCGCGCAAATAATATCATTTCTGAGGAAGGCTGGATTCAAGTGGATCAAGAGGCAGTAATTGCAGCTAATCCGGATGTTATTATTACTACTTATGGTGCCTACTCAGAAAAAAGTCCAATCGAGCAAATTAGCTCGAGAAAAGGCTGGGAAAAGATAAATGCAGTAAAGGAAAAGCAAATAGTAGATGTAGATTCTGACACAGTAACTCGTTCTGGTCCTCGTTTAGTCGATGGAGTAGAGGCAGTTGCCAAAGCGGTGTACCCGGATGTTTTTAAATAAAAGAAAAGCGGCTTATGTTTATGCCGCTTTTTTTCTCCTTTTTGCGATTGTGATGGGAATATCCATTGGAACGATCTCTGTCCCTGTTTTATCAGTATTAAAAATATTTGCAAGCTACATTGGACCAGAAAGCATATTAACGAATGTCGATCCCATGCATGTTAATATAGTTCAAAATATTCGCCTCCCTAGAGTGCTTTTGGCAGGACTTGTCGGTGCCAGTCTTTCCATAGCGGGAGCTGCATTTCAGGGATTATTAAGAAATCCATTGGCAGACCCATATACACTTGGGGTTTCATCTGGAGCATCGGTTGGAGCCGTTATTACGTTATTTTTCCACTTTACCATTCCGTTTCTTGGCGGATTGACTTTGCCATTTATGAGTGTATTATTCTCCTTTCTGACGATATTATTTGTCGTTTTTTTTGCAAAAAAAATGGACCCTGCCATGCGGGTTGAAACAATTATTTTAACGGGCATCATTATTGGTTCTTTTCTAAGTGCATTTATTTCTCTTATGATTGCATTAACAGGGAACGAACTACGCCAAATTATAGGCTGGTTACTTGGAAGTGTCTCTATGAGAGGATGGGAATACATTAAAATTATCCTGCCTTTTTTTGTAGTTGGTTCCGGTCTCCTTCTTTCGCAAGGAAAGGAATTAAATGCTTTAGCATTTGGCGAAGAAAGAGCCCAGCATTTAGGGATCCATGTACAGAGAAGAAAAATGGTTATTTTGCTGGCTGGTTCCATGTTAACAGGTGCGGCTGTTGCTGTATCTGGTACGATCGGATTTATAGGTCTTGTGATTCCACACTTTGTCCGGATTATCGTAGGTCCTGATCACAGACATTTAATGGGAGTCTCTCTTTTTGCTGGCAGTGGTTTTATGATTTTGGCTGATTTATTGGCTAGGACGATTATCTCTCCGACAGAACTCCCGATAGGGGTCATAACAGCTATAGTAGGTGCTCCAGTGTTTGCAGGATTATTAATGAGAAGAAGGAAGAGGAGTTTAAAATAATGCTGAATGTACGAAATCTCTTTTTTCAATATGAAACAAAACAAATTTTACAGAATATTTCTTTTTCTGTGAATAAAGGGGAAATGATTGGTATCCTTGGGCCAAATGGCAGTGGGAAAACGACTCTAATGAAAATTATCAGCGGTATTTTAGCCCCGCGAGAGGGACAGGTGGAGATAAAGGGCACATCCATTGACCAGTATAAAACAAAAGAATTAGCAAAGGTAGTCGCCGTGCTTTCTCAGCATGTGAATGAATCATTTTCCTATACTGTTCGAGAAATTGTATCGCTCGGGAGGTATGCACATCAATCGGGGCTGTTTCAGTCCTGGACTTCTAAAGATGAAGAAGTAATCACACGAGTAATGAAACAAACGGGGGTCTTTGTTTTTCAAGACAAGTCTATTCATGCATTGTCTGGCGGGGAAAAGCAGCGTGTTTATTTGGCTCAGGCCCTGGCACAAGAGCCAGAAATCCTTCTGTTAGATGAACCTACTAACCATTTGGATCTATCCTACCAGAAGGAGTTATTGGATAGCTTAAGAGAATGGAGCAGAGAAAAAGACCTAACAATTGTTTGTATCTTTCATGATTTAAACTTGGCAGGATTATATTGTGATCGACTCCTTTTATTACATGATGGAAAAGTAGAAGTAGATGCCTCTCCTTCTGATGTATTGCAAGAAAAAAGAGTGAAAAGAATCTATAAGACAAATGTGAAAAATACTTTTCATCCAAGCATACCAGCTTCTCAAATAGCGCTTGTGCCAAGAGAGCTAGAGAGAAAGAAAGTTCAAATAGATACAACGGCAATTACTGTTACTTCAGAAAGAGTAGAAATGAAGGCTCCTTTCCCATTATACACGCTTTCATCTGGCGTAACGGGTGCTGGGATGGGCTGGTATAAAAACTTTGTAAACCGCCATGTAGATAAGACATACCGCTGCGAGGATTACCGGAAAGACATGTACGAGTATTTGCTTCAAAATGGCTTTAGCCCACAAGAGACAGTCGGAATGATGACAGCTGTTCATACAGAAGATGCAGCCTATCAGTTATTAGAGCAAGGGGATTTCTCTGTCATGATTGTGGTAACAGGTGGAGTAGGAAATGCTGTCGATGCAGCTAAGACAAACGCGCATTCATCCTCGTTCCATCCAGAGACCATTAATACTTGGATTTTTGTCAATGGGACATTATCAGAGCAAGCCTTTTTGCAAAGTGTCATTACTGCTACCGAAGCAAAAGCAGCCGTCTTGCGTGATCGGAAAATAAAGGATATGGAAACAGGAACTATTGCAACAGGTACATCAACAGATAGTATATCGGTCGCTGCCACTCAAGTAGGAACATACCTTGAATTTGCCGGTACGATTACTTCACTTGGGAAGTGTATAGCAGAAGGGGTCTATCACTGTTTAACAAAGTCATTAGATAAAAGGGATAGGAGGCTGGCAGCTAAATGATCGGTCATTTAATCAGCATTACCATTGCGATTATTTTAGATAAGTTGATTGGGGATCCTCCAAGCTGGCCACATCCTGTGAAAGGGATGGGAAAGTTAATTTCCTATTTAGATCAAAGATTAAATAAGGGGAGAAATCGGCAGTTAAAAGGATTATGGATGCTCATGAGTGTTTTAGTGCTTACCTTTTTGCTTAGCTGTTTCCTTGTTTATATTAGCTATCAGCTTCATTGGTGGATCGGCGTAATAATAGAAGCTCTACTTATCGCCACAACCATTGCCCAGAAGAGTCTGAAGGATGCTGCGATAGAGGTCTATGAACCATTGCAGGCTAATGATCTAGTGCTGGCAAGAAGAAAGCTGTCTTATATTGTGGGAAGAGATACAGAGCAGTTAGAGGAAAAAGAAATTGTCCGGGCAACGGTAGAGACTGTGGCAGAAAACACTAGTGATGGCATTACAGCTCCACTGTTTTGGGCATTTATTGGTGGTGCTCCTTTCAGTCTTGTATATAGGGCCATTAATACATGTGACAGCATGGTTGGTTATAAGAATGATAAATATAGAGAATTCGGGTATTATGCTGCGAAATGTGATGATATTGTTAACTACTTGCCGAGTCGAATAACAGCAATGCTTTTGCTTTTGGTTAGTCGTACTCCTTTCCATTCGAAAAAGGAAGCCTGGAAGCTGCTTTTCCAAGATGCGAAGAAGCATCCATCTCCAAACAGCGGCTGGGGGGAAGCAGTAACTGCTATTCTCCTTGGCGTACAGCTCGGTGGGATTAATTATTATCGAGGACAGAAATCAGATCGGGCTAGAATGGGAACAGCACTGCAGCCTTTAGGAAAGAAACATATTATCGAGTCGACTAAAATTGCTAATAAAGCAGTTGTTTACTTCTATCTTTTTTTATTTATAGGAGGAATTGGATTTGAACTGGCCAATGCATGGAGCTAATCCCCAGTATATATATGAAAAGACAAATCTAGAAATGCCAGTGGATGCAATTGATTTTAGTGCAAATATTAATCCATTAGGACCTCCGCCGATTTTATTAAAGAAGTGGAATGACCTTTTTCAGACCGTTCATCTTTATCCAGATCCTTTTGCAAGTCGCCTAAAAGAAAAAATTTCAAACCACTATGGAATTCCTTCCAAGCAGCTTTTGATTGGAAATGGAGCTGCGGAAATCATTTCCTTATTAGGGAGAATTCTGACGGGAAAAAAGGTATTGCTTCTTCAGCCAGCCTTTTCTGAATATGAAGAAGTGTGCCGGATTAATAATTGCGACATCTATCATCATTATTTATTCGCAGAAACAGGATGGGAGCTGTCTCCCGCTAAATTGGAAAAGGATATTCGTCAAGTCGATGCTGTATTTTTATGTAATCCTAATAATCCAACAGGGATATTTTATCCGAAGAAATTAGTAGAAGAGTTATTGGATATTTGTATGCAAAACGATTGTTCCGTTGTTCTAGATGAAGCTTTCTATGATTTTGTAGTTGGATATGAGGATATGCTTCCGCTCTTAAAAAATTACCCAAATCTCATTATTTTACGTTCTTTAACTAAAATGTACAGTATACCAGGAATACGCCTAGGCTACGTATTAGCATCAGAAGAACTAATTGCACAACTGCAGCATTTGCAAACACAATGGAGTATAAACGGAATTGCTTTAAAGGCTGGCGAGTTATTAATAGAGCAGGAGGAGTTTCTAAAAAAAACGCAAAGCTATATAGAAGAGGAGAAGAAAAAGCTATTTTCCTTCTTTAAGAATGAATATTTTGCGTACTCCAACTCTGCTGCTAATTATTACTTGTTAAAGGATCCAAGGTTAACGGATCAAAAGGAATTCCTTACTTTCCTGCTAAACAATGGCATCATTGCAAGACATACATATAATTATCCAAGTTTAGAAGGAAGCTGGCTGCGGTTTGCGATTAAAAGCATGGAACAGAATCAGCGATTGCGGGGAGTGTTAACTAAATGGAAACAAAATCATCCATCATCTTTGTAACTGGTGGCGTGAGAAGTGGAAAATCTTCGCTTGCTGAGAGATTGGCAATCAAATATGCGCAAGATGAAAGAGCAGAATTGCATTATATCGCTACTGCTGTCATTACGGATGCTGAAATGGAAGAAAGAATTATCAGACACCAACAAAACAGAGAGGTACAAAAGGTGAAATGGAATAGCTATGAAAAGCCAGTTGATATTGGGGAGTTAGCGGCTGTCTTTACAAAAAAGGATGTTGTTTTGCTCGATTGTTTAACCGTTTTGGTCAATAATGAACTTTTTTTCCAAGATAAACAACAGGAAGGGATAGAGGGAAAGCTGAAAAAGGATCTAGTAGAACTAAGCCGAAGTTGCCGTTATCTTATCCTTGTTAGTAATGAGGTTACATATGAACCGTCTCTCGATCCAGCTGTACAGAAATATTGCAGGATTTTAAATCGGCTGCATCATTTTCTCGTACAGCATGCACATGAGGCATATCTAGTAGAAAACGGAATCGCACAACGGAAGAAGGGAGGATAAGAATGAAGGGTGTGATGATACAAGGGACTTCATCTGATGTGGGGAAAAGTCTGATTGCGACTGCTTTATGCAGAATGCTAGCAAATGAGGGAATAAAGGTAGCGCCATTTAAATCACAAAATATGTCGAACAACTCTTATGTCACAGTAGATGGAAAAGAAATTGGAAGAGCACAAGGAGTGCAGGCGGAAGCAGCAAAGATAGAGGCAACAGTTTGGATGAATCCAATTCTCCTAAAACCAAGATCTGACTTCCAATCAGAAGTTGTCCTGCTTGGAGAAGCAAGTAATACTCTTTCAGGAAGAGGGTATCGTGAACAGTTTTATGAAGAAGGCATTCGTGTTATTCAAAAAAGTCTTCATTACCTGCAAAGGAATTATGAGATGGTAATCATGGAAGGGGCGGGAAGTCCAGTAGAAATAAATTTAAAAGATAGAGAGCTTGTAAATATGAAGGTGGCAGCAATGGCTGACATCCCGGTTATTCTCGTTGCTGATATTGATCGCGGCGGTGTGTTTGCGAGTATTGTTGGTACCCTCTCCTTATTTTCAGAAGAGGAACGAAGCAGGGTAAAGGGGATTATTATTAATAAATTTCGCGGTGATGTCACGCTTTTTGAAGATGGTGTGCAATGGCTGAAGGAGAAGACCGGCATCCCTGTTCTCGGAGTTCTTCCTTTTATTCATAACCATATGATTGAAGGAGAGGACTCCTTGTCTATACGGGAGAAAAGAATAGCAACTTCACAAGAAGTGCTTGATTTAGCAGTAGTAAACAATCGTTATATGTCTAATTTTACGGATATAGAACCATTTTTCCTAGAGGAAGATGTTACTATCCGTCTGATTGATAAAGGCGAAGATTTAGGAAAGCCAGATGCAGTCATTATTCCAGGTACAAAAAGTACGATAGAGGGTTTAAGAGAAATGAAAAGCAATGGATTAGATGTCCAGCTTAAGCGCTATTATAAAGAAGGCGGCAGAGTAATAGGTTTATGTGGAGGCTATCAAATGCTGTGTTCTGTCTTATTGGATCCGTATGGAGCTGATACTGGAATCGCAGGCGAAGAAATAGAAGGGCTGGGGCTTATACCTGCAAAGACGGTGTTTGAACAGAAAAAAGAAACAATTCGCGTGGAAGGTAGTTATCATCCCTTCACAAAGCTATCCTCAGAAAAAATAGAGGGGTATGAGATTCATTTAGGTAAAACAGAGTATGAGAATTCTGCCGAAAGATGTCCGTTTCTATTACTTAATAATAGGGATGAGGGTTATTATCGAGAAGACGGAAAATTGATAGGAACCTATATGCATCATCTTTTCTACAACGATGTGTTTCGTAATACATGGTTAAATCAGATACGACTGCAAAAGGGCATGGCAGAAAGAAAAACACTGTTTATGCGAGAGCAAAAGGATAAACGCTTTGATGCGCTTGCTGATGAGATGAAGAGACATCTTGATTGGGAGAAAATATGGGAAATCCTTCAAGCTGGTGATGACCAATGAAAAAATGGTGTATTGGTTTTTTAGTAAATATACAGTTCTTTACGGCAATACCAGTGAGAAAGGTGCTGCCGATGGAAGGGGAGTTTCTGCAGAAAAGTATAAAAACATTCCCTTTGCTAGGCCTTTTCCAAGGCTTTATTTATATGGGGATTTTCTTTTTGCTAAATGAATATACTCCATTTACAGCTCTCGCCGTTGCTTTTATTGTTTGGATCAGTACGATTTTATTAACAGGCGGACTTCATTTAGATGGCTGGATGGATGCAAGTGATGCTTATTTTTCTTATCAAGATGCAAAAAAAAGATTAGAAATTATGAAAGATCCTCATGTCGGTGCCTTTGGTGTTTTGTCTGTCATTCTTTTATTGAGTACGAAGTTTTTTTTTATCTATGAAATCGTGACACATATGCAAGAATTCACCTATTTTTTTGTGATGCTCTTGCCATTCTTTTCTAAAGCGGTAATGGGCTGGAGC
This sequence comes from Niallia sp. FSL W8-0951, assembly GCF_038006525.1. NCBI lineage: Bacteria > Bacillati > Bacillota > Bacilli > Caryophanales > Bacillaceae > Niallia > Niallia sp. FSL W8-0951. The sequence continues at coordinate 306,528 of NZ_JBBOVK010000003.1, forward strand.
TTACTATTTGTTCAAGAGGCAAAAAGGGACGGACTCGGCGCATACTTTAAAAAGTCTGTCCAAGGGCAGCGCATGTTTTTTTATAGTGGATATATTGCAGCTGTTTTGCTAGTTTTCTTGTTATTGTTTCCCAAATGGCTGCCATTATTCTTTTTGTTTCTTTTCGTGAGCATCGGCTGCTACTTATTATTCAGCCGATTTATGAAACAGGCTTTTGGTGGATTAACAGGTGACTTATTAGGTGCAAGTGTAGAAGGGACGGAAATGGCACTATGGGCGACACTATGGTTATTGCATTACTTCGTCATGGGCTAACGGCTGCAAATGAACGAAAGGCATATATTGGCTGGACGGATGCGCCTTTAAGTGGAAAGGGAAGAAATATGCTTTATGAAAAAGGAAGGCCAGTGTCTAAATATGACTGGATAAGTACAAGTGATTTATTGCGGACGAAAGAGACAGCAGCATATTGGTTTCCTGAACAGATTCTGCACAGTGTTTCTGCTTTTCGTGAAATAAATTTTGGGGATTGGGAAGGAAAAACATACGAACAATTAAAAGAGTTACCTGAATATTGCAAATGGTTAAATGCTCCATTTACTAATGCTCCAACAAATGGAGAATCTTTTGCAGAGCTGATAGAGCGAGTGGATAGGGGCTGGAATCACTTAATTAAACAGAGTACTCGAAATAATAGAATGGCGGTAGTTACACATGGCGGTGTCATTCGATACTTGCTTAGTAAATATGGTGTAACAGAAAGGGATTTTTGGGATTATACGATTTCTCCTGGTGAAGGTATCGAGTTAATTTGGTCCCACAAAGAAAGTTTTAGGAGGAAGGAAAGATGCACTTTATTACAGGAGGTAGCTTTCACGGGAAAAAAAGCTGGACAGTAACATTTGCAAGAGAGCAGGGATTTACAGAAGGAAAGGTTCTCCGTCTATTTGATGAAAAGGAAATAAACATGGCAAATAATGAGAAGGGTTCTTTCTATAGGATAGAAGGACTAGAGTGGATGATCAAAAATCGTCTGCAGGAAGAAACATTGGAGCAAACAGTCGATTATATAGAAAAACTAGTGGAAGCTTTGCTTCAATGGGAAAGAGAAGAGAATAATCGCTGCGTGTTTATAATTGGCAGTGATATTACAAAAGGCGTTGTTCCGATTGATAGAAGAGATCGCTTGTGGCGTGATGCCACAGGGCTGATCTTTCAGCGAATTGCTGCTGCTGCAGACAGAGTAGATGTTATTTGGTATGGGTTAAATGAGCGGTTAAAGTAGTGATCGATCGAATGATAGGAAGCAGCAAACTGCCTATAGGCATAAAATAAGGACATAACAGAAAGAGGGGGAGAAAATGCGTATCTATACAAAAACAGGTGATAGCGGGGAAACGAGTATTATAGGAGGGAGAGTATCAAAGGATGATATTCGAGTAGAAGCCTATGGAACGGTCGATGAGTTGAATTCTGTTGTCGGGCTGATTGTTGCGCAATTAACAGGGGAACAATTTGCTGATATTAAGGACGATTTAGAGAAAATCCAGCATGAATTATTTGATTGTGGCGGGGATTTAGCTAGTATTTCGACGAGAAGACAACTAAAGTTAACAGCATCTGCTATCACTTATTTAGAGGACAGAATTGATAATTTTATGGAGGAGACACCAGATTTGGAGCGCTTTATCCTGCCTGGAGGGACAGAAGCGGCAGCTACTGTTCATATTGCACGAACGGTGACAAGAAGAGCGGAACGCTTAGTCGTGACATTAATGAAGACAATGGAAGACATTCCAGAAATGCCCTTAAAATATTTAAATAGACTTTCTGATTACTTTTTTGCACTGGCGAGGGTAATAAATTTCCGAAGCAATGTGGCAGATATCGAGTATATTCGAAGCGCAAAAGTATTTCGAACAAGTAAAAAGGGAGAGCGAAATGAACGCGAAGAAAATTAATGTCCTTGCTATTTTTATTGCTATATCAGTTATTGGGGCTTTTATAAAAATACCAAGTTTTATTGGAAGTGTTGCCCTTGATAGTTCTCCAAGTCTTATTGCTGGAGAACTTTTAGGCGGGCTAGCTGGAGGAATAGTTGCAGCCCTCGGTCACCTTGTTTCTGCATATTTAGGCGGGCTGCCACTAGGCATGCTTCATCTCTTTATCGCAGTAGAAATGTTTCTGCTTGTTTTTACTTTTTCAAAAATCTATCAAACTGGAAATAGCATAATCTCCATATTGTTCTTTGTGTTAGGAAATGGTGTAATACTTCCACTTCCTTTTTTATATCTAATGGGAAAGGGCTTTTACATTTCGATGGTTCCAGTACTGCTGATAGGAGCTGTATTGAACGGCATTATTGCCCAGTTGTTAATGCCAAGGCTTACAGTTTTTCTTAAAGAGTGGAGAGTGGTCAAGCAGTGAGAGATGTACAAGTCGTACCGTGGAATCAGAAAGAAGAGCTGATTATTAGTGCGGATAATAGTGGAGGAATTGGGCAGAAAGAAGCCGATCAACTTTCCGTCCCTTATGATATTGTTTCCTATTTTTCCTTTCGTGTAGCGGTTATGGAATGTATGGCAGCGGGGGGAGTACCGTTCTCGGTAATCCTGCAGAATTTTTGTGGAGACGATGCTTGGGCTTCCCTTTTGGCAGGTATATATAAAGGAATAGAGGAGCTTGGATTAGAGAGGGAAATTGGAATAACAGGAAGCACAGAAAGCAATTTTTCTCTCCGTGAATCAGCAATAGGACTCACAGTCCTTGGAAAAAGAACTGCAGATTCACAGAATGCCACTATTATCAATGGAAAAATGGCTGTAATAGGCAGTCCTCTTGTTGGAGAAGAAGTGATTCGACAAGAAGAAAATGTAGTGCCTTTAGCAGTATTTTTCCGAGTGGCGAAAGTAGATAGATGTCGAATTCAGCCTGTTGGGTCAAAGGGGATTCTTTATGAATTGGGGCAGCTAAAGGGCGATTTGATTCAAGAGGAAGAAGTGCAGTGTTCTGTAGATCTTTTAAAATCCGCTGGTCCAGCTACGTGCTTTATTGTTGAATATGAAAAGGAAGTAGAGGCAGAAATAAAAAGACTAACGAGGGGCTTTTTTCAAGAAGTGCAAGTTACTTCGAGATAAGAGAAAAGCACAAAGTGGTTTTTTCTTTCTTTAGGAGATATTTAAATAAATAAGCTTCCATTTTTCCCTTTTTTCATATTGTATTAAGAGTTAAAATGGAAAAGGATTAATAGGCACTATTACAGGAATATGTGTTTTCGATTAAATTATTATTTGACTCACATGTTTTATTTTTAAAGGTATGATTCTAGTGGTAGAATAAACAAGTGCATTGATTAAATGGAGGTATACTCATAATGAAAAAGAAACTGGGATTATTATATGGCGGTAAATCAGCTGAACATAAAGTTAGCATGCAAACAGCAATGGCTGTAATTAAAGCACTAGATACAGATAAATATGATATTCACCCAATTTACATATCAGAGAGCGGTGAATGGGTTCGTGGTCCTCAATTAATGGGACCAGTTGAAAATGTAAAAGAGCTTGCGTTTAACACACAGGAGCAAATCGGCTCGAATGCCCTTTCTACTACACTCTTTCAAGCGAATGACGAAGCTTCCTTAGATGTTATTTTTCCACTGCTTCATGGACCAAATGGAGAAGATGGAACAGTACAAGGATTGTTAGAACTTCTTAACCTTCCTTATGTTGGGAATGGTGTGCTAGCCTCTTCAGCTGGAATGGATAAAGTAATTATGAAAAACATCTTTGAAGTAGCTGGATTAAATCAAGTGAAATACAATTCTTTTATCCGCAGTGACTGGCAAAGTGATAAGGATGCAGCCTATGAACGTGTAGAAAAAGAATTAGGTTTCCCTTGTTTTGTTAAGCCTGCTAATCTTGGTTCAAGTGTAGGGATAAGTAAATGTACAACAAGAGAAGAGCTAGAAACAGCCTTTATTGAAGCATTCCAATTTGACCGCAAGATTATTGTAGAAGAAGGCTTAACAGCAAGAGAAATTGAAGTAGGGGTACTAGGAAACGACCATCCTGAAGTTTCTGTAGCTGGTGAGATTGTTCCGAAAAAAGATTTCTATGATTATAAAGCAAAATATGAAGATGGAGATACAGCTTTAATTATTCCTGCAGACGTGACAGATATGGAGTATGCAGCGATTAAAGAAGATGCTATTAAAGCATTTAAAGCACTTGATTGTTCTGGCCTAGTCCGTGCAGATTTCTTTCTGACAAAAGAAGGAAAAGTTTATATTAACGAAGTGAATACAATGCCTGGATTTACACCATTCAGTATGTTCCCGTTATTATGGAAACACACAGGTTTAGAATATGATGCACTGATCAATAAATTAGTGGATCTAGCTGTGGAAAGACACACTGAAAAGCAAAGTATTAAATATACGATTTAAAAAGAAGAACATAAAAGGAGAGGTGAGAAAAATGCCTCTTCTTTTGTTCCATCCAATGAAAGTTTTTTAGTAGAGAAGGGCAGTAGTCTCCGCTCATTTTTAAAGGAGGTTTTATTTTGATTAAGCGTACATATGCAGAAATTGCTTCAATGTCAAGCAGTACTCGTTTTTTTGAGCAATATAATGAGGTGCTTATTAGCGGGGTAACGATTGATTCGAGAAAAATAGAAGCAGGACAATTATTCATCCCTTTTAAAGGAGAAAGGACGGATGGGCATGAATATGTCGCAGATGCAATTAAACAAGGCGCTGCTGCGGCATTTTGGCAAAAGGATGTCCCGAATCCGCCTGAGAATCTCCCTCTTATCTTTGTGGACGATTCGTTAACAGCGATTCAAACGCTTGCTAAAAGCTATTTACAGCAATTGAAGGTTAAAATTGTGGGAATAACAGGAAGTAACGGAAAAACATCTACGAAGGATATGACAACAAGTCTTCTTTCTTTAAAATATAAAGTGCAAAAAACAGAAGGCAATTATAATAATCATCTTGGTCTGCCTTTAACTGTACTTGGTTTAGAGGAGGATACAGATATTGCTGTGCTCGAAATGGGCATGAGCAGTCGTGGAGAAATCGACTTTTTGAGCCGGTTAGCAGAACCAGATATTGCTGTAATTACGAATATCGGGGAGTCTCATATGCAAGATCTCGGATCAAGAGAAGGGATTGCAGAGGCGAAGTTAGAAATCTTAAATGGATTGAAGGAGAAAGGACGATTTGTTTACTTTGGAGATGAACCTCTTCTTTCAACCCGTGTTAAAGACAGGAACCTGGATATGAAAACCTTTGGAATGGATCCTGCCAATGATTTATACCCATATGAAATAAAGGCACTTGAAAATGGCAGTGTTTTTCAAATTAATAAAGCGGCAGAACCATTTGAATTGCCTGTTTTAGGAAATCATAATATTTTAAATGCGTTGGCAGCAATGCTAGTGGCAGAGTATTTTGAAATTCCTTATGAAGAGATGAATAAAGGTCTTCAATCGCTAAAACTGACAAATATGCGCATGGAGTTAGTCGAAGGGCAGTTAGGTGTGAAAGTTATTAATGATGCATACAATGCCAGTCCTACTTCTATGCTTGCAGCTATTGATGTGTTAAAGAAGCTGCCAGGTTATAAGCAAAAAATCGCAGTTCTTGGAGATATGCTAGAGTTAGGAGACCAAGAAGAAGCTTTTCATTATGAGATGGGAGAGCATTTAGAAGGAGTCGATTACGTTTTAACATATGGAAAGCTGGGTAATTTCATTGCAGAAGGTGCAAAAACAGTTCTTCCTGAAGATCATGTTTTTTCTTTCCAAGAAAAAGAGCCATTAATAGAAACTTTACTGCCTTTTCTAAATAAAGAAACAGTAATTTTAGTCAAAGCTTCTAGAGGAATGAAGTTAGAGGAAATCGTTAAGGCAATACAATAATAGAAGGAGGCCAGCCTATTTGAAAAACGAAAAACGTTTTCCTTGTAGGTTCGGCTTTTTTTAGAGTGGATAGTTAAGAAATGTATATAAAAAATGAATTACTCTTATAGTGTAAAATATCTCTAAAAGGAGGGGGAGTAAATGACAGCGTGTTTATGTATACATGGATTTACAGGTTCTCCAATGGAGGTAGAACCACTAGCTGAATATATCCAGAACTATACCAATTGGGAGTGTATGGTTCCAACACTTCCTGGGCATGGCGATCAATTAAGATTAAAAGGGATTATATATAATGAGTGGATCCAATATGCGGAAGAAGCGTTAAAGGATTTATTAAAAAGACACGACACAGTATATGTTGTTGGTTTTTCCATGGGTGGATTAATAGCAAGCTATTTAGCAGCAAAGTATCCGATTAAGAAATTAATTCTCTTAAGTGCAGCAGCCTATTATGTAAACTTAATCCAGCTTCAAAAGGATATAAGAATAATTTGTGCTGATTTTTTTCGAGGGAAAATTAGAGAGAATGAGCAATTTATCCGCTATATGAACAAAATTAAAAGTACTCCTTTAGCCGCTGCCATTCAGTTTAGGAAGCTTGTGCAATATGTAAAACCATTGTTAGCTAACATTCAAGTGCCTACATTGATTGCCCAAGGGGAGAAGGATGGAATTGTCCCATTGAAGAGTGCAACCTATTTGTATAATACAATTCGTGCAGAAAATAAGAAGATCTTATACGTGCAGGAATCCAAGCACTTAATTTGTCATTGTGAGAAAAGAGAAGCATTATTTCAAGAAATAATAACATTCCTCAAGGCGCCCTCATAAGTTAAAAGTAACCTTATATAATCGTATAGATTTAAGGTTGATTGGAAAGAGTAAAGGAAGGGAGGTTCGGCCAATTTTGGTCTGTACTTAAAAGATCACTTTGTGTCAAAACGGCTATAAAAGAACGTAAGGGGCTCTTTATTCCGCATAAAGCGTTTACATGGTAAAAATGGTAAAAACACGTATAAAACCTAGATTTTCAGCTGCCCAATTTATTGCAAAGCGTATATCTTAATGATAATATTATTTTAAAAAGTAGGGTGACAAACTTAACATTTTGGGCATAATGTTAGAGAAAAAAACCTCTTTGTAAACGATAAATTAGTCAAATAGAGAGAAATGAATGGAAGAAGAATTCCGAGAAAATGAATTCTTTTGTTTAGGAAGGGAATAACCATTGTTCTTTGTATTTGGCTAACTTTTCTAGATTAGCTGATTTGGTTTTAAGCTCCGTGAAAAAATCATGTTTTTTCGAGCGTGAATTTTGAAGATTCTCATTTTGGAGAAACAGACTAATCATTAAGTGGTAACAGAGCTATTATAAAAATAAATAGAAGTCATTTGAAATTTCCTCCTATTTATAACTAAGTTAAATAGTATCTCATAACTAATAAGACTTAAATATTTTGCATATACCCTCATCATTCTCCTGATAAAGGTTGTAAGGCTATTGAAACCAACAATAACTTTCATCATTTATATATAACGAGCATCATTATCTTTTTAATTGTATGGGGAAGGCATAATGTGATGAATACGATATGCCATTTTAATATGTTTCATTTAGAAAAATGAGGTACATACAAATGGTTGGCATGATGGATTTATTCCATCTGTTTATGGATATTTTTTAATGACTAGAAGGAGATTGGATATATTGGTAAAGTTTCAAGATTTAGGTATTAGTCCTGCTACAATGAAAGCATTAAAAAGAATGGGGTTTGAGGAAGCGACGCCTATTCAGGCAGAAACGATTCCATTGAGCCTTCAAAATAAAGACTTAATTGGTCAAGCACAAACAGGAACAGGGAAAACAGCTGCTTTTGGAGTGCCTTTAGTTGATAAAATTGACGTAGCGAATGAAGTAATTCAAGGGATTATTATTGCTCCGACAAGAGAGCTAGCTATTCAGGTTTCAGAAGAATTATACAAAATTGGTTATGGAAAGCGTACAAGAGTATTATCTATTTTCGGCGGACAGGATATAAATCGCCAAATTCGTGCATTGAAGAAAAACCCGCATATTATTGTTGGGACGCCTGGACGTATATTAGATCATATTAATCGTAAAACACTTCGATTAGATAATGTTCAAACAGTTATATTAGACGAAGCTGATGAAATGCTAAACATGGGATTCATTGATGATATTGAAGCAATCCTTTCAAAAATTCCAACAGAAAGACAAACATTACTATTCTCTGCTACAATGCCTGGACCGATTAGAAAAATGGCAGAGCGCTTTATGAAAGATCCAGAAGTAGTTAAAGTGAAAGCAAAAGAAATGACTGTGCCGTTGATTGAACAGTATTATATCGAAACACAAGAGAAAACGAAATTTGATATTTTAACAAGATTGCTGGATATTCAATCTCCAGAGCTAGCTATTATATTCGGTCGCACGAAACGTCGTGTTGATGAGCTGTCTGAAGCATTAAATCTACGTGGTTATACAGCAGAAGGCATTCATGGAGATTTAAGCCAAGCGAAACGTATGTCTGTTCTTCGTAAGTTTAAAGAGGGAACGATTGATGTACTAGTGGCAACAGATGTAGCTGCACGTGGACTTGATATTTCCGGTGTAACACATGTTTATAACTTTGATATTCCTCAAGATCCAGAAAGCTATGTACATCGTATCGGACGTACTGGCCGTGCAGGAAAAGAAGGGGTAGCTATTACGTTTATTACGTATCGTGAAAGATCTTATCTGCAGGTTGTGGAAAAAACAACGAAGCGAAAAATGGAAAAGATGATTCCTCCAACAGTCGACCAAGCAATAGAAGGTCAGCAAAAAGCTGTTATGGAAAAAATATCACAAATTATAGAGGAAAATAATTTAGATTCTTATCGAAATGCTGCGGATGACTTATTGGAACAAAAAGATGCTTCTACTGTTGTAGCTGCAGTTCTAAAGATGCTTACAAAAGAACCAGATACAACTCCTGTTAAATTAACAGAAGAAAAGCCATTGCCAATGAAACGTGACCGCAGACCATATGATAAAAATAATGACCGTGGTGGACGCAAAAACTATAATCCACGTCAACGCCAAGGCTATGGCAGCAATAAACGTCAAGGTCAATCAGGCAATAGCTACAATAAATCAAAGTCTTACCGTTAAGCTTTGTGTTAAAAACCTCCATGAATGTCGTGGAGGTTTTTTATTTCGGGGATAGTGATAGAGAGACAGAAAAATATGAAACCACCTTATCGTATTTTCGTATATAGTTAAGAGATACAGACAAAATTCAGAAAATAGGAGGAGTGTAATTGATAACAATACCTCAAAATAGGTTATCGAAAAAGGGGATCACTGTTTGGCGCTTAACAGGAGTTATATCTTCGCTCATTATGATGGTTATTGGTGCTGGGGTAATTACGTTTGCTATTCTTTTTGATTGGCACATACTTATAAGTATAGGAACGATAATTTATCTTCTTTTTCATATGGCTCTCACAATTGGCATCCTGCCGCCTTTAAAGTGGAAAAGATGGAGATATGAAGTAAGAGGAGATGAAATTGAAATACAGCAAGGGGTTATTGTAATAAAGCGAACGCTCATTCCAATGATTAGAGTGCAGCATGTAGACATGAAGCAAGGACCTCTATTAAGAAAGTACGAGCTTGCCACAGTGTCGATTTCTACAGCAGTAACCGTACACGAAATCCCTGTACTTCAAGTGGATGAAGCAGAAGAGATTAGACAGTATATTTCTAGCAAAGCAAAGGTGGCAGAAGAAGATGTTTAAGCAAAACAGACTTCATCCTGTTTCCATCATTTACGTTATTTTGAAGCGGTTAAGAGAGTTTATTTTTCCGTTTATTGGAATTATTGTACTTGGAGGTAAGCCTACCGAGTGGGGATTATATACAATTCTAGGAGCGTCATTCTTACTTTTGATTATTCTCATTAGCGGATTTTTGTCATGGAACTTTTTCACCTTTTATGTAATGGGAAATGAATTACGAATCGAGTATGGTGTATTTATAAAAAAGAAACGCTACATACCCTTTGAACGAATTCAAAGTATCGATTTTACAGAGGGAATTTTTCATCGTCCATTTAGTTTAGTAAAAGTAAAAATTGAAACAGCAGGTGGTGCTGAAGCTGAAGGCGAACTTACCGCTATTTCTAAAAAGGTTGCTCAAGAATTAAAAAGATATATTATTCAAAAAAAGAATGAGCAGATTGAAACGGACGAAATAATAGAAGAGGTAGAACCTGCTCAACAAGAAATCTACCGGATTTCATCTAAAAAATTAGTCGTTTTGGCGTCAACTTCGGGCGGCGTAGGTGTGATTATCTCGGCAATATTTGCTTTTATTTCACAATTCGATGATTTAATTCCGTATAAGGAAATCTACAAACATGTTCAACAAGTCATTACAAGCGGTGTAGCGTTAGTTTCTATCGTTGTTTTTGTTTTATTTGTATTGTTATGGGTTTTATCTTGGTTCATTACTATATTAAAATATGCGAATTTTACATTATCGAAGACGAAAGATGATTTGATTATTACACGTGGCCTAATTGAAAAAAAGCAGATTACTATTCCGCTGAAACGGATTCAAGCAATTAAAATAACAGAAGCGATGCTTAGACAGCCGTTTCAATTAGTTAGTGTATCTGTTATTAGCGCTGGTGGATCTTTTGATGATATAGAAGCTTCTGATGTAGTTGCCGTTCCGTTATTAAAGAAAAAGGAATTACCACTTTTATTAAAAGAAATGGTACCTGAGTATGAATGGAATGAGGAGCTGCATTCGCCGCCAAAACGATCAATTTGGAGATATATTATTAAAAATAGTTGGATAGCATTACCTGTTATTATCGCTATGATTTACTTTTTTCATGAATGGGGAGCGTTATCGTTGTTGTTATTACTAGTTTTACCATTATGGGGCTACTGGAATTATCGTTCAGCTGGATATCGTATTTCAGGTAAGCAGTTAACATTATCCTTCCGCCAATTTAATAAAACGACTTTCCTGATGAGACGAAATCGAATTCAAGCCCTTTATTACACAGAGGGATGGTGGCAGCGAAAAGGGGAGCTTGCTTCTGTACAGGGTGTTGTTCTTTCTGGTGCTGGAGGAGCCACTGGGGTAGTTACAGACCTGACCAAAGAAGATGTAGAAAAGGTATATGAATGGTATTCGCTAAGTTAAGTGAGTGTCGGATAAAGCTAAATAGCCCAACAAGCTCTAATTTAGTAGTCAAATCAATTCGGTCTATCATTTTTTTCAAAAGAAAATAAAACGGAGCAAACTGAATACACGTACACTCCTATGGGAGCTGCGAGAAAGTCCGAGACCCTGCAGGATCATATGAGACGAAGCGGCTCGCCCCCATGGAAAGCGGAGTGTATTCAGTCTGCGGGTGATGACTACACACATTCTTTCTTAAATTGAAATAAAAACTCCAAAACAAGTATACGAATTTATAAGATATATGTATACTTGTTCGGAGTTATATTTGGTCAAATTATTTATGTCTCATCTTGTTTTGAAAGAGACTGGGACAAAGCAATATATATAATGGTTATTATTGACTAACAAATCCTATAATGGCAAGACCGAAGATGATAATCCAAATGATAATAGATTTTGCTTCGGGCTTTTTTGTGCGGCGGAGCTGTTGTTGTAAATAATACCATTCTTCTTTATAACTGGTAAGTATCTTCTTTCCCTTTGATTCCGATAAACTTCCGACGATGACCCCTGTTAGAAATCCAAAAATATGGGCAACAATATTTATATTTGGCTGTAAAAAGGTCATGATTAAGCTAAGAACAGCAATGGTCGTAATAATTTGGGCGTTCCCTTGAGAAATAATGTCTTTTCGAAATACAACTAGACTAATATAATAGCCGAATAGACCAAATATTGCTCCACTAGAACCTAAGTGGACATAAGTAAGTGGTTCGATAAGAAGAGTGATAATATTTGCTGCGATACCAGTGACTAAGTAGATAAGGAGAAACTTAAATTTGCCAAGTATTCTTTCGAGTCCGGGTCCGAATAAGAAAATGCTGAAACTGTTAAATAGAAGATGGGCAAAACCTCCATGGATGAAAATAGGAGTGATTAATCGCCACCATTCTCCTTCTACTATATAAAGGTTAACACCCATCATAGTTTCTAATAAATATTTATTTGGAAAAATAGGAAGATTGGTTAATAAATAGAGAATTAGATGAATAAGTAAGATCATGGAAACGACAGGATAATACATAATATACTCTTTAAAGCTTTCTCTTCTGGTAAACAACAGTATTTAATACCTCCTAAATAAAGCTTCTTTCTACCATAATAGCCAAAGAATAGGGAAAGATACAATATATTATGCTCACTATGAATAGAATAGAAGGAGTTGTCTTATGATTAAAGGCACGGGAATTGATATAACAGAAATAGACAGAATCGAATCTTTACTCCAAAGTAAGCCGAAGTTTGTGAAGCGCATTCTGACAGATACGGAAATGGAAAAATTTCAGCAGCTATCTGGGCATCGTAAATGTGAGTTTTTAGCAGGACGATTTGCAGCAAAAGAAGCATTTTCAAAAGCGCTAGGCACAGGGATTGGAGCGAACTTAAGCTTTTTGGATATTGAAATAGGATATGAGGAAAAAGGGAAGCCGTGTATTGTAAAGCCATTTTCAAAAGGAGTCCATTTATCTATAACTCATAGCAAACACTATGCCTTTGCCCAAGTTATTATTGAGGAATAAGGAGAGCGAGAGGGTTTTCATCGTTTTTCTTATTCTTTTGTTTGGGAGGGGGAATGGCAGGCTTTTTGAAGCGGGTCTGTTTTTGGTTTAGGCAAAGAGAAATAAACAGAAGAAATATCAACAAAAAGACTTATGATTTCAAGTAGCATATTCCCGAAGGTTGTCTCATATATTCATAGAGAAATAGGAGAGACAAGTATGGTTTCGCGGTTTCTAATAGGCAATTCCAAGAGAGAAGGAAGAGGAGTTTCTATTAGAAATGCTGTTTGCTTATTTTTCTCTCTTTCGACGTGAAATGAGAATAGGGGAGTTGAAAAAATGAACAAGAAGATTTGGTTGCTATTTGTAGGGCTAACGGTCATGCTTTTGTTAACTGCCTGCGGAACAAAATCGAAAGAAGATGTTCTGACTGATTTAAAAGAAAAGGTCGAGACAAAGGGGTATAAAGCAGACGCCGAAATGACTCTCAAGATGGGAACAGAACCACAGACTTATGAAGTGGAAGTGTGGCATAAGGACCCAAGTTTTTATCGAGTGAATTTAAAGAATTCAGCAAAAAATCAGAGCCAGATGATTTTGAAAAATGAAGAAGGCGTCTATGTATTAACGCCAGCTTTAAACAAATCCTTTAAGTTTCAAAGTGAGTGGCCGGAAAATAGTAGTCAAGCTTATCTCTATGAGTCTTTAGTGAAGGATATTGAAGAAGATAAAGAGGTGAAATTTTCTGCTACAGATAAGCATTATGTTTTTGAAACAAAAACACGCTATCAGAATAATAAAATGCTTCCAACTCAAGAGATTGCCTTCAGTAAGAAGGATCTTTCTCCTGTCAGTGTAAAAGTAAAGGATGTAGAGGGAGTAGCATTGGTTACGGTGAAGTTTTCTAATGTGAAGTTTGATGTTTCCTTTGATAAAAAGGACTTTGATTTACAAAAGAGCATGACTGCGGCTAAGATGGTAATCCCGGTTATGGGAGAAATTGAAGACAAAGACTTTACTGTGAAATATCCTGAAGAACCATTAGAAGGAGTTAGCTTGGTAGAAGAGAAAAAAATGGCTTCTGAAAACGGGAATCGTGTAATCCTCACATATGATGGAGAAAAATCTTATACGATTATTCAAGAAAAAGCAGTAGTAGCACCAGCTACAGCAGGACCAATTGTTAGTAAGGGCGATCCAGTGGATTTAGGATTTACCATTGGAGAAGTTACAGATTCTAAAGTATCATGGACGTTTGAAGGCGTCGATTATACGATTGCATCAAGTGACTTAACTCGTGATGAATTAGTTACTGTTGCGCGCTCCGTACAAGGAGAGGCAATAAAATAAGTACTACTCAGGCAGCCTTCTACAGGGGGCTGTTTTTTTATGTGGAATAATTACTTCTTCTGCTAAACTTATAAGGATAGAATTGACAAGTGGATCAATCAGTAGAATAATTTAAGGAACAAGTTTGTTAATTAAAAAGGACGTGTGTGGATTTTGAATCAAGAAGATACCTTTTATCGAGATACATGGGTGGAAATTGATCTTGATGCTATTGCATATAATGTTGGTGAATTAAGAAAAAAATTACATCCAGAAAATAAGTTAATAGCAGTAGTAAAGGCAAATGGATATGGGCATGGAGCTCTGCAAATTGCCAGAACTGCTTTACGGTCTGGTGCGAATTACTTGGCTGTAGCATTTTTAGACGAAGCAATCAGTTTAAGAAAGCAAGGAATAACAGCACCGATTCTTGTACTTGGTGCAAGTAGACCGAGAGATGTCATGACAGCGATAAAATATAAAATAACTTTAACTGTTTATTATAAAGAATGGTTAGAAGAAGCTGTCCAATTTTTAAATAAGGATGCTTCATTAACGATTCATTTAAAGTTAGATACAGGTATGGGGAGAATTGGGTTTAGAAACGAGTTGGAAATTCAATCCGTAGAAGAATTGCTGGTAAAACACCCAAATATTGTAGTCGAGGGCATTTTTACTCATTTTGCGACAGCGGATGAAAAAAACTCTTCCTACTTTGAGAGCCAAATTCAACGCTTTAAGGAATTGCTCTCTTCTTTTACAAAACTGCCTGCAATTATACATTGTAGTAATAGTGCTGCGAGTCTTTTGCATCCTGATTTACAATATAATGCTGTGCGTTTCGGTATTTCGATGTATGGATTAACACCTTCTCTTGAAATTGAACAAGATTTACCTTATCCATTACAAGAAGCCTTTTCCTTGCGGACAAAATTAGTCCAAGTGAAAAAATTAAACAAGGGCGATAAAGTAAGCTATGGAGCGACTTATGAGGCAAAAGAAGAGGAATGGATAGGGACTTTACCAATCGGTTATGCAGACGGATGGTTACGTAAACTGCAAGGTCAAGAGGTTCTCGCTGAAGGAATAAGAGCGCCGATTGTAGGGAGAATTTGCATGGATCAATGTATGATAAGGCTGCCGTTTTATTTAGAGCCAGGAACAGAAATAACGTTAATTGGGAAGCAAAGGGATGCTGAAATCTCTGTGAATGAAATTGCTGCTAAACTAGAGACGATTAATTATGAAGTCACATGTATGATTTCTACAAGAGTCCCGCGGATTTTTAAACAAAATGGAAATGTCACAGAAACAGTAAATTTCTTAATCTAGAGGAAGACAAAGCAATGGTGGTTTCGGAATCTTGCTGCCAAATGAATATTTTAAACTCAAGATCAAATAAAAGTAATGGATAAGGAAATGACTGAATACATTAATTATGGTCACAGATACCATTTGAAGATCTATTTATATGAAAAATATGGAAGAACAGCTATTATTTTTGTGAATAATTTTCGTTTTTCTATTCTTTCATGCATAAAAGGGATAATTTTTGGCGGATAATACAGTAGAATTGCTGAATGGACTTTGCAGAAACACTTATTAGTGGTATGATTAAAAAAAGCAGAGCTAAAAATGGTGTGTAGTGATGGTGGAGGTGTATGTTTGTGTCTGAATCTAGCACAACGACAGAGATCATGATAAAATTACCAAAGCATTTGTTAACTGAATTGGACGGCTTCGTTAAGCAGGAAAATGTTAATCGTAGTGAATTTATTTATCAAGCAACGAAAATGTATCTTCGCGAACGGAAAAAGAGACATATCCGCGAATCGATGAGACGAGGATATATGGAAATGGCTAAATTAAATTTATCCATTGCATCAGAAAGCTTTCTCGCAGAATACGAGGCAGAGCATACAGTAGAACGTCTTGTAAGCGGAGGGTAATCCTTTGATTGTCAAACGTGGTGACGTTTATTTTGCAGACCTATCCCCAGTTGTTGGTTCAGAGCAAGGCGGCGTCCGTCCTGTACTTGTCATTCAAAACGACATCGGGAATCGGTTCAGTCCCACAGTCATTATTGCAGCAATTACAGCTCAGATTCAAAAGGCTAAATTGCCGACTCATGTGGAAATTGATGCGAAGCGATATGGTTTTGAAAGAGATTCGGTAATTCTTTTAGAACAAATTCGTACGATAGATAAACAGAGGCTAACGGACAAAATTACTCATCTTGATGAGGAAATGATGGAAAAAGTCGATGAAGCTCTACAAATTAGTTTAGGTCTCATTGAATTTTAAGTATAATGCGCTCATTGAAGCGCTTTTTTTAATAACCCTAACTGCAACCTTTTTGTATGTAAAAAAGCTCGTATGTCAAACTAGAAAGAACCTCCTTATTTAGTAAGGAGGTTCTTTCTAGTTTGACAGGAAATAGTGAAGCATTATTTTTACTAAATAACAAAAAAATTTCTATAATAGGTTTGAAGGATAAGGAAAATGGGAATATAGAAAAGTCATCACCTATCTTTAGTAGAAGGATGAATAAATTTTCAAGTGGAGAATATGCCCAAAAGTACCACTTGTTTTTCAATATACCCATTTTTGAAAATAAAAAGTCTCTGTTAATATGATAAAATGAAGGAAGTAACTCAGGAAAATATGGAGCAATCAAATTGGTGATTATGGATGGGTTTTTTTATAATCTTTAGGTTTACCAAGTGAAGCTTCTTGCATTTATTTTAGATTTTCTTCCATCTAAATAGAGGATCCCTAACGCGGGATGGATAAGTGTGTAAAAAATATTAAAAGAAAGTTGGTTGGTTTTGGGTGAATAGAGTAAGAATACCAATATTAAAACTTTATGACTACTTACTAGTATCCATTCAATGGGAATTAGATGACCAAACAGCCCTTCAGTTTCAAGAGGATTTATTAAATAAAATCCATGAAACCAGTGCCAACGGGGTAGTTATTGATTTAACTTCTATTGATTTTATAGACTCATTTATTGCAAAAGTATTAGGTGATGTTATCGGTATGTCGAAGCTAATGGGGGCTAAGGTGGTACTGACAGGGATTCAGCCTGCTGTTGCCATCACCTTAGTAGAGCTAGGTATCAGTTTAAACGATGTTTTAACTGCCTTAGATCTAGAAAAAGGTTTGGAGAAATTACAACAGGAATTGGAGGACTGACCTATGGGAGACCAATCCTGTGTAAAAATCATAAATGAATGGGATATCGTTGCCGCTCGGCAATTAGGCAGAAACCTCGCCAAAGAGCTCGGCTTCGGTACCGTTGATCAAGCCCGTATAACTACAGCAATTAGTGAATTAGCAAGAAATATATATTTATATGCTGGTCAAGGACAGATTTGTATAGAAAAGCTTTTTGATAATGGGAAAGCTGGTTTAAAACTAATTGCGATGGATAGTGGTCCTGGAATTAAGGATATTAGACAAGTGATGCAAGATGGTTTTTCTACTTCTGGCGGGTTAGGAGCCGGATTGCCAGGTGTGAAACGTTTGATGGATGAGTTTGATATTAAAACCTCTATTGGCGATGGAACAGAAATCCAGGCGGTGAAGTGGCTAAGATAGGGGGGGAGATAATGGATTTCCGAGAAATGATGGAATCTAAATATCGAGATCTTCTTGTGAACTATATTAAAGATGAATCTGAACAAGCTCTTTATCAAGGGCAAAAGTTTAGTAGGAAATCAATTGAACAAAAAATATCACCAGAAGACATAATTAGTTTACATAAATCTATTCTGATGGATTTATATCCAGATATACCTGGATATGTAACAAAATCCTTCGATATACTTCTAGAGGTTATGATAGGCTATGGATTTGCTTATAGAGAACATCAAAGCTTGCGTCATGTTCAGCAAGAGTTAAGAAGCGAAATGGAAATAGCAGCAAATGTACAGCAAACATTATTAAGCACAGATATTCCAAAAGTCGATGGATTAGATATTGGGGCAATAAGTGTACCGGCTAAAATGATGAATGGCGATTATTATCACTTTGTTCATGATGATGATCAGATTATTAACATTGCCATTGCAGATGTGATAGGGAAGGGTATTCCTGCTGCTATGTGCATGTCGATGATTAAGTATGCGATGGACAGTCTTCCGGAAAATAGGAATAAACCAAGCAATGTTCTAGAAAATTTAAATAGGGTTGTAGAACAAAATGTAGATCCTAGTATGTTTATTACCATGTTTTACGGAGCATATGATGTGCTATCACATGTATTTCATTATGCGTCAGCTGGTCATGAGCCTGGCTTATATTATCAAGCGGAAACGAAACAGTTTAGTGAGCTGAAGACTAAGGGATTGCTGCTGGGTGTTGATAAAAGAACGAAATATCAGCAGTTTGAAAAGCAAATTTATCCAGGAGATATGATTGTTTTAATGTCAGATGGAGTAACCGAGTGTAGAACAAAGGAAGGCTTTATTGAAAAAGAAACGCTTCTTGGATACATAAGGAAACATATGCATTTAGATGCACAGAATATTGTAGAAAATGTCTTTAAGGAATTAGAAAAAATTCAAGATTTTCAATTACGTGATGATTTTACTTTAATTATTTTTAAAAGAGAAGTTTAATGGTACCTCCAATAGGGTATAAGACAATATCGTAATAATGTGAAGGTGGGTCGGGATGAATATCATAATAGATGTAAAGGAAAAAGAATTGGATGTAGAAGTTAAGGTTTCTGGTGAAATTGATGCGTATACTGCTCCGAAATTAAGGGAGCGGATTTATTCCTTCTCTGAGAAAAAAGGAATAAAAATGATAATAGATTTATCCGATGTAAATTATATGGATAGTACTGGTTTAGGTGTATTTGTAGGTATATTTAAGAATGTTCGAGCGAATAATGGTGAATTTAAGTTAGTAGGTCTATCAAGCCGCTTAATCAGATTGTTTGAAATAACCGGATTAGCAGACATTATAGACATAAATAGCAAGATAGAAGGTGGAATACAATGAGTCATTTTGAGTACATCGAAATGAAAATTCCTTCTAAACCAGAGTATGTTGGGATAATTCGCTTAACGTTGTCTGGGATTGCAAGCAGAATGGGCTTTAGCTACGATGAAATTGAAGACTTAAAGATAGCAACAAGTGAAGCCTGTACAAATGCTGTGCAACATGCGTATAAAAATAAAGACGCAGGAGAAGTTTTAGTTGGATTTCGATTATATAATGATCGATTAGAAGTCATTGTAGCCGATAATGGGAAAAGCTTTGACTTTCATTCCACTACAAAGGATCTGGGTCCGTATGAGCAGGATGAGTCGGTGGAATTTCTTCGTGAAGGAGGACTTGGCCTATACTTGATCGAAACATTAATGGATGAAGTCAAGATTCACCATAATAACGGGGTAACTGTTTTCATGACAAAATACCTCGAAGGAGAGCAGGTGGAGAGGGATGCAGAAACAATCTCAACCTAATCGCCATTTATCAAAAGAAGAAGTAAATGCTTTAATTAAAGACTTTCAAAGTACACAAAATGAGAAGGCGCAAGAAGCGCTTGTTATAAACTATCGCGATTTAGTAGAAATGCTGGCACGAAAGTATTCTAAAGGTAAAATGTTTCATGAGGATATTACACAGGTTGGAATCATTGGATTAATAGGGGCTATTCATCGCTATGATGAAAGCTTCGGAAAAAGTTTTGAAGCCTTTGCGGTTCCAACCATAATTGGAGAAATTAAACGGTTTTTAAGAGATAAAACTTGGAGTGTTCATGTACCCAGAAGAATAAAAGAGCTTGGTCCTAAAATAAAGAAGACGGTTGAGCAGCTTACTACCGATTTACAGCGTTCTCCAAAGGTGGATGAAATCGCCGATTATTTAGATGTATCTGAAGAAGAAGTGCTAGAAGCAATGGAAATGGGAAGAAGTTATCAAGCATTGTCTGTTGATCATTCGATTGAAGCAGATTCGGAAGGTGGAACTGTTACACTTCTAGATATTGTCGGAGATGTAGATCAAGGCTTTGAAAAAGTAAATCAAAAGTTAGTGCTGGAAAAAGTACTCCATGTACTAACAGAGAGAGAGAAGAGTATTATTCAATATACATACTTGGATAATCTTAGTCAGAAGGAAGCTGGAGAGAAGCTGGGGATTTCTCAGATGCATGTTTCTAGGCTTCAGAGAAGAGCAATCAAAAAGCTGCAAGAAGCAATTCAGGCGGAGACCAGTAATTCGGAGTTTATCTTATGAATGAGTTGAAAGACAATAATGTTCATGTGCTTTCCTATCAGACTAGCAAGAAAGGGAAAACCCTTTGTGGAGATAGTTTCTTTTATACATCAACGGATGAATACTTTGTTTGTGTATTAGCAGATGGACTTGGCAGCGGCGAATATGCAAACGAGGCATCCGTTGCAGTTACGGAGATAATTAAAGAAAACCATGGGAAGTCTGTAGATGAATTAATGGAACTATCGAATAATGTTCTAGTCAAGAAAAGAGGAGCTGCTGTTTGTGTTTTTAAAATAAACTATGCTTCTAAGACAATTGTTTACAGTTGTGTAGGCAACATACGATTCTTTCTTTATTCTCCTTCAGGTAAACTGACATATCCACTCCCAGTAACGGGGTATTTATCAGGAAGGCCTCAACATTATCATACACAACGTTTTACTTTTGAAAATCATGCTAAATTTCTTGTTTTTTCCGATGGATTTAATATTCAAGGAATTAAAAATTTGCTAAGAGGATATTTGCCTATTAGGTCCATAGCAGATGATATTATTGGGAAATATAATAATTCTAACGATGATTCTACTTTTATACTAGGAAGCTTACTTTGAAAAGTAAGCTTTTTTTTGTTCAAAATGAAAGTTCATTCATTTAGCCGTATCCTTTGCTTCGATAGTGAAACCTATAAGCTAGTAAAATAGAAAGAGAAAGGAGGGGATGGAATTTCCTTTATGTTGATAATATGTTTTCCAAGAACCTTTTGATAAAATAGAGATAGATCAAAATAAAAGGTATTACTTCCAAGTATAAAGAGAATGGAATAATAATTTACGTGATGTTCGACGGATCTAGAAAGGATAGTGAGTGTTATGGAGAAGGCTTTGGAACAGGAAAAAGGACAGAACTATTTAGCGATTATAGCAAAAGAACAGAGTGTATCAATTAAACAAGTGAAAAGCGTTATTACATTAATAGAAGATGGAAATACGGTTCCTTTTATTGCTAGATATAGAAAGGAACAAACAGGGGCACTAGATGAGGTGCAAATAAAAGATATCATTGATCGGTATACATATATTCAAAACTTAGCACAACGAAAAGAAGAAGTTATTCGTTTAATTGAGGAACAGGGGAAGCTCACAGAAGAGCTGCATAACAACATTATAAAGGCAATTAAGCTACAAGAAGTAGAAGATTTATATCGTCCGTATAAACAAAAGCGTCGAACAAAAGCAACCATTGCAAAAGAAAAAGGGCTGGAGCCTTTTGCAGAATGGTTAATTAGTAAAGAAAAGAAAAACTCTTTAGAAGAAGAAGCAAATAAATACATCTCGGAGGAAAAAGAAGTCTTATCCATTGAGGATGCAATTAATGGAGCGAAAGATATATTGGCAGAACAGATATCAGATGATGCAGAGAGCAGAAAATGGATAAGAAATAAGACAATGCTTACTGGGAAAATTCAGTCTAGCGCTAAAAAGGTAGAGAAGGACGAAAAAAATATTTATGAAATGTATTATGAATATGAAGAACCAGTAAATAAAATTGTCCCTCATCGAACTTTAGCTTTAAATAGAGGTGAAAAAGAAGATATTTTAAAAGTAGCCATCGTTGCTCCGATAGAAGTAATTACTGAATACTTGGAGAAAAAGTGGTTAACAAATGCCCAATCCCCTGAAGGATTAATCATAAAAGAAGCTATTGATGATGGCTATAAACGTCTTATTCAGCCATCCATCGAAAGGGAAATAAGAAATGAGTTAACTGAGAAAGCGGAAGAACAGGCAATACACATTTTCTCAGAGAATCTTCGCAATCTATTATTACAGCCACCCCTAAAGGGGAAAATGGTTCTTGGAGTGGATCCAGCATATCGGACAGGCTGTAAGTTAGCGGTAGTAGATGAAACAGGAAAAGTATTAGAAATAGGGGTTATCTATCCTCATCCGCCTGTATCTAAAGCAGCAGAAGCAAAAGCGAAGTTCCAAGAAATCCTAGATCGATATGATATTGAAATGGTTGCAGTAGGTAATGGTACTGCTTCAAGAGAAACGGAACAATTTGTAGCAGATATGCTAAAAAAGCAAAATAAAGAAATCTATTATTTAATAGTGAATGAAGCTGGAGCGAGTGTATATTCTGCTTCAGAAATTGCTAGAGAAGAGTTCCCGGATTTCCAAGTAGAAGAAAGAAGTGCTGTATCGATAGCGAGAAGACTGCAAGATCCGCTTGCTGAATTGGTTAAAATTGATCCAAAATCCGTTGGAGTTGGTCAATATCAACATGATGTATCTCAAAAAAAATTAGCAGAATCATTGCACTTTGTAGTAGAAACAGCAGTTAACCAAGTTGGGGTTAATGTAAATACAGCATCTCCTTCTTTGTTACAATATGTTGCAGGTCTTTCCAAAGCGGTTGCTAATAATATCGTAAAGAAACGAGAAGAAGAAGGGAAATTCATAAGTCGAAAACAATTAAAGAAGATACCGCGCTTAGGTGCAAAAACATATGAACAGGCAATTGGGTTCCTACGTGTATTGGATGGAGAGGAGCCTTTAGATAGAACGGGCATACATCCAGAGCATTACGATGAAGTAAAAAAACTCTTATCTACATTAGGATTTAAAACAAAAGATATCGGTACTACAGCTTTAAGGGAAGCATTAACAAAGGTTAATCTGAAGGAAAGTGCACAGGAACTTAATATAGGGGAATTAACGCTAAAGGATATTATTGAGGCATTAGTTCGTCCATCCCGAGATCCACGTGACGATTTAGCTGCACCATTATTAAGAAAAGATGTATTGAAACTAGAGGATCTGCAAACGGGCATGGAACTACAAGGAACGGTGCGAAATGTAGTTGATTTTGGGGCGTTTATAGATATTGGTGTAAAGCAAGATGGCTTGGTCCATATTTCGAAGCTAAGCAATAAGTTTGTTAAGCATCCCCTTGATATAGTAGGTGTGGGAGATGTTGTTACTGTTTGGGTAGACAGCGTCGACCATAACAAAGGAAGAGTTGCACTAACGATGCTAAATCCAAAAGAAGAAAAATAGCAATAAAAAGAAGCCTGCGTTGATGGAAGAGATAACGCAGGTATTCTTAGTTTATAAAGAGAAAGTGAGTTCATTTTATAATGAAAAGTTAATTAGCAGTATTTTTGCGGCAATAGTAATACCAGCATTGATTCAACAGCTTGACTTGATAGCTATTTTTTTCATAGAAAGCTTTTTTGATTTGGTTTTGTAACCAATTAGGCATTATATTCACTCCTTGTTTTTTGATTTTGGCTAGCTAAAAAAAGATAAATTTGCTTTAGCCTTTCATGCCGATAACTAAAAAAGGTAGAAAATTGCCTAGTTTAAGGTGAGATTATAGAATTATCAATTTAACATAATTACATGATTGTGTACGTTTTAGTAAGTTATAAAACTATTGTATGCTATAATGGTTTGTCTTGTTGAGGAGGAATGAGCGGTACGATGACAAATGAGGAATTGCAAAAGTTAGTGGAGAATATATCGTGGGATTACTTTAAAAGAAGTTTTGAGCACAAGGCAATTTTTAATCCGCGATTAAGAACCACTGGTGGAAGATATTTGTTAAGCACTCATAATATTGAAATCAATAAAACATATTATGATCTGATGGGTTTGGATGAATTAGTAGGGATTATAAAACATGAATTATGTCATTATCATCTTCATTTATTAAACAAAGGATATCAGCACAAGGATGCCGATTTTAAATCTCTTCTAAAAATGGTAGGTGGTCCAAGATATTGTTCACCGTTACCAGTTGAAAGTAAGAGAGGGAAATCGAAGAAAATACTTATTTACTCTTGTGTTTCCTGTAAACAGCAATATACGAGAAGAAAAAGAATGGATATAAAAAAGTATGTTTGTGGGAAATGTAAGGGAAGATTAAAATTAGAAGAAGTGATTCAGATGGATAAGTAATGAAAGATGGATGGATTGTGTTTTAAAAAAAGTTTTGAAAGGTGCTTGACTTATTATTTATATGTCCTTATAATGTAAAGAGTCGACAAGAGAGCAGTTGTTATAACGCTGCTAGTGATTGTTTCTTTTGATAACAAATATGTCGATGACAATTATTCCGCAGTAGCTCAGTGGTAGAGCATTCGGCTGTTAACCGAACGGTCGTAGGTTCGAGTCCTACCTGCGGAGCCATTTTTTTGGGGAAGTACTCAAGAGGCTGAAGAGGCGCCCCTGCTAAGGGTGTAGGTCGCGTAAGCGGCGCGAGGGTTCAAATCCCTCCTTCTCCGCCAGAAAGCAATTTGGTGGTATTATGGCCCGTTGGTCAAGCGGTTAAGACACCGCCCTTTCACGGCGGTAACACGGGTTCGAATCCCGTACGGGTCATTTATTATTTTATAAAAAAGTTTGGTCCGGTAGTTCAGTTGGTTAGAATGCCTGCCTGTCACGCAGGAGGTCGCGGGTTCGAGTCCCGTCCGGACCGCCATTTATATTTAATATTGGGCTATAGCCAAGCGGTAAGGCAACGGACTTTGACTCCGTCATTCGTTGGTTCGAATCCAGCTAGCCCAGCCAAGAGCCATTAGCTCAGTCGGTAGAGCATCTGACTTTTAATCAGAGGGTCGGAGGTTCGAATCCTCCATGGCTCACCATTATATATTAGAATAAGCGGGTGTGGCGGAATTGGCAGACGCACTAGACTTAGGATCTAGCGCCGCAAGGCGTGGGGGTTCGACTCCCTTCACCCGCACCATCTAATTTTGATGAACGAAACAGATTTATGAATGTACAATGGATCATCTCTTATAGTGCGGTCGTGGCGGAATGGCAGACGCGCTAGGTTGAGGGCCTAGTGGGGGTTAACCCCGTGGAGGTTCAAGTCCTCTCGGCCGCATCAAAAAAAGTGTTGACAGCCGATAAAAAATATTGTATGATTATAAAGTCGCTTTCGGAAATATGCGCCCGTAGCTCAATTGGATAGAGCGTCTGACTACGGATCAGAAGGTTATGGGTTCGACTCCTTTCGGGCGCGCCATATTCGGGAAGTAGCTCAGCTTGGTAGAGCACTTGGTTTGGGACCAAGGGGTCGCAGGTTCGAATCCTGTCTTCCCGACCATGAATGTTCGTCAAGCAAAAAAAGTATATCACTCTTATTATGCGGGTGTAGTTTAATGGTAAAACCTCAGCCTTCCAAGCTGATGTCGTGGGTTCGATTCCCATCACCCGCTCCATTTTATTTTATTGCTCTTTGAAAACTGAACAAACAAACGTCAACAATAATCGTTTTATAACGAATGTTGTAAAACAAAAAAAGTAATAAAAAGCTAGAGTTTAGCAATGAGCTAATCAACTCTTTATTGGAGAGTTTGATCCTGGCTCAGGACGAACGCTGGCGGCGTGCCTAATACATGCAAGTCGAGCGGACTTTAAAAGCTTGCTTTTAAAGTTAGCGGCGGACGGGTGAGTAACACGTGGGCAACCTGCCTGTAAGACTGGGATAACTTCGGGAAACCGGAGCTAATACCGGATAATCCTTTTCCTCTCATGAGGAAAAGCTGAAAGACGGTTTACGCTGTCACTTACAGATGGGCCCGCGGCGCATTAGCTAGTTGGTGAGGTAACGGCTCACCAAGGCGACGATGCGTAGCCGACCTGAGAGGGTGATCGGCCACACTGGGACTGAGACACGGCCCAGACTCCTACGGGAGGCAGCAGTAGGGAATCTTCCGCAATGGACGAAAGTCTGACGGAGCAACGCCGCGTGAGTGATGAAGGTTTTCGGATCGTAAAACTCTGTTGTTAGGGAAGAACAAGTACAAGAGTAACTGCTTGTACCTTGACGGTACCTAACCAGAAAGCCACGGCTAACTACGTGCCAGCAGCCGCGGTAATACGTAGGTGGCAAGCGTTGTCCGGAATTATTGGGCGTAAAGCGCGCGCAGGCGGTCCTTTAAGTCTGATGTGAAAGCCCACGGCTCAACCGTGGAGGGTCATTGGAAACTGGGGGACTTGAGTGCAGAAGAGAAGAGTGGAATTCCACGTGTAGCGGTGAAATGCGTAGAGATGTGGAGGAACACCAGTGGCGAAGGCGACTCTTTGGTCTGTAACTGACGCTGAGGCGCGAAAGCGTGGGGAGCAAACAGGATTAGATACCCTGGTAGTCCACGCCGTAAACGATGAGTGCTAAGTGTTAGAGGGTTTCCGCCCTTTAGTGCTGCAGCAAACGCATTAAGCACTCCGCCTGGGGAGTACGGCCGCAAGGCTGAAACTCAAAGGAATTGACGGGGGCCCGCACAAGCGGTGGAGCATGTGGTTTAATTCGAAGCAACGCGAAGAACCTTACCAGGTCTTGACATCCTCTGACACTCCTAGAGATAGGACGTTCCCCTTCGGGGGACAGAGTGACAGGTGGTGCATGGTTGTCGTCAGCTCGTGTCGTGAGATGTTGGGTTAAGTCCCGCAACGAGCGCAACCCTTGATCTTAGTTGCCAGCATTCAGTTGGGCACTCTAAGGTGACTGCCGGTGACAAACCGGAGGAAGGTGGGGATGACGTCAAATCATCATGCCCCTTATGACCTGGGCTACACACGTGCTACAATGGATGGTACAAAGGGCAGCAAAACCGCGAGGTCGAGCAAATCCCATAAAACCATTCTCAGTTCGGATTGTAGGCTGCAACTCGCCTACATGAAGCTGGAATCGCTAGTAATCGCGGATCAGCATGCCGCGGTGAATACGTTCCCGGGCCTTGTACACACCGCCCGTCACACCACGAGAGTTTGTAACACCCGAAGTCGGTGGGGTAACCTTTTGGAGCCAGCCGCCTAAGGTGGGATAGATGATTGGGGTGAAGTCGTAACAAGGTAGCCGTATCGGAAGGTGCGGCTGGATCACCTCCTTTCTAAGGAAAATGGAATTTACATTCCATCAAAGATTGTTGACGATTTGATTGTTCAGTTTTGAGGGAGCAATTCCTCAAAAACAGTAATAAGTTTGAGGGTAAAGAGAAACGAGTAGATCAAGGAAGCGAATGCGCGAGCACCGGAGCGTACAACAGTACGTGAGGAGCAGAGCGAAGAAGCTGACGAAGAGATGCGAAGTTTATCTTTAGCCGAAATTGTTCCTTGAAAACTAGATTATGAAAAGTAAGAACCAAGAAAGAAACCGAGTAATCGCCATCTTAGATTCTCTATTTTAGAGAATTACTTCTTTGGAAAGTAATCGTATTAAACGAATACTCCTTCAAAGATTGGAGAGCAAAGAGAAGCAAGTAGATCAAGGAAGCGACCGAAACGAGCACCGGAGCGTACGACAGTACGTGAGGAGCAGAGTGAAGAAGCTGACGAAGAGATACGCCGCTTATCTTTGGTCGAAACTAAGTTAAGTTAGAAAGGGCGCACGGTGGATGCCTTGGCACTAGGAGCCGATGAAGGACGGGATTAACACCGATATGCTTTGGGGAGCTGTAAGTAAGCTTTGATCCAGAGATTTCCGAATGGGGAAACCCTCTATCCGTAATGGGATAGAATCTTTACCTGAATACATAGGGTACTGAAGGCAGACCCGGGGAACTGAAACATCTAAGTACCCGGAGGAAGAGAAAGCAAACGCGATTCCCTGAGTAGCGGCGAGCGAAACGGGATTAGCCCAAACCAAGAGGCTTGCCTCTTGGGGTTGTAGGACACTCTATATGGAGTTACAAAGGAACGGGGTAGACGAATCGATCTGGAAAGGTCAGTCGTAGAAGGTAAAAACCCTGTAGTCGAAACTTCGTTCCCTCTTGAGTGTATCCTGAGTACGGCGGGACACGAGAAATCCCGTCGGAAGCAGGGAGGACCATCTCCCAAGGCTAAATACTCCCTAGTGACCGATAGTGAACCAGTACCGTGAGGGAAAGGTGAAAAGCACCCCGGAAGGGGAGTGAAATAGATCCTGAAACCGTGTGCCTACAAGTAGTTAGAGCCCTTTTATGGGTGATAGCGTGCCTTTTGTAGAATGAACCGGCGAGTTACGATTACATGCGAGGTTAAGTTGAAGAGACGGAGCCGCAGCGAAAGCGAGTCTGAATAGGGCGAAATAGTATGTGGTTGTAGACCCGAAACCAGGTGATCTACCCATGTCCAGGGTGAAGTCCAGGTAACACTGGATGGAGGCCCGAACCCACGCACGTTGAAAAGTGCGGGGATGAGGTGTGGGTAGCGGAGAAATTCCAATCGAACTTGGAGATAGCTGGTTCTCTCCGAAATAGCTTTAGGGCTAGCCTCAAGATTTAGAGTATTGGAGGTAGAGCACTGTTTGGACTAGGGGCCCCCATCGGGTTACCGAATTCAGACAAACTCCGAATGCCAAATACTTATTCTTGGGAGTCAGACTACGAGTGATAAGATCCGTGGTCAAGAGGGAAACAGCCCAGACCACCAGCTAAGGTCCCAAAGTATACGTTAAGTGGAAAAGGATGTGGAGTTGCTTAGACAACCAGGATGTTGGCTTAGAAGCAGCCACCATTTAAAGAGTGCGTAATAGCTCACTGGTCGAGTGACTCTGCGCCGAAAATGTACCGGGGCTAAACGTATCACCGAAGCTGTGGATTGACATCTATGATGTCAGTGGTAGGAGAGCGTTCTAAGGGCGTTGAAGCTAGACCGTAAGGACTGGTGGAGCGCTTAGAAGTGAGAATGCCGGTATGAGTAGCGAAAGATGAGTGAGAATCTCATCCACCGAATGCCTAAGGTTTCCTGAGGAAGGCTCGTCCGCTCAGGGTTAGTCGGGACCTAAGCCGAGGCTGAAAAGCGTAGGCGATGGACAACAGGTTGATATTCCTGTACCACCTTTAAATCGTTTGAGCAATGGGGGGACGCAGGAGGATAGGGTAAGCGTGCTGTTGGATTAGCACGTCCAAGCAGTTAGGCTGGTAATGAGGCAAATCCCATTACCACATAAGCGGAGCTGTGACGGCGAGGGAAATATAGTACCGAAGTTCCTGATTCCACACTGCCAAGAAAAGCCTCTAGCGAGATTTAGGGTGCCCGTACCGCAAACCGACACAGGTAGGCGAGGAGAGAATCCTAAGGTGAGCGAGAGAACTCTCGTTAAGGAACTCGGCAAAATGACCCCGTAACTTCGGGAGAAGGGGTGCTCTTGCGGGTGCAAGCCTGCGAGAGCCGCAGTGAATAGGCCCAGGCGACTGTTTAGCAAAAACACAGGTCTCTGCGAAGCCGCAAGGCGAAGTATAGGGGCTGACACCTGCCCGGTGCTGGAAGGTTAAGAGGAG
This sequence comes from Niallia sp. FSL W8-0951, assembly GCF_038006525.1. Taxonomy (NCBI): domain Bacteria; kingdom Bacillati; phylum Bacillota; class Bacilli; order Caryophanales; family Bacillaceae; genus Niallia; species Niallia sp. FSL W8-0951. The sequence goes on from NZ_JBBOVK010000003.1 coordinate 336,058, forward strand.
GGGTTAGCACGTTAGTGCGAAGCTCTGAATTGAAGCCCCAGTAAACGGCGGCCGTAACTATAACGGTCCTAAGGTAGCGAAATTCCTTGTCGGGTAAGTTCCGACCCGCACGAAAGGTGTAACGATCTGGGCACTGTCTCAACGAGAGACTCGGTGAAATTATAGTACCTGTGAAGATGCAGGTTACCCGCGACAGGACGGAAAGACCCCGTGGAGCTTTACTGCAGCCTGATATTGAATTTTGGTACAGCTTGTACAGGATAGGTAGGAGCCTTGGAAGCCGGAGCGCCAGCTTCGGTGGAGGCATTGGTGGGATACTACCCTGGCTGTATTGACATTCTAACCCGCACCCCTGATCGGGGTGGGAGACAGTGTCAGGTGGGCAGTTTGACTGGGGCGGTCGCCTCCTAAAAAGTAACGGAGGCGCCCAAAGGTTCCCTCAGAATGGTTGGAAATCATTCGTAGAGTGTAAAGGCACAAGGGAGCTTGACTGCGAGACCTACAAGTCGAGCAGGGACGAAAGTCGGGCTTAGTGATCCGGTGGTTCCGCATGGAAGGGCCATCGCTCAACGGATAAAAGCTACCCCGGGGATAACAGGCTTATCTCCCCCAAGAGTCCACATCGACGGGGAGGTTTGGCACCTCGATGTCGGCTCATCGCATCCTGGGGCTGTAGTCGGTCCCAAGGGTTGGGCTGTTCGCCCATTAAAGCGGTACGCGAGCTGGGTTCAGAACGTCGTGAGACAGTTCGGTCCCTATCCGTCGTGGGCGTAGGAAATTTGAGAGGAGCTGTCCTTAGTACGAGAGGACCGGGATGGACGCACCGCTGGTGTACCAGTTGTCTTGCCAAAGGCATCGCTGGGTAGCTATGTGCGGAAGGGATAAGTGCTGAAAGCATCTAAGCATGAAGCCCCCCTCAAGATGAGATTTCCCATAGCGCAAGCTAGTAAGATCCCTGAAAGATGATCAGGTTGATAGGTCAGAGGTGGAAGCGTGGCGACATGTGGAGCTGACTGATACTAATAGATCGAGGACTTAACTAAAATGAAAAGCGGAAACGCCTGTTTATCGGCGTTGGAGCTGGACAATACTGATTACTCATTCTTTCTTTTACTTCATAATCTAGTTTTGAGGGAATAACCTCACAAATAAATAGTCTGGTGGCGATAGCGAGAAGGTCACACCCGTTCCCATACCGAACACGGAAGTTAAGCTTCTCAGCGCCGATGGTAGTTGGGGGTTCTCCCCCTGTGAGAATAGGACGTCGCCAGGCTTTTATTATTTTATATCGTCGCGGGGTGGAGCAGTCTGGTAGCTCGTCGGGCTCATAACCCGAAGGTCGCAGGTTCAAATCCTGTCCCCGCAATCAAACAATGAAAAATCCTTAGGAATCAAACCTAAGGATTTTTTTGTTCGTCTAGGAATTCTTTAAATGGAGAGACTGTGGATAACTAAATAAAAATAAAATCGCAAGATCAGAAGGTTTTCCACAAAAAACAAAAGACTACCTTTAGACTCAGTGGGTAATTGAGTATAATAAAAGATAATACCATTATTAAATTTGTATTAGGAGTAATTTATGAATAACTTTGAATGGAAGGCAGATACTGCGGAAGGAACGATTGATTTTGCTGAGCGGATTGCATGGCTTTTACAAGCAGGAGATGTAATCACTTTAGAAGGTGATTTAGGTGCTGGCAAAACAACTTTTACAAAAGGAATAGCGAAAGGGTTAGGGATAACTAAAACAGTTAATAGTCCTACCTTTACAATAATTAAAGAGTATCAAGGGAAATTGCCATTGTATCATATGGATGTTTATCGTTTAAAGGATAGCGATGAGGATTTAGGATTTGATGAGTATTTCGAGGGTGAAGGCGTTACAGTAGTGGAGTGGGCTCATTTGATTGAGGAGCAGTTACCAGTGGATTATCTGCAGATTAACTTATACTATGATAATACATCGGGAAGAAAAATTGTCTTATCACCTAAGGGCTCCCGTTATATGCAATTATGTAAGGAGTTATTTTCATGAAGATATTAGCAATAGATACATCAAATTTTGTATTAGGGGTTGCCTTATATGAGAATGGGAAGGTAATCGGGGAGTATATTACAAACCTAAAAAAGAATCATTCGATTAGAGCAATGCCAGCAATTGAACAGTTAATGAAGGACTGTGATATAAAACCAAAGGATCTTTCTAAAATTGTGGTAGCAAAAGGTCCAGGATCTTATACAGGTGTGCGTATTGGTGTTACCATTGCGAAAACGCTGGCTTGGACGTTGAACATCCCACTCGTAGGTGTTTCTAGTTTAGAAGTGCTTGCTGCATCTGTGGGAAGATACTTTGATGGATATGTTTCTCCCTTATTTGATGCGAGAAGAGGACAGATTTACACAGGACTTTATCAATTTAGCAGAAATGATATCGAGATCGTAAAAAATGATCAGTTAATCCTTTCAACTGATTGGATAGAGGAACTTGTCCCATTAAAACAGCGAATATTGTTTGTAGGAAATGACTTACCTATACACCAAGATATCTTAACAGAAGGATTAGGAGAGTTTGCTCAGTTAACAGATGCTGTGGACTTTAATCCTAGACCGTCGATTCTTGCAATGTTAGGGGAAGCTAGAGAGGGAGAAGCGATACATACGTTTACCCCTAATTATATTCGCTTAGCAGAAGCAGAGGCAAATTGGCTGAAGGCAAATAAAATAGAGAAAAAGGAAGACAGGGGATAATGTCAACATTTGAATTTCGCAATATGACAGTCGCGGATATCGATGATGTTTTTAAAATTGAAACGATTTCTTTTAGTACTCCATGGAGCAAAGAGGCTTTTTATAATGAGCTGACCCAAAATCGGTTTGCAAAATATATTGTCATCCAATATGAAGACGAGCTTGTTGGATATTGTGGTGTATGGATTGTTGTAGATGAAGCACATATTACAAATATCGCTATTCTGCCTGATTTTAGAGGGAAAAAACTTGGTGAAATGCTGCTCACAAAGATTATGGATGAAGCAAGGAAGCTTGGTGCAACTACTATGACACTAGAAGTTCGTGTAACAAATAAAGTAGCACAAAATTTATATAGAAAACTTGGATTTCAAAATGGAGCAATTAGAAAGAAGTATTATACAGATAATCTAGAAGATGCTTTAGTAATGTGGGTGAAATTATGAAGAATAATAATGTAATAATAATGGGCATGGAAACAAGCTGTGATGAGACGGCTGTTTCTATTGTAAAAAACGGAACAGAAATCCTTTCTAATATTGTTTCTTCTCAAATAGAAAGTCATAAACGATTTGGCGGAGTAGTTCCAGAAATTGCTTCAAGACATCATGTGGAGCAGATTACGCTTGTGATTGAAGAGGCCCTCTCGAAAGCACAGATAAGCTATGAGGACATAGATGCTATTGCTGTAACGGAAGGTCCTGGTTTAGTCGGTGCTCTTTTAATAGGTGTAAATGCAGCTAAAGCAATAAGTTTTGCACATGATATCCCCTTAGTTGGTGTACATCATATTGCTGGGCATATTTATGCTAATCGACTTGTGGATAACTTAGAATTCCCTTTATTAGCGCTTGTGGTTTCTGGTGGTCATACCGAATTAGTATTAATGAAAGAGCATGGTCACTTTGAGGTTATTGGAGAAACAAGGGATGATGCGGCTGGCGAAGCATATGATAAAGTCGCAAGAACGCTCCAGCTTCCTTATCCAGGTGGTCCTCATATCGATCGATTAGCAAGCGAGGGAGACCCAAAAGCCGTAAAGCTGCCACGGGCATGGATAGAAGGCACGTATGATTTTAGTTTCAGTGGATTAAAATCTGCAGTTATCAACACTGTGCATAACGCTGAACAACGTGGAGAAGTTATTAGACCAGAGGACTTGGCTGCTAGTTTTCAGGAAAGTGTAGTGGATGTATTAGTTTCAAAGACTGTGGAAGCAGCAAAGGAATACAAGGTAAAACAAGTTGTATTAGCGGGCGGTGTTGCTGCTAACAAGGGTTTAAGAACAGTACTTGCAGAGAAATTTGAACAGTTAGAATCTGTAAAGTTAACCATTCCTCCATTATCTTTATGCACAGATAATGCAGCAATGATTGCAGCAGCCGGTACCATTTTCTTCGAAAAAGGACAGCGGGCACAATTGGATTTAAACGGAAATCCAGGATTAGATATAACTATCCACAATGAAAAGGAATAAGCCTTTTTACTTAGATGCATAGAAAAGAGTAATTGTGAATAAATATGATGTTATATACATAAAATGTGGATAATGTGTATAACTTATTATTGTTTTGTGGATAATGTGGGTAAATATGTGGAAAGCTTATATAATAACTCTTTAATATGTGGATAATAATGTGGAAAAAAAGTACTGGGTATTGGCATACCCAGTACTTTTTACTTATCTGACAATTCGGTCCATTCATCCATCAAACGATCAATTTGACCTTTTAACTGTTCAAGGCTGTTATTTAGTTCTAAAACCTTGGCATGGTCCTGAAAAATTTCAGGTTCACATAGGAGATTTTCCTGTTCCGATACTTTTAGTTCTAGTTCTTCGATCGTTGTTTCAATTTCTTCAATTCTTCTGATTCTTTGTCTTTCTAGCTTTTTGGCTTCCTTATCCATCTGATAAGATGTTTTGTCTTCTGTACCATTGTCACGTTCAACCTGAATAGAAGCCGTTGCTTCCAATGCTTTAATCTCTGCTTGTTCTAACTTCTTTTCCACATAATAATCGTAGTCACCTAAGAATTCTGTAGATCCCTCTGCACTTAATTCAATCACTTTTGTTGCGATTCTATTTATAAAATAACGATCATGTGAAACAAATAAAATGGTGCCCGGATAATCAATTAGAGCATTTTCAAGTACTTCTTTACTATCTAAATCTAAATGGTTAGTTGGCTCGTCCAATATTAATACATTGGGTTTTTCCATCATTAATTTGGACAATGCTAAACGCGCTTTTTCCCCGCCGCTTAATGAGTTAACTGTTTTTAAAACATCATCACCTGAGAATAAGAAGTTACCAAGTACCGTTCGGATATCTTTTTCAGGAGTTAGTGGAAAATCATCCCATAATTCATTTAATACGCGTTTGTTTGATGTCAATTCCGCTTGTTCTTGATCATAGTAGCCGATCATTACATTTGATCCAAGTGAAATGGAGCCAGCATGCTTTGGCAGCTTTTCAATAATTGTCTTTAATAAAGTAGATTTACCAACACCGTTTGGTCCGACTAATGCCACACTATCTCCTCGTTTTATTTGGAAGGATATGTGTTTGGATACAGTATTATCTTTATAACCAATAGAAAGATCATCCATTTTTAAAACATCATTTCCTGTTTGTTTTGTAATTTCAAACCCAAAAGAAGCTGATTTTTCATTTCCGTCTGGACGATCCATCCGTTCCATTTTATCCAATGTCTTTCTACGGCTTTGTGCTCTTTTGGTAGTAGATGCACGTGCTAAGTTTTTTTGAATAAATGTTTCTAGTTTGGCAATTTCATCTTGCTGCTTTTCATAAAGTTTCATTTCACGCTCATAATTTTCTGCTTTTTGCTCAAGATAACCGCTATAGTTACCGAGAAACTTTTGAATATGATGTCTAGATATTTCATAGACTTGTGTTACTACTTTGTCAAGGAAGTAACGGTCATGGGAAACGATTAATACGGCTCCTTTATAGCCTTGCAAGTATTGCTCTAACCAGGAAAGTGTTTCAATATCTAAATGGTTAGTCGGCTCATCCAGAATTAAAATATCTGGTGTCGTAAGAAGCAGTTTAGCTAATGCCAGTCTTGTTTTCTGGCCACCACTTAAAGAGGAAATTTTAGTACTGTAATCGAATGTATTAAAGTTAAGTCCGTGTAAAACGGAACGTATATCTGCTTCGTATTGATAGCCGCCATTTTCCTTAAAATCGTATTGCAGATTGTCATATTCTTTTAAAATTTTCTCAAAAGCATCTGGGTTCTCGATAGTGCCAGGATCCGACATCTGTTGTTCCAGTTTTCTTAAATGCTTCTCTTTTATTTGAAGTTCGTGGAATACAGTTAACATCTCATCCCAAATGGAAAGACTTGATTCCAGCCCTGTATTTTGGGCGAGATAGCCTATTTCGACATTTTTCGGTTTTATGATTTCACCAGAGTCATGAGACAGTTGTCCAGCAATTATTTTTAATAAGGTAGACTTCCCAGCACCATTTCTTCCCACGAGAGCGATTCTATCTCTTGCTTGTACTTCTAATTTTATATTTGATAAGATAAGTTCAGCTCCAAAGTGCTTGGTTAGCTGATTTACTTGTAATAGTATCATTTCTTCACCTCAGGGGATTATGTACCATAAGTGTAACCTAAAAATACGTTATACTGCAATAAAGGTGAAATGGGAAAAAAGTGATAATAAATACACATTCTCTTTAAAATAGTGTATCATTTTGCTTAGAGGTGTTATTATGGGGGAGTTTACACATTTTAATCATGAGGGCCGTGCAAAAATGGTTGATATCTCAGAAAAAAGTGAAACCGTTCGCATAGCTGTTGCTCAATCTAGCATTAAAGTAAGGGAAGAAATCTATCAGAAAATCACAAATCTAGAAATCAAAAAAGGGGATGTCTTAGCTGTTGGGCAAGTGGCAGGAATTATGGCTGCTAAGAAAACGGCTGATATTATCCCTATGTGTCACCCAATTATGTTGAAGGGTGTCGATATATCGTTTCGATGGGAAGAAGAGGCAGGATTTTTCCACCTAATTATTTCAGCAACGGTAAAGACAGTTGGGAGTACGGGTGTGGAAATGGAAGCCTTAACTGCTGCTTCTGTCACAGCGTTAACTATTTATGATATGTGTAAAAGCATGGATAAAGGGATGGTAATTGGGCACACCTATTTAGTCGAGAAATCGGGTGGAAAAAGCGGCAATTACAAAAGAGAGCAGTAGAAATAACTGCTAATTTTTAAATATAGGTAGGGGATAAGTATGCATAATGAAGTAATGAAAATACCGCAGGCAACAGCGAAGCGGTTACCATTATATTATCGTTTTTTAAAAAACTTGCATTCATCGGGAAAGCAGAGAGTTTCTTCCGCTGAATTAAGTGAAGCAGTCAAGGTTGATTCTGCTACGATAAGACGGGATTTTTCATATTTTGGTGCTCTTGGAAAAAAAGGATATGGTTATAATGTAAACTATTTATTGTCATTTTTCCGTAAAACATTAGATCAAGATGAACTAACAAAGGTTGCTTTAATTGGTGTTGGTAATCTGGGGGTTGCCTTTTTAAAATATAACTTCTTAAAAAATAATAACACAAAAATAGAAGTGGGATTCGATGTGATAGAAGAAAAGATTGGCACTTTAGTGAACGATGTGCCGATTCATCATATGGATGATCTAGAGAAAGTTCTGCAAGAAAATGGAGTAGAAGTGGCGATATTAACGGTTCCTGCAAGTGCTGCTCAGATAATCACTGATCGTTTAGTGGAAAGTAATATTAAAGGGATATTGAACTTTACTCCTGCTCGTCTAAATGTGCCATCAAATGTACGAGTTCATCATATTGACTTAGCAGTAGAGCTGCAATCTCTTGTTTATTTCTTAAAACATTATCCTACTCCGGATGCGGAAGTAGAAGTAGAGGCTGAGGAAACGGAAGAATAAAAAGGAAATGCGTGTATAAGAGTGTAGAGGGAACTACATTCTTATACACGCATTTTTTTGAGAAATTTTTGCTCGTTGATTTCCAACAGAAGCCAACGGACTTGATTATTGTTTTGGTTTTTTAGTGTCGCGTTGGTTTTTTTTCAGGAAAAAGTGAAAATTGATTAGCTTAATTCCTGAACCGATATCAAAGGTCGCGAGGATGACTAGTAAATATGTATAAAATCCCCATTCTTGGTTTCGTTGTAAATCATGTACTGCAAAGTATATAAAGAAAGCTCCGAATATAATATATAGAACTCCTGAAAATAGCGGTGATCTTCTCATTTTATAAAAATCCTCCAATAAAGTGTGTGACGCCTGAGTACTTTTCCTGCCATTCGATAATTCTATCATAGTTTAATTGCATGATAACTACGAATGAATTCATTGCGACATGGGCGAAGATTGGCACAAGAATCCTTTTGGTCCTCACATATAGGAAAGCAAATGTAAATCCCATGCTTGCATATAGTAGAATATGGGAGAAATCTCTATGAGCAACCGCAAAGATAAGGGAGCTAATTAGTGCAGAGATAAAAAATCCGAACCGCTTATATAGGGAACCGAAAATAATTTTACGAAACACAATTTCCTCGAGAATGGGTCCAATCATACTTACTACGATAATGACAAGAGGTGCAGCATTAATAAGCTGCATGATTTGCTCTGTGTTTTCCGATCCAGCTTCTATGCCTAATAGTCGTTCGATTATGCCTGCGAAGGTTTGTGCAAATAAAGATAGAAAAATGCCCCCGATTGCCCAGCCGATAGAAGAAGGAATATTCATCATATCGGAACGCATTGGATTTCTCATTTCTTTTCTTAACAGAAAAAGACAGATTATAAGGGTAACGACAAAACTAAATATCAACCAAATAACGTTAGATTGGAATTGAATCGCTTTAGATGCTGGGTTATACCCAAGCAAACCAGCGATAAAAAGAACAACAGGAACTCCAACAAAAGTAGAGAGCTGCATGGCAATGTAAGCTATTATGATAATCCAATATTCTTTTTTCAAAATAAAAGCTCCTTTAAATAAATATGGTTTAAAAGTTTGTGACATAGGAATTATATCTAAGCTGATCTGTTCATATTATATTGAAGATAACAGACAATCATACTTTCTATTCTACTAATAAGGAGTGTCTTGTTTCAAATAGTAGCAACTAAAATAATAGAAAGAATGAATATTTAAGGCGTAAAGGTATATACTTTGTAAGGGCAAAAGAAACTAGAAAAAAATTTACGAAAAAATAAGTCTTGTCTCTTGCATTCTGAGAAAAGATTAATTAATATAATAATTGTGTTAGCACTCATTGTGATTGAGTGCTAATAATAAAAAATTTGTATATAATTTGAGGAGGTTGTTTCACTTGTTAAAGCCATTAGGAGATCGCATTATTATTGAGCTTGTTGAAACAGAAGAAAAAACTGCAAGTGGTATCGTATTACCAGACTCTGCTAAAGAAAAGCCTCAAGAAGGTAAAGTAGTAGCTGTAGGAACTGGTCGTGTACTAGACAACGGAGAACGTGCTGCGCTTGAAGTATCTGTTGATGACCGCATTATCTTCTCAAAATACTCTGGTACTGAAGTGAAGTACGAAGGGAAAGAATATTTAATCCTTCGCGAAAGCGACATTTTAGCTATTATTGGCTAACTTTATTTTAACATAAGAGATTACTGAATTATAAAAATACATGAGATAACAATACTTGAGGAGGTTTTTCAAAATGGCTAAAGATATTAAATTTAGTGAAGAAGCTCGCCGTGCAATGCTGCGTGGGGTAGACGCTCTAGCAGACGCTGTTAAAGTAACGCTTGGACCAAAAGGACGCAACGTGGTTCTTGAAAAAAAATATGGTTCACCACTTATTACAAATGATGGTGTAACAATTGCAAAAGAAATCGAATTAGAAGATGCATTCGAAAACATGGGTGCAAAACTAGTTGCTGAAGTAGCAAGCAAAACAAATGATGTTGCTGGAGACGGTACAACAACAGCAACAGTTCTAGCACAAGCAATGATCCGCGAAGGACTTAAAAACGTTACTGCTGGAGCTAACCCAATGGGTATCCGTAAAGGGATGGACAGAGCAATCTCAACTGCGATTGAGGAATTAAAAGCTATCTCTAAACCAATCGAAGGCAAAGCTTCTATTGCACAAGTTGCTGCTATTTCTTCTGCAGATGAAGAAGTAGGACAATTAATTGCTGAAGCAATGGAACGCGTTGGTAACGACGGTGTTATCACAATCGAAGAATCAAAAGGTTTCACTACTGAGCTAGACGTAGTAGAAGGTATGCAGTTCGACCGTGGATATGTATCACCTTACATGGTAACTGACTCAGATAAAATGGAAGCTGTTCTTGAAAATCCATATATCTTAATTACAGATAAAAAGATTACAAACATTCAAGAAATTTTACCAGTGTTAGAGCAAGTTGTTCAACAAGGTAAACCATTATTAATCGTTGCAGAAGACGTTGAAGGCGAAGCAAATGCTACATTAGTATTAAACAAACTTCGCGGTACTTTCACTGCAGTAGCTGTTAAAGCTCCTGGATTCGGTGATCGTCGTAAAGCAATGCTAGAAGATATCGCTGTTTTAACAGGTGGTCAAGTAATCACAGAAGATCTTGGCTTAGAGCTTAAGACAACATCTATTGAATCTTTAGGACGCGCCGCAAAAGTAGTAATCACAAAAGAGACTACTACAATTGTAGAAGGTGCTGGTTCAACAGAAGATATCCAAGCACGTGTAAACCAAATCCGTGTTCAATTAGAAGAAACTACTTCTGAATTTGACCGTGAAAAATTACAAGAACGTCTTGCAAAACTTTCTGGCGGTGTAGCAGTAGTGAAAGTTGGAGCTGCAACAGAAACAGAATTAAAAGAACGCAAACTACGTATCGAAGATGCTCTAAACTCTACTCGCGCTGCTGTGGAAGAAGGTATCGTAGCAGGTGGTGGTACAGCACTTCTAAACGTATACAATAAAGTAGCTGCTATCCAAGCAGAAGGCGACGAAGCAACTGGTATCAACATCGTTCTACGCGCGATCGAAGAACCAGTTCGTCAAATCGCATTCAACGCAGGTCTAGAAGGATCCGTAATCGTTGAGAAATTGAAAAACGAACCAGTGGGAACAGGATTCAACGCTGCTAACGGCGAATGGGTAAACATGATCGAAGCTGGTATCGTTGATCCAACTAAAGTTACTCGTTCTGCCTTACAAAACGCAGGTTCAGTTGCTGCTATGTTCTTAACAACAGAAGCTGTAGTTGCTGACAAGCCAGAACCAGCTGGTCAAGGTGCTGCAATGCCTGACATGGGTGGCATGGGCGGAATGGGCGGCATGATGTAGGCAAATTCCTGAATCCCAGTACTACCATGGGTTTCAAGGGTTTGAAAGGGATGAGATAGTGTTTTTGCCCATCCCTTGCCCAATTTTTCTTCTCAAAAATTTAAATTATGAAGCTTTCGCTGAGAGAATTGATCTTAGCGGTAGCTTCTTTTTTTTGTTGTTCTGTTTGATGAATATAAGTACTATTTGTTACATGAGATCCTTTTGCGTGTCCAAGTCTTGCTTGAATATATTCAAACTCTACTCTTTTTTCTCTTAACATGGTAGTATGGGTATGTCTAAGTGTGTGTGGTGAAAAAGAAGGATCCAAATCAGCAATTCTTAATAATAGATTCATACGAGTTTCTATTTTTTTAACAATTTCTGCCTCGCCAAATTCTTTCGCAAAAACAAACCCATTATCAATATAGTCTTTACGTAACTCCATCTTGTGTTTATTTTGTTTAACTTTATGTTCTTTTAGCAATCTTATTAGGTGATCATCAATATCCACAAAACGAATGGAACTTTTATTTTTAGGAGGTACCAATAGTGTTTCATTTTTATTATTGTTGGGGTTATACACAGTTTTGCTTATGTGGATAACTTTCTTTTCTAAATCAACTCTATCCCATGTTAATGCACATAACTCACCTACTCTTAATCCTGTAATCAAATCCGTTGTACAATTTGTGATAAAAATATTTTGTTAAATGAAAAAATATATGTAGATGAAGTACATACTCTAACACACCAATATTGCGGTTAAGCACTCGACTCTGGTGTTTAAGTTATTGAATTATGTTTTTAAAGATATAAGCCTTGCTAAATTTTATAACAGTAATGCTCCTTAAAGGTGTTTAATTTCTATTCATTTAAATGGGTTTACTTTCAAAAATGTATAATAAAGTTTAATTCTTATTCACTAAAGCCCTCCTAGAGTTTCAGTGTAACACTTCACATAAAATCCCTTTAAAGAATTTAGAACATAGAGCAGTGTTTCCAAAAACTAAAACGAAAAATCAAGTCAGGAGAATGGTTTTATTTTCTCTTTAATTAACAATGTTCAACAAAATGATTATTTGTTACAATATGAAAATACGTAAAATTGTTATGAGGTGAAAACATGTATTGGACTCCATTATTTGAAAACGATGTACCAACAGCACTCTCCCAATCTTAACGGAGAGAAAATTTTAGAATTGTATTCTCTCCGTTAGGTCCAAACAGACCTGAAAATACGGAGGGTAAAAATATGAAAAACACAATAATCGGTTCTTTATTTTTAATAATAGCTTCAAGTATATGGGGAGGTATGTATGTTGTCGTAAAGGTAGTGGTGTCAGTCATACCACCATTAGAACTTGTATGGATTCGATATATTATCGCACTTGTTGCGTTAGTAATCATTGGATTGGTTACTAAACAAAAATGGAAGATTAAAAAGAAACATATAGGGTTAATAACTGCAATTTCAATTGTAGGATATGTTATTTCCATTGTTACCCAAGAAACAGGTACCATGCTTTCTAGTGCCCAAATGGGAGCTATTATCACTTCTACAACACCTGCATTTATGGTTGTGTTTGCTAGTCTAATGCTTAAAGAGCGTTTAACTTTTAAGAAAGCAATTTCTGTCAGCTTAGCCACCATTGGGGTCATTATTATCGTTGGAATTGATGATATTAATATGTCAAGTATGCTAGGTGGCATCTCGCTTATTATAGCTGCGTTGACATGGGCTTTAATGTCCGTTCTAATCAAATGTTTACCTAGTGGTTATTCACAAATTGTAGTAAATACCTATGCAACTTTAATTGCTTTTGTTGTTTTAACTCCTTTTGTTATTACAAAATTAACTAAATTAAATTTGGCCGAATTAACAAACCCTTCTATATGGGGAGGCTTGTTATATTTAGGGATAGTATCAACAGCTATCGCATTTCTATTGTGGAATCGTGGATTACAATTGCTAAATGCCTCTGGTGGTGGAGTTTTCTTCTTTTTTCAACCCGTTGTTGGAACATTATTAGGTTGGTTGATTTTAGGTGAAACTATTAGTATTACTTTTTGGTTTGGTTCTTTCTTAATTCTTTTGGGTGTACTAATTGTTTTAAGAGATAGAAAAGAAGAACAGAATCTTATTCAATCAAATCTCAAATGTAAAAAAGAGTGAAAAATACTCAAAATATAGTGGAGGAATTGTAATGATAACTTTTAACGATTTTCAAAAAATAGATATGCGTGTTGGAGAAATTATCAGAGCAGAAGCATTTCCTAAAGCAAGAAAACCAGCGTATAAATTATGGGTTGACTTTGGAGAAGAAATAGGAATTAAACAAAGTAGTGCTCAAATAACTGATTGTTATAGTTTAGATGAACTTGTTGGAAAACAAGTAGTAGGAGTAGTTAATTTCCCTCCAATGAAAGTAGCTGACTTTAGTTCGGAAGTTTTGGTAATGGGGACCTATTCAAAACAAGGTGTTGTTCTAATAGAACCGCAACAAAGGGTCGAAAAAGGTGACCGATTAGGCTAAAGTTCGAAGAACACAAATGATATATTTTCATTTGTGTTCTTTTTTTACGTTCTTCCACTAATCTGCCATGATTGTTGCATAAGGAGTCTACTCTACATTAATTACAAGAAAGGAATACTACTATATTTTTTCAATAATAACTACTTTTTTTAAGATTTTTAATTCGTATATACACATAAGAACCGTTCTACACTTGGGTACTTTTCTCCTAAACTTGTTATTTTAAATCCATTTTTCCGATAAAAACCCACTGCGTCGTTGTCTGTTTCAGCAGAGATAAATGTATACTGCTTAGAAAGAAATTTAATCATTTGGCTGCCAACGGATTTTCCTCTTTGTTTTGTAGATACTGCAATATGTTTAATTACACACTCGTTAGGATTAATAATTTCAATTCCAATACAACCAACGATTTCCCCGTATTGTTGAAGAAAGAATAACTGTCTGTTAAATGTATTTAAATACTTTTCATATTCATACTCAACCTTAGAATATGTAGTTGCAAAGGAAAGAAGTTCTCGGATTGATGGATGAATAGTTTTCGTACTTACCTTTTCCAAATCACACCATCCCTTTATCATGTGTTGAATACATAATTCGGTATTAAACCAACTTTAATATTTTTTAAAGAACATTATTATACGTGAATACACAAGACACTTCGGTGTCTTTTTTTATATCATCCATTATCGGATATCTAAAAGCATGCTTCAAAGATCATTAATTAATTAAAAGCGAAAAGATCATCATATCAACTAAATCTGCATAATACAATTATTCTTGGACATATTACGTATGTAGATATTTCACTAGCCGCGGGATTATATATTTCATAAACCTAAAAAAGAGCAACATGTGCCCTTTTATACGGTTGGTTCTAAACCATCAATCTTTGCTTCAGAAGCAGCAATTTCCCTTTGATAAGCTTCTGTTACAAGTTCAGTATGTAAATAATCAAGAATTTTTGTAATGCATTGCTGGAAACGTGGTTTTCCATTTTTCTTCATGTAGTCACGTTCATAGGCTAGAATCCTAGAAACTTTTCTCTCTAGTTCCTCGACTAGCTTTTTGTTTTTTAAGACAACCTGCACCTGTTTACCAGCATATGTATATTCACGATCAATATATTTTTTGGTCACTGGCACTACTTGCGACACATTGAAAATAGACTTTTTATCTGTTTTCCCAACGTGATAATAACAAGAGCGTATTTTGTGTTCCGGGGAGTCTAAATAACTTTGAATTCTAGCTTGCCCCCTAGCATCTCGATGATTGTAATTTCCTAATGGAATAGCCCAATATATTTCAGGATGTTGCTTTGATTGGATTAGTGTAACCACTGGGCGTTTCTTCACATCGTCCCAAGTGCCACCTAAATTCCTAATTAATTGAAAAAACTCTTCTTTTGCGAAATACATACCTTTTTCAATAATCTCAGACATCTTTTCCCCCTTATCAGCAAAAAAGAACCCCGTTTATAGAGGTTCCTTCTTCCGATGTTAAAAAGGGTGCACACCGGGAAGCACGATTCTCTTTCTCAACGATTTTTAAGGCGTAATATCGTGAAACGCTATGGAAATCTCGACGATTTTTAGGCGTAGTATCGTGAACGCTTTTTAATAATCCCAACGATTTTTAAGGCGTAATATCGTGAAACGCTTTTTTTGACACTCAATAATAACAATTATTGAGGCTCAATGTTCGTGTACATTGAGAAACCTGTTACCGCGCTGTGCGCTAAAATCCGAGCTGAAAATAAATCTGATAGTAGGTCGCTCTATCTAGCTTGACCTACACAAACCCAACATTCCATGATGGAAGTTGTTGTTACACTCTTATTATAGCCTTAGCGATAAAAAATATCCACATTTTTGATCAAATTTTCTTGACATATTTTTCTCTATGTACGTTATTGACTAATTTCAGTCTATGTACATTATTGACGATTTGTCAAGTGATTTATGTTTGTAATGTATAGAGATAATAAAGACGTTTAATTTTGAAATAAAAAACAAGAAGAGGCTGGGACAAAACCCTCCTCTAAGACGAAAAAAACGGTGAAATTTTACGACAAGTAAAATTTCACCGTTTTGCTTATTTACAATAAAAAATAAGGACAACTTCTGATAAAATTAAGTTACCACACAAAATCTAATCAGAAAGAAGTGTCCTTATGTTTAAAGATTATACCATGAATCAAATCGTTTTACCTTTAGATTTAGAAGTAAAGTTACAAAATAATGATATTGCCTTCCATGTCCATCATTTAGTGGAAAGTATCCCTCAAGAAGCGTTTGAACCATTTCTTCGAAATGAAGGTTGTCCTGCCTATCATCCACGCATAATGCTTAAAATTATTTTATGTGCCTATACTCAATCTGTCTTTTTGGGGCGTAAAATGGAGGCCCTATTAAAAGACAGTATCCGTATGATGTGGTTAGCTCAAGGGTATGAACCAAGCTATCGTACAATTAACCGATTTCGTGTTCAACCAGAAGTAAAAGATTTAATCCGTCAATGTTTTATCCAATTTCGCTGCCAATTGATTGAAGAAAAACTGATTGATCAAGAAGCGATATTTATCGATGGTACAAAGATTGAAGCGAATGCGAATAAATTTACGTTTGTCTGGAAGAAAGCGATTGAGAAATTTCATCAGAGTTTAATCGATAAGTCAAACCAGTTGTACAATGAGTTGCTTGAGAACGAAATCATACCCCAAATTGAACGGGAAAGTGATGAACAGCTATCATTTGGAGAACTCACTCAAATGGTTCAAAAAGTAGAAGAAGTAGTGACCGAATATGATAAACAAATGGAAGCATCTTCAGATGTTACTGAACGAAAAGCCTTACGAAGTGAACGAAAATACCCGAAACAAGTGCGTAAACAGTTGATTGATTTTGTCTTGAGAAAACGGAAGTACCAACAGGATCTTAAAATCTTTGGACCACGTAATAGCTATTCTAAAACAGATCTAGATGCGACATTGATGCGAATGAAAGATGATTATATGAAAAACGGGCAATTGAAAGCTGGTTACAATGTACAAGTCGCAACGGAAGGTCAATATGCGCTTGCTTATAGTTTATTTCCAAACCCAACAGATACACGTACGTTAATTCCATTTTTAGATGAGATCGAGCAACATTATTTCGAGTTACCGAAACATATTGTTGCAGATGCAGGTTATGGTAGTGAACAAAACTTTAGTGATATTCTCTCAAACAGAAACCGAGAAGCACTGATAACATATAACATGTTTTTGAAGGAACAAAAGAAAAAGTACAAACAAAATACATTTAATCCTGATAACTGGGAATATGATCAAGAAACCGATACATATATGTGCCCTAATCAGAAGCGTTTAGAATTTCAATATCATTCTTTCCGAACGGACGCTACAGGTTTCCAAAGGAGTTTCAAAATCTACGAGTGCGAAGACTGTTCAGGATGCCCATTCCGCTCATCATGTACCAAGGCAAAAGAAGGAAACAATCGAAAACTAATGGTGAACAAAAAATGGGAACAGCAAAAAGAATATGTGAGAGCGAAGCTTTCAGAAGAGAAAACGAGTGCCATCTATCGAAAACGCAAAACCGATGTGGAACCAGTTTTTGGATTCTTGAAGGCTAATTTGCGTTTCACTCGATTTTCTGTACGAGGAAAATCGAAGGTGGAAAACGAAATGGGCCTCGCGTTAATGGCAGTGAATTTAAGAAAATTCACTGCCATTAACTAAGATAATAGAAGAATTAACACGAAAAAATAGAGAAAGGTGAATTTGAGTGGACTCAAATTCACCTTTCTCTTTATTAGAGGCTAGTTATGTCCCACCTTCTTTTAGTTTATCTTATCGATATAATTTTTACTTCTATCATTAGCAAATATGATTCTACAAATCTCATCTATAATAAATAAACCTAATGCGATTAAGAATGAATAAACAGTTAGAAAATATAGTAGAAAAATTGGAAGTAGCCCAAAAAATAAATGTAAAGTTAATGCAAAGAAAAACCTTGCTTCTTTAAATTTTCTTGTTAAAAATTCAATTAAAATGGTTATAGGAAATCCATAAAAGGTAAGTCCGATGAGAACATACAATGTTGAAATATAAAGGTCACCTAGTACGTCTCTTTCTTCTCCTAATAATGCACTGGGGGGAAGAATAATAGTGATTAGAGTGACTGCTATAACAAAAGTTATACCTGTCGCAACTATTTTTCTTTTTATCATAACCAAATCTCCTCATTTCACCTACAATTTTCCGTTAATTATATCACAAAATTCCAATTGTTGGGAAATTTGTGATAATAATAATACTTACCATAAACACAGATCTTTTATTGTATTTTCACATAAACACACCGCCTCGGCTGTTAAGTAATTCTTCTTCTTAGAAATGAGCAAGGGGCTTTTTTTAATTACTTTAAATAAACCTCAAAGAAATCGAGGACTTTTCCGCCATAAGGTCCTCGATGCTAACTAAGCTAGAGAATTACTCAATATTAATAAACAGAGATTAAGTCAATTAGTCAAAACAAGGTAGAATAGTACCAATCAAAGAAATATCTAGAAATAACCTTTATTTAAAGCAACAGGTCCTTGTCTTAAAAAAAGAATTAGAGGCAGCTAGAAAAATATATGGTACAAATAGAAAAGGTTTACTATATATTTATCCTCCAAAGATTTCCATTCCGCATATTGAAGGTTTTATAGAAACATTTTAAATATCTTTTTCATACCTAACTAAAAGGCATGCAAGAAGAATGTATGGTCTAAGTCGGGAAGAGTTGTAGAGAGTATTATAAAAAATATTATTAGCTTTGCCCAATTTTTACCCAACTTTAGAATAAATAATGGTAAAAACAAATAAAGTAAGAGGAATGTTTCTGGATAATATGTTGAGGGATTAACAAGGTAAATACAATTAGATAAAAACATATAAAAACGTAAATTACATGGGCGGCATGATGTAATCTGCCCCTTGAACCCTTGATAGATAAGGATTTGTTGGTAAGATGAGAGTGATTTGCTAACATAGAGGTTTATAACGGAGGCTTCTCATTAGTTCTGTGAACTTTTGGGAAGCTTCTTTTTTCTGTCTTTAGTAATGTGAAGATAAACTTGTGTAGTTGTTTCATCTTCTTTATGTCCCAATCGATCCATGATATGAAGTAATTCAACTCCTGTCTGCTAAAAGAGAAGTGTGTGTCTGCTTTAATGAATGAGGGCTTAATGGTTTTTTTGTGGATATCTGGCGTTTTCTTTAGTAAGCTCTCCATTCGGTTTTCAATTGTCTTAATAAAATGTGGATAACCAAAATAAGGCGCATTTAGTCTTCCAAAAACGAAATCTTTATCATAATAGTCTTTCCCTAATTGTAGTTTTATTTCCTTTTGGGGAAGTTGATGTTTTTTTAGTGTATTATTAACTTCTTCTACTTCTATTTTTCGAATTGATCCTTTTTTTGGAGGAATTAGTTGAAAGTTCTTTGTATTATAATACGTTTTATTAACGTTAATGGTATGTTCTTCAAAGTCAATATCTTTCCATTTAAGGGCCATATCCCCAGCTCGCAATCCAGTCCAAGCAAGAGTTAAGAAAATTACATAGTCATCTGGATGTTCCGAATTTTTAGCTGCATCAAGGAATATTTTTAACTCATCATTTTCAAGGTGAAGGTCATCTTTCTCTTTCCAAAAGAAAGATTGTGAAGAATTGACTTAGTCACTAACCGGGGAGCTTTACTTGTTGCCGCTTGCAAGTTTTCCCGGGGATTAGGCATCAGATTATATTTTAGATAGTATTTTCCTGATTTATTTATATAACTATGTCACCACATTTTTCTTATGATTTGTTTCTTTTAATTTATTATCTTGAAAAAAATATTGACAAATTCACGTATTGTCCGTATAGTATTGGATATTATAAAAAATATTCAGATATAATTTTCACAACGCAAAGATCAGGAGTAGTAAAAGCTCATTATTCGGTTAAGAGAGCTGCGGGTTGGTGCAACGCAGTCCAATGATACTTTGAACTTGCCTGGGAGTGGTAAAGCGAAAGATTAGAGTTCATCTATTCCTGGTTTTAACGATTGACCTTCGTTACAAGGTTTTTAAAGTAGGGTTCGAAAAGGGCCAATAAGAGTGGTACCGCGGTAAGCTTAAGGCATATCGTCTCTTTCTTCATAATCAAATGAAGAAGGGACGATATGCCTTTTATGATTTTTTTGGAGGTTAGGATATGGAAACGGATAAACGGAATTTACAAAGGACAATGACTTCAAGGCATATTACGATGATGGCATTAGGTGGAGCCATTGGGGCAGGTTTATTTAAAGGAAGCAGTTCAGCAATTGATATGGCAGGTCCATCCACAATAATTGCCTACTTGATAGGGGGCATCATTCTATTATTCATCATGCAAGGTTTAGCTGAAATGGCGGTCCGTAATAGCGGTGCAAGAACATTCAGGGATCTTGTCCAATCTATTTTAGGAAAGTATCCTGCCTATTTCCTTGATTGGAT
The DNA here is from genome assembly GCF_038006525.1 of Niallia sp. FSL W8-0951. Lineage (NCBI taxonomy): Bacteria > Bacillati > Bacillota > Bacilli > Caryophanales > Bacillaceae > Niallia > Niallia sp. FSL W8-0951. The sequence goes on from NZ_JBBOVK010000003.1 coordinate 356,217, forward strand.
CTATTGGAAAATGTGGGTATTGAACATCACGGCCGAATCAATCGTTGCGGCTATTTTCATTCAATATTGGCTGCCTGAATATCCAATCTGGATACTGGCATTAGCTGTTTCGGTGTTAGTTACAGCAATCAACTTGCTATCAGTAAAGGTTTTTGCTGAAACGGAGTACTGGCTTGCTTTAATTAAAATAACCGTCATCATTGTGTTCATCATGGCTGGATTATTGTTGCTGCTCGTTACTTTTGGTGATCATACAGCAGTTGGTTTCTCTAACTTGACTGATCATGGCGGTTTCTTTCCGAATGGATCAACTGGTTTAATCACGGCGATGCTGGTGGTAATTTATTCATATGGCGGGACAGAAATTATCGGGGTCACATTGGCAGAAACGAAAAATCCCGAAAAAGTAGTTCCAAAAGCCGTTCGGAGTACATTGGTCAGAATCATTTCTTTCTATATCATTCCATTTTTTATCATTGTTAGTTTAATTCCTTGGAACGAAGTAAACGGGGTGCCTGAAAGTCCGTTTGTGATGGTCTTTCAAATGATAGGGATTCCAGGTGCTGACCATATTATGAACGCCGTTGTTCTAATAGCGATTATTTCATCGATGAATTCTGGATTGTATGGTTCATCCCGCGTTCTATATACGCAAGCCGTGGACGGCCGCATTCCGAAAATCTTTTCAAGTTTATCGAAGAAGAAAGTTCCTGTTTTTGCAATATTAATTTGTACTTCTACTTTATTTGGCGGTGTACTGATTTCCTTATTTGCTGGAAGCAAGACCTTCGATTTTCTGATGGGATCACTGGGATATACCGTATTATTCATCTGGTTGATCATTGCCTTCGCCCATTTGAAATCACGTAAACAACAGCCTGGAAAAACAAGCGCCTATTCAGTTAAATGGTTCCCATATACGACTTGGGCTGCGATTATCGCTTTAATTATGATCCTGATTGGAATCATTCTCACGACATCCATCATCGTAACGATCATAACACTTTTCATCTACATCTTTATTACCTTAACGTATGTATGGAAAAGACGCCTTAACAAAATCTAGCAGAAGTGATAATTAAATAGTTCAATAGGGAGCGAAAATTTCTTATAAAAAAGTCAAAGAGTTATTAATAGATAATCCATTTTGAATAATCTTTCTTCAAAATGGATTTTTTGTATTCTTTGATAAAATAAAAAGCAAATATATTTTAATCAATCTTTATTTCGAAGCTACAGAAAGGAATATCTATCTATAATAAAGAAAACTCCTATTAGTAAGTAGTAAGGAAGGGAGGAAAGAAAGTATGAACGGACAATTTTTAAAAAAAGAGGGAGAAAAAATATGAATATTTGGAAGGGTGGGGCTAATGATTATACGTTAGATGACTTAGTTCAAGATGATATTATACTTGCAGAAAAACATTTTAATGTAAAATTACCTAAATCATATATTGATTTATTAAAAATTAAAAATGGTGGAACATTACAATATAATGCGCTACCATTCAAACAGAATCATGAGGAAGATGACAATTATATTATAATAGAGTATTTATTTGGAATTAAGCAGGGTGAGGGAATATTTCAAACGAAATACTTTGTGGAAGAATGGCAAATTGAACGAGAAAATATAATAATACTTAGTGGAGAGGGTCATGAGTGGCTAGCATTAGATTATAATGAGTCTTCTTCTAATCCAAGTGTAATTTACATATTTTCAGAGGAAAATGAATTTATCCGCTTATTCGATTCATTTGATGAAATGTTAGATAATTTGTACATATATGAGGAAGAGGAGGAAGAAGTAGATGGTGCTATCGTTTTCACCTTAGAAGAAGCCAGAGAACTAATAAAAAGTAGTGATACTACGGATGTTTTAAATGGTATCAGTGCTTATGAAAAATTATATGGTGAAGATGGAAAAGTTCTTAATGAACAACTTCAGAATTTATTAGTTTTAATAAAAAGTGAAAATGAAATTATTTCAAATGAAGCAGGAAGATCTGCATGGTATTTAATAACCTATGAGTTAACAAACGATAAACAATTCATAAATAAAATAGTAAGAATATATGAGGAAAGTACAAATCCAGTATTTAAACTATTTAGAGAACAGATATTAGAATATATAGAAGGTAATAAGTAATTGGATATTATATGTATAGCAAAACAGTCATCGTAAAAGATGACTGTTTATTGTTTGTAGGAGAAATTTGGAAATTGGAGCATCTTGGTTGGATCAGCAACACTAGCAGAGGGTTTTTAGTCTTCCAAAATATACAAGTTATTTACAATATGATTAAGTATTTTAGTGATCTTATAAGCCTTTTATATTCAAGGGTAATCCCTATTATTTTCAAAATCGTTCAATTGCTGATGAGAACTTCTTACCTGTTGAGCAACATATTTCTGCATTAATCCTTTAGCCTTTCTTATTACACCTATCTGAGATTTCATATTTTAAACTTCCTTATGGCTAACTTCCTATTTATTTTCATTATTCCAACATTATTCCTTCTGTCTTATAAAAGTATGTAGATAACGTAATTTATTATAAAAAAGCCAGCATGTATTTGTAATATGAAGCTTCCAGTTAAAAAACAATGGATAATTCATTCCTAACTAAAAGGCATGTAAGAATGGATGGTCGGAGATGAGAAGAGTTGCAGAGAGCATTTTAAAAAGGAATATTAGCTTTGCCCAATTTTAACCAACAAAAAACAAATAAAATATTTTTCTAAGGATATTCTCAAAGAATGTTGTTTTTAAATAATTGTAGCTCTAAAATTATCTGATAAAATAATCGATATAGATTTAGAAAAGGAGGGCATCCATTGTCAAAAGGTCTTATTCACCATATTGAAATATATGTTTCAAATTTGAAAAGTTCAATCGCTTTTTGGGGGTGGTTTTTAGAGGAATTAGGATATGAGTCTTTTCAGTCGTGGGAAAGTGGACATAGCTGGAAAATTGGAGAGACATATATTGTTTTCGTACAAGCAGAAGAACGGTTTATGGACATACCTTACCATAGATGTCGGGTAGGACTAAACCATTTGGCATTCCACGCAAGTTCTCGTCAACAAATAGACGATATGACAAGAAAGTTAGAACGAAAGGGTGTTAAGATCCTTTATACCGACAAACATCCCTATGCAGGAGGGGAAAAACATTACGCGGTTTATTTTGAAGATCCGGATAGAATTAAGGTTGAATTGGTAGCCCCTTGACCACTATATTTATAGAGCTTTTAACATCTCAACAGTTGTGTAACTGGATTTTTGACATGCTAAAATAGTATTTCATTAAAGAATAGAACATTTATAAGGAATAAAAAGTGATGGAAAAACTCCATCACTTTATAGGCTTCTCATCAGTTCACCAAGCTTTTGAGAGGCTTCTTTTTTTCTGTCATTAGTAATGTGTATGTTCCTACCGGTCCATGATTTGAAGTAATTCATTTCCTGCTTCTGCTAAAAGAAAAGTGTGTATGTCTTAATGAATGAGGGGTTAATCGTTTGTGGATAGCTGGCGTTAATGGTATGTTCTCCAAAGTCAATACCTTTCCACTTAAAGGCTTATAATCCTCCAGCCCGCAATCTAGGTATAGGCAAGAATTAAGAAAATTACATAGTCATTTGGATATTCGAGCTTTTGGCTGCATCAAGGAATATCATCATTTTTAATCCTTCGGGGAGAGAAGGAAAGGCATAATTGTTTCATAAAAGTAAATCAATAAAGGTTCCAATGTATTACTGTACAAAATTTAATAAGCCCAGCACGGAACTGGATGTTCTGAACCACCACAGTCAGAAATCATTGGTTTCACATCTGAACCAAATACTGGTGATGACACAGAGAAAATTAATCCAAAAACCATTGTAATTTTCAAGAGATTTTTTTTCATGAATTCACCGCCTTTCAAACGTAATAAGTATATTTATGGTATATCAAATACTGGAATTATTAAAGGAATAGAATTCCACAAAAAACTAAAAGATTCGACATGAAGTGAAAACAGATAACTAAAGTGAAGCAAGGAGGAGTAAAGTTGGCTAAGGTTTTAGACGATGTCGTGGGAGTATGGTGTTTTTGTTTGATATAGAAAATGAAGACATCGTTTTCATGAAATTAACAAGAATTAGATACGGAAATATGTGATGGACGAAAGCTAATAGTTAAACGTAAGGAAAGTAGATAACAGCTGTGCAATCGGAAAGAAAAGCTCTAATTTAATACAAAAAGCGTGAGAGAATTCACGCTTCTATTATTACTGACGTTTTTTTAATTGGAGATTCCCTTTAAAGATAATAACAGCATTGAAAGCTTCATATAAAGCATAAACGGGATAGCAAAATGCTAGGAAAATTATTGCTGTGGGGATTTTTTCCACAACAGGAAAGAAGTTAGTTAAAATGTTTTTGACAGTGACACCAAGTAAAATAAAGAGAGGAATTATGATTATTGCTACTAAAATTAATATTGGTGTCATCTTCGTTTCTTTTAACTTGGCCTTACAATGCGGGCATTTCATATTAAATGGTGATGGAAAATCTTCAAAATGTTCGATTGTAAGAGATTTATTACAGTTAGGGCATGGGGTAGATGTTTTCATAATTCATTTCTTTCTCCTTAGTATAGTTTTAAATACATTATAAGTTGTAATTATTTTAATAGAAAGTAAATTTTATACAAAAATCAACTTAAATGAACAGTACAAAACTTATCCGCAGAAAGGAGAGTAAGAGATGATCAATAAAGAAGTATGTTGACGAGAACTTCTAGACTATAGTTGGTTTATTTAGCTCAGGGTTTGGCTTACGTTTTATTTTACTTGCCTATGTAATGGAAATCCAATGGGAACAGCGTATGTAATATGGACTGGAATAGGTGCATCTGGAGGACCAATTTTAGGAATGGTATTATATAATGAAAGGAACAGAATTTGCTATTAATCAAAGTTGTGCGGACATGGAAGAAGATGAAAACCCTATATCAACCAAATAGAAAAAATTCGCAGGATTTACAATCATAATTTAAAAGAATTAGTATAAATAAAATCTTGCCAAATGGCAGGGTTTATTTTATTTTTGTATTTTTGGTGATCTTAAGAAATATAAGCTACTAAAAAGGAATCTTCCTGTAGAAAGGATATGACGGTATCAATGTTTAAAAAAAAGACGCCTAATAAGTTCGCTGAACTTATTAGGCGTCTCTGTTTCTTTTTATAACATGAATAAACACACTACAGGTGTAGAAGGGCTTTGTCCACCATAAACCATTTATGCATAATGCTTTGTCAGTCTGACGATGGAAAGAAATCACCTAAAGATTCTATGAAAAAATGACCGTTGCAACGGTCATTTTCCAGCGAAGCGTATGTTATTGTATAGGTTAATATAATAGCAAGGAGGCAAGGAGATGAGTTCTAAAAGTAATTATGAACAAGATCTGTTACTGTTTCTTTCAAAGACTCAAGGATATGTTACTTCGAAGGAACTCCTTGAAGTACTAAATGTTTCTCAAAAAACAGTCTATCGTTTAGTAAATAAAATTAATGACGAGTACGAGGATGGCCCTTTAATCATATCTGAAAGAGGGAGAGGATATAAACTAGATTACGAAAAATTTATTCATGCACAAAAAAGCAATTATAAAGACAAGAAAATGCAGTTTTCTCCTCAAGAGAGACGTAAACGAATAATGGAACAACTATTATTGTCTTCGCCGAAACCTATAAATGTTTATCATTTATTTAGTGACTATTATGTAGGAGACTCTGTTGCTTTTAATGATGAACAAATAATGAGTGAAGAGCTAAAAAAATACAATTTAGTTTTAGAGCGAAAAAATAGAACTTTAGCCATTCTTGGGGATGAAGTGAATATTAGGAAGGCAATTAAAGATATTATTGAGATCTTTCATATTATTGATATTGATGATTTAAAGCGGAATCCGAAATTAAATTTTAATCAATACGATGTCTTATTTATATTGGAGCAATTGAGAAAGATGGAAGAGGATTTAAACATAACGATTCCTTATCCATATAATGTGAATATTTTTTCTCATTTATATATACTTTTGAGCCGATCAAGGAAAGTTCCTATCAGGTTATTTACTGATGAGATTTCTTCTAAAGAAATGGAAAACATGCAGCGAGATATTTTGTATCCGCTTGCTAAGATGATTGTGCAGAATATCGAGAAATATTTGAACAGTCCTTTGCCAGATATGGAAGTGTATTTTCTTTATCAATATCTAGTGTCATCAAGAATGCAGGGATCGCATGCTATTACTTCTACTTTTTCATCAGAAGTGATTAGAGTAACGAAGGCCTATATTGAAGGAATGAGCACCAGCTTAGGAATGGATATAGACAGCCAGTGTCAGTCTATATTTGTCGATTTAGCCAATCATATTAAACCAATGCTGAATCGATTGGAGCACAAGATTCGGGTTAAAAATAATTTGTTAAGTCAGATTAAGTTGACGTATGAAGAAGTATTTATGGGGGTAAGGAAGGTTTCTGGATCGATTAGTGAAAAATTCAACTTACCAGCGATAAATGATGATGAAAATGGTTTTATCACCCTCTATTTTGCAAAGGCGCTGGAAACGAGACAATATCAGCATCCAATCAAAACATTAATCATGTGTACAACGGGAATTGGAACTTCAGAACTTCTAAGAGCAAAGGTTTCCAAGAAATTCCCCGAGTTAGAAATAGTGGATGTAGTGGCATCACGAAATACACAGATATTAAAAGAGAAGTACTCAGATGCTGAATTGATTTTAAGTACAGTTCATATGAAGGAAGAAGTAGCTATTCCTTATTTATTAGTGAGTGCAATGTTTACAATGGATGATCAGAAGAGACTTCAGGGAAAAATAGAGGAAATTTACCATGGATATTAATTCAATCTATCAAGTTTATTTTAATTGTGAGTTAAAAACAAAAGAAGAAGTCTACTCTTTTATTTCTAAGATTGTTTCACAAGATAATCCTATATCAAAAGAGGAAGTGATCCATCAATTAAATGAGAGAGATAAAATAGGCAGTACGTTAATCGCAGAGCATGTAATGCTGCCACATATTGAAAGTGATCAACTCAAGAAAAGTCAAATTCTATTTATTCGTTTAGTAAATCCAATCATAACATGGGATCAGTCAAAAGATATCTGTCTAGTGATTATTATTTTATTAAAGAAAAATGAAAGCGTTAATATAAAGAAACGCATCTCTTCATTTATCCGATCTTTTGCAGATGAAGAGTATCTAAACCGCTTATTGAAAAGTCATGAAGAAGAAGAATTCAGCGAAGAAATTATAGGATATTAGGAGGAATAATCATGAAAATAGTTGGAGTTGCAGCTTGCACAGTTGGGATTGCCCATACGTATATCGCACAGGAAAAATTAGAGAATGCTGGAAAGAAGGCAGGTCATGAAATTCATATTGAAACACAAGGAACGATTGGAATAGAGAATGAATTATCGCAACAGCAAATAGCTGAAGCAGACATCGTAATTTTGGCTACAGATGTCAAAATCGCAGGAAGAGAACGGTTTGACGGAAAGCGAATTATCCAAGTCACCACAGAGATAGCTGTTAAATCACCAAATAAACTAATTGAAAAAGCAGCAGAGGTTGTAAGTCAAAAGAAATAATCGTAAAAGGAGAGAGAATGATGGAAGTAAACAACATTGTAGATATAAATACAATCAAAACCAACATGAGCGCTAAAAGTAAAGAAGAAGCTATTCAGGAATTAGCTGAGGTGTTACTTGAAAACAAGTACATTAAAGATATCGAAGAGTTCACAAAGGATATTTATGCGAGAGAAGCAATCGGACAGACTGGGATAGGCAATTATATTGCTATTCCTCATGGTAAAAGCGATTCTGTTGAAAAAATAGGGGTAGCCATTGGTATAACGCAAGAGGAAATTGCTTGGGAGAGCCTCGATGGAAAGGGTGTAAAAGGAATCATTCTGTTTGCTGTTGGAAACGATGACGGAGCACAAAGTCATCTGAAATTATTATCATTATTTGCTAGAAAACTAGGAAATGATGAAGTCATTAAGAAGATGCTGCAATCCAAAAATGCGGAAGATGTGAAAGAAGCTTTATGTAGCTAAGAAATTTATGGAGAGAGGTCTTTAATTAAAAGGAGGGTTAATAATGAGTGGAGTAAAAAAATTAAATTTAAAAGGCCATTTATTAACAGCAATTTCATTTTTGATTCCAATTGTTTGTGGAGCAGGTTTCTTAATCGCAATTGGTATGGCTTTTGGCGGGACTAGTCAAGGTACCTTAGTACAAGGGGAATTTAACATATGGGATGCATTAGCAACAATGGGTGGAGCAGGTTTAGGGTTATTACCTGCCGTTATTGCAACAGGGATTTCTTATTCCATTGCTGGTAAACCAGGAATAGCTCCAGGATTCATTATTGGTTTAACTGCTAACGCGATTGGTGCTGGATTTATTGGTGGTATTTTGGGAGGATTTTTATCAGGTTATCTTGCTATAGCAATTATAAAACATTTTAAAGTTCCTAGCTGGGCTAAAGGGTTAATGCCAACCCTAATTGTTCCATTCTTCACATCCATTATTGGTGGATTAATCATGGTATACATTATCGGTATCCCGATTGCTGCCTTTACATCCTTATTAACAGATGCATTAAACAGTTTAGGAACCTCCTCTTTATTAGTATTCGGCGGAATTGTTGGTCTATTGAGCGGAATTGACTTTGGCGGTCCAATTAACAAGACTGTGTTTGCCTTCGTATTAACCATGCAGGCAGAAGGAATTAATGGGCCGATCACAGCTTTACAATTAGTAAATACAGCAACTCCAATTGGATTTGGATTAGCTTACTTTATTGCAAAAGTCTTTAAGAAAAATATTTATACTCGATCAGAAGTAGAGACATTAAAGTCAGCGGTGCCAATGGGTGTTGTTAATATCGTTGAAGGGGTAATCCCAATTGTTATGAATGATATCGTTCGTACTGTAACAGCTGTAGCCATTGGAGGAGCAGCTGGCGGAGCAGTAACAATGGTGTTAGGAGCAGATGCAACAGTACCATTTGGCGGCGTATTTATGTTACCAACTATGTCCAATCCTTGGGCGGGTGTTGCAGCTATTCTAGTGAATGTAGTCGTTACAGGATTAGCGCTTGCCTTAATTAAGAAAAACGTAAAAGAAGACGAACAAGTAGAAGTGGAAGAGGAAGATATTGATTTAGATGATATACAAATTCTTTAACTAAATGCACGGACCATTAACTGATATACCAGTAAAGCTAAGTTTTATTAGTTAATAAGTTTGGTTTAAAAAAAGAGCATTAATTTAAAGAAAATAGCAGGTTTGTGGAGGTTTAGCAAATGATGAAAAAAGTAGGATTTTCACCATCCTTAATGACTATGGATTTAGATAAATTTAAAGAACAAATCACATTTTTAAATCAGCATGTAGATTCTTATCATATTGATATTATGGATGGGCATTATGTGCCGAATATTACTTTATCCCCTTGGTTTATCGAGGAAGTACGGAAGATAAGTGATTTACCTATGTCTGCCCATCTTATGGTTACAAATCCAAGTTTCTGGGTTCAACAATTGATTGATTTAAAGTGTGAATGGATTTGCATGCATGCGGAAGTACTTGATGGTTTAGCTTTTCGTTTAATTGATCAAATACATGATGCTGGGTTAAAAGCTGGAGTAGTACTGAATCCAGAAACGCCTATTGAAACAATTTTTCCATATATTGAATTAGTAGATAAAATAACCATTATGACAGTGGATCCAGGGTTTGCCGGGCAGCGTTTTATCGAAAGCACATTAGATAAAATTGTAGCATTAAGAGAATTACGAGACAAAAAGGGATATCAATATGTTATTGAAATGGATGGTTCCTCTAGTCGAAAAACATTTAAGAGAATTGATGAAGCTGGTCCTGACATTTATATCGTCGGCCGCAGTGGCTTATTTGGAGTAAATGAAGATATTGAAAAGTCATGGGAAATTATGTGTCAAGATTACAAGGACATGACTGGGAAAGAAGTAGAATCCTAATTTTTTAAAGGGGTGGGGGAAGGAAACCCGCCTCTTTATTCATTGTAAAATCCTTTTAAATAAATAATAGATATTCAGAAAAACAAACAATTTAAAAAATAAAGGAGCTTTATTAAATTGACTACAAACCAATTGATTGACCAATTAGCTATTAACACTATTAGATTATTATCCATTGACGCAATTGAACAAGCGAACTCTGGTCACCCAGGAATTGCAATGGGGGCTGCTCCAATGGCTTATACGTTATGGGCAAAAGAAATGAATATAAATCCTGCTAATCCTAAATGGCTGAATCGTGATCGTTTTATCCTGTCGGCTGGTCACGGTTCAGCCCTGCTATACAGTATGCTTCATCTATTCGGATATGGGCTGACGATTGAGGATTTAAAGAATTTCCGTCAATGGGGAAGCAAAACACCTGGACATCCTGAATATGGACATACAGAAGGAGTAGAAGCGACAACAGGCCCGCTTGGTCAAGGTATCGCGATGGCGGTTGGTATGGCAATGGCAGAAAGTCATCTAGCTGAAAGGTATAATAAGGAGAATTTCCATATAATAAATCATTTTACATATAGTCTTTGTGGCGATGGGGATTTAATGGAAGGGGTATCTGCGGAAGCAGCTTCCCTAGCAGGGCACTTAAAGCTAGGTCGTTTAGTTGTGCTATATGATTCTAACGATATTTCACTAGACGGGAATCTCAATCTATCTTTTTCTGAAAGTGTAGCAGATCGATTTAAAGCATATGGATGGCAAGTCCTGCGCGTAGAAGATGGTAATAATATTGAAGCTATCCAAAAGGCAGTGAAAGAAGCAAAGACAGATTTAGAACGACCTACTTTAATTGAGGTTAAAACAACAATTGGTTTTGGTTCACCTAATAAGTCTGGTTCCTCGGCGAGTCATGGTGCACCTCTTGGGAAAGAAGAAATTGAATTAACGAGAGCGGCTTATCAGTGGGAAGCAAAAGAACCATTTTTTGTACCAGAAGAAGTAGAAAAGCATTTTGCGAGTATCAGAGAAAAAGGAAAAGCCATAGAGCAAGCGTGGAATGAACAATTTGAGGAGTACAAAGCAACCTATCCTGAACTTGCAGCGCAATTTGATAGTGCTGTAAAAGGCGAACTTCCTATAAACTGGCGAAAGGATCTGCCTATATTTGAATCAGGATTAAAAATAGCAACGAGGGAATCTTCAGGAAGAGTATTAAATGCAGCAGCAAATGCCATTCCACAAATGATCGGTGGTTCAGCTGATCTTGCAGGATCTAATAAAACTTTGATTTCATCGGAAAAGAACTTTGCGTTAGATGGTTATGAAGCACGCAATATTTGGTTTGGTGTTCGTGAATTTGCAATGGGTGCCGCATTAAACGGGATGGCTCTTCACGGTGGAGTGAAAGTATTTGGAGCAACCTTTTTTGTTTTCTCTGATTACTTACGCCCAGCGATTCGCTTAGCCGCACTGATGAAGTTACCAGTTACTTATGTATTTACACATGACAGTATTGCAGTCGGGGAAGATGGGCCGACACACCAGCCAATCGAGCATCTTGCGGCATTAAGGGCAATGCCTGGTATTTCAGTCATTAGGCCAGCAGAGGCGAAGGAAACGGCGGCAGCATGGCGCTTAGCACTTGAAAGTCAAGACCATCCGACTGCTTTAGTGTTAACTCGCCAAGATCTTCCAACTCTTAAGGCTGATCAAGAACAAGTGTATGAAGGGGTAAAAAGAGGCGCTTATGTTGTATCACAAGCAAAAGGAAAAGTAGTTGGTCTGTTACTTGCTACGGGTTCAGAAGTAACCCTTGCTCTTGATGCACAAGAAGTGTTAGAAAAGGAAGGCATATATGTTTCTGTTATAAGTATGCCAAGCTGGGATCTTTTTGAACAACAACCAGCAGATTATAAGGAAAGGGTGATTCCTAGTCATATAACTGCACGTGTGGCAATCGAATTAGGCTCTAGTTTAGGTTGGAGAGAATATATTGGACATAATGGAAGAATGATTACCATTGATCATTTTGGTGCATCCGCTCCAGCAAATAGATTAATGGTGGAATATGGATTTACAGTAGAGCATATTGTAGAGACATTTAGGAGCACCCTCTAATGGATCATCACCGATTGAGGAAGGCTGAAAAATAAACAAGATAGCGATTTGGTTATGATTTGTATTTTATGCATATCGTATCTGATATTAATTCCTCATTTCCTGATCAAAAGAAAAAAGCGAAACCAATTTTAGTCCTATTATGGTCAAATAGACAGCCCTAAAAATACTCTCCATGCGTGTCGATGTTGTAAAATCGGCACGCATGATTTCAAACTTTTTTTAAATACGTTCGGAAATAATAATTATCCGTGAACATATAGATTGGAGCATTCCCAACCAATATTTAAAGTGGAGCATTCCACTTCCAATATTTGATCAACATCATCAAAACTATTTGCTAGTAATTCTAAAGATATCGCTGAATACAATAGCTTCTTAATTGCATAATCTAAATTCTTAAGTTAATGTGAACTCTCCCAGAGTATTTGCTTAAAGCAAAAAAACACGTATAATTATTAGTATTAAAAGATAGAAATGGAGTAAACAAATGGTCCAATCAATTAATACAAAAGTCGATTTAGTTATGAATGCAACTTCACACACAGGAATCTCAGAATATGGGAAGATTATGATTGGGGACAAGGGCTTTGAATTCTTTAATAGCCGTGATGCTCGCAAGTTTATCCAGATTCCTTGGGAAGAGGTAGATTATGTAATTGCTTCCATCATGTTCAAGGGGAAATGGATCCCGCGTTATTCTATCCAAACGAAGCGAAATGGGACGTATACATTTTCTTCTAAAGACCCGAAAAAAGTTTTACGAGCAATTCGTGAGTATGTTGATCCGAAGCGTATGGTTCAATCGTTGAGTTTCTTTGATGTTATTAAACGCGGATTAACGGGTAAGTCGAAAAAATAACAGATCCGCAGTAGAAAGGATAGAGGAAAAAAATATATTGCAATTAGGAATCTCAGCATTGTTTTTGAGAGAGGTTTTAAGAAAATGATAGCGGAATCAAAAAAATAAATTTCCCTATTGAAAGAGAAAATCCAGTGTGCTATAATTTTTTTTGCAAGCTTACTAAAGTGAAGCAGAAGGATATTAATTACTCCGTTTAAAGCGTTTACAGAATAAATTGAATAACTATCGTCATTATTTTACGTGTTACTGATTCGATCAGGCATGAGTAAAAAAGTATGATTGAATGAAGAGAATAGGGGCATTCTATACCTATAAATTCATTTAAATCGACTTTTTACTCATGCCTTTTTTATTTTTATCAAACACTGTAATCGCTTATATGTAATCGCTTTAGATGAGTTGGAAAAATGCAGCTTGATAGCTGTAAAAATAATAATGGGAGGTAAAAAGATGGTAGGAATTATCATTGCTAGTCACGGTGAATTTGCCAGTGGTATCTTGCAATCTGGAGCAATGATCTTCGGAGAGCAAGAAAATGTAAAAGCTGTTACATTGATGCCAAGCGAAGGACCTGCAGATGTAAAGGCAAAAATGCAAGAAGCAATCGCCTCTTTCGATAACCAAGACGAAGTACTATTCTTAGTTGATCTTTGGGGTGGAACTCCTTTCAACCAAGCCAATAGCTTGTTTGAAGAACACAATGAAAAATGGGCAATTGTTGCTGGTATGAACTTACCAATGTTGATTGAAGCTTATGCATCACGCTTTACAATGAACACTGCACATGAAATTGCCGCACATATTTTAGGAACAGCTAAAGAAGGAGTTAAAGTAAGACCTGAAGCTTTAGAACCAGCAGAAACAGCTGCTAATACGACTGCTCAGCCAGTAAGTGCAGGTGCTCCTGGAAAATTTGAATATGTGTTAGCACGTATTGATTCTCGTTTACTTCATGGGCAAGTAGCAACGGCTTGGACAAAAACGACACAGCCTACCCGTATTATTGTTGTCTCTGATGAAGTAGCGAAGGATGAACTTCGTAAGAAATTAATCCAACAAGCTGCTCCTCCAGGAGTAAAAGCACATGTTGTTCCAGTGAAAAAAATGATCGAACTTGCAAAAGATGATCAACACTTTGGTGGTCAACGCGCTTTACTACTATTTGAAAATCCACAGGATGCTCTTAGAGCAGTTGAGGGTGGTGTTCCATTGAAGACAATCAACGTAGGTTCTATGGCACACTCACCTGGTAAAGTTCAACCGAATAAGGTGTTAGCTTTTAACCAAGACGATATTGATGCATTTGCGAAGTTAAAAGAAGCTGGTTTAAGCTTCGATGTACGTAAAGTTCCGAATGATTCAAAAGGTAATATGGATGAAATAATCAAGAAAGCACAAGAAGAGTTAAATAGACGAAAATAATCCGAATATCAAAGAAAAAGGAGGATTAATAAACATGGATTTGAATATGATTCAAATATTATTAGTCATTATTGTAGCGTTTTTAGCTGGTGTTGAAGGAATCCTGGATGAATTCCACTTTCACCAACCAATCATTGCCTGTACGTTAATCGGCTTAGTTACAGGAGAATTAGTACCATGTCTTATCTTAGGTGGTACCCTTCAAATGATCGCTTTAGGTTGGGCGAACATTGGGGCTGCCGTAGCACCGGATGCTGCATTAGCATCAGTTGCATCTGCCATTATTTTAGTTTTAAGCGGTCAAGGGGATGCCGGTGTATCCTCTGCCATTGCGATTGCAGTTCCACTTGCAGTTGCTGGTTTATTATTAACTATCATCGTTCGTACAATTGCAACAGGATTGGTACATTTGATGGATGCGGCGGCGAAAGAAGGAAACATTAAAAAAGTTGAACTATGGCATATTTTTGCGATCATCTTACAAGGATTACGTATTGCTATACCAGCTGCGTTAATTATCGCTATTGGGGCAGGTCCTGTGAGTGACTTACTTACAGCTATGCCAGATTGGTTGACAAACGGTTTAGCAATCGGCGGGGGAATGGTTGTTGCTGTTGGTTACGCAATGGTTATTAACATGATGGCTACAAAAGAAGTATGGCCATTCTTTGCGATTGGTTTCGTATTAGCGACTGTTTCACAAATTACACTTATTGGTCTTGGGGCTATCGGTGTGGCTCTTGCTCTTATCTATCTTGCGCTTTCTAACAAAGGCGGCTCTGGTAATGGCGGAAATGGGAACACTGGTGATCCACTAGGCGATATTATCGATAATTACTAAGAAGGAGGGGACAGAAAATGGAAAAAGCATTTAAATTATCAAAAAAAGATCGTATTTCGGTTTGGTGGCGTTCCACGTTTATTCAAGGTTCTTGGAACTATGAACGTATGCAAAACGGTGGTTGGGCATTCGCCATGATTCCTGCAATAAAAAGATTATATAAATCAAAAGAAGATCGTGCGGAAGCGCTAAAACGTCACTTAGAGTTCTTTAATACACATCCTTATGTCGCTTCACCTATTCTTGGTGTAACATTAGCGCTTGAAGAAGAGCGTGCCAATGGAGCACCAGTGGATGATAAAGCAATTCAAGGGGTTAAAGTCGGAATGATGGGACCATTAGCTGGTATTGGAGATCCAGTTTTCTGGTTTACAGTGAAGCCAATCCTTGGTGCTTTGGCTGCTTCTCTTGCTTTAACTGGTAATATTCTTGGACCAATTATTTACTTCTTTGCTTGGAACCTTATCCGCATGGGATTCACTTGGTATACACAAGAAGTTGGCTACAAAGCTGGTTCAAAAATTACGGATGACTTATCTGGTGGGTTGCTGCAAAACATTACAAAAGGGGCATCGATTCTCGGGATGTTTATCCTCGGTGCACTCGTAAACCGGTGGGTATCGGTCAAATTTACCCCTGTAGTATCGTCAGTAGAGCTTGATGAAGGTGCTTATATTGATTGGGATAAATTACCTGCTGGAGCAGAGGGGATTAAAACCGCCTTGGAACAGCAAGCTGCTGGTCTTTCATTAGATCCAATAAAAGTAACAACATTACAAAGTAACTTAGATAGCTTAATTCCTGGTTTAGCTGGATTATTGTTAACACTTCTTTGTATGTGGCTGCTTAGAAAGAAAGTTTCTCCAATCGTTATGATTCTTGGCTTATTCGTGGTAGGTATTGTATTCCACCTAATTCACTTAATGTAAGTAAGACAATATAAAAGAGAAAAGCACCTCCTAGTATGATTTTTTTAGGAGGTGCTTTTCACATGACAAATAGAAAGAAAAATGGGATAAATAGTATAATAAATAAATTTTTAGGAGGCTGCTATGCTTACTATTGGTTATATTGGAAATGGGAAAAGCACAAACAGATATCATCTGCCGTTTGTATTACAAAGAGAGAATATCAAGGTAAAAACAATTTATCAAAGAAATCCAAAGCATGAAAGCTGGGATCGAATTGCAGGAGTCAATTATACATCTGATTTAAATGAATTACTAAATGATAAAGACATTCAATTAATTGTTATTTGCACAAGACATGACAGTCATTTTGAATACACTAAATTAGCACTAGAACATAATAAACACTGTTTAGTTGAAAAACCTTTTATGGAAACTGCCCAGCAGGCCAGAGAAATATTTGCATTGGCGAAAGAAAAGAATTTAATTGTGCAGGCGTATCAAAATAGACGTTTTGACAGTGATTTTCTGACTGTGCAGAAGGTCATCGAAGAAGGCAAATTAGGGGACTTGCTGGAAGTGGAAATGCATTATGATTATTACCGTCCGGAAGTGCCAGAATCTGCAGAGACTTTTAATCCTGCGGAGTCATTTTTATATGGACATGGCTGCCATACGCTTGATCAGGTCATCAGCTATTTTGGCAAACCTGATCATATTCATTATGATGTAAGGCAATTATTAGGACAAGGAAGAATGAATGATTATTTTGATTTAGATTTATATTATGGGAAGATGAAAGTGTCTGTAAAGTCTAGTTATTTTAGATTGAAAGAAAGACCAAGCTTTGTCGTTCATGGAAAAAAGGGATGTTTTGTGAAAGAAACAAAAGATCGTCAAGAGGAACATTTAAAATTATTTTACATGCCGGATAATAAAGATTTCGGGATAGATACGATAAAACACTATGGAGTATTAACCTACATTGATGATGAAGGGACAATCCATGAAGAAACAGTGAAATCGGTAAACGGCGATTATGGAAGAGTGTATGATGATTTATACAAAGCGATTATAAATGGGGAAGATAAGACCATAACAGACGAACAAACGTTATGGCAAATGGAAGTATTAGAAACTGGCATAAAAAACTTAAAATAGTGAATTTTGGATTAAGACCCCTTATTGGGGTTTTTTCTTTTTCTGCAGGAGCCTTTTCTTTAAAGTTTCTTAAGCAATAGATGTGTTTCTCTTCTTTTTGCATGAAAGCTAAATAAAAAAGAAATAATAACAATATTTAGTGCGATAAGGAGGAGAATAATGAAAGTGGATGAGAATGCTTTGTCGTTTTTTGCATTAGGCGGAATAAATGAAATCGGAAAAAATATGTATGTCGTTCAATATCAGGATGAAATTTTTGTTATTGATTGTGGAGGGAAATTTCCTGATGAAAGCTTATTGGGTATTGATTTAATAATTCCAGATATAACCTATTTGGAGGAGAATCAAGATAAAATAAAAGCTTTAATCGTTACCCATGGTCATGAAGACCATATTGGTGGAATCCCCTATATTCTAAGGAAATTAAGCATTCCTATTTATGCTACAAGATTTACCTTAGGTTTAATAGAGCTTAAAATCAATGAGCATAAGCTAAACGGAGAGACAAAATTAATAACTATTGATTCTAGCTCCAAGCTAGAGTTTGGAGAAGTGCAAGTTTCCTTTTTTAAGGTAAGTCACAGCATCCCAGACTGTCTTGGAGTTGTTTTCCACACCCCAGAAGGAAATATTGTTCACACAGGTGACTTTAAATTTGATTTAACCCCGGCTAATAACCAATATGCTGATATACATAAAATGGCGGAAATCGGGCAGCAGGGAGTTTTAGCATTAATATCAGAGAGCACAAATGCAGAACGAAAGGGGTTAACTCCTTCTGAACAAATGGTTGGTTCTCATTTAGATGAAGCCTTTATGAAAGCAGATGGGAAAATTTTCATTTCGACATTTGCTTCGAATGTTAATAGAATACAACAAGTAGTAGAGTCTGCTATAAAAACGAATCGTAAATTAGCATTGCTTGGCCGCAGTATGGTAAATGTGGTGAACGTTGCTATAGAACGTGGCTATCTTCATATGCCGGAGGGAATGTTAATTGATGTCAGTCAAGTAGATCAACTGCCAGTAGAAAAAGTTGCCATTCTCTGTACAGGTAGTCAAGGAGAACCAATGGCTGCTTTGTCACGTTTAGCAAGTGGGAACTTTCGCGATGTTACAATATATCCGGGGGATACCGTGATTCTAGCAGCATCTCCAATCCCTGGAAATGAAAAAGACGTCTCTAAAATCATAGATAATTTATTTCAACTTGGGGCAAAAGTAATTTATGGTTCTGGCAGTACAACCGGTATGCACGTTTCCGGTCATGGTTATCAAGAAGATTTAAAGCTAATGTTAACCTTAATGAAACCAACCTACTTCATTCCCATTCATGGAGAATCTCGTATGCTCTACCATCATCGAATATTAGCAGAATCAGTGGGAGTGGAAAAAGAGAATACTTTTATTATTAAAAATGGAGAAGTTGTCGATATCAAAAATGGAGTAGCCCGTCAAACACGCTTTGTCCCAGCAGGAGACACATATGTAGATGGGATGGGTGTTGGGGATGTTGGCGATATTGTGTTAAGAGATCGAAAGCAGTTATCGGAAGATGGGATGCTTGTTGTTATTATCACCATCAGCAAGGGCGACAGGAAGATTATTTCTGGCCCAGATACGATTACGAGGGGATTTGTTTATGCCCGTAACTCTGATGAATTACTGAAGGAAGTAAACCGTTTGGTCAAAAAGACTGTCAATGACTTGCAATCAGAGAATATTCATAAATGGAATGTAATGAAACAAAATATTAAAAAATCAGTTGGCCAGTATTTATTTAATCAAACAAAGAGAAAGCCGATGATTCTTCCGATTATTATTGAGATTTAGGATGAAAAAATTTATATTTTCTAAAAAGCAATGGGGGCAATAGATTAAGCATCCATTGCTTTTTAGTTTAGAAGCAGCCTAGCGACATTTTATTGTAAACGGATTCAATTCTGTTCGTTAAAAATATACCTATTCATAAAAGTATTGCGGAACTTACCTTGTGGGTCATACTTCATAAGTAAATGCTGGAATGCGGGCATTTTTTCATATAGCGATTGTATTTTGGAAGGGGCAGTAGTAAATAGCTTCCCCCAATGTGGCTTTGCTTGAAAAGGCTCGAGCTTGGATTCGATTAGCGGGAGTACTTGCTGAACTTCTTTCCACTTATCTTGCCAAGTAAAATGAATAGCGACGGAATCCTGTTTATAGGATGGACTTAACCAAAGTTCGTCCTTCGCAATTGTCCGCACTTCAGAAATAAATAAAAGGGGTGCAATGTATTCACGAATGTCACTAAGGGCACAAAGAGCGTTATAGGCATGTTCTCGCGGGAAAATATATTCACTTTGCAGCTCTTGTCCCTTACTTGGAGTGAAGTCCATTCGGAAATGTGGCATGCGGTCAAGCCAATCTCCTGGAACACCGAGCTGTGCCGTGCAATTAGTTGCAGCGACTCCTCGTACTGGATGAAGATTTTCTTTGGCTGCTTTTGCTCCGTAAAAGTCATCACCTAGTGAAAAAGTCTGGTCATTTGTCAGCTTGCTCTTTAACCACACTTGATTAAATGTTTCGTTCTGCCAATCTGTAAACAGACTGACACTATAAGCACTGGAAGAAATGATATCAAAATGATCAGCTATTTGAGCGAATGGAAGATTTTCATAAACATCTTGCCGCATTTGATGACTTGGATGAATAGCTAAGGTTAGTTTTGTAACAATACCAATTCCTCCTAATCCAACGACTGCACCATGTAATTCCTCTTCTGACTTTTCTCTTGAAAAAGTTATGATACTACCGTCCGCTGTAACGACTTCCATAGCGGAAACTGCAGCAGATAAATTTTGATTGCGATTACCTGAACCATGTGTTGCTGTGGCACAAGCTCCAGCAATCGAAATGTGTGGTAGGGATGCAAGATTATGTAAGGCATAGCCATGCTGCTGAAGCACTTGGCATAGATCTCCATACTTCATTCCTGCTTCTACAGTTACTGTTTTTTCTTCCCTATTAATAGCAATAACTTTATTCAGTTTTTGCAAAGAGACGATATTCTCGTCTGAATCTGCGATGTTATTAAATGAGTGGCGAGTTCCAATTACACGAAGCTTTTTTAACTTTAAAACTAATTGTTGAATTTCCTCCACTGATTCTGGTTCGTGCCAGTTCGTCGTGCTATATTGATAATTACCTGCCCAATTCCTTTTTAATCCCATAACTTCACTCCTTTATTGGGTTTTTTATACATTTTAACTATATACGCAAGGAGAGAGAATTTTCAAATATTATCGTTTGGAAATCACAAGGTAATTAGACCTATTTTTTGTTTCTTTTATGTGAAGAGAAAATCCTGGTATCGACAAAAAATGACAAGTTCCTTATAATGGAATAGTAATATGTATACATGCTATTAGAACTATTGTTTTCCTGAAATTGAAAAAAGCAAACTTATCGAAAGGTAAGGACGCAAAGCTACGAGTCTAAAATCCTCTTGGATAATGATAGTCGGGTTGCCAGGTATACTTTAAGCAATTATTTGGCTATCCCTATTTATGTATTAGGATAGCTATTTATTTTTACTTTGGATTCGTGGGAGAACAATAAAAAATATAAACTAAACAAACTTATAGAAAAGGAGATTCGAGATGATTGTTGTAGACAAAAAGAAGTATAAAATGGAAATAGATGAAAACTCAAAAGAAGTACGTGTACAGGTACATGGGTTGATGAGAGAGGAAGACGCAGAGGGGTATATGGTTGATTTACAGGATACGATAAGTAAAGTATCCAAAAAAGACTATACTTTTGTCGTGGATGGTACTCATCAAACGCCCGTTCCATCAAAGGTGGTACCTCAGTTAGAACAAACAATGCAATTTTACTCTAGCTTAGGTTTTAAGGATGTTCTTGTAATTAAACCTTCGTCTAAAATTGCCCAAGTGCAAATTAGAAATGCCCTAGAAAGAATTGATTTTGCAGGTACATTTATTGATCGTGCATCTCATTCTAAGTAATGCCAGGTTGTAAATAGAAAGCTGTTTTTAATCGGATTTGAAGGGGAGTTATGAAGTGAAAAAGGTAGAAATGTCGTATAAATATGAAATTATAACAAAGGAACAAACGGATCTAATCGAAAAGGCTGCTGACTGTCTTGCAAGCTCATTTATTGGAGTAGATATAGCTGGGAAATGGGTTCAAGAGCCAATGGTTGGTCAATTAAATATAGGCTATGATGATTTCTATCAGTTCACGAAAGATTATATAGATGCTACTGTGGAGCAGGGATATTGTGCAGTCGCTATAGATAATAATCAAAAGGTTGTTGGTGTTCTTGCTGGAGATACTAATGCGCCAGAGATTATTGGGGAAGATGTATTTGAAGGCACCTTTTTAGATATGAATGTTATTCTACATGTTCTTGAAGATGTAGATAAACGCTTTATGGAAGATTATAAGCAGCGTACTGGAAAAGAACTGCAGGATGGCGAGATACTTCATTTATTTATGTTAGGAGTAACTGCTGAACACGAGCGTCACGAAATTATTAAGCAATTAGGAAATAAATTAATAACGAAAGCATCTGAACAGGGATTAAAGGCTGTTGTTGGAGAAGCAACTAATCCTAAGTCTATACGTGTAATGGAAAAATATCACAATATGAAAAAATATAAAGATGTTAAAGGAAATTATATTGTTCATAGATATCAAGAAAATAGTAGATTAAAAGATATTCCTGCAACAATCGCAGACGGCACATATATCATTATGAAAGAACTTTAAAATTTCAAATGTCTAAACAAATATATAAATAGGAGAGTTATTTATTATGGAGGCTATATTGCTAGGTATTATTGTTATCTTATTGGTTACCACCGTGTATTTTGCTTATCGATATTTTACATTGAAAAACCATCCTCATATTAATAAAGAAATAATGAACGGGATGAAAGAAATAGCGGCAGGTAATATGAGCAGCAAAGTAGAAGGAGCAAGTTCTTATCATGCTACCTTTAATCAAGTAATTGAATTTTTAGAGCATGTGAGGGGAAAGTTCTTTTCTTTTTCCAAAAACGTACATAAAAAGGGAGAAAGTTTAACGGAGATCGGTGAATACGCGATGGAAAAGGCGGACATTGTAAGAGCTGCAATTGATGAGGTTGGCAGAGGTTTGCAGAAACAATTAGTCGCTACAGAGGAAAGCGCCCTTTCAATGGAGGAAATGGCTCAGGCGATTGAAGATTTGTCCATAAGATCCAATCAAATTTCTGAACAGTCCAATACTACGTTAGAATTAACGCAAGAGGGAGACGAAAAGTTAAAGGACTCTTTAGTGAAAATGAAGCAATTTAACCAAACAATCAATACGACTTTTCATGCGATAAATAATCTTGGTGAAAAGTCTAAAGAAATTGGTACAATCGTAAAAGTAATTACAGGGATTTCTGAACAAATTAATCTATTGGCATTGAACGCAGCAATAGAAGCAGCTCGGGCTGGTGAACACGGTAAGGGATTCGCTGTTGTAGCAGACGAAGTACGAAAATTGGCTGAACAGTCCCGTCAGTCCTCTTCAGAAGTATCCAATATTGTGAAAAATATTCAAGAAGAAACGAATATAGTTGTCAAATCAATGCAGCAGGGCACAGAAGAATTCAAAGAGACAAATACGAACATTCTAGAGGTTGGAACAATGTTTGAACAGATTTTGTCTACGACAAAGGTTATTGCGGAAAATAATGAAAATTCTTCTGCAAGTACAGAAGAATTATCGTCAGCTTCTCAACAAATCATGGCAACAATTGTACAGATAGCTTCTATCTCACGGGAATCGGTTGAAATGTTTGAGGAATTAATCGAAATCAGCGATGATGAATTACAAACAATTCAAAATTTAGTACAAGAAGCCGAAAATCTTTTAGAATTGAAAAATGATGTGGATAAACTATTATCTACGTGGAATCAAGAATCAGCACAAAACCCACATGCTGAAGGTGATGTTAGTGTAGCGGTTTAAGCTAGAAAAAAAGCTTCTCATCGGTAATCAAACTTGTGAGAAGCTTTTACTTTCATTCCACTTTTAACGTAAATAACAGTATTTTGTTATATTCCTTTGAAAATAGCAAACTCATTGAAACATGAGGACGCAAAGCTGCGGGCCAATTTCCATGGCAGCCGGGTTGCCAAAAAAGGCTGGATATTTGCTAATAAGCAATATATTGCTTTTTTATGTCCTCTTTCGTGTGGACTTTTTTATTTGGACTTTTGTCTCTAGCAGAAGGGAGTATATGCTGCAAAAGTGGAAAGGGAGTAATTATGTCACAACAAGAGCAATGGAGAGCAAAAATAGGATTGGCAGGGTAAGAATATGTATTTTTTACATCCTGTTGAAATACATTGTTCCTATTGTCCTAATTATCGTTATCTTAGACGCAGCAGGCCTATCAGGTTGATTATTACTTTGTTAAATAATAAGAAGCATTCAGGAGGTCAAATAATGAAGGAAATACAAGAATTGTTTCCTAGTATGGACGGAAATGACTTTCAACGAGAGGAATTGCTGTCCTACTTTAAGACAATTTTAACAAAAATAGATGAATTAAAGGATCCTGACAAATTAACACTTGGAGAAATGCCAGAGTACACAGAGGATTATTATAATCGTGTGATTCAAAATGCGAATGTTCCTCAAGCAGGTGTGTCGATCAATGAAGTAATCAAGGAGCTTCTAAAATTGGTAGAAGGTCATCGCTATGTCAATCGTAATTATGTGGCAAATGCAGCACCTTTGCCGAATATTGCTAGTATCATAGGTAATTTAGTCATGGTGCTTGTAAATGGCAATAACCTTTGGGATGTAGAAGGTCCAGCCGCAGCTACAGCTGAGGTGGAAATCACAAGTATGCTTTCTAAATTAATCGGATATGACGAAAATTTAAGTGCGGGCTATACAACATGGGGAGGACAAGGGGCTGTTTTCAATTCTTTACGCCTCGCTATTGCTCGTTATGCTCCTTCCTCTAACCTAATGGGCATTCCGAAAAATCTTTATTGCTTCTGTTCGGAGCTATCTCACTACAGCTTATATAAATCGGTAGAAGCTGCCGGAATTGGGGTAGAAAATATGGTTCGAGTCAAGGTGAACCAAGATCATTCTATGAATCTTGAAGATTTAAAGGAGAAAATAGAACAGGTTATTGCAAAAGGTGGGGTGCCTCTTTATATTCTGGCAACAATGGGTACAACAGATACCTTTGGAATCGATGACATAAAGGGAATTAAGCAGCTTGCGGAGGAGTTAGAACGCAGACATTGTTTAAGCCCGCTCTATATTCATGCAGACTCAGCGATGGGAGGAATGTATACCTTTTTTAATAATTATGATTTTGCGAGAAATCCTCTTCAATTGGCAGAAGATGTTAAGGAAGTTTTGCAATCCTATCAACAGAAGTTTACACAAATCAAACTTGCTGATAGTATGGTATTTGATTTCCATAAGCTAGGACAAACACCGTATATTACGAGTTTATTTTTGGTTAAAAACAGAGAGAGTCTTAAGTATGTTGATTTAGACGAAGAGGAAACTCCTTATGTTGGCAATCGTGGTTACGGCAGCTATCATACAGGCTATACATTAGAATGTTCGAGAATGGGAAGTGCGTTAGCAATTTATGCATCGTTATTAGCATTTGGTGTGGAGGGCTATCAAAAGCTGCTAGCTAACTATATTCGTGTGAATAGTAAATTTAGAGAGACGCTGACAAAAGAAATCCCGAATGCTGCCATTACGAATGAGGTTTCACCGATTACCACTTTCCGTTTTTATCCAGAAGAGCCAAAATGGATAGAAGAAAGGAACGGTCTTTTAACTGCTGAGGAAATGATTGAAATTAATCAATTTAATGATGCGTTTGCAGAAATAATCGGTGCTGAAAGAGATACGATCTTCTTTGGAAATACAAAAAAGCAGTGCCTAGTAAAAGCAGCAAATTCAAACAAGCAAATCCCTGTATATGCGCATAAATTTTTCACTATTTCGCCATACTCTACAGTAGAAGAGATTGACCGTTATGTGGCATTTTTAAAAGAACACTTATCATTTTTTATGAAAACAAAACCAACCTATGACAGCATTTCTTTGTTGTAAGGAAGGACTTTTTTTAATTACAAAAAGGCCCCATAGCTTATTTAAGTATATAATAAATTAAAAAAACTTTCTCTTAACAGGGGAAGGTTTTTTAGTTTTCATGGCCATATATATCAACAGATAGAAACTCTTTTATTAAATGATAGCCTTTATGATAGAGAATGGAGTCTGCTTCTATCCCTTTTTGAGCGCAGCAGTTTTTTATTTACGTATGACTAAAACAATTAACCCTATAACACTTTGGAGGAGAATATGAAAAAAGGCAAATTCAGTTTACAAGCTAGCATTATTATTTTTGTATGTATAGTTGTTGCATTGTCTCTTGGCATTACGGATTTGATTATCAGTAATAGTATTACCTCCAGCGTGGAAGAAACACAGAAAGAGAAGGCACTGAATGTTGCGAGGATGATGGCGATAACTCCGCAAGTAATAGAAGTTCTTGAAGGCAGAGAAAATACAGAAGATGTACAGGTGTTTGCCAATAAAATTAAAGCACAAACGAATGTGAACTTTGTTGTGGTGATGGATATGAACGGAAACCGTCTATCCCATCCGGAATCTAGTAAAGTTGGAAAGCATTTCAGTGGAGGGGATGAAGGACCAGTACTTAATGGAAAGGAATATGTTTCTATTTCCAAAGGAACGCTTGGAAAATCGATGCGGGCATTTACGCCAATAAAAAACGCTGAGGAAGAGCAAATTGGTGCAGTGGCAGTAGGAATTTCTTTAAAGAGTGTAACAGAAGCTGTCCACAAAGGACGGATGGGGATTGGAATAGGGACATTAATAGGAATTCTCATTGGCATAATTGGGGCTGTAGTGCTGGCGAGATATTTCAAAAAAATTCTGTTAGGGCTCGAACCCTTTGCTATTGCCAAGCTTCTGGAAGAACGAAGCTCGATGCTGCAGTCTGTGCGTGAAGGCATTATAGCCATTGATCAAGAGGGAAAAATCACGCTTGTGAACAAGGCAGCTAGTAAGCTTTTTCAAAAAGCGGGCATTGGGGAGGATGCTATTGGAAGGAACATTGAAGATTATTTACCAGAAACTCGGTTAACACGCATTATAAAATCCGGTGAAATGGATTTGGATCAAGAGCAGAACTTGCATGGGGTAACCATTTTGGTAAATAGAGTTCCTGTAGTGGTAGAAAATCAAGTAGTTGGGGCTATTGCCACATTCCGTGATAAAACAGAGGTTCAGCAATTAGCTGAGCAGCTGACAGGGGTGCGCAATTATGCGGATGCGCTCCGTGCTCAGGCGCATGAGTTTATGAATAAACTCCATGTTATCCTTGGTTTAGTTCGTACGGAACAATATGAAACCCTTGCTAATTATGTAAGTGAAACGGTTAATCACCGGGAAACAGAGGTAGGCTTTGTTACGAAGAAGGTTCAAGATCCTGTACTTGCTGGGTTTTTGATTGGTAAGCTAAGTTTTGCTAGAGAATCAGGCGTTTCCCTTTCCTTTGCTTGTGAAAATATCCTTCCAAAACCAGCAGACCCGGAGATTACAAATGAACTAATTACGATTATCGGAAATATCTTTGATAATGCAATAGAGGCAATGGTAGACAGCATAAACAAAAAGGTAGATCTTACCTTGGATTATGCAGAAGAAATTTTAACCATCGAAGTGAAAGATACTGGAATAGGAATGACGAATGCCCTTCAAAATAAAGTGCTAGATAAAGGCTTCTCTACTAAAGGAAATAATCGGGGATTTGGATTGTATTTATTGGAAATGGCGATTGAAAGGCTAGAGGGGGAACTTATTATTTCGTCCAAGCCTGGAAAGGGCACCACTTTTGCCGTATATATACCATATAAAGCAGAGGATGAATAAAATGATTAATGTGATGATTGTGGAAGATGATCCGATGGTAGCAGAAATTAATAAACGATACCTTTCTCAAATCAATGGGTTTCATTTAACTGCAACCGCCAATTCAGTAGATGATGCGATTTCTTTATTAAAAAAAGAAAAAATAGAGCTTATCCTTTTAGATATTTTTATGCCTGGTAAGATTGGACTGGAGCTATTAGCTTATCTACGAAAAAATGATCTTGCTATTGATGTTATCGTGATTTCAGCTGCTTCTGATCTTGAGCGCATTAAGAAGGCTTTAAGACATGGTGTAGTCGATTATTTAATAAAGCCATTTGAGTTTGAAAGATTTAACACAGCGCTGACAACTTATCTAGAACAAACTAGGATTACCAATATGCAAGCTTCCATTAGTCAACAAGAGTTGGATGCGCTTCTTTTGCATCGAGAAGAAACTGTGACAGTGGAAGAATTGCCGAAGGGATTAACAAAGGATACGTTAAAACAAGTATGGGAAGCAGTTCAAAAATTAAAAGAGGAACCCTTTTCGACCGATGATGCTGCGAACTTAGTAGGTATATCAAGAGTATCTGCTAGAAAGTATTTAAATTTCTTAAAAGATTTAGGAATACTGGAAGTTAAGGTAATCTATGGCACGATTGGAAGACCTGTTTATCAACATGAATATAATCGATTAAAAGAACACAGAATAAAAAACTTTTTGTAAGCAGTATGAAGGCTGCTTACTTTTTTTATTTACAAAAAGAATTATTAAACTTTCATAAACTATGAAAGCGTTTAACAGGGGAGTAAGATGAACTTGTAAAAAACAAAAGCAGTTTGAGCATAACAATCTCAAACATATTGATAAAGGCTCAAAGGAAGTCGATAGGGAGTAAAAACTTTGTTAGGAGGATTAAAATGCATATTCCAATTAAGAAGACACTTGATAAAATTCCAGGTGGTATGATGGTTGTACCGTTATTTTTAGGGGTATTAACTAACACATTTTTTCCGCAATTTTTAGAAATTGGCCATTTTACAACAGCTTTATTCAGTAAGGAAGCATCATCCACCATTCTTGCTTTATTTATGTTTCTGATTGGTTCACAAATTAATTTCAAACTTGCCCCAAAGGCAATCAAAAAGGGTGCCATCTTACTAACAGGTAAATTTATAGTAGGGGCAGGGATAGGGATTGCAGTCGCCATATTTTTTGGACCTGCTGGAATATTAGGGTTATCACCATTGGCAATTCTTGCAGCCCTATTAAATGCGAATGGAGGATTATATGCATCGCTTGCTTCTTCCTATGGTGATGAAACAGATG
The DNA here is from genome assembly GCF_038006525.1 of Niallia sp. FSL W8-0951. Lineage (NCBI taxonomy): Bacteria > Bacillati > Bacillota > Bacilli > Caryophanales > Bacillaceae > Niallia > Niallia sp. FSL W8-0951. The sequence continues at coordinate 384,923 of NZ_JBBOVK010000003.1, forward strand.
TAGGAGCATATGCATTATTTTCTTTAAAAGACGGACCATTTTTCACGCTAGTTGCACTAGGAGCATCCGGACTTGCAGCCATTCCTTTCCAGGCACTTGTAGGTGTCTTAATCCCAATTTTGATTGGAATGATTTTGGGAAATATTGATCCAGACATGAGAAAGTTTCTTGGTAGCAGTAAATTATTATTAATTCCATTCTTTTCTTTCCCATTAGGAGCAGGAATGGATCTTAGAACCATTGTAGAAGCAGGAGGACCTGGATTATTACTAGGATTAATAGCCGCATTTACAGGAATTGGAGCTTATCTTCTTTTGAAATTATTTAAAGAAAATCCAATTGTTGGCTTAGCAACAGGCTCTACTGCTGGGAATGCTGTCGCTACACCAGCTGTGGTTGCAGCCGCAGATCCGACCTTATCTTCTATAGCCCCAGCAGCTACTGCTCAAGTTGCAGCAGCATGTGTTGTATCTGCCATTATCTGTCCGATTATTGTTAGCTATGTATTTAAAAGGTCGCAAAGAAAGAAGACTAAAAAATCGATGGCGAGTGCGGCATGACAGGTAAAAAGGAGTACTGCATTATTTAGTTACAAAATAATGAATTTAAGTTAAATAAACTAGTGAGAAAGTACAAACAGTAATAACATAGGAACAAAAGAAAGCGATCTTTTGATCATCATTTTAAATAGAAAGAAGGATCACCCACAATGACTGTGTCAGATAATGTAATTATCACAACATTAAAAGGAAAAGAAATTCTCTCTAATCCCTTTTTAAATAAAGGAGTAGCTTTTACAAAAGAGGAAAGGGAAGACCTTGGTCTAGACGGTCTGTTACCGCCCCAAGTACTTACGCTTGATGAACAAGTAAATAGAGTCTATGAGCAATATTTAATGCGGACCACCAACCTTTTCAAAAATGGCTTACTGAATGACTTATATAACCGAAATGTCGTTCTATATTACCGACTTTTAAAGGAACATCTTGCAGAAATGCTGCCGATTGTTTATACCCCGACTGTCGGTGATGCTATCCAGTCTTACTCTCATAGCTACCATCGTCCAGAAGGATTATATCTTTCCATTGATCATTTGGAAGGGGTGGAAAAGGCGTTTCGTAATCTAGGAAAAGCCAAAAATGATATAGATTTAATTGTTGTCACTGATTCGGAAAGTATCCTTGGTATTGGAGATCAAGGAGTAGGTGGTATTAATATTGCAATAGGAAAACTAGCGGTATATACAGCTGCTGCTGGTATTGATCCTAGCCGAGTTCTGCCGGTTGTACTAGATGTTGGTACGAATAATCAGTCCTTAATTGATGACCCTATTTATATTGGTAATAAGTTTGCCCGTGTTCGTGGAGAACGTTATGATCAATTTATTGATTTATTCATTCATACCGCAAGAAAGTTTTTCCCAGAAGTACTACTTCATTGGGAGGATCTTGGCAATGTGAACGCCCGCAATATTTTGGATAAATATGGGGACAAAATTCTTACTTTTAATGATGACATTCAAGGAACAGGTGCTGTAACGCTTGCAGCGATTATGTCTGCATTAAAAGTAACAGGCGGTGCATTGAAAGATCAGCGCATCGTTGTGTTTGGCCCAGGGGCTGCAGGAATCGGCAATGCAGACCAAATGGTTGATACAATGGCTCTGGAAGGACTTACTAAAGAAGAAGCATATGAGCGTTTCTGGGCGATTGACTATCGAGGATTACTGACAGATGAAACACCAGATGTTTTGAAATTTCAAATGCCTTATGTAAGAAGAGCAGAAGAAGTCAAGCGATGGAATCGAAATGAGGATGGGATCATTTCTTTAATGGAAGTAGTTAAAAAGGTGAAGCCAACCATCCTAATTGGTACTTCTGGCCAAGCCGGTGCTTTTACGGAAGAAATCGTGAAAGAAATGGCAAAGCATGTAGAACGTCCTATCATTATGCCGATGTCCAATCCTACTAATCTTGCTGAGGCAATGCCGGAAAACTTAATTAAATGGACGGACGGAAAAGCACTAATTGCGACTGGAAGTCCGTTTGCTGATGTAGAATATAATGGTGTTTCCTATGAAATCGGGCAGTCGAATAATGCATTTGTCTTCCCGGGTTTAGGGCTTGGAGCTATTGTTGCAAAAGCGCAAATTATTTCCAAAGGAATGTTTGCCGCAGCCGCCAATGCGGTAGCCGAGATGTGCGAAACGAACCAACCAGGGGCATCGTTACTCCCTTCGATTGAGAAATTACATGATGTATCTATCTATGTGGCAGTTGAAGTCGCAAAAGCGGCTATAGAGGAAGGAATTGCAAGAGCCGAGATTACGGATGTAACAAAGGCTGTGGTTGATGCAGTTTGGCAGCCTGAATATAAGAAAATTAAGAGTGTTGGAATTTGGGCCAATGTTTAATGAAATTATAAATTAGAAAAAATGCCTCTACTCCTGGTAGAATCGGATTGTTCGATTAGCCAGTGGTAGCAGGCATTTTTAATTTTAAAATTCATGGTTTTCTTTCTTTTTTCTATATTTTATAACATCCGTAATTACCCATAGAGGGATAATAAGAACGACAAAAGCAATTTTTAACCAATAATCAACAACACTAAAGAGAATAAAAAGCATAAATAGAGCATAACAAACAAATTTCAAAACTAAATTGACTAATTCAGATTTAAACATCGTTATCAACACCATTCGCTATTTTTACTATCCTATACGAATAACGAAATCAATAAGTTTCGTTAACCTCGAACAAAATCCGCATTTACAAGCACAATTTCTGATTTATTTATTTTTCAATATTAAAGCAAGCAGAAAAGCGTTCTCTATGCCCCAAAGGAAGAGGAGGAAAGGAAAAAGGGAACAGAGAAAAACAAACAAGCTGAAGCAACTCCTATTCGGAGAGGCATTTTTTCTTTAGAATAATTTTGCTTTTACTTAGCTATTAGAAATCTTCCTAGGTCTTTTCAAACCTATGTTAGTTTCTCCTACATAAATTGCTGTGTATTTTAATCGAATGTAAATAATTTACGCTTCTTTTACAAAAGCTCGCTTTTTTCCTGTAAAAACAATCCCTTCATCTTAAATAAACAGAATTTTATTTAATGATTTCTTTACACTACTCCCTAATGTAGCTTTATATTTGTTTTCTAAAATTTAAATTAATAGAGAAATTAATGTAATCAAAAGGAGTGAGGTACTTTTATGCATTTTGCGTCCACACTAGCTTGGGCTTATCCGGTAGATCAAGTGGTCCAGCTTGCTAAGCAGAGCGGGTTATCAGGATTAGAAATTTGGGCAGAACATGTGTGGTTTCACGGTACAGATCCAAACAAAATTCGTGAAGCGAATCGGGATCAGTCTATCAACCTAACTATGCATGCGGCGAGTTGGGACTTAAATATTAGTTCTTTAGAAAAAGAAATAAGAGAAGGCTCTGTAAAGCAGATACGGAATTCTATTAAGTTAGCAGATGAGATAGGGGCAGACTCGATAACGTTTCATCCGGGGAGGTTGACACTTCCGCAGATAAAACAGGAAATATACGAAGCTTTCATGATGGAATCCATTTTTACATTAATCGAAACAGCAAAGCGGTACAAGAAAACCTTAAGCATAGAATTGATGGAGGTAAAGACAAAGGAATTCGTGACAGCTCCGGAAATAATGAATCGATTAATCGCGAGCTTCTTACCGGAACTGAAAACAACCTTTGACGTTGCTCATATTTCAGAAGGAACTCCACAGCAAGCCTTTGCTCAGTTAATAAATGTGGACAAAGTTCATATTAGTGACAATTCACGAGCTCAGCTGCATGTTCCTCTTGGTATGGGTATTCTGGATAGAAATATGCTGAATGAATTCATATCGATAAATGATCTTCCTGTTGTAGTAGAGGGCTTTGATGCATCAGAAAGTTTAAACTGGTGGAATCATAATCTTCATTATTTAAAAAGCCTAGAAATGATGAAGGGGGTACCGCAATGAAAGTGCTCGTAACAAACGATGATGGTATTTTTGCTCCAGGTCTTCAGGCTCTAGTTGAAGTGCTTCAGCATTTTGCAGATGTTTATGTGTCCTGCCCAGATCAGGAAAGAAGTGCTGTCAGTCATTCGATAACATTAAGAGTTCCTTTAAAAGCAAAACCACTACCGCTTTTTCCTGGTGTAAAAGGCTGCTGGGCTGTTAATGGAACTCCGGCAGATTGCGTCAAGCTTGGAATAGAAGTGCTAATGAAAGAGCCGCCAGACTTTGTTGTTTCAGGAATAAATCTTGGACCAAATTTAGGGCGTGATCTTTATTATTCAGGCACCATGGCTGGAGCGGTGGAAGGGCTGCTTTATGGAATTCCAGCTGTAGCAGTATCATTAAATGCCTTTTCTGATATGGATATCAATTATGAGAAAGTAAAAAAGCTGCTTTATCCTATTGTGGAAGTACTTCTGCAAAACAAGATTCCAAAAGGAGTTTTTCTTAATGTGAACTTACCATACCTTTCAAGGGAAGTTTATAAGGGAGTACGTATTGTCCCTCTGGATATGGATGTTGCCAGGTATTCATATGTTGGACTAAATGATCCACATGGACAAGTGTACTACTGGCTGAAGGATCAGCTTCACAATATGAAGGACCTTAATGCAGATAGTGATTACACTTTGTTGAGAACAGGCTTTGTGACTATATCACCGATTGAGTTTAGAACATTTCATAGAAGAAAAAAAGAACAAATTGAACGTTGGTTTGCTCATTTAAATATTGCTGGTACAGATGAGGAGGAAATAGATTATGCGTAAGTGGATGCTTGTATTAATGTTTGGAATATTGATGGTTTTTGCAGCAGGCTGTGGCAGTAAGGAAAACAGTGAGCCCGGTAATGCATCTAAAGATACAGGTTCATCAGAATCGAAGCTAGAGGGATCCCTTCATTTTTATACCTCACAGCCCGATGCAGATGCTGCTAAATTAGTAGAAGGATTTCAAGCTAAATATCCTGATGTAAAGGTAGAAACATTCCGTTCCGGAACAGAGGAAGTCATTTCAAAAATTAAAGCGGAAAAAATGGCTGGCAAGATTCAAGCAGATGTTCTATTGGTAGCAGATGCAGTAACATTTGAAAGTTTAAAAGAAGAGGATATGCTCAAAGCATATGAATCAAAAGAAGCTGCTGAAATTCCTGCTGAGCTTGTGGATCCAGATCATACTTACTATGGAACGAAGGTCATGGCAACTGGATTAGTTGTAAACACGCAAAAAGTAAAAGAAATGCCAACAAGCTGGAATGTCCTTACTTCTAAAGAAGCAAAAGGAAAAATTATTATGCCAAGTCCATTATATTCTGGTGCTGCTGCCTATAATTTAGGAGTGTTCACTCGTCAAGATAACTTAGGATGGGACTTTTACAAAAATATTGCTGCAAATGATGTAACGGTTACAAAAGGGAATGGCGATGTACTTAAGGGTGTTGCTGGTGGAGAAAAAGACTATGGGATGGTTGTAGATTATCTAGTTACACGCGCGAAAGCAGAAGGATCTCCAGTGGAGCTAATTTATCCTGAAGAAGGGGTGCCAGTTATCACTGAACCAATAGGAATTATGAAAGACGCCGAGAATTTAGGGGCAGCAAAGGCCTTTGTTGATTTCGTTCTATCCGAGGAAGGACAAAAGCTTGCTGCCGAGCTTGGATATACACCAATTCGCAAAGAAATTGAAGCTCCTGAGGGACTTAAAACGATTGATGAAATGAAAGTCCTTTCTACCGATGTGCAAGAATTATATCGTGCCAGAGATGGTGATAAGAAAGAATTTGAAACAGTAATTAGTGAATAGAACACTTTTTATGAAGGAGTGGACATAATGAACTCATCTATTCAGAGCTCTGAAAGGAAGAAGGAAGCATTATTTCCGCTCTCCTTTTCTTATTTTTCCAGTAAGTGGTGGGGGATTCCTGGATTTCTGCTGCTTGTCTTTATCTTTTTACTTCCTGTTTGGCGTCTTGTCTGGCTGAGCATTTCCTCTGGAGAAGGAATTAGTCTGGAACTTTATCAGGAAGTAATGATAGAAAAGGCAACGTGGAAGACGATTCAAAACACTGTTATTATTACGGTCGCAAGCACATTGCTCTCCCTTATTTTAGGAGTAGGTCTTGCATTTATCATGGCATACTTGAATATCAGGACAAAAAAGTGGCTGCAATTACTCATCTTTTTACCTTTTTTGATACCATCGTATATCTCAACCCTTGCGTGGGTACAGTTTTTTGGAGGAAACGGCCCTATCCAATTTCTTTTCCATCAATCAGTTAATTTGTACAGTATGGGAGGAATCATTTTTGTTCTTGGGCTTTCCCATTATCCCCTTGTTTATTTGATGAGTGTGGAAGTATTTCGCAGGATACCAAGGGAACTGAAATATGCCGCCAATACTTCTGGGGCATCTGGGGGAGTTGTCTTTCGAAAGGTAATTTTTCCAATGGCGCTTCCGGGAATTGCGAGTGGTGGTATTCTTGCTTTTTTATCTAATATTGATAATTTTGGCATTCCGGCTTTTCTTGGTATACCAGCAAATATCCGCGTTTTGAGTACGTATATTTACGAACAGATTATTGGATATGGACCATCTGCCTTTGCAAGAGCTGCTGTTCTTTCCGTTATTCTTGGTGTAATTGCTTTACTTGGGACAGTCCTCCAATGGGCAATTATAAGAAAAAGCAATGTAAGTGAAACAGCAGCACGAGATATAGAGCCAAGGTATTTTCTCCCAAGGGGCTGGCGAAATGCAGTGGAAATAGTGCTCTGGATGTTCCTGTTGCTCACGACACTTTTACCATTAGTCGTTATGGCTTCTACATCCTTTATCAAGGCATATGGATTATCCCTTTCATGGGAAAATCTTACCTTAAAAAATTATTCGTATCTATTATTTGAGGATGCTAAAACGGGAGCTGCGATAGGAAATAGCGTAACGCTTGCCTTGGTAACCATGCTGATTTGTATGGTAATTGGAACCGTTATTGCCTATCTTCGTTTTAAAAAGCCATCTGTTTTGGTGAGGGTCTCAGAAATTATTGTAACTATTCCTTATGCTTTGCCAGGAACGGTATTTGCATTAGCGATTATCTTAATGTGGCTACAGCCGGTGCCAGGCTTTCAGCCAGGAGTTTATGGCACAATATGGATTTTGCTTATTGCTTATATCACTCGCTTTACGGTATTACAGATGCGGGGAAGCCTGACTGCCTTTTCGCAAATTGATTCTTCTATGGAGGAAGCAGCAAGAATTTCAGGGGCAAAAGCATTAGCAAAATGGAGAAGCATCCTTTTTCCCTTGCTAATGCCTGGTATATTAAGCGGCGCTGCTCTTGTGTTTCTGACTGCTCTCACAGAGCTGACTGTGTCCAGTTTATTATGGTCTAGCGGTTCTGAAACGGTAGGTGTTGTTATCTTTAGTTTTGAGCAAGCTGGATACACCACTTACTCAACGGCATTTTCCACTTTAATTGTGGGATCTGTATTGATCATGGGCATTCTATTTGTTTTATTAGAAAGAATCTGGAAGAAGAAGGTGATGAAGAGTGATTAGTATTGATGGGTTAAAAAAGAACTATGGAAGCTTTACAGCCTTAAATAATATTAACTTAGAATTGCTAAATGGTGAATTTATCGCTATTCTAGGTCCTTCTGGATGTGGAAAGACGACGTTATTACGGCTTTTGGCAGGGTTCATGAAACCGACAGAAGGTACGATTACGATAGATAATGAGTTAGCGGCAAGCTCTAGTAAACTCGTTCCACCTGAGAAAAGGAATATAAGTATGGTTTTTCAATCCTTTGCGTTATGGCCGCATATGACAGTAGAAGACCATATTCGCTTTCCTCTTAAGCATCATCGGTTTGGCAGAACAAATGGCAAAGAGGAGCAGGAGATTAGAGTTGGAGAAGCATTAGGAATGGTGGGCCTTACCCAATTGAAAACACGCTATCCGGCTGAACTTTCTGGAGGTCAAAAACAGCGAGTTGCTCTTGCTCGTGCTATCGTTCCAAAGCCGTCTCTTCTTTTGATGGATGAACCATTAAGTGCACTTGATGCGGAACTCCGTATGGAGATGAGAAGAGAGATTAGTAGGATTCACCGGAAGCTGGGAACGACCATTATTTATGTTACCCATGATCAAGGAGAAGCTTTGGCGATGGCTGATAGAATTGTTGTAATGAATAATGGAAGAATCGAGCAGATTGGTACTCCGGAAAGTATCTATAATAATCCCCAGTCGGTATTTGTTGCAACATTTGTTGGAAAGAGCAATCTGATCAAAGGAGAGTGGATTGGAGAGGATCGGTTTATTCCCGCAGAGTTTCCTAATGTTTCTTGGAAAGACATCGGAATTTCAAAGGAGATCAAATCCCAAAATCTTTACCCTGTTCGTCCTGAACAATGGAAGCTTGGCCAGGCAGAGCAAGACGAGATGACAGGAATCGTCCAGTTTGCCCAGTTTCAAGGGAATGAAATTCATTATAGCGTTCAAGTGGGGGAAGAGACAATTAATGTGTATGGATCTGTTTTTGAAAAACGATTTCTGCCAGGAGACGCTGTTTCCTTGAGGGTATATAGTGGAGTAGAGGAAAGAGCTGTGGTGGCAGGGAGCAGGTAGACTAGGAGGGAAAAGCATGATGGATTTGCATATACATTCCATCTATTCTGATGGTTTCTGGACACCACGAGAAATAGTAGAGGATAGTATCAAAAAAGGGTTGGAAATTATTGCGATAACGGATCATGATGTATTAACTGGGTATGAAGAAGCTTTATCTTATAGCAAGGATGCATTAAAGGTTATCCCTGGGATTGAACTTAATACAGATGGTCCTCAAGGTGAATTGCATATATTAGGCTATCAATTTGATCCGCAGCATCCTAAATTAAAAGATCATGTCTCTTGGAGAGTGGAGGATAGAGTTCAATGGGGAAAAAGAATAGTGGAGAAATTAAGAAATCTTGGCTATGACATTTCTTTTCACAATTGCCTTGCTCGTGTTGGAAAGGGTGTACTTGTTCGAACCCATATTGCAGATGAACTAGTATCAGCTGGTTATTTTCAGAACAGTAAGGATGCATATGAACAGCTTTTAAAAAAAGGAAAGGCTGCTTTTGAAGAAAGAGGCAGTTTTTCCGCAGAGGATGCCATTAAACTAATCCACAAAGCTGGCGGTCTTGCATTTCTAGCTCATCCAGGTATCTATAAGCATGAATTTCAGCTTCAACAGTTAATTGATTATGGGTTAGATGGTATCGAAGTATATCATTCCAAACATTCCGATAAGGAACAAAACTATTGGGGGAGAATGGCAGAAGCATTTAATCTTCTTGTATCTGGAGGTAGTGACTTTCATGGTCCAGAATCGCGGAATCCTTTTCCGATTGGAAGTGTAGAGATACCGCATACTCAAAGACTACCATTGTTAGGCGGTACCAGAAGTTTAACGGAAAAATAATAATCAATGGAGAAAAAGGTCTCATACATAAAAGACCTTTTTCTTTTTTTACGTAAAATATTCTAGTTTAGCATCAGGGAAAAATTTTTTCATATAAGAATGCAGGTGATCCTTTATGTCTTCTTCTTCTTCTTTTTGATAAATATATTTTCCTATTCCATATTTCCCCCATTTATACCTGCGTTTTTCTTCATCTAGCTCTAATTTAGTCATTGGATAATTTTTTTGGATTACCCTTTTAGCAGGCTTTGTAAAGCGGTGCTGGATAAACTCAAATGTTAAATCCTTCTTTGCTTCTGGGGGCAGCTCAGCATCTAGGCGTTCAAACATATGCAGATAGCCTTCTTGCCATCCTTCATGGAGGTAAATGGGTGCCACGATAAATCCTAGGGGATATCCGGCTCTTGCGACTTTTCCAGCAGCCTCTATTCTCTTTTCCAAAGGAGAAGTCCCGGGCTCGAAGTTTTTGATGACGTAATCTGCATTGACACTAAAGCGAAAGCGGGTTTTTCCATTGTGCTTCGCATCAAGTAGGTGATCAACATGATGAAATTTTGTGACAAATCGCAGTTTGCCGTACTCTGATTTCCCGAAGTGTTCAATGGCACGTTTAAGCGTATGGGTTAAATGATCGATTCCAACGATATCAGATGTACAGGATGCTTCGAAACGTGTAAATTCTGGAGCACGTTCTTTCATATAGTTATCGGCAGCTTCTAAAATTTCCTCGACATTTACATAGGTGCGGATGTATGGCTTGCTTCCCATTGTAGTTTGCAAATAGCAATAATGACAATGTCCCATACAGCCGGTAGCAAAAGGTATGGCATATTCGGCAGAGGGCTTAGATGTATCAAATTTGAGTGTTTTGCGAATGCCGACAACAAGCGTTGACTTTGCCACTCGGTAACGTTGAAAATCATTGTCGCCAGGAAGATTTCTAACTTGATTATGGGAAGTGGTATAGCGAATCTCTATATCCATCTTCTTGAATTTCTCCAGCAGTTCTTTCCCTAATGGATACTCTAATGCTTCCGGTTCAAAATAGACAAGCTTTGGAGTGAAGGGTTTAATCATTCCAATCTCCCTTCTGAAACATCTCCATAGTAATAATAGTAGGCTTCTTGAGCTTCTGCTTCTGTAGCATATACAGCAACTTCGTTTGAGAGAGGGTAGTAATTTTCGTATAGAAATAAAGATAATTCATTAGAATCGTCTGGATTTTTTACAACAGCGGCTGCTTGGATATTCGCTACATCTTGGATATGCGGGTTTCGGTAAAAAACATAGACGATGTCTCCAGCTTGATAGGCATGATTTTCATTATACAGTTCCATTCACTCACTTTCTACATTGAATATAATGCCATTTTTCCCTTCCCAATCACCAGTTATGTATCACTTTTTATGGAAGTTATGGGAAATGAATAAGGGATAATTAATTCGTTTGAAGTTTACTTATAATAAGTTTGATGTACAGCTTAATCAAAAAAAGGAGTGTTTGGAAATGGAAGCTAGCAATTCAATAGAATCTACCTTGTTGTCGTTTAAAAAGGGAATAGGTGATTTTACACAAAAAATGCCTGAGTTTGCAAGTAGATATAATGCTTTTACAGAAGCCTGCTTTGAAGAAGGTGCATTAACTCAAAGGCAAAAGCAATTAATTGCTTTAGGAATTAGCCTTCATGCTCAGGATGAGTATTGTATTATCTATCATACAAAGGGCTGCTTAGATCAAGGGTGTTCCGAACAGGAAATTCTAGAAGCAGTAGGCGTAACTGCTGCATTTGGCGGGGGAGCGACCATGAGCCAAGGAGTTACCCTTGTACAAGAATGCATTCAGGAATTGAATCGTTTAGAACATTAATAGCTGAAAAATAACAGTAATTATAGGAGCAAAGCAGAATATGGCAAATCAAAATTTAAAGAAACAAGTTATTAACATTATTTCAGGTCATCGAACAGGAGTATTTTCATCTGTGGAAAATAATAAACCCCATTCCCGGTATATGACATTCTACTATGAAGATTTAACTTTGTACTCGCCCGCTCAAATGGATACAGAAAAGATGGATGAGATAGAAAAAAACCCTCATGTTTCTGTATTGTTAGGCTATGAAGAAAAGGGACAAAGCGATTCTTATGTTGAAATAGCTGGAACTTGCTCTATTAATAATTCTGAAACATTAAAAAAGCAGTTTTGGAACGAGTCATTACAACAATGGTTTGAAGGCCCAATGGATCCAAATTATGTGTTCCTTCAAGTGCAGCCTGACGTTATTCGAATTTTAAATAGGAATGGCGAACCTGCACAAGAGTTAATACTAGGCAATTAATGAATTATTTTAGGCTCTTCTTTCCTTTATTTAAGACGGAAAGAAGAGGCATCAATCATTTCTACATCGTTTCTAATGTTCACTTCTTCTATTAACTTAAAAAGAGCCTCATCCTTCTTTTTAGCTTCTATCATGCAATCGATAACAGGAATGCTTCCTTTTATGCGGTTTAGGAAATCGAAAAACATATCTATATCAATATAATCGGCATGATGACGGAAATGCTTTTCATCTTTGGGACTCGAAATATGCATTTTAATTGGTAATGGAGATGTACTCCATGTTTGAAGAATGCGACTCCAGTTATCTTCCCAATTGGGATTATGATGATGGGCGAGATGGTGATGATAATCAAACACAAGCGGAATCCCTAATTTCTCGCATAAGTAAAGAGTATCTTCCAATGTGAAAGAGGTATCATCATTTTCAAGCATGATCATGTCTTGAATAGAGTTTGGGACTAGCATCCAATTATCAATAAATTTTTCTAATGATTTTTCGGTATCTTTATAATTTCCTCCCACATGCATAACACAGCGATGAGTTGTATCAATCCCCATTCCCTTTAATAATAAATAGTGTAATCTTAAAGTTTTAATTGAGTTCTTCCATATATGTTTTTGATTGGAATTAAGGAGAACGAAGTGATCAGGATGAAAATCAATCCTAATCTGATGCTTTCTGGCAAATTCACCTATTTCTTTTAAAGGCTCTGTTAAAGGTTTCATATAATCCCAATCAAGAAGCTCTTCGTGATTGGCTAATGGAATCAGCCTGGAGGTAAGGCGGTAAAAATGGATATCGGAAGCAGCGGTATGTTTTAGGAGCCGAAGCGTATTATGGAGATTTTGCAAGGCGATTCGTTCCAGCTTACGAAGGCCTGCTTCCCGGTCATCTATTTTTTGAAACTGTTTAAATGTCATCGTCCTTGAAGGGGATGCATTTTTTACCATCATGCTCATTGCGACATATCCAAGTCGAACAATAGTCATCCATTACACCTCGTTGTTAGTATTCAAATGTAGAGAAACATTCCTACCATTCTATTGTTCCACCGGAAACTCTCTTTACTCCTCTAATAGAGGCAATGTCCTCGATAAGCTTAAACATAGCCAGATTTTTTTGTTTTGCTTCTATCATAACGTCGAAATCTTGATTAAGATTTTTAGCTATTTTTAAAAAGGGCTGTACAAAATCAAATGAGACAAAGTCAGCATGAGAACGGAAGGCCAGAGTGGATTTCGGGGAGGAAATATGGACTTTAGGAATCATTCTATGATTTTCCCACGTTCTAAAAATTCGCTCCAAATAAAGGGCTAAGTCAATATCTTCTTTATTGGCCATATGGTGATGATAATCAAGGATCATGGGAATGTTTTCCTGCTCACAGGTTATCAGTGTTTCTCTCACATTATATGTTTTATCATCATTTTCAAGGGTCATCTGGTTCTTAATTGCCATAGGAAGTTGCTGGATATTTTGCTGGAATCTCTGTAAAGAAGTCTCTTTATCACCATAGGCTCCACCAATATGAATATTAATAAGGCTATTATCAAGGGCATCCATAGCTTCTAGCATTTTATAATGGAAGGTCATATCTTTTATCGCATTTATGGTTACTTCTTCCCTAGGACTAGTAAAAAGCGTAAATTGGTTGGGGTGAAAACTAACCCGCAGTTTAAATTGTTTAACTAATTGGCCAAGTTCTCTCCACTGTTCCTGAAAAGGAGTTATGAAATCCCAGTTTACATCTGGATGCGTTGCTAAGGGGACTAACGAACTGGATAAGCGATACAATGGAATTTCATTGGCAGCATTATAATAGAGAATTCTTTTCGTATTTTTTAAATTTTGAGCTGTAACAGCTAATAGCTTTTCTGTAGCTTCCTGTTTAGGGAGTGCTGAATATCGGGAGAAGGTTAAAGCCTTTGAAGGACTTGCATCCCATAATCCTAGTGCATTAGCCACATAGCCAAAGCGAATCTTCATCTGTTTAGTTCCTTTCCATAGAGTCCAGTAGTTTCTCTTTTTATATTGCCTTATCTCCTGGAACTCTATGTGCTGTTTTTGCTTAGTTAATAAAACGATGCATAAAAAAATCCTGAGAATGTCTCTTTTCTATACCACTCATTCCTTCGGCCGAACCCACACTTTTGAAAAATCTACATAGCCAAAATGGCTAATTTTAATATTGCTTATATCGGTTGAAAATGGAATATATCGCTTTTGATAATAAAGGGGAATCATAATCGATTGATTGATCAATTCTTTTTCGATTTCTAGATTTAAAGCTGTCCATTGTTCAAATGGTGTTTCCTTATATTTACCCATTAAGTTTGTAAGTGTTTCATTATTTGCTATCATTTGGGAAAGTGGGGAAAACCCATTCATTAAAAAGTGGTAAAAGGAAAAATCTTGATTGAATTCAAAAACTTCTCCATGTACGAAAAGATCTACGTTTAATGTCTCGGGATGCTTTGTTAATATATCAGCAAAGGAAAACCATTGAATATCTGTAGGGATATTTTCTTTTGCGAATATTTCTGCAAGCCATTGTGTAGTATTAGCAGTATGTCTGGCACCTCTTATCACAATTGGTTTAGAAAATATTGGCCGTTCTACTTCAGAAATAGTCAACTGTTGATTTTGGCCGACTATTATACTCTTATCATTCGGTATTAGTCTTGGACTTAGGTTACCAATAGTATGACGGTTTTTAGCGATAATCCAATGAAGGTAATCTCTTACTTTCTTCTGTCTAATAGCAGAATCTCTACAGGAGTTCATTACGATAATACCAAACCCCGAGTCGCTTTCTACTTCGAAGGAGGAAGAGGTATTCTCCTCCATAGGAGAATGATAGATTCCTTTAAAATCCTCAGGCACTTGAATGAATTCTACTACATCAATTAATGGTCTTTCTCGAAAATGATCTTGAAAAGCAGTTAAAGTTGTCTGCTTATCACTGTTTTGTTGCAGGATAAAGTAACCAGTGCCCAATAGTTTTTCATTCGTCTCTCTATAGATGCTTGCACACATCATACTAAGCATAGGAAGGATATAGCTGCATCCATTGGGATGGAGAATATCGAGTATAAGTGGAGACTTTACTTCAATTCTTTCGACAGGTGTCCATAAATCTTTGTAATAAGCATGTGCCCGAAGCTTGTCAAGACATTCGGCCACATCATTTGCTGTCAGAACAGAACCGTCATGAAATTTAATGTCTTTTTTTAGATAGAGTCTTAATTTAGAAGGGGTGCTATCCCAACTATGGGCAATTTCAGGTAATACTTTCCCATCTTCTGTATGAGTGACAAGCCGATTAAACACATTTGCCACTAAATGCGCACTGAAGACATCTCCAGCCTCAAGCGGATGGACGGAATGGAAAGGATATCTTTTTGGTACGATTAATTTATCATTTGACTCTTGGACAAAGCCAAGTTTTGTGTGAAATTTATTCATTAATCTCATTTTACTGTTTGTGGACCAATCATACATTAAGTATTTGCTTGTTTGTTCTACTGGTTCCAGATTAAATCGCTTTAAAACTTCTTCCTCGTAAGAAGTTTCTACCTCTTTTTTCCATAACAAAGTTGAGATGTTTCCGCGTCCTCGTCCGGGTGTAAATGATAGCCAGCCTTCCTCCATCCATTTTTTTAAATAACGTGTTGTTTGTTTCGAGCTCAATTGCAAGGTTTCAGACATTTCCTCCATTCGAATACTGCCAGAAGGATAATATCTCCAAAGTGTAAGTAATTTGTTATCCATTCTTTTTCCTCCTAAAAGGGGACATTGTTTTGTTAATTGTCTATTTTTAGAATTATTCGTCTAGTTTAATATACAGTAATAACAAGGGGGAGACAACATGAAATGGAAGGAATTACCGCGAAATATCAAAGTTAGGATGATTACCTCTTTCTTTAATCGGGCGGTATCATCAGCAGTTATGCCATTTATGGCTTTATTCTTTGCGCAGGAATTAAACAAAATTTGGGCGGGCTTATTTTTGATCACTACTGTGGTTATCGGATTTTTGATCAATTTAGTTGGAGGATATATTTCTGATCGCTTTCCGAGAAAAAAGGTTTTAATGATAACATCCTGGCTGAATGCATTCTTCTTTTTAATCATGACGATCAGTCTATTTCCGACCAATAAAATAATTGTATTGTTTGCTTTGGCATACGTTGGATTTATTATCACAAGCAGTCTAGGGCGACCAGCAATGCATGCGATTATTATTGATTCCACAACACCAGAAAATCGAAAAGCTATTTATGCGCTCGATTACTGGCTGATTAATTTATCGATGGCTATTGGGGCAGCACTTGGAGGACTTTTATATTTGAATCATCAGAAAGAATTATTCATCATGCTGACTTGCACATCTACATTGATTCCAATTGCCTACGGGGTTTGGCTGCAGGACAAGTTCACAGATCAGTTACAGAAAAAGCACAAGAATGTCTTGGTTGACTTAATCAGCAATTACAAAGTGGCATTTAAAGATACAGCCTTTGTAAAAGTGGTTACAGGCTCCACCTTTATTTTTGCAGCTGAATTTTCATTAAATAGTTATATTGGGATTCGCCTTGCTGAAACTTTTGAAGCAGTTCGTATTGGGAGTTTTGAAATTGTTGGGGTACGAATGCTAAGTATATTAAATATAGAAAATATGCTGCTCGTAGTCTGCTTTACTTTTATTATTAATCGGTTCACAGATAAGATGAATAAAAAGAATGCTTTAATAACAGGTCTTATTATATATGGAATTGGATATGTGACTGTTACTTCGGCAAATACGTGGTACATGCTCGTTTTATTTAATTTGATAGCAACGATGGGCGAATTAATTTATTCACCGATTCGAAATGCAGAGCAGGCGAATATGATTCCAAGCGATAAACGTGGATCATACTCTGCTTTTTCCAACCTATCATTTAGTGGAGCAGATTTAATTGCAAGAGCTAGTATTATTATCGGGGCATTCTTAATTCCAACAATGATGTCTGTCTACATTGGCTTCATTGTAATGGTGGGGACTATTCTTATTTATACAGGATTATTCGCGAAAACCATAAAAGTAAACAAGCTAGTCAATAAAGGCGTTAGTGGCGACTAGAGCAGTAAGTTCAAAATAGATTTATTGGCTTCTTCTTTATAAAGAAGAAGCCTCTTTGAATCTTAGTCTTCTTCTGGACTTCCGCCGAAGGCTTCGGGAATCATTGTAAATCCTTCGATTACGGTGTCTTCTTCGACTTCAATCATCAAGTAGCGTTTGCCGCTAAATTCGATTTGCTTCACATATCTTAAGTCAGGAGGGCTGATGGCAATGTTAGCAATTTTGGTGCTGATCTTAATCGATTTTGACGTGAATTTTGGCAAGATATTACTTGCTTTTAATTCATATTTATCATCATCAATAATTTTTTTGAAGGCAAACTCGACTTTTTCTGGACTAATGTCCTCTACGCCGCTCATCTTTAAGACTTGTTCCACGTCTTTGGAGTCTAATTTTGGAACCTCTTCTTCTTCATTTTCGACAATCATTCGGTTAATTTCCTCATAAACATTGGAAAGAGTAGAGGTGCTCAATTGATCGCCAGTCACATCTTTAATGATTTCCTCAAACACAATTTTATCATCTTGAGCAGTCATCATTTCCTCGCCGTTGAGAACTTCTTCAATAAATTGATAATCTGGCTCATGGATCTTGCCGGCAGCATAGAGAATATGATTAACATCTGCTGCGTTATCTGTGAAGCTTGGGAAAAGAAATCCACCCATTGGCGCATTCAGATTAATAATGGGGTCAACAACAATATTGTATTTAAATTCTTTCTCTACATAGTCAAAAAGCAATTCTTTTTTCGGCTCTTGGGTGTTGTTGATACTGCATAAAATGAAAGGATGAGAGAAAACTGTATCTCGGTCACTTTCTTCAGACTCTTCACTGCGGCGCTTCTTTGGCTTTAAATACTCACCGCGAATAAATGTGATGACAATATCTTTGTCATATTGTCTGCTATTAAGCATCTTGTCTACCAGCAGCAGCATTTGCTCTTTCCAATCCTCTGTTTCAGAGCTAAGTAATCCTTTATGTAAAATAAGCTGACTATTATTTTCTGCCTCTCTTTGAAACTTTAATTCAAACAGCTTTTCATCCAAATTACCGGCAAGTAATTTCTTGAAATTATGTAAAAATAATTCTTGTTGATCTTGATCAAGCATGCCAAAGGGCTGACTTTGATAATGAAATATATCACTTGATTCTTTCATGACATAAACATTAAACATATCTGTTATTCTAAGTAGATCATTATTCATTTTGAATTGTTTTCGGATGTTTGCTATATCTTTTTTATTCATTCTAAGTTACACTCCTATGTTACTTTGAAAATAAATGATGGATGTTTGATAAGCCTTAGACTTTGAGCTCTGTATTTACACTCAATTTAGTCATTCATCCATTCTATCATATTTGGTTTCCCTATTATAAGAAACAACATGTTCTTTTGTATTATTTGAAAAAGAAACAATTGGATGAAATAATAGTAGAAAATGGATTAGAAAGGAGTTTGCTGTGAAAGTATTAGTGGTTGGAGCAAACGGGCAAATAGGTAAACAGCTTGTGACATTATTACATGAAAGTAATGAGTTTTCTGTTAGAGCATTGGTAAGAACAGCAGAACAGCAGAAAGCGTTTGACAAAATCGGAGTAGAAACTGCTTTAGGTAATTTGGAAGAAACGGTGGAACAGCTAGAGTCTGCAGTGAAAGGCTGTGATGCCGTCGTATTCACAGCAGGTTCAGGTGGGAAAACGGGGTATGATAAAACATTATTGATTGATCTAGATGGTGCTGTGAAAATGATGGAGGCAACAAAGCGTGCAGGGGTAGAACGGTTTGTAATGGTTAGTGCGTTGCAGGCACATCATCGAGAAAACTGGAGTGAACAAATTAAACCATATTATGTAGCAAAACACTATGCCGATCGTATTCTTATGGAGAGTGGATTAACCTACACCATTATTCGTCCGGGTGGATTAACAAATGATACTGGCACTGGTTTGGTTACAGCTGCTGAGAATCTAGAAAGAGGAATGATCCCAAGAGAAGACGTAGCAGCGACAATCATGGCTTCTATAAAAGAAAAAAATGTGTTTAATAAATCATTTGATTTAGTTTCTGGTGAAACGGAAATGGAGAAAGCAGTGAAGAATTTATAAAGAGTCATTAGTGGAGCAGCGTTCTATGCAGCTTGTGGGTTTTGCTGAAAAGAGTGAGTTTTTGGCTGATAAATCAGAAGTTTGGCTGAAAAGAGTGAAGTTTTGGCTGATAAATCAGAAGTTTGGCTGAAAAGAGTGAAGTTTTGGCTGATAAATCAGAAGTTTCGCTGAAAAGCATTAATTTGGCATTGGAAACCTGCCAGTTTTAGCTGGAAAACCAAAAGTTAGCTCGGAGTACTCATACCCAAAAGGCCAACAAAGGCAGGTCAAATAGACGCAATAACATATAAAATAGGTTATTTCTAATTAAAGCGATAATTTCTTGTTCCTTTTTAGAATATAAATTTTTTAGTAAGAGGAAATCCAATAATAAGGAAGAGAATTCCTATAACAATGAAACCAGTATTTAATAGGATATTAAATACTGGTTTGTCTCTTAGAAAAATGACTTGGAGGCCGGAATAAAGAAAAATTATGGCTAGAATATACCAGATAAAGTTAATTCTTTGATAATGTTCCATTTGGGAATCAATATCTGAATATATAACGAACTTTCCTAAGGCAGCATCTTTTCGAAAATAGTGCCATCTGTTGGCTGATGCGATATGTTCCACATTTAATGCTAGATTATTATTTTTTGGCGTACTCTCTTTTAGAAATGCGATTCTGTAAATAAAATTACCAGGAATGTAGTCTTCCAATAAATAAAATCGTTTGGAAATTTCTTTAAGCGCATACTCTTTTATACACATTTTATTTAATCATGCTTCTTCTTTTTCAATATTAAAAAAGAAATTTTTATAAATACTTCTGTTCACTTTTTTCATCGTATTGTTTCCTCTCTCCGGTTCTGTTTTAGCATTTCATTCTATATCAATAATTATTTAATAATTCACATAATAGTTCATTACTTCTAATAAAAGTATAAATATATTGCAAAAGCTGTTAATGGAATTGTCACATTTTAGTACTATTTTTGAATTGTATTCCAAAAGAAATGAAGTTATAATGTACTTAACTACCATATTAGTATATTAATATGTTTTAAAGGAGGCGATTATTGAAATTATTGAAAATGAATGACATTTAACCCTCCTTTTTATATACTAAAAAAATATAAAAAGGAGAAGAGGGTCCCTCATGTCAAATAATAGTGCGAAAGTATTTGCTTATAACCAATTAAAAAATGAAATTTTAAAATTAAAGCTTATACCTGGTACAAAAATCAGTGAAAAAATTATGTCAGATGAATTGCAGGTTAGTAGAACACCTATTAGAGAAGCATTTATAAGATTAGCGCAAGAGGAGTTATTAACGATTGTTCCGCAGAGTGGTACATTTGTCTCTCTAATTAACCTTAGCCTTGCCGAAGAAGCGCGCTTTGTTCGTGAGATAATTGAGACAAATATCGTTGGTTTATGCTGTGAGAATATGACTGATGAAATTTCCCTGAAGTTAGAAATGAACTTAAAGATGCAAGAAATGCTGGCAAGTAATGAAGTAGGAAAACAGGAAAAGGAAAAATTCTTCGATTTGGATGAAAATTTTCATAAGGAACTTTTTATTTGCTGTGGCAAAGAGCGTACTTGGAAAATGATTCAGGATATGGCTGGCCATTTGAATAGATTTCGCTTATTAAGATTAAAAGACATAAAGGATTTAGACTGGGAAATATTAATTAGTCATCATAAAGAAATTTATGAAGCAATCTTAGGTGGAAATCGGACAAAAGCAGAACAATTAATGTCTGACCATATGAGATTAATGCTTTCTGAAAAAGGCGTTTTATTACAAGAGTTTCCTGAATATTTTTATCCGCAGCAATACTAATGGAAAAAGTATGATGGTGCGACAAAGGAGGAAAACAAAATATGCAAATGACGTTTCGATGGTATGGAGAAGGGAATGACACCATCACTTTAAAACAAATACGCCAAATTCCAGGGGTTAAAGGGATAGTGTGGGCTCTGCATGATGTACCTGTTGGAGAAGTCTGGCCGGTGGAGCGTATTGCGGAAGTAGTAAATCAGGCGAAGCAGTATGGATTTCATACAGATGTTGTTGAAAGCGTTAATATTCACGAGGATATAAAACTAGGATTAAATTCAAGACAGCAATATATTGATGCATATAAAGAAACATTAAAGAATCTTAGTCAATTTGGCGTAAAAGTAGTATGTTATAACTTTATGCCTGTCTTTGATTGGCTGCGTACAGATTTATTTAAAGAAACAGAAGATGGCAGTACGGCGTTGTATTTTGATGCTGCAAAAGTCATTTCTCTTACACCTGAGCAAGTAGTGAAAAATATGGAAGAAAATACAAAAGAGTTAACGCTGCCTGGATGGGAGCCAGAGAGACTAAAAGATTTACAGCACTTATTTTCTTTATATAAAGATGTATCTGAAGTGGATTTGTTCGATAATCTGGTATACTTTCTAGAAGAAATTACTCCTGTTGCAGAGCAATGTGGAATTAAAATGGCTATTCATCCGGATGATCCGCCTTTTTCTATCTTTGGGTTGCCGCGGATTGTCAAAAATAAAGAAGATATCGAACGGATTTTAACTAGCGTAGACAGTCCAGCAAACTGTTTAACTTTTTGCTCTGGCTCACTTGGAGCAAATCCAAGTAATGACTTAGTTGATATTGTGAAAACATTCACTAATAGAATTCCTTTTGCGCATATTAGAAATGTAAAGCACTTTGAAGATGGTAGTTTTATAGAAACTTCTCATCGTGCGGAGGATGGGTCTGTACCTATTACTGAAATTGTAAATGGGTTATATGAAAACGGTTTCGTTGGATATGTTCGACCTGATCATGGGAGACATATTTGGGATGAAGTTTGCAGGCCGGGATATGGGTTATATGATCGTGCGTTAGGGGTAATGTACTTATTAGGCGCATGGGATACTAATAAAATTTTAACAAAAGAGAAAATGCAAAAAATATAAATGGTTTAAAAGATAATAGGAAAAGGAGAGGTTCCTGACACTTTCCTTTTTCCTATTATACTTTCAAATAAATGAAAACGTTTTACCTATATTCGTATTGATAATAAATAGGAGGCGTTAGAAATGGAAAAAAAGCAAAAGGATGTTACGCTTGCAAGGAGTATTGGATACGGCTTAACAGATATGATGGGCGGAGGGGCTTTTACCATTATAGGAGCATGGCTTTTGTTTTTTTTATACAAGTTATGCTGGTTTGACGCCAGTTCAAGGTGCTTCTATTATTGCAATTGCTCGTATAGTAGATGCAGTCGTCAGCTTATTTATGGGAAGCTTTTCAGACAACTTTTTAAAATTTAAGTTAGGAAGAAAATTTGGACGGCGAAGATTTTTCTTATTGATTGGTTCACCACTAATGCTTGTATATGTATTACTCTGGACTTCGGGAATGAATTATTTATATTATCTTCTTACTTATTTAGCATTTGAGATTATTGCAGCGATGGTTTTAATTCCATGGGAAACACTCCCTTCTGAAATGAAAACGGACTTTAATAAACGAACGAAATTATCAACTGCTAGAATGTTTATCTCAGGACTTGGAACCTTTTTAGCCACATTTATACCTGGGCAGCTCTTTAGTATTTTAGGACAAGATAATTCCCTTGCTTTCTTCATTAATGGTGCCTTTTTTGCAGTTGTTTTTGCTATATGTGTGTATATTTCTTTCCGTTCTACATGGGAACGAGAAGTTTCGCCTGAAGAATTACAACTACTGATAAGCCAGAAGAAAGAACGAAAAAATGGTTTAAAGGTAGTGATACAAATGTTTGTGGACTTTGCTTCCACTTTCAGGGTGAAAAGCTTTCGTAAGCATTTATTAATTTATATTTGTTCGATGACAGCGAAAGATGCTTTTAACGCAGTATTTGTATTCTTTTGTGTATACGCTTTAAATAGTACTTCCACTGTAGCAGCGAATCTACTTTCATTTAGTATTATTGGGCTACCTGGAGCTATTCTATATGGATTTTTAATGATTAAAATTGGACCAGCAAATTTATTTAAAATATCGTATTCTACTATGATTCTGTGTTTATTAGGATATGGGGCGGTTTATTTATATCATCCTAGTAATCTAATCCTCGTATTAGGGGTTATTTCCTTCTTGTATCAAATTGGAAGAAGTATGCTGGAATTCGTTCCTTGGAATGTCTTTCCGTTTATTCCAGATGTAGATGAAATGATTACAACGAAAAGAAGAGAAGGAATCTTTGCTTCTGTAATGACGTTCTTTAGAAAGTCTTCTGTTGCACTTGCGACCTTTTTAGTTGGAGCCATCTTAGAGAAAGGGGGAGGGGGATTTGTACAAGGCTCGGCAACGCAGCCACAGAGTGCTGTTGATACTATAATGTATATCATGATTATTGGGGTAGGTCTTTTGCTTTTTATTTCATTAATTGCAGCATTCACCTTTAAATTAAATAAAGAAACGCATGGAATTCTTGTAGAGGAAATTGAACGTTTAAAGAACAACGGTTTAAAAAAGGATGTAGATCCAAAAACGAAGAAAGTGGTCGAATCCTTAACAGGTTATTCCTATGAAAAGCTTTGGGGTGGAAAGACAGATGAAGATTTAACACAAGTAAAGATTAATTAAGAGGAGGATAACAAAATGAAGACTTTTATGGATAAAGATTTTTTACTGCAGACAGAAACAGCGAAAACATTATTTCATGATTATGCGGCGACCATGCCAATCTATGACTATCATTGTCATTTAGATCCAAAGGAAATTTATGAGAATCGAAGATATGAAAACATTACAGAGCTGTGGCTGGAGGGGGACCATTATAAATGGCGTGCCATGCGTGCTAATGGTATAGATGAATTCTATATAACTGGAGATGCAGACGACTACAGTAAGTTTGAAAAATGGGCTGAGACTGTAGAGAAGTTAATTGGAAATCCACTTTATCATTGGACGCATTTAGAGTTAAAACAATATTTTGGAGTGGAAGCAATTCTAAAACGAACGTCAGCAAAGGAAATATGGGAAACTTGTAATCGCAAAATACAGAGTCCAGACTTTTCAGCAAGAAGCTTAATTGAAAGGTCAAATGTAGCTCTTATTGGTACTACAGATGATCCGATTGATGATTTAGTTTTTCATAAGTTATTACAAGAAGACAAAACTTTTTCAACAACTGTTTTACCAGCATTTCGTCCAGATCATCTAATGGCTATTCAAAGCAATTATTGGGCGGAGTATGTTGAAAAACTAAGCAATCTTACAGGAGTAGAAATTACGAGTTATAGCACTTTGATGGAGGCAATAGATCATAGGATAGATTATTTTCATGAGATTGGCTGCAAATTGTCTGACCATAGTTTAGAAATGGTCGTATATGAATCAGCAACAAGGGAAGAGTTGGATATGATAGTAAAAAAAGCGTTGACTGGTGAGGCTATTACTCTAAAAGAAAATAATCAGTTTTTGACTAGTTTACTTGTCAGCCTTGGTAAAGCATATAGCCAAAGAGGATGGGTGATGCAATATCATATCGGAGCATTAAGAAGTGCCAACTCTCGTTTATTTCAAACAATTGGTGCAAATATAGGCTGTGATTCGATGCAAGATAGTCCTATTGCTATTCCATTAGCGAAATTATTAGATGAGCTGGATCGAGATGGCAGCCTGCCAAAGACCATTCTGTATGGATTAAATCCGAATACTAATGAAGTTTTAGCAACAATGGCTGGAAATTTCCAAGAAGGTGGAATTCCCTCTAAACTACAATTCGGATCTGGCTGGTGGTTTAATGATCATATTGATGGCATGGCAGCACAAATGAAAACACTTGCAAATCAAGGGCTATTATCGAGATTTATTGGAATGCTGACAGATTCGCGCAGTTTTTTATCTTATAGCCGTCATGATTATTTTAGAAGAATTCTATGTAATCTAATAGGGAATTGGGTGGAAAATGGGGAGTACCCAAATGATGTGGAATGGCTCAGTCAAATTGTTCAGGATATATCTTACTATAATGCTCAGCGCTATTTTGATTTTCAGTTAAAAATGGATTATTAATTGAAAGAAAATAAATAGGAACTTAAATAAAAAAATTAATTTTTCTAAAAAGAAAGCGTTGACATGTATAACGAGACGTGATAAATTACAGATATCAAATAACAAAACTTAAAAGTTCCGTGAAGGAATGTTACCTTAAGTGGGCATAACCTGAACTGACTAGAAAAACATGCTATTGTTTTGCGTGTATTTTAGTCAGGTCAGGTTTTTTTATTTGTAAAAACCAAATTCCATAGCTGAAGGAAGGGTAAAAAAATGAAATATGAGCAATTAGCAAAAGATATCATTGCGAATGTAGGTGGAAAAGAAAACGTTTCCAGTGTTGTGCACTGTATTACACGTCTCCGCTTTAAGCTTAAAGATGAAAGTAAAGCGAATACAGAAGTCCTAAAAAATATGGATGATGTTGTAACTGTCATGAAAAGCGGCGGTCAATACCAAGTCGTTATCGGCAACCATGTTCCAGATGTATACAAAGCAGTTGTTTCAGTAGGAGGTTTCCAGAGCCAGCAGCCTGTAGAGGAAGAGGAAGGTTCTAAAGGTTCACTTTTCAATCGATTTATCGACATGATTTCAAGTATTTTTACGCCAGTTCTTGGTGTTTTAGCAGCTTCAGGGATGATTAAAGGGTTTAATGCACTATTTCTATCAACAAAATTGTTAACAGAATCATCTGGTACTTATCAAATTTTAAATGCCACAGGTGACGCACTATTTTATTTCTTACCAATCTTCTTAGGATATACTGCGATTAAGAAATTTGGAGGAACACCGTTTATTGGAATGGCGATAGGGGCTGCATTAGTTTATCCAACCTTATCCACTTTAACGACGGGTGATCCATTATATACTTTGTTTGGAGGTACATTATTTGAATCGCCGATCCATGTTACGTTTTTAGGGATACCAGTAATTTTAATGAGTTATTCTTCTTCGGTTATCCCAATTATTTTATCGACATTCTTTGCATCTAAAGTAGAGAAATGGCTAAGAAATGTCATTCCTGATGTAGTGAAAACATTTATTGTGCCATTATTTACATTAGTGATTGTAGTTCCAGTCACATTTCTTGTTATTGGGCCTATTGCAACATGGGCAAGTACATTAATCGGTCAAGGATCTTTATTCTTATATAATTTAAGTCCCGCTATTGCAGGTTTATTGATTGGTGGATTCTGGCAAGTGCTTGTTATTTTCGGTCTTCATTGGGGATTAGTGCCAATTGCTATTAACAATGTAGCGACACTTGGCTATGATACGATTTTATCTCCAGTCTTCGCAGCGTCTTTTGCACAGATCGGTGCAGTTCTTGCAATTTTGATCAAAACAAAAAATCAAAAGTTAAAAACATTGAGTTATCCAGCGTTTATTTCCGGTATCTTTGGTGTAACGGAGCCAGCTATTTACGGAATTACCTTACCTTTAAAGAAACCATTTATTATTAGCTGTATTGGTGCAGGTATTGGTGGTGCTATTGCCGGGTTAACAGATGTAAAGGGTTACATCGTTGGTGGTCTTGGAATTTTTGGTATTCCTTCTTATATTACACCTGAGGGAATCAATATGAACTTATGGGGAGCACTTATTTCCATCATTGTTGGCTTTATCGTAGCGTTCTTATTGACATTGTTCTTTGGCGGCATTAACAAAGGCCAAAATTCAACAGGAAATACTACAGCATCGAACCAAGTAGCAGCAACAAAGGTAGAAAAAGAGGAAGTGTTAAGCCCCCTAAAGGGGGAGGTAAAACCTTTATCAGAAGTTAAAGATGAAGCATTCGCATCTGGGGCACTTGGCCATGGAATTGCTATTGAACCGAGTGAAGGGAAATTATATGCTCCTGCTGATGGGACGGTTTCTGCTTTATTTCCGACGAAACATGCAATTGGGATTACAACAGATACTGGTGCAGATATTTTGATTCATATCGGAATGGATACTGTGCAATTAGAAGGCCAGCATTTTACTGTACACACCACACAAGGTGAGTTAGTGAAAAAAGGACAATTGCTTATTGAATTTGATATAGATGAAATAGCTAATTCCGGCAAGCCTTTAACGACACCAATTGTGATTACAAATTATAGAGAGTTTCATTTAGAGGTAACAGATAAAAAACAGATTCAACAAGGAGATTCTTTATTCCACCTCGAAACTAAGTAAAAATAAGCAAGAATTATGAGAAAGGATGAGACATTATGGCATTTCCACAAGGTTTTTTATGGGGCGGTGCAATTGCCGCTAATCAAGCAGAAGGAGCCTATTTAGAGGATGGGAAGGGCTTAACTACGGTTGATTTATTGCCAACAGGTAATAAAAGATTTGAAATTATGATGGGCAAGCTTCCTTCTTATCAACCACTGGAAGGGGAATTTTATCCTTCGCATGAAGCGATTGACTTCTATCATCGTTATAAAGAAGATATTGCTCTATTTGCAGAAATGGGATTTAAAGCATTGCGCTTATCGATTTCATGGGCTAGAATTTTTCCAAATGGAGATGACGCTGCTCCAAATGAAGCGGGATTGAAATTTTATGATAATGTTTTCGATGAGCTCTTAAAATATGGAATCGAGCCAGTCGTAACCATTGCTCATTTTGATGTACCAATAAATCTAGTAAAGAATTATGGCAGCTGGAAAAATCGTAAATTAGTCGATTTCTTTGAAAAATATGCAACTACCTTATTTGAGCGATATAAGGATAAAGTGAAATATTGGATGACCTTTAATGAGATCAATATGCTTTTACATTTACCGTTTGTTGGAGCAGGTTTGGTATTTGAAGAAGGAGAAGATAAGCTTCAAGTGAAATATCAAGCAGCCCATCATCAATTGGTTGCTAGCAGCTTAGCGGTAAAAGCTGGGCATGAGATAAATCCTGAGATGAAAATTGGCTGTATGCTGGCGGCCGGTCAAACGTATCCATATTCTTGTAATCCAGATGATGTCTTGGATGCAATGGAAAAGGATAGAGATTCTTTCTTTTTCATAGACGTTCAATCTCGTGGGAAATATCCTGGCTATGCGAAAAGGTTTTTCCGAGATAAGAATTTAAAGATTGAAATGGAAGAACAGGATGAAGCGTTATTAGAGAAATATACCGTTGACTATATAGGCTTTAGTTATTATGCAAGTCGTACGACAAGTACAAATCCAGAGGTCAATAAGCAGACCTCGGGTAATGTGTTTGGTTCTATTGAAAATCCATACTTGGAAAAGTCGGAATGGGGTTGGACGATTGATCCTAAAGGTTTCCGTATCACTGCAAATCAATTGTATGATCGCTATCAAAAGCCGCTATTTGTAGTAGAAAATGGGTTAGGTGCTGTCGATATACCTTCGGAAGATGGAGAGGTAAAGGACGATTATCGGATAGATTATCTACGAAAGCATGTTATAGAAATGTCTGAGGCCATAGAGGATGGTGTAGAAATGATCGGATATACGAGCTGGGGGCCAATTGATATTGTAAGTGCTTCTACTGGTGAAATGAAAAAACGCTATGGTTATATTTATGTAGATAAAGATAACGAAGGGAACGGAACATTAGAGCGATCAAAGAAAAAGAGCTTTGATTGGTATAAAGAGGTTATTGCCTCCAATGGAGAGAATGTATAAAGGGAAATAGGAAAGTTGATTTTTCAGCTTTCCTTCTTTCCTATTTTTAAACCATACTATCACGATCACTTATCCATGATAAGGAAAAAAAGCCATATTAAACTACAGGTGGTCAAATGAAAATAGAAAAAGTATATAACAATAATGTAATTGCTGCATTTAATGAAAAAGACGAAGAATTAGTAGTAATGGGAAGAGGGATAGCTTTTCAAAAGAAGCCTGGTGATTTAGTGGAAGAAGCAAAAATTGAAAAAATATTTGCTTTGAAAAATAATGATATGTCGGAAAAGTTTAAAACACTTTTATATGAAGTACCTGTTGAATATATCGAAATCACAGAGGAAGTCATTAAGATTGCTAGCAGCAGGCTAGGCAGAAAGTTAAATGATAGTTTTTATATCTCTTTAACAGATCATTTGCATTTTGCTGTTCAGAGAATCGAAAAGGGGTTTGAAATTAAGAACGCTTTATTATGGGAAATAAAAAGATTTTATAAGGAAGAGTTTGCTATTGGTTTAGAGACCATTCAACTAATGAAGGAGAAATTAGGCATTGAGCTGCCAGAAGATGAAGCTGGATTTATTGCGATGCATCTAGTTAATTCAGACCTGAGTCAAGAAATGCCTAATATCGCGAACATCACAAAGGTTATGCAAAATATATTAAATATTGTTAAATACCATTATAAGATGGAATTTGACGAGGACTCTTTAAATTACTTTCGATTTCTTACTCATTTGAAGTTCTTTGCGCAAAGACTCTATAGTAAGACATACATGGATGATGACGATCCATATCTATTCGAAATGGTGAAACATAAGCATAGGGAAGCTTTTATATGTACGGAAAAAATAAATGAATATATTGAAAGTCAATTCAATTATTCTTTAACAGATAATGAAAAGTTATATTTAGCTATTCATATACAAAGAGTTGTTAATCGTTAGTTTCTCCATTAAGAGAATTTAGAGGTTATAGGAGATCAACTGTCCATAAAAATTTGATGGTTCACATTAACCATCAGTGAGGAGGAAACACCTCCCGCTGATAGAAGTTTTAATATATTGAAGATAAGTTAAATCAATTAGGCTTTGTTCAAATAAAATGTTGTTTAGAAAGCATGCCATAGAGAAACAAGGAAAGAAAGCATTCATCTTTTTGCCAAAAACATTCATTGAACAAAGCCTTAAATGAAGAAGATATAGAATTTTATATGATAAATGATTACTGTGTAATCGATTGATCTGTAATATCTTTTTCCTCTGCTTGTTCCTCTGTGGTGTCTTCTTGTAATTTCTCGTATTCTTTTCTTACCTCTCCGCAAGTGATGCATATACCACTGTAATAATAATTATATTTATGATATTTTCGTATCTTACAAATAAGGGAACCAAATAACATACATAACAACTCCTTTACCTTTTCCATTCTACCGTACAAGAGAATTTTGTTCGGTTAAATAACCGTTACGAACCTACCAAATTCATGACAAACATGTCTTCTTCATCTTTTTTATGACAAACCTCCAAAAAACATTACAAATTAGAAGAGAAAAGGTATAGAAAGAATAGAGATATTGAGGAATAGCTAAAAGAGGAAACTTTTTCATGGTTTATATCGTAAAAGGTGTAGTTGTAATACAACTGTAAATGAATATACGTACAATTACCTAGATAATGCTGTAAAATAATAGTTATCGATAGTTGGAAGAAAATGATTGTAAAAAAGGAGAGGTTCTTTGTGGGGGTCATGCTTAGCAAGGGTCAAAAGATAGATTTGACAAAATCACATCCTGGGTTAAGTAAGGTAGTAATTGGTTTAGGGTGGGATATCAATCAACATGGTGCCAACTATGATTTAGATGCGTCAGCTTTTTTGTTGGGCGATAATCATAAAGTATGGAGTGATAATGATTTTATTTTTTATAATAACCCAACTGGTCCTAACGGATCGGTAGTATATAGTGGGGATAACCGGACGGGGCATGGCGGAATGGATGACGAACAAATTCGAGTGAATTTATCCCAAGTACCTGCCGCTATTCAACGCATTGCTTTTACCATTACCATTCATGATGCGTATAATAAAGGACAAAATTTTGGTCAAATATCTAATGCCTATGTCAGAGTTTTTAATGAGGGAGATCAAGTAGAACTTCTTCGTTTTAATCTTGGAAGAGATTATACAATTGAAACTGCTATTGTTGCAGCCGAGTTATACCGTCATCACGGAGAATGGAAATTTAATGCTGTCGGAAGTGGCTTTCAAGGTGGACTAGCTGCCTTATGCCGCAATTTTGGAGTAACAGTTGATGATGAACCGCAAGCACCTGCTTATCCTAATGAATCTATCCAACAAGCTTATCAAGAACCTAATAGGCCTTATTACCAGTCATTTGAAACGCAAACTTATCCGGCTTTTAGCAGCGGGGCTTATCAGCCAAACGGGCAACCTTCTTATTCAACAAATACGCATCCACAAATGTATGGACAAGCTGCTGTCAATGACGCATATTCTAGTGATCATATGCAGTGTATGAGATGCAGAAGTACCAATGTCCGTACCGGTGAAAAAGGCTTTGGGATTGGCAAAGCGGCAATTGGTGGATTGATTTTAGGACCTGTCGGTTTATTAGGTGGATTTATTGGAAAAGGACAGCTGAAAATAACATGCAATAGTTGTGGCTATAGTTGGTCTCCATCTCAGACGGATTATGCAGAATGGGGAAGGCAGCAGAAACAAAGAGCTAGAGATATCTTTATGCGCTATAAAAATCCAGAAGTATTAGACGCTGTTGTTGCTGCATGTGCATTAGTAGGTATGGCTGACGGAAGATTGGACCATACGGAAGAACAAAAAATGATGGAGTTTATCCATCAAAGTGAGGAATTACGTGTTTTTGATACAAATAAAGTAATTCAGCAATTTAATTACTTTGTCCGAAAAATAGAATACGATCAAATTATTGGTAGAGCCGAAAGCTTTCGCGCACTAGGAAAAGTTCGCTCAAAGCCAGAGATTGCTAGACTTGTAGCTCGGTATTGTATTGCGATTGGATATGCAGATGGTCATTTTGATCAAAGGGAAAAACAAGTGGTGACGGAAATTTGTCGAGAATTAGGTTTAAACCCACAGGAATTTTTATCTTAAAAAATGGCAATGCTTGATATAGAAGCTAGATGAATAAGAATGGATTGATTACTAGTAAGAAAAATGATTACTTAGTTGAAAGATAGTGTCGTAACAATGCAACTAAAACTAGCAATTTACTAGAATGCAACAGGAGGAGAAGAATGGCAGGAAATCATAGTTTGGTAATTAACAGAATAATCGGTAATATCGAAAAGGTGATGATTGGGAAAAGGGATGTAGCAGAACTGAGTTTAATTGCTTTGCTTGCCCAAGGACATGTTTTATTAGAAGATGTTCCAGGAGTTGGGAAAACAATGATGGTGCGAGCTTTAGCGAAATCAGTAGGTGCTAATTTTCGTAGAATTCAATTCACTCCAGACCTCTTACCTTCTGATGTAACGGGAGTGTCTATTTATAACCCGAAAGAGCTAGAATTTCAATTTGTGCCAGGACCAATTATGGGGAATATTATTCTAGCTGATGAAATAAATCGAACATCACCAAAGACTCAGTCAGCTCTTTTGGAAGCGATGGAAGAAAGTAGTGTAACGATTGATGGCGTGACACATCATTTACAAAAGCCATTCTTTGTTATGGCAACCCAGAACCCAATTGAATATGAAGGAACCTATCCTCTTCCAGAAGCACAGCTAGATCGTTTCTTATTGAAAATGAATATGGGATATCCAACCGTAGAAGAAGAAATAGAAGTGCTGACTAGAGTCCAAGTAGCAGCGCCAATTGAAAAATTAGAGTCAGTTGTAAGCTTAGATGAGTTACTTACTCTTCAAGATGAAGTAAGACAAGTGTATGTGGATGAAACGATTAAAAAATACATTGTGGAGCTCGCAACAGCAACTAGAGAAAATGCGAGTATTTATCTAGGAGTCAGTCCGAGGGGTTCCATTGCATTAATGAGAGCATCCCAAAGCTATGCCTTTATTCAAGGAAGAGATTATGTCATCCCAGATGATGTGCAATTCTTAGTAAAAGCTGTTTTTGCTCATCGAATGATTTTAAAATCAGAAACAAAGTTCGATGGGATAACAGCAGAAGAAATTATTAATCGAATTATCGGGCAAGTGCCAGTACCAGTACAAAGGTTAGTGAAGTAATGAAAAGATTTTTGCATAAATTAAATCGGGTTTGGAAATTAATTTTGCTATTTTTACTAATAGTGATGGTATTTTCCTATGCTATGTTTCAAGGTGGGTTTGTAAGCTGGTTTTTATTTTATAGTTTTTTACCATTTGCTTTATATGGTCTTTTAATTGCAGTCTATCCAATGCGGGATTGGCAAGTAAAAAGAAAAATTTTGAAATATGAATATAGGGCGAAAGAAGAAATGCAAGTAGAAATTGAATTAACGAGAAACTCGTTTTTTCCTGTTTTTTATATGGTGGTGAGAGATTCATTTAATTCCACAATGGGGCAAAAAATAGAAGAAAAGAGAATGTTAATGCCTGGATTAAAGCGGAGACTCCGCTTTAATTATACGGTGAAGGAGTTGCCAAGAGGAGAGCATGTATTTGATCAAATCTTTCTCCAATTGGGTGACCCTTTAGGTCTGATTGAGAAGGAGAAGGTCTATATTCAAGTAGAACGGATTCTAGTGTATCCTCCTATTGAAGAAATGATATACAAACCGCTGGAAAATCACTATGAGCAAGGAATGACTTCATCGAAGGAGCGAGTGCAGCGAGATACGACAATGGCAGTTGGTGTGAGAGAGTATCAGCCAGGTGACCGCTTTTCATGGATTAACTGGAAAGCAAGTGCAAGGCGCAACAATATGATGACAAAGGAATTTGAACAAAAACAGTCGCATGACATTATGATTGTGATGGATTGCCAAGAAAATAAAAGATTTGAAACGACAGTGTCTTTCACTGCTTCTATCCTTCGAGCTATTTTAAAAAAAGGTGCGCAAGTAGGCTTATTATCGGTAGATACGGAGCGTAAGATTTTTCCAATAAGGGGAGGGGAAAGTCACCAACAATACCTGCTCTATCATTTAGCAAAAGTACGTGCTACAAAGGAAATCACATTAGCAGAGGTTGTAGATTATGAAAGTAGTCAATTGCCTCCACAGGCCACAATCATGTTAATTACTTCCCAAGTAACAAGAGAACTTATAGATAAAGCTGGGTGGTTGGCAAGTAAAAGATATAATATCGTGATGTTTGCCATCACTGGACAAAAGGAAGGTTTATCTAGTGAAGAAAGAACATTAAGTGCTTTTGCTGGAAAAAAAGGCATTCAAATCATTCCTGTTTCTGAGGGGAGATTTAAAGAAGCTTTTGGAGAGGGGCTGGCATAAATGGGAACGCCCTATAGCAAAAAACATATCACAATTGCTAATTTTTTATTATACATTTTAGGTTTCTTACTAATTTGTGAATGGCTCGGACCATTAGAAGAATTAACGAATACAGAGAATGTGATTGTCTTTCACTTATTTCTTGCGTTATCTTTATTGTTAGCCTTTTCCCGGACACCAAGCTGGGTAAGCGGCACATTGAAGACTGTTTATATTATATTTATTCTTCAATATTTATATTATGAGGAATCATTTTTTACTTTCCAATGGATTCAACCTTTTGCAGCCGAATTTATCGATAATTTAGCATTGGTATTTAATACAAAGTGGCCGGAAATGACGAATATGTTTAAAAGCAGTCTCTGTTTCATTTTATTATGGCTGATGGCGTATTTAATTGATTATTGGCTAATTAAGCGAAGAAAGATTTTTACATTCTTTTTGCTGACAATTATTTATATTACCGTATTAGATACTTTTACGATTTATAGTGCTGATTTGGCAATTATTCGTACGGTAATCATAGGTTTTACAGCAATGGGCATGTTAACATTTTTTCGATTAAGTGATAAAGAAGGATCTGGAAATACTAACAGTTCGATCGTAAAATGGATGATTCCTTTACTTCTATTCGTAATAGGAAGTGCTGGAATTGGCTATTTATCACCAAAGGCAGATCCTATTTGGCCAGACCCTGTTCCTTTTATCCAGACAATGGGGGATAAAGGAGGAGTAGAGGATGGAGATATTCCAGGAAGCGGTATTCATAGAGTTGGTTATAGTGTTGATGATTCAAGATTAGGGGGAGACTTTATTGGTGATTCTTCCTTGGTCTTTGTTGCGGAGGTAGAAAAGCCTCATTATTGGAAGGTAGAAACGAAAGATACTTATACAGGAAAAGGCTGGGTCCAATCAGAGGAATCCTTAAAATTAAATCGGGACAACTTTGAAGTATTAGATCAAGGTGGCGCAATTCCTTTTGTCTCTTTTGTAGAAGGGGAAAATGTGAAGCGGACAGAGTCTGAAAGCACTGTGCAATTTACGAATGGCTTTTCTTATTTACTATATCCATTAGGAGTAAAAGAAGTGTCTGCTGCTAATTCGTTCATGGAAATTGAAAGTGGGAATGAACGTGGCGTTTTTAATGGATATGTAGAAAGTTACTCGGTAAAATATGATGTGCCGGAATACAGTCTAAATGCGTTAACAACAGCTGATATGGAAGACTTTATAAGAAATAATCCAGATATGGTGAATCGCTACCTTCAGCTTCCCGATTCATTACCGCAAAGAGTGAAAGACCTTGCTGCTGATATAACGAAAAATGATGAAAATGTATTTGCAAAGGTACGTGCGATAGAAACCTATTTCTCATCTAATGGTTTTACTTATAGTCAAAATAATGTGGCAGTCCCGAATGAGAAAGAGGATTATGTGGACCAATTCTTATTTGAAACAAAGCTGGGTTATTGTGATAACTATTCGACTTCTATGGTTACCTTGCTGCGTTCTATTGGGATTCCCTCAAGATGGGTTAAAGGTTTTACAGAGGGAGAATTTGTAGAAGCGGACGGGGATATTCGCCGCTATGAAGTTACAAATAATAATGCACATTCTTGGGTAGAGGTTTATTTTCCAGATGTAGGCTGGGTTGCTTTTGAGCCAACGCAAGGATTCTCTAATGCGAATACGTATATAAATGATGTGGAGAGCAATCAAAATACTGGGAATACTGAAACGCAAACGCCGGAGCAACAGGAACGAAAGCCAGAAACCCCAGAAAATAAACCAGAAAATCCAGAGCAAACAATGGAGAAAACATCACCATCTACAGATGGGCAGAAGAATTACACAA
The DNA here is from genome assembly GCF_038006525.1 of Niallia sp. FSL W8-0951. Lineage (NCBI taxonomy): Bacteria > Bacillati > Bacillota > Bacilli > Caryophanales > Bacillaceae > Niallia > Niallia sp. FSL W8-0951. The sequence continues at coordinate 420,959 of NZ_JBBOVK010000003.1, forward strand.
CTATTGTTAAAGACAATTGGCAGTGGGTCACTACGGTTCTAGTAATCATTATTACAGCAGGATTAGCAGCTTATAAATTTCGCTATAAATGGCTTCCTTATTATTATATTTGGAAATTCCGAAACACAACGGAGGAAACTAACTTTCCGAAGGCTTATATGGTGCTGCTGCATCTACTAGAGATAGCTGGACTCCGCAAGAAGGAAGAAATTACCTTAAGAGAGTATGCGAAGCAAATAGATCACATTTATTCAAGCAAAGAAATGAGCCAATTGACTGCTAAATATGAGGAATATCTGTACAAAGGTTATATGCAAAAAGAGACTTGGGAAGATATGAGAGAATTGTGGGAAAATTTAATTAAAAAAACAACAGCTTGACCATCGATTCGACATGTTGTTACAATATTCACATCTATATATAATTCCTTCATATATCCTCGATGATATGGTTCGAGAGTCTCTACCGGGTCGCCTTAAATGATCTGACTATGAAGGCAGATAAGTCTTTGGATTATTTAGCTTATATGAAGAAACCAAAAAGACTAGAATTCTGCCTTCGTTTTTATTTGAGGCGGATTCTAGTCTTTTTTTGTGGTTACATTATAAAAGTTGGTTGATTGAATTTAAATCAGCACTTTTGTAAAAAAACAGAATCTAATTTAGAGAAAAGATAAGCATGAATAATGAAGGTATTTGGAAATAGTAAGAAGAGAAATTCAAATAGAGTAGTTGGGGTGAATAGGAATGGGGAAAGCGCATATAGAAGGTCAAGAAATGATCGTTGTCCTAGATTTTGGTAGTCAATATAATCAATTGATTACAAGAAGAATAAGAGAATTTGGAGTATATAGTGAGTTGCATCCACATACCATTACAGCTGAAGAGATTAAGGAATTAAGCCCTTCAGGAATCATTTTCTCAGGCGGCCCTAATAGTGTATACGACGAAAATGCATTTGGCGTAGATAAGAAAATATTCGATTTAGGACTTCCTATTTTCGGTATTTGTTATGGGATGCAATTGATGACCCAGCATTTTGCCGGAAAAGTGGAAAAAGCAAAGCATCGTGAATATGGAAAAGCAGCAATTAATATTGAAAACAACTCTAAATTATTTGCTGACCTTCCAACAGAACAAATCGTTTGGATGAGCCATGGTGATTTAGTTGTTGAAGCACCTGCTGGATTTACAATTGATGCAACGAGCGCTTCTTGTCCGATTGCTTCGATGAGTAATGAAGAAAAAGGATTATATGCTGTTCAATTCCACCCAGAAGTTCGTCACTCTGTATATGGAAATGAATTATTGAAAAACTTTGTGTTCGGTGTTTGTGGCTGCAAAGGTGACTGGTCAATGGAGAACTTCATTGAAATTGAAATGGAAAAAATTCGCCAGACGGTCGGCGACAAAAAAGTTCTTTGTGCCCTAAGTGGTGGAGTAGATTCTTCTGTTGTTGCTGTGTTGATTCATAAAGCTATTGGTGATCAATTAACCTGTATATTCGTAGACCATGGACTTCTTCGCAAAGGCGAAGCGGAAGGAGTAATGAAGACTTTCACAGAAGGCTTTAATATGAACGTCATTAAAGTAGATGCGAAAGAACGCTTTATGTCTAAGCTAGAGGGCGTAAGTGACCCTGAGAAAAAACGTAAAATTATTGGAAATGAATTCATCTATGTGTTTGATGATGAAGCAGCAAAATTAGAAGGAATTGATTTCTTAGCACAAGGTACTCTTTACACAGATATTATTGAAAGTGGTACAGCTACTGCACAAACCATTAAGTCCCATCATAATGTAGGCGGACTTCCTGAAGACATGCAATTCCAATTAATTGAACCTTTAAATACGCTATTTAAAGATGAAGTACGTGCTCTAGGTTCTGAGTTAGGAATAGCTGATGATATCGTTTGGAGACAGCCATTCCCTGGCCCTGGTTTAGGGATTCGTGTATTAGGTGCTATTACAGAAGAAAAACTAGAAATCGTCCGTGAATCAGATGCCATTTTACGCGAAGAAATTAAAAAAGCTGGCTTAGAACGCGATGTATGGCAATACTTTACTGTCCTTCCTGATATCCGCAGTGTTGGAGTAATGGGAGATGCGCGTACGTATGATTATACAATCGGAATTCGCGCAGTTACTTCTATCGATGGAATGACATCTGACTGGGCAAGACTGCCATGGGATGTACTAGAAGTGATTTCTACAAGAATCGTTAATGAAGTAGCCCATATTAACCGTGTCGTGTATGACATTACTAGTAAGCCACCTGCGACGATTGAGTGGGAGTAAGAATACAACTTAATTTGAAGAGGGAACACCGATTTATAAGGGTTTAACCTTGTTAAAAATGGTCAAATACCATATAAAATAATATGGTTCCCTGCCAAAAACCCTACCAAGAAAAAATTTGGTAGGGAATTTTGCTTTTTCATTGAATTTTGGTAGGGAACATTTTCTGTAGATAACTTGGTTATATTATAATAAATATCTCTATGTATAATGTTATTCCGTAATTAGCTTATAATCATCATAATGACCACAATAAGCAGAAGAATTAAGTATATTTTGGAAAAGAGTTTGTCAGATAACTTTTGAGCCCAAGACCTTCCAATAGGTACGCCAACAAAACCACCGATTGTAAACCCGATTAGCGCAGGTAGGTATATAAACCCTAGAGTTGATGAAGGCATTGTATCTATCTGCCTTCCTGTAATTAAATAAGTAAAGGTTCCAACGATAGCAATTGGCAGACCTAATGGGGTAGCTAGAGCTACAGAATGTATCATACGCATACCTCTATTTCTAAGGTAAGGAATTGTCATGGTACTTCCGCCAATACCTAACAAGGTTGAAAGAAATCCAATGCCTATTCCAATAAAAGATGCTGAACTTTGCTTAGGCATATGAAATGATTGGTCATCAATCTCTCTGGTGAATGATTTTTTGAAAATGTTTGAAACCAAAACGTAAATTAAGAGACCAATGAACGCAAACCTAAGGAAATCGCTATCAATATAGACTGCAAGCATACCACCTATTAAAGAACCTATTGAAATATACCCTACTAATAGTTTGAAGACTGACCATGTCACATTGCCTTTTTTCGCATGATTATATGTTGAATTGAATGAATTAATAATCATAACTGCTAATGACGTACCAATAGCTGTATGCATTAAATATTCGCTTGGAATCGAATCTGGTAAAAATGCAAATAGGATAGGAACTACTACGAATCCACCCCCAAAGCCAAACATACTTGATAGAATTCCAATAATAACACCGATTAATGCAAACATTAAAAATGATAATTCCACTAAAAATCATCCCTCTTTACTTATATTAATTAAAAATCGTTCTTAGTATCAATATAATGGTACCATACTACAAAGAGATGCTGGGCTAATTCAAGCTGTTTGTACATTTATTGAATTTCTTGAGAAAAGAAGGTGGAAATATAGAGGAATAAGAATAAGTACTGGTATGCAATATTGCTTTATCGGAAAAAACGGATCATTATTTCATGCAATTGAATACTCAAGAATGCGTTGATTCAAAAAGAAGTAAGTATCCACCGGCTCTACCAGTGGATACTTACTTCTTTTAGATGTTTTTCTACTAGATAAGCTGTTTCCTCAATTGATTTATCTGTTACATCAATCACATAGGCGTTATGCTTTTTAAATACTTGCTTTGAATACTCTAACTCTTCATAAATTCTTTCTAAATTTGTATAACTAGATGAGTGACTCAACCCTAAAGAATCTAAGCGATTACTTCTGATTCTGGATAGGTTTTCTGGATTACAAATCAAGCCGATTATCTTCTGTCCCTCTACCTCCTCTAAAATGGAAGGTAAGGGAACTTCAGGTATAAGTGGTAAATTCGATACCTTATACCCTTTATTGGCTAAATACATACTCAAAGGAGTCTTGGAAGTACGAGAAACACCGAGTATTACAGCATCAGATTGAAGAAATCCTTGTGGGTTCTTTCCATCATCATATTTTACTGCAAATTCGATTGCTGCTATTTTATTAAAATATTCTGTATCTAGCTTATGTACAATACCAGGTTCTTCTATTGGGGTAGAACCTGTTTTAGATTTAATAATTTCAAAAAAGGGATTCATTAAATCCAAGTAATGTAACTTTGTTCGATTGCTGAAATCTTTAGCGACATTAGCTAAATGGTTATCAACTAATGTGCTAACTACTACTGCATCATCTTTTACCGCGTCATTTAATATATCAACTAACTCTTCTTCCTTGTTAACAAAAGAAAAACGGTAGCTGTTGTTGAATACTAAATCTGGAAATTGAGCAGTAACGGCTGCTAATAATTTTTGTGATGTTTCCCCTATTGAATCAGAAATGGTATATACAATGATTTCATTTTTCATAAAAAATCTCCTCTATCCATTTAATTCTGCCTTTCTTGCCTGTTGAATAATGAAATTTAATATTCTAGTTTTAGTGATTTTCCCAATCACTTTTCTTTCATTTTCATCATCCACAACAGGTAATGAGTCCACCTCAAAATCTTGAAGAATACTTGCCGCTTCTAAGATGTCCATGTCTTTTTTACAAACTTTAATATGAGGTACGCGAGTCATACAGACCGCTACAGGTGTCTGATCTATATTCGTATTTAATGAGGCTCTTAATAAGTCCTTTCTTGATAAAACCCCTAATAAAAGTTTTTCTTCTCCAGTGACATATAATGAACCTACATCATACATAAATAAAGTTGTTATAGCATCTCGAATGGAAGTATCTTGATTAACCATTAACGGCGGCATCATTATCTCATTTACTTTTGTATTAAAAGTTTTAAAAAAGAAAAATTTTTCTAAATCTGATCCCGAATAGGTGTACCCAATTTTGGGGGTAGCTTGTAAGATTCCGACAAGCGTTAAAAAAGATAAATCTGATCGCAGGGTGGCTCTAGATACATCCAATAAATCAGACACTTTTTCTCCACTTACAGGTTGATATTCTTTTACTATTTTAATAATTTTTTCTTGTCTTTCACTTAGTTTCATTATTATCTCCCAAAAAATAGATAGTTTAATTAGATAATAGGATTATCATCATTATGCATCTATTATACATCGATAATTTAATTATTCAACTTTAATATGTGTGTTATTTTTCGTATTGACAACTATATATGTGTCATATTAAAGTGTAAATAAAGTTAATGTGATACATATTTGAAATATGGAGGTAGACGATGGCAAAGTTGATTTATTTTTTCGAGGAAGGCAGTAGTAAAGACAAAGGATTATTAGGCGGCAAAGGGGCAAATTTAGCTGAAATGACTCGTTTAGGTTTACCAGTGCCAGCAGGGTTTACGATTACAACGGAAAGCTGTATGAAGTATCTAGAAGAACCATCCTTTTTTGAAGATTGGTTAAAAAAGGATGTTTTGGAAGCGGTTATAAAATTAGAGGCAGAGACGAAAAAGTCTTTTACAGGTGATGAAAATATTTTATTAGTTTCTGTAAGAAGTGGCGCAGCTTTTTCCATGCCAGGTATGATGGATACGATTCTTAACTTAGGATTAAATGATCTACGAGTTCAATCTTTAGCTCGATTAACTAGTATGGATTTTGCATTTGATTGTTATCGAAGATTATTGCAAATGTTTGGTGAAGTAGTATATGGCATACATAAGGATAAATTTAATATACGACTCCAAAAAATGGAAAAACACTTTAGCAAAACAGCTGCAGATTTTCAAGGAAAGGAACATTTGCAAGTAATTGAGTCCTTTAAAGAGCTATATATAGAAAACGAGAGGGTCTTTCCACAAAATCCAATAGATCAATTATTGGAAGCTGCTAAAGCTGTTTTTAAATCATGGAATAATCATCGAGCAAAGGTTTATCGCGAATTACATGAAATTCCTCATCATTTAGGAACGGCAGTAAATATTCAATCAATGGTTTTTGGGAATAGTGGAAATGAAAGCGGTACAGGTGTTGTGTTTACAAGGAATCCTGCCACTGGCGAAAATAAATTGTTTGGTGAATTTCTGCTAAATGCTCAAGGGGAAGATGTGGTAGCGGGTATCCGTACACCAGAATCTATCGAAGCATTACAGCAAGTCCTTCCGGAAGCATATGCAGATTTTAAAAGATATGCCAATATACTAGAACAGCATTATAAAGATATGCAAGATATTGAATTCACGATTGAAAATGGGAAATTATTTATTCTGCAGACAAGAAACGGAAAGCGGACGGCTAAAGCGACACTGCGAATTGCGTTGGATTTAGTTAAGGAAGGATTAATTACAAAGAGTGAAGCCTTATTACGTATTTCACCTGGAACGATTGATCAGCTAATCCATCCTATTTTTGATCCGCAGGCTATTCAAAACGTCGAATTACTGGCAGAAGGTTTACCGGCCAGTCCTGGCGCAGCTACCGGCGCCATTGTTTTTACTTCGGAAAAAGCTAAAGAATGTCATGCACTTGGCCAGAAAGTAATTCTTGTGCGACAAGAAACTTCACCCGAAGATATTGAGGGTATGATTGTCAGCGAGGCTATCGTTACAAGTCGAGGAGGAATGACTTCGCATGCAGCAGTTGTTGCCCGAGGAATGGGAACTTGCTGTATAACAGGATGTGAAGCATTAACTGTCAATGAAGAATTGAAAACAATCACTTGTGGAGAAAGGATTCTGACGGAAGGTGACCTTCTCTCTGTAGATGGTACTGCTGGTAAATTGTACTTGGGCGAAGTCCCTACTGTTGTAGCGGAAAACGACCAGAATTTAGAGCTTCTTCTTTCTTGGGCTGATGAATATGCTGATTTACAAGTACGCGCGAATGCTGAGACAGTTCAAGATTTAACAACGGCTATCGAGTTTGGAGCATCTGGTATAGGTTTAGCGAGAACGGAGCATATGTTCTTTGGTGAAGAACGAGTGCTGGAAATGCGTCGTTTGATATTAGCGGAGAATAAAGAAGAAATCAGAGAAGCATTAGACAAATTGCTGGCCTTCCAACAAGAAGATTTTTACCAGATGTTTCAAGTTGTTGAAGATAAACGAATGGTCATTCGCTTACTAGATCCGCCTATGCATGAATTTCTGCCTAGTGACCTAAATGAAATGAAGCAGTTAGCGGTAAAGTTAAATAAACATCCATCGATTGTTGAAGAGCAAATTAAGAGGCTGCAAGAAACGAATCCAATGTTAGGCCATCGTGGCTGTCGTCTAGGAATAACAGAACCACAAATTTATCAAATGCAAGTAAAGGCTATCTTCCATAGCGCAATCCAGTTAACAAAAGAAGGATATACTGTCTTTCCTGAAATTATGATTCCTCTTGTGGCAGAAAAAGAAGAACTGGCCTATGTGAAGGCATTTTTAATAGAAACAATTGAAAGTATCTTTGTTAATCATCAAATGGAGCCTTTTCCGTATGAAATCGGAACAATGATTGAATTACCACGTGCCTGTATAATAGCTGATCAACTTGCTCAAGAAGCCGATTTTTTTAGTTTCGGTACAAATGATCTTACACAAATGACATATGGTTTTTCTAGAGATGATATTGGGAAATTTATTCATTCATACAAAGAGAAGAATGTTATGGTGAATGATCCTTTTCAAACTCTCGATCAAAATGGAGTAGGGGAATTAATTAAATTAGCAGTAACGAAAGCACGACAGACTAAAGAAAACTTGATGATTGGTATTTGTGGAGAGGTTGGCGGAGATCCTAAATCGATAGCTTTCTTCCGAAATATTGGTATCGACTATGTTTCTTGTTCACCATATCGTATTCCTGCTGCTCGCTTAGCTGTTGCCCATGCAAGTATAAATAAATAAATATTTGTTAGAAAGCGAACGATTATTAATTTTTAATTATAATTGTTCGCTTTTTGTATTGACGAGTATTCGTCAAGCTGATAAACTGGATTTACAACTGAAAAAGATTTTACTCGTATAATATCGGGGAATACGGCCCGAAAGTTTCTACCGAGCTACCGTAAATAGCTTGACTACGAGGTAAGTGTATATAGGGAATCGTAATGAAATCATTTTTATTTTATTAAGTAATTTGCCCTTCCTATATAACACAAACCCTTAGTCAACGCTCCTTAATCGTAGGAGTGTTTTTTTGTTTTAGTAGATAATTAAAGCATTATGAGAGGGGAAAGATCAATGAAGAAGTTTTTCAAATTTGAAGAACTAGGCACAAATTACCGCAAAGAATTTTTAGGTGGTTTCACTACATTCCTTGCGATGGCTTATATTTTAGCGGTAAATCCATTTACATTATCATTAGGGGATGTAGCTGATCTTCCTGATGCGCTGCGTATGGACTATGGAGCAGTGTTTGTTGCAACAGCTCTTGCTGCTGCTGTAGGTTCTCTAATTATGGGTATTTTCGCTAACTATCCTATTTCATTAGCGCCAGGATTAGGGTTAAATGCATATTTTGCTTATACCGTTGTTTTAACACAGGGACATCCATGGGAATATGCGTTAGCGGCAGTATTTATTTCAAGTGTATTTTTCTTATTGTTAACAATCTCTGGACTTCGTGAGAAATTAATTAATGCTATTCCAGTAGAATTAAAGCTTGCGGTTGGCGCAGGTATAGGGCTATTTATAACGTTTATCGGATTGCAAAATTCTAAAATTATTGTTGATAACTCAGCGACACTTGTCCATATTGGTGATTTAACTAACCCAAGTACATTGCTAGCGATATTTGGTATTTTCATTACTATTATTCTTATGGTTAGAGGGATTCATGGCGGTGTATTCTATGGAATGATCATTACAGCAGTAGTCGGCATGATTTTCGGTGTAATTAATACTCCTTCTGCTGTGGTATCTGCTGTGCCAAGCATTGAACCGACATTTGGAGCATTATTCTCTGCGCTTGGTGATCCAGGATTTTATACACAGAGCATGTTAGTGGTCGTTTTAACATTTTTATTTGTAGACTTCTTTGATAATGCGGGCACATTAGTTGCGGTTGCTAATCAAGCAGGACTTATGAAAGAGAATAAATTACCAAGAGCAGGAAAAGCATTATTCGCAGATTCCATTGCTTCTATGGTAGGTTCTATATTCGGTACATCTACCACAACCTCTTTTATAGAGTCTTCAGCAGGTGTAGCGGCTGGTGCTCGTACTGGGTTTGCGGCAGTAGTGACAGCCGGATTCTTCTTACTATCCTTGTTCTTCTTCCCACTATTGGAAGTAGTCACATCAGCAGTTACAACACCAGCTTTAGTAGTAGTAGGTATTTTGATGGTTTCGTCCCTTGGTAAAATTGATTGGACAAAGTTTGAAGTGGCTGTGCCGGCCTTCCTTACTATTGTTGCGATGCCTTTAACATACAGTATTGCGACAGGTATAGCAGTAGGATTTATTTTCTATCCAATCGTAATGATTGTTAAAGGTCGTATCAAAGAAATTAATCCAATTATGTACGTATTCTTTGTTATCTTTGCATTGTATTTTGTCTTCTTGCAATAGCAGAAAGGGATTTAGAAATAAAAATAGTGTAAGATTTTATGAGTTTGAGAAAGTATATTTTCTTAGTAGGAAGAGGATATCCCTTTTTGGGTATCCTTTTTCTCATTTTTTCGTTGACTTACTATAAAGACTTTAATAACATTGAGTTACCGAGATGTCTGTCGAAGTGGGGAAATAAGTATGCCTAATTTACTAATAAAGAAAGCGCTGAATAATAATGTGCTCATTGGAGATCATCCGACCTATGGAGAAGTAGTGCTTATAGGAAAAGGTATAGGCTTTAATCAGAAAAGCGGAGATTATATTGATATTAGTGTTGTGGAAAAGTTATTTGTCTTAAAGGATGAAAAGGAGCAGAGCAATTATTTAAAGCTTCTTCCTCAAGTAGATAATGATTTATTAGATGTAATAGTATCATCTATTGAATTGATTAAAAACAAGACAAATGCAAAGTTGAACGAGCATATTCATATAGCGTTAACAGATCATATTATGTTCGCTTCCTCGAGAGTTTCGAACGGACTAGTATTAAATAATCCATTTTTGATTGAAACAAAGGCGTTGTACCCGTTTGAGTATTCAATAGCTGAAGAGGTTGTAAAATTAATAGGAGAACAAACAGGGCTTCAATTACCAGTGGGTGAAATCGGTTTCATCGCTTTGCATATTCATAGTGCCATGATGAACAAAAATTTATCAGAAGTTAATCGGCATTCACAGTTAGTCACACATCTAGTGAATTTAATAGAAGATCAACTAGAAACGAAAATTGATAAAGATAGCATCGATTATATGCGCCTTGTTAGACATTTGCGTTTTGCGATTGAACGGGTCAATACAGGAGAAAAAGTAGAAGAACCAGAAAAAATAACATTGCTATTGAAGAATGAGTATCCCCTATGCTATAATCTTGCGTGGAAGCTCATAAAAGTAATGCAACAAGTACTTAAAAGGCCAGTCTTTGACGCAGAAGCGGTATATCTGACAATGCATTTACAAAGACTTCAGAAAAAAATTAAATAGGTATTATCTTATCAACGTGTTACTGATTCGATCAGGCATGAGTGAAAAAGATGGTTGAGTTAAATGTTTTAGGGTAACCTACCCTTGAAGGTTTTTTTCAATCTCTCTTTACTCATGCCTTTTTTGTTTTTTTACTCTTGATTGGGAAAGCTTTTTGAGCCGAAAAATAACTTAGGAGGATTATGAAATGTTTAAAAAGATTTTTGGTGTTTTACAGAAAGTCGGTAAAGCACTTATGCTCCCAGTAGCTATTCTTCCGGCTGCCGGTATCTTGCTTGCATTTGGTAATGCACTGCAAAACCCAACACTACTAGATATTGCACCGTTTTTAAATAATAGTGGTGTGGAGATGGTTGCATCTGTAATGGAGGATGCAGGGAACATTATATTTGGTAACCTTTCCTTACTATTTGCTGTCGGAGTTGCCGTTGGTTTAGCTGGCGGTGAGGGGGTTGCTGGTTTAGCAGCTATTATTGGATTCCTTATTATGAATGTTACAATGGGTACTGTTCTAGGCATTGATGCGAAGGACTTAGAAGGCAGTACAGAATATGCAGCTGTTTTAGGGATACCTACTCTTCAAACCGGTGTGTTTGGTGGTATTATTGTTGGTATTGTTGCTGCCTCGATGTATAATCGTTTCTTTGAAATTGAGTTACCATCCTATTTAGGATTCTTTGCTGGAAAACGATTTGTTCCAATTGCGACAGCTGCAAGTGCTGTTATTTTAGGCTTAATCATGATTGTTATTTGGCCGCCAATACAACATGGATTAAATGTTTTCTCTGAAAACATGTTAGGTGCTAATTTAACTTTATCAGCATTTATTTTTGGTTTAATTGAAAGATCATTAATTCCATTTGGTTTACACCATATCTTCTATTCTCCTTTCTGGTTCGAATTTGGTAGTTATACTACGAAAGCAGGAACAATTGTAAAAGGTGACCAAGCTATCTTTATGAGCCAAATTAAAGATGGAGTTCAAAATTTAACAGCAGGTACATTTATGGTTGGTAAATTCCCATTTATGATGTTCGGGTTACCTGCAGCAGCTCTTGCGATTTATCATGAAGCGCGCCCAGAGAAAAAGGCAATTGTTGGTGGATTAATGGGATCTGCAGCGTTAACTTCTTTCTTAACTGGTATTACAGAACCACTGGAATTCTCATTCTTGTTTGTAGCGCCAATATTGTTTGGGATTCATGCTGTTTTTGCGGGTTTATCCTTTATGACAATGCATTTATTAAATGTAAAAGTAGGAATGACATTCTCTGGTGGTTTAATCGATTATGTGTTATTCGGTTTAATTAATCCGCAAACAAATGCATGGATTATTATTCCAGTAGGTTTAGTGTTCGCGGTTATTTACTATTTTGGTTTCCGTTTTGCGATTCGTAAGTTCAATCTTAAAACACCTGGTAGAGAAGACGAGACAGAAGAAAGTGACAGTAGTTCAACAGGAGCAACTAGCGATCTTCCGTACGATGTGTTAGAAGCAATGGGTGGACAAAACAATATTGCCCATTTAGATGCGTGTATCACTCGTCTTCGTGTATCTGTTAATGATATTAAGTCTGTTGATAAAGATCGTTTGAAAAAACTCGGTGCTGCTGGAGTGCTTGAAGTAGGGAATAATATTCAAGCTATCTTTGGTCCTCGTTCAGAAACGATTAAAGGTCAGATGAGAGATATTATGAGTGGGAAAAGACCACGTCCTGCTGCACAACCATCTATGGATAAAGAAGTACAAGAGCAAATTGAAGAGGTAAATCCAAGTGCCATGCAAAGTAATATAACAAGTGAAGATTCATTTGTTGCTCCTATTAAAGGAGAATTGGTTCCTATTACAGAGGTACCAGATGCGGTATTTGCAGGCAAAATGATGGGAGATGGCTTTGCGATTATTCCTTCTGAAGGAACGGTTGTTTCTCCTGTTGATGGAAAAATCGTTAACTTATTCCCAACGAAGCATGCTCTTGGAATTTTAGCCGACAACGGTCGTGAAATTTTAATTCATTTTGGTATTGATACAGTTAAATTAAAAGGGGAAGGCTTTGAAACACTTGTGTCTGAAAATGATCAAGTGAAACAAGGACAGCCTCTGTTGAAAGTAAACCTTGACTATATTAAAGAAAATGCAACAGCAACAATTACTCCAGTTGTGTTTACGAACTTAGCTGAGGGTGAAGCTGTACAAATTAATAAACGTGGTAATGTGGAATTTAAAGAGGAAGATGTAATAACCATTACTAAGTAATAGAATATATAGAAAAAACTCGGTCTCTTGATCGAGTTTTTTCTATATTATAATGAAGTTTTTTACGTGAGATATGATGTGTTAGAAAAAATCACTTATTTTAAGTTATATTCTTTTGGAATAATAATATTCGAAGATGTTGTTAAGAGAGATGTTAAAATAGCAGATGGTTTTTATTTTTTAGTATTATTTATATTTATTATTGACTAAACTATTAAAAGTTGATATTATATATAAACAGCCTTGCGAATGCTGTTGATTCTTTTGAATTGATAGTGAAATGAAAAATTATATTAAAAAAGTAATTGACTTATTTAGCAAAGGTTGATATGATATAAAAGTTGCTTTTGATAGT
>NZ_JBBOVK010000004.1:0-163739 GCF_038006525.1 Niallia sp. FSL W8-0951
AGGAAAAGAGGCGTTCATCAGTTGGATGAAAGCCGAAATCTCGTGGAGCAAGAGGAAAAGAGGCGTTCATCAGTTGGATGAAAGCCGAAATCCCGTGGAGCAAGAGAAAAAGAGGCGTTCATCAGTTGGATGAAAGCCGAAATCCCGTGGAGCAAGAGGAAAAGTGGTGTTCATCAGTCGGATGAAAGCCGAAATCCCGTGGAGCAAGAGGAAAAGTGGTGTTCATCAGTCGGATGAAAGCCGAAATCCACAGAGCAAGCAGAAAACCGGCGTTCATTAGAAAAATACTCTTCATCATTTTAACAAATTAATACGAGATGAAAAAAGAAGGCTAGCAATGCCTTCTTTTTTTGTACACTTCTACTCTGCTTTAACATAGTTATTAATGAAGGGAGTAGATGGAATGAGACAACAATTAATGGAGTTAATCGAGAAAAGGATTCAGCAATGTGTTACAAAGGATAGGGAAGCAGTAGTGGATGAAAAATTAGAGAGAAAAAGAAATAGTATGCATAAAAGAAAAGCTGAAATTGTTCATGTGAAGGCGAAAGGGAAAATTGAAGATATGGAAAAAAAGGCGGATGAGACAGAAGAATTAGTGTATTCTGTTCATTTTCAATATTTTATCAAGCAGGGCGAGCTTTTTTTGATTGAAGAAGAGGTCGAAAATCGAAAAGCTGTTGTTTTCAAGGGGGTAATAATTGAAGATACAGAGATTCTGCCAGCTTATCCAGAAGACTATCGAGAGGTGCCATTAGCGGAAGAATGGGGAGAAACAATAGAAAGAGAGAGCCGCTATAAGTATGATCGTTTAAAGGCTGTTCAATATGCAGAAAAATGGTGGAATAGCTATAATCCGAAATACCATCAATTTGAGGTAGATTGCACCAATTATATATCTCAGTGTGTGCATGAAGGCGGGGCACCAATGAGAGGCTATCCTAATCGAAATAAAGGCTGGTGGATGCAAAATAACAATTGGAGTTATAGCTGGGCCGTAGCGAATGCGTTCCCAAGATACTTAGAAACCTCTACTGCTGGCTTGCGGGCAAAGCGGGTGGATAGTGCCATGGAGTTAAAACTTGGAGATGTCATTTGCTATGATTTTGAAGGCGATGGGAAATATAATCATACAACGATTGTTACAGGGAAAGATGCGAATGGCGAGCCATTAGTAAATGCGCATACGTATAATAGTCGCATGCGTTACTGGAAATATGAAGATTCGACAGCTTATACACCGAATATTAAATACAAATTTTTTACGATTATCGATGGATAAAAAGGAGACATATCTCTTTCGCATTTCCTTTTCACAAAGTGTATAATGGAACGGAAAGTAACAGTTTAGAGGTGACAAACTTGGCAATACATATTGTTTTATACCAACCACAAATCCCTTCCAATACAGGCAATATTGCCAGAACATGTGCGGGAACAGACACGGTGCTTCATTTAATTCGTCCATTTGGATTTTCTATGGAGGATAAAGCGTTAAAGAGAGCCGGCTTAGATTATTGGGAGTTTGTTAAGATTTATTATTATGACTCTTTAGAGGAATTTTACGATAAAAATGAAGGTGGAGCTTTTTACTATGTGACGAAGGCAGGGGAATCTCCCTATGACTCCTTCGATTACAGTACGCTAAATAAAGAGCATTATTTTATTTTCGGAAGTGAAACAACAGGTCTCCCTGAAGAAGTCATTCAGAATAATGTAAATAAAACGTTACGAATTCCAATGACGGACAATATTCTTTCCTACAATCTTTCGAATACAGCAGCTGTTCTTATTTATGAGGCTTTAAGGCAGCAAAACTTCGCTCATTTAAAATAAAATGAAACTAGAAAACTGGATAAATCGAAACAAGTATACGAAGATTCTACGTATACTTGTTTATTTTTTTGGAATTACAGTGAGAAAAGGCATCTAGTTTAGCAAGCAGGCTAATTCTTTTGGTCAGAAAGATTATTGGTATATTATATAGGATATAGTTACTATCAGTAATTTTGGGAGACAATAAGAAAAAACAAAGGAGAAGATCTCATGAATCAAACAATCGAAACCATACTCAATCATCATTCTGTTAGAAAATTTACAGATGAGGAGTTAACACAAGAGCAAATTCGTCTCCTTGTTGAAGCTGCGCAAAGTGCTTCTACCTCTAGCTTTGTACAAGCATATAGTATTATTGGGGTAAAGGATAAGGAGAAAAAGAAAAAACTAGCATCCTTAGCTGGAAATCAGCAATACGTAGAGAATAATGGTCATTTATTTATTTTCTGTGCTGATTTATATCGTCATACAGTTGCTGCTGAAATGGAAGGAAAGAAGGAAGCAGCTCAGGACTCCATTGAAAGCACGGAAAAGTTTATGGTAAGCCTTATTGATGCTGCGCTTGCTTCGCAAAATATGGCCATTGCTGCAGAATCATTAGGACTTGGTATTTGTTATATAGGTGGTATTCGCAATAATTTAGTGGAAGTAAGTCAGCTATTGAAAACGCCTGATCATGTACTGCCATTATTTGCTTTAGTTGTAGGTTATCCAGACCAACAAACAGAGAAAAAGCCTAGAGCTCCTTTTCATCATATTTATCATGAAGATCAATATGAGCAGGATGATGCACAATATAAAAAAGGACTACAGGAATATAATGAAGAAATCACAGCTTATTATCAGGAAAGAACAAATGGAGCAAGATCGGATACGTGGACTGCGCAAATGGCTGCTCATTTTGAGCATAAATCGCGTATGTATATGAAGGAGTTTGTGCAGCAGAAAAAATTTGATTTGAAATAAACAAAAAAACAGTGTCGGAAGTATACCGATGCTGTTTTTTTGTTTAAATAGAAATTAGTGATTATAAGACAGCATTTCTCCTACAAAGAAAAGGTTTTTCCTCCAATTAGTTCGCTTCACTAAAAAAACTATTCCCTCTTTTAAGCATGTTCGTATTCGCTGGTGCATAGATTATATTAATCGTCTCTGATAAAGTGACAGGGGAGGTCCATATGAGTATATTAAAGAAAATCGAGATGCATAGACAAGAAGAAGAGTTGTTGAAGTGGGAAGGGACATTTGAAGAATACCTAGAAATATTGAAGGAAAAGCCATGGGTTGGTCAATCCGCGCATTCAAGGGTTTATAACATGATTAAAGATGCAGGTATTGATGAAGTAAATGGAAAAAAACAATATAAATTTTTCTCTGATCAGCTCTTTGGTTTAGAAGAGCCGTTAGAAAGATTAGTAGAGGAATATTTCCATCCAGCTGCTAAGCGTTTAGATGTAAGGAAACGTATTTTATTATTAATGGGTCCAGTCAGTGGTGGAAAATCTACATTGGTAACCATGTTAAAAAGAGGCTTAGAAGCCTATACGTACACGGATCGTGGAGCGGTATATGCGATTAAAGGCTGCCCAATGCATGAAGATCCACTTCATATGATCCCACATAGTCTAAGAAAAGATTTTTATGATGAATATGGAATCCGCATTGAAGGAAACTTATCACCACTTAATATGATGAGACTTCAGGAAGAATATAATGGAAAAATCGAAGATGTAATCGTCGAAAGAGTATTTTTCTCAGAAGATAAGCGAACTGGAATAGGAACCTTTAGTCCATCTGATCCGAAATCCCAAGATATTGCTGACTTAACGGGAAGTATTGATTTCTCGACAATTGCTGAATATGGATCTGAATCAGATCCAAGAGCCTATCGTTTCGATGGCGAGCTGAATAAGGCAAACCGAGGGATGATGGAGTTCCAGGAGATGTTAAAATGCGATGAGAAATTCTTATGGCATTTATTATCCTTAACACAAGAAGGTAACTTTAAGGCGGGAAGATTTGCTCTTATTTCTGCCGATGAGTTGATTGTGGCCCATACAAATGAAACGGAATATCGCTCTTTTATTTCCAATAAAAAAAATGAAGCACTGCATTCCCGGATTATTGTCATGCCAGTTCCATATAATTTAAAAGCATCAGAAGAGGAAAGAATCTATGAGAAAATGATTCGCGAAAGTGATGTTGCCGATGTTCATATTGCCCCACACACTTTAAAGATAGCCGCTATCTTTACGATTTTAACTAGATTAAAGGAGCCGAAAAAAGGTGATATTGATCTAGTGAAAAAAATGCGTCTATATGATGGCGAAAGTGTAGAAGGCTTTAGTTCGGCTGATTTAAAGGAACTGCAAAATGAATATGGGGATGAAGGAATGAGTGGCATTGACCCGCGTTATGTGATTAACCGGATTTCTTCTACCATTATTCGCAAGGATGTCACAAGCATCAATGCATTAGATGTGCTTTTATCCATAAAAGAAGGCTTGGATCAGCATTCTTCTATTACGAATGAATTAAAAGAAAAGTACTTAAATTGCATTTCCTTAGCACGGAAGGAATATGATGAAATTGCGAAGAAAGAAGTACAAAAGGCATTTGTTTATTCGTATGAAGAGTCAGCTAAAACGTTAATGGATAACTATTTAGATAATGTAGAAGCCTATTGCAATAAAAATAAGCTTCGTGACCCATTAACTGGTGAGCCGATCAATCCAGATGAAAAACTAATGCGTTCGATTGAAGAGCAAATTGGTATTTCCGAAAATGCAAAGAAATCTTTCCGTGAAGAAATCCTGATTCGCATTTCTGCCTATGCAAGAAAAGGAAAACGATTTGATTATAACTCTCATGATCGCTTACGGGAAGCCATCCAGAAGAAGTTATTCGCAGATCTGAAAGATGTTGTAAAAATTACTACATCTACTAAGACACCAGATGAACAGCAATTGAAGAAAGTAAATGAAGTGGTTGCACGTCTTATCGATGAACATGGCTATAATTCCACATCAGCAAACGAGTTGCTGCGTTATGTAGGAAGCTTATTAAATCGTTAATTAAATTGGTCAAGGAGGAACAGGCTAAAAGGCGTCTGTTCCTCTTTTGGCTTAAAGATAGAATAAGTGAATAGATGGAGCATGTCTAAAGCTATTTCTAAAAAAAGTAAAATTATCGAAATTATTAGTAAATTATTTAAGACAACTGCATATGATAGAGTAATCACTTTATTTAGATAGAGTGATACCCAAATTAGTGTATGCGCAGAGGACTTCATATGTGCGCAAAACGTAGAAAAATTTTTTAGGAGGGGTAAAATGACCGAAAAGCAAAATAAACATCAGTTTGTAATATCCCAAGAAAATTGGTCCCTCCATCGCAAAGGCCACGATGATCAACAGCGACATCAAGAAAAGGTGCAGGAGGCCATTAAAAATAACCTCCCTGATTTAATTACAGAAGAAAATATCGTCATGTCAAATGGGCGAGAAGTAGTGAAAATTCCTATTCGTTCATTAGATGAATACAAGATTCGATATAATTACGATAAAAACAAACATATTGGGCAAGGGAATGGAGACAGTCAAGTTGGCGATGTGGTCGCACGCGATGGATCTGGAAATCAAAAAGGCCCAGGAAAAGGGCAAGGAGCAGGAGATCAAGCAGGAGAAGATTATTTTGAGGCAGAGGTCTCTTTAATGGAATTAGAAGAAGCTCTATTTAAGCAATTAGAATTGCCGAATTTAAAACGAAAAGAACAAGATCAAATTGTTGTGGAAAATATTGAATTTAATGATATTAGAAAAGTAGGCTTAATGGGTAATATTGATAAGAAAAAAACAATGATCTCAGCATTTAAGCGCAATGCCATGTCTGGGAAACCAGCATTTCATCCCATTTATCCAGAGGATTTAAAATTCAAGACGTGGAACGAAGTGCAAAAACCAGAGTCCAAAGCAGTTGTCCTTGCGATGATGGATACGAGCGGCTCGATGGGCTTGTGGGAAAAGTATATGGCAAGAAGCTTTTTCTTCTGGATGACGAGATTTCTTCGCACCAAATATGAAACAGTAGAAATAGAATTTATTGCCCATCACACGGAAGCAAAAGTTGTGTCGGAAGAAGATTTCTTTTCTAAAGGAGAAAGCGGTGGTACGATTTGTTCCTCTGTTTACCGAAAAGCATTGGAATTGATTAATGATAAGTATGACCCAGGCAGATTTAATATTTATCCCTTCCATTTTTCAGACGGAGACAATTTAACGTCTGATAATGCTCGATGTGTCAAGCTAGTAGAAGAGCTGATGGAAGTATCCAATATGTTTGGCTATGGGGAAGTGAACCAATACAATCGCCACAGTACGCTCATGTCTGCCTACAAAAATATTCAAGATGAAAGATTCCGCTACTACTTACTAAGACAAAAAGCCGATGTGTTTAATGCTATGGCAAGTTTCTTCCGGAAAGAGGAAGAGGGACAGATGTACGCATAAAGAATAGAAGCACAACTCATTAAATGGGTTGTGTTTTTTTTTGATCGGACAAGTGTGATGAAATAGGATGTCCGTGTTTTAACAACTTATTTTCTTAAGAGCACACTCTCGTTTGACCCTTATATACAGGGTGAAATATTAGATACTTTTGACAAAGTGGTATTTAAGTAGGTTTAACAAGCCTAAATGATACAAAATTTAATGATGGATACAAGTCTTAACTTTTACAAAAATTAAAACTTAGAGAAACTACTCTCTTAGTACAGCATGAATAGTAAGAAAGAGTAAAAAGGAATATTTTTGCGTTTTCTTATTTAAGCTTGTTTGTATCTTCTTCAACAGTGTTTTCTACTTTTTAATGTTTTTTTTAATGCAGAGACACCGATAAATAGCATCCAAATACTCAAAGGGATAAAGGCTATGACAAAAAGTCTATCGGTAATCATATCCATCATAAATAAAATCAGAATAAAAATTGTTAATATAGTAGCAAGAGAAAATCTATTCATTTTCATCCCCTATTCCTAAGTAGATAGTTTACCGTTTGGTAATTGATATAATACAATACTAGCAAATATTAAAAAAGATTAGATTTTACTCGATATTAAATTAATTCTAGAGAAAGAAGTGGAAAAATGACGAGTCATTATTTTATTGCTACAATGCGAGCTATTCCTGAATTTCATGAAGGGGACAATAACTACTCTTTTCTAAGTGGTGAGGCTTATAAAGAGGAATTACCTTTTACATTACCATACATCTATGAATGGGGGGAAGATGATAGAGAATTAATAATCTTTCTTGATGACTTCATGCAATTAGGGGATGTTGTGGAACACTATATTTATGAAGAAGGAAGAAATGGTATAACGCTCTCTGAAAATTTTCCAGAAGAAGCAAGAACCATTAATCTTTGGAAGAAAACGTATAAGGATCAATATGGTGCATATCAATTGGATCCTAAAAGATGGCGGGAAGATCTTTCAAGCCGAACCATTGCTTCTAAAAGAAGTGTCACTACATTTGTGAAAATATAGCTAAGAAGTTAATTATTCGAATGGCAGAGAAACTTTCCATGCTTCCTCAAATAAACTGTATACGATTAAATATGGTTGCGATTGAGTATCTTATCATTTGCCTGCCTTTTTCTTCCTCTTTTCAAGAAAAGTTAAAATCGTTGTTTTCATAGAAGCATAGGAACCAATGGCTGAATAGCCGTAAAAACCAGCCCATAAACAAACCAGCAACAAGACTATGTCTATGACTAATAAAGACAGAGATCAATAATCCCAAAGCTAGGGCGATGGTCGGAACATATTTTTTCGGTATCTTTATCATCATTTTCAGTAATTGTGTCATAATCATCACTACAGGGACTGCGATGACAGCATCCCAGAAGTTTGTTTGTATTGTTGGGAAATCCATTACATCCACCACATTTACGGTTTAGTATTCCATTTACCTTTGTAACTAATACATAATTCAAAAGTATCGAATAAACCGCTTAAGGAAGCGCATATTAATGCTGAGGTGGTATTTAATGGAGAAAAATAAAATGGAGAAACGATTTTTAAATGGTTTACTTATCGGGAATTTATTGATCCTGCTGCCGATTTTATATAGAAAACCCCCAATTAGAGATTGGATTATTGTGTTTGTGTATAATGCTATTACCAATGGTTTGCTTGATATGCTTTTAACATCTCATAAAGTAATTAGATATCCAGTTCGCTTTCTGCCGACGATATTTAATATACATATATTATTTGATTTCTTAATTTATCCGACATTTACTGTTTTCTATAATCAATTAACGAAGAGAGATAAACCCTTTGCTATTTTCTATAAATTGATTTTTTTTACACTTCCCTTTTTTATTATTGAATTATGGGCTGAAAATAAGACAAAATTAATTGAATGGAATAAGTGGTGGAAATGGTACTATTCTTTTCTAAGCATAATTCTTAAGTCATTAATAACAAGATTCGTTATCGAAATGTTAAGGAAAAAGAACTTTTTGACAAAATGAGCTAATTTGCTTTCTCTAAAGTTTATGTACTTACAAACAAGGGGAAAATATTGGAGACAGACTAAATCTTTCTATCCCATTTTAAAAGAAAACATAGTTATTTCCTTCTTTTTATTGTAAAATGGCGAAGTAGAATAGTGTAACGTAGATTGTTTCATTCAATAATAGTAATTACATACTGTACGTGATTAGGATAGAAGTTAATCCTAAGAAAGGAAAGCAAATGACAAAAATCGTAAATATCATTCTGTTAATTAATGTCATTGGAATTGTTCTTTATGCAGCAGGAGTACTTGATACGGATATCTTCCGTGTGGAGTTTTTATCCTCTGGTGTAATTATGCTTCTGTTTGGTTTAAGAGATGTTGTTAGAGGGGTGAAAAGAAAAAGACGTTAGGAATTTGGCCGTTTATGAAATGGAATGTTGCTTAAAAAGGGTAGGAAGGGAGCAAAAGATGAAGCCTGTTTATCGATGGATCTATATTTTTCTAGGGACAGTTTTTTTGGTTTTAGGAATAATTGGAGCCTTTTTACCTTTGCTGCCAACTACACCTTTTTTATTATTAACATCCTTTTTCTATACACGGGGTTCTGAGCGTATTAATAAATGGTTTCGTTCTACAACGTTCTATCGTGACTATGTGAAAGGATTTCGTAAAGGCGCATTGACGAAAAAGCAGAAAATCAAAATCATTATCACGTGCTATAGCTGCTTAGCTATCAGCGCTATTCTTGTAGATCATTTTTATACTCGAATCATGCTGGGCTGTATTGCGATTGTTCAAGCCATTTCAATGTTTATCATAAAGACGAAAAAAGAGGAACCGGAAGTAATCATAAAAGAATAAGAAAAAAACAGTGGATGACCTTTTTTAAGGAATCCTTTTTTTTTGTTCTTATAGGTTAATAGTTGAAAAAAATACTTGTTTAATAGTAAAATAGGATTCTAGTAATTTCCAATTAATAGCCTCAAGATAATTCCCCAGTCACACTAACATTTCCTATTGGAGGTAAAGATGAATAAAATTTCACAAGCAGAAGCAGTTAAATTAAAAAGTGTCCTTTCTAAGCGAATTCATGAACTAGAAGAGGAAATGGATAGAGTTGCATTTGTACAAGTAGAAGCAGGCAAGCCTATTCCGAAGCAAACACGAACAATCCTTGATGTTGAGCAAGAGCTAGAAGAAGTACGCACTGATTATCGATTGCTTGATAAATTAATGTATAGTGCCAATATCGAAAACGAAATAAGCTTTGAAAATACAAATATCACCATTGTGGAAGCAATTGAACTGGCGACACAGCTCCGCGCAAAAGCCCGAAAATATAAAGAGTTTGCGGCAGCGGAAAAGGAAGAATACGTCTATTCTTATAGTGAAACAGTCCAACTAATGAAGGTAGCCACCTTTGAACCAGAGGATTATCGTTTAAAAAGCTTAGAATGCGAACGAAAAGCAAACCGTTTATCCAATTTAATTAACAGCAAAAACTATCAAATTGAGCTAGAATTTGATGGGGAAAAATATTTTTAATTTTTATAGCATGCTTAACGGGCAGGCAGCAAAATTGCTGCTCCTATCTTGAAAAGGCGCGAAAGGAACTCAAACTTACTTATCTATTATTGCCTTGAATAGGTGAGACTCCTATTCAAGGATAGAAGGATTTCTCTTTTTGTGTACAAAGGTACGTTTACATGGTGCTGGCTAAACCAATGACCACTAACCCATTACTCGTTTACCCTTTACCTTTTACCAATTATTGCAATGGTGGTTGAAGACCATTTAAGTCCTCTTATCCTTCTATGACGAAGCCGATCAAAGAATAGTTTTATTCTTTGGTTGGCTTTATTTTTGTTTATCATTAAAATGATTAGAAAGGAGGGAGTCTAATGCCAAATATATGGGACCCCGAATACACCATAACAAAGGAGCAAGCTTCTCAATTATTGGAGGAACAGTTTCCAATTAGTGTTCATTCTATTAGAGAAATAGGGGAGGGGTTTGATAATACAATTCTTCTCGTTAACGATTGTTATACGTTTCGTTTCCCAAGAAGAGAAATAGCGGTGAAGCTTTTAACAAGTGAATGGGAGCTTTTGCGGATTATTGCAGATCAGCTGCCTATCCCCATACCTAAGCCGGTTTATATAGGGTCAGCGAGCAGGGCCTTTCCGCGAATTTTTATAGGATATGAGTATTTACCAGGAAATACTCCAGAAGGTTTAACGAATAAGGAAAGAATACAGATGGCAGAGCAATTAGGACGCTTCTTGAAAAAATTGCATTCTTTCTCCACCGAGCAATTCAAGCTTGTTCCATACGATGAATTTGATCGACTTCATATTGATAAAAGAAAATCCCGCTTAATCGATTCGATTAAGAAGCTGCGTATGCATGAAGATATACCTTTATTCCATTTAGTAGCAGACTATGCGAAAAAATTAACCCATATAGAAGTCCCAATTGTTCATGTCCTTACACATGGTGATCTCCATATTCGCAATATGCTTATTAATGAAAAAAAGGAACTAACGGGAATTATTGATTGGGGAGATACGCATATTGGCCATCCTGCTGTGGATTTATCGATTGCCTACAGTCTGTGCCCTTCTGAAGGGAGAAAACAATTTTTCACTAACTATGGCGAAGTAGATAATACTACGTTGAAACTCGCTCAGTTTAAAGCAATATTTACGACAGTAACCTTGCTTATCTACAGTATAGATAAAAAAGATTGGGAACTTTATCAAGAGGGGAAAATTAGCTTATCTTTCGCTTTAATGGGAGAAAACTAATTTTTTTCCCTTTTTTAAAATAACCGGACGAACATTAATGGTTACGCCCGGTTAAAAAAATTATTTGAACCCTAGAACTGGATGTGGGACATATGGTTCTTCTAAGCTAGCGATTTCTTCTTGTGACAATTGTAAAGAAAGTGCAGCAACCGCATCTTCTAGATGATGCAGTTTCGTTGCACCAATAATTGGAGCAGTAACAGGCTCTTTTTGTAAAACCCATGCAAGGGCAACTTGGGCACGAGGCACACCGCGTTTTTCTGCTATTGCTTTCACTCGCTCGACTACTTGACGGTCTGCTGCTTCTGTTTGGGAGTATAGCGTATTTGCAAAGGCATCCGTTTCTTTACGCATACTTGTTTCTTCCCAATCTCTAGTTAAGCGGCCGCGTGCCATCGGGCTCCAAGGGATAACTCCAATACCTTCTTCTTTACAGAGAGGCAGCATTTCTCGTTCTTCTTCCCGGTAGAGCAGATTTAAGTAATTTTGCATGGAAACAAAACGAGTCCAGCCATTTTTCTCTGCTACATGATTTGCTTTTAAAAATTGCCATGCAAACATGGAGGATGCACCAATGTAGCGGGCTTTGCCAGCTTTGACAATATCATGTAATGCTTCCATTGTTTCTTCAATAGGTGTCTCATAATCCCATCTATGTATTTGATAGAGATCAACATAGTCGGTGCCCAGTCTTTTTAAACTATTGTCAATTTCACTCATAATTGCTTTGCGGGAAAGACCAGCTCCATTAGCACCTGGACGCATTCTTCCGTGTACCTTTGTAGCAAGAACGACCTCATCACGATTAGCAAAATCACGCAATGCCCTTCCTACTATTTCTTCACTTGAACCATCAGAGTAGACGTTAGCTGTGTCAAAAAAGTTAATGCCAAGCTCTAATGCCTTTTTGATAAAGGGACGACTATCATTTTCTGTTAATGTCCATGCATGGCCGCCACGATCGGGTTCCCCATAACTCATACAACCAAGACAAAGACGAGAGACTTCTAAACCAGTAGATCCTAATTTAACATAATCCATTTGCTACTCCTCCTTTAGTTTTATTATAAAAGAGGGGCTATTCATTATGCGAGGGAAATGAATTAAGTTTGTAAGGGAATACATTAGTGGAGGAGTTAATAATTTAGAAAAGTGGTAAGTTAAAATTACCATATGGTTCGTAATGAATTGTACTATGGAATAGAAGGATAAAGGTTATAAATGACATATTTTTTTATAAAAAACGGTATGAGCTATACGAACAAAAAATATATTTTATTCCATTTTAAATAAAAAAACTATGAATAAATTTTATTAATGCACTAACTATTTTAAATTCCATCATTTTATTAATCTGCTATAATGTATGGAAAATATTTAATAGGGGCGAAAGGATAAATTACTGATGGGTGAACTATATGAATATATTGAAATAAATCAGAAAAAAACAATAAAATTTTTCTCATTCAAAGCCAAAGATACAGAAAGAATTATCCCTATGCATTGGCATGATAGTCCTGAACTAATTTATTGTGTAGAAGGAAAGCTAAAAGTCTGGTATGAAGGAAAAATTGTTACCCTGGGAAAGGGAGATTTGCTATTAATCAATTCTAATACCCCACATTCTACCCAAAGTATAACTCATAATAATGTATGCATCATTCAGTTTCCTGGAAATTTTCTTGAAGAAGAAAATAAATCGATTCATTTAAGCACTTGCGAAAACAAATATGATGCGCAAGTAATAGACTATACTAGGAAAATAATAACTGAAATTATAGAATACCATGTATCGACGAACGAATATGACTACTTATTAGAACAGAGTAAAATACTTCATCTAAAATATTTGTTGGTAACAAATTTTTCCTCTGGAGCTAATGGGAAATGTGAAGATAATAATCGCAAACAATTAAAATTGAAGCAGCTTGAAATTGTAATAAGGCATCTGAAAAATAACTATAAAGATAATCCTAGCTTAAAAGAAATTGCCAATGCCTGTGGATATTCTGAAGCGTATCTCTCTCGATTATTTCATACAATAACTGGACAGACTTTCATAGATTTTAAAAGAAATCTTTGTTTAGAAAAAGCAATTGAGCTTATGAATACAACAGATAAAACCATTACACAAATTGCCTATGAATCAGGTTTTTCAAATGTAAAATCATTTAGAAACTATTTTCGATCAACCATGAATATTAATCCCAAATACTATAAAAGGTCAAAAAATGACCCTTAATTAGTAAGAAAATGCAACGTAATGTAAACGTATTCCTGTTATCCTTGTTTGTGTGGTTAGCTAAATTACACGTGTTTTTGATAATTAATAAACAGAAATGAGGGGGAGAAATGAGTAATAAAAATTATAAAAATATTGCTCAAGAAGTAATACGTGGTATTGGTGGGACTGACAACATTATTTCGATGGCTCATTGTGCTACTAGGCTAAGATTAATTGTAAAAGATAGGGATATAATTGATGATGAATTGATTGAAAATATTGATTTTGCTAAAGGTTTCTTCTTTACTTCTGGTCAATATCAAATTATTTTTGGAACGGGTACAGTAAATCATGTTTATGATGCGATGTTGCAAGAAGGCGTTTCGGGAACAACAAAGTCTGAATTGAAAGAGATTGCTTCAGATAAAGATGATAATATCTTTTTAAGAATGATACGTTTGTTCGGAGATGTATTCGTGCCAATTATACCGGCATTGGTAGCTACTGGGTTATTTATGGGTGTAAGAGGATTGATTTTACAACCTGATATCCTCGCAGTATTTGGTTTAACGCCAGACCATATTTCAGATAATTTTATTAAGTTTACTCAAATATTAACAGATACTGCTTTTGCATTTCTTCCTGTATTAGTTTGTTGGTCTGCTTTCAAAGTATTTGGAGGTTCGCAATTATTAGGAATTCTGTTAGGGCTAATGCTTGTACATCCAAGTCTGCCCACATCATGGGATGTTGCACAAAATGTAGCAGAGCCTTTAAAATTTTTCGGAATTATAAAAGTTGCAGGCTATCAAGGTTCTGTTCTTCCTGCATTTATTGTTGGGGCTTTGGGAGCAAAGGTGGAAGGATTTATTAGAAAAAGAGTGCCGAGTGCTCTTGATTTAATTTTATCTCCGTTCTTCACTTTATTAATCATGATAGTTTTAGCGTTTTTCTTAATTGGCCCTGTTTTTCATGAAGTAGAATTATTATTATTACATGCAGTAACATATGTTTTAGAATTACCATTTGGTATTGGTGGTTTAATTTATGGTGGGATTAATCAAATAATCGTTATAACAGGATTGCACCATCCTCTTAATTTAATTGAAATCCAAATGCTTGCTGATACAGGAAAAAATTTGGTTAACCCGATAAGTACTGCTTCGATCTGTGCTCAAGCAGGAGCTGCATTTGCAGTCGCAGTTAAATCAAAAAATGTGAAAACTAAGGCTATTGCATATCCCTCCACTATGTCTGCATTACTAGGAATTACTGAGCCAGCTATTTTTGGTGTTACATTAAGATACGGGAAGCCTTTTATTATGGGATTAATAGGGGGTGCTGCTGGTGGATTTGTAGCTGGGTTAATGCACTTATCAGCCACAGGAATGTCTATCACAGCTATTCCAGGGACTTTGCTATTTCTGAATAGTCAAATTTTTGGATATTTATTAGTATCCCTAATCGGGTTTGGTGTGGCATTTATTCTTACCTATCTTTTTGGATATAAAGATCACCCAAAAACAAAATAATAAGGAGGGAGTATCGATGCAAAAAAATGAAGTTATGGCTTTAATCGATTCTCTGTCCGTTGAGGAAAAAATCGGTCAACTTGTGCAATTAACTGGAGATTTTTTTACTAATGAAACGGAAGAAACGATAACTGGTCCAATAAAAAAATTAGGATTAAATGAAAATTATAATATTTATCATACAGGATCAATCCTAAATATTACTAATGCTCATGAAATAATTAAAATTCAAGAGAAATATTTAGAAAACTCAAGCCATAAAATCCCTTTGCTTTTTATGGCAGATATTATATATGGATTTAGAACTATCTTTCCCATTCCATTGGCACAAACTTGTAGTTGGAACTTTGATTTAATAGAAGAAGCAGCTTCCATTAGTGCTAAGGAATCGTATGAAGAAGGATTACACGTTACATTTTCTCCTATGGTTGATATTGTAAGAGATCCAAGATGGGGCCGTGTTATGGAATCTCCTGGAGAAGATACGCTTATGGCCGAATTATTTGCAGAAAGAGTAATAAAAGGACTTCAAGGTAATTCCGAGCAAAAAATACCGAAAGATAAAATTGCTGGATGTGTTAAACACTTTGCAGCATATGGAGCTCCTATAGCAGGGCGTGAGTATAATGCAGTAGATATGTCTGAGCATACATTGCGGGAGGTATATTTACCGAGTTACTTATCGGCAGTAAAAGCAAAAGTTAAGCTTGTTATGACGGCATTTAATACTTTAAATGGCGTACCTTCAACCGGTAACGAGTGGTTAAATAAGATGATATTAAGAGATGAATTTAAATTCGCGGGAGTTCTTATTTCAGATTATGCAGCTGTTGAGGAATTAATTACTCATGGATATGCTAATGGACCAAAAGAAGCAGCGCAGCTAGCATTAAAAGCAACAGTAGATATTGATATGAAAACATCGGTTTTTGCTAATGAATTAGGTGCAATTGTTAATAACAATGAGCAAATGCTGGATTTACTAAATAAAGCGGTTTATAGGATTTTATCCTTAAAAAATGATCTGGGCTTATTTGAAGATCCATATAGAGGATTAAAAGAAAGATCAGCAGAAAACTCTAGTATCTTATGTTCTGAGCATAAAAAAATTGCTTTAATGTTAAGTGAGGAATCGATTGTTTTATTAAAGAATAATGGTATCTTGCCATTAGAAAAGGGCAAAAAAGCTGCAATTATTGGTCCATATCACGATGAAAAATCAACACTTGGTATGTGGGCTATAAAAGGCGACACAAATGACACTATTACACTGAAAGATGGGATAAACGAGATTGTAGGGAATAATAAGAATCCTTTTTGCAGAGGATCACATTTAATAGAGAAGGAAACTGCACACTTACTTGGAAAATTTGAAGATAAAATTCCAAATAAAAGAATAAGTAATGATGAATTAATAGAAGAAGCTGTTAACTTAGCAAAGGACTCTGAAATTGTAATACTAGCATTAGGTGAAAGTATTTTTCAGAGTGGTGAAGGTGGATCACGTACAGAGATTACATTACCTAAACCTCAACAAAAATTATTCGAAGCTATAAAAAAATTAAATAAACAAATAATTACTATCATTTATAGTGGGCGTCCTTTAATTTTAACTGATGTAGAAAAACACTCAGATGCTCTTATACAGGCTTGGTTTCCTGGTATTATGGGAGGTAAGGCTTTAGGGAATATTCTCTATGGGATAAGTAATCCATCAGGAAAGCTGTCGATGTCTTTCCCAAGGAGTGTTGGACAAATACCAATCTATTATAATGAGTTAAACACAGGGAGACCAGATCTGCCAGAAAATGCTTTTTATCGCTTTGCTTCACGATATATTGATGAATCTAATAAACCATTATTCTCTTTTGGCTATGGATTATCTTATACAACTTATCAGTATAACTCTGTCTCACTTAATAAAAAGTTAATAAGGCAAAATAGCCATGATGAATTAATTATAACAGTTGAGGTTGAAAATACTGGGGATTATGACGGTTATGAGATTGTGCAGCTTTACATAAGAGACCAGTTTGGCAGTACTGCTAGACCAGTAAAGGTACTAAAAGACTTCAAAAAGGTATTTATTAGAAAAGGCGAAGTGAAAACAATCTCATTTACAATTACAGAGGAGCAATTGAAAATTTATCGAAGTGATTTAAGCTTTGCTAGCGAGCCTGGTCAATTTGATGTTTATATCGGTTCTAGTAGTGAAGATTTACCTTTAAAAGAAAGTTTTGAATTAATTCAAACAAGCTAAATGAATTTATATAGAAATGCAATGAGTCTAAGGCTGGAATATAACCAGCTTTAACTAAATAAGGAAAGGTGAATTTGAAGTACTCAAATTCACCTTTCCTTATTTATGGTTCCGGAGAGCTTATAGCGAGGTAAAATAAAAAAAGTTTGTGAAATAATTGACTTGAACAAACGCGGGGATTTCTTTCATATAAAACCATAATTGATAATATATACTTATTAAATGTTTGGAATCAAAAATATAGGAAAAGAACCCATATTTTATAAGTGTTTTTCCTATTCTCTATTGGAAGTTGAGTAATTAGGTTTATGTAATATATGAAATAACCAAGTTATAAATTTTGCTATCAGAAGTACTAATACGTAACCCCAAAATAAATGGAAATAATTAATTTCACCATACATTCTAAAAAGACCAATACTTACTAAAATAGGTTTTAAAATAAAAGCAAATAAGGCAGCAGTTATTATAGAGTATAGGTAATAATTTTTATGCTTATTTAATGTCCATTGATAAATAAGCATGAAAGCCACAGGGACCATGGAGGTGTCCAATGAGATGCTTGGCAGTGCAGGGATAATTTGATAAGGGTAATGCCAATACCCTCGATTTATACCGTATAAATCGATGAATGTAAAAAAAACATGAACATTATATCCATAGAAACCAATTAGATATACTTTACTTCGGTCCATTTTGATATAAAGAATAACCAATGGGATTAAAAGAATAACAATTAAAAACCAGAACTGCCACGTAGAAGGGTTAGAATAGTCTGTCCAATAATTAATTAAAGAATCAGTATTCTCTTTTCTACCGTGTAGAATCTTGTCAAATTCACGTAAACGATTCAAAAAAAAAATTCCTCCTTCATATTTGCCTTATATAGTTAGAATAACCTAATATATTTTGTTTATTAATAATTAAAGAAGGTAATTATTTCATTTTTTGAGTAAGTGCAGCAGTACTTTGGGGGGAAACATGGAAAGAGCTTTATACAAATGAAAGAATGGGTAAAATTAATAAACTTTTACGATTTGTTGGTTGTTTTGAACCAAGTAGCTGCCGGAATTTAATAGTCGGTTATACAATTAATGCTAAATCAGTATTCGAAAAGGCTTGAGGTTAATTATGATTTCTTTTGGTACGTTTTTAATACCAAAAGTAAATGGAATTAGGTATTGAGTCAGCTTTGTTTATGGCTTGGATACTATAAAAGGTAAAGATTATATATTAGGTAAAGTTCCAGATAAAAAACTAGTAAGAGTTTCCTAAGAGAAACGTGATTTAATACGTTCGTTCCTCCAATTCAGTTTTTAATTAGTTTGTTTTTCTCGTTTGGTTAAATACACTGTATGAACCATGCACTAGAAAGAAATTTAATCATATATAAATGGTATCCAGTTTTATTTTGATGAGGAGGATATAATGGAACCACTATTACCTATGGAAAAATATTTCGGTAAGTTAGAACTAGTATATTCATTTTATGGAGCTATGCCTACAGGTGTTAGTGTATCAGAAACCGGTCGCGTTTTCATTTGCTTTCCAAAGTGGGGAGACCTTGTTAAATTTACTGTAGCTGAAATTGTTGGGGGGAAATTGCAGCCTTATCCTAGTTATGAAACTAATTTGTTTAACCCTGCGAATAACAAAGTGTCTTTCATCAGCGTCCAAAGTGTAGTCGCAGATGGTAGAGGAACGCTTTGGATATTAGATACAGCAGCACCAAATTTTTCTGAACCTATTAAAGGTGAAGCAAAACTAGTCGCTGTTGATTTAGAAACAAATACAATAAGGAAAGTATATAATTTTACAGAAGATGTTGTCTTGCCTACAACTTATATGAATGATGTCCGTTTTGATTTTCGTGTTGGAAAAGCAGGTTATGCCTATATAACGGATTCTTCTTCAAAAGGACCAGGAGCTATTATTGTTGTAGATTTATCAAGTGGGAACGCGTTTAGACGGTTAAATGGTGCAAAATCAACTTCGCCTGATCCTTACTTTTTACCGAAAGTAGAAGGCGAAATTTTGATGAATAGAAACAAAGATGGTTCAACTTCTCCATTTAGATTGGCATCTGATAGTCTTGCGATATCTCCCGATGGAAAGAGGTTATTTTTTGCGCCATTAACCAGTCGTCATTTGTTTTCGATTTCAACAGAAGCCTTGAGAGACAGAAATATACCAGACATGGCTTTACGTTATCATCTGGAGTATTGGGGAGAAAAAGGTGCATCTGATGGAATGATCACTGATGCAAAGGGAAATGTTTATGCGGGGGATTATGAAAACAACAGTATCCGTAAAATATTGCCAAATGGCATAATGGAAACTATTGCCCATGATCCTAGAATTCTGTGGCCGGATACTTTTTCAATTGGTCCGGATCAATATTTGTATGTCATTGTGAACCAATTACATCGGCAGCCTAGATTTCATTATGGAAAAGACTTACGACAGAAACCTTATAGTTTACTTCGTCTCAAAGTTGATGAAAATCCTGCTCCGACCTTTTCATAATAAAATAGTTAATTAATTATTTTCATTAATATAGTGTAAAACAAACATAAGTAAGCCAGAAGTATTAACTTACTTCCGGCGTAAAAAACTTAAAATATTTTTAGGAACAGTTTATTTGGTAAATTATAAACTGTACCTTAGAATTTTTTATAATGTCGGTAAATTCAATGCTGTTTGGATATTATTTAAATCTAAACTAATTTGTTCGTTTGTATCCCAAGCATGATACCATCCTTTTTCTACCATATAAGCGGATATCTGTTCATGGATATCAAGAGCTTCCACTAAATGGCGAGTGAGCATTTCTTTAATTTCTGGTGTACCTGCCTCTGTAACTGCCATGGCATAATTTCTAACTCCACTTTTAGCTGAAATTAATAAATCCATTGTAACTACTTGGTCGGATAGTGCGTTCATGCCAGTTAAATTTTCAATGATTGGATTCATGTATATTCATCTCCTAATTACTGCTTAGCGTTCGAAAGGATTGAAGCATATTCTTGTAATTGTCTCGTAGACACATCAATGTCTAACTGCATAATATCTTTTAATTGCGGATCTGTAACTAACGCTCTCATCGTTTTTGATTTAGTCAAACAAGTGGTTTTAAATGTAGATATCTCATGGACTTCAAGAACTTCATGTAAAGCATAGTTCATTTTTTTATCTCCTTCCTTAAGGTTTCAACAAGACCTTAATACAATTATCCAGTTTCGCGTCAAAAATTTCATATCCATGTTTTGCTTCACTAAGTGGAAGTACATGACTCACGACATCTCCTGGGTCAATTTTTCCCGTCGAAACTAATTCAAACATATATGGCATATAATGAATTACCGGTGCTTGTCCAGAGCGGATATTCACGTTTCGCTGCATAATATCTCCAAAAGGGAAACCATTGTATCTGCCTCCGTAAACGCCAGTAACTTGAATTGTCCCGCCTTTACGCACAGCTTGTGAAGCTATGACAAATGCACTTAATGCTCCACCTTGAAGTTTCAAACCGCTCGCGAGGAATTCCATATCTGTCATTTTACCATCCATACCAACAGCGTCGATGACAACATCTGCACCGCCTTTAGTGATTTCTTTTAGATAACTTCCTACATTCTCATGGTCCTCAAAGTTAACAATTTCTACTTTATTAGTTCGCTTGGCGTGCTGGAGGCGATAATGGACATAATCAACGGCAATGACTCGCTTTGCTCCTTTTAACCAACAGAATTTTTGAGCAAAAAGACCTACCGGACCACAGCCAAGAACAATAACTGTATCTCCATTTTTGACGCCTGCGTTGTCAACACTCCAAAAACCTGTAGTCATGGCATCCGCAATGACAGCTAACTTTTCATCCGGTTCTTCACAAGTCTCTGGAATTTTGAAATGAGTAAAGTTGGCAAAGGGTACTCTTAGATATTCGGCTTGCCCACCAGGATAGCCACCAGTCGTACCAGAATATCCGAAATAGGCACCCATATCACCATTATCATTAGAATTATCACATTGGCTTTCCAAATTATTTTTACAATAAATGCAATCACCACAAGCTATATTAAAGGGGATAATGACTCGGTCTCCCTTTTTCACCTTAGTCACACCTGGACCAACTTCTTCGACTATTCCCATTGGTTCATGGCCGATAACGTAGTTTTCTTGCATGTTAGGAATCATGCCGTGAATTAAGTGTAAATCAGACCCACATATTGCTGTACTCGTTACCTTAATAATCATGTCATCTGGTTTTTCAATTTTTGGGTCTGGAACTTCTTTGACTACAACATTTTTAATACCTTGATACGTAACTGCCTTCATGATATATAGCCTCCAGTGTTAGTGTTCATCAGGTGTCCGGTCAAACATACCTTTTCTATTGGTCTCAACCGGGAATAGATTCATTTTGCCAATCATCAATGTATTGTTGGCAGAGAGCTGATCTAGTTTATACTGTTCACTTAGTTCGTATGGATGGAACCATTTCTTATCAATCATTAGTTCCGTAATTTCTTGATGCATGGCAATACCTTGCATTAACTGGTTTCGTAGAAGGGCTCTAACATCAGGTGATGCAGACTCCGTTAATGCGACAGCAATATTGCGAACACCTTCTTTGGCACGAAGGAGGAAATCCATCGCAAATGTGGTATCTGCTAACTCAGGCATGTGTAGAGAGTTAATAGGGTCTAAATAGTCTTGATTCAATTTATTTACCTCCTTTTCAATTTATTATTGGTGTAGGTCGGTTTTGAGGAACAGGAGCTTCAAAAGGTGCGCGTTGATAAATTTCCTGTAATTCTCCAAGCGCTTGGATGGATTGCTGAACATCTTTTTGCATTAATGCTCTCAAATCCTGATCAAATACCAGTCCTTGCATTAGTTTTGATTTCGCTAAGCATAGGGTTTTAAAATTAATAACTTCATGTAGATCCAATGACTCATGATCGGCTAATTTTTTTATGTCCATTATGGGTCCCCTTTTTTTTGACTTATACAAAGGTATTGTTTCAAATTTAAGATAAAATATTCCTTTCTTAAAAGTTTTAAGAAAGGAATATTTTTGAAGGATAAGGGCTGATAATTTCTGCGTAAGCAGAAATTATCTTACATATGAGAGATAGCTTTTTCTTATGTGCTTTATAGTCTTGCCAATTTTCGAAAGACTCGTTATTATTTACTGTGAGGCTTAATGCTGCACATGGATAAAGGAGCTAGTGTCATGATTATTCAATTCATTCGCTATAGATAGAAAGGGTATAGACTTGGATAAAATCCAACTCGAATTTTCAAAAAAATTTGATGAGGGTTTATTTGTCTATGCCTTTTTCATTTATCTAAAAACGAATGAATGAGGTGACTTCTTTGTTAAAAGAAAATAAAAGAATAAAGAGTGCGAAATATGTGAGTAATTTTGAAAACATTTTTGCTTGTCCAATATGTAGATCGTCTATGCAGGTTATCGATTTTAAAAGTTTAATCTGCTTAAATCACCATACATTTGATTTTGCAAGGCAAGGATATCTGAACTTGATGACTCACTCAGTAAATACTAAGTACAGCAAAGCTCTTTTTGAAGCAAGAAGAAAACTTATTACCCAAGGGGAATTTTTTACACCATTAAGCCATGCAATTGCAAAGTTTATTATGGAACATCTTGTTAAGACAAAAGAAACAATTTCTATTCTTGATACGGGATGTGGCGAAGGTTCACATCTTTCTAATATTTGTGAAATTATTCGTTCCAACTTTTTCAAAAGTGTATTAGGAGTAGGAATAGATATTTCTAAAGAAGGAATTATGGTAGCTTCTAAGAACTATTCTGATAAGATTTGGGCTGTGGCTGATCTCGCGAACACACCATTTAAATTTAAACAATTTGATGTTATCCTGAATATCCTATCACCCTCAAATTATGCTGAATTTGATAGATTGTTGAAACCAAATGGTATAGTAATCAAAATTGTACCTCAAAATAGTTACTTAAAAGAGTTGAGAGAACATCTTTTTCAAAAAAACGAAAAACAGTTTTACTCTAATGCAGAGACTATGGAGAGATTTAAGAAGAGTTTTCAATTTGTAGAATGTTCAAGATTAAGCTATACCATGAACCTTAATAAATCCTCAATTGAATGGTTGGTTCAAATGACTCCGTTGACTTGGTCAACAACAGAGGAACAAATAAAATCTTTTTTAATTAAGGATTCGGCTCAAATAACTGTTGATTTGGATATATTAATTGGTAAAAATACAATTTAGGAAAAAGACTATTAGGATGGCCTTGTGAGGGGTCAGCCCTAATAGTCTTTTCTGCAATTATTGGCTGCTTTCTAAAATAAAAAGGAAGTCTTTTTATTTTAGGGCTAACGGGCAGGTTGAACCATCTAACTATATATTTTATACCATTTATAGTCTTATAAACATTAACATAGGTTCTTTATAACAGACAACGAAGCAGTAAGATTTTACCGAAAAAATGGATTTAAAATAACAAGTTTAGGTAAAAAAATTTCTCGGTGTAGAGCGGCTCTTATGTTACTATAGCAACACTTTGTAATATGGAGGTATCGCATTTTCTTATTGCACTAAAGGAGGTTAGTATGAGAAGGAATTAACAGTATAGAGTTAATGCATTAAAACTCAGGTATTGCTATGGTAATATAAATTTGATGGGGATAAGGAGTGTTCTAATTATTATTTAGAAAGGTGGAAGGATTCAAATGAACGAATATATGAATATGATAGAGACTGCATTGAAAGACAGTAATCCATTGAAACTTATTTTAAAAGGATGGATGGAAGAGGGGGCTGGTGTTGTCGCTGTAGTTTATGCAACTACAGATTCTAACAAAGCTAGAAGTTTTATCGAGGAAATAAATTCTGTAGTCAACGATGACAACTACTATATGGTTTACAGTGTCCCTTTTGATGTGGATTTAACCCAAATTGGGCATTACCCTTCAATAGCAATATCTAAAGAAGACTTTAAATAATTTGTTTTACATATCAGTTCCTATTTGCCTTATTATAATCAATCCTAATGAATTTAATATTAAATCTTATTAGAAATGGAAGTTAAAAAATCATCCTTAAATAAAAGGTTAGTGGAAGACGGAAAAATATAACTTGAAATACCATTTTCTTCTATTTGGTATATAATTAACTTGTATTTTTTATATAGGAGGAAATTTATGACTACATCCAGTGACTACATTCGCTATATTCGTGGAAAAGTGGGACAAGATTTAATTATTCTTAATTTTGCTGGAGGTATTGTTTATAACGAACGAAATGAGATTCTTTTACAAAAAAGGGGAGATAGAAATGAGTGGGGTTTTCCAGGCGGTGCTATGGAACTAGGAGAATCTCTTGAAGAAACAACAAAACGAGAAATTCTTGAGGAGACAGGATTAAATGTTAAGGTTGAACATCTTATTGGTGTCTACTCTAAATATTCTGGTGAGTTTCCGAACGGAGATAAAGCTCAGACTATTACTCACTTTTTTCAATGTAAGCCAATTGATGGGGAACTTACTGCAGATGGTATTGAGACATTGGATTTGAAGTACTTTCCAATAAATAAAATACCGAAATTATTCACTAAACAACACGAAGATGCCTTAGAAGATTGGGTTTTCAAAAGAAAAGGTGTATATAAATAAGTTCAACTACAAAATAATTATACATAATCAATAACCGAGGCTTTCTTTAAAGAAAAGAGTGGCCTATTCTATGTTGCTAAAGTGGAAAATGGCTGTGGAAAATTTGATAAACCTACAAAATGGTATGCAGATTTATAATTCCATACATCCTGTAGTTGCTATTTTCGTATTGAATTAACTGGAGTTTATGCAATATCTTAATTACAGATTAGCGATATTCTTGTGTCGCTAAAGGGGAGGTTAGTTGATCAGAAGTGAATAAAAGATGTGCTAAAATTGGTAATTAGTATAGGAGTGGGTAAATATAACATACAAGGTAGGGGGATTAAAAATGGAGATTCGTTCAGTAAACAGTTTAGATTACTATGAAATCTCGCCATTACTAAATCAATGGTGGGGTGGAAGACAAATGGCTGATAAGTTACCAAAGCTCTTTTTTGATCATTTTACAGATACAAGTTTTATTGCTGAAAAAGATGGAAAAATAGTAGGGTTTCTAATTGGGTTTTTATCACAATCAAATTCTGAAGAGGCGTATATTCATTTCGTTGGAGTACATCCAGAATATAGAAAACACAGTGTAGGAAAAACACTCTATAACAAATTTTTTTATGTGGTTAAACAAAAAGGTGCTAGTATAATCCATTGTGTAACTTCACCTATTAATAAAGTTTCAATTTCCTTTCATACTAATATGGGTTTTGATATTGAACAAGGAGATGCAGTCGTAGATGGAGTTCCCGTGTATAAGGACTATGACGGACCAAATCAAGATAGGGTTTTATTTAAAAAGAATTTATAATAAATTTGGAACCTCATTGAACTATTGGGAATTAATCCATGAAGGATTAATTCCCTTTTTTGGCTATGGTACGAACGGGGCAGGTTAGTATAAGTGTAAAACTCCACAAAATTAAGAAATTAGCCATATTCTAAAATGAAAAATGGCTTAAATAATTAAAATTAATGAGCTATCTAATCATTCACTTAGCAATATGGTGGCAGCGTTCCTGTAATAAATACCCTGCTTCGGTATTTCGACTCTACCAAAAGTTGTCTTTAATACATACCATAGGTACCCCGCTTTTGATATATTCAAGTATTCTTATCTAAACAGTTTTCTTCTTACAATTCTTCAATAAAATGAATGTTCCTTTGTAATCTGTTATGTAGAAAAAGCCTGATTACCCATTTATTAATCAAATGGACAGGCTCTTCCGTCAATACCAGAAAGGGCAGTATATTTATTCTTAAGCGATTGGGGTACCATTTTTAACAGGTTGGTCTGGTTTTAAAAGCACTACGTCATCTCTCCCTTGTATACCACCAATTACTAATACCTCAGATTTAAAACCTGCAATTCGCCTTGGAGGAAAATTTACTATCGCTACCACTTGACTACCAATAAGTTGTTCTGCCTTGTATCTGCGTGTTATTTGAGCTGAAGACTGTCTAACACCAATATTACCAAAATCAATTTCTAATTTTATTGCGGGTTTTCGTGCTTCTGGAAATGGCTCTGCCTTAATCACAGTGCCAACACGGATATCTAATTTTAAAAAATCCTCGATATTTGCCATTAATACACCTCATATAATCTTTAATATCTTGTAAACCTTCAATATTGCCTATGAATTGGATAGAATATCGAACAGGTACCGATCCTTGAGGTGAGAGAAAGTCTTTTTGGGTCATACCAATCTCTAGGTGCCTTAAGTTTTCTATCAAGTTTTAAGTTTGATTTAGATCTGCATGTTGGTCATAACTGTAATGTGTAGTTTCTTCATTAGAATGGTTTTCAAACAATATCATCCGCATCCTCAGTGAAATAGGTTGCTTTATCAATACGCCTTCCATCTGAATTATGCTTAATCATAAAAAGGTTTATATCCTTATTGTAAACTATTATAATATATTAAAAACTTAACTTCCTTTGAGGCAAAGTTATGAATAAGTTATACACTTATTATTCTAGTTTAAGTATAAAAAAGAATAATGTTTATGTTTTTATCTGCTAATGATTCAGCATAATGAAAACAAGGGCATGCTTTGCAAATCGATTTTCAAGATAACTAGTGACTACATATAATTGCCTTCCACCGGGAGATTGATCAAGAGGCTTACAGGCATTTTGGGTGAAGTGTATGTGACGTTAAATTAAATGCCCACTTAAATGAGTTTCTATAATTCGTTGGAGTTTTATTGGCATTGCTTTTAAAAAGACTAACAGACTAGGTATGTTAAAATCTAATTTGGTATGCGATTTTACAAACCGATAATGTTGATGTTACCAAGCAATCTATTGCTTTCTCAATTATTTTATTGTGAATATGCTTCTGTGTGCTCTATCCCGTAATTTTTTGCAGCAGATTGCTTATATAGTTTGGAGATACATTCTACAGAAAAGATTTTGCACCGTGGGCAGTCCTATTTGTTGTACTAATTATCTGTTGAAATATTCAGTTAACAACAGGGCATCTATTTTTACCAACAAATCCATACTTGCTGTTTTTCGAGTTATAAAATCTATTGGTGTAATCGAGCGCACATCAATATACTAAACGATCAAATCCTGACTAGATATTATTTATTGGCGAATGGTATTCTCGCTGAAT
This sequence comes from Niallia sp. FSL W8-0951, assembly GCF_038006525.1. NCBI lineage: Bacteria > Bacillati > Bacillota > Bacilli > Caryophanales > Bacillaceae > Niallia > Niallia sp. FSL W8-0951. The sequence continues at coordinate 27,478 of NZ_JBBOVK010000004.1, forward strand.
ACTTTCCATAATATTTTATCGTGAAAAAGTCGGGGTTCCTAACAGAATGTTATCAATTTAATGACTACAGCTACTAAAGAATTTGGAATTGTAGGGTTTAAAATACTAAATGCTTTAAATCTATTTTCCGATAGTTGTATCATACTTTAGCAACTTTTGTTGGCTATACATTTTTTCAAAAAGAATTCCTGTTAAATAATAAAACACGAGCCCGAAACAAATATGAATAAGTGTGAATTTAGGGCCAAATGAAGTAAATTCATACACTAGAACTGGCAATTTCACTGTTGACCAAGCCCCTAAAAAAAACACTATATAACGGACGCTAGCTCCTTTTCTCAATAAAAGTACTGCGATTGGAAAGGCTATATAAAGAGGTCCAGCAGCTACTGTTGCTAATAATAAGGTGAAGAGGACACCAATTATACCTGATTTTTCCCCCATATATCTAATGAGTGTTTCTTTCTTTACCCATTGGTCCAATAATCCCACTAATATAAATACTGGAGGGAGTAGAATTAACATATCCAAAATATTTTTACCAGTTAACTGAACTGTTTTTGCAGCAATCGTTTGATTCATAAATGCTATAAGCAGAAGGCCTAATAATAAAATGAGAAAGAACCGATATCTTTTTAACTTTTTCATGTCATCACCACCCAAATAATTAATGCAAATAGAAGGGACATTACTATGGCAGAAATATTTCGGGCATAAGCAAAACTTTGACCAAAAGTTTTTTGTTCCATAAATAAACTTGCCAGTCCTACAGACATTAATGTCGACATTAATACAGCAACTTGTGGAAGAGCAGCGCCATTTTGAACTAATGTATGTCCAAGAGGAAAAACGATAAAGCTAGGGACTATAGCAATTGATCCAATGATTGTTGAATAAAGGATACCAAGTAAACCGGAATTTTCCCCAATAATGGAAGAAATAAGGGACGGTGTTAATAAAGATAGTGCCAGTCCAACGAAGAGCATAATGGCTAATAAATCCGGTAAAACATTGCGAAACATTTTCCATGAGCTTAATAAGGCTGCCTTTGTTTTATATTTGTCTTTTATAAAAGACAGGATCAGATAGATAGCAGCTATCGTATATAAAACAATTCCATTAACCATTATTTTCACAATTCCATTTTTTGTATTTTTCCAGGAAAAATGATAAATTTTTAATTTTTTCTTGAATATCAATTTGAAATTCTTCTAATTTTCTTTTTCCAAGTGTAGTGATTTTATACATCCTTACCGGTTTATCTTGATCAGAAACATCTAGATAAGATTCAATGGCACCTTCTTCCTCTAATTTTTTTAGTGTGCGATATAGTATGGCGCTATCAATTGGATTGATGGGAAGCTCTTCCTTACATTTTTGCAACAGTTTTCCCCCATAGTTATCTCCCTCCAATAAAAACAGCAAAAGAAATGCACCAGTATGTCTTCCTGTATGTTTCATAATAGATAGAACCCCCTAATTTTAATGTAATGTACTTTTTATCAATATATTACTGTTGTTAACAGTATAGTGTTATTATCAGTTATGTGTCAATCTTTTTATAATGAAAATTAAATGTGAGGCTTATATTTTAACTAGACTTATATTTAGGAACGGAAGGTGCTACGACATCTCTTTTTATTGAATTAAAGAGTGGGTTTGCTAAAAAAGGAAAATAAACGAAATCGGTAGAATAAGTATACTGGATATAAATCTTAACGTTTAAATATTAATAAGAGGATAATAACTATGGGGAACTCATGAAGTAAAAAGTTTAAACTAAAATAATTGAGAGGGTTGAAAAAAATGAAAAAATTGGGGACACTATACTTTTTCTGTGGAAAAATGGGAGCTGGAAAATCAACTAAATCAAAGCAATTGGCGATAGACAAACATGCGGTACTGTTGTCTGAGGATGAATGGCTTTCATCTCTTTATCCCAATCAAATTGCATCATTTGAGGACTATCTAAAATTCTCAGCGCAGCTCAAGCCATTGGTGAAAAAGCATGTCCAAAACATATTAAGTGTTGGTACAGATGTAGTGATGGATTTTCCAGCTAACACTCAAAAACTGCGAAAGTGGTTTTTGGATATGGCGTCAGAGGTCAATGCAAACCATCAACTAATTTTCCTTAATCTAAATAACGAGCAATGCTTACGTCAAATCGCACAAAGGCGTAATGAACAACCAGAAAGATCAGCTTTTGACACGGAAGCGGTGTTTATTCATGTTACTAAATTTTTTGAAGCACCAGAGGCATCTGAGAGTTTAAATATTTTAGAATATAGCGGAAAAGAATAACAAGGAGTTCAATGATTCGTGTGTGTAGAGTGCCTTTTTTTGGGGAGGTGCTCTATTTGATATAAAATGATATGTGGGTAAGAATAGTTTCTCTGGATGACCTTATAATACGAACGGGTGCTTTAGCTCAATAAGGAGATGGACAGTTTTTTTTTGCGGACTTTCAACTCTAAGTAAAAAATATTACTAATCGTCGTTATGGAAAAGTTACTCAACTTTTATCCGATTCTTTAAATATCTATTGTGAAATTCATGATGATAATCTGATTATATAGTATACTGGGAACCTTATTACAATAATATACATAAGGAGTTTTGCAATGGAAAAGTGGGATTTATTTGATAAACATCGTTATAAAATAGAGAAACAAATAACTCGTGGAGATGAAATGAAACCAGAAGAGTTTCATTTAGTAGTACACATATGTATATTTAATTCAAAAGGTGAAATGCTCATTCAGCAGCGTCAATCCTTTAAGCAAGGATGGCCGAACCTTTGGGATATCACTTGTGGTGGTAGTGCGGTTGCAGGCGAAACAAGTCAGCAGGCTGCTTCAAGAGAGCTATTCGAGGAGTTGGGGATTCATTATAACTTTGAAAAGATTCGTCCACAATTTACTATTAACTTTGAACGTGGCTTTGATGATTTTTATTTAATTGAATATGACTTTGATTTGAATGAATTGACATTACAGATTGAAGAGGTACAAGCAGCCAAATGGGCTTCTAAAGAGGAAATCTTGGAGCTAATCGAACTGAAAAAATTTATACCTTATTATGAGAGTATCATTGCTTTTCTTTTTGAGGGGCGAAATCATTATGGCTCTGTTCGTCTTTAAATGAAACGTGCAAAGTATAAAACATATAAAGATCTGGTGAGAACACAAAAAGATGATGTGAAGTATGGTCCTTAAAGTAATGGGGGCATTAGTATAAGATCGTTTGGCTGCTTTGGCAGCCTATTGTTGTTGTACGAACGGGCAGGATTGTTTAAGTACATTTATTTACCACACTTTCTTTTCCGAACACGCTCCTAATTTTGCATTTTAAAGCCGTTGTATGATATTCGTACTAATCGGATATAACATAATATGTACGATGTAGAATTAGGATTGTGCAAAAGTGTGAGAGATGGAAAATGACGATTTGAAAATTACGGCTTAATTAGGGGGAAATACTAATGTACAAAGACATAACAGTTGAATTGATTATTGGTTTCTTAACTTTATTAATAGTCCTTAAATTACTTGGGAAGATTCAATTTTCACAAATAACTCCTTTTGATTTTATCACGGCCATGGTAATGGGAAACCTAGTAGGGGACGCAATTTTTGAAAGAAGAACAGGAATTTTGGAGATAGTATTTAGCATTGTTATATGGGGGTTACTAATTTATCTAGTAGAGTTTTTAACGCAAAAATCTCTAAAATTCCGGGGTTTTTTTGAAGGTAATCCCACGATCTTAATTGAAAAAGGAGAGATTATTTATAAGCAGCTAAAAAAAAATAATATGGATCTAAACCAATTACAGCAGCTTATGAGACAGCAGGGATATTTTTCTATCTATGAAGCAGAATATGTAATTTTGGAAAGAGACGGGAAAATAAGTGTTGCACCAAAACATGCATTTAGTGTTCCAACAGCGCAGGATTTAGCCATACCTCCTAAACAAGTAGAGATATCCTTTGCAATTATTATGGATGGGAAATTACAATCTCAAAATCTTCAATTGGCTGGGTTAACAGAAGAGTGGTTACATAGACAATTAAAGCAAGAAAAAATTAAAAAGTATAAGGAAGTGTTTTATGCAGAATGGCAAAAAGACCGAGGGCTGCTGATTACTAAATATACATAATCACCCCTTTATTTTAAAGGGACTTTGAGCTAGCTAAGATGGCATTCGTTGTGCGTTTATATGCTTTGGTATTAATGATGTGGTTTTATTTGTTCATGGTTTTTCCTAAGAAGTAGAATATAGGAAAAAGGTTATCAGGCTCCAAGAAATATGGAGCGTAGTTCATTAGGGATGGATGCTTAGTTTCTCATAAAACTACGTATATAAGAAATTAAGTACTGTGAGAGAATGTGTGAGTGCCATTAAATAGGTATACCATAGAAGATATAAATTTCGAAAAAACATAGGCTTGTTTTACTAAAAAAATTTATTTTTGTAACCTTTTGAATATTGAAGTAAAATAATAGAAAAATAGATGGATGAGGTGAAAATGCTTGAGTTTACCAACATTATCAGTATTTTTCGGAGCAGGTGCAGAAATAGGTTATGGTTTGCCGTCAGGAGGGAAATTTGCATTAGAAATATTTAGAGTTTCAAATGAAGTAGATAAGGAAATATTTAGAAGCCAGATTCAAAGCCTAGACTCTAGGTCACAGATTGCTACTCAATGGCTTCCAGATAATTATGCGAGTAAGAGATTAAATGTTTTTGGAAAAGGAGAGTTTGAAGGCCTTATTGCCTCTAGTTTAGAAAATAGAAGAAGCAACATTTTGGATTATCTGGATCATTTTGATGAAAACGTTTCCGAGTTGTTAAATAAATGGAAGTTTAATGAAACAATAATACGTGATAAGTTTACAAACGAAACAGGCGAACAAATTGGTGATATGAGATATAATCAAGCAATTCGGTTAAATGAGAAGCTTGCTTCCAGTGTATTGCTGTTTGAATCTGACTATTTTTCAGCATTCTTAAGATTATTAGAAAAATATCCAACAGATCGTTATTTGAAAAGAATTGTAAGGGCTTTTTTGGAATTATTGGTTGGAGCAATTGGTCAAAGTCTTGTTTCGCAGCTAAACGAAGAATTGTTTACTGCAGCACCTGATGAATTAAACGTATTTGATGATTTATCGGGGGTTTTTTCTTTGAATTATCAAGGTGTTGGACAAACTGGAATGGAAATTGTAATTGAAGAAACCTCGATTGATTTAAAGGAAGATACAGACGGACTTACAGTGTTTAGAGAACTTGGTAGAAGCATATTAGAAGAAATTTATTGCCAAGCAATGGATTACCAAGCTTTAATAGATAGTCATTTTAGATATCTGTATAATCCTAAAGCGCAATGGGCTAAATTTAGTCGAATTGCTATATTCCTTCATACTGTTCAAAGATATATTACTAACAAAGTCCATGTTGATGAAACAAGAATTTCAGATGGTCCCGGATATTATCACGACTTAATAAATTTAAGAAATTATTTTCATATTAAAGCTGTGGGAACTACCAATTATAACAATTTTGTACAACAGGTATTAGCAGGGACGAAAATCGCAGAAACACCTGTGTATCATTTAAATGGAAGTGTAAATGAATACTATGATCCATACAAAAATGAAATTTTAACAGAACCTTCTTCCGAGGAGAGACAAGGAAGAATTCTTGTACCATTTATGTTTACTCAAAGTGGTGTTAAACCTTTGACTTCTGTCAGTATGTCAAGAAAGTATGTTGATCTTTATGATCATTTTGTTGAATCAGACATAGTATGTGTGATTGGTTATGGTTTTAACGGAGATGATGGCCATATAAATGGAATGTTCAGAAGCTTGGTAGAGAAAGAAAATAAAAGTTTAGTCATTTTACACTATAAAAGCGATAATCGTACGGAGCAGCAACTTTTAAGGTATTATCAACAAAAATTACGTTTAAGTTCTTCTGGGAACTTAAGAGTTGTTTTGGTAGATAATAACCGTATATTTAATGGAGATATTTGGTACAACGCCCTATTATAGAGGGTTTCTTTTGACCGAAAAGCTATTGCAATGTGTGTAATAAAGAAGTTGGACTTAATCGTTATAAAATAATAAAATCAGGCAATTGTTTAAAACAAGCTGGAGGAGTTCAGGCGAAAAATGTAAATAACGGTTCTAGTGTTAAGGAAAAGTTGGGGAGAAAGCTTCAAGTTTTACAAGATAATTAAATTTGCGGCGAAAAGCTATTAATAGCCTTTACCGGATAGCACAAGTATAAATCCCCTACTAAACACGACAGTAACTATGATTACGCACTTACTAACACAGAATTTTGTTAGGTTAAAAGTCTTTCAAAAAGTTTAAAGCTGTTAATCACGAAAAAATCAACAATATCTCTTTAGAAAAGGAAATGGTATTTCGTGTTCTTACTATCGATACTCCCCAAGAGAAGCAGCCCATATTTAAACCAAGATTATATAATAAATTTATGTAATGATGGAAAAGATTATATCTTTTAATTCAGCAGCAATTTCTGATGGAGCTGTGTTCAATTCATCTTCAGCTAACCACCATTCAATAGTTCCTAGAATAGTTGATATGATAGCCCTTCTTTTCAAAATACTAACAACGCGGAGATCAAATAAGTCTGAAGTTTCAATAAAGGAAGATATAGATGACTTGAGTTCGTGTTGGAATAGTTGATACCCTTCATTCCTCAATAAGGGTTCAATAAAATTGTAATTTTCCTTTAAGTAATTAAAAGCTAAAGTAAGTGAGTTAATAGTCATTTCTTGATTATGAAGACAGTATTGGTCCATTTGATTTATATAGGTTTTAATGGTTTTTTCCAGTAATTCATATTTATCCTGATAATGAAGGTAAAAAGTGCCTCTGTTAATATCAGCTAATATTGTAATTTGATTTACTGTGATTTTATCAAACGGTTTCTCATTAAGTAATAAGAAAAAAGTGTCTATTATCAGCTTTTGCGTTCTCCTTTTTCTTCTTTCCATCTCCACACCTCAACAATTTTAGTATCATGTTCATTAATCAACATATCTTGCCTTTTGATGATTGTTTCCTGTAATACAAATGATACTATTAAATCAACAACTGTTCAATGAACGAACTGGAGGGGGATTTAATGAATATCTTAGTTATTGGGCGTGGGGTGATTTCTACTCAATATGCTTGGATCTTTAAAGAAAATGGAAATAATATTGATTTTTATATTAGATCAGAATCAATAGATAAGTATACGCGAATGCTGAATTTGCAGCTAGACGATTGGAGGAAACGGAAGTCTAAAAAGATTAATGTATCGTGGGAAACTAACTTAATATATGAAATTCCCCAAAACCATAACTATGACTTGATTTTTGTGAGCGTCAATATTGAACAAATTAGTTCTGTTGTAAAAACATTGAATAATAAGGTGAATAAGGCCACTGTACTGTTTTTTAATAATTTTTGGGATCCAATCAAGCAGACAGAAATATTACCACAATCTCAACTTATATTCGGGTTTCCTGTTGCTGGCGGGGGAACAGTAGGGATAAACACAATTAATGGTGCGTTTTCTTCTATTATAATAATAGGTGATATAGGGATGGCTTCGAAAGAACGAGTACAGCAAGTATACACATTATTTGAGCAAGCAGAATTCAGCGTTAAAAGGCAGACTAACTTTAAAAAGTTCTTATTGAACCACTTCCTCTTAAATGTAGCAGTTGAAATAGAAGTTTTAAAAGAAGGGAGTTTTATAGGATTGATGGATTCTATCGATGCTTTAGGAAACATTTCCATCAATCTTAGACAGCTAAAGCCTATAATGAAGGAGCGAGGAATGAGTTATGATGCTTTAAATACTTTACTTTTCAACGATATCACCAAAAATTATAGGGATTATAATGTCCAAGTTTATCTTTAAAAGTGGAAGTACAGCACGATCTTTAATGGAAGGAAATAATACTATAACTGGACGCAGCGCCAAATTAATTCTTGATGAAGCAAGAAGAAAAAATATACATGTAAATACACTCGAAAATATTAGTAAACTCCTACCCTAATAATATAGCTTTTTTTTACTTATAATAGGAAAATGTTATAGGGCTGCAGTATTCTAATAAATATTACAGAGAAGAAAAATTTGAATGTCTATAAAAAGGTAATATCCAAGAAAAATACGCAGTCAAAAATAAAGTGAATATTCGTGTGAATATAATAGAATTAGACTTTTACTGTCTTAAACCATAATTTAGGTTAAGAAGGATTAACGCTTCTTTTTGTTAAAAAAAGGTATTTCTAATATCGCTATCAGGGCAGGATAATTGAATAACAAGAGAAAATTTAAGCAATGAAAATAGCCGAGTTTATCTCGACTAATTTTTAATAGTATCATCTGAAATAGTTTTTAATATATTGTTTTTCTCTTTTTGTAATTTTAGAAAATATATCAGATACACCAAACTATAAAGTTAAAATAATAATAAGAATCATCTAATCTAAAGTAGCTCCGTGTTTTTAGGTAATGCGGTATTACATTATGTAATTATATCTTGATAGTACGTTCAAGTATTCCTAAACCTTATTCTGAAGGTATTGATTAAGATGACTAATCCCTTTAGATCTCTATGAAATTATATTATCTTGATATGAAACTTGTTCTGGTTGTACAATTTCATATTCACCTTCTGCATACTCTTGCTCCGCATAATGGCTTCCCCATTGACAGAGCTCCTGCAAGATAGGTTTAAGAGATTCTCCAAGTTCAGTGGATGAATATTCAACCTTTGGTGGTACTTGATTATACATCTTTCTGCTCACAAGTCCACTGGCTTCAAGCTCTCTAAGTGTTTGAATAAGCATTTTCTGAGTTATATTTGGGATAATGCGCTTTAATTCACTCGTTCTCTTTGGTCCATTCATTAAAAAGTATAATACAAGGCCTTTCCATTTTCCGCCAATAACTTCCTTTGTCACTTCAAACCCACAACTAAATTTTTTCATGTCTAAAGCTCTCCATTCCACATTTATTACTTTTTAGTTACTATATCACAAAAAAGTGGGTACTTCCGATAATGTGCTTACTGAAGGATACTATATCTTGTAAGTTGTTCTTCAAGTACTTAAGGTACTAGACATAAAATAAAATTAATTCTAAAGGAGTGTTAAGTATGGGTAAATTTGAAGGTAAAATAGCGCTTGTAACGGGTGGAACTAGTGGGATTGGTCTTGCTACAGCGCAAAAATTTGTAAACGAAGGTGCATATGTTTATATCACGGGACGTAGACAAAACGAACTTGATAAAGCTGTTAACCAAATTGGCAAGAACGTAACCGGTGTTCAAGGTGATATTTCTAAGCTTGAAGACTTAGACAAACTATATGACATTATAAAGCAGGAAAAAGGTAAGTTGGACATTCTTTTTGCTAATGCAGGCATCGGCAACTTCCTTCCATTAGGTGAAATTACTGAAGAGCAGGTTGATAGAACGTTCGACATTAACGTTAAAGGAACCATCTTTACTGTTCAAAAAGCGTTATCACTATTCCCGGACAAAGTAGGTTCAATTATTGTAACAGGCTCTACTGCTGGATCAATTGGCAACCCAGCGTTTAGTGTATATGGAGCATCTAAAGCAGCATTAAGAGCACTAGTTCGCAACTGGATTCTTGACCTAAAAGGTACTGAAATCCGTGTAAATGTGGTTAGTCCAGGAGCTATTCTTACACCTGCATACGATGAGCTTTTTGGTGATGCACTTGAAGAAGTAATGGAAAATAGCAAAAATACTGTTCCAGCTGGAAAAGTTGGGACACCTGAAGAAGTAGCAAACGCTGTATCTTTCCTTGCTTCAGACGAAAGCAGTTACTTGACGGGTGTTGAATTGTTCGTAGATGGCGGGCTAGCACAGGTATAATTTCACTGTGCAGAGATTACAAATAGTCCCTAAAAAAGGTTAATGGGGATTTACTTGTAACAGCTGCTTTTGGTATGAAGGACCAAGATGGTACATATTATGATGCAGCTGCTATCCATAATATATCTCTAGCTACATTGCACGAAGAATTTGCCACAATACTTACAACAGATAAATTGCTAAACGAGTTTTTTTAATACGCTTATGGCACTAAGCGGCTTTCCTGTATTAAATAAAGAAATTCTTTTATCATAAACGTAGGAGAATAATTCAGTAAGATCAGTTACAGAGTAAAACTATCTTTTACTATTACCTCTACATAAAAAGTAAATTATTGTATAATATATTTTGGAATGAAAAAACACAATTCGGTTGGTAGTCCGAATGCATTAAAAAATTTAATGTCAGTAGCCTTCCCCTCCTCGGGATGTCCATCGTTCTAGTATAACTGGAGGAGGGACCTATAATGAAACTAACCATTTATTATGATGGTCAATTTTATATAGGGCTTATAGAAATTGTGTCTGAAAATAAACTTAAAGCCTGCCGATATATTTTCGGTAAAGAACCAAAAGATCAGGAAGTATTAGATTTTGTGAACAGAAAATTATTAAGGGTAATTGAATCTAATCAACAAATAGGGATACATATTTGTCAGAAATCACAAAAGAAAATTAATCCTAAAAGAATTCAAAGAAAAGTCTCAAAAGAATTAAAGCAATGCTCTGTTTCTTCTAAAGCACAAGAAGCCATCAAGGCTGAATATGAACAACGGAAGAAAGTAAAATCAGCTAAAAATAAACAGCTAAGAGAAGAAAAAAAGACGTATATTAGAAATTGCATGGTTCAAAAGGCTAAAAATAAACATAAAGGCAGGTAACATAATTTCTATTTTTTGCAGACAACTAATGTTGTCTGTTTTTATTTATCATCATTCACTTAAATAGAATTAATTGCTTTATCTTACTAAAAAACAAGGATGTTTTATCAAACTATCAGGGCATGGAACAGAAGAAGGAATATACAAGACTATATAGAATAAGTAAGTTATTGGAAAAGGAAGAGATAGAACTATTATTCCAAAGCAGGGGTGAATAAGATTAACCAATTTATAATGGTAAAAGAGAAGAAAATAGAACTTTTACATATAGGCAGTAAAGGAATTCCTATTGTTATACTTACAGGAATGGGTTGTTCGTTTTATGAGTGGTATCAAGTAACAAAATCATTAGCGAAATCAAACAGAGTCATTATGTTTCATAGACCAGGACTCGGGCTTAGTCCATTAAGTGAAGAGATACGTAATACGAACGCAGTTATAGATGAATTAAGTCAATTGTTGATCGGATTAAATATTTTTGAGCCCGTTATTTTAGTTGGACATTCTTATGGTGGTTTATGTGCACAGCATTATGCCAAGGTTTTTCCAGAAAAAATTGCCGGAATCGTATTGATTGATTCCACTTCTGTTGACTTAAAAGAATTAGATGAATTAGAGTTACAAGTGCTAGATGAGACTGGTACGGATGAGGTCTGGTTAGAGAAATGCCATTCTTACTCGCTAATGAAACCAGCTGAACTAAAAGAAATAGTAAAACCTACTCTTACGGATAAACAAAAAAATCTACCACTTCATCTCCAAGAGCATGTCCTTGACTTTCAGACAAGTCCTGCCTTATATAAAACGATGTACCTGGAAATGTGTAATTGGAAGAAGGATGGAGAACGAATAAAGAGGTTGGGGGTTTTTCCCAATTTGCCTCTAATAGTTATTGGACGAGATAAAGAATATAACATTCAATTGGGAATTGCGGAGGGACTGCCCGAGTGGGAGATGAGAAAATTAGAAGATAAGTGGGAAGAGCTTATTATGAAACAGGCTAGACTTAGTAAAGATAGTGAATTAATTTTTGCTGAGAATTCTAGTCATTCTATTTATCTTGATCGTCCAGACGTAGTAATAAAAGCAATTAAAAGTTTGAATAAAATTAGAAATGGATTATAAGGGGTTAAACAATGCAACTGTTTAAAATCAATATCAAGAAACAATACTGGCTAGGATCAACTGATTCAGAAGAGGATCTATGCTCTCATGGAGAAATATATTTAAAGGTTAATGACACCGTTATTACTCAATCCGGAATAGATGAAGAATGGGGGATTAGTGAATCGGCATTAGCTTTGTTACGAACATTAGATAATGATTATCTTTGTGCTCCCGAGGATGATGAAGGGTTAATTCTCCATGGATGTGGTTTAATATTGATGACGAGTTGTCCTATTTCCATTCATTGGACAGTAAAACATTGTGGGGATGACGTATTTCTTTCAGATTTTGTTAAGTTTACTAGTACCGACAATCAATCAGGCAGCATCTACTATCCCGATTTAAATGTTAAGCTTAGTAGAAACGAATATACATTTCAAGTTTGTCAATTTACAATAGAGGCAAGGGATTTCTTTCGTTCTTCAAAAGAGAAACGAATTGCTGATGACTTTGATAAAAATATGTATGATGAGTTTTGGAGTGAATATAATCAATTGTTAAATAGCAATTTACCAGACTAAAGGTAAAACGATGCTATAATCATCTATTAAAAGTGATTGGAAAATAAGACGTATTGGAGGAACTAAAAATGAATGGGATTGCTAAAACTCCTAAACTACCTTACTATGCGGTTATCTTTTCTTCCCAGCGAACGGAAGGTGACAAAGGCTACGGAAAAATGGCGGATAAAATGGTAGAGTTAGCTTCACAGCAGGAAGGTTTCTTAGGTGTAGAAAGTGCACGTGATGAGGGACTGGGCATTACTGTTTCCTATTGGGATTCCTTAGAGGCAATAAAGAATTGGAAGGAAAATTCCGTCCATCTTGCTGCGCAGAAATTAGGAAAAAAAGAGTGGTACCAGAGCTTTGCGCTAAGAGTGTGCAAAGTAGAAAGAGATAACTTCTTCGAAATGTAATAAAGCTAGTCTCTTTAGGCTAACCATAAAAGAAGAAGAGCATCTTTGCGGAAAATGATTCTTTGATTAGAGGAACAAAATTTTGATGATGAGTTTGAACTAAGCTATGGAAAAAGTGAGGTAACTTTTTTGATAGGAGCGTCTATTACCAGGATAAATGGTTTGACGCTTTTTTTATTTGCTTAAAGCTTTTTTAGTCAATATCCTACAAGAACAACTAATAAAAATATGCTAAGCTATTTAAACAGAAGACAAGGGGGAGCGGTATCAGATGAGAAGGGAAGAAAGAAAAATTTGTTATGATGAAGATTTGCAAATTGAGGCCTATCGTTTTCACGGGATTATGCAAAAATTCCCCAATCACTTTCATGAATATTATGTTATTGGCTTTATCGAGAGTGGTCAAAGAAAATTGACATGCAGAAATAAAGATTATGTTATTAATAGTGGAGATCTTATCTTTTTTAATCCATTTGATAATCATGCTTGTGAACAAATGGATGATGAGCCCTTAGATTATCGTTGTTTAAATATTACGCCAGAAGTAATGCGAAAAGTAGTTGAAGAAATCACTGGTAAAGACTATCTGCCTTCCTTTAAAGGTCCAGTCGCCTTCCGTAGTGAACATGCAGAATTATTAAAGCGGCTGCATCAAATGATCATGGCTGAGTTAGGAGATCTGGAGAAAGAAGAAACTTTTTATTTCTTAATGGAACAATTGATTGAAGAATATAGTGCCATAGAGAAAAACATTAAATTGGATAAGATGGCCAAGGAAATATCAAAAGTTTGTGAATTTATTGAAAGGCACTATGTTGATCCGATTTCTCTTGATGATTTGGTGGCGGTATGCAATATGAATAAATACACCTTATTACGTTCATTTGCGCGAATTCGCGGAATTACACCTTATCGGTATTTACAGACAGTGCGTATCAACAAAGCAAAGAAGCTATTAGAACAAGGGATGAAACCAACCGATGTAGCTGCTCAGACTGGTTTTGTGGATCAAAGCCATTTCAGCCATTATTTTATGGACTTTATTGGATTAACGCCTGGACAATACCGAAATATATATATAGATAGTGTAAATTAAATCGTTTCAACTAGAAGGAAAGAGTGGCGAACAAGATGAAGTTTGGACATATTTCAGCAATGATCACGATATTGATTTGGGGGACAACATACATATCTACAAAAATATTATTAACTGATTTTACTCCCATTGAGGTATTATTTTTTCGTTTTGTTATTGGAATTGTAGCCTTGAGCATCATTTATCCATATCGATTAAAAATGAAAAATAGAAAGCATCATTATTTATTTTTACTTGCGGGGTTATGTGGGGTAACACTTTATTACCTCTTAGAAAATATTGCTTTGACCTTTACTACTGCTTCTAATGTAGGAGTAATAAGTGCGATGGTGCCATTTTTCACTGCTATTCTCACTTATTATTATTTGAAAAGTGAACCCTTGCGATTAAATTTCTTCATTGGTTTTATTCTAGCTTTAATAGGAATTTTTCTCATTAGTTTTAATGGCACTGCTAATTTTAAAGTAAATCCATTAGGTGATCTACTAGCTGTCGCAGCAACTCTTATATGGGCTATCTATTCTGTTATTACGAAGAAAATTAGTAGTTATGGATATAATACGATTCAAGCCACAAGGCGGATTTTTTTATACGGTATTTTATTTATGATCCCTGTTTTATATTTGTTTGACTTTAAACTAGGAATCGAACGTTTTGCCCAGCCGATCTACTTATTTAACATCATTTTTCTGGGGTTAGGCGCATCGGCACTTTGTTTTGTTTCTTGGAATTTAGCCATTAAAAAATTAGGGGCAATTAAAGCAAGTGTATATATCTATCTTGTTCCCATAATTACTGTTATCACGGCGATGATAGTCTTAAAGGAGCCTCTAACTTGGATGGCAGCTCTTGGCATCCTGCTTACTCTAACTGGCCTTTTCGTTTCCGAAACTAAAATAATTACTAAGAAAAAAAAGGATTTGGTAAGTAGTTATTAGATGGAGGGATACTTATAGCAATGAGGGAGATTGCTTTTTTATAAGAGTGGTTCTTTATAAAATGAGACTGTTAAAATGATCTAATTTTTTCATGGAATGTAAAGTGTTGGCTAAGTGAAGGATATAGATAATATGCTTTTTGACAGATTGCTAGTTTGTATCTCAAGCTAGGAATGGCACATTCAACATTAAGGAAATAGTTCATATTGCTGTTCATATACACAGATTAATTTCATAATCAGCTTAAATGGTTTTATCTCCTGCCATATTGAATAGCTAGATTTAGGGTTTTATAAAGGACTCTTCCTTTTTTTAAAGCAGGGTCCTTTATTATGATATTACAAATGTAGATGTTATAAACTAGAGAGAACTGTAGATTATGGACGAATTCATTATAATGCAAATTATCTCTTTGTAACTTTTTAAGGTTATAATAAACATAAACATATTTTATTTTGTTAAATGATAACTAGTATCTAGTAAATTATAGATGTCAGCTTTAGGGTATGGGCTATCAAGTATGATAGAAATCCAGTGTTCCTTATTCATATGGTATGCTGTTAAGATTCCCTCTTCTTTCTGAAGTAGATTTTTTAATTCTGGTTCACATTTTACATTTAAGACATCTACTACTTCTTCTCCTGATAATCCTAATTTGTTTTTAGGAACATTCATCATTAAACCATACCATTTGCCCTGATTAACATGTCTTAACACAGCATAGTTTTGGAATTTTTTCCAAGGATACTCTGGATTTGTACCATACTTTTCTTTTGCATAAGAAAAAATTTCTTTTCTCGTTGTCATAAAGTTTAGTTCCTTTCTTTATCCTCTTTTATTAGTATGAACTGATTATGTCCTTGATTATATCACTATTATTTATTTATGTTTTTTTCCATGTTATTTGCCTATATTTAATAGAAGCTTTATTGTTAACTATATAGTATTTCTATGTACATAGGATTACTATATAATAGAAATAGGATTAATTATTAGGTAATTAAAATGGGGGAGAATTATGAAGGGATTAGCTTTATTTTTGATGCTTTTTTATTTCCTTGTTACCGGATTATGGATAGCAAATTCACCGTATTTATTTTCCGTTCAAGGAATGATTGTATGGCTGATATCGATTGTGCTAGGGTTTGTAACGTATAAGCAAATAATAGAAATAAACATTATAAAGAGACTTATGCTGTACTTCACCTTCTTTATGGTGTTTTTGCTTATAATGACAGGTTTGATACATTGGGCTGTCAATTCTATGTGATAATGTCGTTGTATGGCTGTTACAAAATTCAAGCTTTATAACAGGCATGACACTGCCGATTGATGGAGGATTTTCTTCGTATTCTGGAGTTTGATAGTCGTAAATATACTAAAAGCAGAGTCTAATTAGATTCTGCTTTTAGTTATTAGGTTAGTATCGTTTTTTGATTTGAAACTTTTACACAAGATTTCCGTTTCACTAATTCTGTATCTATAAATATTTTCATTTTATCTTCTTCGTTTTCATCTATTTCTCGGATAAGCTTCTCAACAGCTAGTGATGCAATCTTGTCTTTCTTGACATGAATAGTTGTGAGTTCTGGGCTGACAATTTGAGATTCAACAATATTATCAAATCCAATGATGGATATGTCTTCCGGTACATGGATATTTAATTCATGGAGTGATTTAATGATACTAATCGCCATGTAATCACATTCACAAAATATAGCGGATGGTAGGTTATCCTTTAACTCCATTATATTTTGTTTGAAATCCTCTTGCACAGAAAGATCGGTTGGAGACATTTTGAAAATATGTTCAGGTTTAATGGTTAATCCATTTTCACTCATTATTTTTTGAAATCCTTTTCTCCTCGCATCAAAATTATACATGCGTGAAACCGATTCTGCATATCCAATTACCTTATGACCTAACTCAATCAAATATTCCCCCGCTTGGTAAGCGCCAATGATATTATTCATCACAATGAAGTTAATATCCAAAGTTTCAAAACAAGTATCTAAAACAACTAAATTTGGCTGCAGCTTAGAAACGGTTTTAATCTGTTCTTCAGTCAGGTTGGTCCCTAACAGCAATATACCAGAAGACTGTTGCTGCATTTCAAGATTCGTTATTTCTTGCTCGAGCGAATCTATATTTATAGAGGAGATGATTAAGGAATATCCTTTTGATGAGATAGACTGGTCAATATTATTGATTAATTCCATAAAAAAAGACTGCGACTGATATTGTTCGGTAACGATACCGGTATGGGTACATGCTACAAAACGAAATATTTTAGTTGGAGAAGTATTTTTCCCTTTTGAAAAAGTTCTTGGGTTATAGCCATTTTCCTTTGCGATTTTTAATATTTTTTCTCTCGTTTCTTGACTAACACCGGGTTTTCCATTTAACGCCAAAGAAACAGCTGATTTGGATACCTCCGCTATTTGTGCAATATCATCTATCTTCATTTAAATCCTCCACCCTATATAAGTAAATAAAAATTTTCCAATGAGTATATATATTAGTTTAGTTAAAAAGTTTAGTTGTGTCAAACTAGCAAACTACTAAATGATTACTATAATGCTTATTTTATTAGGGTTTTTTACACGATTTAACTAAACTTAACTAAAAATAACGTTTACAATATGGTAAAAAACAAATAAAGTTTATATAAAATTATTGACTTTAATTTAGTTTAGGTGTTAATCTAATACCGAGAAATAAATCAAAACTTATTATGTAATTGTATAGTTTATAACGGTTTAGAAAAGTTTAGGATAGTTTAGAAAGTTTAGTAGTGAATGTCAATTGGGGGAATATCATGGAAAAGTTTAAATTAGGTTTTGCGCCAACACGGAGATTCGTGTTTAGTAAAGAGGATGCTTACAAATATAAAGAACTAATAAAAGAGAAGATAAGAAGTTTCGGCTTGGATATGGAGATTGTGGATTTAGAAGGAATCAATGAAGAAGGATTACTATATAATCGTGCAGATGAGCAGGCAATCATTCAACGATTTAAAAGGGAAGATGTTGATGCATTATTCTTTCCCCATTGTAATTTCGGTACCGAAGATCTTGTTGCTAAAATTGCTAAGGCTATCGATAAGCCTGTATTAATCTGGGGACCTAGAGATGAAGCTCCTTTGGAAAATGGAATGAGACTGCGGGATACGCAATGTGGAATTTTTGCGACAGGAAAAGTATTGCGCAGGTTTAAGGTCCAATTTACTTACATAACAAACAGTAGTGTTGACTCTGAAGTTTTTGCGAGGGGTTTTAAAAACTTTATAGGGGCTGCAAATGTTGTTAAGCATTTTAGGAAACTTCGAATCCTTCAAATCTCCACAAGACCTTCTGATTTTTGGTCGGTCATTTGTAATGAAGGAGAATTGTTAGAGAAATTCGGAATTCAAATATATCCGATTACCTTAGATCAAATTAAACAGAAAACACTTAAGATTGAAAAAGAGGGCGGCGCTGAACTTGAGCAAGCAGTAGCTTATATTAAAAAAACACTTGATTGGAGTACGGTTAAGGAAGAAGATGTTCGTCGGATTGCTGCACTAAAAGTTGGTATGAAGCAATACGCGGAAGAAACAGGCAGTTCTGCTATTGCTATTCAATGCTGGTCCACTTTGCAAGACATTATTGGAATTATGCCCTGCCTTGCAAATGCGATTTTGACAGATGAGCAAATACCTGTTACTTGTGAAACCGATATTCATGGCGCAATTACTTCAATCATGGTGCAAGCAGCAACACTAAATACATTGCCAACCTTTTTTGCGGACATTACGATTAGGCATCCCGAAAATCCAAATGGAGAACTGTTATTCCATTGTGGTAATTTCCCGGTTTCTTTAAGTGTGGAAGAAAAACCGCAATTGAATAAACACTTTTTATTTGATGATCATTCACCTGGTACACATGAAGGAGAAATAAAAGGGGGCGAAATGACCATTGCTCGTTTTGATGGTGATAATGGGGAATATTCCATCTTTTTAGGAAAGGCAAGAGGGATAGAAGGACCGTATTCAAGAGGCTCCTACGTGTGGGTTGAAGTAAATGATTGGCCGCTTTGGGAAGAAAAATTAGTGAAGGGACCATATATTCACCATTCTACAGGCATTCATGCCAATGTAATACCAATAATCTATGAAGCATGTCAGTATATTCCTGGATTGACTCCCGACCCAGTTGATCCAACTGAAGAGGAAATTCGCGCATGGCTGCGAGGCAGTGACATAAATTATTGATGCAATGGAGGAGATAATTATGATAGATATAAAAAAATTAGAACGAAAAGCCGCAGAAATTAGAATGACAGTGATTGATATGGTTTATGAGGCTGGCACTGGCCACACCGGTTCATCCTTATCCAATACAGATATCTTAACCGTTCTTTTCTATGAGGTAATGAAGAATGATCCAGTTAATCCAAACTGGGAAGAACGAGATCGGTATATTCAGAGTAAAGGTCATGCTGTTGAATCCTATTGGGCTGTTTTAGCGGATAAAGGCTACTTTCCAAAAGAAGAATTAAAGACATTTTCTAAATTCAATACAAGACTTATCGGGCATCCAAACAATAAAGTTCCTGGCGTAGAAATGAATACCGGTGCATTAGGACATGGTTTATCCATATCCGTAGGAATGGCATTAGCGGCCAAAATGGATCATAAGGATTATCGAGTTTTTACATTAATGGGTGATGGAGAGCTCGCGGAAGGCTCTGTGTGGGAAGCCGCTATGGCAGCATCGCAATATAAGCTTGATAATTTAGTAGGAATAGTGGATCGAAATCGATTGCAGATTACGGGCAGTACAGATGATGTAATGAGCAATGAACCTCTTGATAAAAAGTGGGAGAGCTTTGGCTGGGACGTTATCGAAGTGGATGGCAATGATATAGCTGAATTAGTGCAAGTCTTTCATTCAATCCCGAAGACAGAAGGGAAGCCTACTATTATACTCGCAAATACAATTAAGGGAAAAGGAATTTCTTTCGCTGAAAATGAGGCTGGCTGGCATCATCATGTTCCATCTCAAGAAGAATATGAACTGGCAATGAAGGAACTTTCTAAGCGTTTGGAGGTATTAGCATGAATAACGTCATACTAAAAAAAAATACTGGCAATAAAATTGCAAACCGGACAGTGGTAAGCGATACTTTATTAGATTTAGCAATGGACAATAAGGACATTCTCGTTTTAACAAGTGATTCTAGAGGTTCGGCTTCGATGGTTCCTTTTGCAGATGCATTACCAGAACAGTTAGTGGAAGTAGGAATTGCTGAACAAAACTTGGTAGGGATTTCAGCGGGATTGGCTGCTTCTGGAAAAATACCATTTGTTGCTTCTCCAGCTTGTTTTCTCAGTATGCGTAGTATAGAGCAGGTTAAAGTGGACATCGCTTACTCAAGAACAAATGTGAAACTAATTGGAATCAGCGGTGGTATCAGCTATGGAGCGCTTGGAATGTCTCACCACTCTGTCCAAGATTTAGCGGTGACAAGAGCGATACCAGGCTTACATGTTATGATGCCGGCTGATCGTCATGAAACGAAAAAAATGATTGAAGCATTAGTGGATTATGATACACCTGTTTATATGAGAATTGGTAGAAATCCAGTAGAAGACTCTTATCAAAGTGATGAGTACGACTTTCAAATTGGCAAATCTGTTACGATGCATGAGGGCGGTGATTTAACGATTATTGCTTCTGGGGAGACGGTACGTGTTGCGCTTGATACTGCCTTTTTGCTAAAGGAAGCAGGGATTAGCTGCAGGGTCCTAAATATGCATACGATAAAACCACTAGATGAAGAAGCGATTATCAAGGCAGCTAAAGAAACGGGATACATCATTACAATCGAGGAACACAGCATATATGGCGGGCTTGGTTCTGCGGTTTCAGAAGTGACTTCCAATAAATGTCCTGTTCCCGTGAAAATAATAGGAATTCCAGATGAACCAGCAGTAGCTGGAACCACGAAAGAAGTATTTCAACATTATGGAATTAGTCCTGAGAATATTTCAAGTATCGCTAGAAAATTACTTGGTCAATAGGAGGAGACAGCGATGAGCGATAGTTACATCCTAGCAATAGATCAAAGTACTTCTGGCACAAAAGCATTACTTGTTGATGAAAAGGGTTCTATCATTGCAAAAGAAACGACAAGTCATAAGCAGCTATATCCTCAGTCGGGTTGGGTGGAACATGACCCGATTGAGATATATGATAATGTGAAGAAAGTAATAAATAGTATTGTTGATTCAAATCAATCTTTAATGAGAAAAATGAAGACCCTTACAATAACGAATCAGCGTGAGACTCTTGTTATTTGGGATAAATATACGAGTGAGCCGGTATATAACGCGATTGTGTGGCAGTGCAGAAGAACGACGTCTATGTGCTCTTCTTTGAAAGCAAAGGGCTGTGAAGAAAAGGTTCATGCGAAGACAGGACTTAAGATAGATCCATATTTCTCGGCAACG
This sequence comes from Niallia sp. FSL W8-0951, assembly GCF_038006525.1. Taxonomy (NCBI): domain Bacteria; kingdom Bacillati; phylum Bacillota; class Bacilli; order Caryophanales; family Bacillaceae; genus Niallia; species Niallia sp. FSL W8-0951. The sequence continues at coordinate 48,912 of NZ_JBBOVK010000004.1, forward strand.
AAAGCAAAATGGATCTTAGAAAATGTCCCAGGTCTCAAAAAAAGAGCAGAAAAGGGAGAGATTCTACTTGGGACAATTGATAGCTGGTTAATTTGGAAATTGACAAATGGAAGGGTTCACGCCACAGATGTAACGAATGCAAGTAGAACACTTTTATTTAATATTCACTCTTTATGTTGGGATGATGAATTACTGAGGATTTTTGAAATACCAAAGGAAATGCTCCCTGAAGTAAATTTTTCTGATCGTATATTTGGAATGGTCGAGGACAGTGAACTATTAATACATAAGGTGCCGATAGCGGGAGTAATAGGCGATTCACAAGCAGCTTTATTTGCGCAGCGGTGTTTTAATAAGGGGATGGCAAAAGCTACTTTTGGCACAGGTACTTCTGTAATGGTGTATACAAATGAATATGTTCAAGCAAAAGAAGGGTTAGTTACTTCAATAGCTTGGGGATTCAATGGCAATGTTCACTATGCTTTAGAGGGGATTATTAATACAACAGGTGATATTATCCGCTGGATGAAAGAGGATCTTACTCTTTTCACAACTTTTGAAGAAGCCGAGATATTGGCAGAAACACTAGATAATAATGAAGGAGTATACTTAGTTCCTGCTTTTGTAGGACTAGGTGCACCGTATTGGAGTCCCAATACAAAGGCAGGAATTACTGGGATGAGCAGAAACACAAACAAGTCACATCTAGTAAGAGCAGGGTTAGAAAGTATCGTTTACCAAGTAAAAGATATTATTCAATTAATATATAAGGAAACAAACGTAGTGGTAAAAGAGTTAAGGGTGGATGGCGGTGCAACAGCTAACGAATTTCTAATGCAGTTTCTTTCTGACTTATTAGGAGTCAAAGTCATTGTTTCACATGTTTCTGAGCTGTCAGCACTAGGTTCTGTTTATCTTGGTGGTCTTGGAATGAATATGTGGAAATCAGTTGAAGAAATATCTCAGTTAAATAATGAAAAACGTATTTATAGCCCAAAAATGGATAGAGAAACGAGCGAGCGGTATTATGCGGAATGGATGAAAGCAGTGCACACTCTCTTAATCTAAGAAGATTGTAAATGAATGCGCTTTTAATTTATGTAAGGGAGGTGAATGCTCTTACAATCTATTTGAGGTTCTTGTTGTATCCCCAATTTTTAAATGCATGTTATTTAATTAACTAGTTAGGATAATGTTGATTGGAGGCCAAAAAATGAATTATGGAGCACTTGCTAAGAAGATTGTTCAAGAGGTGGGCGGGAAAGAAAATATCAATAGTGTTATACACTGTGTAACACGGTTAAGATTTAATCTGAAGGATCAATCACTTGCAAATACTGAAGTCATCAAAGATATGGATGGTGTTATGACCGTGGTTATTAGCGGAGGGCAATACCAGGTAGTGATTGGTGATCAAGTTCCTATTGTATATGCAGAAGTGGTCAATTTAATTGGGGGAGGAACTTCTCAAAATGTAGAGGCTGCGGAAGAATCGGATGAAAAAAAAGGTTTGTTTAGCAAATTTGTGTCCCTTATTTCTGGTATATTTATGCCTGTAATGGGAGCGATGGCAGCTGCTGGGATTCTAAAAGGATTTTTGGTAGCGCTGACGGTGGTTGGATGGATAGATGAAGAAATGGGAGTATATAAGATCTTATTCGCCGCATCTGATGCATTCTTCTATTTTATGCCTATCCTGTTAGGATTTTCAGCTGGTAAGGTGTTTAAAACGAATTCTTATATTACAGCAACTATTGGTGCGGCTCTTGTTTATCCGACAATGATTGAAATCTATAATGCGGGGGAAGCATTAAGTTTTCTTCAGATTCCCGTTATCCTTATGAATTATACGCAATCGGTTATTCCGATCATACTAGCTTCGTTTTTAACAGCTAAATTAGAAAAAGTGCTGCTGAAAGTAATTCCTAAATCATTGCAATTGATTTTTGTTCCTTTATTTATTACTGTCATAATTGTTCCATTATCTTTTATTATAATTGGACCAGTTTCTGTATATGCAAGTGAATTATTAGCTAAGGGAGCGATGGCTGTATACTCATTAAGCCCTGTTATTGCGGGATTACTATTAGCGGGAATTTGGCAAATTGCAGTAATGTTTGGACTGCATTGGGCCTTTATCGCAATATTTATCAATAATATCACTACATTAGGATTTGATCCTATAAATGCATTACTGTATTGTACTGTATTTGCTCAAACTGGAGCGGCTTTAGCTGTTTCCTTAAGAACAAAAGAAACAAAAATGAAATCGTTATCAACCACTGCCACCATCTCAGGATTTTTAGGAATTACAGAGCCTGCCATCTATGGAGTTAACTTACCACTGAAGAAGCCGTTTATTATGGCGTGTATCGGCGGTGGCGTTGGTGGTGCAATTGCCGGCTTCTTTAGTGCGAAGATGTATGGGGGATTTGCATCAGGGGGAGTTTTTGGGATACCGATGTTTATTGATCCGGACGGAATCAGTTCTGAATTTTATGGCTTTGCTGTTTCGTTGCTTGCAGCTCTAGTAACTGCTTTTGTACTTACTTTCTTATTTGGCTATTCCAAAAAAGTGAGTACTAAACCAGCGAAAGAGAAGTCTGCAGTAACCAGTGACAGTAATCTATAATCATATAAAATGGATTTAGTAGGGTAATAGAATTGCGATTTAACAGAGTCGAGAGAGAAAATAGTAATGAAACTATTTTCTCTTTACTATTTAATTTGGAGGGGAATCAATTGATTAAATTAAGAGTTGCGGAGAATAAAAAATGCTTGGAAACAACCAATGGAGAAAAGTTTTTTTACCTGGCAGATACGGTTTGGAGTGCCTTTACTAATGCAGCTTTAGAAGAGTGGAATGATTATCTTGAGCTTAGAAAGACTCAAGGATTTAATGTACTTCAAATTAATATTCTTCAACAGTGGGATGCGAGTGAAACTGAGTTAAATATGAAGCCATTTGAATATAAAGAGGATGGATCATTCGATTTTTCCAAGAGAAATGAAGCATACTTTGAACGAGCAGAAAAAATGGTGCAAATGGCAGTTGAGAAAGGATTTGTTCCTGCATTGGTTTTATTATGGTGCAACTATGTACCAGAAACTTGGGGGTCAGAAATTAGTAGTGTGAATAATATGCCTTTAGATGTAGTTGAGGATTATGTAACATACGTCGATGGAAAATTTTCTAAGTATAATCCTATTTATTTAGTAAGTGGGGATACTGATTTTCCAACTGAACTTACTATTACCTATTATTCTTTAGCCTTAAATACCATTAAAAAGTTAAGTCCTCAATGTTTAACTACTTTACATGTTAGAGGGAGGCTAATGGAAATACCTGATGAGCTACTATATAGTGATAATTTGGATTTTTATATGTTTCAATCTGGTCATAATATTCAGTTTCAAAGTATGTCTTACCAGCTCGCAGAAGAGTTTAGTAATAAGCCGGTAAAAAGACCTTCTATTAATTCAGAACCATGTTACGAGCAAATGGGTTATAGCAGAAATTTATACGGAAGATTTACTAGATTTGATGTGAGAAAAGCAGCGTGGCAAAGTTTATTATCAGGAGCAGAAGCAGGGATTACATACGGAGCCCATGGTATATGGAGCTGGCACAAGAAAGGGAAAGGATTTGGCTTAGTTGGTGAGGCATTTGATAAGCCTTTTGATTGGAGAGACGCAGTGAAATTTGAAGGTGCGTGGGATTATGCTTTTGCAAAAAGTTTATTTAAATTATTTAGTCTCCATGATCTGCAGCCATTGGATATTGTGTTAAAAAATACAGAAGAAATTAGGGTTGCGAGTACTGCAGGGTTAAATAAGATAGCTATTTATATGCCAGTTAACACTACCTTGAAATTAAATAAGCTATTAGAAAACTATGAATTCACCATAATAGATTTAGAGCAAAGAAGATTTGCGGAAGCGGATGTTTCCTTTAAAGATAATATAACCGTTATTGGAATGCATAATTTTGAAGCAGATGTTGTAATTATTGGGGAGAAAAAGCTGGGAAGCTAATGGGATAGTTTTGAGAGTTAGGAATAAAACGGCGTATAAAAAATGCTAAACAAAACTCTATTGTTTGGAAAAGCCCTTGTCTACGTTTGGGAATGAGAAGGTCAGTACTAAAAGAAGTGTCTAAATCCATGTAGTATATGAGATTCGCACTTTTATTTACGTCTTTTGTTTTAAAGGTATTTCCTGGAAAATAGTTATGAGATAAGTTGAAATATTTGACAAAAAAATCAATTTGTGCTATAATTCACAATAATAAACATTGCTGATATAATAAGATTCTCCTGGCCAGGGGGGAATCTTTTTTTTGGGGTGTTAGCGATGAAGAATAATGAATCAAGTTTAACTTCTTTAATTTCAGCATTTAGTCGAGCATATCATGTGAAAGAGGACTGCCCGATTATATTCAATGATTATATAGCGCAAGATTTCTTATCATCAGAAGAATATCAAGCCATTGCAGTAAATATGTCTAATGGCATTACTTTTTTTAGTTCTGAAATGGCTGAAAAATTAAAAGGTGATCAGGACGCAATATTAAAGTGGGTTACACAAATTCAACTATCACCAACACCACTTGCTAGAGCGGCCTACGCAGAAAATGTTGTTCGGAACGAATGTCAGCTTGGGGCTGAACAATATGTCATTATGGGTGCAGGTTTAGATACTTTTGCTTGGCGTTACGATACATTACCAAATGTTACTGTATATGAAGTTGACCACCCATCTACACAGAAATTTAAGATAGAACGGTTAGAGCAAGCGGGCTATGAAATTCCTGCTCATTTAAAGTTTGTAGCAATGGATTTCACGAAAGAGCTTTCGTTAGAAAAACTAGCTGCGGCAGGATTGGACCTATCTAAGAAAACAGTGTTTAGTTTACTTGGGGTATCTTATTATTTAACAAAAGATGTGCTTCAGCAGTTGCTGCATGGCTTCTTTAAAGACCTTTCAAAAGGAAGTTCGATTATTTTTGATTTTGCCGATGAGGGTTTGTTTACAGAACCTGGTATTTTTAATCGTGTGCAAAATATGGTCCAGATGGCACAAGCTGCCGGAGAACCAATGAAGTTTGCTGCTTCTCTTGCAGAATTAGAAGATTTACTTGCTAATGAGGAATTATTAATCTATGAACATCTATCACCACAAAAAATTCAACAGCAGTTTTTTTCTAATCGGGATGATAACCTGCAAGCATTTGAAACCATTCACTATATACATGCTGTGAAAAAATAATTATGTTCTAATCTTACCAATCCTTACCTGTTCCTATTTATGATAGGCGGGTAAGGATTTTTGCTTTTCTTTATAAAAGTAATCTTTTTAATTGAGAATAATTATCATTTGTTGTATAGTAGATAGTACAATATTGTTACCGTAGAGGAGAATATAGCATGCAAATATACTGGACGAAAATAAATAAGATTATTGAGGAAAACCCAGAGGTTAAAACTTACTTGCTTGACCGTCCGCAAGACTTTACATGGGAAGAAGGTTCCCACACCCATTTCGCTTTGAGAGGTTTCAATGCCGGAGACAAACCAAACCGCAGTTTGATTCGCCATATGTCTATCTCTTCTTTACCACACGAAAATGTAATCGCAATTACAACGCGTATCAGAGAGCAGTGCTCAGAATTTAAATCGATTTTAAGAAATCTTGAAGTCGGAAATGAAGTCGCTATCTTTAAAACACATTCAAACTTACCGCTTAAAAGAGAAAACAAAAATGTTTATCTACTGTCATCAGGGGTTGGACTGGCAACTTTTCGACCGATTGTACTGGATTATTTCGACCGCGCTGACAACGTCACTCGCATTCATTCTTTGAATATTGATTCATCAAAAGCCTTTTTATTTACAGATATTTTTACATCTGTACCTGACAAAAAGTTTGAAGCCCAGTTTGTTGATAACCGTAATGATTATTATGAAGAAGTGAAAAATTTAGCTGCAGACAAGGATGGTCTATTCTATGTTGTTGGCAGTGATGACTTCTTGATACAGAACATTGAAGTACTGCGTGAACAGGGCATCAAGCCGGAACAGATTATGCTCGATAAACGTGAAGGTCAACTGCCTGAGTTTTTTGCTCAGTAAATTGGCTATGGTTAGAAATCTACTTTAAATAGAAAAGGACTGGGAATCCAGTCCTTTTTCTATTTAAACCATCCTTTTTCCTTAAATCTAGTGATGGCTTCTATGCGGTTTTTTACTTCGAGTTTATCGAGGATCATGCTGATATAGTTTCGCACAGTGCCTGTTTTAATGGAGAGCTCTTGGGCTATTTCTTTTGTGTTTTTGCCGTTCGCAACAAGCATCAGAACTTCTTTTTCCCGTTCAGTAAGAGGATTTTCTTCTTTGTAAACATCATCAACCAATTCTGGTGCGTAAATTCTTCTTCCTTCCATTACACTGCGGATGCTATTGGCTAAATCGTCGCTAGGACTGTCCTTGAGCAAATAGGCAGATACGCCAGCCTTCAATGCGCGCTGGAAATAACCAGATCTTGCAAAAGTAGTTAAGATAATGACTTTGCAAGGGTGGCTCATAAGTTCTTCCGCTGCTTCTAAGCCTGTTTTTGCAGGCATTTCAATATCCATTATACAAATATCTGGATTCTTTTCCTTGACTAGCTGAATGGCTTCTTCTCCATTGTTTGCTTTGCCCACAACCGTGATATCGTCTTCTAAATCAAGCAATGAACCTAAAGCACCTAAAAGCAGGCGCTGGTCTTCGGCAATGACAATGCGGATCATATTAATTCCTCCTTTTCTATTATTTTTCCATCACGTGGAACCGCAATTTTTACGATGGTTCCCTCCTCGGCACTAATTTCTAAAGTACCATTGATAAAATCTAATCTTTCTCTCATGCCCGCTAGTCCGTTTCCTTTGTGCATATTTTCTTCTTGAAAAGGAGTGCTTCCATTATCTTTAATTTCCATGATTGTTTCTTTTTTGTTCTGGCTGATGCTTATAGAGCAAGCGGTGGCATTACTATGTCGAACCACATTGGTAACCGCCTCTTTTAGACACATGCTGATAATGTTTTCTGCAATCGATGAAATTCTTAGATTGGAAGCTATATTGCATGTCAGGCTTATCTCTGCCGCACCTAATATTTTTTGGACAAGAAGGAGTTCGTCTTTTAATCGTATGCCGCGCATTTCAGAGACCATTTTTCGGACTTCGTTCAGCGCAGATCGAGAAGTATGCTGAATATCTTTCAATTCTATGCGGGCTTGTTCTGGGTCCTTATAGATAAGTTTTCTTGCTAAATCACTTTTTAAACCAATAAGAGATAGCTTTTGGCCGAGAGTATCATGAAGATCTCTGGCAATTCGCTGTCTTTCTTCGAGTTTCACTAAATGTGAAATACGCTTATTCGCATCTTCTAGTTGTTCCTGCAGCTGATCTTTCTCTTTGCGGTTCTGGATATTCAATGGCAATAAAATTACGCCAAACCAGATGATCAGTACAAAAGGCAGCTGCTTTATCAGCAAGGCATCGCCTATTATAATTTTGAAGTAAATGGCAAATGTAGTAACTGCCAAGTGGATAAAATAAAGGATAAAAAAAGGAATCCGCTTTTTAATATTGCCAATAAAATAGGAAAGAAAAAAGGAAAAATACACATAGCTGTATGTATAAATAGCAAAGGTGGAGATTCCGATTAATAAGGACGGCCATAAATAGATTGTCCAGCCTTTTGACAGATAAGCAATTCTATAAAAAATAAAAAATAAAATGGTAAGGATGATGCCTGATATTACATCAACTGCAGAAGAGGCATGGAATATGAAATAAAATGGCAGAATGGTCAGCAATGTCCAAATATAAGGAGAGATCCCCGTGCTTTTTTTTAAAACCTCTAATCTTTTCATCATCAGTTTCTAACCTCGTTTTATTGACTGTTATTTATTCATTTTAACATAATGGAGCAGCAATTAATGGCCTAATTGCTGCTCAGATAGTTGCTTAAAGCAAACGGAATCTTTTTGCTTTAAAGATAGTGGACCTGACTGATAGAAGCTTTTATTTATTGCATTTCTGATCTTGCAGATATGGAAAGGGATTTCTTTTGCTTCTTCCATTCATAGAAGCTGATAAATTTTTTGTCCTTTTCGTCCCATAAACGAAACTTTAAAGAGCGAAGACTGCTTGCAAGTGTTATTGTTGGAACATTTTGCAGGGGCTCTGTCTGTTTATGGACTAGTTCTAAGTTGTAATTAGGAACCCTCGGACTTAAATGATGGACATGGTGATAGCCAATATTGCCAGTCAGCCACTGCATCCATTTGGGAAGGTGATAGAAGGAGCTTCCTTCTACAGCAGCCTTTACATAATCCCAATTTTTATCTTCTTCAAAGTACGTGTCTTCAAAAGTATGCTGTACATAAAATAACCATACGCCAACAGAGCCGGATATAAGAAAAATCGGCAGCTGTACAAGCAAGAAAGATGACCAGCCAAGCGTACTGCCAAGAAGCACAGCCAATAATACAATCGCCATATTCGTTATATAAGTATTTAGTCTTTCCTTCAATCTAGCTCCTTTACGGTTGAAGCGGTTGGCTAAAAGAAATTCATAAATTGGTCCTAGTATAAACATGATGAACGGATTACGGTATAAACGATATTGGATTTTTACCATTAAAGAGGCATTCTCGTACTCTTCTATCGTCATCATCCATAAATCGCCGACTCCTCGTTTATCCAGGTTGCTGCTTGTTGCGTGATGAATAGAATGGCTATGCTGCCATTTGCTATAGGGGAATAAGGTTAAGATTCCAGTAATTGTTCCTAAAACCTTATTAGCTTTACGGTTTTTAAAGAAAGAAAAGTGGCAGCAATCGTGAAAAATGATAAAAATCCTTACTAAAAATCCTGCGGCGGCTATGGCGAACACAAGGGTTAACAGATAAGAAATACTTAAGCTTTTAAATGCAGCAAACCAAAGTAAAACAAAGGGTAAAATGGTGTTGGCAAGCTGCCAGACACTAATTCTTACAGTGGATTTCTCAAATGGCGCTACAGCAGTTCTTAATTGTTTTAAGTTTTTTATATTCATTTTTAATTTCCCTTCTCTTAATGGATATCTATAGTATAATTATGTATCAATTAAATTGGCAGACATACATGTCATGCTTGCTATATGACATTTGTCATATAGCGATTTTTCTCGCTTCAAAAAGTCTTGTAATTGAAAGAAGAAAGCATAAAGAGATAAATAAAATAAAAAATAAGGTTGCATAATTTTTTACTTTGTAATAGAATATTAAAAAAAATTGATTATAAAAAGCTTTGATAAGGACATGAGCTACTATTTCGGTTTCCAGAGAGGGAAGAATTGCTGAAAACTTCCTAACGCAGAATAAGTATCTTACCACCTTTGAGCCGTATTGGGGAATTGATAGTATCCAATACCGTAGATGCAAACGTTATTGTACCAAGCCATGAACAACACTGTGTATTTTTCATGGGAATTTGGGTGGAACCACGGGTAAACGCACTCGTCCCTTTCATTAGGGATGAGTGCGTTTTTTGTTTTTACAATTTCATAATATGCGATGAAAAGGACATGAATTATTTTTACTGTTATCAGAGAGGGAAGGATAGGTGTGAGCTTCCTAGCAAAGGAAAATAATTTACCACCTTTGAGCTATATTGGTGAACGAGAAGTAGTCAATATCGTGTATGCAGCGTTACTGCACCAAGCCATAAGAAAATCACTGTGTTTTTTTATGGGAATTTGGGTGGAACCACGGGTGAAAACACTCGTCCCTTTCAATAGGGACGAGTGTTTTTTTTGTACCAAAAAATGATAAGGAGTGAACAAAATGATTAAGGTAGTATTAGCAGATGGGAGTAAGAAGGAATATCCAAAAGGAAGCACAGTCGCAGAAATTGCGGAGTCTATTAGTGTTAGCTTAAAGAAGAAAGCAGTTGGAGCAAAGATCAATGACGAATGGTTTGTAGATATGAGCCATCAAATAGAAGAGGATGTACATTTAGCTATCATTACAATAGATTCGGAAGAAGGTGTATCCATTATGCGCCATTCCAGTGCCCACGTCATGGCACAAGCGATAAAACGATTGTATCCCAATGTACAGTTAGCAATTGGACCAGTGGTAGAGGATGGTTTTTATTATGATATGAAACTCGCTCACAGTTTAACTTCCCATGATTTGCAAGCCATTGAAAAAGAGATGAAGAAAATTATCAAGGAAAACCTTCCTTTTACTCGCAAAGAAGTATCGTTCGAGGAAGCGCAACAGCTTTTTGAAGAGAAAGAAGAGATATTTAAATTGGAGCTCTTAGAGACTATACCAAGCAATGAATCGATTTCCCTTTATCAGCAAGGAGAGTTTATTGATTTATGTCGTGGAACTCATCTCCCTTCGACTGGTTTTATTAAAGCTTTTAAATTAATGCGTGTATCTGGTGCTTACTGGCGAGGGGATAGTGATAGGGAAGTATTGCAGCGTGTGTACGGTGTTGCCTTTTCCAGTCAACAGCAATTAGCAGAGTACTTAGAAATGATTGAAGAAGCAGCAAAACGAGATCATCGGAAGCTAGGAAAGCAATTGGAGCTGTTTATGTTCTCAGAAGAAGCACCTGGCATGCCGTTTTATTTACCAAAAGGACAAATCATCCGCAATGAATTAGAACAATTTTCAAGAGAGCTTCAAGGCGGGGCGGATTACGAAGAAGTAAGAACTCCTTTGATGATGAATGAGCGAATGTGGAAGCAGTCTGGCCACTGGGATCATTATCATGAAAACATGTACTTTTCCGAAGTGGATGAACAAAAATTTGCGTTAAAGCCAATGAATTGTCCAGGACATATGCTTATCTTCAAAAATAGTCTCTATTCCTATCGCGATTTGCCGATTCGCTTATCAGAATTTGGGCAGGTACATCGTCATGAATATAGTGGTGCACTAAACGGAATGTTACGTGTTCGTACGTTTTGCCAGGATGATGCCCATTTATTTGTAAGAGAAGACCAAATAGAAGCAGAGATTAAAAGCATTTTTCAATTGGTCGATAAAGTTTACCGTACTTTTGGATTTGCATACACTGTAGAGCTCTCTACTAGACCGGATGATTCGCTCGATGGGGATGACATTTGGGAATTAGCAGAGGGAGCATTAAGAAATGTTTTAGAACAGCTAGAAATAGATTATATTCTTAATGAAGGCGATGGTGCATTTTATGGTCCGAAAATTGATTTTCATATAAAGGATGCTTTAAAAAGAAGCCATCAATGTGCAACAATTCAGCTTGACTTTCAAATGCCGAAGCTCTTTAACTTAGCTTATATTAACGAAAACAATGAAAAAGTCTGTCCAGTTGTTATTCACCGTGCTATCTATGGGTCGCTTGATCGATTCTTTGGCATACTAATTGAACATTTTGCAGGCGCCTTTCCTGTTTGGCTTGCTCCAATACAGGTGGAAATTATTCCGGTATCCAATGTTCATCTAAATTATTGTCTAGAAGTTCAATCAGTTTTAAAAGAAGCAGGAGTAAGAGTAAAGATAGACGACAGCAATGAAAAATTAGGATATAAGATCCGTGCAGGACAAATGCAAAAGATTCCCTATTTGCTTGTATTAGGGGATAAAGAAAAAGAACAAAATGCTGTAAATGTGAGAAAATATGGAGAAGAGCAGTCAAAAGGAGTTTCTTTAGAAGCATTTAAACAAATGATCGGAAAGCAGATAAAAGAAAGAAGCTTATAACACGAAAGGGATTCAATCGATTTTGATTGAATCCCTTTCGTGTTATAAGCTCCGATTATACTGATATTTTTTCCATTGAAACCGGATAAAGCAGCCAATACAAAAACCAAGTATGGCAATAATCGAAGAAAGTCCGACCATAATAGAAAAGATATAGCCAAGAACATTCCAATCTAAGAAAAAGGAAAGGGAACCTATTGCCAAGCATATTACAGCAATTATTTGGTTAAATTGCTGCTGCTCCCAATCCTCTTGATGATATTCTCTCATGGGTTTTTTAAGAAATATACTCGCTGTTTTCATAATAGGATTCCATTGGAATAATAATCCACAGAGCCCTGCGAGAAGTGGAATTAGCATGATCCAGTATTGCTGAAAAACTAAGCTAAGTAATACAGATAGAAAAATAGTCCATTGATTTGTTCGGACTAATGGTACTGGAATTGTTTTGAGCAGATTAGTCATCAAAACCAACCTTTCTTATAAGAATTATGTATATTATACGCTCTTATAAGAAATTTGTTAAGTTAAGAAGCTCTTATTTATTTTGCTTTTCGTCCTCCAAGAAACGCCAGATCCTATATAACTGTGAAACTGTCTTTTCAGGGTTGTTAATAAGATGGTTATATAGGGTCGGGTAATTCTGCAATTGAGTTAGCAGCTCTGCTTCTTCGCTCGTCATACTATTATCCGATACTTTACTATGATAGCTAGCTCTAGTTTCCTTTGCTTCTGATCGTCCTAGGAGGTAATCAGTGCTTACATCAAAATAATCTGCTAATTTTTGTAAGGTGTCTGTATCAGGTTTGCGATTACCTGTTTCGTATCCTGAGATAGATACTTTTGTTACATTCATTGCATTCCCAAGCGTTTGTTGAGAAATGTTGGCAGATTTCCGCAATTGTCTCAATCTTTCTGGAAAATTCATCTAAACCAGCTCCTAATTTCGTTACTTCTATTATAAGTTAACGTTTAGCTAACAGTAAATAATGAATTTTTGTTAACAAATTCGGAATTATATATTGAAGTAAACCACTTGTTTACCGTATAATTTTAATAAGGAAAAAAATGAGAATGGGGAAGATGAGGTGTAAAAAATGCATCGGAATAAGCTGCGTATCATAAGAAAGCAATATGGCTATACCTATCAGATGATGGCTGATAAGTTAGGAATTACAAAGTCTTATTATTGGCAAATAGAAAATGGCAAACGAGGATTATCTTATGAGCAAGCAGTACAGATATCTAGTATTTTTTCCAAAACACCAGATGAGATTTTTCTTCCAGATTATATAGAGGTTAAAGGATGTTCGAGATAAGGATAGAATTTCAAGTGAATTAGGAGGCTTAAAGTGAAGGAGCAAATATACGTAACCGAGGAAAATCTTTTATTAATAAAAGAAGCATTGGATTTTAGTATACGAAATGCATCCAGAGGAATTCTATTCATTTTAGAAATGGTAAAGGAAAAAGTCACAACCAGTAATGACAGTATTTTGAGACTGGATGGAATGGAAATGGAGATTATTCTTGTTTCCTTAATCGAATATGGTATTAGTTTATTGTCTTTTCATTCAGATAAAGGGAATTTATGTATGGAAGAAGCAATCAGAATTGATCAAATTAAGCAGTATTATCAAAGAAAAAATGGTCCGAAAATGATGTGCTAATATTCTAAACACTAAACAGCTTAGATAGATTTGTTGATTTTCTTCTCATACTATGTAAGAGTAAAAGGACAAACATGAGAGGAAGATCAGAGTGGAAAAAAGAAAAGTTGGTTTCATTGGCTGTGGAAAAATGGCTCAAGCAATGGTAAATGGAATGCTGCAGTCTTCTTTTTTGAGTAGAGAGGATATTTTGGCTAGTACGAAATCTGCGGAAAGCGCGCAAATGGTAAGGGAAACCTTTCAAATAGAAACGACATTAGATAATAAAAAAGTAGCAAGCTTTGCAGATGTACTTATTGTTGCAGTAAAGCCACATTTATATGGAGAGGTCTTACAAGAAATTCTCTCCTATGTGAAGAATGAAACAATCATTGTTACAATCGCAGCTGGAATTGAGATGGCATACATAGAATCACAGTTATCAAAAAATGCAAAGGTTATCCGCTCCATGCCAAATACTCCTTCTCTTGTAGGAGAAGGGATGACTGTATTTTGTGCAAATGAAAGAGTTACAGAGCCGGAAATTGCTTTTATAATAGAAATGTTTACAGCATTTGGGCAAGTGGAAGTCGTGGAAGAAAGCTTAATGGATTATATTCCTGCGATTAGCGGTTCTTCCCCAGCCTATGTCTATATGTTTATTGAAGCATTGGCAGATGGTGGCGTTCGCAGTGGAATACCGAGAGAGAAAGCTTACAAGTTAGCTGCTCAATCTGTTTTAGGAGCAGCAAAAATGGTCTTAGAAACAGGTAAGCATCCAGGAATATTGAAAGATGAAGTATGCACACCTGGTGGAGCGACAATTGAAGCAATTACTGCATTGGAACAAAATCAATTTAGAGGGACAATTTTGGCAGCAATGGAAAGCTGTGATCGTAAAAATCGCAGAATGAAGAAGGAAAATTAACAAGTAATAAAAGTAAAAATTAGGAAATGTTTCTCTATTATATTTTGTTTTCTTTTTATATAATATAAAAGAAAAAATTAATAATGAAGAAAAATGTAATTTAATTATACACATCTATCGAAATGTTATATTTATTGTAGTAATCAGACCAGTTTTTTGGTCTGTTTTTTTGTGCGCAGTCTTTTGGTTTTCCTAATATTTAGGATGAAATGTTTATGATTAATTTTTATATGTCGGGAAAAATATCAAAACAGTCTTAATGATTTGGTTAAAGTAGTCGGGAGGATTTATAGTGTTGGATAAATATAAGGCAATATTTATTACAAGAATGACACAGCAGTTAAATGAATTGTTAAATAAACAAGCAGCAGAGATCATTAAAAATGAGGAAGTTTATAGGTTATTGCATGCGATTAAAGGCACTTCTGGTACATTAGATTTGGATTTGTTATTTCATTTAGTTTCGGGATTAATGACAAAGGTGGAAGAAAGAGAAGGAGACTGGGCACAATCCGAGCTAAAGAATTTTTTAAGTGAATTACTTGATATTTGTGAAGAGTACGAGCATTTTCACGAAGATATTAATAAAATTCCTGACTTTAGAGATATTGAAGTACCGCTTATTCAGCTAATTGATGACGATGTTTCTTTATTGATTTTCTTAAAGGAAATGATGGAGCGTAAAGGCTGGATGGTAATAGCAAATTCTAATGCGGAGAATGCGATTGAGCAATTTTACAGTATGCAGCCAGATTGTATCATTATTGATATGAACCTGCCATTTAAAACCGGTTTAGATATCCTAGATGATATTCAGATGCATACGAAGCACTCATTTGTTCCAAAGGTTATATGTAGTATTGATAATTCAAGAGAAAAGAGAATAGCTGCATATAAGAAGGGCGCAGATGATTATATGGAAAAGCCGCTTGATATAGAAGAATTTCTGATTCGAATTGAGAGACATATCGAGCGAAAGAAAATCTTTGACCAGTCTGTATTAATTGATGAATTAACAGAAGTATATAATCGCAAGTTTTTAAAGGATTCTTATACTCGTTTTATTAGTGATACAGCTCGGACCAAAACTTCTGGTACCATTGCTATTGTAGATATTGATTATTTTAAACGAGTCAATGATACATATGGTCACGTTGTAGGCGATAAGGTATTAAAAGCTTTTGCCCAATTCTTGAAAACAAATATTAGAACCACAGATACACTTTTTCGTTTTGGTGGCGAAGAGTTTGTCATTCTTTTTCAACGAGCGGGAGAATCTGAAGTTATCGATGTATTAAACAGGATGCTTAAGCGTTTTTCAGGAATAGAATTCGAAGAAAATGGTGGCAAATTTTCTTTGACCTTTTCTGCTGGTGTATTTGAAGTCACTTCAAATGACATACCATTAAATAAAGCAATTGAGAAGGCAGATGAGGCGCTTTATTTAGCCAAGGAAGATGGACGTGCTTGTATTCGAAGCGCTAATAAAAGGAAGGAAGCATCAAATAAAAAATTATTAAATATTTCGATTGTTGATGATGATTCCTTCATTCGTTCTATTTTAAAAAATATATTGGATTCCATCGAAATAAATAACCTTACCATAAATGTCGCAGAATATGAAGATGGGATGCAATTTTTAGAATCCAAGCGATTAAAAGAGAATGGGATGCATTTTCTCATCTTGGATGGAATGATGCCTGTAATGGATGGACTCGAGCTCCTGCAAATTGTTAAAAAGACGTCTTATCAGCATAATGCTCATATTTTAATGTTGACTGGCAGAAAAAGTGAACATGATATTGCTGAAGCATTACGGTTAGGTGCAGATGATTATGTTACAAAACCATTCAGTATTAAAGAGTTACAGGCAAGAATAACAAGGTTAATTATGAGGATGATTTAATTTGGAACAAGAGATAAGAGTATTACAAATAATTAGTATTATCCTATTTGCTACGCTATTATGCTTATTAACTTATTTAGTCATTAGAAAAATAATAGAGAATAGACAAGATAACCAAATTAATGAGCGAAAAAAACAGCTGATTGGACCAATCTTTTCCTATCTTCGGGAGGGAAAGGAAAGATTGAAGGATATAAAGCAAACAAGAATAGACAAGCAGGCAATAGAACAGGTTCTCACTGATTTTTCTGAGAGAATAGAGGGAGAACAGGAGGAAGAACGGCTGCTTGAACTTGCTGAGTTTTACTTGATAGATAAATATAGGAAAGAAATAAAGTCTAGATATTGGAGTAAACGGATGAATGTCCTATATAAAATAGAAGGTTTTCATATGAAGGAAATCGAACACCAGGTGATTAGTCGATTATCCAAAAGAAATTGTCATAAAGAAGAGAAAATCCAGATTTATCGGATTTTAGCTGCCTTTCAATCTGAAAACATTTGGAGCCTCATAAATAAGGATGAAGAACTTACGGAAAAGAATTACCGAAGTATACTGCTGCGTTTAAAGCCTGAGAGTTTTAGGAAGTTTATTCAGCCTTTTTATTATTGTCGAGAAGCGTTACAATTAGCAATCTTAGACGTAATAAGCATGAAAAAGAAGGTAGAGTACGTCCAATTTATAGAGAGTGTTTTCGCGAAGTATGAGGAAGAGGTCAGATTAAGAGCTTTGAAGGCAATAGCTTCAATTGGCTATGTGAGAAATATAGAAGATTACGTTTTCTTGGCAGATTCTGAAGTTTGGCAGGAGAGAATGATGGTTGCCAAACTATTAGGAACGAGTAGTAGCCTCGATAAATATATTCCTTTGTTAGTAAAGCTTCTTCATGATTCTTCTTGGTGGGTGCGATCTCAAGCAGCTGAATCCATCATAAGCTTTAAAAAAGGCAGAGAAGTTTTATTTGAAGTCGTTAACCAATCAGAGGATAAGTTTGCCAAGGATATGGCCAGAGAATGGTTAAATAAAGGAGTTTATTAGCATGGTTTATCAATGGTGGTCAATTGCTGTACAAATCTTTGCCACGTTTATTGCTGTTTATATGATAATTATTATATTGTTTTATTCTGTTATTCTTTTCATTTCCATGCTTCAGCTACGAAAGGAATATAAATTAAATAGAGAAGATACATTTGATGATGTTTCAAATGAATGGTATACGAAACCAGTATCTATCATTGTTCCAGCTTATAATGAAGAAGCTGGGATCATTCCAAGTGTACGGTCCTTGTTGAGCATTAATTATCCTCAATTTGAAATCATTGTTGTCAATGATGGATCAAAGGACTATACGCTGCAGAAAATGATAGAACAATATGAGATGGTTCATATAGAAAAGGTTGTCAGGAAACAACTTACGACAAAGCCTATTAAAGGCATTTATCAATCGAAGCTGCTCCCTAAATTATATTTAATCGATAAAGAAAATGGCGGAAAAGCAGATGCTTTAAATGCAGGACTGAACTTTTCTCATTTTCCTTATATTTGTTCATTAGATGGTGATTCGGTCTTAGAAAGAGATGCCTTTTTAAAGGTAATGAAGCCTATTATGGATAGTGATGAAGAAGTGATAGCCTCAAGTGGAAGTATTCGTATTGCTAATGGATGTAAGATAAAAAACGGACAAGTTCTCGAGATAGGATTGTCTCGCAATCCCTTGGTTATTATGCAAATAATCGAATATTTGAGAGCTTTTTTGATGGGGAGAATTGGATTAAGCAGACATAATTTATTATTAATTATTTCTGGGGCTTTTGGTGTTTTTTCAAAAAAATGGGTCCTAAAGGCTGGGGGCTATCAAACGAATACAGTCGGCGAAGATATGGAGCTCGTAGTGCGAATCCATCGATTATTAAAAGAGACAAAGGAAAAAAAGAAAATCGTTTATGTTCCAGACCCAGTTTGCTGGACAGAAGTTCCGGAAGAAATAACGTTTTTAAGAAGACAGCGAAGAAGGTGGCATCGGGGATTATATGAAAGTCTATGGAATCATAGAAAGCTAACCTTTAACCCGAAATATGGAAATATCGGACTAATATCTTTTCCATACTTCTGGCTAATTGAATTTTTGGGCCCTATTGTCGAATTTTTAGGATATGTTTATACGATTATTGCTTTGTTTTTTGGTGGAGTATATTTAGAATTTGCCATCTTAATTTTATTACTGTCCTGTATTTATGGCTCTATTTTTTCAATGGCAGCAGTGTTATTAGAAGAATGGAGTTTGCGCAAATATCCGAAAGTTTCCCACATCATTTCTTTGTTCTTCTATTCGCTGACAGAATCTTTTTGGTACCGCCCGTTAACTGTTTTTTGGCGATGTGAAGGCATTTGGCAATTAATAAGAAGCGATAAAAGTTGGGGAGAAATGAGCCGTAAAGGAGTATCCGAATGAAATGGAATAAATCGATTATTTTCTTTTTACTTATTCTCTTTGGTGTAGGACTTTTAACAAGTCCTTTTTGGCTTTGGCAGTTAAAGCATTCAAAGGAATTAAATGTCTTAATTATGGATAAAACAGTGCCGGATTCTTCCTATCAGGAACATGCGGGATTAATATGGGTGTTGAATAATCAGAAATATGTAAAAAGCAATCAAGCTCCTTATAGCAAAGAACGTGATTATGTAGGAGTTAATCCTTTGAAAGAAAAACACAAGCAATTAACTCATCTGCCAAAAGATTTATCCTCCTATGATGTGATCTATATGACAGATCAATATGGAGTAGATAAGGAAGAAGCTTCCAGAATGAATAGCGTTGAGAAAGTTTCGAAGCAGATGGAAGGCGGATTAGCGTTAGAAGATGTTGAAAGGGTAGAGTCAGCTTTGTTTCAAAACACCAATAAAACATTAATTGCTGAATTTAATACCTTTGCAGCTCCAACTAGTGATCAAGCCCGCGAAAAAATAACAAATCTTCTCCATCTTTCATGGAGTGGATGGATAGGAAGATATTTTTCTGACATGGAAAGCAATGAAGTTCCTATATGGGTCAAAGAAAGATATGAACAAATCTATGATCACAAGTGGTCATTTAAAGGATCAGGGTTAATCTTGATTAATAGCGATGATCATCTAATTGTATTGTCAGATCAAGAGCTTGTTAGCGGAGCCCTTCAATTTTCGACTACTGATAAAGGAAAGGATTTGTTCAATCAGCCTATTAAATCGAATTATGGTTATTGGTTTGATATAGTTGCTGCAAAGGATGAGACCGATATTCTTGCTACGTATACACTTCCAGTAAATGAAAAAGGGAAAGCAGTCTTAACCGAATATGGCTTACCTAGTCAGTTTCCAGCAGTCATTCAATACAAGAATAAACAATACACGTCTTATTATTTTGCAGGTGACTATGCAGATGAAGCAGAGGTACCAGCACTTTATAAAACAGTCGGGTTTGATACGTGGAAAAGATCTATTACTTATCGCCATTCCTTTTATTGGAACAGTTATGTACCTATTATGAAAGGGATTCTAAAGAATGGTTTACATTCCGCTGATCATGCAAGTAATGTGGAAACAACAACTGTGAATCATTTGAAGATAAATACGAAAACAGATGATACGTATATTCAGGTGTTGAAAGACAATAAGTGGACAAATCTCCTTGTTAAAGGAGTTAATATGGGGATAGCAAAGCCAGGAACTTTTCCAGGAGAAACGGCCATAACGAAGGATGAATATTTACGCTGGTTTAAAGATATTGGCGCTATGCATGCAAATGCGATTAGAGTGTATACCTTGCATCCGCCCGCTTTCTATCAAGCATTGTATGAGTATAATCAGTTGGCAGAGGAACCTTTATATCTTTTTCATGGTGCATGGATTAATGAAGAGACTCTCCTAGAAAAACAGGATGCTTACGCGAATGAAGTGGATAATGATTTTAATCGAGAATTGAAGAATATGATAGATATCATTCATGGGAATGCATCTATAGCTGCTGCCCCTGGCCATGCTTCCGGCGAGTATACATATGATATATCAAAATATGTATTGGGCATTATGATCGGAATCGAATGGGATCCAGAGGTAGTACAGAACACAAATGAGAAACATAAAAGCATAGCTTCATATGATGGCACTTACTTTGAAACAAAAGATGCTTCTCCTTTTGAAAGTTGGCTTGCACAGAAGATGGATGAAACAGTGAAATATGAGGTTGATAAATATGACTGGCAGCATACAATGAGCT
Organism: Niallia sp. FSL W8-0951; assembly: GCF_038006525.1. Taxonomy (NCBI): domain Bacteria; kingdom Bacillati; phylum Bacillota; class Bacilli; order Caryophanales; family Bacillaceae; genus Niallia; species Niallia sp. FSL W8-0951. Next base: position 69,435 of record NZ_JBBOVK010000004.1, read on the forward strand.
TTACCAATTGGGTAACAACGGACTTGCTTAAACATCGTTATGAGCCGGATCCAAAAGAAGATATGGCCATCGTAAATCCCAATCATATAAAGACGACAGAGAATTTTCATGCGGGATTCCTTGCTTCCTATCATGTCTATCCGTATTATCCAGATTTCTTAAACTATGAGCCTGCATATAAAGGCTATATAAATAAACAAGGGAAGCAGAGTAATTATGGAGCTTATTTACAGGAGTTAAGAGAAGCACATGATATGCCAGTTCTAATTGCTGAATTTGGTGTACCCGCATCGAGAGGAAAAACGCATGAGAATGTAAATGGAATGACACAAGGGTTTCTTTCCGAACAAGAACAAGGAAATTTCGATAAAGAAATGTTTCAAATGATTGTCGATGAAAATTATGCAGGTGGGCTACTATTTGCTTGGCAGGATGAATGGTTCAAGCGAACATGGAATACGATGGATTATGATAATCCTGATAGAAGACCATATTGGTCCAATCTACAAACAAATGAACAGCATTTTGGCTTACTCAGCTTTGATCCTGGAAAATATGAGTCGCCCATTTATATAGATGGAAAGAAAAAGGACTGGGAAAAACTCGGCATTTCTCCTTTGTATGAAGATAGAAGGGAACAAAAAGGAATAGAGTCTATATATGTAACAAGTGATGAACAGCAGGTCAACTTGAGAATTGATTATCACCAGCCAATAGACTTACAAACAGATACAACCTATCTATTGTTTAATACCATTGAGAAGCAAGGCCAAAAAACAATTGCACTTAAAAACAAAACAATTAAATCAACGTTTGGCGTTGACTTTCTTGTTAAAATAGCGAATGAACACAATTCGCAAATATTAGTTGATAGTTATTATGATTCCTTCCATTATCATTATGGATCCATTTTGCATATGATCAAAGAAGAAGCTTATGCAAAGAAAAAGGATAATGGAGTATTTCATCCTATTCGACTGACCTTAAATAAGAAATTAGAGCTCCCAGATACTAAAATTCCATTTCAATCTTATGTAACTGGACATCTTCTATTTGGCAATGGAAATCCTGCTAGTAAAGAATTTAATAGCTTAACCGATATAAGCGTGAGCAAAGATAAAAAAACGATTGAAGTCCGGATACCTTGGGCCTTGTTGAATATGAAAGACCCGAGCCGGAAAGAGATAATGGCTGATTTATGGCAAAAGGGATTAGAGGAAAGTGTACAGGCTAAGGGAATCCAAATAGCAGCGGTAATGGAAAAAGAGGAGGAAATAATCTCTTCCTTCCCTAAGCTTAATAGATATAATGAAATCCTAGCTGCTGATGCTAAATGGTACACGTGGGACGAATGGGAGATGCCAGCTTACCATGAACGGCTAAGGGCATCGTATTACCACTTAAAGGATGCCTTTTTAGAAATAAATTTGGGGGATTAAATGGTGAAAAGAATTTTATTAGCAGAAGATGAAGAAGTATTAAGAATGTTGATAGTTGATACATTGGAAGATGAGTACATCGTGGATGAAGCACAAGATGGAGAAGAAGCATTTCAGTTAATTCAAGAGAACCAATATGATTTACTAATCCTTGATTATATGATGCCAATTATGACCGGCTTAGAAGTCATTGAAAAAGTAAGAGCAGATAAAGAGAGAGAGCATCTTAAAATTATGATGCTCTCTGCCAAAAGCCAAGCGAGTGAGCAACATGAAATTATGGGAGCAGGAGCAGATTATTTTATGGCAAAGCCATTTAGCCCGCTTGCTTTATTAGACAAAGTAGGAGAAATATTGAATGAAAATTAAAGATTATTTTGGTAAAAGCATATCAAGACAGTTTGTAGCTTTACTGTTTTTTTTTAGTTTGCTTTTCCTTATGGGCTGTGCCTTCCTTGCACTCAGTCAAAAGCAATTGAATGATCGCTATGCAGAAGAAAGGGAAGTGATCCTTGAAAAAATATCAATCACTAGAGAATTACAAGATATGCTAGAAAATGCTTTATCAGAAGCAAGAGGATACTTCGCGTTTAATAATCCCGATATGCGTTCATCCGCTTTAAAAATGGATGCCAAGACAAATGAATTGATTCAACAGCTAAAAGCTGTTGCTACAACAGATGAAGATGCAGTGTTAGTAGAAGAGATAGCAAATTTTCATTCTTATTATTTTCAGGATATCCTCCCCAAAGCATTAAACTACTTTGATGAAGGAGAAATCGACAAAGTGGTGAAACTCTCAGATGATGGGGGAGCAGATCGAATTAGTCATATAAAGGGTTCGTTACATAACTATTTACAATCGATGACGAATGAACTGAATAATTTGGTAAATGAACTAGATAAAAATATCATCATTTTTCAAATCAGCTTTCTTGTCTATATTATTTTCATTATGATGGTTATTTATTTTATAGGGCGGGCTGGATTAAAAAAAATTGGCAAACCGTTAGCCGATTTATCAGTTGCGGCAAATGAAATTGCGAAAGGAAATGATGCACAGATAAAGATAGACACCAAGCGAGCTGATGAGATAGGGAAACTCTCTGCTGCTTTTTATCAAATGTATCAAAGTGTTCAAGATAAAGAACAAAACTTATTGGCGCAAAATGAGGAATTACTTGCACAGCAGGATGAACTGCATGCACAACAAATAGAATTAGAAGAGGTCTTAGAGACAGTTAGAGCAAATAGGGAATCATTAAGGCGAAGAAATGAATTAATTAATAGCATTTCGAATTCATTAGATAAAAATGAAGTATTAGAGAGTATTATTACCCATCTAGCAGCAATTCTACAGGCAGACAGAGGAATTATCTTACTATTAAAGGATCAAGCATATGCATCCTACGGAATTGTCGAAGAAGGAGCAGAGCAATTTAAAAATTATGTATGGCAAGGAATGCTCGATCGACTAAAAAAAGAGAAAGACCCATTTATTATTTCAAGAGAAATGGTATTGGCCGAAAAAGGCTATCACCTTGAAAAAGGATTTACACATGATTTGTATATTCCTGTCTATAATTCGGATGATGAAATAACAGCAGTGATGATGCTGAGTCGTTTTAGCGATCCTTACTCGGTGTTTGATAAGGAAGAATTTATTGCGTTGGCAAAACAAATAAGTATTTCTTTAGATAAAATTGAATTATTTGAGCAAACAGAAAATGATCGTGTATTAAACTACGATATCTTAAATACCATTCAAGAGGGTATTCAGGTAGTATGTGGAATAGGTGAAATAATATTCGTGAATGAAAAGCTTGAAGAAATGATTGGGGACACAAAGGAAACAATATTTTATCCTGGCTGTAGATGGGATGAATGGAAGCAGCCATTAACAGCTCATTTTATGGATGAAGAAGGGTTGCTTCAATATATAGAAGCATCCATTAAGGAAAAACAGACGGATTCCTATAGTGCCTTTATGAAAGATGGACGAGTAATTAATATCTATGCGGAGGAACTTTATAGAGGAAACACTAAGTTCGGCACCATCCTTGTTTATAGGGATATAACAAAAGAATATGAAGTGGATAGAATGAAGTCTGAGTTCGTAAGCACAGTGAGTCATGAGCTGCGAACACCGTTAGCAAGCATACTTGGATTTACAGAATTAATGATAAATCGAGAATTAAAAGTGGAAAAGCAGAAAAAGTACTTACAAACAATATATGGTGAAGCAAAGAGGCTGACCTCCTTAATAAATGATTTCCTAGATATTCAACGAATGGAAGCAGGAAAGCAAACCTATGAGAAGAAGTACATTGATTTAATGCCAATAGTAGAGAGAGTCAAGGAAAAACTATCCATTAATACTAGTTCTCATCGAATCGAAATAAATCAGTTGATAGAGGAAACCATGATTATTGGTGATAAAGCGAAGATTGAACAAGTGCTGGCGAATCTTCTAAGTAATGCTATTAAGTATTCCCCCGATGGAGGGACAATAGAGATTAATATTTATAAAGAGAACGGGCAGCTGCGAGTATCGTTTAAAGATGAAGGCCTAGGAATCCCAAAAGCGGAGATCAGTAAATTATTTACTAAGTTTTATCGAGTAGATAATACGGACCGAAGAAAGATTGGTGGTACGGGCCTTGGACTGTCTATTGTTCAAGAAATCATGATTGCCCATGATGGCCAAGTGGCAGTAGAATCAGATTATGGGAAGGGAAGTACGTTTACACTTATTTTCCCCCTTGTCCATAAAATGGAGGCTTCTGAAGAAGTATCTATAGAAAATAAGCAAACTTACTCGATCATGGTGATAGAAGATGATATTAGCCTGGGAGAATTAATTGTTCATGAATTGCAAGATAACGGCTTCCAAGTTGTGTATTATAAAAATGGTCAAGAGGCAATGCAAATGTTAGAAAAGCTCCCGACAGATGCAGTGGTGCTTGATATCATGCTCGAAGATGAAAATTTTGATGGTTGGAGAATCTTGAATCATATCAAAGAATCAGAAAAACTCAGAAATATTCCGGTTATCGTATCATCTGCATTAGATGAAAAAGAAAAGGGATTATCACGAGGAGCGATGGATTATCTCGTAAAACCATACCAAACTAGCCAACTTTCTAAAACGATTATGCAAACCTTATTAAAGATGGGGAAAGTGGGCCAAGTATTGATACCAGAACAAGATAAAGAGTGAAAAGTCGCATTTAAAGTCAAGTGGAAGGAGAGGTAATAGCTACCTCTCCTTCCTTATAGGGGAGTTTTTGGATAATAAAGTCGTAAACACAGCCACACAGAAAATAGTTAAGAAAGAAGCTGAAAAAGTTGTCAGCCCAATTATTTTATAGCCGCTGGCTAAAACGATTCCATCTATTAGAAAAATGATGAGACCTACCTGAATAGAAAGTATCTTTGACAGGACTTGGGCAAGGAGATCCGTCCCTCCAGTGCTGGTCTCAAATCGAAGCATGAGGCCAATCCCTACGCCGATAATCACTCCACCCAAAATCGCACTTAATACAAGTTTCAATGAAAATAAATCACGTAAAAAAGATAGGAAATCAATTGAGATGGAAGAAGCAAGGAAGCCAATTATGCCATAAAAAAAGTACTCCCTATTATAAAACCACACCAGTATATATAAGGGAATGCTTAAAAGAATCATAGACAGACCTGTCGGAACCTCGTAGTGATAGTGCAAAATAAGGCCGATTCCAATTATGCCCCCATCTAACAGATGATGAGGGACTAAAAATCCATTTACCCCCATGCCTATTAATAAGCTCCCGACAAATATCGCCGCTATTTTTTCTATCATTAAACATCATCCTATCTATTCCTTGTCCATTCTTCTTATACATATGTGTAAGAGTATAAACATAGAAGAACATAATTGAACTTAGGAGGATGAAAATTGATCGAGCAAGTGGGCTATTGAAGTTAGAAGTAAGATAGGTAAAAGTACTATTTTTGCTATTAAATTCTATAAACTGGTGATTTAGCGAAATTAAGTAACAGAAGATTGCGAGCATTTATTTGCTGCAAGGAAAAGCGGTGTTCATAAAGGGAAGGAAAGCCAGAATGCGCTCGGCTGTAAGAAAAAGTGGTGTTCAACCAAAGAATGTGCACAAGCTCATCATAAAATACACACAAAAAGCTACGAAGCAATGAAACAAGACTTATTCCCTGAAGAACGAGAAGATATTGCGAAGATGCTAAAAGATATTCGTGAAACTCGTTTTTCTGGCGGTTTGGCTTGCCTCCTTTGTGGAAGCGTATCGGTCAAGAAGAATGGCAAATATCGTGCGAGGCAACGATATTTGTGCAAGGACTGTGGGAAGACCTTTAACGATATGACCAATACTCCGTTGGCAGGTTCTCGATACCCTCATAAATGGGTTAAATATTTTGAAATGATGGTAGAAGGCTATACGCTACCTAAAATCTCTGATACTTTAGAAATCCATATTTCTACGGCTTTTTACTGGCGACATAAAATCTTGAATGCTCTCCGTTCATTAGGTAATCAAACTTTAAAAGGGATTGTTGAAAGCGATGAAACCTTTTTCTTGGAAAGTGACAAAGGGAAGAAGTCTATTACTCATAGAAACCCTCGTAAGCGTGGCGGTGTCGCAACAAAACGAGGTATCTCAAAGGAACAGGTCTGTGTTCTTGTAGCACAAGATCGAAATGGACAAGTCATCTCTCAAATGGCTGGAAAAGGGTGTATTAAATCAACAGATATAGATAAGGTATTAGGTGCCTTTATCGACACCTCTGCTTTGTTATGTTCAGATGCAGCTACGAACTATAAAAAGTTTGCCGAAGATAAGGGATTACAGCACGAAATGGTGAATTTGCGGAAAGGGATTTATGTGAAAAAATCTATCTTCCATATTCAACACGTTAATGCTTATCACAAACGACTAAAACAATTTATGGACCGTTTTCAAGGTGTGGCAACCAAATATCTTGATAACTACCTGTTTTGGTTCAGATACCTTGAACAAAGCACAAAGGTGGCTCGCAAAGAACGAGTGAAGCAACTTTTATTTAGTGCTGTCCATAAATCAAACTATACGACAGTTGAGATGTTTAGAAGAAGTGCATAATAAAAGACCTCTAATTCGAGGTCAATAAATTACTTTTCTACTGTGATATATTCATCATCCTTTAATCTCGTAACTTCGCATCCTTCAAGGATTTCAAATTCTTTTAGTCTATCTTCAATTGTCTTGCTTGTACTATCCTTGAACAAATCTTCTCGGTCATAGTGAGGAAAAACAAGTTTGTCCGTTAGGTCTAATGCAGAAAAATCCTTAGTATTTAGTGCATTCATTTGCGGTGTGAAGAAATGAACGACTTTAATGTTTGGACCAAGTATAACAGCACCAGCACTTACACCTACAATAACAACATTTTTGGTAACTAACTCTCGTAGGATACTATCTGCCCCACTCTGTTTAGTATGGAATAATAAGTTAAATGGATTTCCACCATTGATGTATATGACATCTTTATGTGCAAGACTTTTCGGGTTATCAAACTCTATATCAATGAAATCTATGTTTTGAAACCCCATATCCTTAAAGTCCTCTTTCGCCTTCTGAGCAAATCTATTTTTATCCTTTTGCGGCGATGCAGTTGTGATAATAGCAACGTCCAGTTCGTTTGGTTCGCCGTTAATGAGTTTTAAAAATTGCTCTTTAATAGCATCATTGTAAAAACCGTTAGAGGTTAATAGCAATTTCAATATAATCAACCCCATTCTATTCTCTATTTCGTATTAGATATATCCTTATTTTAACAGAAAAATAGGAAATCAGGAATTTTCACCTAAAAACAACAATCTTAACGAAAACAGCGTTAAAAAAAGATTGGCTACCCTTTAAAATAAGAAAAACATCTTTACCCAATTGGGTGAAGATGTTTTTCTTATGGCCTTATTTATTAAGCCGTATATGATAATCCTTCTACTTAAAAAAAGAAATGCAGGATATAGTAACAAATTGCAGCGATACTTGCTGAAATTGGCAATGTAATAACCCAGGTAATAATCATTCGTTGTGCTGTTCCCCATTTAACTCCTTTTAAACGATGTGCAGAACCAACACCGAGAATAGAAGAAGAGATAACATGGGTTGTACTAACTGGAAGGTGAATTAAGGTGGATCCGAAAATGATCATAGCTCCTGATAAATCAGCAGCTACCCCATTTACTGGTCGAATTTTCATAATATTTCCACCAACGGTTTTGATAATTCTCCAACCACCTACAGAAGTCCCTAGTCCCATTGCAGTAGCACAGGCAAATTGTACCCAAAATGGCACCTCGCTTGTTGAAACATAATTATTAGCTAATAAAGCCATCGTAATAATCCCCATGGCTTTTTGAGCATCATTTGTACCATGCGTATAAGACTGCAATGCTGCAGTGAATATTTGGAAATAGCGGAAACGTCTATTTGTTTTTGTTAAATTTAAATCCCTAAAAAAGAATTTAAAAATGGAGTAAATGGTAAATCCAACAATAAAAGCGATGATAGGCGAAAGAATCAATGCCTCAATGATTTTAATAAACCCAGTGTAATTAAGAGAGGAGAAACCAGAAGAAGCAATTGCTGCTCCAGCGATTGATCCAATAATTGCATGGGAAGAACTACTTGGAATTCCAAAATACCAAGTGACTAAATTCCAGATGATAGCAGAAATCAATGCTGCAAGGATAACGAGAGAACCATTTGTTAATTGAAAAGGATCTACGATTCCTTTTGTAATTGTCTTTGCCACACCAGTAAAGGTCATCGCACCAATAAAGTTCATACATGCTGCCATAATAATGGCATGCTTCGGTTTTAGTGCTTTTGTTGATACTGCAGTAGCAATGGAATTGGCTGTGTCATGAAAGCCATTAATAAAATCAAATGCTAGGGCAAAGACAACGATTAAAATTGTAAGTATTAATAATGTATTCATTGGAAAAAGACTCCTTATGCGTTCTTCATAATGATACTTTCAAGTGTGTTGGCAACACTTTGACAGTAATCAGCGATATCCTCAAGATTTTCATACACTTCTTTATATTGGATAATACGAATCGGATCTTTTTCTACAGAGAAAAGGTTTTTAATCGATTGACGTAAAATGCCATCACATTTTGATTCGTGATCTTTAATTCTAATTGCATACTCTCTAATTTTAGGTAATTTTTTAGTTGTAAGCAGATCTACTGCTTTATCAATTTCTACTGCACAGTTTTTGATTTCTTCCACAAAACGAAGCATATATTCATCTGCACTAATGATATTGTACATTTCGAAAAGTGCAGAAGTACTCTCAAGACCGTCTAAAACATCATCCATACTCATTGTAAGAGCTAGAATGTCTTCTCTTTCAATCGGCGTAATAAAGGCTTTATTTAATTCTGTGATAACTTCATGAACATATGTATCACCTTTTGTTTCAATTTCCTTCATTGTTTCAGAAAAAGTTTTTAAATCGCTAACATTTGTTAGTTTATAGTCAGCAAAAAAGTCTGCTCCTTCTTTTAAATTTGAAGCAATATTTTTTAACATAACAGCAAACTTATCTTGTTTTTTAAAAACCATTATGGTTACCTCCATTAATATATAACAAATTATGACTAAGCCTTACATATTTTATAGGAAAGTTGTCGAATAGCATAGTATTTTGAAACGAAATTTACAAAAACTTAATATTTGCTTTACAAAGTTTTAAGAAAACTACATTACTTTTTTACAATATTTGCACGGATTTAATATTTTTCTCCAGGGAATGGAGTGTTTTTCCATATCTCCATCCTATATTGTGTCCAATTCTATTTATGATAATAAAGTAAGAGTAGAATGTCCAAAAAAGAAGGGAGAGCCACTGTTAATGGATGAAATTTTTATTGGAGAAAGTTGGCTTATGGGAAGAGAACAGGATCCCATAAACTAGTTCTATATATTACAATGGACTTAAGGAACGAACAATATGATTATCGAGAAGAAAGCAGATTTCTTATTAGGTGGGGGAGATTATGCCCAATCCACTCTATACAATCAAAAGGCTTTAAGAATAGAAGAATTACAACGAGAAGTGTTAACACGAACAACCAATCAATATAATGTCCATGTTAAGAAGGGAATATGAATAATATGTGGCAGGAAAAGGGGGAAAAGTGGAAAAAAAAGTAGTACTAATAACTGGAGCGAATAGTGGATTTGGGAAATGGATGACACTAGAATTTGCAAAAGCGAACTATACAGTTATAGCATCGATGAGAGATACGAATAAAAGTGGGCAATTAGTAGAGGAAGCAACAAGAATGGGGATAATTTCTAATATAGACATAGTTTCTTTAGATATTACTTCAGACCAATCTGTAGAAAACTTAAGTTTATATGTACAGAAAATAGGCCAAGTTGACTTACTGATAAATAACGCTGGCTATGCGGGAGCGGGTTTTTCAGAGGAGATATCGATCGGTGAATATCAACGACAGATGGATACAAATTTTTTGGGAGCCATTCGTGTAACGCAATCTATTCTTCCGCTTATGAGGATGCAGCGGAGAGGAATGATTATTAATATAAGCAGCATAAGTGGCGAAATTGGATTTCCAGGCCTATCTCCATATGTTTCCTCTAAATTTGCATTAGAAGGATGGAGTGAGGCCCTAAGATTAGAGTTAGCTCCTTTTTCTATTCCAGTCGTTCTGGTAGAGCCTGGTTCTTTTCAAACAAATATTTGGACAACAGGGAAGCAAATTGCTGAAAAATCTACCTTGCCTTCTTCTCCTTATTCTTCTTATATGAAACAGCTCGATACATATTTACATAATAGCAGTAAAAAAAATGGAGATCCAAGGGTAGTGGCTGAAAAGATAGTTTCCATCGCAAAGAAAAAGCATCCAAGACTGCGTTATATAGTCGGAAAAGGAACAAAAGGTACAATTCTTTTTAAGCATATTGTGCCATGGAAATGGTGGGAGAAAATCGTTCTATTTATTTTAAAATAAAAATATATTAGGAAGCAGGCGATTTTTTAAAAGGATTAATTCATATTTATAGAGAAGTATTCCAATAAGTGTTATTATATGGATAATTCTGATTTTTGGAGGTGTTTTGTTTGGTCAATAGCATCGAACAGAAAGTGAAGCTGCATAATGGAGTAGAAATACCACAATTAGGAATTGGTGTTTTTAAAGTAGAAGAGGGAGACACCGTTTTCCATACAGTAAAAACTGCTTTGGATCTTGGTTATCGTTCTATTGATACTGCTGCCATTTATAAGAATGAAGAAGGAGTAGGCAGAGCGATAAAAGAAAGCGCTATCCAAAGACAGGAGGTATTTGTTACTACTAAAGTATGGAATGATGATCAAGGATTTGATTCCACTTTAAGAGCATTTGAAACGAGTTTGAAAAAATTAGATTTAGACTACCTAGATTTATATTTAATTCATTGGCCGGGAAAAGATAAATATGTGGAAACATGGAAAGCACTTGAGAAATTATATGAAGAAGGATTAGTTAGAGCAATTGGTGTAAGTAATTTTCATGAACATCATTTAGATCATTTACTTGCTAATGCAAATGAGAAGCCAACTGTTAACCAGATCGAATTACATCCAAGACTTTCCCAAGAGAGCGTAAGAGAATATTGTAAGAAGAAAGATATAAAAGTGGAAGCATGGTCGCCAATTGCCAAAGGTCGGTTAGTAAATGAACCGACACTTAATTATATTGCAAAAAAACATGAAAAAACTCCTGTTCAAGTTATTTTGCGCTGGCATCTGCAACATGGAAATATTATTATTCCAAAGTCTGTTCATCCAGAAAGAATCAAAGAAAATGCAGAGATATTTGATTTTCAACTAAGCTTAGTGGAAATGGATCAAATCGATCGCTTAAATATGAATGAAAGACTTGGCAGTAATCCAGATAAATTATTATTTTAATAAATTTAAGGACTATAAAACGGAACAAACAAAAGGTCTGCGCCTAATTAATTAGGCGCAGATTTTTTGTTAGGAAGCACTTGAATGAATCTTTTTAAAACAATGAATGTAATAGATATGTTTAAAAGACTCAAAGGGTGGTAAATATAAGTACAAGCAGATAGTGAAAATAAACCGTACGGGAAAATCATAGCTGCAGCATGTTTTTCACTATCTCATTGAAAACTATCAACACTATAAGAAAAGGAGTGTTAAATATGGGATTTTTATGGTCATTAATAATAGGTGGTATTATAGGATGGTTAGCAGGATTAATTACTGGTAAGGATATTCCTGGCGGAGTTATTGGTAATATTATTGCCGGTTTTGTTGGAGCTTGGTTAGGATCATTAATTTTAGGAGATTGGGGTCCATCCATTGCTGATTTCGCCATTATTCCGAGCATTATCGGCGCTGTCGTGCTAGTATTTATTCTAAGCTTGATTATGCGTGGAATGCGTAAAACAACATAAAGATAGAGAAAAAAGGAAATGAGCTTTTTTAAGCCATTTCCTTTTTTTTTGTTGAAAACATATCCTTCAACTTAATAACGATTCCCAATCTTCATCAGGGAAAATCGGCGGGGTGTCTAATGGTGGAGCAAAGACTGTAATTTGTTCCTGAGAGATAGGATGGGTGAATTGGATTTTCGCCGCATGAAGTGCTTGTCGATGGAACATAGGTTTTCCGCCATAAAGTTTGTCTCCAGCAAGAGGATGATTTATGGAGCTTAAATGGACTCTAATCTGATGTGTTCTGCCAGTGTCTAAAGTACAAGAGATAAGCGTTAAATCATCGAAGGGCAGCCGCTTGATTCGTTTAAAATGGGTGATTGCCTGCTGTCCTGTCTCTGAAATTCTTCTACGGCTGCCATGATGTCGATCCTTCCCAATCGGCTTATTAATCGTTCCTTTTTTCTGTGCTAAAAATCCCTCAATAAGAGCGATATACGTTCTTTTAATTTTTCTTTCTCTTAAAAGATAATCAAGCATGTTAGCAACTAAATCGTGTTTAGCAAAAAGTATACAGCCGGTAGTATCCCGATCCAATCGGTGGATATGCTTTAATTGTCTTTCTTCTCCACTTAATAATAAATAATAGGCCACACCATTTAATAAGGAAGAAGTATCTTCAGAAGAATGAGGGTGGGTATCGATGGAATCAGGTTTATTTACGACTAAAAGGAAATCATCTTCATAAAGAATAGTGAGATCCATATAGGTTGGAATAATGTCATTTGGCTGCTGCTGAAAGAGCTTAATTTTTAAAATATCTTCCTGCTTAAGTAGGGAATTCCATGGTACATTTTGGTTATTTAATTGAACTTTTTTCTCCATTTTAAACAAATGAATCTGCTTTTTCGAAGCTAGTAATACTCGCGAAAAGAACTCCTCAATTGATAATCCTTCCCATTGTAAAGGGATTTTAAGGAAAAGCCAGTCACCCTTTCTTTCAAATAACATACATAAAATCTCCTTTGTTTTTTATAAGAATGAATAATAAAAGTGTCTTAAATATAACTTAGTTATCATATCATGGTTTTAATTACCACAGAAATGGTTTTTAGGGATATGTTAGACTATGGGTAACAGATAGGTTGTGTAAATTTATAGAAATAAAGAGGGTGTTTCGTTTTATGAAAGTCGTTTTTGCATCAACCCAAACCCAAGAGGAAAGAATTGATGAGTTGATTCAAACCTTTTATTCAAAGGTTTTTCCTTTCTATTTTTCAGATGAGGAAATTAATCAATTCGAGCGCTTAAAGGTTCTAACTATTACTCCGGAAAAAGCACAGTTATTAAGCACATTAAAAACAGCTTATCAAGTAATTGCCAGTCTTCAAACCCTTGTGAATATATTGGAAGATCCAGAGAATAAGCATAAATATAAACATCTTTTTGCAAAAAATGTCCATATTCTCGAGGAATTGGACATATTCTTTCCATTCGATTTAGATAATTTTAAATCCAGCAGCAACGGGGATTCCTGCGATCAAGCGAATTTTAGTATGTATGCAGAGGCGAACAATTCATACTTACTATAATTTTTTCTAATTTTCCTATTCCTTATTCTTTTAGGAAAGACAAAAGGCCATCACAGTCAATTGAAAGACGATGGCCTTTTTGGATACAATTTTTAACGACTTTATTTTTTTACACTATATTTTTCGAGCCATTGTTTAAAGACTGCAGGTTCGTTGTAGCCGATAGTTCTGCTTACTTCTTTTCCATTTTTGTATTGAACAATGGTTGGAGTTGATTCGATATTGTATTTATCCCAGCCTTCTTGAAATTCCAATAAATTATATTGATCAATAGATACATTTAATTCTTTTGCAAGCGGCATTAATTCAGGAGTAGTTTTTAAGCAATATTGACATTCAGAGCTAAAGAAATAAACTGTCACGTCTTCCTCTGTTTTTAATTTTTCCTCGAGTTCATCAGGAAGGATGATATTTTGGTAATTCGGATTATCTAATAATTCGACTGTAGCTGGCCTCAAATCTGCTTTCTTATAGAGATTGCCTTCCACAGCTTTTTCCTTTTTCATATGAGATAGAAAAGCTACCCCAGCAAATAAAATAATAATAAAGACCAGAAAATACAGAATTTTTTTCATTGATTCATCTCCTTTGTTTTTTTCCAAATAATAATGCTGCAAGTAAAGATAATAATAAATCCAATTAGTGCCATAAAAGGGATCGTGATAAATCCTAACCAATTTATGTATTCACCTGTGCAAGAAACTGGTCCGCAGGCTGATGATGTTTCAAAGATGCTAGCTAACTTTTGGATGGAGTAGTGATAAATGGAAATACATGCGCCAATCCCAGAAAGAATCATGGTATAAAAGCTGATTTTATAATCTTTTCGGATTACCGCAATTCCTAAAATAATCACAAACGGGTACATTAAGATCCGCTGATACCAACACAAAGTGCATGGAATAAAGTCTCTAATTTCGGAAAAGTAGAGACTGCCAAACATACTGAGGACAGCTGCAATCCATGCTAAATATAAAATGTTTTCCCGGGAGTCCTTTTGCTTTGTTTCTTCTTTCATACGATTCTCCTTTATTGTGTTTATTGAATTCTAAAAATTGATAGGAATATTTTCACTATAGAAAAAGTATAAAGGTAAACGGAATTGATGTAAACAAACTAGAATTCCAAAAGGAGAGAGATTATATCTAAAAAAAATGGGGAAATGTAGAAATAGTAAATAAAATGTAAGAGTATGGGTTAAGAAGATCATACATAAAGGGAGTAAAATAATATGCCAAAATTGGATTTATCGAAATTTGAAAAAAAACTCATTATCCGAAACACAGAATACCAGGATATTGATAAAATCATGAAGCTTCAAGCGGAGTGCTTTCCAGGCATGGATCCTTGGACAAAGGATCAATTAAGAAGCCATATTGAGATTTTCCAAGAGGGACAATTTGTTGCAGAATATGATGGGGAAATTATTGGATCATGCTCTAGCTTAATTATAAATTTTGACGAATATGATGCCCGCCATACGTGGGATGAAGTGACAGACGGCGGATATATCACAAATCATAACCCCCATGGCTATAATCTTTATGGAATTGAAGTCATGGTAGATCCAGAATACCGAAGAATGAAAATAGGACATCGTCTTTATGAAGCAAGAAAAGAGTTAGTGCGTCAGTTAAATTTACAAAGTATAATCATTGGCGGCAGAATTCCAAATTATTATAAATATGAAGATCAAATGACAGCAAGAGAATATGTTCAAGAAGTTTTGCATCATAAAATATATGATCCAGTACTGTCCTTTCAATTACTAAATGGTTTCACGTTAATGCGGATTAACCCTAATTACTTACCAGATGATGCACAGTCGAAAAGCTATGCAACGATTATGGAATGGAACAATGTGGAATACATGCCAAAATCCAAACGTTTTTTCAAAAGCAGCTATCCTGTGCGAATTTGCGTTGTTCAATATAAGATGAGACAAATAAAGAGCTTTGAGGATTTTGCCAATCAAGTAGAGTATTATACAGATGTAGCTTCCAATGCGGAATCGGATTTTGTTGTGTTCCCTGAATTGCTTACATCGCAATTAATGTCGTTTTTGGATGAACGTGTTCCAAGTACGGCTATTAGAAAGGTTACAGAATACACAGAGCAGTATATTGAGCTTTTTACTAATTTAGCGATTCGATATAATATTAATATTATCGGTGGTTCTCATTTTGTAAAAGAAGATGATGAAGAAATTTATAATATTGCTTATCTTTTTAGACGTGATGGTACGATTGAAAAACAATATAAATTACATATAACGCCGAATGAGCGGAAATGGTGGGGAATAAGACGAGGAGATGCCATTAGGGTTTTTGATACAGATTGTGGGAAAATTGCGATTCAAATTTGCTATGATATTGAATTTCCAGAACTAGCCCGGATTGCAACAGATATGGGGGCAAAAATTATTTTTACCCCGTTTTGTACAGAAGATCGTCAAGGCTATTTACGTGTACGCTATTGTGCACAAGCTCGAGCTGTAGAAAACCAGGTTTACACGGTGATTGCTGGGACTGTCGGGAATTTACCGCAAACAGAAAATATGGATATTCAATATGCCCAATCGGCTATCTTTGCGCCATCTGATTTTGAATTTGCCCGAGATGGGATTGTTGGGGAAACAAACCCTAATATAGAAATGGTTATGATCGGGGATGTAGATTTAGAAATACTAAGAAGACAGCGACAAAGAGGAACAGTCCGCCAATTAAAAGATAGACGCTTTGATGTATACCGAATTGAATATAAAAAGTAATCAATCATAGATGTAATATGAATGAAAAGGTAAAAACCACGACAGAAGAGTCGTGGTTTTTTGGTGGGATTCTATCTATTACATGGTAGTTGTGTGAATCCATTCTTCTTCGGCTAAATCGTTGGCGTGATCGATGTAGCGTAATAAGGAATATAAATGTTTTTCTATGACAGAATAATCATGTTCAAAGTTGTAGGCATGCAGAAATTGTTCAATTTTTTTTGAGAGAAAGTTATCATGGGTTCTTACCATCAATATGAGAAGATTATCCCACTCTGATCGATGAGTATAGTATAGGGCTCGATCATAATCTGTTTTGTTCATCTTAATGCCTCCTTTTGTGGGAAGGAGATGATTATATTATATGGATAAAGGTAAGAATGTTACCCACTAAAAGTTGGCTATATTGATTTCAAAGGATTTTCTATTTTTACCTGTATAAATTCTTATGGCTTCATTGAAGATAAATTCAACGCAATATGAATAAGGACTTCTGCATATCCACAATATAAAGAAAAAAGGGGTTATTATGAAAAGGCGACTTATTATTATTTTAACTGCAATTTCAGTCTTTCTTTGTGTAAATACAAAGGAGTCCTACGCGAAATCAGTTGTAGATGCGAGTGAAGTGTATACATATGAAAACTTTCAAGACGATGTCTGGATTTTAAAAAGTAAATATAAGAAACAGCTCCAAGTCCATGCGATTGGGAAATCAGAATTTGGCCGGAAAATTTATGCGATCCAAATAGGGACAGGAAAGAAAAGTATCCTTTTGTCAGGTGCACATCATGGAAGGGAATGGATTACTTCTTTATTAACCATGAAAATGGCAGAGGATATTGCAAGGACAATAAAGAATGGAGACAATTTTCTTGGTTCCTATTCGATTTGGATTGTACCGATGATCAATCCAGATGGAGTCACCATTCAACAGGGGAAAATCAACAAATTTCCGTTTTTCTCGAAAAGAAAAATAAAGAAGATGAATGGCGGCCTAAATGATTTTACGCGTTGGAAAAGTAATGGGCTAGGAGTGGATCTAAATCGACAATATCCTGCTGGATGGGAGTATATAAAGGATTCCAAAAAAGAACCTTTTTATAAAAATTATAAAGGGAAAGCTCCATTTGAAGCACAAGAGGTACAAGCCATAGTCAAGTTAACAGAAAAAATAAAACCAACCATTGCAGTTGCCTACCATTCTTCTGGTCAGGAGATTTTTTGGCAATATAATAATGGGGCGAATGAGAACAGAGATCGGATGATTGCAGAAGTTCTCGCAAAGGAAACTGGGTACAAGATTGGGATTCCTCCGAAAGATGCCGTAGGGGGCGGATTTACAGATTGGTTTATTACGACCTATCATTTACCCGCATATACAATTGAAATATGTCCATTGGTAGATGAGCGCCACCCTTCCTTGACAAACTTTTCTAAAGAATGGGCCAGAAATAAAACCATTCCCAGAACGCTGATTGAGGAAGCAAAAAAAATAGATGCGATACATAAAAAAATGCTGGGAGATTCATAATAAGAAAAAACATTGGAGGTAAATATGAAGACTAAATCTTTATCCGTTCTTATTGTTAGTATATCAGTATTAGTTATGGCATTTATGTTTCCATCGCATCATTTAGCTGTCCAGGAGTTAGATTATAAGAAATTTGGGTCTGTTGCAATTGCTGTAGTAAAGGCAGATTATCCAGAAGAGTCTGTAACTGATTATAAATATTTAGGGCGTAAAAAAATATCTCCGCAAGAAGAACAAGATTCCTTTCAATTTCTCGTAAAAGAGGGTGGAAAGGAAAAAACAGTTATTGTTACGGTGAATCATAATACAAAAAATGATAAATTCATCTCATTAGTAGTAGAAGAAGCAAAGCCATAAAAAAGACCGAAATGGTCTTTTTTTATGGCTTTTTCCGAATTATTTTCCTTTAATTCTTTTTACATTCAATCTTCTCAGTACTTTGATTTGTTACTAGACAATCCTATTCCAATTTATACTATTGACATAATAATTTAAACTTGTTATTATTCTCCTATTGTTTTTTTAAAAGAATAGATAGAACCTTGTATAAATTCAAGAATATGGCTTGAAAGTTTCTACCAGCTACCAATAAATAGCTTGTCTACAAGGAATGGAAATTTTATAACATTTTTATTCCGTTTTGTAGAAAAGCTTTGACCAAATAAGGGTCAAAGTTTTTTTTATTAAGGGGAAAATAAAATGAATTAGTGGTAAAACTAATCTTAGAATCACTCCCTATCGATCTATAATTTAGCAAATAGGAGACGACAACATGAGAGACTTTTTTAAATTTGCAGAACGGAACACTTCTTATGCGCAGGAAACACTTGCAGGAATAACCACTTTCCTGTCTATAGCGTATATATTAGTTGTAAATCCAATTATCTTAAGCCAATCTGGGATGGATAGCGGGGCTGTATTCACAGCAACAGCGCTCACTGCAATCATCGGAACATTACTTATAGGTTTACTTGCTAACTTTCCAATCGCAATTGCACCTAGTATGGGCCTGAATTCGTTCTTCACTTTTTCTGTATGTATAGGAATGGGAATAGAATGGCAGGTCGCTTTAACTGGTGTTTTTGTTGCAGGAATCATTTTTATGTTATTAAGTTTAATGAAAATCCGCGAGAAGATCATTAATATCATTCCAGCGAGTTTAAAACATGCAATCGCTGCTGGAATTGGATTTTTCATTACGTTTATTGGGTTGAAAAATGGTGGAATTATTATTGGTAATCCAGATACATTTGTCTCGATTGGTGATTTAACGTCCCCTATGACTCTGCTGGCAATTATAGGTCTTGTTATTACAATTGTTATGTTAGTACGCGGCATTAACGGCGGGATTTTTTATGGAATGGTCATTACTACGATTGTGGGAATGATTTTTGGATTAATAGAAGTTCCCTCTTCGCTTGTTGGAGATATACCAAGCCTTAAACCAACATTTGGTGTTGTGTTTTCTCATTTAGATAAGATTTTTACGCCAGAAATACTAACAGTTATCTTTACCTTTTTAATTGTTGCCTTCTTTGATACTGCAGGTGCATTAATTGCCTTAACTAGCCAAGCAGGAATGATGAAGGATAATAAGATTCCTAATATCGGTAAAGGGTTGCTTGCTGATTCTGCTGCAGGTGCTATTGGAGCTATTTTAGGTACATCGACACCAGCTACGAGTGTGGAATCTTCTGCAGGTATTGCTGTCGGAGGAAGAACAGGTTTTACGTCTGTCGTCATTGCAGCTTGCTTTGTAATTGCATTGTTCTTTTCCCCACTTGTTGCCGTGATTTCAGTAGAAGTTACAGCTGCTGCATTAATTGTGGTAGGGGCATTAATGGCAATGGAAATTAGGAGAATAGACTGGACGAAGTTAGAAATTGTCATTCCATCCTTTTTAACAATTATTATGATGCCTCTTACTTCTAGTGTGGCAATCGGGATTGGATTAGGATTTATTTTTTATCCAATATGTTTAGTAGCACAAAAGCGTTATAAAGAAGTTCATCCAATTATGTATGTACTTTGCTTGTTATTCATTTTATACTTTGCTTTTATCGTGTGAAGCTTTTAGTAGTTAAGGATGATAAAATATCATACAGTATATGCATTGAAAGAAAAAGGATAGAAGAGTGGAAGGCATTCGCTCTATCTATCTTTTTTTTGTACGATGTTCTTATTTCCTCAGAGAACAGCAATATGGTAGTTGTGAATGTTTACATTGGCGATAGTTAGTATTAATATTAACTAAAATTACTATTTTTAACAAATAAGCATATTGGTAACGGAGTAAGAACAGGGGGGAGAAAGATGGGGGATGTTTGGAAAACATGTTCTTCTGAAGTGAAGGATTTTGTCTTTCATCTAAATAAAAGTATGAAGGAAATTATAAAAGACAATTACCTTGGTTTTTATATACATGGTTCTTTGGCTATGGGAGGATTTAATCCTAAAAGCAGCGATGTGGATGTTTTGGTTATTACGCATCAATCATTAGAAGTAGAAGATAAAAGAAAATTAGCGCGGTTCTTATTAGGTTATTCCAATTCTCCATATCCCATTGAAATAAGTTTTCTAAATACGGGTCAATTACGGCATTGGCAGCATCCATGTGTATTTGACTTTCATTATAGTGAGTTTTGGAGAGAACGCTTCGAAAGAGATTTGTTAAATGGTACCTATCAGTATATAAATGGTGATATTCATTCAGATGCCGATTTAGCAGCTCATTTAACGATTACTTATCAAAGAGGCATATGTGTAGAAGGTAAACCTATAAAGGAAGTATTTCCTTTAGTTCCAAGCGCAGATTATACATCTTCCATACTAGGTGACTATTACGATTGTTTGGAAAATATCGCAAAAGACCCCATTTATTGTTCGTTAAATTTAATAAGAGTATTTTGGTTTCTTAAAGAAGGAGTCGTTTCCTCCAAGCAAGAAGCTGGTAATTGGGGGCTTAAAACATTCTCAAAGGATGTAAGGATCACCATTAGTAAAGTCGTCGATTCTTATGAAAATGGAAATGTTACTAATACTTTTGAGAAAGACGAACTTGTCTCATTAAGAGATTATATTGCCGATAAGGTTCAAAAACTATTAAACTAACGAATGTTTATATGGGAGATTGCTTGAAAAGAAACCATTTTGATTAACGACTCTTCAAAATGGTTTCTTTTTACTTATTGTAAAAATAGGGGGGATGCTAAAAGAATTTGTTTAGTTCTGTTTGGACAATTATTAATACAAGGAAAGCAGAGTGATAAAACGGAATTATATGAAGACGGTTTCTCTCGATATGGTTTGTCAAGCTACTTTTGACGTAACGTTAGTAGGTGATGGACACTCTACTTTGGGCAATGACGTAATAAATGAAGAACAAATCATCAAGCACCATAATACAACTCTTCATGGACATTACAATGTGGAACACTTTTCAGTTGTCAGAAATTCAATGGAGGACCTGTTTCATCCACTTCATGATTCATTTAGATGAAAATCTTGTCAGTTATCTCTATTATAATGCAGCTTCTCTCATTCCGGAAATAAGTTCGAGTATCTGTCATTATTACATTTTATAACAAAAACTATTGTGCAAATTTAGATATTATATTATACTGGTACCGATAAAACCGAATGAGTTTCATTCGTATTGGTAGGAGGTCCGTTTTTGCATAATAGAATTATTGATGAAACAATTAGATTGATTCAAGTAAAAGGATTTAGTTTTACAGTGAGTGAGTTAGCTGCTAATTTAGGAACAAGCAAACGAACAATTTATCAATACTTTTCTTCAAAAGATCAGATTGTTGATGAGATTATCGAAAAACTTATTCATAGTATAAAGCAAAATGAACAAGAGATAGTTATGGATGAGAATACAAATGTGTTAGATAAGATTAAACTTATCCTTTGTAGTACTCCTGAAGAGTTCGGGATTATGGATATTCGCTTATTGTCCGACTTAAAAAAGCATCATTTTCAGCAATGGGAGAAATTGGATATTTTCCTAAGAGAAGAATGGTCAACTGTTCTTACTTTGATGAAGCAAGGGATAGAACAAGGAAACCTTCGAGATATTAATCTAGATATCTTTATTGAATTGTATCTAGGTGCTATTAATCAAATTTATGCTTCGCAAAGCTCATTAACAATTAAAGAAAAATTAGAAGCAGTTATGGATATATTGTTGAATGGCATTTCGAAATATAAGGATGGTGATTAATATTTCTTGGCTATATTTATGTTTGGCAATAGTATTTGAGGTTGCTGGTACAACAAGTATGAAATTATCTGAAGGCTTTACAAAGTTATTACCAAGTATTTTATTAATATTCTTCTATCTAAACAGTTTAGTATTTTTAACTTTGGCATTAAAGACGATCGAAATCTCTGTGGCTTATGCAATCTGGTCAGGTATAGGAATCCTAATTATTTCAATTATTGGAGTATATTATTTTAATGAGAGTTTAAGTCTTGTGAAAATTATTGCGATTTGTCTTATTATTATCGGCGTTGTAACTCTTAACTTTACTGTCGATCATAGTGAAGCATCTGATCACAAATCTCAGATGAGCGAGTAGTCATACTAGTTATTTAAATTTTATGCTATTTTACTTCTATTACCTGTAGGGATGAATACTCTTTTAATTCTTTATTGTATCTATGACTACATTTGTTCTTATTTCAGCAGTAAAGAAATATTAAAATAAGAAAGGATTTTGTTAATGAAATATTTAAAGCCTTTTTTTCTCATCACAGATATAGGCTTTATCATTTATTGGATTATTACATATTTCAGTCTTATTCCTATAGACTGGGCCTTTAAGGATTATGATAATCCCATTATTATTGCTTGGAACTGGTCGTTTTTGCCTTTAGATATTTTCATCTCAGCAACAGGTCTCTATAGCTTATACTTATATAAGAAAACAAGCGCAAAATGGAAGCCGTATGCCTTAATTTCATTAGTGCTGACCTTTTGTTCGGGTTTGCAGGCTATTGCATTTTGGGGATTTAGTTTAGAGTTTGATTTAAGCTGGTGGGCAGTAAATTTGTATTTAATGATTTACCCACTGTTTTTTATTCCCTTTTTTATTAAAAGTGACAAATCAACTTCTAAAGAGTTGGCTGTAAAGTAGATCTGTAATTATTACCGGCAACAAGATTTGTTTAATCACATTGATTTTAAAAAAATTTCTTCAAAAGAATAAATTATATATGGAGAGTGAAGAAATCCATAAAAAAGTACCACCCGTTCACCGGATGGTACTTTTATCAATATTAACCTTTTCTGCTCGAAGAAATATTGGAGCCTTCGATAAAATAGCGTTGAAAGAAGAAAAATAATAATAACACGGGCAATAAAACCATTACGGACATGGACATTAAATAATGCCATTGTGTCTGTACTGTTCCTTTGAAAGTTGTCAGGCCGATTTGTAAGGTGTATAAATTCTCGTCATTTATGTATAGCAATGGTCCTAATAAATCGTTCCAGGCTCCATTGAAGGAAAAAATAGCTACTGTTATTAAGGCTGGTCTAGTTAATGGTAAAATAATTTTCCACCAAATTTGCAAGTGACTGGCTCCATCCAGCATTGCTGCTTCAATTAGCTCATCAGGGATAGAGGCAGTAAACTGTCGTAATAGAAAAATGAAAAACGCGCTCCCTAAAAAGGCTGGTACTATTAATGGTAAATAAGTGTTCAGCCAACCTAATTTAGAAAATAAAATATACTGCGGTACTAATGTGACAAAACCAGGGATCAGCATTGTTGAAATAACTAGAACAAACAAGATATTCTTTCCTTTAAAAGGGATTTTTGCAAAACCATATGCGATTAATGAATTTACTAATACATTTCCAATCATGACGAAAACAGCAATAAATAAAGTATTCATTGTCCATCTTGTAAAGGCAGCTGTTTTCCATGCTTCTATGTAATTAGAAAAATGAAATTCTTTCGGTATCAAGGATGGAGGATATTGAGCTATTTCGGCTGGAGATTTTAGTGATGTCGATATCATCCAAAATAAAGGTGATAAAATAATGATACTTCCAGTTAATAATAAGAAAAGAACGAATAGCTTTCTAAGCTTTATGGACGAAGATTTTTGTTTGGATAATTTAGAAGTGCTTATAGATTTCATTTATCATTTCCTCCTTCATAATGAACCCAGCGTTTACTGATTTTTAGCTGAAATATAGTAAGAATCATGATAATAACGAATAATATCCATGCCATTCCAGAGGCATATCCCATATCAAATGTTTTAAAGGCATTATTCCACATATGTAAATTATAGAATAAGAGTGAATTTGCTGGTCCGCCATTTCCTGATTCCGACATTACGTATGCTTCCTGGAAAATTTGAAAAGAACCGATTGTGCTTGTTACTAAATCAAAAAAAATTACCGGAGAAACCATGGGCAAGGTGATATGAAAAAACTTTTGAAATATATTAGCACCATCTATTTCGGCAGCTTCATACAAATTTTTCGATACCCCCTGTAAACTAGCTAAATACAGAAGCATGCCTCCACCTACGCTCCATATCTTCATGAGTATTAATGCAGGCTTTGTCCATTTAGGATCAAACAGCCAAGCAGGTCCCTCTATTCCAACCCAGCTTAACATGGTATTGACCATTCCAGTGGAGGGGCTTAGCAATTGCATCCATAAAAAATAAACCGCTACACCTGAAAGTACTGCAGGTAAATAAAAAATGGTGCGAAAAATTTTCATTCCCTTAACCTTCTGATTAAGCAAAACTGCGAGCAGCAAGGCTCCTGCTGTGGTTATCGGCACAGAAAAAAGTACATAATATAAAGTATTCCATAATGATGTCCAAAACATGTCGTCTACTGTAAACATCTGTTTATAGTTTGCTAGGCCAATAAAATTCATTTTCGATGTTATATTGTAGTCAGTAAAACTTGCATAGAAAGAAAAGAGCATAGGACCCAGCATTAGTCCGATGAATCCGATAATCCACGGGCTGATAAAGAGATAGCCAATCACATTATTTTTTCTTGCTCTTGTCATTTTTGCCGTTTTTATAGGTCGTTTCTTTTTCGGTGATTCTAAATTTTTGGAGATGCCTATTTCTGTTTTTCCCGTCATAAAGTTTTCTTCTCCTTTATTGATGATTTTTCTTCATTGTCCCTTTTCAAATATAGAGAAGAGAAGGAATTACTATCCCTTCTCTTACGTATTATTGCTTCAGCTTTTTGACTTGCTCCTCGGCCTGTTTAAGCCCTTTTTCTGGGGTAGTTTTTTCCAGCATTACATTATCGATAATCGGGTTGATTGTATTTTGATAATCAGGATATTCAACAGGTGTTGGGTATATATTCGTTACTTCCAGATTTTTGACCATTGCATTATATATTTCCTTTTCCATCCCTGTTAAATGAGTGGCTGCTGTTTCTGCACCCTTAATATTTGCCACATTGTCAAAATTCTTTTCAGCCCAATACGTTTGTGCTTCTGAACCTGTTAAATATTTTATAAATTCCATCGCTTCCTTAGGATGCTTGGAGCCTTTTGGAATTTCAGCAACAAATCCTCCACCTTCGGCCCAATGCCCTTCTCCTTCTTCAAATGAGGGGATAGCTGCTACTCCCACCTCTAAGTCCTTACCATAGTCACGAATTTGGGTATAGAATGTACCAACATCCATCCACATAGCAACTTTACCCGCTATAAAGGGATTTGATTGTTCACTCCCAAACTCCGCTTGGAATGCTTGAACTGTTTTATCCCCTAGACGATTTTTCCATTGTAGCAGCCATTCTAAAGCGGCTATTTTTCTTGGAGTATGGATTGCTAGCTCTCCATTATTCATATAGCCTGTACCATTGTCTGCATTAGTCATCCACGAGGAGGGTCCTGTACTTCCCCACAATGGGTAAAAGCCAATTCTTTCATATGTATTTCCTTGTTTTTTATCTAATTTTTCTGCATATTCTTCTAGTTCTGTCCATGTGGAAGGTGGTTGATTAGGATCAAGACCTGCTTCTTCAAAAGCTTTTTTATTATAGAATAAGAGTCTAGTATCTGTATTAAAGGGCACTCCATAAACCTTATCTTTATGTACAACTGCGTTCCATAAATGTGGATAGAACTGCTTTTGGAAATTATCATCCACATATTCCGTGATTTCCTCTACTTGTTGATTCTCTGCTCTTTGGGCAACTGTATTAATATCATTTATGATGACATCAGCTGGACTACCGGCAGCAACGGAAGCTAAATTTTTCGTCCAGATGTCTCCCCATGGCAAGTAAGTATGTTTTACTAGAATTTTATCTTGTGATTCATTGAAATCCTTTACGATTTTCTCGATAATGGGTCTTCGTGTTTCCGATCCCCAGAAACTCCAAAAATTAACTACAGTCTTTCCGTCCTGTGTTTTCCCACTTGCACTGGAATCCTTGCTGGAACAACCAGAAAGAATTCCGATTATCATCATCATTACTATAAAAAAAGAAATACTTTTTTTCATAATTTTTCCTCCAGTAAGTAAGTTAGTTACCGCAATTTATAAAATACCCTTATCATTATCTATTAAACATATAACCGTCTATTTTAGATCCCCCTGCATTTTATATATTCACTATACTAAGGGAGCTGCTATTGAAAATGTGCGGGAGTTCATAGAAATAAGGTGTTCCAGCTTTCATTAGGGGAGGAAAACCTTTTCACAGTCTAGAATCTTAGAGGAATACTTAATGGAAATTCTTTTAAGTTTGCGTATATTGAAAGGAAATATTGTAATAAAAGGGAGCGTTTAATAGGGTAGTAGATTTAAAGAGTAATGCTCAAATGGAGCCTATTGTTGGAATGTTTTCCTCCATGGTAGAAAGTAATTTTCAAAGACTTAAATCGATTGTGGCGGGTATGAAGCAGGAGGAGTTAGAATATAAAGGTTCTATCGAAAATTGAACAGTTCTGCTCAATTACTGAGGCATTTAATGTGGACATTGGGTTTATAGAATTAAAGGAAAGTTATTACCAAAAGAATTAGAGGAGAAATATGGACAAATGCTGGATAAAACAACCAATTACCTTATTAGAAGTTCTTCTAAATGATTATGACCAACCTTAAGCTTATTTAAATCTTATGTTACCAGTTAAGAGATAAAGAGTTAAATCATAGTATAGGAGAACATGAATACATCTATTTAAAATCATGGGGGTGAAGGGAGGAGAATAAGTGAAACTTCTATTTTATGAATCAGGATAAGGTAAGGCATCTAGTTAATAAACCAAGATGCCTTTTTTTGGCAGAAAGAATTTTTTATAAGAATCAAGCGCTCATATGCTCTTATTAATAGCCTTTATAGCTAATACTTCTTTTGCTGCTTCTATGAAAGATAATATAATAGGTGAAAGCCATTTGTCTTTATGCCATAACATTTGGGTATAAACATGTAAGTCTGGATTTTGCTATGGAAGAGCAATAAAGTCACCCCGTTCAACTTCAGCTTCGACTGTTATTTCAGGAGGAAGGCAATACCAATTCCTGTAATGGCACATTGTTTAATCGCTTCAGCGTTTTGAAATTCTAAATAAGTAACAGTATCAATACCTTTTTTCTCAAAAGACTGATCAAACATAGTTCGATAGATACACCCTTTTTCATTAACCAGAAATACTTCTCCGTGAAAATCTTCTTCCGGCAGGACAGTATTTTTGCAAGAGGATAATCACGTGCTGCAAAAAATCGAAAGGTTTCTTCTATTAAAAGCTCTACTTCAAGCCCTGTGGAAAGAATGGGTTCGTCGAGCATAAAAACTATATCTGCAGTTCCATCAAAGAGCGTTTGTTTAAGCTCTAGATTTGAAACGTAACGGAAGAGGAGACGCTCAAAAGTATTAAAGCGCTTACGTTAGTTATGCCAGGACGCACAGAACTTTTCTGTACTTCTGCAGATAACGCATACGAGGCAAAGCTTATACCTATTCTGAATTTTATCCTATTAATTCCGTCTGGGGACATTTTGCGGGGCGTGGAATAAATAAAGCTAATAATAAATTTATTGATGATAACTTAAAATGTTTGTTGGCACAAAGTAAAAAGGAATAAGTTTTCTATATGATTCTTTGTTAAAATATATGGCTAGGAATTGTTTATCGTTTTTTCTGCAAAATAGATTACCAATGAAAAGACAAAGGAGGTTTGCAGATGAGAAATATTAGCCAAGAAATTCAAGATTTGTCCATTAAATCCTTGGAATCAACTTTAAACAAACTTTCAAACGCCTATAATACTATGACAGAAAAAGGTGCAAATACAACCATTGTTAAAAAGAGACGAAATTCCATAAAGATAGGATTGGAGAGCCTCAAAGACGCATGGGGTAGGGGAGATTTTCTCTATGATAAAGAGAATATTTTGGCGTCTAAAGATATTTTACAGGGGATTATGCCATCAATAGAAAAACAGATAGCAAAAGCGAAGGAAGGTAGTTCCCAAGAAACATTAAATAAGCGTCGCTTCGCTGCAATTAAACTAGCAATCGAATCCTTGGAGAACCGTCTAAAATAAATCGATTTTTTATTTTTGATTAAAAATACTTTTGTTATTGTGCTAACGGGTGCTTTCCTGAAAGAAGGAAAGCACTTTTTTATGGTTCCAGAGAGCTTAATCGAGGTAATAAAAAAAACTTCTCCTGGTAGGATAAAGTTACTGTTCCCACCCATTTATCTCATTTTATTGGTATCGTTTATCATGTGAACAGTTTTGGCTTTATCTGCACTATTCATTCTGAAATAGTTCTTTTATGTATATCCTTATAATTAAATTTGATCAAAAATACTCGATAAATTCATATTTTAAGGGGAAAGAAAAGATAAACTTTAATTACCCAAAGCCAGTTCATTTTATAAAGACGGATAGTAATCAAGAAAATGTTGAACAAATTATGCATTTAATTTGTTCGTCGTATCCATATAGCGGGTGGGATTCCTGCCAAGAAAGAACGAGCCATTCGCTTGTAGCGAATCTGGGAGGATTAAAGTACTTTAGTCTTTAAACATAGAAAGTTAGGAGGGGGTCGAAAGCCATAATTTTGAAGGGATGAATCTCCATAACCATTTGTAAACTGAGAGGGCTGTTGCCTTTACATGCGGAAGAAAGAAACGGCCTTTAAATCAATAGTTATACTGTTATTATTCAGCTTATTTACATGATTAATACTTATTATTTGAAAGGGTTTGAAAGAAGTGTATAGTTGGGCGGAGCAGGAATAATGTTAGGGCAACTCGATTTCACGGTATATATACCTTTGTACTGAGCATACTTAAATTAGAAAAAATATTATTGTAAAAGGAGATTTTCAATGGAGCCAAGACATTCAGTAGGCTTATCATCAACTGAAATTGCAGGTTTGTGGGGAACTTATATATCCGATAGTTTATCCATCTGTCTTACAAAGCATTTCTTACATCATTCGAACTATACAGATGTTAACCCTCTAATTCAACTAACTTTAGATATATCTAATAAACATATAGAAGAAATAGAAAGTATATTTAAAAGTGAAGGTTTTCCTATTCCAAAGGGATTTTCAGATGATGATCTTGACCTCACAGCACCACCTTTGTTTTTTGATTTATTTTCAGTAAGCTATATCTATGGAATGAGTCGGATAGGTTTAATGAACTATAGTATTCAGCTTTCTAATGTTGCAAGAGAAGATATTAGAACTTTTTTCTCTAATTGTTTGACTTCTTCATTAGACCTTTATAATAAATCAGTTGATCTGATGCTATCTAAAGGAATATATGATAGACCAACAATGATTCCATATCCTGATTCAGCCGAGTTTGTTACTAAAGAAGGCCTATTATCTAAATTTATTGAACCAAAACGACCACTAAATGTACTTGAAATTTCTGAAATGTTTTTTAACATTGAAAGGAACTATTTTGGTTTAATCTTACTCACAGCTTTTATTCAAGTTGTAAAAGATAAAGAGATAAAAAATTATTTAATTAAAGGAAAAGAGTTAGCTAAAAAACAAATACGCTTTCTGAATGATGCCTTAATTAAAGATGATTTACTTGGCACTATCATGATTAATACCGAAGTTTCAACCTCTACTATATCTCCATTTTCGGAAAGGTTAATTATGAACCTTGTAACCACGCTTAATACGCAAGGGTTGACCTATATTGGGCATGCATTATCTATCACATCACGAATTGACCTGTCTACTGAATATTTGAAATTAATTCCTGAAATTTTGAAGTTTGGAAAGGATGGGGCTGATATTTTAATGGACAGGGGATGGATGGAGGAACCACCACATGCCCCAAATAGAAAAGAATTAGGGGGATATTAAAACCAGGAGCGTTGTTGATCTCAGTTCAACAACGCTTTTGTTAATGTAAGCTGCATCATTTTTCCTTATTGGACTAACGGGGCATTTAGTACAAAACTTTTTATGATATTATAAGAAATAAATCTGCAAATTGAGGATAGAGATGATTAATTCTGCTGAAGAATATTTGTTAGATTAAGAATTGGTGAACATGGATGGAAACCAGAGAGTTGCTATGGGGAATTTTAGTTGGATAGCGAAATTTAGAATCGTTACGAGGCAACAAATCGAAGCATTTAGCGCGTATACATTGCAAAGTGGATCCTTTTTTAGAAATCTGCATGCTGCT
Organism: Niallia sp. FSL W8-0951; assembly: GCF_038006525.1. Classification (NCBI taxonomy): domain Bacteria; kingdom Bacillati; phylum Bacillota; class Bacilli; order Caryophanales; family Bacillaceae; genus Niallia; species Niallia sp. FSL W8-0951. Next base: position 99,933 of record NZ_JBBOVK010000004.1, read on the forward strand.
ATTCAACTATTGGGCGGGAACTTTGATTGAATTAATAGATTTTTGAAAGATAAACTGTGGAGGACAGCAAAAAATGAACAAAACCGAGCGGCAGCTTGCAATCACGCTTGAATTACAGCGAAGCAAAACGCTGAGGGCAGAAGATTTAGCTTCTCAATTTGAGACAAGTGTGCGTACGATATATAGGGACATTCAAGCACTAAGTGAGGCTGGGGTTCCGATTTTAGGCGCTCCTGGTCTGGGTTATTCCTTAATGGAAGGATATTTTCTGCCCCCGGTTAGTTTTACAGCAGAAGAGGCAGTATCTCTGCTCATGGGAGCTGATTTTATTGAACAAAGGTTGGATACTGATTACGGTATTTATGCTAAGACTGCTAAAAGAAAAATCGAGGCTACTTTATCGGAATCAGTTCGCAACCAGTCAACACTTGTTCGGGAAACCATGCGACTGCTTCATGTAGGTGAACCATCAACTGAAGATAGGGTAAGAACTTATCTTAATCAAGTTCGTGACGCAATATTGAAACAATGCAAAATCAGTTTTGTGTATATCAAAAATATGCCAGGAAATGATGGGAAGCGGAAAAATAAGCGTAAGGTTTCTCCATATGGATTAACACTAGTCCATGGAAATTGGATATTAATCGCACACTGTGATTTGAGACAAGATATACGTCATTTTCGCTTGTCACGGATGACCGAACTTTCTGTGTTGGAGGAACGATTTCTTTTACCAAATAATTTTGACCTAAGCAGCTATCGGCCACCTGACAATCGAGATGAAAAAATCTTAATTAGGGCAATCCCAGAAATCGCCGACAAGATTATAGAGGCAGTTAATTTTTATATTGATACCATTGAAGAGCGGGAGAAGGAGGTTATCTTTCAATTTCGTGTTCGATATCCGGAGGAAATATTGCATTTTTTACTTGGCTTTGGCGGAGATATTGAGGTGATTGAACCGAAATCTTTGCGTCACAAGGTTCGAGAAGTAGCGAGAAAAATTTTAGAACACTACTGACATACACCTGTCAGTAGTGTTTTTTTATACTATGAATATATCAAAATGATGAGGAGTTGCTAGAAGGATGAGTAGTACAAAGGAAGTTTTGAAGTCATTTGAAATTACAGTAGAAAGATATTTGGCAGAACTAAAAAAATTTAATATGGAGAAATTAAATAGAAAGTTGAACGAGGATGATTGGTCCATTGGACAGATGTATGTACATTTAATTCAATCAGCTTTTATTCATCTGCATAATGCCGAGCAATGTTTAGATGGCAGCGAATCGACATTGAATCCAGCGATGGAAAAAACGGAGCAGGGGAAGGCAGTGTTTAAAATAGAACAATTTCCTGCCGTTCGTATTAAGGTCCCTGCTTCGCCGAATTATACTCCGCAACCACCTGAGAGCATGGAGTACCTGGTAGATGGGCTTCATAGGGTTGTAGAACGGATGAGGAATATGGAGTCAATCTTACATCAATCGGTCGTAAGTAATAAGATGCTTCATCCGGCATTTGGTGCATTAAACGCACAGGAGTGGTTTTTGTTGATTGTAATGCATTACAGACATCATTTCTTACAACTAGATCGGTTGAAAACGAGTTTAGCATTTGAGGAGTAGGGGATTGAGTCATGGCGGATCTAACAAGTCAGAATAGCAGATATTGGATTGGTGTTGAATCCGCCTCTTATAAAAATTTAGCCATAGAAGGTGGGTTTGCAAAGCTGTGTCACGGTATGGCAGCCAATCACTTTTGCGTCAAATGTCTGCAGGTGATTGGCTGCTATATTACATTTATTGATATCTAATGTAAGAAGCAGAGTAAAAGAAGGAATTTACAAGTGTACACTAACTGCAAATGAATATTTTTTATGTAACTATAGGTTCAGGTTTATTGTAGAGAGAACCATTGTTTCTCCCAAAAATTGAGCTGACTTTATTATTCGCTCTTAATAGTATAATATAAATAGTTAATGAGACTAGAGCAACATACATTTCAATATCAAAGGAGGCAAAGAAATATGAAAATCATTGTTACCAGTATATTCGTACAAGATCAAGACAAGGCACTTGAGTTTTATTCAGAAACCTTGGGCTTTGTAAAAAAGCATGACGTTCCAGCAGGAGAATATAGGTGGATAACGCTTGTTTCTCCCGAAGACAAAGAAGGTACCGAGCTTTTGCTCGAACCTAATAACCATCCAGCAGCTAAAGAGTATCAAAAGAAACTGTTTACCGAAGGCATCCCGGTAACAATGTTTGGCGTGGCAGATATTCGTAAAGAGTATGAACGATTATTGGAAAACGGCGTGAAGTTTACAATGGAGCCGAAAAAAATGGGCGAAGTAACAATAGCTGTTTTCGACGATACATGCGGCAACCTTATTCAGATAATGCAGGAGTAACTTTATGATAGAATATATTATCCAATAATGTGTTTTTTCTAAACAATTTAACAACAACTTTATGACCCCTGTCTTAATTTTAGGACAGGGGTATCGCATTTTTTATTGAGGGAGGTTAGTTAAACAAGAAGATAAGGTATCATTGAGTTATATAAATCAATAAAGGAAGTGTACAAGTGTTTTATTTTTCAAAAAAGAAGAAAATACGAGGTTGGAAAAGACATAAAAGAAAAATCGAAAGATGGAAGCAAAATGCAATGAATTTAGATATGGACTACTTAAGGAATTATCAAAGACAATACGAAAAATTATGGATTAATCCTTTTTATAAATTAGAACGAAGAAATCCTCCTAATTGGTATAAAAGCCTTTTACTTGATGCAATGATCGAAGTTTACCTAGAGTGGCATCAAAAAATGAAAAAAGAAGATGAAGACTTTTATTTGAAACTCTGGCTTTATGACCCTCATTTTATTAATTCACAAATTGTTGTCGCATATAGAAATTGTCTTGATTTTTATGATGAAACCTTCAAAAGAAGGCAAGAAAATAAGGGGTTTCCATTTGATAAATTTCATTCTTTGAGAGACAAGTTAGAACAATTTGAATGGGATTTGCATATAGAGAGTGATTATTACGATGAAAATGACTTAAATGAATGGTTAGAAGAAGGGGCTTTAACCGAAAAAGAAGTATCAAGGATTAAGGGAAAAGCCTATGATGCCGTAAGAATTAAAGATGAAGATGGGAGTTTCCTGCAATATAGTCTCGACAAGGGTGATGTTTGGATAGGGACTTTAAAGAGATAAGATAATACACTAGTTCTTTAGCTAACTGTTGCATTGATTCAAGAAGGATGAATGCACTTTTATCTATTAAGGTATTAAAGGAGCAGGATAGTTGAAGAAGGACTTTTATAAAGTTTATTGAATATCTTTTAATTAAGTCAGATGAGTTTAGAGTAGATAAGGAAGGATGAATCGAGAATGGCACAAATTAGAGTGTTTGGTCTCAAAGAAAGTTTAAACCCAATTAAAAAACAATTATCTGAGGTAATACATTCTTGTGTTATGGATGCATTTCAGTATCCATCAGAAAAGAGGTTTCATCGCTTCTTTCCTATGGATAAAGATGATTTTTTATTTGCGGACGGAAGAACAGAGGATTATACCATAATTGAAATAAGTATATTTGAAGGTAGGACAATAGAAAGTAAGAAGAAGTTGATTAATTTACTGTTCAAACGAATTAAAAACGAGTTAAACATAACCTCTCAGGATGTGGAAATCACCATATATGAAACCCCTAAACATAATTGGGGAATTAGGGGATTACCAGGTGATGAACTTACACTAAATTATAAAGTTAATATTTGAAAATAAGGTGGTCAGCTGATTGCTCAACGAACGAGTGCTGAGCACAAAAAGATTCGCTGCGGCGTTCCTTTTTTGTTATGGGGCTAACGGGGAAGGATAGTTCAATAATGAATTGCATAATCATTTTATGGAAAATCGGACTCAATGGGGGATTTTCACTTGGATAAAACTCAGGTTAAGGTTTATTTTAGTTTATACGGAGATAACTTTCCAATTACAATGTGACTGAGATACTGGGAAATAAACCAACTAAATCCTATAAAAAGGGTGAAGTCATAGCAAAAAAATATAATCCAAATGTTGTTTCAACTAAAGTCCAATTTCGAAAAGAAACCGCTTGGAAATTCGGTACGGACTATCAAGAATCCTATGATGTAAAAGAACAACTGGACCAGATTATAGGACCATTAAAAAATAAAGCAACTATTATTAATCAGTTAAAATCCAAGTATAATCTGGAATGTAATTTCTCAATATTAATAATTATGGAAAATGGGGAAACGCCAGGTTTACAACTTGATAATGAACAAATTGAATTCGCAAATAGTATTAGAGCTGAATTTGATATTGATTTGTATGTTAACCCTTACAAGGGCATTTGAATAATCCCTTATTGAAGTAATGGTGGATTAATTAAAGAAGGGATTAACGCTATTTATAGGGGAGTTGGAATTGTATGAACCTTTTTAAATTTTTTGTTTATCAAGTCGTTTTTTCTATGATTGGTATAGCAAATAATTATTTTTTTAAGGACTTTATTTATGAACAGTTCCATATCAATAATAAATTAATTGTTTCACTGATAAAGACACCTATTGATTTGATAATAATTTATTTCGTCTTTAAGTTATATTTCTTATTAAAAATTAAGTTGAGATATAAGATTTTAATTCATATAGGTGCTTTTATTGTTGGGTTTTTAATTTTAGGGCTAATACTTAATCAAATTGTTATTTAAAATCTAATGGTCAAGGAATGAGTTCTTATTCAACTAAACCAGCTAGGAGAACAGTTTAGTTGTCGGGATCAAGTCCCACGGGTGCGTCCGTTCTTCCCCGGCTACTATCAATCTATAAATTGAATAAAAAATAGTCAACCAGAATTCTCTGGCTGACCTTATAATACGAAAGGGTGCGTTACTCAAACAAGCTGAAAGTATATAAGCAAAAACGGAACTTCTCCCAAAATGGGAAGTTCCGTTTTTATGCGTATAACAACATTAAACTTTAGTAAACATCCCTTCTCGTAAAGACAAGGAAGGAGATAATAATCCCTGCTAATCCCCAAATAGATAGTACCATCAGGGAAAATGGCAGAGACATGCCTTCTATTGGCGGTATATTCCCTTGGAGATAATCTGTTAGACGCAAGTTTACCATGAAAAAGTATTTGGCTGATTCCCATGAAGAAGCGATCGAACTAATGATAGTACCAGAAATCAAGAATGCGAGCATAGCGCCCATTCCTGCAGCTGTACTTTTAATAAGGACAGAGAACATAAAGGAAAGTGTCCCTACGACAACAGACACAAACCAGCCGAGTCCAAAAATCATGAGAATGTATTGCCATTGCGGGACTAAATGGACATTGGCAGTATTTAATTCACCAGCCTCCACGGTAAATCCAGTTAGCATTGGTGCGGTCCACCCTGTATATCCAAAGAATAATCCGGAAATAAGATAAGAAAATAGCCCGAACATAAGTAAGATAAAGGAGACCGAGAGAATAAGCGTAATATATTTGCTTAAAAGAATTTTCCAACGCCGTACCGGTCTTGTCAGCAGCAGCTTAATGGTTCCTAAACTTTTTTCTGAAGAAACCATATCAGCTGAAATAATCATTACCATTAACGGTAGAAGCAGCTGAATGGAATTATCGAGAAACACGCGCAAAAAGGTGGGAGCACCTGGATCTTGCGGGTTGATGTTATGATCGAGATAATACTGACTTTGGTCGATGCGAACTTTTAACTGGGAGCGGAATTCTTCGGAAATCCCACTTGAACCGATTCTGTTTTGCATATCGACAATTGATTGCTGCAGGGTGACACGCCAGTCTGTATCGCCAATTCTTTTTTTGACGTTTTCCATTTCACGATGCTGTGCGTAGGTGAACATCGTGATCATTATTCCGATAATAATCGTTACAACCAATAATCGCTTACTTTTCACAAGCTTTAGCATTTCATTATAGATGAGTTTATTCACCGGCAGAATCACCTCCTGTCAGCTCTAAGAATAGATGCTCAAGAGAAGGGATTTGCCGATTCATTTCTTTTATATCGACATTGGCTTCCATCAATGAACGGCTCCACATAGAAACTTCTTCTTCTATGTAGGGGGTAATCACCATTTCTTCCTGGACTGTGACAGATGGAGCAAGTTTATTCAAGATTTCTATTCCCTTTTCTAACGGGGTAAATCGCCAAATTAATTTTTCCTTTTGCGTCAGTAAAGTATGTACTGATTCAGTATGGATAATTTTTCCGTCTAAAATAATGGATACACGATCACATAAGAGCTGAATCTCACTTAATAAATGGCTGGATACTAATACACTTAGACCTTCTTCTTTTGCCAGAAAACGAATGAACTGCCTCATTTCTCTTATACCAGAAGGGTCTAATCCATTGGTTGGTTCATCTAGTATCAAAACTTTCGGCCTGCTTAATAATGCCTGTCCAATTCCAAGACGCTGGCGCATTCCTAGGGAATATGTTTTAACTTTGTCATGAATGCGTTCCGTTAATCCTACTAATTCCACAACTTCTGTTATTCGCTTATCATCTGCATTTGTCAACATTCGGGCAAAGTATTTTAAGTTTTCCCATCCGGTCAAATAAGGATAAAGCTCTGGATTTTCCACAATACAGCCTAAGCGCTCCATTGCTTTGGCAAAATCTTTTTTGACATCATAGCCGCAAATGGATATTTGACCAGAGGTAGGTTTGATTAATCCAACAAGCATCCGGATGGTTGTTGTTTTCCCAGCACCATTTGGTCCAAGAAAACCAAATACTTCTCCGCTTTTTAATTCAAAGCTAATGTCTTTAATAATAGCCCGCTTTCCGATTTTTTTCGTTAAATGCGAAACTGATAACGTAATGTCACTCATTGTCATTTACCTCCCAGGAAATAAGGGATGCTACCCGTTCAGCCATCAGCTGATAGCCCTTTTTATTTGGATGGAAATGGTCAGAATATAAATATTGCTGAACATTCTGCTGAAAAATATCATAGGTTGGAACAAAAATAGTTTGCGGATAATTAGCACATATTTCAGCAGTCGCATTATTCCAAGTGCGGACTACCTGGGAAGTTAAAGCACTATTGTCTAAATCATTAAAAGGATTATATAAGCCCATTAAATAGATGGGGGTGTCTTTATTAATGGATCGAATCGATGTAAGTACCGCCTGCAATTGTTTGGAATAAGCTTTCATTAATTTGTTTATAGAATCTTCATTGAGTTCAGATAAGGATTCTCCCCCTTGAAAAAGATCGTTCCCGCCAATTGTTATAAAGAGAAGATCAGCATGAGTTATTTGTCTTTGTACTTCGTCTTCTTTTACTTGTTCGGCCAATTTATCGGTCGTTAATCCTTTGATCCCATAGTTGGTAATAGTGATATCTTCCTCTGTTTTTTCTTCTAGAGCATCAGAAAGATAACCAACATAACCCTTCCCAGTATCATCGCCGGTTCCACGGGTAAGGGAATCACCTAGAGCTAAAAGGCGTATGCCATCTTTCTCCATTTCTTTTATTTTCTCTTCACTAGCTATTTTGGCGCTTCTTTCAGGCTGAATGTTATAGTCGATTAATACCCAGCCTAAGCCAATTAGCCAAAGTAAACAAACAAAGCTTGAGCCGATTATAATCGATAATGTTATGTTTTTCCGCAAATCATAACCTCCTATCAAATGAAATTTTTCACAAAAAAGAAGAGAAATAAACCTAGGAATAGTTTTGATTTTCTATTTTCCTGACTAAGTATAGAGTTATTTGGAAGGTTCCAAAGTGCCCATAGAAGGAAGATTGCGTAGAAAGAGGGAGCCTAAAAAATGTTTAGCTTTTTAGGCAATAACAAAGAGAAAAATATTAATGAATATCTTTTTTCTTAAACCTGCCTCCGCGAACTTCCGAGATGTTGGCAACGGCAAGAAAGGCAGCAGGGTCCAACTCTTCAATAATTGTTTTAAGTTTTGCTTCTTCGAGACGGTTAATCACACAGAAAATGACTTTTTTCGTGTCACCAGTATAGGCACCTTCCCCCTTTAGATATGTAACGCCGCGCCCAAGCCTTGCTAATATCGTTTCTCCGATGATTTCTGAATGATCGCTAATAATCCAGACTGATTTTGATTCATCCAGACCAGCTATAACAATATCAATGACCTTAAAAGCAATAAAATAGGCAATTAGTGAATACATTGCTCGATTCCACGAGAAAACAAATCCAGCACTAATAAAGATGAAGACGTTAAAAAACATAATGATTTCGCCAACAGAAAAGGGGCTTTTTTTACTGAAAAGGAGAGCTAATACCTCTGTTCCATCAAGGGAGCCGCCGAAACGGAGGACAATTCCCACGCCAATGCCGAGGATAATACCGCCAAATACCGTTGCGAGAAGTAAATCAGATGTAAATACAGGTACATCGTGTAATAAAATTGTAGTAAGAGAAAGGACTGTGATACCTAGCATAGTGGAAAGAGTAAAGGTCTTGCCAATTTGCTTGTAGCCGATATAGAAGAAGGGAATATTAAGTAAAAAGATAAAATAGCCTAATTTCGCGCCAGATAAATGGGAGAGAATGATAGAAATTCCGACAATTCCTCCATCTAGTATTTTATTAGGAACAAGAAACTCCTCAATGCCTATTCCCATTAAAATACTGCCGATAATAATGAAAATTATTCTCTTTGCTAAAACTCTTTTCGGCATAATCTTATGCTGTGGTTTTTCTAGGATAGCCTCTGTTTGAAAATTTGATGACTCCATCGTTAATCCCCCCAAATTCTATGTAATAATCCTATATGGTGAAAATAGTGATAATTCTATTTTATCATAATAGTTTTGAAATATAGCTAATCAATGCTCTGCATTTAATAACAGAATATTATTTAAACCATCCTTTTCTTTTGAACAATATAAACATGCCCACTCCTATGCTGGCCATAACAAATAATAGAAGGAAGTATCCATATTGCCAGTGCAGCTCCGGCATATTTAAAAAGTTCATCCCATATAAGCCTGCTAAGAAACTTAGTGGCATAAAAATAGTTGTAATAACAGTAAGGATTTGCATAATTCGATTGGAATGATGAGAATTATAGGATAGATAACTATCCCTTATGTCTGTTGTTAATTCACGATTGGATTCAATTAATTCACTGATTTTTAATAAATGGTCATAGATATCAGAATAATATTCTCTTTTCATTAAGAGAGCAGCCAGTTTTTCCGTATTAATCATTTGATGTAATAAATCTTTCATTGGGACGACTGTATGTCGCAAGGAAAGCAGCTGGTGCCTAGTAGAAAATAATTCATCCAGCAATGCTTCCATCGTTTTATTAGTAGGATTCTCATCGATTTCTGCGAGAGAATCCTCAATTTCATAGACAATAGGAAAATAATTATCTACAAGGTGATCGAGTAGCTGATAAAGAACCGTGTATTGTGTCCATGCTGCAGTTTCCTCTTTTAGTAACATTTCTTTTACGGCATTGACTTCCACAGAGGCATGATGATGGAAAGTAACGATAAAATTTTTCCCCAAAAAAATATTAAGCTCGTCCTTCTTCACTGTTTTAGGATTTAAACAATGAGTGACAAAAAAGGTATAGGTTTCAAAATAATCAATTTTAGGCCTTTGTAAATTATGAAGACAATCTTCAATAGATAAGGGGTGAAAATTAAAAGGATGATGTAATTTTTCAATTTCTTCATCGATTGGCTGATCAAAGTCAACCCAAAACCATTCATAATCACCTGCAACTAGCTCTTCAACGGAAAGATTAGTGAGTAGCTGCTTCTCTTTATTTATAGCGAGAGAATGAATCATATCAATAACTCCTTTATAGGTGGTGTTATTAACTAGGATAGTTCATTTTATTAGTTTACTACAATTAAAAAACTTTTTATGCAGAAATATTGGATGAATCGTTTAGAGTTTTGGTTGTTTCAAATAAAGACACTATTTTTCTTCCTTTTCACTAGCTGGAAATGAAACTTGCACATTACATCTGCTATAATAAGTAGCAAAGAAGGAATGCTAGAAAATAGGAAGTGTTAGGATGAAAATACTTGTAATCGAAGATAATGAGAGTGTTTGCTCCATGCTGGAAATGTTTTTCTTAAAAGAAGGATATGAAGGGAATTTTATTCACAATGGAAAAGAAGCTTTAGACTTTTTCCTAGAAAATCAAAACTGGGATATTATCATTATTGATTGGATGCTGCCAGGAATGGAAGGCGTTACGATTTGCCGTAAGATTAGAGAAGTTAGTTCTGTTCCGATTATTATGCTTACTGCAAAAGACAGCGAATCAGATCAAGTGCTTGGCCTGGAGATGGGGGCAGATGATTACGTAACAAAACCATTCAGCCCGTTGACATTGATGGCAAGAATTAAAGCGGTAACGAGAAGATACCAAAAAGAAACAACGAACCAGGTTGAAGACAAGTTTCTTACAACAGAGCATTTTAAAATAAGCAAGGAAACAAGAGAAGTCATCTATAATAATAAAGTAATGACTAATTTAACACCGAAAGAATTTGATCTACTCTATTATTTAATCAGTAATCCAAAACAAGTTTTCACAAGGGAACAGCTATTAGATCGAGTGTGGGGCTATCAGTTCTATGGGGATGAGAGAACGGTAGATGTCCATATCAAACGGTTAAGAAATAAGATTGGCACAAAGGAACAACCTTTTATTCATACTATTTGGGGTGTAGGTTATAAATTTGATGAGTCAATGGTGAATGACTAAAGAAGAGAAAATTTATTTCCATTCTGCTTCAATCAGCTACGGCCATTGAATGAAATCTCTTAGAAGGAGAACATAGCCTTAACGAGCACCCTATCGAAAGCGAAGTGTATTCAGGCTGCGGTGATCACCACAAACCTTCGTTCTTAAATTTAATTAACCCCCGAACAATTATACGAGTATTTTTTAGTGTGTACGTATAATTGTTCGGGGGTATATTTGATTGAAATACTTATGTCCCACCCTCTATTTAAGTTGGTATTAAATGTTTTAGGACACAATCTCAGCCTCAGATGAAGGAGAGGGAATGGATTGCTGCACCGTAATATGCTTTGTTTGCTGTACCGGAACATTGGATAATTTTTTTACTTCGACGTATTTAATATGATGGTCTTCCATTTCCACAATTTTAAAAGCGTAAGATTTGAACATAACTGTGTCTCCTTCTGACGCTTCGTAATTAGAAGTGAGAATCCAGCCGCCTAATGTATCGATGACTTCATCGTTTATGTCTATTTGCAGTAAAGCATTTACTTCATTTATTAACACCTTAGCATCCAAGATATAATGATTTTCCTTTATAATGCGTACAGTAGGGACCTCTTCCTGATCAAATTCATCCCATATATCGCCAACAATTTCCTCAATAATATCTTCTACTGTAACTAATCCAGATGTTCCACCATATTCATCCATTAAGATGGCCATATGAATACGATCTTTTTGCATTTTTAACAATAGATCTTGAATAGGATAGGTTTCAATTACACGGATGACAGGCCTTATATATGGCTTTAATGTTTTAGTCGTTAGATCTCTTGATTTAAGTAACTCTGTCATGATTTCTTTTACATTAATCATGCCGATAATATGATCTTTATCCCCATCTGTAATTGGATATCGAGTAAATTGCTCTTTTTGGATAAGGTTAAGCAACTCCTCTAATGTACTTGATTGTTCAAGAGAAGCAATTTCTGTTCGTGGTACCATAATTTCTTTAGCTATTCGATCATCAAAATCAAAAATATTATTTACATATTTAAACTCCGATTGGTTGATTTCACCATTTTTATAACTTTCAGAGACAATAATACGAAGTTCTTCTTCTGTATGTGCTAACTCATGCTCAGAAGCAGCCTTTATTCCAAACATTCTTGTAATAATTCTAGAAGAGCCATTCAAAGTCCATATAAAGGGATAAAGCAGTTTATAAAATAGGATTAATGGTTTTGCTGCCCATAAAGTAATTTGTTCTGCCTTATGAATGGCGAATGTTTTGGGAGCAAGTTCACCAACTACTACATGTAAAAAAGTAATGAAGGCGAATGCTAAAGAGAAGGATAAGACGGTTATTGCTGTATCAGGAACATGGATAATTTGTAGTAATGGTGCTAAAACGTGCTGAACTGTTTCTTCGCCAATCCAACCAATACCGAGCGCTGTAACAGTTATCCCTAATTGGCAGGCAGATAAGTATTCATCGAGATTGCTAGTAACCTTTTTGGCAGAAAGGGCATTTTTATGACCTTCCTCTATAAGCTGATTAATCCTTGAACTACGAACTCTAATAATAGCAAACTCTGAAGCTACAAAAAAAGCAGTCAAAGCAATTAAAATGGCTATTATAACCAAGTTAAATATGTCCAAATAAATTTCCTTATCTCGTTTACCGAGTAAGGAGTCACCTCCTGATTAATTCAGATTGAAATGAGCGAAATCTCTATCGAGTACAATCTAGTAATAAAGTTCTTTATTTTCTACACATAATCACAGTTTTTCCAGCCATGAGGATGCACCAGTGATGTATATTTTATAAAAAAATTACATTTATAAAGCAGGTTCGATGCGGAAGCTAGTATAATAAACGTTTGTATGAAAGAAGCTGTATGAAGTTTCTTTATTTAGATAAACAATCCCATTATACCACCTCGCAATTGTTTAGTTTTACTAATTATTATACGGTAAGCCAAACTATCCAGTCAAACTTGATAACGATTACTTTTTTAATTTTCTGTCTATAAAATAAATATATGAGAAAAGAGAAATTTCATGTTAATTGTCTTATATCCAAGATATGAAAGAAGAGGGAACAAAAATAGTACGATGAACCGTTCTTACACATAAAACGGCTCATCGTACAAAATTTATTTATTTTCTGCTAAGGGTGCAGGTATTTTTTGAACATCAAAGCTAAAAATATGCTGTCGAATCATTTTATCAATCTTGAATAAGTAGCCATTATATTCGATTGTTTCCCCTTTTTTTAAATTCGGATTTTGATATAAAATCCATCCACCAAGTGTATGAATATCTTCTCGATCGATTGATAGCGATAAAACCTCGTTTACCTCTGTCAGGGGAAGCTTGGAATCAAGAATATAGTGATGATCATTAATTTTTTGAATAAGAGGCGTTTCCTCTTCGTCAAATTCATCTCTAATCTCGCCAACGATTTCTTCTAAGATATCTTCCGCGGAAATTAGACCAGCTGTTCCACCGAATTCATCATGAAGAATGGCAATAGACGTTCTTTCCTTCTGCATCTTTAAGAAAACAGCTTGAATTGGAGTTGTTTCGATTATATGAATAATCGGTTGTGCATACTCCAATAATGATTTATTTTCATAACCTTCATTTTTTAACCAGTCCGTTAGTAATTGTTTAATATGGATAAAGCCAATAATGCTGTCTTTATCATCATTTTTGGTAAGTGGATACCTCGTATAGCGTTCTTTTTGAATGATATTTATTGCTTCATCAATGGATAAATGGTCTGATAAAGTAACCATTTCTGTTCTTGGAATCATAATTTCATTTGCTAGCCGGTTATCAAAAGCAAAAATACGATTAACATAGTTGTATTCAGATAAACTAATTTCCCCATTATTATAACTTTCCTTTAGTACAATCTGCAGTTCTTCTTCTGACAAGGCGTCACTATTGGTTGTAGGATTGGTAATTCCCCATAACTTCGCTACTTGTCTAGATGATTTGTTGAGAATCCATATAAAAGGATACATAATGTTATAAAACCAGATTAATGGTTTACTCACTAATAAAGAGACCTTCTCTGTAAGGATAATAGCAACAGACTTCGGAAAGAGCTCTCCAATCACTACATTAATATATGTAATAATAGAAAAAGATAAAACAAAGGCTAAACCTTGTGATAGAGCAGCTGGTACAGCCAACTCATTCATTAAAGGCTGAATCAATTTTAAAATAGTAGGTTGTCCCAACCATCCTAATCCTAAAGACGTAATAGTAATTCCTAATTGGCAAGCCGAAAGATAAGCATCAATATTTTCAATGATTTTTTTTACAGTACGCGCATTTTTGTGGCCTTCCTCTGCAAGTTGCTCAATTCTTGCAGGTCGCACACGAACAATAGAAAATTCTGTTGCTACAAAAAAAGCAGAAAAAGCAGTTAGTATGACAATTAATAGTAGTTGCATTCCAATCATTATTTCGTTCATCACCATTCTTTTGTTCTCAAGGCAGTATTAGTTTACAATCTTTTTGTATCCTAAAACTTCTATTTTCTTATATTATACCTTTTCTTACATAAAATAAAATCGTGGAAGATAAAGAGAGGAAGAGGATTCAAGCGATTCTTTGTTATTATTCCACTCTTAACGGGCAATAAAACGGCTAAAATAGAAAATGTGTGTTAGCGAAATTTGCCCGTAAAGTAGTTAAGTGCATAAACCTCCAGTAAGATGAGAAATACGTCCTGCAGATAAAAAATTCTTTCTTCTCGTGTACATGTGGAATAGAAATCTAATATTTGGCTGCCCATTCTCTGGCCAGCATGCTATAGGAATATAGGTCATGGAAATGGTCATAAAGAAATTCGCCATCTCTGATAATTCCTTCTTTTTTAAAGGAAAGTTTCTCAGGAATTGCTTGGCTTTTGCTATTTTTTACCCCACATTGTATTTCGATTCTGTTTAGCTTTAAATAGTAAAACGCATAATTTAAGATAGCAACAACACATTTTGTCATAATGCCATGCCCTTGTGCATCTTCAGCTAAAAAATAGCCGATGCTAGCTTTGCGGCTTGCCCAATCAATTTGTTGTAATGTAACCATTCCTACTAATCTGCTATTAAAAAAAATACCTGCATTTAGTTCTGTTTGCTCTGTGAAAAGTTGATTCCATATGGGAATGATTGTTTGATATTGATAAGGAGAAGTTATTTGATCCACCCATGGAAGCCATTTTCTTAAATACTTCCTATTTTTATTCACTAATTGAAATAGTTCATGAGAGTCCGTCCGCTCTAATAAACGTAATTTAATCTGTTGATCTACAAATATATTAAACAACATCAGTCATCCTTTCTAATTTTCTAAGAAGGAGATATCGTTGTATTTTATGCTTAGAAAAAAATTTGGCTCGTAAACTTTCCGATTCTTACGTGAATGAAAAAAAAATTAGGCATTTCTCCTATTTTTATTTCTGTAAAAAAATTTATAAAAGAATTACAAATAAAGGCTAAAAAATGGGTAAAAATTACCGATATTAAAGACATAGAGAGAGAACAAAGTTATTATATGTGAAAGCGTTTTAAGGATATTTAAAGGTGTTGCTAGGAAATGGCTCCTTATTATGGACGGCGGAAGAGAGGATGTTACGAATGAAAAAGAAAGATAATTTTAAAGGGAAATCGCTTATTGGGTTTAATGTGCTTCTCCTTATTACTACTTGTATTAGTGCTTTTAGCGGGTTTTTTATTGCTAAAAACGAAAATTTGCAAGGCTTGTTATCCTTCACTTATAGCGATTATTTAATCATAGTAGCTTCAGTAATTATTCTTACTATATTAAGCGCACTGGTTTTTAATGTGCTAATGAAGGGGAAATTAAAAGCCATATCCCGTCTTAATGACAAGGTACATAGGTTGGCACATGGTGATTTATCTGTTGAATTCAATGATAAATCGAAAGATGAAATTGGCCAGCTGAATCGTTCTATTAGCGAATTGCAAGAAAAGTTTGCCTTCCTTGTTTCAAGCTTGAAAAATGTAAATGAAACTGGAATAAGTCAAGCTAGTGATGTATCTGTAATTGCTGAAGAAACATTGGCTAGTGCCGAAGAAATTGGTAGAGCAATGGCTGAAATTGCTGAGGGAGCTGTTAGCCAGGCTTCCGAATTAGAAGAAGTGAAAAGAGAGATAGATAGCTTAACCAATTCCATCGATAATATGGAAGGGAAAAATCAAATCATTAAGAAAGCAACTGAAAATGCTCAAGAAGCATCACATAATGGACAAAAGACTATTAATACTTTAAAAATTTGTAATGAAAATGCTAGCAAATCAACGAATGAAGTAAGTATTGGAATTAGTGGCTTATATCAAAAAGTCTTAGATATCTCTAAAATTACTTCTACAATTAATAGAATAGCAGAACAAACAAACCTGCTTGCTTTAAATGCAAGCATTGAAGCTGCTAGAGCCGGTGAGCATGGAAAAGGCTTCTCAGTTGTTGCCAATGAAGTTCGTAATTTAGCAGAAGAGACAAATTCGGCTACTAAACAGATTCAAGATATGATTCAAAATATCGAGAAAGAAATGGAAAGCACGGTTATGTCCATTTATGAAACAACTAATCAAACCGCTGAATTAGATACTGCCGTAAAGGATACAGAAAAAGAATTTACAGCAATTGCTAGGGCTGTAGTAAATAGTATTGAGGCAGTGAAAGAAATGACAGTAGAGCTAAACCGAGTTGTAGAGCAAAATAATCATATTTCTAGCTCTATTGCAAAAGTATCAGAAGTATCAGAGTCAGTTGCAGCGGCAGTGGAACAAATTGCTTCTAGTACAGATGAACAAACTTCTGCTATTGGAAATGTGGCAAAAACAGCAGAAATAATGAAGAGCAGTAACGAGGAATTAAAGGATTCGCTAACACAATACAATCTAGCAAAATAATAAATAGGAAAGCCTTGTTTTCATGGAGAACATAGGCTTTTTTTATTTTTATTTCGCTTCTGCCATTACTAGTTCCTTTTTTAGGAAGTAAAGCAAATATTTAGTCAAATAAAGTTGGAGAATAAAAATAAATTTTAAATAACAAATAGTTTTAAATTGAAATTTGTCTAAAGGAAGCTTATAATATAGTAAATATGGTGTAAAATTACACATAACTAATAAGGGAATGAAGAAACTTTGACTAGAGAAGAAATTATTGAGAGTGTATCAGAAAAGATGAGATTAATACGCACAGAAGCGGGATATACCCAAGATAAGATGGCAGAGGTTATTGGCTTGTCAAAAAAGACGTTAGTGCAAATTGAGAAAGGTAGGCTATATGCTGGCTGGTCTACTGTAGTAGCGGTTTGCGCACTCTTTAGAGAAACTGAAACAGTTCGCTTCTTATTTGGTAATGAACCTTTAGAGGTGTTGGAGACCGTTGCTCGTGATGGAATGGATTACCGAAAAGAGAAAACATTGGGCGGAAAAGTATGGTGGAGAGAAGTAGAAAAAAAGAACGGATTTATTCTGCAGCAGAATATCATTAGTCAGCATTTTCGTATTATTGACGAAGATCATTTCCGGATTTTTTCTAGCTTTGACGAAAAAGAATCAAAGGATCGTTTTAATGAACTTTTAGGCGAATAAGCACCGTGAAATAAGATATAGGCTGTTTTTAAATTAATCTTGAATGACTGACCAATTCAAGATTAATTTAGGGACAGCCTATTTGTTTTGGAGAAAAGGTATATGTCCGTGCAAGTTTTGCTTGCTACTTGCTAAGGGGACAGAAGCGTTCTTTGAGCCCGAGAGGAAGAGAAGTCAAGGGAAAAGGGAAAAGAGAAAAGAGAAAAGAGGACGGGTCACTGTACCGAAAGAAAGCAGAACAAAGAAAGAAGAGAACAGTGAGAGCAAAGAGCCTCCCATCCTGCTGATATAGTTAATAAGTAACAACAGAGCAATCTCTATTTTTCATCGGAAGAGAACCCTCACTTCCTTACTGAAATGGAGGGGCATCAGCCTTTATAATGGAATTTCTTTCCGTCTGTAGACCGACGAAGAAACCATCAGATGAATGTTCTTATTCCAAAGGAAGAAAGCTAAAATGAACTCATCAACTAAAGGATGAGGGATAATAGATGAAGAAATTTGCAGAAATATTCAAAAATACGAGCTTTACTAGACTCTTTATTGCCAATGTCACTTCCCAAATGGGCAGTGTTATTGGTTTAACGGCTTTTATGTTTTATATTCTCGATCGTTTTTCTGAGCAGCCTGCTTATGCAACAGTGACTGAATTAATGTTTTCTTTGCCAACTTTAGCCGTGTTTTTTTTAGTCGGAGTTGTAGCAGATCGGATGGACCGCCAAAAGATTGCCTATTATTGTGAGATGATTGCAGCTGTATTGTCACTATTTGTGTTGGGGGCAGTTCTTATTGGCTGGATGCCACTTATTTTTATGATGTTGTTTTTAAGAAGTGCCGTTCAAAAATTCTTTTTCCCAGCGGAACAAGGTATTCTGCAAGGCGTATTAAAAAAAGATGATTTTACAACCGCAGCAGGATTAAATCAATTAGTGAATAGTATCTTTATGTTATTTGGTAATGCGATTGGAATATTTGTTTATTGGACACTAGGCATTTATGGCGCAATCTTAGTGGATGTAGCAACCTTAACTATTAGCGGATTGCTTATTAAATCAATGAAGCTGGATGAAACTGTTCGAAAGCCTAATGGCAGTCATACTTTAAAGGAATTAAATATTCGCTTTATATGGAGTGACTTTATGATTGGCTTAAAATATATATTGACCAATAAGTTATTGATGGCATTAATATATGGATTTATTGCCTTTGGAGTGGTCAATGGTGGATTTAGCGTCATGCAGGTCTTTATTTTGAAATATAAACTAGCACCTGATAATTACGAACAAGTATCGATTTATTTTGGAATTGTCTTTGGAGCAGGGGTTATGATTGGAAGTTTCCTTTCCTCTCTTCTTGCACAGACGGTTAAATTGTATAAGTTGATTATCACTGGCGCATTTTATATTGCCATAATGACTATTTTGGCATCTTATTCACCGAATATCTTAGTCTTCTTAACCATCTGTTTCTTCTTAGCACTGGGGCTTCCGCTGATTAATATTGCAATAGGAGGCTGGATGCCGACGATTATTGAGCCGAAGATGATGGGAAGAGTTCAAGGGTGGATAACCCCGTTAATGATGCTGTCACAGTCTATTACATTAGGACTTATCTCTATTGGTTATCCTAAATGGTTTTCTATTGAAATAATATACTGGTTTGTCGGTGCTTGCTTTCTTTTAGTCGGTTTTTATTACAGCCTAGTATTACCTAAATTAGCAAAAGAAAAGGAGGCAAAAGACGCAATAGCTGGAAAAGAAGAAGTTCAATTAAATTATTAAAAATCTTTAATTTTCGGAATAATGGCAATTGACATTATAAAATCTACATGTTAATCTCAATTATATTGGAAAATAAATGTAGAGAAAGGAGGAGTTACCGATGAGAAGACTAAATAGACATGATGTATTTATAACTTCATATGTCGGTAACCTTCTGCTTTCTTTTCGATCATTTTAGTGCGGATGTAGATGGTTGCCATATAGGTAGCCTGTGTAGTTTTCTGTCATAAAAGAGATAGATCGCATGGTTGCGGTCTGTCTCTTTTTTTGTGGAAAAATTCTTAATTGGGTGATCAACATTTGTTTTCAAAAAATAAAGGAGGAGAAGGTAATGATTGTTATGATCAAAGAAGCAAGAAAGGCATTAAAGGATTTAGAAAGTGGCTAGTTGCAGATGAAGAGAGACAGGGGATGAGTGAATGTTTTCGATATTTTTTAAATTAAAATGGTTTTTTAAAGAACATTGGAAGAGTTATACAATAGCTATTATTCTTTTAATTTTTGTAGGGTTTATAGAAGTGTTACCGCCAAGAATCCTCGGCATGTTTATTGATGAACTAACGATTGGATCATTAACGAGCAATAAGACATTGGTCTATATACTTGGGGTGGCAGGGATCACCATAAGTACGTATATTATCACTTATTTTTGGATGTATAAGCTATTTGGTGGAGCCAATATTTTAGAATTGAAGTTAAGAAGTAAATTTATGAATCATCTATTTAAGATGACGCCAACTTTTTTTGAAAAAAATAAAACAGGCGATCTAATGGCCAGAGCAACCAATGATTTAAAGGCTGTTTCCGTTACAGCAGGATTTGGAATTTTGACATTGGTTGATTCTACGATTTTTATGCTGACGATTTTAATTACAATGGTGATTACCGTAAGCTGGAAATTAACATTGGCAGCAATTCTTCCACTGCCTATTATGGCCATTATCATGCAAATATATGGGGAGAGAATCCATAAACGCTTTATGGAAGCACAGGATGCATTTGGTGATATGAATGATAGTGTTCTTCAGTCTATTTCAGGAGTCCGAGTAATCCGTGCTTATGTTTTGGAAAAAGAAGAACAAAAACAATTCCATCATTTCACAGAAGATGTCTATAAGAAGAATTTACATGTGGCTAAAATAGATTCTTTATTTGATCCAACTGTTCGAATTCTTGTTGGTTTAAGCTATCTAATTGGACTTGGATATGGTGCTTACTTAGTGTTTCAACAGCAGTTGACAATTGGGCAGCTTGTTACATTCAATGTTTATTTAGGAATGATTGTTTGGCCAATGTTCGCTGTTGGTGAATTAATGAATATTATACAGCGAGGCAACGCTTCTTTAGATCGGGTCCAGGAAACATTGAGTTACAAGGCGGATGTAAGTAATCCGGAGAATGGAAAGACAGAAGAAGTTCCTGAAATTATTCAGTTCAAAGATGTGCAATTTCAATATCCATCGTCTAAACAAGAGAATCTTCGTGACATCTATTTGACCATTAGAAGAGGAGAAACAGTTGGGATTGTTGGGAAAACAGGTAGTGGAAAGACAACGATAATTAAACAGCTGCTTCGAGAATATCCGAAAGGGGAAGGGAAGCTGGTGATTAATGGGAATAGCATTGATTCCATTGATTTGCATACATTAAGAGGCTGGATTGGCTATGTTCCCCAAGATCATGTCCTTTTTTCAAAAACAGTGAGAGAAAATATCTTATTTGGAAAAGAAGGTGCTGCTGAAGGAGAATTAGAAGAAGCAATTCGTCTTGCCTCTTTTGACCAGGATATCGAAATGCTTCCAGAGGGGTTAGAAACACTTGTAGGGGAAAAAGGAGTAGCTTTGTCTGGGGGACAAAAGCAGCGGATATCGATTGCGAGAGCACTTATCCGTAAACCAGAAATTCTCATTCTAGATGATTCTTTATCAGCGGTAGATGCAAAAACAGAACAAAAAATTATCACGAATATAAAGAAAGAACGACAAGCAAAAACAACGATTATTTCAACTCATCGAATGACTGCTGTTCAGCATGCCGATCATATTATTGTGATGGAAGATGGCCATATTGCAGAACATGGAACACATGAGGAGTTAATGAAACAAAATGGCTGGTATAAGGAACAATATATAACGCAACAGACAAAAGTGGAGGCAGATGAAGCGGAGGTGAAAGCATGACTACTGGTAAACGATTATTTCAATATGCATTAAAATTCAAAGGTATTATTATTGCTGCGTTAATCATGCTGACAATTGCTGTTATCGCCGATCTGGCTGGTCCATTTGTTGCTAAAAAGGTAATTGATGATCATATAACGGGGATTGAATCACAATGGTATCAAACAGAATCAACAAAAGAGGCAGTAAAATATAAGGGGAATTTCTACAAAAAAGCAGCGTATCTTGATTCCGATGAAGAAAAGCTTGCAGAAGTAAGAATCCTCCAAGTGGGAAGACAATTTCTTTTTGTGGAAGGGAAGATTTCATTTGATGGAAGTCGCGAGTTTCATGACGGAACATTGACTATAAGAAAAGGGACAGACGTAGAAACATATCCTGCCACGCTGTTATCAAATGCGGAAGTATTTGATTTCTATAAACCCGAGATTACGCCTATTTTAAAGCTGTTATCTTTTTATTTTGGATTAGTCATTATTTCTGCCATTTTCCAATATGGCCAGCACTATTTATTACAAAAGTCAGCCAACCGAATTATTCAGAAAATGCGCGAAGATGTATTTGCCCAAATTCAGCGGTTGCCTATCAAATATTTCGATAATCTTCCTGCAGGTAAAGTAGTTGCTAGAGTAACAAACGATACAGAAGCAATTAGGGAACTATATGTAACAGTCCTATCCAACTTCTTCTCTAGTGGAATTAATATTATTGGAATCTATATTGCCTTATTTATCTTAAATCCACCACTTGCGGCAATATGTTTAATTTTACTGCCGATTTTATATATATGGATGATCGGATATCGCAAATTTGCTTCCCGATACAATCATGTTATTCGAGCGAAAATTAGTGATATTAATGGAATGGTTAATGAATCTATTCAAGGGATGCATATCATTCAGGCGTTTAGCAAAGAAAAACAAACGAGAAAAGAATTTGAGAATTTAAATAACGAGCATTTTCGCTATCAAAATAAGATGCTTCGATTAAACAGTCTTACTTCCCATAACTTAGTGAACGTGTTAAGAAACATCGTATTTGTTGTTTTCATCTGGTATGTTGCTGGTCAGTCTTTATCAGCAGCTACAGCACTTTCTCTTGGAATGCTCTATGCCTTTGTTGATTATATAAACCGATTATTCCAGCCAGTACAAGGTATTGTCAATCAATTGGCCAATTTAGAACAAGCACTTGTTGCAGGGGAACGAGTATTTGAATTATTGGATGAAGATGGAATAGATGTGAAAGATGTTACATTAGAAAGATATAAAGGAAATGTCACCTTTGATCAAGTTAACTTTGCCTATAAAGATAACGACTATGTGTTAAAGAATATTTCCTTTGAAGCAAAACAAGGTGAAACAGTTGCATTGGTTGGTCATACGGGATCTGGAAAAAGCTCGATTATGAATCTTTTATTCCGTTTTTATGATATTCAATCAGGAAAGATTAAGATAGATGGAAAAGATATTATGTCATTTTCAAAGCAAGATCTTCGTAAATATATGGGAATTGTTCTCCAAGATCCTTTTCTATTTACAGGAACTATCGCGTCCAATGTAACCTTAAACGATCCTTCTATTTCACGAGAAGCTGTGGAGAAAGCATTGAAGGATGTTGGAGCAGATAGAGTATTAAAGCATTTAGAAAAAGGATATGATGAGCCTGTGATAGAAAAGGGAAGTACTTTATCCAGCGGACAAAGACAGCTCATTTCCTTTGCAAGAGCTCTGGCCTTTGATCCAGCAATCCTAATTCTAGATGAAGCAACAAGCAGTATTGATACAGAAACAGAACAAATAATTCAACATGCAATGGAAGTCCTAAAAGAAGGCAGAACGACTTTTATTATAGCCCATCGTTTATCAACGATTCGCAATGCGGATCAAATACTTGTCCTTGATCATGGGGAGATAGTAGAAAAAGGGAACCATGACGAATTAATGGCAAGAAAGGGCAAGTATTATCAGATGTATCAGTTGCAGCAAGGGGCAAGTTTAGTAAGTTAGGAAAAGTTAATTATTGTGGAGAAATAGGAACACCCGAGATTTGCCGCATTCGTTTTATATGGCAAGCCTCGGGTGTTTTTTGCTGTAAACTTTAACTATTCTATTATTTTGCAAACGCTAGTACCATTTTTTAGTTATGGGAAGACTTCCTTAACTTAGTATGCTATTTTTATAAAAATAGCGAGATCAAAACGGATTAAATTGACTTCCCCACAGTTTAAACAAAATGGTATAAATTTTATTTGCGCTATTTATAGACATTTTGTTTGTTTTAAAGGCTATAAAGTCTGTACCTTCTGAGCATTCACTTCTTCCGCATTTAAGTCCATTTTTATTTTGATAATAACAACGCCTCCATCTCTTCTATCCGATTTAACCTCCAAAAAAGGGATTAGCCCACCTGATTGCTTTAAAACCTTTTTTAGTAAAATTCATTTATCATTTATAAAACGTATCGTTTTATTGATTAATGGCAGTAATACAGTAAGATGATCTTCTTCTTTAAATTCATGAAAAATATGCTGGAAGGAAGGAGAATGATAATACTGCAATTTCTCAGAGAGAGTAATTGCCTTTTGATGCATTTGTGTAAAATGTGATTTCTCTTTTTCTCCAACGGTAAGCAGCAATTTATTTGTGTCTAGATTGTTTAGCCTTTTGGGAAAGAAGTCTAGCTCTTTTAATAGCTGCTCTTCGTTCCAATGGATGGATGGGCTGCTTGCCAGATAATATTGAAACGAAGAAGGGACGGTGAAGAGTGTATAAAGAACAAAAAGACCTCCGAGTGAATGACCAGCAATCATTTGCTTTTTTGTGTTTATTGGAATGTTTTGCGCTACTAATGGCTTTAATTTCTGTTCGATAAAGGAAAGAAATTGTCTGCCGCCGCCAAGAGGAGGCCATTGTGTGCCAGTTGGATTTTTAGGAAGCTGTGTCTGGTCTGCATGAAAAGTAAAGTCGAAATATCTTTCCTCACTATAAGGTTCAATAGTTTCATAGCCTATACCAATGATAACAGCAGGATGTAATCCGGTTTTTTCTCGTGTTCTAGTCTGCAAGCGTACCGCTTCTACATAACTACCAAAATTAGCGTTGCCGTCCAAAAGATAGAGGACAGGAAATCCATCTTCAGGAACGGGGATATTTGGGATATAGACAAAGAGTTTATATTTTTTTGTCTCATCAATAGAATATGTCCAAATTTCTGTATTGGGAATATAAAAGCTTTCTTTCCATTTCATCAAGAATATCGCCACCTATTTCTTTCTATGCAATAATTTGGTAAAATAAGTGATAATGATTATCAATATTAATTAGGTAAATATATTATACATATAAATAAAGAAAATAACAAGAGAGGAAAATGAGATGATTCATAACTGGGAGAGTATGGAAATAAACTATGGCCGTATAGAACGATTATATGACAAGAAGATAGAGCGGGTTTTATCAACTAGTTATCTATTTATTTATATTAATAGGGGAGAAGGGATGCTATCGATTGATATCGATAAGTTTCTCTTCAGTAAAGGGGATCTTTTATTTATTCCAGCGGATAGCACCTATCAACTTCAATTTAAAAAAACTTGCAGTGCTGACTATTATTTGCTGCCATTTCAATTGTATCAAAAGAAAGCGATAAATAGGGATACATATACAAAAGTAGTGTTAAAGAATGAGAAAAGTATCTTGAAATCATTTGTTTTTCAGTCAGCTGACACAATTCAGCTTATAATGGAGGACCTGTTCAAATTAGAACAAGATGAATCAATAAATAATCATTTTCTAAAAAAGGCAAAACGTTCGATGATTTTTCATTATTTTGTGACCAATCAACAGCAAAAAATTCCAAAAGATACAATGATTGCGATAGAAGAGACCAAAAGATATATGGAGAAGCATTATGCTGATGCGATTTCTACCGCTTTATTAGCAAAAAGAGCGGGGCTAAGCCCTAAATACTACTCCCAGCTTTTTAAAAAAGAGTATGGAATAGGTGTGCAGGATTTTTTAACAGAAATCCGTATACGCGGGGCAAAAGAATTACTAATCAAAACATCGAATAGCTTGCGAGTAATTGCAGCAAGCGTTGGTTATGCGGATGAATTTTATTTAAGTAGAGTGTTCAAAAAAATCGTTGGAATACCGCCAACGATTTATAGGAAGAAGCGAGAGGTGAAGATTGCATCTTATGATTTTTCGACTACCGGTCATTTACTTGCACTTCAGATAATTCCCTATGCAGCTCCACTGCATCCTAAATGGACCAATTATTATTATCAGAATTTTCGAGATGATATTCTTATCCATTTAAATACCTACAAGATTCATTCAGAATGGGAAAACAACATACAAAAACTGTCTGCAGTGAAACTAGATAAAATAATCGCGAAGGATGACATATCAGCTGAAGAGAAGCAGGAACTCGAAAAAATTGCACCAGTCTATTATTATTCATTCAAAAATAGCAGTTGGAAAAACCAATTGTTAGAAATAGCGACCTATATTAATTGCGAAACAGACGCAGAAAACTTTTTAAAAATATATGAAGATAAAGTAAAGGAAACAAGAAAGTTATTGAAGGAATCATTGCAGAACGAAGCTGTGTTAGTAGTAAGCCTATTTAAAAATACAATAGTCCTCAATCGTTCTAGAACAGCTATTGAGCTTGTGTATAAAGATTTAGGATTTACGTCAGCACAGCCTGAAGAAGATATTCAATTAAGCGAAGCCATTACACTTTCTGACTTAGTAAGCTTAAATCCAACTTATTTATTTGTTAATATTCGCCAGGATATGGAGACAATTGACGCTTGGGACAAATTGAAATGCTCAATAGAATGGAATTGTATAGCAGCAGTTAAAAATAGGAAAGTTGCTTTTATCCATTCAGATCCATGGAATGAGTATTCTGCAAGTTCCCATTTAAGAGTTCTTGATAATCTCCGAGAGCTGATGATAGAAAAGGAAAAAGTACAAGCATATTAGCGGAAATTATCCATGTTATAATCAGAGCTTTTTTCAGTATAATTCTAATTGATAAAGGTTATCAATCTCAATTAGGGTTATATAGAGAAAGGAAAGAGAGTATATGAAAAAGAATTTATTTTTTATTTTCCTAGCGGCTTTTTTATTATTAACAGCTTGTAGTCAAACGGGAGAAAAAAATACATCTTCATCGATAAAAGATAGTAAAGGGGACGGACAAAGTAAGACTCAAGAGGTTACCTATTTAGGGGAAAAATACGAAATTCCTGCAAAAGTGGAGACAATTGTAACAGCAAGCCAAGAAGCGATGGAAGATGCAGCGATGCTGGGGATTAAACCAGCAGGTGCCATTGCAACAGCTGGAAAATTCCCTGCTTATCTAGGCGACTCGATGTCGGAAGCAGAGCAAATTGGCGAAAAAATGCAGCCAAGTGTAGAAAAGCTCTTGCAGCTAAAACCAGATGTTATTCTGGGCACAAGTAAATTTCAACCAGAGGTGGCGGACAACCTAAATAAAGTTGCACCAATGATTCCTGTTTCTCACATTTCAACAAACTGGAAAGATAATTTAATATTACTAGGGCAATTGACAAATAAAACAGAAAAGGCAGAAACAATCATTGCGGATTATGAAAAAAACGTTACAGAGACAAAAGAAGGCATTCAAGATAAGCTGGCTGAGAAAAAAGTTGTTATGCTGAGATTAAGAGGAGGCAGCTTATATATTTATCCTGAAACGGTATATTTTAACCCCGTTCTATATGGAGACCTTGGCCTTGATGTTCCTGAAGAAGTAAAAAAAGCAAAAGCACAGGAAATGATTTCATTAGAGAAATTAGCGGAAATGAATCCAGATTACTTATTTATTCAGTTTGAGGAAACAGAAAACACCGATAGTCCAACAGCATTAGCTGATTTAGAGAATAATTCTATTTGGAAGAGCCTTGATGCTGTTAAAAATAATCAAGTGTATGAAAATGTAGTCGATCCATTGGCAGCTGGGGGAACTGCATGGAGTAAAACAACTTTTCTTAAAGCTTTTGCCGATTTATTTAAATAAGAGAGCGAACAAGGAAACGGAATTATCCCCACCTCATTTCTCCATCTTGGTGGGGGTCTTTTTTTGAAAGGAGGTTCATTCGATCAGGTGATGTCAAATTTGGATAAAGAGACAGTAAGAGCATATGCGATTATATATAGTGCGCCTTTTTTATGTATTGCAGTTATTCTTTTATCTATTTCGTTAGGGACAATGAATATTTCATTAAAGGAAGTCTTTGATGCCTTTTTTAATTTTGATGCAGAAAATGTGGAGCATACCATTATCCGGACAGCCAGATTTCCTAGAGCAGCAGGAACATTATTAATAGGCGGCCTTTTGGCAATGTCCGGAGCTATGATGCAGGGAATGACAAGGAATTATTTAGCATCGCCGTCCATAATGGGAGTTTCGGATGGTGCAGCATTTATGATAACACTTGCTTTTGTATTTTTTCCAGGATTGAACTCCTTTCAAATGGTTGCTTTTTCTTTTCTCGGATCTGCCTTAGGTGTTTTCTTAGTTTTAGGTTTAGCTTCCGTTGTGAAGAATGGTTTTTCTCCTTTAAGACTTGCTATTATAGGCACCGTTTTTGGATCTTTTTTAAGCAGTTTATCTTCTGCCATTGCCTCCTATTTTCAAGTATCCCAAAATATGAGCTTCTGGTATAATGCCCGCTTGCACCAGCTTAATAATGATCTATTGCTTATTTGCTTTCCTATAGCCATTATTGGAATTGTTTTGGCATTATCGCTTTCCAAATCGATTGCTATTTTATCGTTAGGAAAAGAAATTGCTACATCCCTTGGTCAGAAAACATTCATTATTCAACTTTTAACGATGACAGCAGTTGTAGTGATGACGGGGATCTCTGTTTCGCTGGCGGGAAAAATAGGTTTCGTCGGTTTAATTATTCCCCATATTACAAGAATGATAGTTGGAGTTGACTATCGAAAAATAATTCCATGCTCTGGAATTATAGGGGCCATATTTCTCGTTATATGTGATACTCTCAGTCGCTTCATTAATTACCCTTTTGAATCGCCAATTGGAATCGTAACAGCCTTCTTAGGTGTTCCTTTCTTCTTGTATTTAATAAAGACAAAGGGAGGAGGGAATACTCAACGTGGATAATGAAAGAAAAAGAACCTATGTATCGATCTATGTATTAATTGCTTTATGTCTCATCATCATGATCATTAGTTTATCCAAAGGAGAATATATTCTTTCTTTTCAAGATATAGGAAGGAGTATTTTTCGTTATCATCCTGATGCTAATACGGATCTAGTTATATTTGAGTTCCGTCTGCCTAGAATTATTTTGGCCATTTTTGTTGGCTTCGGATTGGGGATTGCAGGTTCTATCCTGCAGAGTATAACGAAAAATGGTCTTGCGGATCCTGGAATATTAGGAATTAACAGTGGAGCCGGAGCTGCGATTGTTGCCTATATGTTTTTCTTTCAAGGAGTGCTTAATCTTAATAAGGATAGCTTATGGATTGTGTTAAGTATGCCGCTTATTGGCTTAGTTGGAGGATTTATTGCTGCATTTGTTATTTTTTTATTAGCAAAAGATAGAGAAAGACTGAACTCGCAAAAACTCATTTTAACTGGAATAGCCATAAATTCTGGATTTGGTTCTTTGGCCATGTATATGTCCTTAAAAATGAAAGCACAGGATTTTGAAATGGCAGCAGTATGGCTGACTGGAAGTATTTATAATGCCAATTGGTTATTTATTCTTGCAATGTTACCATGGTTTTTACTAATCATTCCATTTATTATTCGAAAGGCGTACTCGCTTGATTTATTTCAATTGCAAGAAACAGTAATGATTGGTTTAGGAGTAAAAGTGGAAAAAGAAAAATGGCTATTATTATTATGTGCTGTTGGCATGATTGGAGCATGTGTGTCTGTTTCAGGGAGCATAGGTTTTATTGGACTAATGTCTCCACATATGGCAAGACTGTTAGTTGGATTAAAACATCGAAATTCTATGATAGTTTGTGGGTTAATTGGCAGCCTCTTCATGTTAATAGCAGATTTTATCGGCAGAACAATTGTCGCACCTGCAGAAATTTCAGCTGGGATAATTTTAAGTATAATTGGCGCACCTTATTTTGTTTATTTATTAGTAAAAGCTAAAGTGTAGAGGTAGATAAATGGATGGTCACAGAAGTAGGAAAATGAGGGGAACGTTAAGGGAGGTCCAGATACAAACTCGAACTTTGAGTATCTACCTGCCACCTTCTTATAATAAATTATCAAGTAGTTTTCCAGTAATCTACATTCATGATGGAGGAAATCTTTTTCATCCTATCTTACATGAATTAGAAGAATTATTCTCTTTAGATATAGCAGAGGAAGTAATACTTGTAGGAATTGAACCAAAGGAGAGGCTTAATGAGTATACGCCTTGGTATTCACCTAGTCTTAATCCCACTTTGCCTCCATTTAAGGGGGAAGGAAAAGCCTATTTATCCTTTGTTACGCAAACGATTAAACCATATATTGATACAATGTTTCAAACAAAAGCAGATCGACAAAACACAGGAATGATAGGAGCCTCCTTAGGAGGGCTGATTTCTTTATATGCCATGTATGACTTTGCTGACTATTTTTCTAAATTTGGGCTCCTTTCCCCGTCACTATGGTATCCGCACAGCCTTTCCTATGTACAAAAAAATGAGATGCAGAAGGAGAGTAATGTTTTTTTGTATGTTGGTGAGGACGAGGGAAAGAGCAAGGGGAATATCCAAAGGTATATGGTCGAAAATGTTTTGCTGGTAAATGAAGTATTTTTTAAAAAACTGCCAAAGGAACAATATCAATTTATTCTGGGAGAAAATGCGGATCATAAAAGAGAGTACTTTATTCAACAATTTCTCCATGCGATAAAGTGGTTATACACTAAATAAAGCAAGCCCCCCTAAAATTAGGAGGGCTCTAGCCATTATATTAAATTTTCAATTAGCCTTGAAATCCACCTAGTTGCTTTTCAGCCATTTGTACTAAGCGTTTTGTGATTTCTCCACCAACAGATCCGTTAGCGCGAGAAGTTGTTTCTGCACCAAGGTTTACACCAAATTCAGATGCAATTTCGTATTTCATTTGGTCTAGAGCTTGAGATACTCCTGGTACTAAAAGTTGATTTGAAGAATTGTTGTTTGCCATTGTGTTCCAGCTCCTTCTAGTTGTTTTTTTGGTTGGGTTAACTGGAATTGCACCAGTCTGTAAGATATATCTTACTACCACTAGGTATAACCCAATAATCATGGAAAGTGATAGATGCTTATGTTTGCTCTTACCTTGGTTGCTGCTTGTACTATTATTATGGTTGGATTTCATTATCTTATTCTAGAAAAAATCAAGGAAATTAATTCCTTTTATTCCTGCTGGATAGTTTCTAAATCAATAGAGAAACTAAAGGTAAGAATAAATTTAACGCATAAAAAAGATGATTTTAGGGGCGGAATCAAGAGAGGTGGATTTGAAATGGGCTCCATTTGTCCTATCTGTAATGGCTTGGAAAGTTTAGAAAGAACCTGCTCTAATTGTGGTTATCGCATAGAAGACAAGGGCAGAGTGATGGATTATTATGATGACTATAGTGCCTATATGCCGATTGATCAAATGAAGCTAGAAAACGGCTATCAGGATTTATCATCACATTTATGTCCCCATCTTGTGCTTTGTCCACAATGTGGACAAGAAGAGGTATTGTTTATCCAGGAATAGAGGCTAACCATTAATAAAAGCTTACCATGCATCAGCAAGGTAAGCTTTGAATTTAACTTTTTTTATTAACGAATACGAAGTTCTGTTTCTTTATCAAAGAAGTGACCTTTATTCATATCAAGTGCTAATTTTACAGATTGACCAGCTTGAAGGTCTGCTCTAGAATCTAAGCGAGCAACAAATTCCTTTCCAGAAAGAGTAGAATATACAAGACTTTCTGCACCTGTTAATTCAAACACTTCTACTTTCGCATCAAAACTTGTATTTTCTGAACTATTTAAGAATACCAATTCATCATGAATATCTTCTGGTCGGATACCAAAAATAACTTCTTTACCGATATAATTTTGTTCACGTAATGTCTTTAATTTTCCTTCTGGAATAATGAAAGCATTATCGCCGAGTACTAATTTATTGTC
Source organism: Niallia sp. FSL W8-0951 (assembly GCF_038006525.1). Taxonomy (NCBI): domain Bacteria; kingdom Bacillati; phylum Bacillota; class Bacilli; order Caryophanales; family Bacillaceae; genus Niallia; species Niallia sp. FSL W8-0951. Next base: position 131,499 of record NZ_JBBOVK010000004.1, read on the forward strand.
TACTACTTTTCCTTCAAAGAAGTTCATTGCTGGTGAACCAATGAATCCGCCAACGAAAACATTTTCAGGTTTTTCATAGACTTCTTTTGGAGCACCAACTTGTTGGATAACTCCGTCCTTCATAACAACAAGTCTTGAAGCCATTGTCATTGCTTCTGTTTGGTCATGCGTTACATAAATAGTAGTAGTTTGCAGTCTTTGGTGAAGCTTTGAAATTTCAGCACGCATTTGCACACGTAATTTAGCATCTAAGTTTGATAATGGCTCATCCATTAAGAATACTTTTGCATCACGAACAATAGCACGGCCTAGTGCAACCCTTTGACGTTGTCCACCGGATAATGCTTTTGGTTTTCTTTTTAAATATTCTTCTAATCCTAAAATTCTTGCAGCGTTATTTACTCTTTCTTCAATTTCCGCTTTAGGGAATTTACGAAGCTTTAAACCAAATGCCATATTATCATAAACTGTCATATGTGGGTATAGAGCGTAGTTTTGGAAAACCATCGCGATATCACGATCTTTTGGTGCAACATCATTCACACGTAACTCATCAATATAGAAATCACCTTTTGAAATATCTTCAAGACCAGCAATCATACGTAGAGTTGTAGACTTACCGCAACCAGAAGGACCAACAAATACGATAAATTCTTTATCCTGAATGTGTAAATTAAAATCTTTAACCGCTTCTACTTTTTCATCATAGATTTTATAAATATTCTTTAACACTAGTTCTGCCATTTTGTTTTCCCCCTACCAATTTGATAATTCTACTTTACCATTTTTGATACCGTTTTCAAATTGGCGAAATGCATGAAAAACGCTTACAGAGTTTTGAGCAAAATGCCTAAGAACTTGTATAGAAATTTCTCCATAAAAAAAGCCAATAATGGCTTTATGAGCTACTTCCCGCTAGTGTAGAATAGGCAGGCAAGATAGGTGGTGATATAGGAATGATAATTCTTTAGGTTCAAACCTGTTTTTTCTGTAAACTTATCAAGTCGGTATTGTAAGGTATTGCGATGGATAAACAATTGTTTTGCTGTATTAGTGCTGTGTCCATTGTTTTCAATAAATGTTTTGATGGTAAGCAGTAATTCTTTGTCTTCTTCAAAAATGGAAAACCATTCTTTAAATAAATCAAGTTCGTCTTCCTTCAGTCTGCTGATTAACAGGTTAGGAAGAATCGTTTCTAAGCTAAGAACGGTGGATTTCGGCATAAATGCTAAACCCTTTGAAAATAAGTTTCGTTCTTGTCCAAAAATAACCGGAATAGAACTATTAAGTTTCAGCTCTTTTCCCATGTAAAAGCAAATGGAAAAAAAGAAATCGGATTGCAATGCTTGTGCAAGAGCGGTGAAATCTTCCTCCTCTAAATATTGTGCATTTTGCTCTATTACAGCCCCTTCATTGGAGCCGTTCCAAATAATAAGACTATTTTCATGAATAAAACCATCAAATGCCGATTCAATTAATTTTCTTTCAATAGAAGCCGTATCACCTTTAATATGAAACTGGATAAAACGTACTGTCTCCATATTTTTGAAAGAGGGCTGTTCTCCGTTAAAATATAGATATTGATTCCAAGCATATTCTTCCTTTTCTAGAGTTTCATCTGGTTGGAAAAAATCATAGCAAGCTTTCAATAATTCTAGCTGAGAGCCATCAATCTCCCGTTTTTGAATCCCAATCCAATCATCTTGAAAATCAACCTTGAACCAATAGTAATCGGAAAGCTGTGATGGTGAGGGGGGGGCTGCTTGCTCCAAACTATGTTTATAATAGGCTAATAATTTATGCTTCAATAGATGGATCCCTCCGAAATTTTTTCATAATTTTATTCTATACCGTTTTATAGAAAAGGGGCAAGTGATGATGATGGTTTATGGTGAGGAAGTTTGGCTGAAAAGAGTGGTGTTTTGGCTGATAAAAGGGGAGTTTGGCTGAAAAGAGTGGGGTTTTGGCTGATAAAATAAAAGTTTGGCTGAAAAGTCCGGTGTTTTGGCTGATAAACCAAAAGTTTGGCTGAAAAGCCCACAGATTTGGGTGATAAAACAAAAATCTGGCTGGAAAATCCGTTACATTAGCTGACAAAATCTTTAAATCAATCGAATGAAAGCAAAAAAGCATCCCCTTTGCCAATAATAAGCGAAAGGAGGGGATGCCTAAACAGTTTATTCGATTAGATGAGGGGGTTCTTCTTCCGGTAGTTCTCTTGCTTCCTCCATATTTGTGTTATTTTCTCTATTTATTACTGCTCCACCTGCTAACCCTTCATTTATGATTCGATCAATATCTAAATAAGCTTTTTCTTTTCCCTCGTATGCGAGATCTTTTTTAGCTTTTTTCATGATAATCCCTCCTAAGTTTTAGGATGGGTCATCTCCTGCGATTTATTCTGAAAGGGGAAATTAGTTAATGAATAAAAAAGCTTTATTAGCTGCTGGCATCGTTTTTCTTCAATTTCTTTTTCGTCAAATAACATTGGTTTGGCATTAATCTCGAAAAGATAATACCGGCCATTCTTATCAACACAGGCGTCGATGGAAAATTCTCCGGTAAAACCATATTTTTGAGTTAACAAGATTCCACAGTGATCAACTATTTTTTGGAAAAATAAGTCATGCTCTTTTTGTTGTACTTCCTGATAGGAAAGTAATTTTCCGCCGGAAGGTATATGGGTTGTAACATTCTGCTGGGTTGATTGTCTCACCCCCACCCCAGTAAGGACATAGTGATTTTCTTCAAAGGTAACTAATAGGCGAAAATCATAGCGATTTCCATTGTATAAAGCTCCGTCAATTTCTTCTTGGAGCAAGTACTGTCTTTGGAGCCAATCTTGCTGATACTGTTCCCAGACTTGATTTAAAGTAGAGTAGTATTTGGTCTCCTCGGTTGTACTGACATGGATAGAATCGTTTTGTTTTAATCTGATACGGTAAATATTTTTCCCCTTAAAGCCTTCTACTGGTTTTAAATAAATATTTTTATACGTAAGCAGAAAATCAGCAAAGTCTTCCTTCTGCTTTAAAAGAATGGTTTTAGGCAAATGCTCTTTTAATAAGGGAGAATCACGAAATAATTGATGAAGCTCCCATTTATTAATAAATGAAGCGTTAAAAAAGGGGATTTCTTGTTCTTTCAATAAAGATACGGCTGTCTGAAAGGGTTCCTGCTTCTCTGTTTTTCGAAAAGGAACACGATTATAAACGATGTTTGGTAACGGAGTAATCGCTTTTATCCAACTGTTTCTGCTGGAACAAAATATATATCCCGTTAGTTTTTCTATCTGTAAGTTTTCAGGAGGAAAGATAACGATAATTCCTCCTGCATGTTGTTGAAGTTTTTCCTGTAGCTGTTTAAAGAGCTCTCCATTTCCAATTAATTTATTATGCTTATTTCTTGCAATCATAATTCCGATTAATGGACCAACCTTATTTTCGTGTGGGACAATTGGGAAAGCTGCATGGTTGGCAGCTGGCTTTGAAGTAGCTAAGCGCATGTTAGATGTCCCAAAAAAGTAAGTGTCCCGCGAGGCTGTGTACCAACATTCTTTTTCGGAATCATAATAAATATTCATTGGTAGATATCCTCAAGACTTTTAATACTTTGATCCATTAGGAAGACTGCGTATTCGAGTGATTTTCTGCGTGTTTCTAAATCGAATTTTCTAAGAGAAGGGTGCTTAAAAATACTTCTTCCCGGCTTTGCATTGGCTTCGAATAACCATACGCGTCCTTTTCGGTCCAATCCTAAATCAAAGCCGATTTCTCCGATGTATCCTTCCATTTGTTTTTCCAGGGCCTTACTTATTTGCAAGGAAGCCTTAGATAGTTTATTGCTTATTTCTTCGCAATTAAGATCTGTATTGGTTAATTCCTCGATTGCTTTAACCGTACCACCATTATTAAGATGAGTGGTAACACTGCCGGTGCCTGCAATTTTTGCGGCCATTGCCGTCATTTCCCATTTGCCATCTTTATTTTTATTGGTATGCACACGGAAATCAACTGATTTTTTTTCTGAACGAATTAAGTGAATACCTTGTTGAACGATATAATGAGATAAATTCTGATTTTCAAATAAGTGATTCATTAATCCTTCTAAATGATCAAATTTCATCAAGCGATTGCCCTGCTCCTCATCTTTAAAGCGAGTATAATAGCAGCCATCCTTTTTATCAAATAGTATTTGGTAGATTCCCTTACCAAGGCTTCCATTTTTAGGCTTGATATAAACATTGCCAAAGTTGCTCAGCATTCTTTCAATGACAGAAAAATTAGTGAGTGCATGGGTTTCAGGCAAATAATCGGAAATACTGTCATCCTGAAGAAGCCGTTCATAAATATCGAGCTTGTTAAAGAAGCCAGGATTATACCAGGATATAGAATATTCTTTCTGTAATCGGGTTTTAACGGTCTGGATTCGGTGGAGATTTTCAATTCGGCGATTTGGGATACGGTCATAAACGACATTAGGAAAAGGAACCTCTACTGATTTCCAGCCATCTTCATAAAATAGTCCATGAATCGTTCCTGTTTCCCAATTAATATGCTGCTCTCCAAATAGGAAAGCAATGACTCCAACTGTTTTTTGGACAGAAAGAAGTTTAGAAAATAGAATCGAACGATCTCCGATTGGGCGAACTTTAATTGTTGAAAAGCCTGAAGTGAATATGCCTACGAGTGGTCCAATATAGATGGTTTCGTCATCTGAAAATAAGTGCACATTTGAACTGCTGGAAGGCAGTAGTAAATCTTTAAAAAGATCGGAACTAATGCCTATCATATTTTTTGATTTTTTATGTTTTTTTATAGTGGCTTCTTTGCTGACGGCTCCAAATGCAATCATTTTCAAATTTTTATTTGTTTCAAAGTCCGTTGGTAAGTAGACAGTATGTTCGCTGTTAGAGATTATTTCGATAGGATATAGTTTCTTCATCTCGATTCCTCCTTTTTTCATCAGCAAGTTTAGCAGCATAAAGGATTGGGGCTTTATATAGCTTTTCACATAGATGTGGATATGCTGTCATGATTACCTTTCTCCCTGGTTTTGAATTTACATCAAGAATCCATAACGACCCATTTGGTGAAATGCCAATATCTACGCCAATCTCAAATAATGCAGAGAAGGAATTTTCTAAAATAGAAGGAAGGAGAGTAAGAATTTCCTCCATCTCTTGTTTAAGAAAGCCTTTTAATGGAAAGTGAGCAGTTTGAAACCAATCTTCAAATGGGAAAATCGACGCACCAGCACTTAAATTAGAAATAATTCTTCCTTTTTCGCCAATGCGGACTCCTTTTTCGATAATGTTCCATTCTTCGTTTGGATTTTTTTGCAGAAAAGCACGAATATCAAATGGCTGGTCTTCTTTGTTAGCAAGGGGAAGATGTGCCTGCATGATATAAGCGTTTCTATTTAAAAGCTGGTCAAGCCATTTATTAAAAGTCACCTGATCCGAAAATATTTTTTCTATTGTTTTTTCTTTTTTATCTGTTCTAACTAAGATTTCATTATTTTGCTTTCTAATAAAATAAAGTCCATTTCCTTGAGAACCATTTATTGGTTTAATAATGACGGGATTTAAGGGTTGAAAATTTATTTGTTTGGCTGATTGTAAGAGAAAAGTTTCAGGAATATATGCAGAAAGTTCTGACTCGCATAATATTTGGTATAGTTTCCATTTGTTTGGCAATCCATTGCCGAGAAAGGTAATTGTTGGCTGTTTTTTCAGCCACTGAATAATATTTTTGCATTGAATGGAATGTGAATCATCATGATAAAAGCAGCGATCATATAGAATAGAAGGAACTGGAAATTCTGCTTCTATCCAACTATCTGAATCTGGTATATATTGTTTTCCTTTTACGGTATGTGTAAAGGGATGATAAGTAGAAGGGACAAAATGATAAATAGTAAATCCGAAATCCCTTCCATATTTTGCGATTTGGTGAATGTAATGATTTTCATGGTCGAGGGATAATGACATGATCCCGAAATTATTCATCGTCTGATAGCTCCTTTAAACAAGGGGAAAAGGAAAGTGTAATAAAATATTCAAGTAAAGCTTTTGTGGATGGCCTTGTTTTTTCAATATGTTCCTCTAATTTCTTAGAAGGTTTAGAGTTTACCTCAATGATCCATAAGTGTCCCTGTTTATCCATACCGATGTCAATTCCAAGTTCACCTAAGTATCCATCTGTATTTTTATTGAGGAGATTGGCAATTTTGATTGCTAATATTTTTAATTCCTCTAATTTTTGTTCTGCATTTTCTGTATGCAGCAATTCATTTAACACAGCTTTTGCAGGCTTCATCTCTGCGCCTTGGGCAAGATTGGCAACAATTGCATTCTTTTGGGCAATCCTAGCAACGGTAGATGTTATCGTCCAGTTCCCTTGGTAGTTTTTGTGGCAAAGAATACGAAAGTCAAGGGCGCGCCCTTGCCATTTTTGAAAGTCTATTCCTTGCTGGCAAATATAGGATCTTCTCTTACTATAGCGTTCTAGCCATTTCCAGAGTTTTTTTTCTTCCGTGAAAAGCTGGCTTTTTCCTTTCTTTTTTCCAGAAGAAATGGTAGCAATAGAATTATTGTTAATGGACTCAATATGAATGATATTTCTGCCTTGGCTTCCATGAACAGGTTTCACATAGAGAACTGGAAAATGCTTTAGCATAAAGTGTAAGTTTTCAGCAGTTAAAGGCTCCGTTACCGGTAAATGGAGAGCAGCTGCTGCATCTTTAACGAGAAGTTGATATGTTTCATCCTTTGAAAAAAATTTACTATTAAAAATAGGAATTTCTTTGTCTTCTAATATTTTTTTGAGCTTCAAAAAAGAAGTACTTGCCTCTGCCTTTCGCGAATGAAGGCGATTATAAACAACATTCGGATAAGGGAATAGTTGTTTAGACCAGGTGTTATTAGCAAAAAAATAACCGTGAACGAAATCATCTTGAACATGCTGTAATCCGAACAGATAAAAGAATCCGCCTATTTGCGTTAATTCTTCCGTCAATTCCTTGCATAGATGTTGAATAGCAGGAAAAGAAATATCCTCTTTATCGTCGTTCACGTCTGTTAATATACCAATAACAGGGCCTAAATGGATTATTTGATTCTTGTGATAATAGGGCAGAAGATAGGTGTTGATTTCTTTAGGAATGGGCCAGTTTTTTTCTAAATCTGTACTAAAAACAATATCTTGTTTTTCAAGAGAATGTGTTTGTACATTTACTGGAATAAGCATTTTAGCTATACATACATAAACGGCATCATGGAGATCCACTTGTAAAAATTTTAATAAAGAGGGACTGATTGCAATAGATAATCCTTTTAGTGTTTTTTGAAAATCATCTTTTTTTGTTAGTTGCAAAAATTTCAGAGTCATCCAGATTCCCCATTTGTTTTCAAGTTATGAAGAGGCAATACGGATATTCGCCTATTTTGGTGCTGATATATCTTATGAAAGATGAGCAGAGTTGTGAAAGACATAGGAAAAAGATTTATCGATTAGATGGGAAGAACAGCTTATATAAGTTTTTAGAAGCTTTCTTGAATTTCTGAAATAGAGGTATTTCTGGTATTATGATGCATAGTTTGTTATAGTGGAGTCAATTGTTAATGAAAAGGAGTTGTTTAAATGGCAGTAAATTTACATGATCCTGCTAATGCTTTAGAGAAAGCGATTCGTCAAAGTGATGAATATACAGAATTGAAAAAGATGTATGATACGGTAAATGGAGATCCTTCTGCGAAAGCAATGTTTGATAATTTCCGTAATATTCAATTACAGCTTCAGCAAAAGCAAATGTCTGGTCAGGAAATTACACAAGAAGAAGTAGAACAAGCCCAAAAAACAGTAGCACTTGTTCAACAACACGAAAGTATTTCGAAACTGATGGAAGCAGAACAACGTATGAGCGTATTAATTGGTGAATTGAACCAAATCATCATGAAACCATTAGAAGAGCTTTATGGTCCTGCTCAACAACAATAATACTGGCAAAACTCCTCTACTTTTAGTAGGGGTTTTTTTTTGTAGCGGGATGACGTTTCTTTTTGCTATTTTTATAAAACAAGAGGACGGCATGGCGCCGTCCTCCATTAGCCAAATTTATTTAATTATTACTTAGAATCTGCTGCCGCCAAGTTGTTGCTCAGCCATTTGTACTAATCTTTTAGTGATTTCGCCACCAACAGAACCGTTAGCGCGTGAAGTAGTTTCAGCTCCAAGGTTTACTCCAAACTCTGATGCAATTTCATATTTCATTTGATCCAATGCTTGAGATACTCCAGGAACTAATAATTGATTTGAATTGTTATTTGCCATGATGAATGTTTCCTCCTTGAGTAATTTAATTTGTGTTACGTTTATTATTTTAAAAAAAATGACCTATTTTATTCAAAAAAGTAAAAAGAAATTTTTTCCATAGAGATGGATACCAGAATGGATTAGATTTTACTATCTAACAACCAACCCTCACATTGCAAAATCTTACTAGAATAAATCCATACATCTTTTGTTTAATCTTCCCTCAAAAGTTCTATTATGCTTGTTTTCTACATAAATGATATATAAAGACAATACATCGAAGAAATGGGGGAAATTTATGATATATCGCTTACTAGCTTTAAATATCGATGGTACTCTCCTTCAATCAAATGGGCGCTTAACAAAAGCGACGAAAGAGGCGATTGAATATGTACAGCAAAAGGGAATTTATGTAACGCTTGTAACCGCAAGGAGCTTGCCCTCTGCGAAAAAGGTGGCAAAAGCGTTGAAATTAAATAGTTACATCGTGGCACACGAAGGAGCATTAGTGGCCAATCATGAAGATGATACTATTTTTGTTAAACGAATCGCAGAAGACCTTACATCAGATATTGTCCGATTCTTAGAAGGATTCATATGCCAAATTCGTTTAGTGCATGAAAAATTCTCACTAGCTAACAAATCAAAACTCCATCATAACATGCTTGCAAAAACGGTCTTGTCGTCTGGAGATCCAGTCTTTTATTCCCACCAATTTGTCGATGTTTTAAGTGATGTTTTATTAGAAGAACCAGTAAGTCCGCCCAAAATGGAAGTTTATTTTGAAGAGAAAAAAGACTGCCAGGATGCAAAAGAAGTGCTTGAAAAGATGTTTGACAATATCCATATTGTTCAACATAATGAGCTGCGTCTAGATATTTTACCAGCTGGTGTATCGAAACGAAGCGGGTTGTTACTTTTAGGGGAGAAGCTTGGAATAAAGAGCAGCGAAATGGTTGCCATAGGAGACGGCTTAGACGATTTAGAGGTAATTGAAGCAGTAGGTCTTGGTGTGGCAATGGGAAATGCTCCAAATCAGTTGAAAATTGCGGCTGACTGGGTAACGAGATCTAATGATCAAGAAGGGGTTGCTTATATGGTCAAGGAACATTTCCGTAAACAGCATCCCATTGATTTTTTGCGCAAGATGAATATTATAAAATAGCTATTATTTATATTTTTATAGAGGAGAAGTCATACGGAGACTTCTCCTGTTCCCTTTTTTCGAATAGCTAACAGAAAGTCTTTTGACCTTTCTAGTTATTTTTTTTACACTACAGTATAATTGGTTAAATAAAGCATGATAATATTTCAGAATAAAAGGTGAGTTGAAAAATAACGATGAAACAAATATATATAAAAGGGTTAACAGATGAACGTTATATTAGGCCGTTAGAGCACATAGGCAATTTGTTTTTTGAAGATACAAAGGTGCTTTATAGGGAACCAGAAGAAAAGGCAGACCTTCATGTTGAGTTCGAAACAGAAATTATTGGACATGAATTTATCGTAAAAGGCAAGCTCAAGGAATTAAAAGAAGAAACTATATGTAACGGCCATGCAGATCTTAGTCAATTAACGGATAAAGAAATATTTAAGCAAATGAAAAAAGCCATTTCCAAAAGTTATTTATTAATGCTGCAAGAGTATACAGGTATGGTGCAGAAATGGGGGATTTTAACGGGCATTCGCCCAACAAAACTTCTTCATCGTCATATGCAAAAGCAAACACCGATAGAAGAGGCGCATCAATCTCTTCGTGAGGAATATTTAATGTCCGATGAAAAAATCGAGCTCATGCAGAAAATCATTGATCGCCAACTAGCAGTGATTCCTGATTTATATGATTTGAAAAAAGAAGTAAGCATCTATATTGGAATTCCGTTTTGTCCGACAAAATGTGCTTACTGTACGTTCCCAGCGTATGCCATTAATGGACGACAAGGCTCTGTTTCCTCCTTTTTAGGCGGTCTTCATTATGAAATGGAAAAGATAGGGGACTGGCTGAAAGAAAAAAATATTAATATAACAACCGTCTATTATGGTGGAGGGACACCAACAAGTATTTCAGCCGAAGAAATGGACATGCTTTATGAGCGTATGCATGATTCTTTTCCAAATGTAGAAAACATTCGTGAAATCACGGTTGAAGCAGGCAGACCGGATACGATTACGCCAGATAAACTGGAAGTGTTAAAAAAATACAATATCGATCGAATTAGTATTAATCCCCAATCGTATACACAACAAACCTTAAAAGCGATTGGCAGGCATCATACAGTAGAAGAAACAATTGATAAATATCATTTAGCACGTAAGCATGGCATGAATAATATTAATATGGATTTAATTATTGGACTTCCAGGTGAAGGTGTGGAGGAATTTCAATATTCTCTTGATAAAACAGAAGAGTTAATGCCTGAATCACTGACTGTTCATACCCTGTCATTTAAACGTGCGTCTGAAATGACGCGTAATAAATCCAGATACAAGGTAGCAGATAGAGAGGAAATTCAGGAAATGATGAAGATGGCGGAAGAATGGACAGAGAAACATGATTATGTTCCTTACTATTTATACCGTCAGAAAAATATTCTAGGAAATTTAGAGAATGTCGGCTATTCGAAGAAAAACCAGGAAAGTATCTATAATATTATGATGATGGAAGAACTGCAGACGGTTATTGGTGTAGGCTGTGGAGCGTCCAGCAAGTTTATTCATCCTGTTACGGGGAAGATTACCCAATTCTCTAATCCCAAGCATCCTAAAACATATAATGAAAGTTTCGTGGAATATACAGATAAAAAAATTGCTTTGTTAAATGAACATTATTCATTAGAAGCATCTAAATAAGGATCATTAAAAATCTATTAGAACTATTTCCGTTCTGGTAGATTTTTTTTGTTTCTGTGGTTTATTTTCGTATGGAAAAGAAAGACTGGTGTCAAACTAATAAAGGTATTTCACTAAATTGCCATTTTTCGATCGAGAAAAATAGTTGCTTTTTGCAGTAAAAACGAATAACATAGATAATGTTGTTTTTAAATGTTCGTTTTTTGGAGGTTCTTTCATGTTTAAGTTAAAGGAAAATAATACAACTGTGAAAACAGAGTTAATGGCTGGATTCACAACTTTCTTAACAATGGTTTACATAGTAGTAGTCAATCCAGGAATTTTAAAAGAAGCAGGAATTCCATTTGACCAAGTATTCCTAGCAACCATCATAGCAGCTACTATCGGGACATTGTGGATGGCTTTATTTGCAAACTATCCTATTGCTATTGCACCGGGTATGGGGTTAAACGCATACTTTGCTTTTTCGGTTGTTGGAAATAATAACGTCGATTATACGGTAGCACTGTCTGCAGTATTTGTTGCCGGTATTATTTTTGTTATCTTGTCATTAACATCATTTAGAGAAAAGTTAATTCAAGCTATTCCAGATAATTTGAAACATGGAATAACAGCTGGTATTGGTTTATTTATAGCATTTATCGGGTTGAGACAAACGGGAATTATTGTTGCCAATCCAGAAAATCTAGTTGGACTAGGAGATCTTCAGTCTCCCACTGTTATAATCGCCCTTATTGGTTTAGCTATTACGATTGTTCTGTTTAGTCTGAATATGAAAGGTGCGTTATTTATTGGGATGATTGTAACAAGCATTATCGCTTACTTTACTGGTTACTTATCCTTTGAAAATGGAATTATGGCAAGCCCGCATTTACCAGAAGGCCTTATCATTAGCAATCCAATTTCAGCATTTGGCGATGTTATTCAACATGGATTGTACGCTGTCGTTTTCTCCTTTTTATTGGTAACGATTTTTGATACCACTGGTACGATGATTGGGGTGGCTGAGCAAGCTGGATTAATAAAAAATAATAAGCTTCCAAAAGCAAGGCAGGCACTTCTTGCTGATTCACTTGGAACATCTGTTGGCGCAATGTTTGGGACAAGCCCAACCACTGCTTTTATTGAATCGACATCAGGTGTTGCAGCAGGCGGCCGTACTGGTTTAACTGGTGTTACAATTGCGGTTTTATTTATTATTTCTGCCTTTTTTGCTCCTTTAGTGAGCAGCATTTCTGGTTTATCTGCTATTACAGCTCCAGCCCTAATAATTGTAGGAAGCTTGATGATGGGGGCAATAAGTGATGTGAAATGGTCAGAGTTTGATGAAGCATTCCCAGCCTTTATAGTCATCCTAAGCATGCCGCTTACATCAAGCATCGCAACAGGAATTGCTCTTGGATTTATCTCTTATCCATTATTAAAGCTAGTAAAAGGAAAGGGAAAGACGGTTCATCCACTCGTTTACGTATTTGCCGTATTATTCCTTTATCAATTAGTGTTTTTACCACATTAAAGAAAAAAGCTGCTGCTAGAGACTCAATGGAGTAAACAGCAGCTTTTTTTATGAAAATCAACATAACTCCGTTCTATTCCACTAAATGTTTAAGCATTTTGTATTTCCTACAAATAATAGCCAATATTCATTGAAACCTTTTACTGTTCTATTCGTATAAAAGAGTGAGGAGGGGATTTTGTGTCATTAGAGCTAAGAAACGTGACAAAAAAATTTGGTTCGTTCACAGCAGTAGATGATTTATCTATTTCGATTCCTGAAAATGAAATGTTCGGCTTTCTTGGAGGAAATGGAGCAGGAAAGACGACAACTTTTCGCATGATTTTAGGAATATTAGAAAGTACAGCAGGACAAATAACTTGGGATGGTAAGCCGATTAATTACTCAACAAGTCCATATATTGGATATCTGCCGGAAGAGCGAGGTCTATATCCAAAACTAAAAGTACGAGATCAGCTTATCTATCTAGCGAGACTTAGAGGCATGGAAAAAAAAGCAGCATTAAGTGAGCTAGAATATTGGCTAAACCGCTTTAAGGTTCCTGAATACATGGATAAAAAAGTTGAGGAGCTCTCCAAAGGAAACCAACAAAAAATTCAATTTATTAGTGCTGTTTTACATAAGCCTAAACTACTAATTTTAGATGAGCCATTCAGTGGGTTAGACCCAGTAAATGTGGAGCAGTTAAAAAGTGCTGTAGTAGATTTGAAAAATAAAGGAACAAGTATTGTTTTCTCTAGTCACCGGATGGAGCATGTCGAGGAATTATGCCAGCATCTATGTATCATGCATAAAGGAAAGCCTGTTGTTCATGGCTCGCTTAAGGATATTAAGAGGAGCTTTGGGAAGAAGAATGTAACCATACATGCAGATTTTGATTTGACACATTTAATTCGCTATCCAGGCGTATTAAAATTAAAAGAAACAGCAGAAGGTGTTTCTCTGCAAATTGAAGGAGAAGAAGTTGCGGAGCGAATCTTAAATGATATAGTTGGAAAAGGCTTTATTCGCAAATTTGCATTAGAAGAGCCTTCTTTAAATGATATTTTTATCGAAAAGGTAGGTGCTTCTCTTGAATAGTTTTTGGGTTATCTTATTTCATACCTTTTTAAGTAAGTTCAAAACGAAATCATTTCTAATTACAACGGCTATTACTTTAATATTTGTGGTTGCACTAACAAATATTACTACCATTATCGATACTTTTTCTAGTGATGAAGGAAAGACGGAAGTAGCCGTAATTGATCAAAGCAATTCTTTATTACCAGCAATTCAAGAGGCGACAGAGACGTTAAATGAAGATTTAAAATTAGTTGCTTATAAGGACAGTGAAGAAGCAGCTAAACAAGAAGTAGAAGAAGGAAAGTATAGTGGCTTACTGATAGTGGATATGGATGAAAGTAAATTACCTATAGCGACTTATTATACAATGGATATTGCAGAAACAACTATTTCTGATAATATTACCAACAGTATTCAAATGGTTAAAAGTCAATTAGCAGCGAATCAACTCAATTTAACGAATGAGCAGCTTACGAAATTGAATGAACCTGTTGCTTTTGAAAAAATTGCTCTTGAGAAAGATGCAAAGACAGAAGAAGAATTAAACCAGGCTAGAGGGTTAGTCTATGTTCTCTTATTTTTAATATATTTTGCCGTTATCCTATATGCCAATATGATAGCGACAGAAGTGGCGACTGAAAAATCATCCCGAGTAATGGAAATCTTAATTTCAAGTGTATCTCCAATTAAGCATATGTTTGCCAAAATTCTTGGAATCGGATTATTAAGCTTAACACAGCTGGCGATATTGATGCTTGTAGGTTATTTTTCATTAACTCGCAATGAAAGCCTAGGTTCGGTGGAAGGATTTCTCGGATTTAGCGAGGTGCCAGTAAGCACCATTATTTATGCAGCTATCTTCTTTATTTTAGGTTATTTCCTATATGCCACTCTGGCTGCATTGCTAGGTTCGCTTGTAAGTAGAATTGAAGATGTGCAGCAAATGATAACGCCAATGACATTATTAATTGTGGCCGGATTTATGATTGCGATGTTCGGATTAAGCGCACCTGATACCACTTTTGTAACAATTACTTCTTATATCCCATTCTTTACACCAATGCTTATGTTTATGAGAGTAGGAATGCTGAATTTGCCAGTTTGGGAACCTATTTTAGGAATTGTTGTTTTAGTGGCAACCATTATGATTCTTGCTATTTTTGGTGCAAGAGTATATAAAGGCGGAGTTCTTATGTACGGAAAATCTAACTCTTATAAAGATATTAAAAAAGCCCTGCAGCTAACGAAAAAAGAATAATTCGGAAAATGCCTCATAATAAGTGGGGCATTTTTTATTATCCAAAAACAAGCAGCAAATAAGGATAAGAACGTGCATTCGTATTTTTAGCATGGTAGAATAGAAGCAAATAGTTTTAGGACGTGAGAGTATGGGAATATCCTTTATACATTGTGCAGATTTACATTTAGACAGCCCCATGGTTGGATTGAAGAATTTGCCTACAACAATACATAACAAACTAAAAGAAAGTACGTTTACTGCATTTAAAAAGGTTATTGATGCAGCCATCAGCAAAAAAGTAGACTTTATAATTATTGCCGGAGATATATATGATGGGGAAGATAGAAGTATAAAAGCGCAAATTCGCTTTCGAAATGAAATGCTTCGCTTAGAGGAAGAGCAAATAGAAGTGTATCTGATACATGGAAATCATGATCACTTAAATGGAAGCTGGGTACAAATAGAATTGCCTCCTAATGTTCATGTTTTTCCATCAATGGTAACAGTAAAAAAATATGTGAAAAATAATTTATCGGCGAATCTCTATGGGTTTAGTTATGAAACAAGACATATTAAAGAGCGAAGAATTGATGAATACGAACGAAGCGATGAGGCGCATTTTCATATAGGGATTTTGCATGGCAATTTAGAGGGATCGACTGAACACAGTGCCTATGCTCCTTTTCAAGTGAGGGATTTGCTTGCTAAAAAAATGGATTATTGGGCATTGGGACATATCCATAAACGGGAATTGTTAGAGTCTGTTCCCCCGATTGTCTATCCAGGAAACATACAAGGAAGACATAAAAAGGAAACAGAAGTAAAGGGATGCTACTATGTGGAACTAAGCGATGGGGATGCCAGCTTAGAATTTATCCCAACATCAGAAGTGATTTGGAAGAATGTGAAAATAGATGCCAGCTCTGTCCATACCTTTGATGATTTATACAAGCTCTGTCGGAAAGAAATGGATGCAATAGGAGATAGGAAATATTCTTACATTATTTCACTAGAGATAGAGCAACTGCGCTTACAAGACTCTTTTCTAGCTTCTGATTTATTGGAGATCCTTCAGCAAGAGGAGATAGAGGCAGACTTCTTTGTCTGGATTAACTCGATAAAAGTACAGGAAAATATAGAATGGTTAAAAGAGAATTTGTTAAGGGAATCGGCATTTTATGAAGAATTATTTGCTGTAACAAAAGATTTCGAACTAGTGAATGAAGCAGTTGCACCTTTATTTCAGCATTCAAAGGCCCATCGCTTTTTAGAAGAGCTTACAGCTGAAGAAAAACAAGAATTAGCAGAAGAGGCAGAAGATTTACTGCTGACAATGCTTGTGAAGAGGGGAGGCAGCTAATGTGGAATTAAAGAAAATAACGATTTACGGATATGGAAAGCTAGAAAATATAACGTTTTCCATTAACTCCCCCATCCATGTGTTTTATGGAGAAAATGAGGCAGGAAAATCGACCATTATGAGTTTTATTCATAGCATCTTATTCGGCTTCCCAACAAAACAGCAAACAGAATTACGCTATGAGCCAAAGCTGCAGCATAAATATGGCGGGAAATTAGACATCTATTTTCCAGAATTCGGACTAACAACAATCGAACGCGTAAAAGGAAAAGCTACAGGGGACGTGACAGTTACTTTAGAGGATGGGAGAAGAGGACAAGAGGAGCTTTTAGATGAACTATTAGCAGGAATCGATAAAGCTCTCTATCAATCAATCTTCTCTTTTAATTTACACGGATTGCAAAATGTCCAGCAATTAAGAGGAGAAGAGCTGGGACGATTTTTGTTTTCCACTGGTGCTGTTGGCTCTGACCGCTTATTGAAAGTAGAAAATGAGCTTCAGAAAGAACTAGATATACGCTATAAGCCTAGCGGGAAGAAGCCTGTCCTTAATGAAAAACTGCAAGTTTTACGAGATAAGCATAGCCAATTAAAAAGTGCAGAGAAGGATAATAATCAATATGAACAATTACTTGCAAAGAAAAGAAAGATAGAACAAGAAAGACAGCTGACAGAAGCAGATTTAAAAAAAGAAGAGCATGAAAAATGGTTATTGGAAGAATGGATGAAAATTAGGGGAATGGTCCGCGAGCAGGAATTGTTAGAGCAAAAATTAGCTGCTTACAAGGACTTCAAGTTTCCTCAAAATGGATTAATTAGATGGGAAGCATTGAAGGAGAAATTGCTTTCTGTAGAAGCTGAAATCCGGCATATAGAAGCACGGATGGAAGAAATGGAAAAAGAAATAGCAAGCATTCCTATACAGGAAGAACTTCTTATCGCTGAAAATAATATCTTACTTGCCGTAGAAAAGTTCCCCGTGTATGAACAATTACAAAATCGGCAGACGCAAGTTGAAAATCAAGTTAATAAGATAGAAGAAGATATTGATAGTTTAAAGAGTAAGTTGCATCTACCGATTGAAGAAGAAATATTATTGAGGGAAAGTAATACAAGCATCTTTATAAAAGAGCAATGTGCACAAGCAGCCTCTAAGCAACGGAGATTAAAAGAGCAGAAAGAAGAGCTTGACGAGCGGCTGAAGGATGAGCAAACAGCTTTAGAATCTTTAGAAGAGGCAGTAAAGGAGAATAAGCAGAAGCTCTTGCCAAAAGAAGAAAGAGCTAGATTAGAAGAACGTATAAAAACAGAAAATCAATATAGCTGGAACAAGGAAAAGGCAGAGTTACTTTCTAGAGAAATAAATCAATTGGAAGATCAGAGGAAGTTAGAAGAGAAACGCTTGAAGCATAATACAATGATAACTAGTGTTTTAACGCTGTTTCTTCTACTGGCTGGAGCGGGAGCTTTGTTTTTTGAGCAATGGTTCATAACCGTTATTTGCATCGTTGTATGTGTTGTTTATGTGTTATTTTTCCTGTCTGGAAGAAAATTGGCTAAAAACGAAATCAGCAAAAAAGAGAAGAGATTAGTGCTTATTAAGGAAGAACGGGCTCAGTTGGTCGAAAGCTTTGAAAAAGGACAAGGCATTTCTCGTTATGAAGCTCAGAGGCTTGAAGAGGATACAACGAGAAGAGAGAAATTCACACAGCTCCAATTTAAATTAGAGCAGCAAAATGAAAGTTATGAGAGAGTATTAGAGGGATTTGAAAAGTGGGAAGGGGATTTTCTTTCCCATCAGAAGTTGTTAAGACAATTGGCCGATGAACTTAAAATTCCATATGAACTTGCGACACAACAAATATATGATGCCTTTTTATTAATTGAAGAATGGAAAGGAAAGGATAGAGAAAGAAACTCTTATCATCAAGAACTGGATGAGATTCATCGAGAGCGTGAGGAAATTATTAGCAAAATCAGCAATTTCTTCAAACAGTTTATGGAAGATGAGAAAGATACCATTGCTAATATGTGCTACCGTTTAAAAACGGCACTAAAGGAAGAAAAAAAGAAAACGGATCGAAAAGAAGCATTACGGACAAAGCAAACAGACCTATCAGAGAATCTGGATAAATATCAAACAGAGTATAATCGCTATGCAGAAGAAAAGACTGCTTTATTTTCCCTTGCAGGTGTTGCGGATGAAGAGGCATTTCGTGAAAAAGCCATCTTGGAAACGGAGAGAGCTAAATATAAAGAAAGACTTGCTGCGATTAATGTTCAATTAGAAATGACTAATATATCAAAAGAACATATTTCATTGTATCAACAAATTCTAAATCCCGAGCTGCAATTAGAGGAAAAGAAAACGAAAATGGATAAATTAGCATCTCGCTTACAGGAACTCGTAGAAGAGGCAGCTGCAATTAACTTTACCATTTCTAGAATTGAAGGCGGAGGGACATATACAGATTTATTGCATTCCTTTAAACAAGCTCAGTCGGAGTTCAAGGAAGATGTGAAAGAATGGGCAAAATTTGCTGTAGCCAAACAACTGTTAGCGAAAACCGTTGAACAATATAAACAAAAACAGCTGCCTGCTATGCTGCAACAGGCAGAGGAAAATCTTGCTTTTCTAACGGAAGGGAAATATATTCGGATAGTTCCAAAGGAAGAAGGAGCTGGGTTCTTAGTAGAGAGTCAGCATCATCTTTTTTATGAAGCGAAGGAATTAAGCCAGGGAACGACCGAACAGCTTTACTTATCCATTCGCATTGCTTTGGCGCAAACATTTTATAAAAGCTTTTGTTTTCCGTTTATTATTGATGACAGCTTCGTTAATTTTGATGAAAAACGTACAGAAAAAGTAATTCAATTACTGCAGAAATGTAAAGAAAATCAGCTGATTTTCTTTACTTGTCACCGTCATCTACTAAAATATTTTCCCGATGAAAGCTTGCATGTATTACCAGCAGAGGAAAGAGAAACAAGCTTATAAAGATGGAAGGACTTCGTGCTATACTAAATAAAGAGAAAGATAAAGGAGAGAGTGAGTTGGAGAAAAAAGGAGTACTTCAGTATGAAGTTGGGGAGCAATTTGAATCTTATTTATTAATAAAGAATGCAACAAAGGCTATTGCAAGTAACGGAAAACCGTTTATGACGCTTATTTTTCAAGATAAAAGTGGAGAAATTGAAGCAAAGCTTTGGGATGCTACAGAAATGGATGAGCAAAGCTATCGCCCGGAAACGATTGTTAAAGTGAATGGAGATATTCAAAGTTATCGTGGAAAACTGCAATTAAGAATTCGCCAAATTAAGGTGGCATCAGGAGAAGAGGGCATTCGATTGGCTGATTTCCTTGAAACAGCGCCCTTAACAACAGATGAAATGTTAAGTAAAATTACACATTACATTTTTGAAATGCAGAATCCTAATATACAAAGAATAACAAGACATTTAGTAAAGAAGCATCAAGAAGCGTTTTTGCAATATCCAGCAGCAACGAAAAATCATCATGAATTTGTTTCTGGATTAGCTTATCACGTTGTTAGTATGCTTGATTTGGCGAAGGCGATTGCCTCTCTTTATCCGAGCTTGGATAAAGATTTGCTATATGGAGGGATCATTCTTCATGATCTAGGCAAAGTAATTGAATTATCTGGTCCGATTTCTACTTCTTATACTTTGGAAGGGAATTTGCTTGGACATATTTCTATTATGATTAATGAAATAGGAAAAGCAGCAGATGAATTAGGGATAAGAGGAGAAGAAGTAGTAATACTTCAACACTTAGTATTATCCCATCATGGGAAACCTGAATGGGGAAGCCCGAAAGCGCCGTTAATTAAAGAAGCAGAAATCTTACACTATATTGACAATTTAGACGCCAAAATGAATATGCTAGATCGTGTGTTAGATAGAGTGAAACCAGGTGAATTTACGGAAAGAGTATTTCCGTTAGAAAATCGTTCTTTCTATAAGCCGACATTCCATAAATAAAACTAAGGAGGAGTTCCCATGGGTTCTCTTCCTTTTTTGTGTTGGGAGATTCTAATATAGTTAACTTCCAGCTAGATAAATTAGGTTCAAGGGAATAATCTAGTTTTCCTAGCATAGGATGAAATAAAAGATAGAAATTACTAGAAAGGGGAAATTTTCAATGCTAGGAATTCCACTTTGGGTTGTTCTTGTATTAGGAGGAATAGCGATTAGTGCCTTTATGGCGGTTAAAACCGGGAAAGAGGATAGAGCAGCAGAAAATGAAATAATTGAACGAGAAGGAGAGGTATATATGAAAAGGTTAGAAGAAGAGAAAAAACGTAGAGATAGGGAAGAAAGAGTATATGAAAATTAAATGGCACGTAGATATTTTAGAATTATTGAAATAGAGAAGATTGGTGCATCCTTTTAGGGAAAGCGGCTGGAGATCTCCAAAAAATTCAGATTATGTGTAGAAAGTAGTTGCTTTGATCTTGTAAGACTTGGTCGAAGTTAATAAGGACATCTTATGGAAATTAGAAGATGATAGGTGGGAATAAGGCCTGAAGGGTTACTTATTTAATATCACAAAGGATGACATGTATAAGATTCGTTCCTAACCAGGGGTTCATTTAGGAGGGATTTTGTAGATACGATCCTTTGTTTTTTTTTGCGGGTAATCTAAAATCTAAACCCTATTTTCTTGCCCTTTCTATCCCTATAAAAAATGGGTATATGTCCTGTTCCGAAATTAGGGCAAATACATATGATAAATTGAGCCTGAAAAAGAGCTCTAAAGAATTCGCTCTTAGCAAATTCAGAAGGTTGTTACGGTTTATAGAGAAAAAAGACAGTAAGAAGGGTGGACTATTCATAATAATGTTCCTAACAGCAATGTCTTTTATTTAGAACTAGCTTCTTAAGATGTGACCAATAGGGCCTTAGTGTGATTTATAGGAGCAAACATTATGAGGCATGTATAAAAGGACTCTTAAGCTATTAAATAAAAGAAAGAAGAAAAACCGAAACACCATGAAATGAATGAACAAATGGTAGCAACCTTAAAGGAGGTGTTACTATGGGTAACGTTTACGGCGGAGGTTTTGCTTTAATCGTTGTATTGTTTATCTTATTAGTTATCGTTGGCGCTGCATGGCTGTAAGCTATAAGCGTATAAACGGCAATCTTACTAGGGGGTTGCCTAGATGCGCCAAAAAACAACTGGAACGATAAAGAGAGGAGGAATCTTCATGTCTGGTGGAGGAGTTTACGGTGGAGGCTTTGCTTTATTAGTAGTACTATTCATCTTATTAGTAATCATCGGAGCAGCTTGGCTATAAGTTGACCTGAAGGAATATAAAAAGAAGCAGTACGATAGTTGGTTACTTACCATCTACACACTGCTTCTTTTCTACATAGCTCTAATTAATGAAAATAGAGTTTGTTAAAAAAGAATATCTACATAGGAAGAAATCAAAAGAATCGTAATAAGAACATTTATTGTACGAAAAACTTTTGGCTGCTTTTCTTCAGGAATTTCTTTTTGTAAACACAAAGCATTTGTAAGTCTATTAATATTATATAAAATAAAAATAGCTAAAATAATAAAAATGGAGATCATCATTGATTCCCTCCTTATAAGCGGAATTTATTGTATGTTATTTACATTATCAAATAAAAGGATAAAAAGATAGTATTATAAACTTTTTTGATATAAACTTGGAGATTTTGTTCTGGAAAGAACTTAGATGACTCCTTATAATCTATCGATAAGAAAGAATAATCAACATTCCATCTAGTTTTATATCATTATATGAGCGACAAAACAATAATAGACTTCTTTTACGATAATTCACTAACATTATTTATTAATATCTCAAATCCATCCTCATTTTCTTCTACATAACAAGAGCGCGGAGAATGCCATAGATTTTTTATGCGAATAAAGTCAGGAACACAAATCCCTGTATGATAAGCGAAAAGCATTAAAAAATAATGAACATAACTTGTAAAAAGGAAACAAGATAGAAATAATACTCCACTAATGATAACAAATGGAATAATTAAAGCAAAGAGAAAATGCATTTTACCAATTGGTTCTTTAACTTGAATGTGAAGAATTGGTAAAATTTGCAAATGCTTAGTCCAAGTTTTTTTTATTTTATCGCCTAAATGAAGCATAGGTAATAAATGAAGCAGCTTGTGTAATGGATACATAAGTAAAAACATTGCCATAAATAGTAAAAAGTAATCGTCAGAAAGTTTGTTATGTGCAAAATAGCTTATAATTGGTACATATAGAAACAGAAAACAACCAATCATTGTCATAGTAGACAAAATAAATAGGCGCTGAGTTCCATATTTTTTATGGAAGTGGACAGTCTTCCAACAGTTCATGTTAATACCCTCCATAGGGAGAAATTTTTAGTTACTTGTGATGATACGTTCTTGCTTGAATAACTAATAATTGGAAGAATATCTTTTCTTTGCCTTATCTTGCGTTTTAATCAAGCGAACTCACCTTGCTACTTTACGATGAATAGAGTAAAAAATCAATAGTCTCTTTATACAAATTTATGACATTTTTTATATTTAGTAATTCTAAGAAGAAGAAAACCTATTCTCTATGTATTTTTGTTTGAATTTTCCGAAAAAAAGATAAGAAAGCAATCTGCCTTCTTATCTTTTTTACCACCGGTCTAGATTGTCCCAAACCTGGAGTCCTATTCCCCAATTTAATATTATCTCTATTTAGTAAATACTGGTTCTTTTTGCTTTAAATGTCCTTCATCCTCTTCCAAAATATCGTCAAGATTAGTAAAGGATTTCTCAAAAATTTCAATGAAATTGTCCCCATAAATATGTTTAACGATAGTCATTATGTCTAAAAGCTCCGGAAACTTTCCATATAAATTCTTGATTGGTAAGGAGGCGGATAGAGCTGAACTGTTGCTTGGATTGTATTCTTCCATAATTTGAACAAACACTTTTTTCCCTTTGTCCGTAAGGCAAATATACGTATTTCTCTTATCATTTTCTTTTTTCGAGAATTCTAGTAGTCCTCTTTCTTCTAATTTCTTCGAAAAATTAAATGCAGTTGAGACATGCATTACACCGAAATTTGCTACATCTGAAATAGAAGCGCCATTTAGCTGATAAGCAATCCAGAGTATATGGTGTTCATTAATGTTTAAATCGTATGGTTTAATCCAATTTTGCCAGTCCTTCTCAATCGCCTTCCATAATGCTTTACTAAGTTGTCCAATTCTTTGTGTGAAGAGTAAAGCGTCCTTCATTGAAATCTGACTTTCATCCATCCAAAATTCACCTACTTTTCTGTTATCTATAAACATTATGCCAATAAAACAAAAATTAATAAAGATAAAAATTAACAAAATTTTTAGAAATAAGATTTTTTCTTTTAAGTAAGCGCTTTATTGCATAAAAATGTAATATCAGAAATAAAAATTCAGAAGTTGTCTATACATTTTCTCTCAAAAATGAAAGGATAAAATAAGAATTAGAGACAAATAGGAAACAAATGGAGGAGGGAAAGATCCCAAAAAAAGTGAATAAAAAATTAAATTATAATAAAAGAGATGTAAAAGTTAAAAAAGAAAAAACAAAAAAATGAGTGATGAAAAATTATATGCGAATAAGAATTAACATCAATGTGTTAAAAAATATAACATGAAAAGAAAGGACATGAGCGAATAGAAAAAAAGAGGAAATTCATGTTAGAATTCCTCCTTTTTTCTTAGCTTTTCTGTATAGTAAAAGCGATTAAATTATTTTAAATCATTTTCTAACTCATTAATCGTGGATTGTAGCCCATCTAGTTCTTTTTGAAGTATTTCTTGATGTGGTTTTACTTCTTCCCGCCATGTTTCCAAAGAAAGCTTAAGATCTTCAATAAAAGTACTAAATACCGTTTTACCTTCTACTGTAGCTGTTTTAATAGAGTCTTTTATCTCATTTAAATCTAACTTTAATTCTTGAATATGTTGAAGAAAAGCTTTTCCATTATCACTGCAGGCTTTTCTTACTTCTTTACCCGAGTAAGGAGTAGTTAATAAGGTAGTGATTCCGGCTGCGATTCCTCCAATTAAAAATCCTGATAAGAATGATTTTGCACTCATTTGCTTACACCTCGCTCTTTTTTCCATCATTATAACGTATTCAAGCCATCATTACTATTGTAAAGGGAATTCAATAGAGCTAAAGTCTTTTTATTGTTGATACTTGAGCTGAAAATCCTTCATAAATGTACTTAATGCTATTACATGTTCGAGGGGAACGGCATTATAAATAGAAGCTCGGCAGCCGCCCACAGAGCGATGCCCGTTTAGACCAACAAATCCTGCTTCCTTTGCTTCTCTTAAGAAATCTTTTGTAAGATCTTCTGACTGCAAAGTAAAAGTAACATTCATTTTAGAACGACTTGTTTTTTCTGCATGGCCGCGATAAAAACCATTGCTTTGATCGATTACTTCATATAAATGTTTTGCTTTTTCGTTATTGATGGCAGCAATACCTTCCACTCCACCTTGTTTCTCTACCCATTTTAGAACAAGGGATAAAAGGTATATCCCCAAAGTTGGCGGGGTATTGAATAAAGAATTATTTTTAGCGTGTGTATGATAACTTAACATGGTTGGCAAAGCAGGATCTTCTTTGATTAAATCTTTTCGAATGATCACTACAGTTACTCCAGAGGGGCCAAGGTTTTTTTGGGCGCCAGCATAAATAACTCCAAATTGTGAAACATCAATTGGTGTGCTTAAAATATCACTCGACATGTCCGCAATTAAAGGGACAGATAAATTGCTTGGAAAGCTGCTCCATTGGGTGCCAAAAATGGTATTGTTGCTTGTGATATGGAGATATGCTGCATCATCTGGTATGTTAATCTGTTCATGGTCAGGGATATAGGTATAATTATCGTTTTTACTTGAAGTTGAAATGGCCGTATTACCGAGCTTGGAGGCTTCCTTCATGGCTTTTTCTGACCATACTCCAGTGAGAGCGTAATAAGCTGTTTGACTTTTAGGAAGCAAGTTCATTGGTATCATTGTAAATTGAAGACTTGCTCCACCTTGTAAAAAAAGAATTTCGTAATTATCTGGTATAGAAAGCAGAGATGTAAGTAGTTCCTTTGCTTCATTATGTACAGCTTCATAATCTTTGCTGCGGTGACTTAATTCCATTAAAGACATACCTGTATCATTAAAATTTAACCAATGCTCCTTTGCCTCGTGTAAAACCCATTCTGGTAAAGCGGCAGGACCTGCATTAAAGTTATATGCTCTTTTCAACGTTCTTTCCTCCTAAATTAACTTTTCAAATAGTAAAGCGTTAAAGACAAAAAGATTACCCTTATACTAACAAATTCAGCTGATTTGTACAGATGAAAAAAACACCTTTTTGAAAAAGTGAGAATTTTTCAAAAAGATGCTTTGTTTTTTCATGCTATTAGAAAAATATTTCCTTCCAGATACTAGAATCTTCGTAGTTGTTTTTTAAGGAAGGAAGCGGTATTCCAATAAAAAACGAAACTATTATTAAATAGCTTTTGAAAATATGAATTTTTTTAGAAAGTTTTTTCAAGAAAATAAGCTAATGGACTTATCTTACTTTAGAATTAATTTTTTCTGCAATCTCTGTCAGCTCTTCATTTGAATATCCATCAAAATTTGTTTTCCAAACAGCTCCAAAACCATCTCCTTTTCCATAACGTGGAATAAGGTGCATATGATAATGGAAAACAGATTGTCCGGCTTTTTCACCATTGTTGTTAAGGAGATTTAAACCAATTGGTGCATAAGCTTCTTTAATGGCAGAAGCAATACTTGGCACAACTTCAAATAGATTGCTTGCAATTTCAGGAGTTAATTCATAGACATCCTTTACATGTTGTTTTGGTATCACCAATGTATGTCCTTTAGTAACTTGGCTAATATCTAAGAATGCCATTACATGTTCATTTTCAAAAACTTTTTTAGACGGAATTTCTCCAGCAATTATTTTGCAAAAAATACAATCACTCATAAAAATACCTTCCTTCATTATGTATTATCAATATTTTAACACAGGAACTATTTTATTGAACAACAAAAGGGAAGAGGGTGCCTTGGAAAGGATCCTCTTATATGGATTGTCCAAGCGAGAAGTTTGAATAAACCTCTTTACTATGGATATACATAATAAGAATACCTTTTAAGGACACCCTCTAATGAAGGAGAGAACTTCTATTTAACGTTATTTAGGGTTCTTCTCTTTGATAAACACCTCATTTAAAAAATGAATTGTGTTAAGCTTTAGAGAAATCGATCATTGTTCAAACGAACCATCCCCTTAAAATGTCTTTATATGTCAAAAATGTATAAAGAATGGATGACTGTCTGCGACAAACACCTCATTTCAAAGTGGAAATGAATTAGGCTGTTTTCGTAATGAAGCAGCTTGGTGTTACTGATCTTCTGTTCCTAACTTGCTTATGCAAGGCAAACATCCCCTTTTATAAACGAATGGAAGCTTTTTTAAAGAATCTGTATAGAATCTTTTGCAAACACCTCATTTAATATTGGAGTTATACTGCAATATTTCTTTGGTGCTCCCCTTCAATAAATAGAATATCCTGAACAAGATTTTATATACGAAGAAAATGAAAATTTTTCTGTGCAATCATTTTTATTTAAGGAAGAATGTTGTTAAACTATAGATAATACATATTGGAGGTACAATAGATGGCGTTGTTAGAAATAAAGAATGTTACTGGAGGGTATACACGGAATCCTGTCTTAAAGGATATTTCCTTTTCTATTCATGCGAATGAAATGGTTGGCTTAATCGGATTAAATGGTGCTGGAAAAAGTACAACTATTCGTCATATCATTGGATTGATGGAGCCGCATAAAGGAGAAATCCTTATTAATGGCAAGACGTTTGAAGGCGATAAAGAGGCATATCGAAAGGAATTTACCTTTGTACCTGAAACGCCTATTTTATATGATGAATTAACATTAGAAGAACATTTAAGAATTACTGCCATGGCATACGGCTTGTCAGAATCTGATTATCAAAAGCGGATGGAAATATTATTAAAAGAATTTCGGATGGAAAAAAGACTAAAGTGGTTTCCGGCCCATTTTTCGAAAGGAATGAAGCAGAAGGTAATGATTATGTGTGCTTTTCTAGTGGAACCCTCTCTCTATATAGTGGATGAACCATTTGTCGGATTAGATCCTCTTGGGATTCAATCGTTATTAGATCAACTAAAGAAAATGAAGGATGGGGGAGCGGGGATTCTAATGTCTACACACATTCTTGCTACAGCCGAAAGATATTGTGATCGGATTATTATTATTCATGAAGGCCAAATAAAGAGTCAAGGAACCATGGAAGAATTAAGGACAGCCTTTAACATGCCAGCTGCAACATTGGATGATATTTATATCTATCTTACAAAGGAAGAAGAACATGTTTGAATTTAATGAGAAGCAGTTATGGAGAGAGAGAGCTGGGCAGACAGCGAAAGAATATAGTCAATATTTAAAGTATATTCTTAATGGCCATGTTGTCATCGTTTTAGTTTTTTTACTAGGGACTGGAGCCTTCTATTATCAAGCATGGTTAAAAACGATTTCGAATGACTTCCCTGTTGCGCTTATTATGAGCATTATCCTTACTCTTTTTATGACAAATAGTCCAACCTATACTTTTTTAAAGGATGCTGACCGGATCTTTTTAATTGCAGTAGAAACCAAAATGAAAAGGTATTTTCTCCAATCCATGATGATTAGTTTTGTCCTTCAAGGCTACTTGCTTGTCATCATTCTTGCTGCCTTGATGCCGTTATATGCAAAAGTACACGGTGGTGATTTTAGTCGCTTTTGGTATCTACTTATTGTGTTATTGATAAGTAAAGGAGCTAATTTGCTGATTCGCTGGCAAATACAATACTATGTAAATGTGCGTTATCATCATATAGATAGTGTTGTACGATTCTTGATTAATTTAGCTATTTTGTATTTATTATTTGCTGACTCGTCTCCGTTATTTATTCTTGCTCTTCTTCTAATTATGGCTTTCTTGCTTATATACTTTCAGAAAGCGACAAGCAATAAAGGCGTAAAATGGGAATATTTAATTGAACAAGATGAAAAAAGACTAGCCTCTTTTTATCGCTTTGCCAATATGTTTACAGAGGTACCGAAGTTAAGAAATCGTATAAAACGAAGACGTTTTCTAGATGTATTATTCAGCCGCGTTTCTTTTGCGAGAGAAAAGGTATTTACGCATTTATACTGGAGAACCTATGTCCGTGCAGGAGATTATTTCGGCTTAACGGTTCGGCTAACATTGATAAGTGGAATTTTTATCTTTTTCTTATCTTTTGGACCTGGACAAGTATTCATAAGTGTATTATTTGTTTTCTTAACAGGCTTGCAGCTGCTGCCGCTTTGGAATGCCTATGATAATAAATTGTGGATTACAATTTATCCAGTGGCAGCCTCTGCTAGAGAAAAATCATTTAAACAAATCTTAGCTGTGATTTTAAGTTGCCAAGGAATCATTTTGTCTCTAATTATTGCTTTAAAAGGAGATTGGATGTATGCTTTGATTTCTTTAGTAGTTAATATTGTTTTTATTATCTTCTTTACTTCGTTTTATATAAATAAAAAAGTAAAAAAGGGATAAATAGAAGAGGAGCTTAAACCTTAGTGTGTATTAGAAGGGAAGCTCCTTTTTTAATAATTAACTTCAAAAAATCAGGAACTATTTTTTTTATGGAACGTAAGCATAAGCAAGGAGGAAGATAAATGAATGAATATGAACAAAGAGCGTTAAAAGAAGTAGAAGAGTGGAAACGGAAAATCCAAAAACGGTCTTCTATTTTAAATAGAGTATCCAAAAAAGCGCAAAATAAAATAAATTCTTATATACCAGATAAAGTTCATCAGACCCTTACGGAAGCAATTAAACAGATGATTCAAGCAACACTTGCCGGCAGCAATATTATCAAGAAAAAAAATCCACCTATCTTCCGTTCTTTGCAAGGAAAAGATGAAGAGTTAACCAAAAAAATAAGTCAATTTCAAAAGGTTGCTGTTGTAGAAGGTGCCGGAACGGGGGCTGGTGGGATATTGCTTGGATTGGCTGATTTTCCCTTATTGCTTTCCATTAAAATGAACTTTTTAATGGAAGCCGCAGCCACATATGGTTACGATACGGCTCAAGTGGAAGAAAGAATCTATTTGCTCTATATCTTTCAGTTAGCTTTTTCAAGTGAAGGAAAACGAAGAGAAGTTTTAGAGATAATAGAGAATTGGGAAGAAGAAAAGCAGAGAGTTGCTAGCCTTAATTGGCAGGATCTACAGCAGGAATATCGCGATTTTATTGATTTTGTAAAAATGCTGCAATTGGTGCCGGGGATTGGGGCAGCTGTGGGTGCCTACGCTAATTATAATTTAATGGATCAATTGGGAGAAGCAGCTAAGAATGTTTATCGCTGGCGTTATTTTCAGGAACAAAACAAATGAAAAAGGAAAGATTCGTGTGTTTAGAATCTCTTCCTTTTTTTTATAAATTTTATGAATTTAAGTTAGTACTAGCCTTTGCTGCGCTTAAGGAAATATTATAAGTAATAGCAGCAGAACCTAATGTTTTTGCGGCAATAAGCATAGCCTTTTCATTAATATCAAATTTAGGATGGTGGTGCGGATAAGTCGGACCATTTGTATCAGGCATTGCTCCTGTAAAGAAAAAGGTACCTTTTACATGCTGCAGATAATAAGAGAAGTCCTCGCCAGTTAATTCAGGTTCTCCCTCTAGAACGATCACTCCTGGGACCTTTTCCGCACAATGTGCTAAAAAGGAAGTTTCCTCAGGGTGATTAACGACTGCTGGATAGCCGTCATCGTATTCATATTCATATGTACTATTTGCTGTATAGCACGTGCCTTTTATTACTCTCTCCAGCTCTTCCTTTATAAGTAATTGCGTTTCTTTATCAAACGTCCGGACTGTTCCCCCTAGGATCGCTGTGTCAGCAATCACATTAAAAGCATTACCAGATTCAAGGTAGCCTACTGTTAAAACAGCATGGTGGATAGGATTTACTTTTCTGCTGACAATTTGTTGAAGGTTAAGGACCAGTTGAGATGCGGTAACAAGAGAATCCTTCGTTTTGTGCGGCTGTGCTCCATGTCCCCCTTGACCTTGGATTTTAATTTTAAATTCATCTGCTGCTGCCATCATGGGTCCTGCTTTATAGGTAATAGTCCCTGTGGGAAGTGTCGCCCATAAATGAGTGCCAAATATAGCCTCCACATTTTCCAGGCAGCCTGCTTCAATCATCGCTTTTGCTCCACCTGGATTTGATTCTTCAGCATGCTGGTGAATAAAAACAAAATTCCCTGCTAATTCTTCTTTAAACTCATTTATTACTTTAGCAAGTATTAATAAGGTTGCAGTATGCCCATCATGACCACAGGCGTGCATGACACCTGAAACCTTTGACTTATAAGCAACATCTTTTTCATCTTGGATTGGAAGAGCGTCAAAATCAGCACGGAGCGCAACTGTTTTTCCAGGTTTTCCCCCTGATATTTTTGCGACTACTCCATTACCTCCGACGTTTCCTGTAACTTGAATTCCTAATTTTTCATAGAAAGAGATGATATATTGAGCTGTTTTAACCTCTTTGAATGATAATTCAGGGTATTGATGAAGGTATCTCCGTATTTTAACCATTTCATTATAATAGTTATCTAGTTGTTCCCATATAATTTGTAGCATATCTTCCACCTCGTTTGACTATTTAGAATATTTTTATTATAGCATGTAGTAATAAAGAAGAGAGGTGAAAAGCGGATAAACTATTATGTATCGTAAAGATTATGCCTATCCTTATAAGAGAGATGTTGTTAAAATAAGGTTAAAATGAAATTCATTTAGGAGGAATTATGGATATTAGAAAATCAAAAATGGCTTGGGGATTAATAATCCTGTCATTCTTATTGTTTATCCTGCTAATCCTAGCTGTAAATGGACAAGCAATATTAGCATTTGATACAGAACTAACCCAGTTTATACATACATTGTTTCCAGCTAGTTTTATTCCTTTTTGGGAAGGCATATCATCCATTGCAGATAAAATAGGCATTGGAATTATCGCTTTCCTATTTATTCTTTTTCTTTGGTGGAAAAAGAAAGATTTTGTAGGAATTGCAGCATTTGTCTTTTGTGTTGGACTAGGAAATGAACTGAATAAGTGGGTGAAAGATTTAGTGGCAAGACCTAGACCCATAGCTGCTGAAGCATTAGAGACAGACAGTTTTAGTTTTCCTAGCGGGCATGCAATGGTAGGATTACTTCTTTATTTGTTTATTGCACATATTCTAGCGAAAGAAATAAAAGGGAATGCAGGAAAGCTGATTTTGGCAGTTATTGCTTTTGTATTCATTTTGCTAATTGGCATAAGTAGAATTGCTTTAGAGGCCCACTATCCAACAGATGTTATTGGTGGTTATTTATTAGGAGGGATCTGGCTGTTTGTATGGGTAGGTTTCTATGAAACATTTTATGATCGATTTCATAAACAAAAAGGAGCAGGAACAAAACTAAGTAGCTAATGGATGATAAAGAAGTTATAGAAAATTTCATGGAACTTCCTTTTAAAAAGGTTTAAAACCCAAACAATATACGAACCATACATTAGTATCTTCGTATAATTATTTGGGTTTGCCAGTAAAAATAATTTTTAACTGACTATCGCTAGTTAGATGAGGAACATGGCAAAAATAGTAGTCACTACTAAGCCGATACAGACTGGAAGAAGATTTCTCCTTGCTAATTCAAATGGATCGACATTACAGATTGCAGCAGCCGGGATTAATGCCCAAGGGACTAA
>NZ_JBBOVK010000005.1:0-43169 GCF_038006525.1 Niallia sp. FSL W8-0951
CCTTAACCCACAAAAGACATCTTATAATAAGATACCATTATCCTTATTATATAGCACCACCTATCTGTCTCAAGACATTTAATATCAATGGAGATATCTGAATCAATACATAACCTAATCCAGCGTTTTGAATTGTACTCCAAGCCTTCTCACTGTTCCCTAACATAAAGAAGAAACAACCACCTACAATAATTACGCTCGCTACTGGAAATGATAAAGCAACTAACACATCAACTAATGGATCCAATGCATGGGCCAATGTAGACAATGCCTGTTCTCCCATCCACTCTTTAGCACCTACTGTCACTGCATCGGGTGTAGCAGCAAAGGCTGGTTTAGCTAACAACAATGGAATAGTTATAGATGTACCTACTCTTCTTATAACCTTCCCTATATTAGATTTTTTCTTTTCATCAACACCCTTTTCTTTATAACTACCTGTCATAAAATCATTGAATGGTATTGTTTGCATTTAGATCACTCCTTATTTGATTTCATCAATCATATAGACCGCACAAGGCAATTCCTTACACAATTCTTTTAATTGTTTCTTTCTTAATGGAGTTGTAGTAAGCCATATCAATGGCGGGAAGTATCCGAAGTGTTTGGCTAGATGTCCAGCTTTATATAAGGCAAGATAATTACTTACTTTCGCTTTGTTCTCTTTCATTTTTTGTAATGAGTCGACTTCTAAGAAATGATATTTTCCTCCTGCTTTAAACCAGGTATCAGTTATTAAAGTTGTGATACCATCGCTTATTTTCACTTCATTAGTCCATTCAGTTGGTTTTTTAGCAAATATATAAAAGTAATTTCTAAAGATAGTGTGATTAACAAAAGGGTTCTTTCTACGTACCTTGTTAGAGTTCACATATGCCCTTCCTTCGCTGTTTAAGTAATAAATAGTGGAATACTCTTCCCGGAATGATTCTAAGTATGGGGATAGTTCTTTTAGGATTCTGTTAGTGTTTCGTACCTTCCCTAGATTGTGGATGGCCTGTAATTGATCTCGATTAAGAAAGTCCAGTTTTTTCAATGATAATAGAATTTGTTCCTGCCTTTTGGTTAATTGTTTCAACTGGTTTCACCTCTCTTATATGAGGGTCGATTGTGGATTGAATCTCACCTGGAGTAATTAATGGTGTTTGAACGATGACTCTTTTATCTGCTGTTTGATAAATTGCACGACCTTTTATTTGCGGTAATTGTTCTGCTCCGGTTTCGTCTAACACAACTCTTGAAGCTGTGGAAGACTGTACACGAAAGCATAGCTTTGCATCACTGTTCTGTTTACACTGTCTTGGAATAACGTCACCTGTTGGATATTGTGTAGCTAATACTAACCTAAAACCAAGTCCAGCTCCTAACCTTGATATTTGACTCATATACTTTTGACATTGTTTTTTTAATTCTCTTTCTTCACGATCCACTGCTTCTTCTGGGTTCAATTCCCCAACTTCATCAATGAAGATAAAATGCCTTTCTGATATCCCAGCTTCTTGCACATTCTTTTTCCCTATCTTTCTCACCCTCTGCTGCATCTTCCTCATTTCGTTATAAGCATTCTCTAATATATCCCTAGCTTCTTCTGGCTCATAAGCGATTGATACTGTCTGTTTAATGTTTTCATAGTCACATAGTTCCACACCGCCCTTTAAATCGACTAAATGAAGCTTTATGTTGTTTGGCTGCTGTTTAATGAGTGAAGTAATTATTCCGTTAATAAGATTAGATTTACCGTACCTAGTAGCTCCGCCTAATACAAAGTGTGGAATTTTTTCAAAATCATGAAGGATATATTTATTCTTTTCCCTCATAATTCCTATTGGTACTTCCCATGCTTTACCTTCGAACATGTCAATTAATTTTGGCATTGGCTCGTTGTATACTCTGACTATTAACATTCCATCATAAGAGAGCTCTATTTCCTTCCTATCAGTGAGTTTTCTTTGATATAGGCTTCTTATATTCGAAAGTAATTCAGAATCAAATTTGAGCTCTTTTAGGTCTCTTAATTGAAGTTTTACTGAACGTGTATTTAATCCTGCTTCAATTGATTTTTGTTTAGATAAATAATCCTCAAAACTTCTTCCAAGTGGAATACGATATCGATATTCTGTACCCCAATCATAGTTCCTTTTCTTTACTAATTGTGTGGTTAAAGTCTGCTTTCCATCCTTCACATTAAGACCTGAAAGAGCAAAAATTTTATTTAGTTTCTTCGAGTCGTTACTCAATCCGTTCTTTGACAAATGAGCTTGAAAGGCAAGCCCTCCCATAATTGCTGTAGTGAGTACTTCAAATATCAATCGGGTTTCCTCCTTCCTGCGCCACCTCTTTATAGATTCTTTAGAATCTATCCCATTAATCAAGCATGTAAAATAATAGCTTTAAAGATTGATATAATAACATCTGGTATATTCCCGAACGAGCTACTAGAGTAGTAATTCATTTGGTATAGTAAATGGTATGGAATTTGGAATTGTAATATGCCTGTCCTTCACAAAAAAACTGTGCATATATTTAATGTATTTTTGTTAAAGGATTTACATTCTAATTGTGGAATATTATTAGTGGTGATGAATATGTTGATAAGTAATATAGGAAAGTTAATAGACGAATCCCCTTATAAAAATGAATATGTTATGATGTATATGGAAGTATCTAGAAATACTTTATCTAACTGGCGAACAGGAAAATCTTTTCCTTCAGTTCCTAAATTATATAAATTATCTAGACTTCTAGGAGTCACCATTGAAGAGTTATATGAATACATCGAGAATAAATAGGAGGAAAAAATGAATCGATCTGCAGAATATACATTATCTATGATTGCATCTATACTTTTGACTATATCTTGGATTATAGGTGTTATTATTTTCTTTTTAATAGTGTTAGGACCATCTATTGATGACCTTTCAATGTTTCTTGTATTATATCTATTTATATATTCGCTTATTTCTTTACCATTGGTTACCTTAATATGGGTATCGACTTTTAAAATCAAAAAGAATAATCAAAAGTGGGGAATTTTCACGCTTGTAGTAGGTGTCCTTTATACATTTTCTGTATATGTTGTTCCAGGAGTACTTTTATTAATTTCTGGAATATTAATGGTGACGAAAAATAACCGCGATAAGACATCTATTCAAGCATAAAAACAAGCCCTTCTCAAACGAGTTGGGCTTCTTTCTTTATAATCGATAAAGTTCTCGGGCATCCTTCTTCCCACGTAACATACCCTGCATTCTTCAGCTTTGAAAGATAGGTACTCACAGTTGAACTTGATTTTAAATTTACTATTTCAGCTAATTTTCTATATGAAGGTGGATAACCATTTTCACTAATATAAGTTTCTATTGCGTTAAGAACATTTTGTTGTTTTTGCGTTAATTGTTTATGCATGCAATAATTCCCCCTGCTCTCTTTTGAAGGAAGCAGCTAAGATGGAATCAACTTTAAAGATTCGTGGCTGTTTCTTTGCTAAGCAATATGCCTTTATATATGTTTCAGTTACTCCATATACTAAAATGGATCGTTGAGATACTGAATTATCTTTCTTAATATAGATAATCTCAATTGGTTTACCTTCCACAAATGCTCTTTCTAGTTGCTTAATCATCATAAACTACCTCCTTTTTCAATTATTATATACGAACATTCGTTCGAAAACAATATTGAAATCGAACAATTGTTCTTATATAATTATCCTATCGAAAAGGAGATGGGGATATGTTAAAAGACCGGGGTACGAAAAAATGGGTAGCGATGATGCTGCCTGAACATGTAGCAGCTGTGAAAAATGAAATTAATAATCAAGATAAGATTGAACAACCTGTTTTAGATGAAGATAAATTAAACGATATAGACATACTAATACATGAAGCTATGGAATATAATCAGCTGCTTAAATTCAGCTTATTTAGTAATGGTTACATAAATACTTTATATGGCCGTACTGTTTATATTGACTATCTTAATAATCAGTTACGTATCCAGGATGAGAAAGATCAAATTCATTACGTATCCTTTAGAAAACTTGTGGACGTAGAAAGAACATAAATGGAGCAAATGCTATGAGTAGACTTAATGATGAAGAAAGAGACATTTTTGAGAATGCTATATACTTACCAATGTTGCTGACCGTATTGGATCGTGACTTTAAGGTAGCTGAGACGGCCCCGTTTAAACTCAACCAAGTTTACCTTAATCTGATCGAGCACACTATGAAGAAAGTACAGAAGGATATGAGAGAAAATAAAACAACAATGTATAAACGTAAGTGGAAACTAGTGAAAGGTGAAAACGATGGAGTATTTACCGAGTACAATTTCTATTTCAAGGGTTACCATGAAGTACATAGATATTTTAATGCTAACTTAAAAAACACTACTGAGAAGCTTCTAAATTATTATTTTTTACATCGTCATTGATCTGCGGAAAGTTATTTAAGAATGTTTCAATTAGGAGTTTAAGTTCTGTGGAGTCTTTCGCGGATTCGTACTGTTCTTTCAGCTGAAGCAATATTTCAAAGTCGGTCATTTTATCCCTCCTTTCTATAGGAGGATTCTTTATTGTGGAAGTAAATTCCTTTTAGTTCACAAAAAATACAAAATAAAAACCTACTCAATCGAGTAGGAAAAATTAAATACCTCCGCCGCCACCTGGGTCAGAATGCCAGCCTGTTCCGCCACCTGGATCATGGTGACCAGAACCTCCTCCCGGGTCTTTAGTATATGGTCTTCCGCCGCCTGGATCTTTCATTGTACATTCCTCCTTTAATTTTCTTAATATGTAATTCGACAATTAATTTAATAATCCTTTAGAAAATAAAAAATGCCCCACTCCGAAGAGTAGGGCTGTATGAGGTAATCATGTTGTAAAATTATTTTATGCAAGTTAGAACATTTTATTCCAAGTGTTTTTACCAACAATGCCATCTGCTTCTAATCCATGGCGTTTTTGATATGCTTGTACAGCCTTTTTAGTAGCACTACCAAAGATTCCATCAGCTGTTACTCCTACAGCACGTTGAATACGCTCAACGTCTTTCCCTTGGCTTCCAACTTTTATTAAATGCCCTGGATAAGGAACGATAGCTTCACTATTCGTTTTGTTTGATGTGGATGGCTTCTTATATTCGTCTAACTTTTTAGCTGTGACAGGACCATATACACCATCTACTGTTATTTTTACAGCTTTCTGAAAAGATTTGACTGCATTAACTGTCTCATCTCCATAATGTCCGTCTGCTCCGTATTTCGTTAGTTTAAAACCTTTATCAATTAGTTTTTGTTGCAACTTTTTAACGGCAGTTCCTTTATCTCCTTTTTCTAATACAGATGGAGTAGTAACAATCTCTGAACCAACTTTGGTTTCTTCTGGTACCACCGTTATTTTGCCAGTGTACTCCAAATGAGGATTGTCTTTAAAGCTAGTCCAGTCTCCACCCCATTCGAATCCTTTTGATTTTGCGATAGCTGCAACACGTTTCCAATCTTTGTTCACCGTCCAGTATGCCGCTGTACCTTCTTTGTTTGTTAAGCAAAAATCTACAGCAATACCTTTATTGTGATTGGATTGTCCACCTTTTGCATTTGTAACAATTGGTCCAGGCTTTGTTCTACCTTGGGCATATAACGCATCTTGTTCAGCGTTTGATCGATAACCATCTGTAATTAGAACGTAAATTCCTTCGTTGTAAGATTCTTTAATGATCTCTAATACTTTTGTTACAACAATTGCTTTCATTCCAGAACCCATACGTTTAATAGCTTTATCTTGCAATGTTTTCAAACTCATATTATTCACACTCCTTAATATTTTTCATCCAAGATATCTGGATCTTCTTCCGCTTTAAAGACTAATGACAAGATTAATAACCATTGTTTTAACATTGATACATCACTCCATAAAAAAGAGCAGCTATTAAGCCACTCTTACTTTGTTTTTGATTGATTTTTAGCTAAGTTATGAGCAACTAATAAATCTTTTTGCTTTTTACCTTTCGCAGTAACATAATTGTTTTTAAACCAAGCAATTACAGCTGTTACAAACGTAAATATCGCGGAAATAAATGCTGTTTGTTCCTCCGCTGTACCTGGTATTTCATAAAGCTCAAAACTAACTAAAAATTGATTCACTAAAGCAATAAATAATACAATCGTTCTAATAATAGTTCCTCTATCCATTTTAATCATCCTCCAATTTTAATTGCTGCATAAAAAATGGCTACTGCTCCACCGATTAACGCAACAATGAGTGCATTAGTAATCGATCGCCGTAACCATTTCGTATCCTCATTAATTTCTCTTAATGTTTCTTTAATATCTTTGATGTCGTGTTCATGAATGTCTGTTTTTCTTTCCAATTTGTCTATCCTATCATGATCTTTGTCTTGAACTTCTTTTAACCTTTTTAACTCACTCTGTACTGACTCTTTCCAGATGTCCACATCAACTTGCACCTCCTGTTGCGTTGTCATTTCCCCATCCCCCTTTTCTCTCTGTAATCATGGACTCACCTCCTTAAAGGTAATAAAAAAGAGCCCTCAAAAGGACTCATTTAATTTCTTCAATTATTATTCTCGCTTTTGTAAAATTAGATAAAGTGTTAAAAAGTATTTCGTTATTTTCATCATCGAATACTTCTATCCAGGAAATATTTTCTCCATCTGATTTTTGAGCAACCCCCACTTCAACTAATCCTTCTATTATCTTTTTCATTTTGTCACCCCTTAACTAAAGGTAAGACGAATAAACCACTCGTTAACCTCATCAAATGACTTCGTTTTTTCGCTTTTTTTATTTCTATAATTTAATTCAGGATGGTTTAAGTACATTTCAATCAATACTCTCCTAACTATTGAATCTAGTTTTTTACTAGTCTGAGGTAAGACATCATGTGTTTTTGATTTTATTTCCGAACCATGTATATAATCTGATCTAATCCCATAAAAAGACACTATATCACGGAACAAGTCGTATCGTTCGTCTTTATCTTTTGCAATTAATGCAGCGGCTCTTTCTGCGACCTTATGAGTATTTTCTCCTTTAACAGCAAATAATGACTCTAAGATAGAAATATATGAAGCGATTTTTGCTGGTAAAAAGTCGTTTTTTCTAGCGATATCAAGAAAATGAAAAGCTCTCTCGAAACTTGGGATATCAAACGTAAGGTAAGCGCTCATATTTTCTAAAGTACTCGCAGAAACATTTATCTTATTAGTCTCTATTTTAGTCATAAACTTTAGTAATATGTCAAACCACTTTATCGCTTCATTTAGTTCTTCTTTAGAGAAATCTACAAGATCAAATTTAGCTTTAGAATCTGAATAATAAACATTTCTTTTTAATATCGAAGGTTCCAAAAAAGCACCATTACTAGAAATTGTTACAAAATAAGGCGTAACAGCATTGTCCTTTATAAACCATAAAGCAGTAGAAAAATTTTGAGCTAATACGTATTCATTGTTTATAATTACACTTCTTTTGTTTTTATCACCAATTGAATTTTCAATCACACTTACTAATGCATAATTATTACATAACGTGTTCGATATCTCAGTACCAAATCTTAATTGATAATTATATGATTCAACAATAGCACGTAATACCTTTTCCCGATATATAATATTAAATATTTTACCGGTTTCACATTTAAGCTTAATAGGATTGTTGTATCCTAACACTTTAAAATTTTTAAGTGAGCAAGCAATAAAATCCATAATAATCCCCCTATATATCCCCAAATTTTTATGGTATAATAGGAGTAACAACACACCGATTATACCAAGACCTCACAGGGTTGCAGCCCATATGTGAGGTCTTTTTCTTTTATGATAAAACCAAACTGCGAAATTAGCAATAATTAGAAAATATTAATAGCATCTTAGCTATAGAGCTCTAATGCTCAATCATACTAAACTTCTTCCAATACAATTTCTGCATCTTTAAACTCATCTATCTCTTTTAAATGAACATATCCACTCGTAATTAAGTCAGATGAAGTATACTGGAAACTGTGTGATCTCGTAAATAAAACCGGAAAACCAACATCAGCAGATTCTTTAGAAGCATAAGCATTTACATTATAGGTAACATTATCTTTGTTACCAATGAAAGAAGAAATTTTATAATAAACTGTTTGAGCAATCAAACCATTTTCTAATTGTACGTTTCTTTTTAATAATCCCATCGAAAAATCTCCATTCTAAGGTAAATTAATTATGTTTCTATTGATTTTTATTTCCGCTCCCTCTAAAGAGATCCATTGGTTTCCACTTGTTGGAGCGATTAATGTCTCTACTTTGATATTACCATTAATATCTACCAGTAATACTCCGCCGCCTCCACGAGTACCAACATGTATAAAAGTTGCAGCGGCAAATGAAATCGGCAAAGTAAATATAGTTGTTCCTGGTGTTACGGTTCCTGCTAAAATAACACCTCTTAATTTCACAGAACCATTTTCAATCCAGTAACCGGGAGTTCTAAAGTTTGCTATTGTACTCCAACCATTTTGAAGACTACTAGATAACGAGGTTGGTTCAGATTGTGCAAAAAGCAACTTCATTGCTCTAGGAAAGATAGTTTCATAAATAATATCCGCTATCCAAATATTCATTATTTCTTTTGGATGTATTGAGCTTGCCCCATCATATGCGCTATCCATGTAATCATAGGCATTACGACTTGACTGTAAATAAGCATAAGTATCAATAAATACACACTGGAATTCTCTAGCAAGTCGTTTTAGTCCATTTACCATGCTTTCATACCACAACTCACTTCGTCCGTGTTCATAATCACTAGTTGTATTAGGCATCATAAGTACAACGGACATTTGGGCATACGTTTTAGTTTGACGAATTTTTTCTAAACCAGCCCTCATGTTTTTCATAAAATCATCTAGATTGGATCCACTTGCAGGATCGTTAATTCCCCATCTAATGATCATCATATCAGCATTCACTGCTAAATCTCCATCGATGTAATCATTGATCCAATTCCATGATGTTTTTCCGGATTGACCTCGATTGACGGTCATAACATTATAAAAACCATCATTTGTTGCTAATGTCTGAATTAACTCGTTAATCTTGTAGCCATTAATAAAGCCAAGGTTCGCTGTTGTGGAATCACCTGTAAAACAGATAGATACACTACTTCCAGCAGCAATACGACGATGAAAATAAGATAAATATTCTTGTCCAAAAACGAGGCGGTTATATTTGTCTGCGTAAGAGTTGTATAGGTAACCATCAGTCTGCCTAACTAATTTTATACTATCAGATGAATCTAAGCCTTTAGGAGCTTCTATACTTGTAACAACGGCTGTCCCGTTACCTAAAAGCTTTTTCCCTGTCGCTATCGCTTGATTGATATAGCCGGTATCATTTGATGATCCATCTAATTTAGCACCTAACTGTTTAGGATAAACTCCTGTCTCTTCCTCCACAGTCGCCAACTGTGCGTTAGTGGAATCGAGTTCCGACTTCTTAGCGACTTGATTCTGTTCGATCAAAGCGATAGCTTCATCCGCTTTTTCCTTTGCCACTTCTACCTCAGAACCAACGGTTGTTATGATCTCCTTTGTTTCGTCTGCCATGGAGTTAATGGTGGATTTCAAAGTTTCAAAATCATCCACATAAAACTCTGTAAGCACTGGTATATCCTCATCAACCAATGCTTGTAAAATGGTAAACGTAAATCTGTGAACAGACATCTTCTGTTCTTCATAGTTTAGATATAGCTCTGCTATAACCTTTCCATAATGCTTTAATTGCTCTGATGTTAATTTGTATTCTGCAATTCCATTTACCTTATCAACAATTGTAACAGTATTTGTAAATTTACTGCCATCACTCATTCGCATTACAAGTTTTCCCACTACTGCATTTAAAGGCATTTCCACTCCGTCTTTAAATAAATAAAAGGTCAGCTTAGCCGACCCTTCATCTTGTGTGGAAAAACGTATATTAGATGTTATGCTTTGAGTACCAATAGCTGATATGTTAAATGTTAAATCGGCATTCTTATCCATGTTTTCACCTTCCTACCCTAACGGGATACTCGTATCAAAATACACGCCTGTCATGTTTTCTGGTTCATTCACGTTATATCCTAATCCAACGATTTCCCCATTACTTCTAAACACAATAGTTCGTGTTCCTGTAGTTCCTATTGTTGGTACATTTTTAACGACATTTTTATTTGGTCGTTTCCCAGATGGCAATAATCCGTATACAGTACCGTTCGCTGTCGGCATGCTCATTTCTCCGCGAAACTTAATTTCATTTCCATCAATACAATACTGAGTCTTAGCATTAGAATCTGGATTGCTTGCACCGTTTTGTAAAGGAAGGTCAATCCAATCTAGGTCTTGTCCGCTTGGTAAAGCTACAAATTCTCCTGGCGCTTCGTCTCTTGGAACAACCCTTACAAAGATTTTCACAGGTCTACCTACTGAATTACGGAACATAAATTGCAACATGGATCCGTTTGGCTCCCTAGATCCATTCTTCAACCAATAACCACCTGTTCCCGGTGCTGGATGATCTGGAAATTGAAAAGATTCTTCAGACCTTATATAGGTTTCTTGATTAGGGGTATTAATATCAGAAAGCAATTTATCTGTATCAGAAACACCAGCAGACTTGCTATTGGCTCCTGTAACCCCATATTGAGCACCTTGCATTAATATAGAAGCAAACTTCTCGTGATTTCCCTTTTGATGATAAGCATATATTTTGATAATTCTTTTTCCTTGTCCACCTGTTACCACAGAAGCGAATAGAGTTTTCTTACCTGTTTTCT
This sequence comes from Niallia sp. FSL W8-0951, assembly GCF_038006525.1. Lineage (NCBI taxonomy): Bacteria > Bacillati > Bacillota > Bacilli > Caryophanales > Bacillaceae > Niallia > Niallia sp. FSL W8-0951. The sequence continues at coordinate 10,818 of NZ_JBBOVK010000005.1, forward strand.
TGTCCTTGTATAAGAAAATCCCTTCCGGTTCACGAAAGTTGTTTTCGTATACGCCTTGATTGTTTTTTCCGAATGAACAAGTGATTCTTTTTTTGATTTTCCCATCTATAAAGCTGAAAAGGCATAATTCATCAGGATAATTAGCGCTGTTTGTATCTCCAGTTCTCCAATATAAATCATAATTATCAATCGTCATTCCTTGCATGTACATGAGGTCAGAAGGAATGGTGACGGACCCTAATATTTTATTGATACCTTTCTTCACATCCGATAGGCTTCTTAATTCAATAACATCATTTTTCCCTGTAGCGTTTATGCGGAAAGCGATTAATCCATTTTGAACATCTGTAACAACTGAAGTGTAATGGTTATTAAATCTGTCATAGATTGTTGTTTCTTCCACACTGTTGATGGTTGTTCCGCCTTTATATTGGACTCTAACAACTTCGTGATCTATGACTTTGCCAGTTGCATCTACAACTTCATAATTGGTCCATATATAGACTTTTCCATTTTCACGTTCAATCCCAAAGGAAGTACCATGTCCTCCATATTTAAGCGCCATGCTGTCAATATAAGCACCGTTTTTATCCAATCTCGAAATGGTGAAACTTTCTACACCAGAAGTTAATCCATTTACTTGTGAAATATAAATTTCTTCCGTTTCTTCATCCCATACAGGAGCTTGTAATACTGTTCCTTCAATACCTGATAAAATAGCGTGAAAGATTGGATTAATGGTTGAATAATCAAATTCTGTGTCTAAAACAGAATCAAGCTTTTTATCTGTATCTGCAAGGTGATCGTACAGAACATCATATAATTTACCGTCATATCTTAATCGAGCATCTACAATTTCTGGCCAATCTGATTTTCTTAAGATTAAATTGCTTATTCTTTTCATAGCTAAAGCAATATCTTTGATTCGATTGTTGTTTTCGGCTTCAATCATATCGAAATTTTCATTTTGTTTTCTTCTAAATACACTGCCTTGAAAATTTTCTAACAATCTATTTAATTTCACTTTATTCCCCTCCTTCTTCCATTTCTTCAATAACTTCAACCAAAGATAAATTTCCATTGTCATCAACATTGAAGCTGAATTTTTTACCATTTGGTGATGTTAAGTACATGTAATCAGCTGATAAATCAATTCTTTCTGTAATATCATCAATAGTTTCATCAGGTAAGGAACCAAAACATTTGCTTAAATCCACGCCATCAGGAGTGATTACATCAGATTCATTCCCTTCTTCATCCACAACACTTATCGCACCATTACCCATATATACAACTCCGGATTCTACTGGTGCATCAGATAGTTCAACATTTGCTATAGACATTCTTTGAACAGGAACATTTTTAATTCTTGTTGTTTTAATACCTCGTTCATTATCAAATTCAACCTTGCCATTTACAGCAGCAATGGCTTTGGAAGCTTCTTGGAAAGAAGGAAAATTCCGTGTTAATGTATTACTTACACCCGATAATTGTTTATTTAAATCGGTTATAGATTTTTTTAATTGATTTTGTATTTTAAGCATATCTTTTTGTGCATTACTGAAAGTTAAACTTTGCGGCTGTCTAGTATACGGATGCGGAGACCTAAGGCTAACTAGTTTTACATCTGAACTAATACCTAAAGGCTCATGAATGAGTAACCACACGTCTCTTACATCAACCAATTCTGTTCCTGTATAAATAATGTTTAGGGATAAGTCTGGATAGTCCCTCAATTGGCTTTTAGCAAACTCTAATAGTTCATTTCTATCTGTAATAGTGTCGTTCGAGACAGGAGCAGCCTGTTTCTTTCCCCACTCTTTATAAGCTGGGGATAAATAAGTAACGACTGCTTCATAGCGATTATCACCTTCGTTTTGCTGATATACATTAGCTACGGGATTATTTAGTTCTAAAGTTGCTGCCTCTTGCGTATAGACATTCTTTGTTTTGCGAACGATTTTCCCTTGTTTATTTACTTTGCTATATGTTTCTTGATGCTTTATTTTTTTTGTATTTGGATTCTTTGTATCTGTTCCAGTGAACTTAATATTGCATTTGTGCTTTTTGTTTTCTAATCCTCGAATGGTTAGAACCAATGTGCCACCACTTTCACTGTAAGTTGTTCCGTTTTTACCATTGGATCCATCGACATCTATATGAACTTTGCCTCCAAGCTTAGTCTTCTTAAAGTAAACATCTACCCCAGTTCCGGTAAATTCAAAAGAAGCCGTGCTATCCTTTGTGGAAGTAACTCCATTCGACCACTTGTCCGAATAACTTAAAGATGATTGTGATATAGATTGTTCTGTTTTATAGTCCTTATTTTCTTTTTCTTTTCCATATGCTTTGATATACGTTTTAAGATTAGTAATATCTTCAGAAACACTTACTTCATTGGTATTGTAAAGATAACGGAATGTCCGCTGGACTTCTCGATACCATTCATCTTCACTATATAAGAGCAACTTCTTGTTGTCGGCATAAAAAACAGCACCGAATGTTCCGCATGCTATGTCATTTATAATATTTAATCCATCATTAGCGCTTATGCTGTCTATCTTTTGTTTAGGAAAATTGCCGATGATTTCATAGGAAAAACCTAGTTCATTTCCACCAATCGCAAATTCCATTAGATCATCTAAACTATATTCAGCAGGACTTTCTTTTGAATTGTATTGATAGTGGTCTCTTATAGTGAAACTAACATGTACAGCTGTTATTTCTTTCGTTTGCATTTTCCCTACCACTCTTGGAACACACTGTTTTATAACAAATTCTTGTCCCTCGTAAATAATCGTCGCATCCCCAGTAAGTAAGCTAAAAGAAAAATTGTTATAAGCTGTTTCATAAACAGTAAATGATAATTGGCGAGAAGTATTTTTCTCATAATCATAAGAAAAGCTGCCATAATCAATATCGATTAATATTTCTTCATAAGTATCTGTTTTATCTCTTACAAGCAAGATTTCATCCTTCATTTATTCCACCTCACTTGTTTACATACAGAAACGGGAAATCGAATGATATCTTACTATTTGTTAATCCTGTAAGCTCCATTTGGTTATATTGCATAGGTTTTAAGGTGATAATTCCATGGTTTGTATCTCTTCCACAATGCTGACCATTAAAAAAAGGGTAAACACCTGTTAAAACAAGTACATCACCCTTTTTCAAGCTTTTATTGTATTTAAATACATCCCCAGTGGTTTTATTGGTTAGAGTCGGTGTACCTACACCTGAAATAGCGATTGATAAATTATGTCTCATTAATGGATTGATAAGAATATCAGATGCATTATAAACCCTAAAGTTCTTTTGGTTCACAAAGACATAATTTAAATCTTCGCCTAACGGCAAGTTCATACCAATCTGCCATTTTTCCTCATCATAAGTAAAATCATTTAAGGTAGTTCCCCATGATTCTCCATACCCTTTAAATACTTCAAATTCAATCGAAAATGTTGCTGCAGTTGTATTAACCCTTGTATATTCAAAAGGCTTAGGATGAACCAAATATCGCAGACCAAGTATGTCTGAGCTTGCGATATAGTACGATTCTCTAGAATAGAAGAATTGCCATACATCTCTTATCAGTAATTGATATTCATAGATGTCCGTACTCTTCAAATAGAAATTCGCTGTTGCTGTTTTCGGACCAAAAGTCGTATATCCATCCAATTGACCATCTATGCCATCCTGTTGCTGATAGTTAGTAGATGGTTGTGGACTTGAAACGATTAATTCTAAGAATTTACAGCCTAATACTTCCTCTAATGATTGCCTTTTTCCGTTACGATCAATATATAATTGTTTCTTCACCTATCAACCACCTCCTAATTGATAATTAAGCATTCCATAATCAGTAGCCATTCTTTTTCTTACTGTGTCGGTAACTTCTCGCTCACCCAAATAAACATTATCGTTCTTTTGCAACAGTTGCATTAGTATTTGATTTTGCTTTAATGTGGCATCCAATAATTGTTCCATGACAGAATTATCCCCGCTATTAACGCTCGGTAATTGGTTAGGACGTTTATTTCCTTGGATTTGCTTACCAGCTAAAGCTAATAATTTCATTGCTTCAGTTCTTTTGCTAGGATCTGTAGGAATAACATATTCTGACCAACCACCTTCGGCCAGTCTGTATAGTCCTTCGTTGTTAATCAAACCGCCAGTGGCATAACCTACCCCTCGATATGCCTTTTCTAAGCTACCATAACGCGATACTGCATATCTAATGGATGCAATTATATTTGATAATGGATCGTAAATATCTTTGTTGTATCCTGGCATAGCATGAGCTTTAAAAGTTGGGTCAATAACCTGCATTAATCCTTTAGACGGAATACCTCTTTTAGCATTAATATCCCAAAGGTTAATTGCTTTTGGATTCCCTCCGGACTCTGTTTGCATTTGATATAACAAACGATCTAAATTAGATTCACTGAATTGATTAGTAAGCATTAATGCTTGAGTAGCAATCCCAGCCCATTGTTTAACTCCTGCTGTAGAGCCAGAAGAACTTCCCATACCTCCAAACCAATTGCTCCATATATCCTTTATCCAACTTGTTGCATATTCACCAATTAGTTTTAAAGGGCTGCCTGTGTGTTTATCTAACCAAGATGGCATTGTAATTTTTCCTAAACCAAACTTTTCTTTAACAAAGTCCCATACACTTCCTGCACCCTTAATGAATAAATCAAAGTAATCACCAATTCCATCAGCATACCCCGGGAATCCATAAGATTTTAATAATCTTTCTGTATGTTTATTTGGTAAAACGGAAGTACCTTTTGGTAAGTTGGGGTGGAATTCAGCTCCTCTTGTCCCTAGCAACCCAATTCCTAGACCCGGAAAGTGTGCTAATTCAGGTCCTTCTTCACCAACTATAGCTGGTCCTCCTGGATGACCTGTGGAAGACGTGCCATCAGCATACTTAGCTGTTATTTTTGCATTTTGCCGACGTTGTTTTTGTCTACCAGTCTCTTTAACTGTTCCTTTTTTACTAAGAGGTTCTTTTCCGAATAAGTCACGGATCCAATTCACAGCACTAAGAACACCGTTATATATTTTGTCCCATGTTCCTAATACTTCACCCGATTCCCAATTGACTTCATCAACATGTTCCTTAGCTTGATTTTGGGCTTCTTTGACAACGTCATAATGCATGTCTTGTGCTTTAGTAACTGTTTCATTTTTCTTTCTCTCAGCTTCTTTAATTATTGCATCAGCTTCATCAGCGTTAATAGAACCTGTTACATCTCGTTGATATGTTGCCCAATCCACTACTCCTTGGTATTGCTTATTTGCTTCTTTAATTGTTTCATTTGTTTCTTTTTTAGAATCCCTAACTGTATTAGCTGCTTTTTCAGCGGTAAGTATACTAGCCTGCTCTTTTAAATTCTTTAAAATTGTTGACTGTTCTTCTTTATTCTTAACCGAAGCACTTATCATGGTTTCATATTTCTTTTGCTCGATTTCATTGATTTTGTTTGAGGCTTCCTGTGTAATTACACCATGCTCATTATAACTTTCTTGTAAAATTTTTGCTTGTTCTTCATTTTGTTCCAAAACTTTCTCTTTCTTTTTATTATAATCTTCATCCATTTTCGCAAGAATTTTAGCTTCTTCATCTTTACTTAAAGCATCACTTTCAGCAAAATACTTCATCATTTTTTCTTTTTCTTTCGTGTTACGATCATCCATTTGAAGAAGTATACGATCAGTCATTTCTTGATATTTAGCAACCATGTTATCAACATGTTTTTGAGTGATTTTCTCATTAGAAAATGCCATTTTGTCTAATTTTGATGCAGTTTCATTCATCAGAGTTGTATAGTCGCCCAAAATAGACTTTGTAGATTCGGATATTTTGCCTTTAAAAATATCACTCTTGATAATCGGTTTATCCATTTCCTTATCAAGTGCGATGAAACCTAAACCTAAGCCTCCTACAGCTAACGCAGTTATACCGAGCGGTCCAGCTAAACCAGCTAAAACACCAGATAGTCCAGCACCACTTCCTAAAGCTGGAATTAATGGACCTACAATCTTAGCTAATGATCCTGCGCTTTTTGCAAGAGCCCCAACACCTATTAAAGTTGGTCCTGCGGCCGCTCCTATTCCAGCTACCGCTAAAATAGTTTTTTGGGCTTCAGGAGAAAGGTCGGTAAAAGCACTAGTAACCTTGTCTACTGTATCAGCTACTTTCGGAAGAACATCTTCTGCGATATCCAGCATTTTTTCACCGACTGGTTCCATATCAGCAACAAAGTCTCGCCAAACTTTTGAAGCGCGGGTACCAAGATTGTCTTGAAGAGCATCACTTGCCTTTTTTGTAGCTCCTTCCACATTCTTTAAGCCTTTGCTCGCACTCAACATTGCATCAAAAGCTTTTCCGCCTAAGTCTTCGTATTGGGTACCAAATAGCCCTACAGCAGCAGCATTCCGTTCTCCTTCATCTTTGGTATTCTTAATAGCTTTAACAACCTTAGCGAATGCTTTCTTGGCATCCTCTCCGCCTTTATTAAACTGCTTGGTCATTTCCTTCGCATTTAATCCAAGTGCTTTATATGCCTCTGTACTGCTCTTAGAACCATCTTTGGCGCGTAGTGTGAATTCTTTCATGGCATCCCCAATTTTGTCTAATTGAAATGCCCCACTTTCAGCTCCAGCTTTGAACTTTGCAAACATGTCTTCAGCAGACATTCCAAATTCAGCGTAATAAGTTGAGTACTCGGAAATACTATCAAGGAATTCCCCACTGTAATCCAAATTTTCTTGGAAGCCCCTAGTTATAAAGTCCATTGCATCAGATGCAGACATTCCAAATTGTTTCATCAAAATATTTATTGCTCTTAATGCTTCTTGTTGGTCAGCCCAACCTCGTTTTTCGAAGAGATCCAACCCTTTAGTTACATAGGATAAATCTACTTTACTTAAATCACCTAATGCCTTTGTAACGCCTGCTACTTTAGTTGAAACACCTTCAATGCTATCTCCGAATCCGTCTTTCCACAGTTCTGTTGCAACATTATTTAGCTTTTTTGCTTGCTTTTCAGTAATCCCTAAGTCAGCTTGGATATTTCCAGAAGCTTTATCAAATTCAAGTGCAGATTTCCCAGCAGCTATTCCAATACCTGTTATAGGAGCAGTTAAGCCAGCAGTTAGACTTGTCCCTGTGCTTTTAGCTTTATCTCCGAATTTGGTTAATGATTCTCCAGTATCAGTAATTCTGCGACCTAATCTATTGAAACCCGATTCTGCTTGCCTTTGTTCTTCTCTGAAGTCCGCCAATTCTCTTTGAGTATTTTGCAACCGTCTTTGCAAAGTATTCAGCGCAGCTACTTCATTGTTATAAGATCTTGCTGCTCTTTCCGCTTCTCGTGAACCTTCTCCATGCTCTCGAACCATTTTTTCGTATTCTTGTCTAGCAGCAGTGGTTACAGATTCCTGAACTTGCAACTTACGGTTCAATCCCGTGATAATGGTTTCATATTTGGCTACAGAACGTTCCCCGCGGTCAAAAGCAGAAAGATTAGCTTTCATTTCACTGTTAACTGTCCGCAACTGATCTTTTAAACCTTTTAAGCCTCTATTGAGAGCAGTGGAATCTAAATCTAACCCTATCGATAAGCCTTCGATTCTTTCAGCCATAATCGCCCTCCTTTCTTTACATAATCAAAAAAATCCCTAACCACCGAAAGCAGCGATAAGGGATTTTTGCTTTTTAGGTTTATTTTGTTCAACCATTAAATCAATCACGAATTGGTATGGCATATTTAAAATTTCATTAACGTCCTTACCTTGTTTCATTAACTCGCGGACGAGTTCATCCAAATATTTCTTTTGTTTGGCTGGCGAGAAATCCTCGTCCCTTAATCTTTCTTCGCCAGGTACTTTTTTGTTTCATCAGTTTGACGACCTCTTGTAATAAATATCACTTGTTCAGTTAATGTTCTAATTGCATCAGGAGCATGTAAACCATTTATTAATTGCTCTTTTGTAAATTGATTTTTGTATATATCGTTTACCACAAAATCAGCTAACTTCTCCACATATTCCTTTTCGTTTTCTTCTGTCATTTTCATAGATTCTACATTCAAATCAATAGCTTGGTATACAACGCTTAGTGGAATAAATGGTGGTGTTAAAAACTTCTCTGTTACAATTTCGCCTTCTTTTACTTCTTTAACTAGTTCGATCATATTACGTTTTAAATTAGCCATTTTCATTACCTCCATAAAAAAAGAACAGGAATTAATCCCGCTCTTTAATTAGTACTCTATTCATTTTATTTTTTGTGGATGACAATTCCTTAATTCTTGCAGGAGTTGGCTTTTTAGCTCCTTCTGCTGGATAAGGGTCATTCTTAATATAAATTCTGTCATTATCCTTCAAATCTTTAAAATCATGGACAACAACATAATTCTTTTCTTTTGTTTCTTCTTCATTTTTCATTTCTACTACTTCTTGGTTTTCAGTTGATTTTTTAGTCATCTGATTACGCTCCTTCTGGTGTAGGAGTTGTGGATGGATATGCTTGACCAAATACTGCTAGGAATAATGCGTCTCGTTGTGTAGTCGAAGTTTTGGTATCACGAGCGAATAACACTGATTTTTCTTCAGTAAAACCTTCCACTTCTCTATCCATAAATTCAGCTGTTACTTCTTCAGAAGAAAATTCAACACCATCTTGTTTTGTTTGGCCAGTAGTAGTATTTCTCATAAAGATTCCTTTCGTTAATCCAACCCACTCTTTAGATCCATCTTCGTATGTTTTCGCAAAGGCGCATGCAACATATGGAGGTGTATCAGTCGATCCATACGCATATAAGCCTTCTGTTGTTTTTTCAAGACCGAATAAAACTGCTTTGTCCTCATCTGGTAGTTTGTGAAAAGCAGATGTAACAGAAATATTTCCTGCTGAAACTGCAATTTCTGCTGTTTGGTTATCTCCATAAGCACGTACAGCTTCTTGCGGCATTTCGATATTGATTGTTTGTAAAAACTTAATTCTTTCTGGTTTTCCTATCGTTACAGCAGTACCAGTTTCGTCAATTACCGCATAGTAAAATTCATCTACACCGGTAGATGATCTATAATATTTTTCCAAGTTAATCACTCCTATAAATTATTAAAATCTTCTCGATAAACTTTCTTTCTATAACGTCTCGCAACTCGGAAAACTCCTGTAGCTTTGTCCCATTCATCAGGTCCATTAGTTTCCGAGAAACCATTTTTATCTACTAAGATTTTTCGTATCCTTTTAGCGACCAAATCCCTTGTTTTGCGGTTATCTGACCATATATCAACTTGTATCAAGCTATCTTCACTTAAATAAGTGTTGTCTGCGTAATCACCTATCCTATCGGAGTCAATAGGATCAAATACTATATAGGTGCCATTAAAATCCCCAGTTTCCGGATATTCATAGAATTTAATACGGTTACCCACATATTCTTTAATAACTTCATCAGCGATAAGAAGAGAATACATGTAATCTAACATTAAATTCCCCTCCTTAACTCCCGCTTGACCGCTTCCCGGTATGCGTTCTCTGCATTCCGCATTGCTTTGGCAATGGCCCCTTTTCCTCGTGGATTAGGATTATTAACCGTTCCCCACTCATTCAAATGAATGATTCTAAAACGATCATGTGGACCACGCCAGTGTATTTTCACTGTCCTTTGTCCTACTTTTCCAGTTGGTTCAGAAATAGTGATTTCTTCTAATGAGTAACCCTGATCTTTAAAAGTAGCGAATTGACGTTTAAGTTCTTCCACAAACACCCTTGCACCAGCTAATAATGCTCTATCACTGATTTGTTGGGTTCTTTGTTCTCCTAATCGGCCTTGTATTTCCCTAAGTAATTGGCTGTTCCCTCTGATATTTACACTCATGAAGTAACACCAGCCACAACTTTTATAAACGCACTATTCTGCGGATCCGGAAAAGTATTTTTGATATTAAATTTCTTATCACGATAGCCACGAGCATCCACAGAAACATAGTGTTTATTAGTTGGAATATAATCATCTAACGGGTCACGGATAGTGATAGTTATATCTTCAACAGTACCGTTTGTTTTCGCCTGTTCTAAATCCTTCATCCATACATTGTCTACTTTGGCTAGACACTCAAAAAGGACTTTGTCATCCCTCTCACCCGGTTCTGGACCATCATTAGGTTTATACTCATAAAACTTTACAGGAACTCTCAAATCGCCTGTATTAACTCGTGGAGGTTTATATTTAAATGGTTGCATTTAAATCATCCTCCTCGGGCAGTAAGGAAAGTCCTAAACTAGTAATCTCGCTTAAGAAATTATCTTCAAAATATTCGAGTGCATCATTATACAAATAGCGAGTACGTTCAAAAACTAATTCCTTTGCTCGTAAGTCTGTGTCCTTTTCTCCATTTACATCAAACTCTCCACAGCTATTTTTTAAAGCGGAAATAGAAAAGGACAACAATCTTTTTAAATTGTCGTCCTCACTAGAATGATATATATGCATACGTTCTTTAAATTCTTGTACTAACTCTTGTGTGATTTCCAATCACATCAACCCCTTATGCTCCTGCTGGTTCAGGTTGTGGAATATCTAATGTGTAAATTTCAGCTACTTTATTATCACGTGGTTTACCGAAAGCAAAAGTCTTCGCAATGTGTAAATTACAATCTTCAAGGGCTAATGTTTGATCATATTCTTTTACTTCAATTCCACCACCACGGTAAGCATCATAACGATCAGTTACGAATGCAATAACTTCTCCTGCTGTTGCGAATAATGATGTGATGATTTTGAAATCAAATGGAACGTTTGTAATAAATGCGCCTTGTGCATTTCGAGTAGTGAATTTCGCACGTAATTTCCATGAATCAGTTGGATTGATAATTAGAGCTACTTTGCCATCTACATTCAACGGTTTTCCATTTTGTTTAACAGATAGTAATTCACCGATTCCAGCGAATTCCTCAATGATTTTCCCGTCATCCGCTAATGTTAATGAACCTGCTACAGTTTTCTTAGCATGGCCATTTGTTGGATCAACAGCTGCTTGCAAGTCACGAATTAGACCAATTGGTTCATGTTTTGTTGGACCCGCACCATTAATTACAGCAGACTCCATAGCTACGGCATACGTTTCTGTAATTTGAGCCTCGACATATGCTTTTACCCATGCTGGGCCAAATTTCGCAAGATCTTTTGGTAATACAACGAACGCTGTTAATTTAGATTGAGCAATGTTTTCTTGTTTGAACACCGCATCTAGTTGTCCTTTAATATCACCAAAAATTGGTCCCCATACTGCAGCACCTTCATACTCAGATGTGATAGTTGTTAAAGTAACCGTCCCTAAGTTTTGGAAGTTAATAACTGATAGTAAAGGATGTTCTGTTCTAAGATCATCATAAATGCGTTCAACGATTGTTTCTGGTAAAACTAATTCGTCTGTAAATCCATCTGATTTTACAACTGCATTGAAAAATGTACGTTCTTCCGTAGTCATTACATCAGCACCACGGTTTGCTAAAACTACTTGATCAACTGTATTAGCAGCAACTTGATTAGTAATTTGTGTTGTTAATGAGTTTACTAATGCATCTTGCATTGCTATCCACGCTGTTTCAACTTGTTCAGGTGTTGACTCTTCATTTTTAACAACATTTGCATAATTTAATTTAGCTTCCTCGTAATTTTCTGTGTGATTGTTTAATGTGATTGGCATATTTGTTTACCTCCAAAATTTTATATTAAAAAAGGAACCCTTTACGCTTTGTAACCACTTGTGGTGGTGTTGACGTTGGTTCCTCTTTTAGTTGATTGATTAAATTTGTAATTTCATTTTTAAATGCTTCAAAATCGGATTTTGTTACTTCTCCCTCCACAGATGGTGGTGAAGATTGGTTTTTCATCATTAATCTAGCTTTATCAATTGCTTGATTAGGTAAGATAGCATAAGAACTAGCGACGTATTGTATTTTATTTTCAAATAAAACACCATCCGCAAATCCTTTTTCTACAGCCTCATTAGCGTTTAACCAAGTTTCATTATTCATCATTTGAAGAATCTCTTCTTCTGATTTCCCTGTTTTCAGAATATATGCATTTGCTATAGCTTTGTTATATCCTTCCAATACCTTAGCTTCTTCTATGTGTGCTCGATGATCACCATCTACTAACCCAGATACATTATGAATCATTAACTGTGCGGTTGGGGCTATTAGAACTTTATCTCCAGCCATCGCGATAATTGATGCAGCACTTGCGGCAATTGAATATGGTTTAGTAGTAACTTCTCCCTCATAAGCTTTTAAGCGTGCATAAATTTCATTTCCAGCATCAACATGACCGCCACCCGAGTTTATAATAATTTCGACTGGTGAATTATCGGTTGGTAATTGATTAATAACATCACTAGGCGATGTACATTCAATGCCATACCATTCATAAACTTCTTTGTAATCATTCATAACAATTACACCTTTAATTTCAATTGTTGTCATTGTTTTCACCTCCTTCAACTGTTCCAGCAGGTTGATAATTCTTAGTAAAGTAATGTTCATCTAGTCGCGGATCTAAAGAAGGCTCGTCTCCAAGTTTCACACGAACTTCATTTGGTGTATAAGCCATGCTACCAATAAGTTTGTCTACAGCATCAGCTACTTCTAATGGATTCATTTCTGTAATTCCTTTCACTTCTACTCTAGAACCCTTTAGGTAATTTTTCTTTTCGATTAGCTTTGCATTTAATTCATCCTCTATCTTTTTTATTAAGGGACTTATACAAAACTTTACATAAGCTTTAATAGCTGTTTCATATTCTGCTAATTCTCCATGTATCAACGCGTTAGGAATACCTAATATATTGGCCACATCATCAATTAACGATCTTTTTAATTTCGTTAATTCATCGATAGGCTGGCCTTTTGTTTCTCCGCTTGCAACTTCGTCATACTCAAAACCCTTTAGTTTTGGAACAAGCGCAATAGAATTATTTTTAAATGAATTAAATAATTTATCGATGAAGTTTTGTAATTTAGTTCTATTTTCTTTTGTGAGTTGCTGAGTTGAGTCAATCCCTACCATTCCTCGAATCTGATAATTTCGAAGAGCAATTTCAATCATCCTACTAAATAAATTTGCGTAATCATCAAACATCCCGTCAGTAAACTTTGACAATTTTTCATTGTTGTAAGTTAAATAAATGACTTCATCCATTTGATATGTTCGTTGAAAGGTATACCCCTTTACCATCACATTACTAAATGTATCAGGATAAACAGCAAATTCATTCCTAGTGAAATTATCTGCAATTAAAAAATCATCACTATCAGTCTTAATTACTAATACTTCGTTTTCATCAATCAACCTATAAGTGAAATCCTGCCAAAAATCAGCAGCGCTTTGATCGGTATTTGGTCTTACGTTAAATAAATAATGCCAGTCATTTAATTGTCGCTTTCCATTTTCCATAAAGCGAAAGTCTGATTGGCTGATTGTGCGAGCGATAAAATTAATGCATGTTTCCAGCGCCATCTTTTTTAAATAAGCTCTTTGAGTTGTTTCATAAGTTAAATCAAGATCAAACATCCATTCAAGCTCACTGTTACGCCTTAATACTGAGTCTATAAATCCCATTTACATATTCACCCCCTCCCTAAAAATTCAAGGCATCTAATGCTTCTAGCGCATCTGTAACATCATAATCTTCTAAATCCCTTGAAGCCCAAACTCCATATAAGAACATCATGAAACCATCTGTTTTCCGCTTCACTTCTTCCTTCTTTCGATAAACTTTATTACCATTAGGAAGCCGCTTAACGAGTACATTATTTGTATACCAGCGCATTAAAGGATTATCTCCAAATATCACTTGTTCATTTTCAAAAGCAATTTCCACTCTTGGAGCTAATAAACCACTGGCAGCATCAGGATTGCGGATAACCTCAACTATAAATCCTGCCGCTTCAAATAACGGTTTAAGAACATCCATCTTAAAACTATCGCCTATAATTTTTTTAATGTTCCAACCCTCATCACGTTTTTTAACAAACCAATTAACTACTAAATGAGGGTCCATAGTTTCAACTTTTAAAACAGACAAAAGACCATCGTTTTCCCACTCACGGATTGGAGCGAATTTTCGATGGTCCTTCTTATTGTTATTTTCGGCTTTTTCTTTGCTGTAAGCATAATGCTTATCGGCAAATGGTTTACAAACATATGAATGTGTTAACTCTTTAGGAATTAAGTAATTTTCATTTTTCAAGAATAGTAGCCCCATAGCAACAAAATCCCTTACAGATGCATAGTCTAAACACCCAATGCATTCTCTTCTTTTTAATTCATCTAAATCATAAGGCTGATTAGTTGCTTTAATTTTTGTCCAGGACGTTACACTCTTTTCTAAATCCACTTTAGGTAAATTCATACGCTTTGTTATGAATTCCTCATAACCATCTGGATCATGTTCCAATTTGTTGTATTGCTTTTTTACTGTTCTAAATAGCGTTTGAGCATAATCAGATAACGGCGGGTGAAATTGCGAGTTTGCCTTTTGCCACATTTCAGGATTATGCATTTCTTCCTCACTATCTAAACAACACATAAACGGAAAAAGGCCATCGTCTCTAATACTTACAGAGCCATCTAGTATACTGTCTGCTCGGTCTAGAAGTTTGTCCAAAAACCCTTCCCGAACATAACCGTCAGAACCAACATAAAACACCCTTGGATGTTTTACTTTTCCTAGTCCTGATGTAAATACATTGATTACTGAAGAATCTTCATATCGATGTATTTCTTCGAAAATAACACATCCATCTCTAAGACCGTCTTTTGTGCCGGCATTTGAAGTATGGTATTGAAATAATGATTTAGTATCATACGATTCTATAAGTGCTTTTTTATGGTCAAAGAATACTTTCAATCTATCGTCTTTATCAATTGTGTTAAAAACTTCTGTGAATGACATCTTTGCTTGCTTTTCGCTATTAGCTACAACAGAAACATTATAGTTATTAATACCATGCAAATCACTAATGAAATAATTCGCTAGTGTAGAAATTCGTCCTGTTTTCCCTCCGCCACGTCCTTCATAATCTAAATGCTCATCGAACACTAAGGAACCATCTTTGTAATATAAGAAAATAAAACAAGTTTTGAATTTCTGAGTAAGCGTAAGTGGAAAATAATATTTTTCTGTAAAAGTTATATAACTTTCAATTTGCTCACTATCAAAATACATATCGTCAGCAGTTAATATTTCACGTTCAATCAGTTCAATTAACTTAATGCGCCGCTTATTTAAAATGATTTCTCCATTACGCCACTTACGAATATATTCATCGACATAACTATAACTAATCAAATTAAACTACCACGCTTCGGTTGGTCTTCCACAGTTGATGAAGGAGTAGGTGGAGATGTGGTTTTTAATTTGAATTTAATTGATTTTTCTAGCGCAATCTTTTGAGCATTGATTTTCATTTTCTCATTCATACTCGGATGACTTTTTATAAATTTTTGTTTTCCATTTTCAATAGTTATACTTACACCGTCACGATCAATCACTTTATCACATTCTTCATCTAGTTCATGCAGCCGTATCAAGTCATTTATTTTCTTGACTTCTAGCAAATCATCAGTATCAATTCGTGATAATAATTGATTTTTTAATTCATCAAGGTTCATACTACCCCTCCCCCCTACACCCCTAATGTGAAAGGCTTATTTTTTTAAAATTTTTAGACGAAAGGGCCCCCTATACCGGTATCCCCAGAGTGAAAAAAGCAAAAACTTTTGACCCGGGGGGTATATTACCATCGTTCATCATCAGCCCATTTGTTTTTCTTAAATACAAACTTCCATACTCGTCCATGCTTTTTGTTATGACATTTAACACAAAGAGTTTCTAGGTTATCATCATCTAATGCTAATTCCGGATAATCTTCTAGTTCTTTTATGTGGTCGACAACTAACAGGATCTTCTTACGCTTTGCTTTCTCGCTGTACTCATTTGTATCTAACGTAACTCTTCCTTGACGCTTACACTCTTGGCATTCGTTATTGTCACGCTTCTTAATCTCCAGCCTTTTCTTTTTCCAATCAGAACCGTTATAAAACTTACGCTTCTGTTCTTTTGTTTTGTATTCAGTCACATGCATGACCCTTCACTCTGCGTTCTATCCTATTTACGACAAGACCAGGCTCAACATGTTCAATTGAATAAGTTAATCCACCTGCGATAGCTTTATCTGATTCCCAATGAAAGAATATTTCTCGGTTAAGTTTAATTTCTTCACCTTTGTAGAATACTTTTGGTACTCCATTCTCTTCATCTAAGGTTATTTGTAGTAATGATTGTTTTATTTCTTTTCCTAACGATATGGATTTTCTATACTTACCACTTTGCCAAATATCCACCAAAGCGCCATGACACTTAGGACACACGTGAACTTCTTTATAATCTTCTTTGGAACATCTGATTGTTTCTTCATTGCTACATACTAAACATATATATCGAAGTCCCCTGATTACACTCATATCATTCACCTTCCTTTGTAAAATCCAATCCATTTTGTATTCCACAATTAATACACTCATAGTGAACACTCGGTACTCCATCACCGTACATCGTAGTCTTACTCATTGCTTTCCCACAATTAGGACATTTATCTCTATCTATCTCATCCAGTTCATTCGCCAATGCTGCAGCGTGCTTAGATATCACTCTAAGCTTTGCTGCTAGATTGTCTGTATCTGCTGTTACTTCAATCGCTAATGCCTTACTTTGTTTTGGTCTGTTATTCTTTTTATAAAGATTGTAATCAATGTGTCCTGGCATTCCATCATAAGGAGCTGGCTTTACATAGTCATTACAAACAGGACATCTAATTCCATCCAAGCAAGTACCAACAATTCTTGCTCCACATTCTTTATTCATGCAATTCATTTGGATTTTTTTATTTCTTGCACTCTGAGTATCCATATCCCTCACCCTTCTTTCTCCAAAATAAAAAACGCTTATTCAGAATCCTACAATGGCTCAAATTAGCTTTTGAATCTAAAACTAATATAAATACTCATTTTCTTCTTATTGCTCCGTTATGACGCTTATATGTGTCTCTGTTAGTACCCATTAATTCACGTAAATCGTGCTTAGATAATTTCTCTTTCCTAATCTTATTTATCTTTTCTAAGTTGTCCGTTCGTAGATGATCTTTTAGTTTCATATCACCACATCCTATAATAGTGTTCAGACTTACAGAAACAGCTTAAATTTTGATTTTAATAACTCGCTAGAGTATTTGTTAATTAAAATATAAAAACGCTCCTATGAGTCTAGGAACGCTTCATTTTATATTCAATATGTGAGCAAGGATTTGCACCTTACATAACGTATCACGACCACAGTAAACACGGGCTATCTACCGCGCATACGTCTTTTACTGCTGAAGAATTCGTCTACCTATTCCGACATCACATATTGTTCTTTTTGAATATTTTCTTGATAATATAAATTTACCACGGATAAAACCTAATACCACGACTTCTTTTCGAGTTTTTCTAGGAAAGTTTTAGGAATCTTTTTGGATTATTTTCCCCGATTACAATAAAAACGTAACTGTTAATGCGGTAATGGATATAATCACAATCCCGGCATAATAAGGAACTTTATGTTTCTCCTTGGATTCTCCTATAATTCCTAATGCAAATAAGACGATTAATATAATTAAAATTACTTGTACTGTTGTTATCATTTAGTTTCCTCCGTTAAAGCTTCAACAGAAACCCTAGATATGTCATCTAATCGAAGAGCAAATCCTTTCTTTTCTCCGTCACCTAAGGTAATGTACCCACTTGCATTTTCATTGAAGGAAGTAATAATAATCTCGTTGATATTCTTAACTTCTTTTTCAGTTGCTTCTTGAATAATTTCATCTTCATGACCGTTTTTATATAAAACCTTATATTTCATTTTCATTTCTATTCCTCCCCACTTAATACAGCAATATTCAAATTCAGCGCCAATTTATAAAAAGCTTTCCAACGAATCTTTGCATACGTCTTTTCACTTATTGGCGGTTGAAACTTATGGCTATAAACGTTGTAATCTGTTAAATACTCGGACTCACTGGACATATATCTTTCTTGAATGAGAAACTTCTCCATCTTGGGTAGTCTGTCCACAGCCTTTTCAGTACGGAAAATGAATTGCTCTCTATACTTCTGTTGATCAGCATTATAGATAGCTATATTAGAAGTTTGGTCGCTTGTTACATTAGTAGGACCATGATATCTAATTTCGGAACTAGCCGTTATCGAAGCTTCTCTTTCTTCAAATGCTAAGTATTTAAACAGTCGATATTGTTCCAAATGTAGCTCTACTTTACTTTGTGTCGCTTTTCTATCTATCTCAGGAAGCACAAAAGACATTTGTTTCAAGACGACTCCCCCCATTTAGTGATATAATTAATTTGCCGATTAATTAAGAGATGGGAGAAATCCTGTCTTTTTTCATTTTTCATCCATGATTTTATCTTTATAAGCTTTAAGAAAGAATGACTTCTCTTCTTTAAGAGCCGAAATTTGTATTTCCAATCCCTCATTTTTCATCCTTTCGGTGAATAGAGATTCATTTAGGTCCTCAAGTAGTTCTCTCTGATGTTTAACCATATCCACCACTTCACGCATATCTTCACTATCAAAGTAAAATCCATATTCTTCTGCTCGTTCAATTTCATTTTCCCAATGTTGGATTTTCTCTAAAGTATCCATTTCCCTTCACCCTTCCTTTCTTTTTCTCTGTGACTTTTTCTTTCTCCAAAATAATGCATTTTTCCGTTTCATCTTTTGAGCATTTTCTTTTATTTGTTCTTGAAAAGATTGATAAATAGGTTCTGTTAATTTGCCATAATAATAAAATCCCTTTGTTTCAAGACTATCCGTTAAGCTGTAAGTTGTATGAACCCAACAATTGTTTGTACATTTTTTTATCTCATAGCCTGTTTCTGACCATTCGCTATAATCGTATATTTCAGCTCCACAAATGGCGCATTTCGGTTTACGATAACCCATAAAATCACCATACATATCATACGCTTCCGACATTCCATATTGCTTTATAAGTGTATTTAGTATGGCTCTTTTTCGTTCACGGTATATGTTCATTTCACCCTTCCTTTCTGCGGATAAGTTTCGTACTGACCATTAGTTCTTATCATGCTTCTGCGTTTTATCACCAACAAAAACCTTATAGGCTTTGCAATTATCCAATTTAACCCCATCTTCTATACAATCTCGACACAAATTATCGTTTATTTTAATTGGGTTAGATAAAAAGTCTTCCCCACACCTAACACACTGATTAATCAAATACATTCACCTCGTTTACTTCGTAGTAGTTTCGTACTGTTCATTAGTGAATTTCCTTATTAGACAAGTAATTACTATCAATCTTTTTAATTTGAAAAACAATTTGTCTATACTCGTCTTTTTTCTTAGCTACTAACAAATCTAATTCGGATATTTCTTCAAACAATTTTTCTTTCTTAGTTGTTAGTTCAATTAACTTTTCAGTTTTACTCATACTTTTCTCACTTCTCCGTTACAATTAGAGCAACACCCTTTATTAAGATTTATTTTTCTACTATAAACATGACACTCGTTACAAATATATAACCTGTAATGACCAAGCAATCCTTTAAGTAATTTCTTCATACAATCACTCCTTACCGTACTTTAGTTATCTATGTTTTCTCTCCTGGTGCCTATATCCCAAATACATAATCAAAAATATAGATACTTGACCGACCCAAAAGCCAATTAGAAAACTCATATTATGCCTTCTTAGGTCTCTTACGTTTAATCCATAAAGGTGGTTCGCCAGAGCCTTTACAATGCTGACAAACCTTTTTCCCAATCATTCCAGTCCCGTTACACATGAGGCATACATTCATATCAAACAGGCTTGTTATGCTCATTTTAGTACCCTGTATTTTGTCGTTCGTGGTTCACTTTGTTTTTCTCAAAGTAAGCTGTTTCTATCTCTTTCCATGTGAATCCGAGCATTCTGCCTAATCCGATAAATCCCATGCAAAGATTATCAAACTCGTCTTGTTTTTCTTCTTCCTGCCAATCCGATTCGACTGATTCCCTAACTTTACAACAAGCCGAAATTACCTCATTGAACTGATACTCAATGCTAGGTGTCTCGTATGAAGCTAATGATAAATTTGTAAACTTAAGTTCTAATCCGATTTCTAAAAGAAAATGAAGTGCATCCACATATTCTTCAAGTAGTGGATTTTTATATAACTTTCCATAACAGCCGATACAAGCCTTCCTTCCTAGACGGTTACAATGATTACATGTGTTCATTCTAGTTCTTGGCTCTTGATCTTTGCTCCAAAACTTAAACCCTCGCCATTCATTCGCACATTCACCAATCTCAACCAGCAATGCTAATATTAATTTTTCAAAACGATCTTCACCTTCATAGCCGATTCTGTCACGCAGCACTTTTTGTGTTTCGAATAATTTTTGTAAGTTCATTTTGATTCCTCCGTTTCTCTTGTCATTAAAGCTACTAAAACCAAATACAATTGATTAAAAGGAGTTGGTTATAATGTTCCAAATCATTTTCGAATTTGTAAGTAATTTAATTTTGGTTTTTACAAAAAACGATAAAATATAAAATTTGATTCTCTCCCTCCCGAAGGAAGGAGATTTTTTATTTATCTTTAGATTCCAATTCAATTAATTTATTTAGATTGAATCTAGCTTTCTCTAAATCTTCTAAGCCGTTTTTATTTTTATATCTGCTTGTATATTTAATGACATTACCGATATAAAAACCTTCTGATACTGTGTATGAACCTTCTGTAGGAAAATGTTTTTCTAGATATCCGTTCACATCAATTTCATTCTTATGATAATGAGAAGGTTTGTTAATAATATCTTCGCTCATCTATAACCACCCAACCTTTTCTCAAGCGACTCTACAACTCATACTTCCTCAATGGCTCATATAAGTAGACTGGTCTCCCCTCCTCCAATCGGAAAAGGAGAGTCCATTTTGGCTTACGCTTAGCCATTATTTATTCCTGTGATTGTTTATCTTCGACATTCACCGTTCCATTGCCATCCACAGAATAAGGAATTCCTTCGTGAGTATCCTCAATGCTCATTTGACCTTCTGGAGCATCATCTTTAGGTTTGCTCTCCATTACTTCTTTAGGTGTTTGATAAGCATATGTTAAATCGATTAGGAAATACTGACCGAATTTGTTGTATTTCTCAGTGATCTTGTGCATTTGTAAGTGATCATTTTCCTTAGCAGCTAAAACAATTTCTTCTGCTTCCTCACGAGTATCTGCGTAATGTTGTTCCTTTTGGTTTAATTGAACTTTTGACATATTTATTAGCTCCTTTGATTTGAATTTTTTATAATGCTTTTACTAATCCTTCATAGGCTTGCTTATATTTATCTCTATCAGTCTCTAATTCTTTTACTTGTTGATGTAACTCAATGTTTTCTAAACCTAATTCCATTACCAACTTGAAGCGAGTTTGTCTTTTTTGTTCAGAGATAATTTTCTGCTGCTCTACGATGAAATTATGAACACGAGCAATAAGTGCCTTTGACTCATCTTGTGGACCATTTTCGATTTTATCGAGCAGCTGCTTTTTCAGTTCGTAAAACTCTCCCATTTGACTCATTCTTTTTCACCTCGTTCAGAATGGATTGTAGTTCCTCCAGAGAAAGTTCGTATAGCTGCTTCCCCTCGGGAGTTTTAAAATAATTCAACTGAATAAGTTGATATTTTAGCTCGTCCTTTTCTTGTTCCAAGTTCATATATTTCCACCTTATATAATTCCTGATTTCAAATAATATTTTGCTCTATGATAAAAATGGTGATATATCCAATTGCCACTGTATTTTTGGTCTATATATACAATTTCAAAGTTGTATTTAGCCTTGAATGTATTTAATCGACCAAGTAAAGCTAATGGATTGTACTTTGAACGATACTCACCTTTAATCATCTTTCCATAACCCTGTTCGTCTTCCACAATTAAAGTGAAAGGTATATCTTTAGAGCGAATTAACTCATTCTCGAATGCTTTTTGCGTATCTTTTTGTAAGTTACCTGTGATTTCATCAATGTGTGCTTTCCGTTCCACTCGACTATCCAAATAGATATCTCGCAATATGCCTAATTCTTCATTCTTAGGAATCATGCAGCCATAATCACCAGTATCTAATTTTTGAATTTTAATTGGTATTTCTTTTTGGTGAAGGTAATTTAGAATATGACCATTCACTTGTTCACGAGTATCAATAACTATCGTTAATGTTTTGAGTATTTTATTTAATTCTGTATCTGTGTAATGATAGGAGATCATTGACCTCCCTCCAACAATTCTGGGTTTTCGTAAATATTTCCCCATACTTCAAAGTTTTCAGTGAAATCTAATGGCGCAAAAATACTTTCTGTTCGTCCACTTAGATGTTTTTTTGTTTCGTAGGTATACCAAGCTCCTTTAAAACTAACAACTCCTAATTGTGTGAAACCATCAACTATATCGTAGTCAATTATTCCTCCACCCGAGTCGTGATTTGGTACATACTCATCGTTTTCCCAAGTTCTTAGAATGTCACCTTCATAAATCTCCTTGCCATTCTTATCTTTTAAACCTGTATATTGCATTAATACATGGTCATTGTTTTCTGAGAAGTAAATTAACTCCTTATCATGGTCAATGCATTCGACATACCATAACTCATTATTTTCAAATCCGATTTTATTAACCTCAATGATTTCTTCTAAATCTTTGCACCAAAGGCGAAATTTAATTTCCTTCATGCCCCTACTCCTTTCTTGGCATATGTAACAGCACGGATGTATAACTCTTTTGCCAGCTTATTTGATTCTTCATTTTCAAATTCACGAAAATCCGTGTAAATGTCATTCCAACCGTTTATAGCCAATGAACTTGTCCAATCAACCAGTAAATCTAAGGATTCTAATTCCGTACATAACCAATTGTTCAATTTCTCATTATGCTGCCATCCACAAAGTTGATGGATCATCTTCATAAGCGTAATTTTTTCATTACTTTCCTTATCCCAAGATTTAAACCATTCATCTATCGATTGGAAATTCTGTTCAGCAGCTTGCATAACTTCTGCTGGAATTAAATTTTGTTGTTTTATTGCTATTCGATTATCTTTTTTATCAAGATAAATATTGGCGCCTGATTTCCATATGAGACTTAGTATCTTTAAAACTTGCAAACTACTCACCTCTGTTATCAAAAGATACTTAAATGTGTTACTTAAAACCGCCTAAAATTAGCATGTGTTACTAAAAAGTAACACCATTCAGCCTTACAGCCCCAAGGGTTTGAAGTACGTTGTTACTTTTTGTTACCAATTTTGGCTATTAACGCTCCTAATAAATACTTATATATATATTTATTTTTTTATTTATATATATTATTGGTAACAAAAGTAACAAAAACAGTATTAAAAGTAGGTTAAACCCTTGATACATAAGGCTTTTAAGAGAATTTAAATGTGTTACTTTTAGTAACACTTTCGCTATTTTCATCGTTTTCTAGTAACTTTTGCTGTGTAAAAGTATTTTTTCGTTCTATTAAAGTAACACCATGGATAAAATACTTATTTCTGTTCCCTCGTTCTCTTTTTAACCCCTGCGATTCTAGAATTCTATAAAATGCCCGATTTTTTAATTGATGTTCACCATTTTTAAAGCACCAATTGGAATAAACTTCATATAATTCTTTAGCTTCAATAAGGACATCATCACGTTTGAAACAACACTCGAACATAAATGGTCCAAGTATATCCATTTCTTCTTTATAATCTCCTGTTGCTTTCATAACGATTGCTGGATCGTTTAGTCCCGACTGCTGCCACTTCAAACAACCTTCAATCGCCCAGTTGAGAATGCCAGGCATTTCTAGACTTAATTTCTCAGGCAACTTCTTATCGCGTTTTTCTTTTGGAAGCTGCAGGTTAAATGGAATTAACCGAATCCTTCTCCAAATCCCTTCATCTACACCTTTGATTACAGGCTTATGGTTAGTTGTAAAGAAAACCTTAAATTCTGGTGTAAATTCAAAATACTCTTGTCTTAAGAAACGTGCTAATACTGGCTCTCCACCTGTTATTTGTTTTACAAAAGCTTCGGATAATTGTTCCCCATCCTCACTTTCGATTGCAGAAACAAAACGTGAACCTACAAGTCTAGCAATATCGTTATTTGCTCCAGTTTCTTTTTTCTTGATAAAGGTATCGGACTTAGCTTGTTTTCCGTATTCACCCATAAGATCCTTTATGGTATTTACAAAAGTTGATTTACCATTGGATCCACCACCAATAAAGAAGACCATTATTTGTTCAGTAATTTCACCTGTTAAAGAGTAACCAATTAATCGCTGCATATATTCGATTAGTTCTTTATCTCCTTGGAATATTTGATCTAAGAAATTTAGCCATTCAGGACATTTAGCATTTTCATCAAATTCAATATTAGTGATTTTAGTTAAAGATAAATCACGATCATGTGGCTGCAGCTTTCCTGTTTTTAAATTTACAATTCCGTTATCGACGTTGAATAAATATTTGTGTTTATCAAAGTCTTCTCTTTCAGCTGGTACCAATGGCATTAAGTCTTTGATACTATTCATCCGAATGTTTCTTCGTTCGCACATTCTCGACCATTTAGCCTCAGCTTCATCTTCTGACTTACTAAGGCTTCTAAGCACCTTTGCTGTTATTCTTTCAATCTCTTTCTTTGTATCTAATTTCCACCGTTTGCCGTCCCATATTAGCCAGCCCATGTCAGAAACATATTTGATTACATGGCCGTATTCGTAAGCGATTCGTTCTGCATTCCCTAGTTCAGTTAAACGAAATTTCTTTTTCGGTTTTGCCTCCACAACTTCTTCTGTATCCCCTGTACTAAACTCAAAAGAGAATTCTTCGAATTGCTCCCTGTTGTCTAGAATTGTTGTAGAAGTGGAAGAAATAGCAGTTGCAATTGTTCTTTCACCATATGTTTCATTGGTTTCTCTAAAGTGAATAACATCCCATTTATCACGCATTAAACCAGTTTCTCGGAACATAGCATCCATTCGAGTAGCAGACTTTCCAGTCCAGAATGCTAAATGATTACATAAAGCTAAATCACTTGCGGAATGATCCCCATTAATTAGATTTCCGTTGTATAGGCTGCGAATTTCATCACCATTTTTCGAACGGAATATCCTTTCCCATAAAGCTTCATTGGAAATTTGAATTTCATCCTTTTCAAACTCTGCAAGGTTTACTCTTCCTTGGATATCCGAATCATCAAAGTATTTTTCGAATACCTCGGCCAGTTCATCTGTACGATCATAGATCTCATTAGAATTTTCTCTATTTCCTGTGAAGGTAAAATATCGACCGTAAGAGTAAATTTCTAATCCATGCTTTGTATTCTTTCTTCCAGTACCTAATACTGATTGTGGAAGATTCCCTTTTATGATGATGTGAATCCCGTTTCCACTTGGTGAAAATTCAGTGTAGCTGTCTAATGTATCAATAATCTCCGTTGCGAATGTATTCGGCTTGCCGTCCACAACACACTTATCAATATCAATTCCGATATAGTTGTCTTGGCGACTAAAAACAAAGCCTATTCCGTCATAATTTCCTTCTAAGTAAAACTTCACTGCTGTTGCAAATGTTGACCAGGTACGACGATTGTTTGCTTGTGCCAATTCTCCAGTTATTTGACAAGGAACTTTCGTATATCTTCCGCTTTTCTTTTCCGACTTCCATAAAATCCATTGTGGCAGGGCTTTTAGTTCGGCAGGGATATCGTTAAAATTGTATGGATTTTCTTTCATTTCGCCCTCCGATTACGTAATTTTTCTATAAAAAAGAGAAGCTAGTAAAATACCAACTTCTCTATTCAGTTTCTTAAAACGGTAGATCATCATCACCGATATTTAATGCACCAGTTTCCATTACTGGGTTTACATCGGATACGTCATAATATTTAGCCTTTGCAGCAGTACGTTTTTGTTTTACTCCATCAACTAATTTGTCGTACTCCTCATGTTTTACAGTGATTTTTAAATTCTTATTGATAAGCTGCTTCGCCATATCTTCTGGAGATTCAAATGGATGACCGTTAGGAAATCCACAAGCTTTGATTAATGAGTTAACAATTCTTACTGCAACTTCATGTTCAAAAGTGAATGTATTATAAAGAATTTTTGCTCCTTGATGATTTTGTGGAACATCACTACGAATCTCAAAGTCTACTTGTAATTTTGGTTTACCACCTTGCGTTTTACCTGCTTCTGCGTTCACGATAACTGCTTCATATTTTCCTTCTGCAACTAACTCAAATCCTGTACTAGCGTTCTCTTCATCAAATTTAAAGAATGACATTATTTATTTCCTCCCTGTTTTTCTGGTACGTAACCAATTTTAAAAATATCTTCATGAGCACAAGCCTTACGTTTATCAAGTTGATTTTTTGCAGCAACATAAGGTGACGGCTCTAATATAAATCCATAATTTTTGGTTTCTTCATTGATAACCGATTTCGCCACTACTTGGCATAATCCCATAAAGTTGTTAATAATTTTTACTCTGATATCGGGGTAAGAACGATTGACAGCTTGACCACTAGGTAATTCCCATTTATCAGTGGTTTCCCATGCTGTAAAGACAACTCGTTTTCCTAATGTTTGTATAAAACGAACACTATCTATGATGAAAAAATCGATTTGTTGATAATTAGCCTGTGAAGGGACTCGGTTGTTATTTCCTTCTCGCCCCAAATTCGCAAGCATGGATCTTGTTAACTCTGAAATATTATCGAAAAAGATATTGTCATATTTTGATAAGTCTTCTGCTGCTAAATCTTTCATAAGTTGATTCCAATTTGTCCAAGCTTCATAAGTATCAAAATGCACGATATCGATATTGGCATTTCCAGCTAATGGAGCCTGCGTCTTATCAATCGGAATATAAAGTGTTTTTCCTTCTAGATAATTTGCTGTAGATGTCTTTCTCATACCTGGATTACCGTAAATTAAATACGTTGAATTATTTGTTGATATATCGGCAGCATTTGTTTTTTCCAATCTTTATACCTCCACACTATAAGCAATGGATGCTGGCTTAACTGATACTCCAGGTACCAATTGTCCATTTTCGTCCACAACTGCTTTTTCTCCAGCAATTTCAACCACTTTGAGATTTTTCTTTAATTCAGCCCATTTAACTGATTGTTTCACTTGAATTAAATCCACCAAATCATTATCAGCAAGGTAATCAATAATTTGTTCCTCGTTTGCCTTTTCAGGTGCTTCTTTACTTACACGAGTTTTTGATTTCCCATAAGGTGTACTAATGGTTTTTGCTTTAGGATCTGCTGCAAGTTGTTCTGAATGATACTTTTGAATTAATGCTTCAAAGAAGCTTGTACTATTTTCAATTGTGGATAGCTCTCCTTTTTCCCATTGAGCTATACGATCACGTTCCACATTAGCCAGCTGCTTGATTTCTTTTTCCTTAGCTTTTAATGCAGATAATTTACGGAACACCCAGTTAAGACTGTCTAAATCAGTAATTTCAAATTTACTTTCTGTGGAAGACTCCATTTCCTCAACTTCGATTAATTCAGCTTGTTGTAGTGCATTCATCATTTATTTTTCCTCCTTAAATACTTGATCTAGGTATTCATATGTTTCTACTAAATCTTCATATAGATTGCTACCACTTAAAGATTTTTCATATTGTTCTAGAAGCTTATAAAAAGGCTCTAGTTTAGGATTCACAGGGCTATGAACTGTACGATCTTTTGCTTCAAACCAAGGCATATTATCCTCCCCCTGTTGATTTTTTGTTAAAAACTGTTTAAACTAATTGATAAGTATTGTTGTAAATATGTTGTTAACGAGACTCTTATTGGCGTGAGAGTCTTTTTTATATTGCTTCATAACATTGGACCTGTTGTTTCTCGATTAGATACTGCTTTAAATTTGATTGAAGAACTGTTTCATTTCCGAATACAAAGTAAGTATCACCTTCACAAATTTCGTCTCCAAATACATCTTCAATTGGATGATTTTCGATTTTCTTTGTCATGCTTATTCACCCCTTTCTTATACCGGCTTCTTTTTATTTGTTTTACGTTTCATATTTTGCACGTTCGCAAACTTGCTGCCCCTTATTGGCTCTGTTGGCACAATTGGATGTTTTGCTATATATGCTAATCGTTCTTCCTCCGTCATTTGCCAAACTTTCACTTTTCCGTGTAAGCCCATATGTATCACCTCCTTAAAATATTCCAACTTTCCATCATCAAATTTTGCAAGTTGTGTAAAAAGAGTACCGACTTTTGTCGGTTAAAACGGAAGATTATTTTATATTCCACCGCGGTTGACTAGCAGCAGCCATTCGCCCAGCATCAGATAGAGAAATTTTTGGTGTGCAAATAGCTTTTTCAATATCCCACCCTTTACGAATACGGTTGTATAACATACTTTTTGTAACTCCGTTTTCCATAGCTCTTTCAACTTGTTCTTTCGTAAACTTAGCCATTTATTTATCTCCTTTCACATATTTTGAAGATTTACAAAGCAAGATGTATCGATCAACTGGTGCTAACTTTAACCATTCAGCTGGTTTGATTTTCATTTAGATCACTTCCTATCTTCTTTTGTAAATATAAGTATTAATGTAACTATGTTGTTTAAAAGAACACCTGCAACTAACAATTCAATGTGTTCAATCATATTAATGGTCTCCATGTCTTCACCCATGAAATGGCTTCATCATAATCAAGTTTTCTTAAGTCACGATATGTCGGTACTCCAAACGCATCTCTAAAGTTTCTGTGGATGCATGGGAACAGTTTCTTTAGGTCTAATCCATTCGGATTGGCTGTTTCGAATACTTTGTACACACGCTTCTTAATCTGCTTCTGCAAGGCATTCTGTTCAAATGAATCTATTCTTACGTTGTCTTCTAGCTTGGATAGTCTGCCATCGTATTCAACTAGCTTTTCCTCGTGTTCTAAAGTTAGTTTTAAGGCTTCCACACGTTGTTCGCGATCTGTAAGTACTTTTTGCTTTCTTAGTTCTTCTTCCATTGCGTTAAATGCTTGAATATATTTTTCTTTGTATTCAGCAGCTTTTGCACCTGTGTAACCAAACACTAGAAAAGCTAATCCATCACGTTTAATTAAGTATTTTTTATATGTTCTATTTCTTTCGTCTGTGTAATCGATCTCCGCAAAATTGTGGAGATTAAATTCTTCGCTACATTCCAAATTTCTAATATCTCTTAGCACAGCATCGTGTCGTTTCCCAAACACTTCTGCTACTGTCAAACTATCTGTGAATACTTGGTTATCATTTACAAAAACTAATTGGCTCATTTTGTTTCTCCTTCTCCTGTATTGACGTTGCAACCGTCTATTCTGCTATAAGTATTTTCACTAACCGTCATTGGCTCGGTTCACAGCGCTTTGGATAGTATTTGTATCTAAGTTCTTTCTTTTTCACAATGAATTGTGATATCACCAATAGTAAGATTGATGAACTTGATTTCTTTACCGTGTTTCCTTGAAAGAATTTGTTCAATAATCGGCTTAAGTTTCCATACTTTTTCTTCTGTAATAATGTCTTTGGGTATCCCCATTCAAATCACCTCTTTAAAAGGTATGCAGGTGGGTAGCAGGGACAACTCTACTTTAAGGAGTAGATTCTCCACCCTCATATCTACTAAAAGTAGAGTCAGTGTTAAAAAAAATAAAATCGTAACTAAATTCTAGAATCTCACTTATCTTTTTAGCTTCACCGACAGTAACATCATCCGGATGCTTTTCCATCTTTCTATATGTCTGAACATGGATTCCAAGCTCCTTAGCAACCTGCTCTTGAGTTAAACCTTTGAGAAGCCTCGCTTGTTTAAGAGTGAATTTCAACGTTATCACCTCGCTTATTTTCATCCACAACCACATAATACTCTACTTAAAGTGGAGTGTCAACAAGAAAAAACTCAAAAAATTCTACCTTTCCGAAAATTATTCTAACTAAAAGTAGATTTTTTTCGACATTATATTGAATAAATTCTACTTTTAGTATAGAATGATATATATAAAATAGGTCGGAGGTCATAAAAAGTGAGTATAGGAAAAAATATAAAAAGATTAAGAGAACAACATGATCTGTCACAAGAACAATTAGCTTCAATAGCTGGTGTATCTGATAAAGCAGTTTCTACTTGGGAGAATGAATTGAAAACTCCAAGAATGGGAACTATCCAAAAAATTGCTGATCATTTCGGAATTTTAAAAAGTGACATTATTGAAGATAAAGAAGATAACGTAACTTCTATAGGTTCATCTTTAGCTCATGGTTCTGATTCTGTGAAAATGCCTTTATTAGGATCTATAGCTGCTGGTGTTCCAATTGAAATGATTGAAGTGCAAGAACTTGTTAACGTCCCAAGAGAAGTTTATGAAACCTACCCAGATGCATTCTTACTAGAAGTAATTGGAGACAGTATGAATAAAGTTGTACCCGAAGGAGCATGGGCTTTAATTGATCCTACAATTGAAGTAAATAACGGGGACATTGCTGCAGTAGCTGTTAATGGTTATGATGCTACATTAAAAAGAGTTTTTAAACATCAAGATGGCGTTACCTTAGAACCTTTAAGTTACAATCCAGAACATAAAACACAATTCTATGGTGATAAAGATATGGATCATTGTCCTGTTTCAATTAAAGGAAAATTAGTTTGGTACATGGCTCCACTAGATATTAAATTTTAGGAGGAATTCTTGAATGAAATGTGTTGCTTATATAAGAGTATCCACTGATGAACAAGCGAAGCATGGATACTCTATCGCTGCTCAAGAAGAAAAATTAAAAGCCTTTTGTATTTCTCAAGGTTGGGAACTTGTTGGTGAACCATTCATTGATGACGGTTATTCCGCGAAAGACTTGAATCGTCCTAAATTTCAAATGATGATGGATCAGATAAAACAAGGGGGAATTGACGTACTTCTTGTATATCGTTTAGATAGACTAACTCGTTCGGTATTAGACTTATATGAAATTTTAAAAGTATTAGATGCTCATGATTGTAAATTTAAATCTGCAACAGAAATATATGACACTACAAATGCTATGGGAAGATTGTTTATCACTTTAGTTGCTGCAATCGCTCAATGGGAAAGAGAAAATACAGCTGAACGTGTACAATTAGGAATGGAGAAGAAAACGAAACTTGGTATTTGGAAAGGCGGCACTCCTCCTTATGGTTATAAGATAATTGATAAAAAGCTGATAATAGATAAGGATGAGGAACCATTAATTAAATATATTTTCCAACTTTCAAAGTCACTTGGATTCTTCACAATAGCAAAAAAACTAACTGAGCAAGGTTTCTCTACAAGAAAAGGTGGGGATTGGCATGTTGATACAGTAAGAGATATTGCTAATAATCCTGTTTACGCTGGATACTTAACCTTCAATAAGAATAAAAAAGACTCCAAAAAACCTCCTCGCGAACAAACCCTTTATGAAGGAATACATGACCGAATAATTTCAAGAAATGATTTTTGGGAGTTGCAAGATATATTAGATAAAAGGAGAACGTTTGGTGGGAAGAGAGAAACTAGCGACTATTATTTTTCATCCATATTAAAATGTGCAAGATGTGGATCATCAATGTCAGGGCACAGGGGTGGAAGTAGTGTAAAAACATATAGATGTTCTGGTAAAAAAGCTGGTAAAAATTGTACTAGTCATATCATTATGGAAGACAACCTAGTCTTAACAATATTAAATTCGCTTGAGGAAATAACAAAAGGTTTCACAGGAGATACTCAACAAAATAATATTTCAGCAGATAAAATAGCTAGTTTAGAAAATGAATTAAAACTCACCCAAAAATTATTAAAGAAACAAAAAGTTATGTACCAAAATGACATAATTGGGATTGAGGAATTAATCGAAGAAACGGAAACTTTGAGAGAAAAGGAAAAACAACTCACAGCAGAATTATTGAAATGTAAAAATGCAGCAAGAACAAATACAGAAGAAATTAAATTTATTCTAGAAAATATCCAATCGCTATGGGAAGATGCCAATGATTATGAACGTAAGCAATTAATTGGAACAATTTTTTCTCAAATTGTTGTAGATACAGAAGATGAATATAAGCGTGGCATACCAAGGAAAATCTTGATTGTTTCAGCGAAGTAATATTGTGTCTTTCGTGGGTGTTGGC
>NZ_JBBOVK010000006.1:0-5068 GCF_038006525.1 Niallia sp. FSL W8-0951
TTTACAACCTCCATATTTTTTTTAGGGTGACCACTAATAAAAAATAAAGTGCTATGTGTGGCAGCTGTCAACGGTACCGGACCAATCCCGAAGGGGATGGGAGGATAAGGAGTTGATAGCTTCACTACACCCAAACCCTCCTGGCATTGTCGAAACCTTTGTTTCGACCTGCCTACTGGCGAGGGAGCCCCCTCGAAAAGGGAGGGGGTTGGGGGAGATTTTTATGGGGATTGTTAAGGGAAAAGTTCCCTTAACCCGTCGGAGACAAAGGTTTTTTTGCCGACTTTGGAGGCATGTTTTTAGCGTCGCAGACCGCACACTTTACCTTGTAAAGTATAGTGCGTTATACTTAATGTACTTTAAGTCTCTTGAAACCAAGCGAGGTGGGGTACCCAATGAGCTACTTGGTAGCCAGAATGCAGAAAATGAAATCTCAAAACCTTGGAGGGATCCAAAGGCACAATCAAAGGGAATTTGAGAACCATAGCAATAAGGAGATCGACGTTAGTCGTTCTCATTTAAATTTTGATTTGTTTAATCATGAAAATATAGATTATAGAGATCGAATAATGAATATCATTGAAGAACAAAAAGAAGGATCCAGGGCGATACGAAAAGATGCGGTTTTAGTGAACGAGTGGATTATCACGAGTGATAAAAAGTTTTTTGAAGGATTAGACCAAGAGCAAACAGAAAAATTCTTTACGACAGCTGCAGAGTTTTTTGAAGAACGGTACGGAAAACAAAATATTGCTTATGGCCAAGTTCATTTAGACGAAACGACTCCACATATGCACTTAGGGGTTGTTCCAATGAAAGAAGGTAAATTACAAGCGAAGAACGTTTTTAACCGTAAGGAATTGCTAGCAATTCAAGATGATTTACCTCGGTTTTTAGAAAAAAAGGGGTTTGATGTTGAGCGAGGAGAGCCGAATGGCGAAAGAAAGCATTTAACAGTTGATGAATTTAAAGACATGCAGTCTAGAATGACAGAAATGGCTAAAATTGAAGAGGAAAGAGAAAAACGTATTAAAAGTCTTGAAAAAGAAAAAGAAGCCTTAGAAAGGCGAATAAAGACTTCTAAAGAGCATATAGAAGATAAACATGCTCCCCAAAAACCAGTTGGAAAACAACAAGTGAATTTGAAGAATGGACAATCAATGACTGTTTATCTGGTTCCTGAAGTTGAAATGGTTCGAATGGATGGCATTAGAAAGGCTTCAAATGATGTCTTGAAAGAAAATAAGAGATTAGAAAGTGAAAATAAGCTTTTAAAGGCCAAAATTAGCGTTTTAGAGAGAGCGCAGATACAAATATCGAATATTCTTAAACAGGCGCAAAAACACGCTTCTAGGATTGCTGAAGGGGTATTTGAAAGAGCTATTACATATGCTAAACAATTTCATAGGGGGACTCCTTCTGAAGAAAAGGTAAAAGATAGAATTTTAGAAGATGTAAAAGAATCTCCTGAAGGTTTACAAGACTATGAAAAATGGGAGAAGCGAAAAAAGGAATTTGAGAAGAATAGACATCTGGAAAGATAACTCTATAAAAGTGAAAGGTATAATATACTTTGTAAAGTATATTATACCTTTTTATTTTTGTGCCAAATACGTAGAATTCATTTTCCGAGAATCATTTTAATTTATAGAGATCAAATTTAAGTAAACAATTTGATTCTTAATGTCCTATAACTCTATGGAATTGCAAGTACCTAGGTGAGGGATAAAAATTAAAGTGAAGGAGAATGGATATTTTGAAGTATAAAAGTAATAAAAGAGAAATTGAAATTTCAGCAGGATTTATTTTTGCGATTAGTAATCTATTGAAAAATATAATGCAGTTTTTTTTATAAAAAAAATGGCTGAAAAGCCATTAGGTTTTTTGGGGTTGGTTTTGAGTTTTTTCTTATCTTGATAATAAGGGTAACTATTTCCGCATGGAAATTGGTGCCCTTATTATGGTTTTTCCCTTGCGGCTGTAGGATTTAAACAAAAAAAAGACTTGCAATTCCGGGTGGTTGAATTTATCATTTTAATTGACTAGAAAAAAACAATTAAATTCACCAGAAGGATAATGAAATCCGCCAGAAAGGAGCAAGTCCTTTAAAGGGTATTGGTGTACCCTTTTTTACACTTAATTCAGTTAGGACTAATATAACAAGAATGTCAGATAAAAATCAAGATGAAATTGTTGGCAAATACCAACCTAAAAAGAAACAAAATATTAAAATTTATAGTTTTATAGAAAAAAATTTAAGTGAGAGTGGTCGAGAATTGTTCCAATCGTGTAGTACATTTAATCAATTTATTACTACTCAAGATAAGCAAAATAAAAAACTAGTGAAATCGAATACTTGTAAAAATCGCTTTTGTCCGATTTGTGCTTGGCGAAAAGCTAGAAAAGACGCTATGAAAATATCGGTGATGATGGAAGCTATCAAGGTAGATGAAAACAAAGATTTTTTATTTTTAACTTTGACTACTCCTAATATTAAAGCTGATTCTGTAAAAACAGAGATTGATAGATTCAATAAGGCTTTTAATAAGTTGTTTAAAAGAAGAAATATTGAACGTTCGATTAAAGGATACATAAGAAAATTAGAAATGACCTATGATAAAGAGCGTTTTATCACAAAAGAAATGTATAAGAGAAAACAAGGTTATTATGAAAAACGGAATCTCAAAATTGGAGATAATAATCCGACTTATGATACATATAATCCTCATTTTCATGTGTTGCTTTGTGTTGATAAAAGTTATTTTAAGAAAAAGGAACTTTATATTAAGCAAGATGAATGGTTGGAAATGTGGCGAGATGTAACGGATCTACCAGAAATAACTCAAGTCAGTATTCAAAAAGTTAATTTAATTCGTGGTGGAAATGCTGTTGCGGAAATTGCAAAGTATTCTGCTAAAGATTATGAAATGGCTGTGAGTGAAGATGTGTTTGATATTTTTTATTCTGCATTAAAAGGTCGGCAATTAATTGTTTATGGTGGTCTTTTGAAAGAGTATGCGAAAAAATTCGACACTGGTGAGTTGGACAAGCATATGGGGAAAGACCAAAATGAGTATTTTTATAAATTAATAGCTACCTGGAATGCGGATCTTTTGAAATTTAATCAAGAATATAAAGAGTTGAGTCCAGAAGAGTTAAAAGAATATAACGGAAAATTGATTGATGAAATAGAAGTGGAATAAGGAACCAGGCTTTCGAGTTTGGTTCTTTTTTTGAAAATTAATATAGATAAAGGTTACCAACAAATGGATAGAGAAAAAACGAGGAATTAACGATCTTTTATAGAATTTAGATGTAAAGAAGGTGATGGTGTGCGAGAGTTTGGTTCTTATGCCAAGGAAGTTGCTATTGATTTAGATATCAATGGAAATACATTGAGAAGATGGTCTATTGAGCTAGAAAAAGCAGGTTATGAATTTGATAGAAATGATAAAGGTCATAGGATTTATTATAAACGCGATATTATTGCGTTATCAGATTTTCAAAAAATGATGGAAAAAACGCAAAGTCTTGAAAACACTGCAAAAGCAATAGTATCAAAGGTTAGAGAGAAAAATAACGCTGAAAAAACGTTATCCGTTATCACGGAAAATGATGATAAAATAGTGTTAATGAAAGAAGAATTAGAAGATGTAATTCAGAAGGCTGCAAATGATGCTGCAGAAAAAACTGCTGCTATTCTTTTAGAGAAATTTAATGATTCGATTGAGCGTAGGGATCGTGAGTTGATGATACAAATTAAGCAACAACAAGAGTTCCAAAAACAGTTATTAGAAACAGCAACTGTTAAGGAAAAAGGATCATTTCTTTCTTGGTTGTTTAGTAAAAAAAAATAGAAGAAGCCCTTTTGTGGTTTCTTCTATTTTTTTTTAGATTAATATCTATTTGGTGGGTTGCAAGCTTTTTTCTAGAACTTTGGCGATTGAACTATTTTATTAGGGTTTTTAACTCATGCAGTTTTTTAGGATTTAGAGATAAGGAATTTTTTATCAAGAGTTATTCATTTGGAACCAGAATAAATATGTGTTTAGATATAGAAAAAATTGAAAGAAAAGGAAGGTATTTGGGAATTTTTAGAGAATGCCTTTTAAGGCACTCTTTTGAAAAGGAGAGGAATTATGCAAAAGTATATGAAAAAAGTTTCTGGAGTTTTGGCTTTACTTTTAATAGCTAATGTAATTCTTTATAGTAGTGCTTCAATTACTACAGCTTTTGCCGCAGAAAATAATTTAAATACCCAAGAAGAGTATTATAATAATATTAGAATTCAAGAAGTTAGTCCTAATGGTGAAACTATAGGTGTTAATGTATTTCCGATAGGAGCAGTTTTAGTTTTTATTGGAGGGATTGCTGCAGGTTATATCGTTGATGGAGTTCTTATTCGTTATACGGGGCAGTCAGGTGGCGAATGGGTAGCTAAGGCTCTTAGCTTTAATAAAAAGAAACCTAAGTGTTCAAATATTTATTTTTCCAAAAGAACAGGAAACCCTATTTGTCATTCAGGATCAGGGGGAAAATTTTAAAAAGTATTAAATAAATTTTAAAGAGTGCCTATTAAAAGGGAGGTGTTAATATAAAAAAAATAATAATTGCGTTTATATTGGGGATGTTATTTTATTTTATTATTTCTACCTTGTTTAATTATTTTAAGCAATAAAAAAGTATCAGTATATTTTCTGATACTTTTTTTATTGCTGGCTTGTTTAATTTAGTTTTGGCATAATTAAACTTACGTTAAAGTTTATTGCGGGAGCAATAGCCATTTTTGTGATAGTAGCTTTACTTAGTAAAATTCAAATTTAAAATAGAATATGTTATAATAACAGTAATTAAATGTGTCGCTAATCCTTGAGCGACGAATAAAAAAGGAGTCGTTACCCCTATATAACGACTAATAAAAAGGGGCCGAAGACCCTCCAGTCGGCTAAGAAACTTAGGGCCTTGTAAATAGGTGTGTCGCTAGTCCTTCGGAGATTTAGCGGCTAATAAAAATCTGATTCGACTAATTAAGAATCGGATTTTTTTTGTTTTAATGGAGGTTGTAAAT
>NZ_JBBOVK010000007.1:0-4910 GCF_038006525.1 Niallia sp. FSL W8-0951
GCAGCACTTCATCCATTCGAGAAAACCATAGACCTTGGGCTTTGCCCAAACCCACTGGGGAACTCTTCCCCAGACCCCCTTAATCGAACACCCCAACCCCTCAATCCCTGAGGGGCTCCCTCGCCGGTAGGCAGGTCAAAAGGTGAACTTTTGACACACCGAGAGGGTCTTGGTGCAGTGAGTCTGTCAACTCCTTAATGCTCCCTTCGGTCCGCTTACCGTTGACAGACGCCATACGGGGCTTTTTCGCCTTTGTGGGAGGTTGCCCCTTAATTTAACACTAAAAGGGCACCAAAACGCCATAGAGGGCATTTATGGGCTTCTCAATGCAAGAATATTTTTTGATTATAAATTTAATAATAAAAAGAATGTATTACTTGAAAAGTAATGTTAAATAAAGGAAGTGGCGACTTGAAAATTAGGGTTATTAAAAAGATAAATACTATGTATTTTAGTGCAATAATTGGATTAATCTTAACAACAATTTATACCACGATATTAATGATTTTTGTTACTAAAACTTTTAATAAAGTGAAATAAAAAATAAGCTTCTCTTTTTGCACTCAAGAGCCTTTCCCCTTGTTTTAGGGTGGAAGGCGCAGGCTGGGGTGAATTGGCGAGAGCCAAGAGGGGCTAGCCCCTTATTGCGTGGATCTATGTGATAAAAGAACAAATCTTTGAACGGTTGCTCTGGCGGTTTTGGCGGTACAATGGCACGAGCAAGCCGATTGCCTTAAATCCTCGTTTTAGGTACGTCGGCTTGGCGACAGTTCAGCACCGCCAAAATTTCTCCATGCAAGGGGGAAAGGGTGGAGATTTTTTGAGTGGGTTTCTCAAAAAATACTACCCGTACCTTGCATGGAGAAAAGCCCTTATATATAGAGTGAGAAGAGAGAGACTTTTAAAAGTGTAAAAAAGGTTGATATATCAGTAGTTTTAGCGATTTTCGTGTGTGTTCATTTGAACACAGTTGTGTGTCTAAATAAACACAAACAAAAATACGAACATAAATAAAAAATCGTAGTTGTCAAATTAAACAACTACGACTAAATTTTTTAAAATAATTTATCTGGTAAATCCTTTAATACAGGCATTTTCATAGCCTTATGAAACATTACTTGTAAGGCTTCATTTACATTATCTTTATCTCCTGCAAAAATCACATGAGGATTTACAAAGACCGCAAAAGCCTTGCTATTATTGCCCTCAACACCTGATTCACCTTTAAATAAAAGACCTTTTTTAACTAACGAATTGATAATTCTGCTAATATTAGCACGTTCATTTCCTAAGTAACTAGCAATCTGAGAAATATTTAAAGGTGCAGGATTCTTGGCTTTAATATCGTCTACAATACAGTTGCTACTAAAGGCAATTAACGGGGTTATATCAATAAAAAAGCTTTTTTCCCTAGCTGATAAATATTTACTTTGTCTTAAAAACTCCCAATTATTCTGCAAGAATTGAGCAAACCTCACTTTCGACTGTGGTGAGCGTTTAGTCCCTATGTAAAGTTCTTTTCCAGTAGCCTTACTTAATAATTCCATAGCATTTTCAATAAATTCTTGAGGGACACCTCCATGATCTAAAGCATACTGAAGCTTTTCTAAATCAAAATCCCTCTTTCTGGCTTTCTTTTCGGCTTGGTCAAAATTCACAATTTTTGTCATATTAATTCTCTCCCTTTTTTGTGGAAGGAATTAACCTCTATGTGGTAAACGGTTTCGACAATGCCAAGAGGGTTTGGGTTCTGTGAGTCTATCAACTCCTTAATGCTCCCTTCGGTCCGCTTACCGTTGACAGACGCCATATAAGGCTCATATAGACTGATTAAGAGACTATCCTAGTTTTTATACCTTCATTTGCCTTAAAGGCAAAATAGAAGCCTTTAAGGCTTTCTAAAAGCTATTAAAGATTTTCCCTTTCATCAGGTTGAGAGAGTGAGGCTGGGGTGAATTGGCGAGAGCCAAGAGGGGTTAACCCCTCTTAGCGTATCTAACTATGGCATAGAAACTCTATTAAGTGCGGGAGAGCGTTTTTACAGGCTATACTAGATTGCTTCCGAACGACTAGCAAATTGTTTCATCAGTTTATCGATCGTTCGGCAAGATAGACGCAGCCTGTAAAATTTCGAAATGCAAGGGGAAAAGGGTGGAGATTTTTTGAGTGGGTTTCTCAAAAAATACTACCCGAACCTTGCATGGAGAAAAGCCCTTATATAGAGAGTGAGAGTATAAGACTTACATAATGTTTAAAGAAGGTTGATATATCAGTAGTTTTAGAGATTTAGCACCGTATCAAAAATGATACGGTACCGTATTAAATTTGATACGGTTAAAAAAAAAAAATAAAGAGCCAATAATGGCTCTTAGTTAAAATAATTTTTGAGGTAATTTTTTTAGTGTTGGATTGTCTTTCATTTGCTTTCTAAACATTAAGACTAGATGTTCTGTTACATCGTCTTTATCGCCTACATAAATGATATTTGGATTAATGAATAATACATAATCCTTTGCTTGATTTACGTCCTTAGAATCGCCTGAAACGGCTTTAGCAAGTATTCCTTTTTTGATTAAGGCATTTACTACTCTACTAATCTTTGTTCGTGATGTATTTAAACAATCGGCTAAACCTTGAATTGTCAAAGCATTTGCAGGTTTTTTCATTATGTCATCTACAACAGCATTTGAATGCATACTGATATTAGATTGAACATCAGTTAAAAAAACCTTTTCTTCACTGGTGAGATACTTTTCACGTCTTAAAAATTCCCAGTTTCTTTGCAAGAATTGAGCAAACCTCACTTTCGATTGGGGACTTTTTTTAGTACCTATG
The DNA here is from genome assembly GCF_038006525.1 of Niallia sp. FSL W8-0951. Classification (NCBI taxonomy): domain Bacteria; kingdom Bacillati; phylum Bacillota; class Bacilli; order Caryophanales; family Bacillaceae; genus Niallia; species Niallia sp. FSL W8-0951. The sequence goes on from NZ_JBBOVK010000007.1 coordinate 2,836, forward strand.
TAAGTTTCTTTTCCAGTAGCTTTACTGACTATTTGAAGAGCCTTTTCTAATTCTTCTTTTGATACTTCATGATGATCTTGCTTAAACTTTTCAGTATCGTTCTCAAAGTCTCGCTTTCTAGCATTTCTTTCAGCTTGTTCAAAATTAACAACTTTTGCCATAAATAATTCTCTCCCTTTGTGTGGAAGGAATTAGCCCTTATGTGTTAGAATACACTTATAACAAAGTGAATAGGGGTTAATTCCTTACCCTTGATTGATACGAGAGACCGCCTAGCCGACCAAAGCATAGGGCGGTTTTTCTCGTTCTAGTAAAATTATAACAGATTCATAGAGTGTAGGCATTTTCTTCCTTTATTCATGTTAAAAACTCCTTATTTCAATTTCCAATGCATTTCATATTTTTCAAACACTTTAATAAGATCATCTAGCAACTGTTCATTTTCTTCCCAAGATAAAGGCTTCTTTTCATAGTCTCTGTTATATTCAAACGTCACATTCCAAGTACGATTACAGTCTAAAGTTCCTTTGATAATCTGTTTTGACCTTTCAAAATCATGCATTAACGTTCCATCTCCATTTCTCTTCTTTTTTGCTTTTCTGGTTTCTCTAATTTTTCTAATGAGTCCTGGACAAAATCATTACGTTTATCTTCTAGAAATTTTATTTTATTGTGGTCTACATCGTTTAGCCTTAAAAAACTTTTAACTCGGTCAATTTGAGCAAATAAAGCTTTTGCTACTCTCTTTTTAAAAGCAGAAAACTCATTAGCAAGTTCCAAATATTTATCCTTTAATTTTCCATTTTCTAGCTTTAAATCTCTATTTTCTCTTTGATATGACTGATTTTCAAACTTAAGTGTATCCCTTTCCCCTACTAGTTTTGTTTTTTCTTTTAACTGGTCATTGTATTTATTAACCAACCCATTATACTTTTCAATTAAGTTTTCATATTTCTTTACAATGTCAGTCTTCTTCATTTTTTCTATCACTTTTTCTTTAACTAAAGAATCCAAATTCTCCTCAATATGTTTATAATAATGACGAACTTTATCTTGTCCAATTTGCATATCTGATTTTAGCTGTTCAACTTCTTTTTTAGCTTTTTCCAAGTCTTTTTCTAAATTCTCAGCTTTCACTTGATAAATAACTCCATTAGTAGCATAGTCCACTAAACTTTGATAATCCTGCTCTTTCATCCCAACTAATCCAAGAACTTTTTTCGATTCAATATTCTCAATAGCTTTTGTCTTATCTGTAATCTCATGGATCTGACCTATTGTTCGCTCATACTTCTCTTTCGCATCCTTTTCCATTTGTTGAAGCGTTAGAGCCTTGTATTTAGTTGATTCAACATGTTTACGGTCAGTTGAGACCCCACGTTCTAAATCAAATCCTTCTCGTACCATATGGTCATGGAATTTATCCTGTAGCTTTGCAAGTTGTTGTTTCTTACCAAAAAAATCTTTTGCCGAAAGCCGACCATCTTCCGTAATCGGCACAAATCCAACATGCATATGTGGTGTTTTTTCGTCTTTATGAACCATTGCATAAGCAATATTTTTTTCTCCATATTCATCTGCAAAGAATTCATAAGCCGATTCAAAGAATCGTCTTTCTTCTCGTTCTGATAGATTCTGAAAATACTCTGAATCAGAAGTAACAAGAAAACTAGCAACTTTCACCGCATCTTTCCGAATGGCTTTGCCAGTCGTCACTCCTTCCTCAATCATTTTGTTTACTTTTTCGTTATAATCAATAGATTTAGGATTAACTAAATCGTAATTCAAATGGGAAAGTTCATTCCTAATATCAGCATTTGTCTGACTCTCTTTTTCTCTTTGATTATGTATTTGAATGCCCTTGATTGCAGGTTGTTTTAGCTTCTGCATATGCAAAATTGCATAGCTCATTTTAGGGGTTCATCTCCTTCTCAAAAATCTAGTAGATTAAGAGAAGTGTAGCACACTACACTTTGCACGCAAAGTTACATGTGTTGGGGTATCCCCCAAACCCCCTTAAAAACCTTTCGACTATCGTCGAACTCGCCTTGCTGAAGTGTGGCCAATTTACATTG
>NZ_JBBOVK010000008.1:0-2918 GCF_038006525.1 Niallia sp. FSL W8-0951
TATTAGTATCAGTCAGCTCCACATGTCGCCACGCTTCCACCTCTGACCTATCAACCTGATCATCTTTCAGGGATCTTACTAGCTTGCGCTATGGGAAATCTCATCTTGAGGGGGGCTTCATGCTTAGATGCTTTCAGCACTTATCCCTTCCGCACATAGCTACCCAGCGATGCCTTTGGCAAGACAACTGGTACACCAGCGGTGCGTCCATCCCGGTCCTCTCGTACTAAGGACAGCTCCTCTCAAATTTCCTACGCCCACGACGGATAGGGACCGAACTGTCTCACGACGTTCTGAACCCAGCTCGCGTACCGCTTTAATGGGCGAACAGCCCAACCCTTGGGACCGACTACAGCCCCAGGATGCGATGAGCCGACATCGAGGTGCCAAACCTCCCCGTCGATGTGGACTCTTGGGGGAGATAAGCCTGTTATCCCCGGGGTAGCTTTTATCCGTTGAGCGATGGCCCTTCCATGCGGAACCACCGGATCACTAAGCCCGACTTTCGTCCCTGCTCGACTTGTAGGTCTCGCAGTCAAGCTCCCTTGTGCCTTTACACTCTACGAATGATTTCCAACCATTCTGAGGGAACCTTTGGGCGCCTCCGTTACTTTTTAGGAGGCGACCGCCCCAGTCAAACTGCCCACCTGACACTGTCTCCCACCCCGATCAGGGGTGCGGGTTAGAATGTCAATACAGCCAGGGTAGTATCCCACCAATGCCTCCACCGAAGCTGGCGCTCCGGCTTCCAAGGCTCCTACCTATCCTGTACAAGCTGTACCAAAATTCAATATCAGGCTGCAGTAAAGCTCCACGGGGTCTTTCCGTCCTGTCGCGGGTAACCTGCATCTTCACAGGTACTATAATTTCACCGAGTCTCTCGTTGAGACAGTGCCCAGATCGTTACACCTTTCGTGCGGGTCGGAACTTACCCGACAAGGAATTTCGCTACCTTAGGACCGTTATAGTTACGGCCGCCGTTTACTGGGGCTTCAATTCAGAGCTTCGCACTAACGTGCTAACCCCTCCTCTTAACCTTCCAGCACCGGGCAGGTGTCAGCCCCTATACTTCGCCTTGCGGCTTCGCAGAGACCTGTGTTTTTGCTAAACAGTCGCCTGGGCCTATTCACTGCGGCTCTCGCAGGCTTGCACCCGCAAGAGCACCCCTTCTCCCGAAGTTACGGGGTCATTTTGCCGAGTTCCTTAACGAGAGTTCTCTCGCTCACCTTAGGATTCTCTCCTCGCCTACCTGTGTCGGTTTGCGGTACGGGCACCCTAAATCTCGCTAGAGGCTTTTCTTGGCAGTGTGGAATCAGGAACTTCGGTACTATATTTCCCTCGCCGTCACAGCTCCGCTTATGTGGTAATGGGATTTGCCTCATTACCAGCCTAACTGCTTGGACGTGCTAATCCAACAGCACGCTTACCCTATCCTCCTGCGTCCCCCCATTGCTCAAACGATTTAAAGGTGGTACAGGAATATCAACCTGTTGTCCATCGCCTACGCTTTTCAGCCTCGGCTTAGGTCCCGACTAACCCTGAGCGGACGAGCCTTCCTCAGGAAACCTTAGGCATTCGGTGGATGAGATTCTCACTCATCTTTCGCTACTCATACCGGCATTCTCACTTCTAAGCGCTCCACCAGTCCTTACGGTCTAGCTTCAACGCCCTTAGAACGCTCTCCTACCACTGACATCATAGATGTCAATCCACAGCTTCGGTGATACGTTTAGCCCCGGTACATTTTCGGCGCAGAGTCACTCGACCAGTGAGCTATTACGCACTCTTTAAATGGTGGCTGCTTCTAAGCCAACATCCTGGTTGTCTAAGCAACTCCACATCCTTTTCCACTTAACGTATACTTTGGGACCTTAGCTGGTGGTCTGGGCTGTTTCCCTCTTGACCACGGATCTTATCACTCGTAGTCTGACTCCCAAGAATAAGTATTTGGCATTCGGAGTTTGTCTGAATTCGGTAACCCGATGGGGGCCCCTAGTCCAAACAGTGCTCTACCTCCAATACTCTAAATCTTGAGGCTAGCCCTAAAGCTATTTCGGAGAGAACCAGCTATCTCCAAGTTCGATTGGAATTTCTCCGCTACCCACACCTCATCCCCGCACTTTTCAACGTGCGTGGGTTCGGGCCTCCATCCAGTGTTACCTGGACTTCACCCTGGACATGGGTAGATCACCTGGTTTCGGGTCTACAACCACATACTATTTCGCCCTATTCAGACTCGCTTTCGCTGCGGCTCCGTCTCTTCAACTTAACCTCGCATGTAATCGTAACTCGCCGGTTCATTCTACAAAAGGCACGCTATCACCCATAAATGGGCTCTAACTACTTGTAGGCACACGGTTTCAGGATCTATTTCACTCCCCTTCCGGGGTGCTTTTCACCTTTCCCTCACGGTACTGGTTCACTATCGGTCACTAGGGAGTATTTAGCCTTGGGAGATGGTCCTCCCTGCTTCCGACGGGATTTCTCGTGTCCCGCCGTACTCAGGATACACTCAAGAGGGAACGAAGTTTCGACTACAGGGTTTTTACCTTCTACGACTGACCTTTCCAGATCGATTCGTCTACCCCGTTCCTTTGTAACTCCATATAGAGTGTCCTACAACCCCAAGAGGCAAGCCTCTTGGTTTGGGCTAATCCCGTTTCGCTCGCCGCTACTCAGGGAATCGCGTTTGCTTTCTCTTCCTCCGGGTACTTAGATGTTTCAGTTCCCCGGGTCTGCCTTCAGTACCCTATGTATTCAGGTAAAGATTCTATCCCATTACGGATAGAGGGTTTCCCCATTCGGAAATCTCTGGATCAAAGCTTACTTACAGCTCCCCAAAGCATATCGGTGTTAATCCCGTCCTTCATCGGCTCCTAGTGCCAAGGCATCCACCGTGCGCCCTTTCTAACTTAACT
>NZ_JBBOVK010000009.1:0-2270 GCF_038006525.1 Niallia sp. FSL W8-0951
GTGATAATTAGAAAATTGTAGTTTGTATGTAAGGAAGTTTCCATAATTAAAAACGCTCGAACCGCCTAAAAGCAAATACTGTTAGTGTGTAAAAAATTGATGATAATGTAAAAAGTTGAAATAAACGGTAATTGGAGTTTGTCAAAATTTTGGTCATCATTAAAATAATGGTTGCTTCATTTCGGAGTGTAGCAAGACTCCATTTAATATATTTGGATATAACCATGAACAGCAGATAGTTTTCCGACGAAATATAAAAATTCCATGGGAGTAATCCAATTGAAGAAACTAGGATGCTGGGGCATAAAGCCAATAAGTTTACGATAGTCTTTTTCTCCGTTGTAAGAGATGGAATCTTTTGTTGGGGATAGCAAACCAGCGAGCATATGAAGAGTGGTTGTTTTTCCTGCTTGATGGTCTTTAAATTGTTTTTCTAATTGATTTACTTGTACGAATATTTTAGTATCTCCTCAATTATTTTTTCTTCCTATGACAAAATATAAAATAGGTTCCGAATGAACTAACAAACAAAATAAGTGAAAACCATAGTTACTTTGGTCCGTTAGTTTCTTCTTGTTTGGTGCAGTTAATGACGGCTGTCACCATTAAAATGACTTGGAGTATAAGAATAAGAGCTAATAATGACCAGTTTACTTTTCATAATTCATCCAAAGTTATTTCCCCTTTCGCATTTTTCTTAATTTAGGCAAGATAATAAGCAGGTAGTAAAGAATGGATGGGAGTGGAAGAGAAATCAATCCCCATATTCCCCATATTCCCCAAAACCATGCGAAGCTTGTTTTTTCCTTGGCGTGGATAAACAAAAACGTTCCCTAAGCTAACAGAGCGAGATCAGTAAGAATAATAAATAGGAATTAATTTCTGTCATTAAATACTTTTCTTTCTTGTTTTCGCAATTAGTCGATGAGGGCATCTTCATTTCCTTCTTTTGCAAGTTTAATAAGTCTTTTCTCGTTGTCTAAAGTAAAACCGATGCCTCTTTTTTCTTTTTCAAATCATAAGACGGTTAATCGCTGCGAATCGTTTATTAAATTTTATTTTTTAGATTATATCTATTATTACTAATAAAATCCTTAGGGCATAGAGACATTATAGGTGTACATAAAAAGCATGTATGTTAAACTTCTGTTACCTTAATTTAATCTAAGTGTTTTGAAAAGAGAAATGTTTAGGTAGTAAATGGAAAATGTGATAGGCGAGATAATAAGAAAAGCAAAAGATTTACTTATGCAAACAAATAAAGGTGACTTTAAGTTTCCGGGAGAAGGGACTTGTAGAAGCGTTATGGAGGGAAGTGAGGGGATATCGTATATTTTCAAATGATATCTCATTATTACTTGGGTGAGCTGTGAAGGACGAAAAGGTAGAGCGAGGGTTAGATGCTTAAGAGTCTAAAATTGATTTTACGCCAGTATAGATATTTGTTGAAAAGACGATTGAAGGAAATAAATATGATTATCTCATTTAAATTACAACCCGTGGATAGCTAGAGAAAATTTGGTTTTTAGAAAAAAAGACACTATATACTAAAGGAGAAGAATGCGATGTATGCAGTAGTTGCATTGTTTAATCCAGAATTAGAACAAAGTATAAAAACGATATGGGAAGGCTTGGAGAGTAATGGCATCTCTTATTATGCGAGGGAAGTAGAAGATAGAGTACCACATATTACAATAGCAAACTATAAGGAAATTCCCGTTAGGAACTTTATAAATAAGATGAGGACCTTTTATAAAGATAAAGAAAAAGTACGACTTGACTTTCAAACAGTAGGATCTTTTATAAATACAAAAACGTTATTTTATTCCCCGACTATAACTGAAGAGTTACTTGATTTACATTCTAATCATCATAGAAATTTTGCTTCCTTTATTGATGATAAAGAGTCAGTATATCTTCCGGGTAAATGGATTCCACATTGTACTTTAGCTAATAGACTTTCTGAAGAAAAGCTTCAGGATGCATATAATTATTGTTTAAAGATAAATGAAAAGCTAAAAGGGGAAATAAACCGAATAGGATTAATTAGAATAGATAGTAAAAAGCATGTTCCGCTTATATATTCTGAGAGTTTAATGTGATTGAAAAAAATATAAAAAAACAGTTGACGGTTAAATGGATATTTGTTAATATATAAAAGTTACCTCGAACGGTAACGATAATTGATAATTTAATAGTTAAAAGTTTTAAGAAAATTATTGACTTGTGACTATTAAATGTGATACGATATAAAAGTTGCATCTGATAGC
>NZ_JBBOVK010000010.1:0-1888 GCF_038006525.1 Niallia sp. FSL W8-0951
CAATTTGCTTTTAGGTCTTTTTTTGTGGGGAAAAGTGCTGGCTTAATTTATTGTAAGGGACAGACTTATTCCATTTTTAATATTAACTGATCTTCAATGAGTTTCGAAACTTCAAACGCACCTTCAGATTTATTTGAACAGATAACAGTATGAATTTGTGATTTGGGGTAAAAGGCAGAATGAAAATTAACTCCAGGATCGTAACCCATAATATGATATTTAAAAATAGCATTTTCCTTTTTCTCTATCCATAACCCATAACCATAAAATCCGGTTGATTTCTTTGTTTGAATAAATGGAGTAAGTAACTTGGAAGTATATTCATCACTTAATAATTGATTAGTTAGAAGTGCATTCCATAAACTTGACATATCAAGTGCAGTTACAAATGCGCCTCCATCTGCACCACCTTTTGCAGGCAATGAGTAAATATTTGTTCTCCATTTATTGTTCGGCAAATCGATATAACCTAAAGCAGTGTTTTTTGGAAGAGCATCTAATTCATAATAACCAGAGTTTTGCATTCCGACCTTTTTAAAAATATTTTCTTCGATAAAATCAGTAAATGACATTTTACTTACTTCCTCGATGACCAATCCAAGCAAAATATATCCTGCATTATTATAATGAAATTTTTCACCGGCACTTGATTTCATTGGTTTATTCTGAAAAAGAGGCAAAAAATCGGTTAACTTTCTTATGTGATACATGGGAAGGTCTATCCACAACTCCTCGAAATCATCCATTATTTCCTCGTCGAAATAGTCTGGTATTCCTGCTGTGTGTGTTAAAAGGTGATGAATGGTAATATCTTTATTAAAATTTGGAAAGATAATAGGAAGACAGTCTTCTAATTTTGATTCAAAAGATAGTTTACCTTTCTCGACAAGTTGGCAAATAGCGATTGACGTAAATAATTTACATCCTGATGCAATGCCAAAGCGTGTATCTATAGTGTTTTTTATGTTGTCGCTACGATTAGCATAACCATAACTTGCAGAAAATAAATTATTTTCTGCTTTTTTGATAAGAATGGTTCCTGAAAACTTATTTCTATTTACAGTAATTTTTATTTGGTTTTCTAAACTAGTTTCCATTGTATCTCTCGCTTTCTAGTTAGTATATCTTTACTCTAACTTAACTCCATCCATATTGTACCATATAATTTATTTTCAAAAGAGCCATTGAAGTATCTTTCGGGTTTTGGAAATTAAATACGGATTTTTGTATGGAACAAAATAACGCGTTTTTCTCATGTAAAAGTTAATATAGTGGGGAAAATAAAAATGAACCAAAAGAATATCCTTGGGTTAATTCCTTTTCGCAAGTATAAGGACGATGATAAAAATTTCAATAGAAAGAAACGAGAAAAAACTATTATGGTTTTTTAGGAGAGGACAATAGAGGTTGGCGATGAGTATTCAAAGTGCCCTATAGATTGTTGTAAGATAAGACTATAATAATCAAAGAAGGGAAATATTACTTATGTAAATTAATAAGGTAATCGTGATTTCCTGCTGTACTCAATATTTTGTTAATCTCAAAATAGAGATTTTATTAACAATTTAAGAGATCAGTATTCTTTTATTAATTAGGATTAAGAAAAAAGAGTGCTTAAGGTAAGCATATATATATGCTAAACTGAAAAAAACAGTTGACGATTAAATGAATAATTGGTATTATATAAAAGTTGCCTCGAACGGTAACGATAATTGATAATTTAATAGTTAAAAGTTTTTAAGAAAGTTATTGACTAGCAACTATTAAATATGATATGATATAAAAGTTGCTTCTGATAGAAGCAAACAAATTGCTCTTTGAAAACTGAACAAACAAACGTCAACAATAATCGTTTTATAACTAGTGTTATAGAATGACAACAAGTAAC